>AODO01000030.1 GCA_000341795.1 Rhodococcus triatomae BKS 15-14 | reverse complement strand
GGGCCAGGATCTGCTGTAGCTGCGGACCTCGGATTCGCGTTCGGTGAAGATGTCCGTGTCGATCGTGAGGGTCATCGTTGCGCTCCTTCGGTGCTCTCGTCCCCGATGATGTAGAGCTCTTCTGATTCGTGTGAATCGGGGAAATGGCTGGGAGTGAACAGTTCTCGTTTCGTAATAGTGGTGTAACGGTTCCGTGCCAGTGCGGTGAACAGAGCGATCGACGCGGTGTTGTCCGGGCTGATCGTCGTCTCGAGTCGTGAGATGCCCTGGTGGGCAAGGTGGTCCATGAGATCGCCGAGCATCGACGCGGCAATCCCGTGTCCACGTGCGGACTCGTCGACCGCGACCTGCCAGACGAAGAGCGTGCCGGGGTCGGCGGGACGGACGAATCCGGTGACGAATCCGACGACCCGGCCGTCGAGTTCCGCGACGACGCAGGTGTCGTGAAAATCTCTGCACCACAACAGGTAGGCATAGCTGGAGTTCAGATCGAGCACGCGCGAGTCGCGGGCGATCTCCCAGATCCTGATCGCATCGTCGACCGTCGGTCGGCGACAGTTGATCATGGCGCTGCGTGCACTGGCATCGGACGGGGATGGAGCTGTCCGGGTCGGGGTGTTTCTCTCCGTAACTGGGCTCATATGCAACTCGAACGTAACAACCAGGTGTCGACCGATTCACCTTCCCGGGCGGAATCCGTTGCGATATTTCGGGTCTCTCGCAGGTGAGGCCGCAACTGTGAGGTGCGACACATTTGTGTAGCGCGGGGCGTCGTTCGGGCGATTTATGCGCATTTCTCGAGCGGATTTCAGGGGTCCCGGCGAGCGCAAGGTCGAGACAGCGACAAACCCTGAAGGTTAGGCTAACCAATGTCAATGGTTGAAATGTCTACTAATGAGGAGATTCGATGGGAATTGTCGAACAGGTCGACGTCGTGGTCGTCGGCGGCGGCCCGGGCGGCTCCACGACCGCCACCCTGCTCGCGAAGAGCGGGCATCGCGTGGTTCAACTCGAACGGGAGAGCTTCCCGAGGTACCAGATCGGCGAGTCGCTCCTGCCCTCCACCATCCACGGCGTGTGCCGACTCCTCGGCGTCGAGAACGACATCGAGAACGCCGGCTTCATGAAGAAGGCCGGCGGCAGCTTCCGGTGGGGGACCAGTCCGACACCGTGGAACTTCAACTTCGCCATCTCTCCCGAATTCGCCGGACCCACCTCGCACGCCTACCAGGTCGAGCGCATGCGGTTCGACGAGATCCTGCTCCGACACTCCGCGCGGACCGGCGTCGACGTCCGCGAACAGGCCGCCGTCACCGGTGTCGTCACCGACGAGACCGGCCGGGTCACCGGCGTCGACTACACCGACTCCAGCGGCGCCTCACATCGCGTACTCGCCCGGTACGTCGTCGACGCCTCCGGCAACAAGACCCGGCTCACCAAGCACGCGGGCGCCGAACGCATCTACTCCGACTTCTTCCAGAACGTCGCACTGTTCGGCTACTTCACCGGCGGGAAGCGCCTGCCCGCGCCCAGCTCCGGCAACATCCTGTGCGCGGCTTTCGACGAGGGCTGGATCTGGTACATCCCGCTGACCGACGAGCTCACGAGCGTGGGTGTCGTCGTCGCGAAGGAGCACGCCGCCGCGATCCAGGGCGACCAGGAGGCCGCACTCCTGCGGCTCATCGACCGCTGCACCATCGTCAAGGACATGCTGACGGATGCGACCCGGGTCACCGAGGGCGTCTACGGCGAGATCCGGACCCGCAAGGACTACTCGTACGCCAACACGAAGTTCTGGGGCAACGGCATGGTCCTCGTCGGCGACGCCGCCTGCTTCATCGACCCCGTCTTCTCCACCGGAGTACACCTGGCGACCTACTCCGGTGTCCTCGCCGCCCGTTCCGTCAACAGCGTGCTCTCCGGTGCCATGACGGAGGAGCGCGCCTTCGGCGAGTTCGAGGGCCGCTATCGACGTGAGTACGCGGTGTTCTACGAGTTCCTCTCCTCGTTCTACGACATGGAACAGAGCGAGGACTCCTACTTCTGGCGCGCGCGCAAGGTGACCGGTGCACCGACGGCGGATCTCGAGGCGTTCGTGTCCCTCGTCGCGGGCGGATTCTCCAAGGAGGCCGCGCTCACCGACGCCGCCGCCGTCGTCGAGCGCTTCACCGCGTCCTCCCAGGCGCTCACCGAGGCCGCGGCGAAGACCGGCGGCATGGACACCGACTCGGGACACCGGATGAACCACCTGTTCAAGACGCCGGTCGTGCGGGAGGTCATGGAGGAGATGAACGCCATGCAGGCCCGCGGAGTGATGGGGTCCGCACAGGTCGAGCCCCCGCTGCTCGAGGGTGGTCTCGTGCCGTCCGCCGACGGTCTGGCCTGGGCCGAGCCCGACGTCGTCGCCGTCGCGGGCTGACTCCGGTGACACAGGTGCCGCTGCTCGGCGGCGACGCCCTCATGATCCTGCTGGTGCAGGTCGCGGTGGTCGTCGCGGCTGCGCTGGTCCTCGGCCGCATGGCGCAGCGATTCGGACTGCCCGCCATCGTCGGCGAGCTGACGGCGGGCGTGCTGCTCGGCCCCAGCCTGCTCGGAGCCGTGGCCCCCGCCGTCCAGCAGTACATCTTCCCGCCCGACGCGTCGCAGCAACACCTGCTCGACGCGATCGGGCAGGTCGGCATCCTGCTGCTCGTCGGACTCTCCGCCGCGCAGCTCGACACCGGTTTCCTGCGTCGCCGGGCGACGGTCGTCGGTGGTGTCGCAACCGGCGCCTTCGTGCTGCCCCTGGTGCTCGGTGTCGGCATCGGGTTGGTCGTTCCCGAGTCGTTCCACGGACCGGAGGCGTCGCCGGCCGTGTTCGCCGCGTTTCTCGGCGTCGCACTGTCGGTGAGCGCGATACCCGTCATCGCGAAGACGCTCGCCGAGCTGACGCTGTTGCACCGCAACGTCGGACAGCTGACGCTCGCGTCCGGTGCAGTGGACGACGCCCTCGGGTGGCTGATGCTGTCCGGCCTGTCAGCAGTGGCGACCGTCGGCCTGCGCGCGGACCGGCTCGCGCTCACCATCGTCGTCGCCGTGGCGCTCGTGCCGGTGGCCTGGTTCGTCGTCAGGCCGCTCGCCGGGCGCGTCCTCGATCGTCTCGCGAGCAGCGAGTACCCGGCCGGGGTGATCCCCGCCGCGGTGATCCTGATCATCGGCGGTGCCGCGGCGACACAGGCGTTGGAACTCGAAGCCGTCCTCGGTGCATTCGTGGCAGGTCTCGCGCTCGGCGGGACCCACGCCAGGTTGCTGGCACCGTTGCGCACGGTGGTGTTCAGCGTGCTCGCACCGCTGTTCCTCGCGACCGCGGGACTGCGCGTCGACCTCACCGTGCTCGCGCGGGCCGACGTGTTCTGGGCGGCGATGGCGATCCTCGTCCTCGCGATCGTCGGAAAGTTCGTCGGCGCCTATGTCGGAGCCCGGCTGGTCCGCCTCGAACGCTGGGAGGCGCTCGCACTGGGCGCCGGGCTGAACGCGAGAGGAGCCGTCGAGATCGTCATCGCGATGATCGGGCTGAGCCTCGGCGTCCTCACGACCGAGTCCTACACCGTCGTCGTGCTCGTCGCGGTCGTGACGTCGGTGCTCGCGCCGCCGCTGCTGCGGGCGACGATGGCGCGGGTCGACGCGACCGTGGAGGAGGAGAGCCGCCGCGAGCTGGACGAGGAGTGGGACCCGCATGCCGCCCGGCCGCAGCCGGTCGCGGACGCGTCGTCCACGACGGACCGGTCCGGGCGCCAGGGCATGTCTCCCGATGCCGGCGCACCCGGCGCCTGATCGTGTTCATCCGGGAGTGATCGGGAGGCACGCCCGGGCCGGCCGTTCAGTTCGGTGTGGCGACGGCGAACGGCAGCACGGCGGGAGCGCCCGCCGCCCGCAGTTCTCGCGCGGCCGTCGTCAGCGTCCACCCGGTGTCCCAGAGGTCGTCGACGAGCAGGACAGGCCCGTCGACCGGGAGCGGGTCCGGAGTGACGAACGCGCCGGCCAGACCCGCCACCCGGTACGCGGAGTTCGCCGCCGACACGGGGGGACGCCCGGGGGTGCGGGCCAGGATGCCCAGGTCGGTGAGACGGCCGACCTGGGCGAGCCGCACGGCGAGTGAGGACACCAACTGCGGCCGGACGTCCGACTCGACCGCCATCACCGCGGTCGGACGGACCTCCCAGTCCCACGCGGCGAGCACCCGGATCGCGGCGTCGACGATCGCGTCCGGGACCGGGCCGTCGGGTGCATCGAACAGCGCGCGCAGGCGGGCACCCCAACCGAGGTCCGAGAGCCTCCCGATCGCGCGGCCGGTCTGCGGGCCGTCGGTGATCTTCCCGGACAGCGACAGCCCCAGCTTCGCCAGACCGGTCGGCCACTGCTTGCGGGGTGCGAGATCCACGCCGGGACGGTCGAGACGCTCGCGGACCCGGACGATCTCGGTCTCGTCGACGGCCGTGTCCGGTCCCGTGCCGGTGCAGTTGTCGCAGCGGCCACACGGATCGGGGCCGTCGGAGAGCAGTGGATCGTCGAGTTGGCGGCGCAGGAACTCCATCCGGCACGCCGATGTCGTCTCGTACTCGAGCATCGCCTTCTGTTCCGCCGCCCGGGCCTGCTCCAGACGTTCGTAGCGGGCGGCGTCGTACTCCCACGGCACACCGGTGCCGATCCAGCCGCCGCGCACCCGCCGCACCGCGCCGTCCACGTCGAGGACCTTGAGCACCATCTCGAGTCGCGAGCGGTTCAGTTCCACCTGGGGTTCGAGGGCCTGCGTCGACTGCGGGCGCTCGAGGTCGAGGACCTCGAGCACCCGGCGCACGATGTGCTCGCGCGGGAACGCGACGGAGGCGAACCAACTCCAGATCTGTCGGTCCTCCGGGCCGGGCAGCAGAACCACCTCGGCCCGGTCGGTGGAGCGGCCCGCGCGACCCACCTGCTGGTAGTACGCGATCGGGGACGACGGCGCGCCGAGGTGCACGACGAACCCGAGGTCCGGCTTGTCGAAGCCCATCCCGAGGGCCGAGGTGGCGACGAGCGCCTTGACCCGGTTCGCGAGCAGGTCGGCTTCGAGTTGTTCGCGCTCGGCCGGGTCGGTCTGCCCGGTGTAGGCGGCGACTGCGTGCCCCTGGTCCGCGAGCAGTGACGCCAGATCCCGCGCCGCGGACACCGTCAGCGCGTAGACGATGCCCGAGCCCGGCAACGACGCGAGTCGCTGAGCGAGCCATGCCGCCCGTTCGGTGGCGCCGTCGATCCGCACGACCGACAGTCGGAGGGACTCCCGCTCGAGCCCGCCGCGCAGCACCAGGGTGTCGCTGCCGCCCACGCCCAGCTGCGCCGAAACATCCTCCACCACGCGGTCGTTCGCGGTCGCCGTCGTCGCCAGGACCGGGATGCCCTCGCCGAGTTCGGCGACGAGGGTGCGGATGCGGCGGTAGTCGGGGCGGAAGTCGTGTCCCCAGTCGGACACGCAGTGCGCCTCGTCGACGACGACCAGTCCCGCATCGGCGGCGAGCGACGGCAGCACCTGGTCGCGGAAGTCCGGGTTGTTGAGCCGCTCCGGGCTCACCAGCAGCACGTCGACCTCGCCGTCGGCGACACGCTGGTGGATCTCCTCCCACTCGGTGACGTTCCCGGAGTTGATCGTCGCGGCCCGGACGCCTGCGCGGGCCGCGGACTCGACCTGGTTGCGCATCAGGGCCAGCAGCGGGGACACGATCACCGTTGGTCCGCGGCCCTGGGCGCGCAGCAGCTTCGCCGAGATGAAGTAGACCGCGGACTTGCCCCATCCGGTGCGTTGCACGACGAGCGCCCGGCGCCGGTGCACCACCAGCGCCTCGATCGCGGTCCACTGGTCGTCCCGGAGGGTGGCGTCCGGTCCGGCGAGATCGCGCAGCAGCGCCTCGGCGTCGGGTCGGAGGTCCGTGGTCGCTGAGGTCATGGGTCCATCGTGCCGGACCGCCCCGACAGGGTCAGCCCACGGCCGACACCGTCCACTGTCCGGCACCCTTCCCGACGACCGGCACGGGGCGTGGTAGGTGTGGACGATGACCGTTGCCGAGCATCCCGCACTGACGGGCTTCGCCGAGATCGCCCCCGGCCTCGCCGACCTGTACCGCGACCTGCATGCGAACCCCGAACTGTCGTACGCCGAGCACCGCACGGCGGGCATCGTCGCCGAGCGGCTCGCCGCGTCCGGGTACGCCGTGACGAGCGGAATCGGCGGTACCGGGGTCGTCGGTGTCCTGGTCAACGGAGACGGCCCGGTGGTGCTGCTCCGCGCCGACATGGACGCACTGCCCGTGCGGGAGGACACCGGGCTGGAGTACGCGTCCACCGCGACCGCGGTGAACGCCGACGGGGACACGGTGCCGGTGATGCACGCCTGCGGGCACGACATGCACGTCACCTGCCTGCTCGGGGCCGCCGACCTGCTCGCGAAGGCGCGCGAGCGCTGGACGGGCACGGTGATCGCGCTGTTCCAGCCGGCCGAGGAACTCGGCGACGGCGCGCGCCGCATGATCGACGACGGCCTCTACGACGTGATCCCGCGCCCGTGCGTCGTGCTCGGGCAGCACGTCATGCCCGGGCCGGTGGGGTCGGCCTTCGCCAGTCCGGGAACCGCGATGGCGGCCGCGCGGAGCGTGCAGATCCGGATGTTCGGCCGCGGGGGACACGGCTCGACGCCCGACCAGTGCATCGACCCGGTGGTGATGGGTGCCTCGACGGTGATGCGGTTGCAGACGCTCGTCTCCCGTGAGGTCTCGCCGACCAGTCCCGCCGTCGTCACCGTCGGCTCCTTCCAGGCGGGGACCAAGGAGAACGTCATCCCGGACGAGGCGGTACTCAAGGTCAACACCCGCTCGTTCGACCAGCACGTCTCCGACCAACTCGCGGAGGGCATCACGCGCATCGCGAACGCCGAGTCCGAGGCGTCGCGGGCACCGAAGCCACCGGAGATCACCGACCTGAACAGTTTCCCGCTGACCGTGAACGACCCCGACGCCACCAAGCGGACGCTCGACGCACTGCGCGGACTGCTCGGCGCGGACAAGGTGCTCGAGATCGGGCCCGTGTCGGGCAGTGAGGACGTGGGCGACCTCGCCACCGAACTCGGTGTGCCACTGGCGTACTGGTTCATCGGTGGGTTCGACGTCACGGATGGGAAGCCGTTGCCGTCCAACCATTCACCACAGTTCGCGCCGGTGGTTCGGCCGACACTGGACACCGGTGTCGCGGCGTTGGTGGCCGCGGCCCTGGAGTGGCTGGGTGACGCGTGACGGGCTCGGCGGAATCTCCGGCGACCGAGTTCCCGCGGACCATCGGCACGGTGGCCGCGCGCGAACTCGCGGCGCGCGGATACACCCGGTTCGAGCACCTGACGGCGGTGAGCGCGAAATCGCTCCTCGCGATCCACGGCGTCGGGCCCAAGGCCGTCCGGATCCTCGGAGAGGAATTGTCCGAGCGGGGGCTCGCGTTCGCCGAGGCGTGACCCGGCGAACGCGACCCGTCGCGTCAGTCCGCGTACAGGGCGTCGAACACGTCTGCGAAGTTCTCGCCGACCACCGTGCGCTTGATCTTCAACGTCGGCGTCAGCTCGCCCGTCTCTTGCGCCAGGTCCCGGTCGGCGATGGCGACCTTCTTGACCTGTTCGGGCTGAGCGAGTTTCGCGTTCGCCGCGTCCACGGCCTGCTGGACGAGCTCGATCACCATCGGATGGCGGGCGAGCTCTGCGACCGACTGCGGCAGGCCCTGCGCCTGCGCCCACGGCAGCACCGTTTCCGGATCGAGCGTCACCAGCACCACCGGGTAGGGGCGACGATCCCCGTACATGACGGCCTGGCTGATCCACGGTGACCGCTTGAGATCGTTCTCCAGGTTGGCCGGCGTCAGATTCTTGCCGCCCGAGGTGACGATGATGTCCTTCTTGCGGCCGACGATGGAGACGTAGCCGTCGTCGTCGATCGACGCCAGGTCGCCGGTGTGCAACCACCCGTCCGCAACGGCGCCGAACGAGGCGTCCGCCATCTTGTAGTAGCCCTGGAAAACGTTGTCACCCTTGATGAGCAACTCCCCGTCCTCGGCGATGCGCGCCTCGATGCCGGGCAGCGGCCTGCCGACCGTTCCGAAGCGGTGGTGCTTGACGGTGTTGACCGTCGCGCCGGTGGAGGTCTCGGTCATTCCGAAGCCTTCCATCAGTGGAACGCCGCAGCCGTAGAAGAACTCGAGGATCTCCTTCGCGATCGGGGCCGCACCGGTGATCGCGAGGTCGAGGTTGCCGCCGAACAGGGCGCGGACGCCCTGGAACAGTGCGGCCTCGGCGGCGTCGAACGTCTCCTGCAACTGCGCGGGCACCGGCTCGCCCGCGTGCTGCAGGTCGCGGACCCGGACTCCGAGCGCGGCGGCCCCGAGGATCCGTTCCTGTTCCTCGGCGGGTTTCGAGCCGACCGCCAGGGTGTAGATCTTCTCGAAGACACGCGGCACCGACGGCAGATGAGTCGGCTTGACGGCCATCACCTCGCCGACGATGCGGGTGGTGTCACCGCCCCAGTACGCGATGACGCCACCGCGGTCGAACGCCATCAGCTGGAACAGCAACGCGAACGCGTGTGCCAGGGGCAGGAACAGGTACAGCACCATGTCCTTGTCCGAGGTGACGCCGTCGAGAGCGTCGAGACCGTCGTTCGCCGTCATGATCGCGCGGTAGTTGCCGTGGGAGAGCACGCATCCCTTGGGTGGGCCTGTCGTTCCCGACGTGTACATGAAGACGTACGGATCGGTGGGGTCGACGGCGGCGGACCGGCGGCGGAGTTCCGCCGAATCCCGTTCGCGGCCACGGCGGCGGATCTCCTCGGCGGGAATCGCGACGTTCCCGGTCTCGTCGTTCACCGCGTCGTCGTCCAGCACCGCGATCCATTCCAGCGCGGGCAGCTGGTCGCGGACCGCGAGGATCTTCGCGACCTGCTCGGCGTTCTCGCACACGATGCCGCGGGCCTCGGAGTTGCCGACCACCCACGCGCACTCGTCGGGCGAGTTGGTCGGGTAGACCGAGACGTGGACGCCTCCCGCGGCGACGATGGCGAGGTGGGCGACCGACCAGTCGGGGCGGGTGCTCGCGAGGACGGCGACCCGGTCGCCGACGTCCAGTCCGAGCTCGATCAGGCCGGAGCCGAACTCGTCCACTCGCTCGGCCAGCTCCCGGTAGGAGAACTGCTCCCAGTGGTCCGGTTCGCTCTGCCAGCGGGCCGCCGGCCGGTCCCCGTAGGCCTCCGCGGCGCGGAAGACGAGGTCGGCGATGGTCTTGCCCGCAACTGTCCGGTTCATTCGCACTCCAGTCCCGAGGGCGGCCTGTGATCTGCCTCACTGTGGCCGCGGTGCGGTGATGCTATGTCAGGCGAACGATCGGGGGAAGGGGCGGCGGCCGTGCCCTCACGAGTGACGGGCGAGCAGCGCGTCCACCTCACCTGCGGTGGGGGAGGACGCCGCCGCGCCGGCCCGGGTCGTCGCGAGTGCACCTGCGAACACCGCACGGCGAAGCGCCGTCTCGGGACCCAGGCCCCAGCACGCGGCCAGTGTGCCCGCGAAGGCGTCGCCCGCACCGGTGGTGTCGACGACCGCGACCGCGGGCGCCGCGACGTCGATCGTGGTGCCGTCCGGCCCACGCCACCGCGCGCCGCGGTGGCCGAGGGTCGTCACGACGTGAGGCACCCGCTCCACGGTCGCCGAACCGAGCTGCGTCGCCTCGGTCTCGTTGACGATCACGACATCGATCGACGCGACGAGATCGGCCGGAAGGGGCTGGACCGGAGACGGATTCAGGAAGACGACCGTGCCCGAGGAGTGCGCGTGCTCGGCACCCGCGACGATCGTCGCCATCGGGATCTCCAGCTGGCACAGCAGCGCGTCCGACTCCGCGATCCGCGCCAACTCCGCATCGCCGAGATGCGTGAACCCGCCGTTCGCCCCCGGCACCACGACGATCGAGTTCTCGCCCGCCTCGTCGACGACGATGACCGCCACCCCGCTCGGGCCGGGGGTCGAGCGGAGCAGGTCCGTGGCGACATCGGCGTCGACGAGGACGTCCCGCAACGACGCGGCGAAGTCGTCGTCGCCGACCGCACCGAGGAAACTCGCCCGGGCGCCGGCGCGGGCAGCGGCGATCGCCTGGTTCGAACCCTTGCCACCCGGACCGGCGGCGAAGGCGGTGCCCAGCACCGTTTCCCCGCCCGCAGGACGGGTGGCGGTCGTCGCGACCAGATCCATGTTGACGCTGCCGAGGACCGTCACACTCGAAGCCATGACCCTCACGTTAGCGTGATCGGTTCTCGCTCCCGATGTGCCGCGACGGCCCCCCGGCGCGGGCGCCCGCCGGCGGCTCAGGCGCGGTCGGCCTCGAGTCGTCGTCCCCGGGCGGCGCGTGCCCGGATGCGACGCAACACGGCGCGGGCCTCGGATTCGGTCGCCACCGCCGGCGGCGAACCTTCGAGCGGACGACGGGCCGTTTCCGGAATCATGAGGACTGCGAGCCCTCCGATCAGCGCGGCCGTCGACACGTACAGCGGGGCAACGAGACTGCTGCCGGTGGCGTTCTCGAGGGCCGTCACGGCGAGTGGTGTCGTACCGCCGAACAGGGACACCGCGACGTTGTACGCGATGGCCAGCGCGCCGTAGCGCACGCCTGTCGGGAACAGTGCGGGCAGCACCGCGGGAAACACGCCGACGAAGAGGAGGAGAAGTGCGCCCAGCACCGCGAGCCCGAGCAGGACGGGGACGTATCCGCCGACCCCGATCAGCAGGTAGGCCGGCAGGGACAGCACGAGGAATCCGGTGAAGCCGATGAGCAGCAACGGCTTCCGTCCGTACTTGTCGGACAGTGCGCCGACGCGCGTGATCACCGCCATCATCGCGACCATGACCACGATCATCAGCAGCAGGCCGTGGGTCTCGTCGTAGCCGAGGGTGTTCGACAGGTAGGTGGGCATGTAGGTCAGGAGCCCGTAGTGCGCGATGTTGTAGGTAGCCACCAGGACGATGCACAGCAACATCGGACGCCAGCTTCCGGCCAGGGTCTCGCGGAGCTTGTCCAGGGCGCCGACCTTCACGGGGGCGTCGTCCTCCGACCGGCTCGCCTCGAACGCCTGGAACGCGGGCGTCTCCTCGAGACGCAACCGCAGGTACAGCCCGATCAGTCCGAGGGGGCCGGCGACGAGGAACGGGATGCGCCAGGCCCAGTCGAGGAGCGCTTCCTCCGTCGTCAGCCACTGGATCGCCGTGACCAGGGACGCCGCGGCCACGTAGCCGGCGAGTGTGCCGAGTTCGAGGAAGCTCGCGAAGTATCCGCGGCGTCGATCCGGTGCGTACTCGGCGACGAAGGTGCTGGCACCCCCGTACTCGCCGCCCGTCGAGAATCCCTGCACCAACCGCAGGGTGACGAGGAGGATCGGCGCGGCCACCCCGATCGAGGCGTGGCTCGGGATCAGGCCGATCGCGAAGGTGCTGCCCGCCATCAGGATGATCGTCGTGGCCAGGACCTTCTTGCGGCCGATTCGGTCGCCGAGCGGCCCGAAGAACAGCCCGCCGAGTGGGCGGACCAGGAAGGCCGCCGCGAAGATGGCGAACGTCGACAGCAACTGGGTGGCACCCCCGACGTCGGGGAAGAACACCTTGCCGATCGTGGTGGCCAGGTAGGCGTAGATGCCGAAGTCGAACCACTCCATGGCGTTTCCGAGCATCGTGGCCTTGACGGCCCGCTTGACCGCGGACTCGTCCACCACCGTGACCTCCGGTGATGCCGCGATGTCTGCACTGCTGATCTGTGATTGTGCGTTCATTGTCGGCGCTGTCCTTGCGCAGCGCGGTGCCGCACCGGCGGAGCACGTACCTGATGCACGCATCTTTTCGTCGCCCGCTCGGCGGCGCGCCGGCCGGGTGTCGGCACACGGCCCTGTGGCTCTTCTCCGGCCCCCGCCGGATGGCTCTGGCTCGTGGCAGTGCTCCAAACCTGCTGCTGCGCACCGGCTGTTCGGACGGTGCCGCGGCTCGGAGCGCCGGCGCGTAACTTCGCCACGCTAACAATGGTTCGCGGTCATGTCGAACTCGTCCCCGACTCCGCGTGTCGAAGCACCGGGCGACCGACCTGCGTCCACTTAGCGCTCGCTACTCTGTACTCATGACCGCGGTGAACGATCAAGCACAGGCGAGCGACACCGTCCGGGAAGCCGTGCACGGCGCGGCCCGCCGGGCGCGGGTCGCGTCCCGGACCCTGGCCCTGCTGACGACGGCCCGGAAGGATGCCGCGCTGCACGCAGCGGCGGACGCGACTCTCGCCGCCGCCGACACGGTCCTCGCGGCCAACGCCGTCGACATCGACACCGCACGCGCCGCCGGGACCGAGGATTCGCTGCTCGATCGTCTCCGGCTCACCCACGACCGCATCGACGGCATCGCGTCCGGCCTGCGTCAGGTCGCCGGTCTCGCCGACCCGGTCGGGGAGGTCGTACGCGGCTCCACGCTGCCGAACGGGCTCGAGATCCGGCAGCTCCGGGTTCCGCTCGGCGTCGTCGGCATGGTCTACGAGGCGCGCCCGAACGTCACCGTCGACGCCTTCGGGCTCGCACTGAAGTCCGGCAACGCCGCTCTGTTGCGTGGCTCGTCGTCCGCGAAGAACTCGAACGCCGCACTCGTCGACGTGCTGCGGACCGCACTCACCGCGCAGGGACTGCCCGCAGACGCGGTGCAGTTGCTGCCCTCCGAGGACCGCTCCTCGGTCACCCACCTCATCCAGGCCCGCGGCCTCGTCGACGTGGTCATCCCGCGCGGTGGAGCCGGCCTGATCGACACCGTCGTCCGGAACGCCACCGTGCCGACCATCGAGACCGGTGTCGGCAACTGCCACGTCTACGTCCACTCTGCCGCCGACCTGGAGAAGGCCGTGACCATCGTGCTGAACGCCAAGACGCGGCGCCCCAGCGTGTGCAACACCGCCGAGACCGTGCTGATCGACGCCGGCATCGCCGAGACCGCGGTTCCCGCGCTGACGCAGGCACTGCAGACCGCGGGCGTCGTCATCCACGGCGATCTCGAGGGTCAGGTTCCGGCGACGGAGGACGACTGGACCCAGGAGTACCTCACCCTCGACATCGCGATGAAGGTCGTCGCCGACCTTGACGCCGCCGTCGCGCACATCGACGTCTACGGCACCGGTCACACCGAGGCGATCGTCACCGACGACCTGTCCGCCGCCCGCGAGTTCTCCGCCCGCGTGGACGCGGCGGCCGTCATGGTCAACGCCTCGACCGCGTTCACCGACGGCGAGCAGTTCGGGTTCGGCGCCGAGATCGGCATCTCCACGCAGAAGCTGCACGCCCGGGGCCCGATGGGCCTGCCCGAGCTCACCTCCACCAAGTGGGTGGTGTGGGGCGACGGCCACATCCGCCCCGCCTGACCCGGCCCCGACATCCCGGCCCGTACGAAAGGTTCCCCCGTGGATCGAGCACTCCCGACCACCCCGCCCGTCTTCGCGAGCGTCGACGACGTGATCGCCCGTCTCGCCGAGACCGGGTACCTCGCGGACAAGGGGACCGCGACCGCCGTGTTCCTCGCGGACCGGCTGGGCAAGCCTCTCCTGATCGAAGGGCCCGCCGGTGTCGGCAAGACCGAGCTGTCGCGCGCGGTCGCCCAGACCGCGGGCGCCGAGCTCGTCCGCCTGCAGTGCTACGAGGGTGTCGACGAGTCGCGCGCGCTGTACGAGTGGAACCACGCCAAGCAGATCCTGCGCATCCAGGCCGGGGCGAGCGGGGAGAACGGCTGGGACGAGACGCGGCAGGACGTCTTCGCGGAGGAGTTCCTGCTGTCGCGTCCGCTGCTGACCGCGATCCGGCGCGAGGACCCGACCGTCCTGCTGATCGACGAGGTCGACAAGGCCGACGTCGAGATCGAGGGCCTGCTGCTCGAGGTGCTCAGCGACTTCGCCGTGACCGTCCCCGAACTCGGCACGATCACCGCGACCCGCAAACCGTTCACGGTGCTGACGTCCAACGGCACACGCGAGCTGTCCGAGGCGCTCAAGCGGCGCTGTCTCTTCCTGCACCTCGACTTCCCGGACGCGGACCTCGAGCGCCGGATCCTGGCCAGCCGGGTGCCCGAGCTGCCCGAGGCGATCGCCGAGCAGCTCGTCCGCACGGTCCGCGTGCTGCGCGGCATGCAGCTCAAGAAGCTGCCCTCCGTCGCGGAGACGATCGACTGGGGCCGCACCCTGCTCGCGCTCGGCATGGACACCCTCGACGACGACGCGATCCGCTCGACACTGGGGGTCGTCCTCAAGCATCAGGCCGACCAGCAGCGAGCCGAGTCGGAACTCCGGCTCAACTGACGCGAGTTCGAGGCAGAGCACAACCAAGGAGGCGCGGCATGGCCGTCACCGCAGGTAAGCCGGGAATTCCGGCGGCACCGTACGGGCTGCCCGGGCACCTCGTCGACTTCGTCGAGGCCCTGCGCACCCGCGGCATCGCCGTCGGACCGTCGGAGACCGTCGACGCCGGCCAGGTGATGTCGGTGCTCGACCTGCTCGACCGGGAGGCGGTGCGCGAGGGCCTGGCGTGCGCGTTGCTGCGCCGGCCCACGCACCGCGCCACCTACGACGCACTGTTCGACCTGTGGTTCCCGGCCGCGGTCGGCGCCCGCACCGACGGCAGCGGCGACGCGGAGATCGAGATCCCGCGCGGCGAGAACGGCGAGGTCGACTTCGAGGCGCTGCGGGAGCTGATCGCCGGCCTGCTCGTGGACGGCTCGGCGGAGTCCATGCAGCTGATCGAGCAGCTGACGGCTCGTCTCGTGGAGGAGTTGGGGCAGTACCAGTCCGCGAAGGGTCCCTCGTTCTCCGCGTACCAGGCGCTGCGGGAGGTGGGTCCCGACACCCTGGTCACGCGGATCCTGGACGGACTGCTCGGCAACGCCCACAACCAGGAGCGCCGGGCCGACGAGTACGCGACCGAGATCGCCCGTCGCACGGCCGCGCAGCGGATCGCGGATTTCCGCAAGATGGTCGAGATCGAGACGCGCCGCCGGTCCGCAGAACAACTCGGCAAGGAGCGTGTCGCGAGCTACGGAGTGCCGAAACTCGCCGAGGAGGTCGACTTCCTGCGCGCCTCGGACGCCGAGATGCAGACACTGCGGCGCACCGTCACCCCTCTCGCCCGCAAGCTCGCGAGCCGGCTCGCCGCCCGCCGCAAACGCGCCCGCGCGGGAGCGATCGACCTCCGCAAGACCCTGCGCAGATCGATGTCCACCGGCGGAGTCCCCATCGACCTCGTCCTGCGCAAGCCGCGCCCGGCGCGTCCTGAACTCGTCGTCCTGTGTGACGTGTCGGGCTCGGTGGCCGGCTTCTCGAACTTCACACTGCTGCTCGTGCACGCGCTGCGCGAACAGTTCGCGCGGGTCCGGGTGTTCGCGTTCATCGACACCACGGACGAGGTCACCCGGTTCTTCGACTCCGGCGCCGACCTCGGTGCGTCGATGTCGCGGATGATCCGTGAAGCCGACCTGATCGCATACGACGGGCACTCCGACTACGGCAACGCGATCGGGGTGTTCGCGGAACGGTTCGCGCACAGCCTGACCAGCCGGTCGTCGCTGCTCATCCTCGGCGACGCCCGCAACAACTACCGCGATCCGAACCTCGCGTCGCTCGCGCATCTGGCGACCGTCGCCAAGCACACGCACTGGCTCAACCCGGAGCCGCGCGGACAGTGGGGCGGTGGCGACTCCGCCGCGAACGTGTACGCCGACGTGGTGCCGATGCACGAGTGCCGCAACGCGCAGCAGCTGGCCGCGGTCGTCTCGGGGCTCTTGCCGGTGTGACCGTGTCGCGGCGGATGGTCGCGGCAGCGTGCTGCCGGATCGTCACCGGCGGCGCCCAGTAAGCTCGACGATCGTGCACAAGGGAGACAGGGCGGCCACGCGTCGCCGCCGGCTGGGCGTGATGGGTGGGACGTTCGACCCGATCCACCACGGCCATCTCGTCGCGGCGAGCGAGGTGAAGGACCGCTTCGATCTCGACGAGGTCATCTTCGTCCCGACGGGACAGCCGTGGCAGAAGGCGGGCAAGAACGTCAGCGCCGCCGAGGACCGCTACCTCATGACGGTGATCGCGACCGCGTCGAACCCGAGTTTCTCGGTGAGCCGCGTCGACGTGGACCGACACAAGGACACCTACACGGTCGACACGCTGCGCGACCTGCACCGCCAGCATCCCGACGCGGATCTGTACTTCATCACGGGCGCCGACGCGCTCGAGACGATCCTCACCTGGCAGAATTGGGAGGAGATGTTCGAGCTCGCGAAGTTCGTGGGCGTGAGCAGGCCCGGGTTCGAACTGGGCATCGATCACCTCGCGGATCATCTCGCCGGCCAGCCCGCCGACGCGCTGACGCTCGTCGAGATCCCCGCGATGGCGATCTCGTCGACGGACTGCCGACTGCGTGCGAGCGAGAACCGGCCCGTCTGGTACCTGGTGCCGGACGGGGTGGTGCAGTACATCTCGAAGCGGAACCTGTATCGGCCGCGCGGCGCGGAGCGTCGCGACGGCGCGATCACGGTGTCGGGACCGGCACCGCAGCACGACACGGGCACGACCCACAACTCCAGCCGAACCCAGAACCGGGAGAACACCTAAGTGAGCGCATCCGCCGAAGCACTCGAGATGTCGCGGATCGCCGCGCTGGCAGCCGACGAGAAGCTGGCCAACGACGTGGTGGTCCTGGACGTGTCGGAGCAGTTGGTGATCACCGACTGCTTCGTGATCGCGTCCGCGTCCAACGAGCGCCAGGTCAACTCGGTGGTGGAGAACATCGAGGACAAGCTGCGCGAGGCCGGGCACAAGCCGGTCCGCAAGGAGGGCACCCGCGAGGGCCGCTGGGCGCTGCTCGACTACGTCGACCTCGTCGTGCACGTGCAGCACGACGACGAGCGCAACTTCTACGGCCTGGAGCGGCTGTGGAAGGACTGCCCGGTCGTGACCGTGGACGGCATCGAGCCCCGCACCGCCGAGTGGGGTGCCGGCTCCGACGGCGACGTCACGGACGACCGCGCACTGACCGATGCCGACCTCGACGACGAACCGGAGTCCGGACTGTGACGTCCTCGCTGTCGCGGGCGCGGCGGCTGATCCTGCTTCGGCACGGTCAGACGGAGTACAACGCGGGCGACCGGATGCAGGGTCAGCTCGACACCGACCTGTCCGAGCTCGGTCGGCTGCAGGCGAAGTCGGCGGCGAAGTCGCTCGCGGAGCGCGCGCCGATCGAGATCGTCAGTTCGGACCTGCGTCGCGCACTGGACACCGCGACCGCGCTCGGTGAACACACGGGACTGGTCGTCAGCACCGACACGCGGCTTCGGGAGACCCACCTCGGTGAGTGGCAGGGTCTCACCCACACCCAGGTCGACGAGCGCGATCCCGGCGCCCGGGCGGCGTGGCGCGCCGACGCGTCGTGGTCTCCGCCGGGCGGCGAGAGCCGTATCGAGGTGGCCCGGCGCGCGGTGCCCGTGGTCGAGGAACTGGTGGCCGCGCGCCCGGGCTGGGGTGAGGAGCCGGTGGTGGTCGTCGCCCACGGGGGACTGATCGCAGCCCTGACGGCGGCGCTGCTCGACCTTCCCGTCGAGCGCTGGCCCGTCCTCGGCGGCCTCGGCAACACCAGCTGGGTTCAGCTCAGCGGGCACGGTTCACCCGACGCGCTGTCGTGGCGTCTGGACGTGTGGAACGCCTCTGCCTCGGTGGCCGGCGATGTCCTCTGAGCTGACGAACGTCGACGTGACCGGCGACCGGCGGCCGACGTTGCTGGTGATCGCGGACTCGCTGTCCTACTTCGGTCCCAAGGGCGGTCTCGCGGCGGACCATCCGAAGATCTGGCCGAGCCTCGTCGCCGCCGAACTCGGCTGGGACGTCGAACTGGTCGCGCGGATCGGCTGGACCAGCCGAGACGCCTACTGGGCGCTGATCCAGGACCCGCGAGTGTGGGCGACCGTGCCCCGGGCGGGTGCGGTGGTCTTCGCGGTCGGCGGCATGGATTCGCTGCCGTCGCCGCTCCCGACGGCGCTCCGCGAGACGCTCCGCTACATCCGGCCGCCCGCGTTGCGTCGTCAGGTCCGCACCGCGTACCAGTGGCTGCAACCGCGCCTCGCACCGCTGGGCTGGCCGGTGGCACTCCCACCGAAGCTGAGCGTCGAGTACCTGGAGGAGTGCCGCACCTCTCTGGAGTACATGCGGCCGGAGTTGCCGATCATCGGCTGCCTGCCCTCGGTACATCTCAGCGAGGCCTACGGCAAGGTGCACGCGGGTCGCCCCGCGGCCGTCGACGCCCTCGAAGCGTGGGGCCGGGAGAAGAACGTGCCGCTCGTCGACCTCGCGCAGGCCGTTCGCCCCGACATCTACTCGGGCGAGGGGAATCCCGACGGCATCCACTGGGGCTGGAACGGTCACGCCGCGGTCGCCGAGGCGATGCTCACGACCATCCGCGCGGCACTCGCGGAGGCCGGTTCGGGCGACGTGAGCGCGGCCGCCGACGGAGCCCGGTAGTCGCCGATGGCGGTCGTCGTGGTCACGGACTCGTCCTGCGGTCTCGAACCGGAGGTCGCGGCGGACCTGGGTATCCGGATCGTCCCGCTGCACGTGCTGGTCGACGGGCTCGACCTGCGCGACGGTGTCGACGAGATGCCGGCGAACCTGTTCGTCGGAGCGGGAATCACCACGTCCGGTGCCTCCCCGGGCGAACTGACGGACGCCTACGCGCAGGCCCTGGAGGACAGTGACGGGGACGGGGTCGTCGCAGTGCACATCTCGCGGCAGCTGTCCGGGACCTGGGATGCCGGGCGACAGGCAGCCCAGGAACTCGGGGAGAAGGTTCGGATCGTCGACTCACGTTCCACCGCAATGGCACTGGGGTACGCCGTGCTCGCCGCAGCCCGCGTGGCGCGAGCGGGTGGCAGCCTACGGGCGGTGTACGAGCGGGCCGTCGAGGTCGCCGACCGGGGCCGCGTGCTGATCATGGTCGACCGGCTCGACCATCTGCGCCGAGGCGGTCGGATCGGCACGGCGGCCGCGCTGTTCGGGACCGCGCTCGCGATGAAGCCCGTGCTGCACCTGGTCGACGGGAAGCTCGTGTTGCGGGAGAAGACCCGCACCGTCACGAAGGCGCTCGGGCGGCTCGTCGACGGCGCCGTCGAACTGGCGGCGGCCGGAACCAGGGAGCTGCCCGGAACGGAGAGCCGCGACGTCGCGGTCGCGGTGCACCACGTTCACGCCGCCGAGCGCGCGGAACAGGTTGCCGCCGCGCTCCGCGAGCGTCTGCCCGATGTCGGCGAGTGCGTGGTCGCCGAACTCGGCCCGGTGGTGGCGAGTCATCTCGGGCCGGGCGCGGTGGGGGTGCTGGTGGTGCCCGGTGGCAGTGAGCTGCCCGCGTCGTTCGACGCGCGGAGCGAATAGTCCACAGGCGCGTCCCATCCACAGGCCGGTCCGTTTCGGCCGCCCGACGGGGAAGCCCGGTCGGCGCGCCGCCCTAGCGTCGGGGTATGGGCAGCACCGAGATTCGTGAGCAGATCCGGCGGCGGCTGGATTCCGTCACCGCCGTCGACGATGCGGACGAGGTCGATCCGGCCACTCCAGTGACGCAACCGGGCTGGCTCGACGCGGACGCCCCCGCGCCGGGTCCGCGGGTGAGGTTCGCGCCGGGTCGCCGTGGTGTCGCTGCGTTGGCGTCCGTTGCGGTGATCGCCGCCGGAGTGGGTGGCGTCGTGGTCTGGCGGGACCGTCCCGTCCCACAGGCGGTGGCCCCGTTGCCCGCGGCGAGCACGGTGGACGAGATCTCCGAGATCTCCGCGAGGACCGCCTCGTCGGTTCCCGACGCGGCACCCGAGATCGTCGTCAGTGTCGTCGGGCTCGTCCACGCGGGTGGGCTGGTGCGGCTGCCGGACGGATCTCGGATCGCCGATGCACTGGCGGCGGCCGGTGGGGCGCGGGAGGGCGCGGACCTGCTGGGGCTCAATCTCGCACAGAAGCTCGCCGACGGCGATCAGGTACTGGTGGGGCTGGCACCGCCACCCGGCTCGGTGCCCGTTGCCGGGAGCGCCTCCGTCGGTCCGGGCGCCGCGGGCGACACGGCCGGTGGCCCGGTGAACCTCAACACCGCGACAGAAGAGCAGTTGGACGAGCTGCCCGGAGTCGGTCCGGTCACCGCGACGTCGATCATCGAGTGGCGCACCGAGAACGGGAGCTTCACCGACGTCGAGCAACTCGGCGAGGTCGACGGGATAGGTCCCGCGCGGCTCGAGAAGCTGCGCGACCTCGTGATCGTGCGGTGAGCCGACCGCGCATCGTCGACCTGCGCCTGCTTCCGTCCGCTGGATCGGCCTGGGCGGCAACCGCTGTCGGAATCGGGTTCGGTGCGCGCGCGGCGGTGTGGCTCGCAGTGCTCGCGCTGGTGGCGATCGCTGTGGTGGTCGGCCTGCGCACCCGCGCACCGGCGATGGCGGGGACGCTGATCGCGGCGCTGCTGATCGGGGCGGGCTTCGCGGTCGCGACGGCCACCCGTGTCCAGGCCGTGCACACCCATCCCCTCGCCGCGGTCGCGGAGCGCGGCGGTGACGTCACACTGATCGCGGCCGTCTCCGACGATCCACGCGCGGTCCGTGGACGAACCGGGGACACCGTCATGGTCCGCGTCACGCTTCGCTCGATGACCGCCGGACGGGACGCGTTCGACGTCGGGGGAGCGGTGCTGGTCTTCGCCCCGGGCGAAGGGTGGCGGGACCTGCTTCCGGGGGCTCGTGTCCAGTTCCGGGGCAGGGCAGATGAAACCGACCGCGCGGACCTGACGGTCGCG
Source organism: Rhodococcus triatomae BKS 15-14 (assembly GCA_000341795.1). GTDB lineage: Bacteria > Actinomycetota > Actinomycetes > Mycobacteriales > Mycobacteriaceae > Rhodococcus_G > Rhodococcus_G triatomae_A. The sequence continues at coordinate 87,313 of AODO01000030.1, read as the reverse complement.
GTGGTCCGCGCGACCGGGCCACCGACGGTCGTCGGTGAGCCACCCTGGCACCAGCGCGCGGCCGGGTACGTGCGGGATCGCTTCGCCGAGGCCGCCTCCCGCGCACTGTCCGACGACGCCGCGGGACTGCTTCCCGGCCTCGTGGTCGGTGACACCTCGAATCTGCCGCAGCCCGTGGCCGACGACTTCACCGCGGCCGGACTCGCCCATCTGACAGCGGTGTCGGGCGCCAACGTGTCGATCCTGCTGGGTGCAGTGCTGCTTCTGACCAGGGCCGCTGCACTCGGGCCGGGCACGTCGGCGACGGTGGCGGGTGTCGCGCTGCTCGGCTTCGTGATTCTGGCAAGGCCGTCCGCGAGTGTGTTGCGAGCCGCGGCGATGGGCGCGGTCGTGTTGCTGGCGATCGTCGCCGGCAGGCGCCGCCAGGCGATGCCCGCGTTGGGCGGTGCGGTCGTCGCGCTGCTCGCATGGTTCCCGGAACTCGCCGTCAACTGGGGATTCGCGCTGTCCGTTGCCGCGACCGCAGCGCTGGTCCTCATCGCGCCCCGCTGGGCGCGGCGATGGCAGCTCCGCGGATGGCCACGCCCGCTCGCGGAGGCCGTCGCGGTCGCGGTCGCCGCCCACGTCGTCACCCTGCCGATCGTGGCGGCCATGTCGGGAACGGTGAGCACCGTGGCGATCGCGGCGAATCTCCTTGTCGCCCCGGTGATCGCGCCGGTCACGGTGATCGGTGCGGTGGTCGCGGCCGCGGCAACGATGTGGGTGCCGCTCGGCGAGGTCGCCGCGCTGACGACCGGCCCCCCGCTGTGGTGGCTGCTCCGGGTGGCGCGCGAGGCCGCGGGGCTGCCGGGCGCACTCCTCACCGTGCCGTCCGGTGTGGTCGGGTTCGGGATCCTCGCGGTGGCCGTCGCGGCGACGGTCGCCGCGGTGGCGCTGCGCCGGCTGCGGACGGCGGCCCTCGCGGTCGTGGTCGGGCTCGTTGTCGTGTGGGTTCCGGTTCGGATGCTCGCTCCCGGCTGGCCCGCGCCGGGCTGGGTTCTCGTGGCCTGCGACGTCGGACAGGGCGACGCCCTCGTCCTCGCCGCGGGCGGCGGGTCCGCGGTGGTCGTCGACGCCGGACCGGACACGCGTGCCGTGGACGGCTGTCTCGACCGCCTGGGAGTGCGAACCGTCCACGCCGTCGTGCTCACCCACCTGCACGCCGACCACGTCGACGGTCTGGCCGGAGTACTGCACGGACGATCCGTCGCGCAGGTCGTGACCGGACCGATGCGACTTCCGTCGCAGGCCTACGAGCTGGTGCGGAAGGCGGCGGCCGGTGACGGCGTCCCGCTCACCACGGTCCGCGCCGGGCAGGTGCTGACCGCGGGTTCGGTGACCCTGCGGGTGCTCGGTCCGACGCTGCCCGCGCCCCGCGATCCGGACGACGCCGACGGCGCCGCGAACGACCAGTCGCTGGTGATGTCCGTCGACACGGTTGCCGGACGCATCCTGCTGACCGGTGACGTCGAGGTACCCGGCCAGCGTGACCTCCTGCGGGACGGGGTACCGCTCGGCGCGGACATCCTCAAACTGCCACACCACGGTTCGCGGACGACCACGCCGGAGTTCCTTCGCGCCGTCGGGGCGAGGCTGGTTGTCGTGTCCGTCGGCGCGGACAACACCTTCGGCCACCCGAACCCGGACACACTGCGGACACTGCAGGAGATGGGCGCGACCGTCGCCCGCACCGACCTCGGGGGTGACATCGCGGTCGGCCGGTCCGGCGGTGGCGGTGTGGCGGTGACGTACCGGCGTGGGACGATCGACCGGTGAGTTCGAATCCGCAGCTGCATCTGGTCCTCGGGGACGAGGACTTCCTCGTCGAGCGGGCCGTCGCGTCCATCGTCACAACGGTGAGGGGAGCGTCCGGGAATCCGGCGGAGGTGCCGGTGGAGCGGTTGCGCACCGGCGACGCGAGTCCCGCCGAACTCGCCGAGCTGCTGAGCCCGTCCCTGTTCGCCGAGGACAAGGTGATCGTTCTCGAGGCGGCCGCGGAGGCGGGCAAGGACGCGGTCACGCTGGTGCTCGACGCGGCTGTGGCACCGCCCGAAGGATTCACGCTCGTCGTGCTGCATTCGGGCGGCGGCCGCGCGAAGGCGATGGTCGGGGCCCTGCAGAAATCAGGCGCGCAGGTGCACGAGTGCGGGAAGCTCAAGGCCTCCGAGCGCGTCGACTTCGTCCGCGGCGAGTTCCGCGCGGCGGGGGTCAGGGTGTCGCCCGAGGTGATCGAGACCGTCCTCGACGCGGTCGGGTCGGACCTGAGGGAGCTCGCCGCCGCCTGTTCGCAGCTGGCGGCCGACACGGGTGGCCGGATCGACTCCGCGGCGGTGCAGCGGTACTACTCGGGGAAGGCGGAGGTCTCGGGTTTCGATGTTGCGGACCTCGCGGTGGCGGGCAACCGCTCCGGTGCGCTGGAGGCGTTGCGGTGGGCGATGTTGCGTGGCGTCCCGCACGTGCTGCTCGCCGATGCGCTCGCAGCTGCCGTGCACACCATCGCCCGAGTCGACTCCGCGGGGCGGGGCGACCCGTTCAAGATGGCGTCGGGTCTCGGGATGCCGCCGTGGAAGGTGAAGAACGCCCAGGCCCAGGCGCGAGGGTGGAGCCCCGAGTCGCTCGGAGCGGCACTGCGCGTGGTGGCGCAGCTCAATGCCGACGTCAAGGGTGCCGCCGCGGACGCGGACTACGCGGTGGAATACGCCGTGGGCCGAGTCGCCGAACTGCGGTCGTAGTCGCGAACCGGCGATTCGAACCCGGCCCGGGTACGCGAAAGACCGCCCGATCCGAGGACGGGGCGGTCTCCAGCGATGACGTGCGTCGACGGACGGGCCGCCGAGTCCGTGGACGGCGGAGCCGTCACACAGGGTGTGTCAGAGCTTGTTGACGGCGAGCGCGAGCGCCGACTTCTTGTTGGCAGCCTGGTTGGCGTGGATGACGCCCTTGCTGGCTGCCTTGTCGAGCTTGCGGCTGGCGGTGACGAGGAGCTCGTTGGCCTTGTCCTTGTCGCCCGCGGCAGCTGCCTCACGGAAGGAACGGATCGCGGTACGCAGCGAGGACTTCACCGACTGGTTGCGCAGTCGCTGACGCTCGTTGGTCCGGATCCGCTTCACCTGGGACTTGATGTTGGCCACGCGTAAAATCCTGTCGTCTTCGCTGGTTTCTGGTTGAGAAAGCTGTGGGCGCAATGATGCACCGACAGGCCACTGTACCAGTGGCACGGGTGCCGACCCAAACCGATGCGCGTGGATCACATCCCGTCCACCCGGAACGTGTTTGTTTCATCGAGCACATCTGCTGTTTACGGTACGTGATGCGGCGGTGACACGGCTGTCGGAGCATGGGCCGATGAACGCTCGAGTCGCCACCCGATCCGCGGCCGGACAGTCCGAGGGCGCTGTTTTCGACGGATACACCGACATAGGGCGATACGCACTCGCCTACGACGAGATGTTCGCCGCCGACGGCACCGTCCGGGAACCGTACGAGGGGATCTTCGCGGCCCTCCAGCCGTCCAGCGCCGCTTCCCTCGCCGCCCGCACCGATGCACTGGCCCGCGCATTCGTCGACCAGGGCGTGACCTTCTCGCTGTCGGGGCAGGAGCGGCCCTTCCCGCTCGATCTCGTACCCCGGGTGATCGCCGAACGCGAGTGGGCGGGTCTCGAACGCGGCATCGCGCAGCGTGTCCGCGCCCTCGAGATGTTCCTCGCGGATGTGTACGGGGACCAGGAGATCCTCCGCGACCGGGTGGTCCCGAAGCGTCTGGTCACCTCCTGTGACCACTTTCACCGTCAGGCGATGGGCATCGTCCCGCCGAACGGGGTCCGGATCCACGTGGCCGGAATCGACATCGTCCGCGACGCCAACGGCACCTTCCGCGTGCTCGAGGACAATCTCCGCTCGCCGTCCGGTGTCTCGTACGTGATGGAGAACCGGCGCACGATGGCGCGGGTGTTCCCCGACCTCTTCTCGTCCCACAGGGTGCGGTCGGTCGGCGACTACTCCACACACCTGCTCCGCGCACTGCGAGCGTCCGCGGCCGTGAACACCGCAGACCCGACCGTCGTCGTGCTCACCCCCGGCATCGCGAACTCCGCCTACTTCGAGCACTCGCTGCTGGCCCGGCAGATGGGCGTCGAACTCGTCGAGGGGCGGGACCTGTTCTGCCGCGACAACGTCGTCTACATGCGCACCACCGAGGGGGAGCGGCAGGTCGACGTCGTCTACCGGCGAATCGACGACGACTTTCTCGACCCGCTGCACTTCCGGCCGGACTCGGTGCTCGGGGTCGCCGGGCTCCTCAACGCTGCCCGCGCGGGCAACGTCGTCATCTCCAGCGCCGTCGGCAACGGAGTGGGCGACGACAAGCTGGTCTACACGTACGTGCCCGAGATCATCGAGTACTACCTCGGCGAGAAGCCGCTGCTGGAGAACGTCGACACGTTCCGGTGCTGGTTGCCGGACGAATGCGAGGAGGTCCTCGAACGACTGGACGAACTCGTGATCAAGCCGGTGGAGGGCTCGGGTGGCTACGGCATCGTGTTCGGGCCCGACGCGACGCGGGAGGAACTGGCCGGGATCCGCGAGAAGGTCCGCGCCGACCCCCGCGGCTGGATCGCGCAGCCCGTGGTGCAACTGTCGACCGTCCCCACCAAGGTCGGTGACGTGCTGTCTCCGCGGCACGTCGACCTGCGGCCCTTCGCGGTCAACGACGGCGAGAGCGTCTGGGTGCTGCCGGGCGGACTGACCCGCGTTGCGCTCCCGGAAGGGTCGCTCGTCGTCAACTCCAGTCAGGGGGGAGGCAGCAAGGACACCTGGGTCCTCGCCAGCCGCGTCCCCGAGGCCGAACGCGAACTCGGCGGCCGGGAGCTCGTCGGTGAGCCGGTTCGGCCGGGTCACAGCGAACTCGGACCCGAACTGTCCGCCGGGCAGCAACAGCAACAGCAACAGCAGAACGGGCGCCGGCGAGGCGCCGCGCTCCGGTCGAACGAGGGGGACGGGAATGCTCGCTCGTAACGCCGAGTCGCTGTACTGGATCGGCCGCTACGTCGAACGGGCCGACGACACCGCCCGCATCCTCGACGTGGCGGTCCATCAGCTGTTCGAGGACTCGACGGTGGACCCCGACCGGTCGTCCCGGCTGCTCTTGCGGGTGCTCGGTATCGATCCGCCGCACGGGCCGATGGACGTGTGGTCGCTGACGGACGCGGTGGCGTTCAGTCGCAACCGGGGCGGCTCGATCGTCGACTCCCTGTCGCGTGCCCGCGAAAATGCCAGGGGTGCAAGGGAAGTGACGTCCACCGAGATGTGGGAGTGTCTCAACACCATGTACAACGGACTCGCCGAGCGGGAACGCGCCGCGCGCCGCCTCGGACCCCACGAGTTCTTCAGCTACGTCGAGTCCCGGGCTGCGATGTTCGCGGGGCTCGCCGACTCGACACTGAGCCGCGACGACGGCTACCGGTTCCTGCTGTTGGGCCGCTCGGTCGAACGGGTGGACATGACCGTCCGGCTGCTGCTCTCCCGCGCCGGGGACCGCAACAGCTCGCCCGCATGGGTCACCGTGCTGCGCTCCGCCGGCGCCCAGGACACCTACCTGCGCACCTATCGCGGCGCCCTCGACGCGAACCGGGTCGTCGAGTTCATCCTGCTCGACCGGCTATTCCCGCGGTCGGTGTTCCACGCGATCACGGAGGCCGAACGCTGCCTCGCCCAGCTCGACGTCAGCCCGAACAGCCGCGTCGGGACCCGCGACGAGGCGCAGCGCATCGTCGGCCGGGCCCGCAGCGAACTCGAGTTCCTGCCGCCGGTCGTGGTGATGGAGGACCTGCAGGAGCGTCTGCTCGCGCTCCAGAAGACGTGCCGCGACCTCCAGGAGGCGATCGCGCAGCAGTACTTCCACTCCGCCCCCTGGGTGGCGTGGACGGATGCGGGCACGGGGAGCGGCGGCGTCACCGCGGACGTGGAGGGGGAGGCGTGACCTGGCGACTGCGGGTGGTGCACACGACCGGTTTCGCGTACGACGCGCCGGTGACGTCGTCGTTCAACGAGGCGAGGCTGACGCCGCGAAGCGACGGGCGGCAGAACGTGATCCACAATCGCGTCGAGACGGTTCCGGCGACCCGGGCGTACCGGTACACCGATTACTGGGGAACCGCGGTGACCGCATTCGACCTGCACGCCCCTCACAAGTCGCTCGCCGTCACCGGAACCTCGGTGGTCGAGACCGAGGCGGTCGCAATCCCGACCGACACTCTCTGCTGGGATCAATTGGGCGAGGAACGCATTCGCGACCAGTACGGGGAGTACCTCGGTGGCACCGAATACGTCCCGGTGACCGACCGCTTCGACGACGTCGCGCAGCGGCTGCGACGTGAGTACGATCCCGCGAGCGCAGTGGTCGAGGCCGCGCGATGGGTGCGCGACCAGATGTCGTACGTCCCCGGGGCGACCGGCGTGCGCACCTCCGCGCTCGAGGCGTGGGAAGAGCGCATGGGAGTGTGTCAGGACTACGCGCATCTGACGCTTGTCCTCCTGCGCGCCATGGGTATTCCCGCGCGTTACGTGTCCGGATATCTGCACCCCGACAGAGACGCGGCACTGGGCGAGGCCGTCGGCGCCGAGTCCCATGCCTGGGTGCAGGCCTGGACCGGATCCTGGTGGGGCTACGACCCGACCAACGGTGTCCAGGTGAACGAACAGCACGTGTCGGTTGCGATCGGGCGCGACTACGCGGACGTTTCTCCGCTGAAGGGAATCGTCACGGGAGGGGGGTCGACACACCTTGATGTCGTTGTGGAGATGATTCGGCTCGCGTAGCGTCCGGCTCGAGACATTCTTCACTTCGTGATCGAACCTCGAGCAAAGGTGTCAGATGTCCCCCACAGCACAGGAATTCGTCGAGAAGGAACCGATTTCGGACATCAAGAAGTACATCGCGGAAGCGATCGGAACGTTCGTTCTGGTGTTCGTCGCCGTCGGCACCGCGGTGGTCGCGGGCGACAAGGTCGGAAATCTCGGTGTCGCACTCGCATTCGGCCTGACCTTGCTCTTCCTGGTCTACTCGATCGGTCCGGTGTCCGGCTGTCATGTCAACCCCGCGGTGACTCTGGGGCAGTTCCTCATCGGGCGGGTCAGCGCCGTGACGGCCGGAATCTACGTGGTGGCGCAGGTGATCGGCGGTCTGGCGGCCGGCCTGGCGCTCTTCGCGGTGGCGCAGAGCCTGCCCGCCTACGACCGCGAGGCGTCCGGACTCGGTGCGAACGGCTGGGGTGCCCACAGCCCGTCGGCGATCGAGGGTCCCCTCGGCGGTGTGCTGCAGAACGGCTACGGCATCGGCGCCATGATCGTCATCGAGGTCCTGCTCACCGCACTGCTCGTGTTCGTGGTGCTGGCCGCCACGGACCAGATCTCGGACGTCCCGCTCGCGGGCATCGCGATCGGGTTCACTCTCGCCGCAATTCACATCATGTCGATCCCCGTCGACAACACCTCGGTCAACCCGGCGCGCAGTTTCGCGGTCGCGTGGTATCAGGACGGGGCGCCCGCGCAGCTGTGGGCGTTCATCGTGTTCCCGCTGATCGGTGGCGCAGTCGGCGCGTTCGCCTACCGAGCACTGTTCGGCCGATACGACCGACTGCACGACTGACATCTCGGAGACCCGGGATCGGGCGCCGGCCGTTGCGGCCGGCGCCCGACCGGTTCCGTCAGGACCAGCTGTAGTCGCTGCGCAGCCGATCGGCCACCCGATCGAAGCGAGCGCGGTCGAGGATCGCACCCTCGCGCCGGATACCGGACTCCGGGACGTCGAGCACCCGGTCCAGCCGCACCCAGCTCGGCCGGTTGCCGCCGTCCCACGACCCCGCACCGATGCCCAGCCAGTTCCGGCTGCCCTCGCGGTCCGAGTTGGACGACAGCATCAGACCCAGCAGGTTCGCGCCGTCGCGCCCGACCACCAGCACGGGGCGGTCCTTGCCCTGCCCGGCGTCCTCCTCGTAGGTCACCCAGGTCCAGACGATCTCGCCCGGATCGGCGCGGCCGTCCAGGTCCGGCGCGTACTCGACGGTGCGGGCACGGTGCGCGGTCGGGACGGCGACCCCGGAGACCGGGCGGCCGCGATCATGCGGCTTCGGCGCCGGTACTGCGGGCGTCTTGCGGGACAGCAGCCCCGACTGCTGCAGCCCCTTGAGGATTCTCGGCCCCTCCCGCAGTGCGACGTCGCCGAGTTGCCTGCCGATCCGTGTCCACCTCGATGCCATGGGTCCCAACCTAGTCAGTCGCCGCCGGGACGTCGGGGCCGTACCTGCCGGCATCGGTGCCTGACATATTCTTCTTGGTAGTGACTGCGGCCCGACTGGTGCCGCCGCCGACTTCAGGAGCACACCATCAGCACCTTCGCCGACACGACGTTCACGGATCCGGCCCAGATCCGGAACTTCTGCATCATTGCCCACATCGATCACGGCAAGTCGACGCTGGCGGATCGGATGTTGCAGCTGACCGGTGTCGTCGAGGAGCGGGCGATGCGCGCGCAGTACCTCGACCGGATGGACATCGAGCGCGAGCGCGGCATCACGATCAAGGCGCAGAACGTGCGGCTGCCCTGGGTGGTCGAGCACGAGGACGGGAGCAAGGAGGAGATCGTCCTCCACCTCATCGACACCCCCGGCCACGTCGACTTCACCTACGAGGTGTCCCGCGCGCTCGAGGCGTGTGAGGGCGCGGTGCTGCTGGTCGACGCCGCGCAGGGCATCGAGGCGCAGACGCTCGCGAACCTGTACCTGGCGATGGAGAAGGACCTCACCATCATCCCGGTGCTCAACAAGATCGACCTGCCCGCAGCCGACCCCGACCGGTACGCCGCGGAGATCGCACACATCGTCGGCTGCGAGCCCGAGGACGTGCTGCGGGTGTCCGGCAAGACCGGCGTCGGTGTCAAGGAGCTGCTCGACGAGGTCGTCAAGCAGGTGCCCGCGCCGGTCGGCGACGCGGACGGCCCGGCGCGCGCGATGATCTTCGACTCGGTCTACGACGCCTACCGCGGCGTCGTCACCTACGTGCGCGTGGTGGACGGCAAGATCCGCCCCCGCGAGAAGATCACCATGATGTCCACCGGCACCACCCACGAACTGCTCGAGGTCGGCATCATCTCACCCGAACCCAAGGCCACCGTCGGTCTCGGTGTCGGCGAGGTCGGCTACCTCATCACCGGTGTGAAGGACGTCCGCCAGTCCCGGGTCGGTGACACCGTCACCACGTTCCGCAACGGTGCGGAGGAGCCGCTGACCGGCTACCGCGATCCCAAGCCGATGGTGTACTCCGGCCTGTACCCGATGGACGGTTCCGACTACCCGGTGCTGCGCGACGCCCTGGACAAGCTGCGGCTCAACGACGCCGCGCTGGCGTACGAGCCGGAGACGTCCGTGGCGCTGGGCTTCGGCTTCCGTTGCGGCTTCCTCGGCCTACTGCACATGGAGATCACCCGGGACCGTCTCGAGCGGGAGTTCGGCCTCGACCTCATCTCCACCGCACCGAACGTCGTGTACCGCGTGATCATGGAGGACGGCTCCGAACACGAGGTGACCAACCCGTCGTACTGGCCCGAGGGCAAGGTGCGCGAGGTGTACGAGCCGATGGCCAAGTGCACCGTCATCGCGCCGAGCGAGTACACCGGCGCGATCATGGAACTGTGCCAGTCCCGCCGCGGCGAACTCGGCGGCATGGACTACCTGTCGGAGACCCGCGTCGAGCTCCGGTACACGCTGCCGATGGGCGAGATCATGTTCGACTTCTTCGACGCCCTCAAGTCGCGGACGAAGGGCTACGCCAGCCTCGACTACGAGGAGGCGGGCGAACAGAACGCGGCACTGGTGAAGGTGGACATCCTGCTGCAGGGCGAGGCCGTCGACGCCTTCAGCGCGATCGTGCACAAGGACGCCGCGTTCGCGTACGGCAACAAGATGACCACCAAGCTGCGCGAGCTCATTCCTCGTCAGCAGTTCGAGGTGCCGATCCAGGCGGCGATCGGCTCGAAGATCATCGCCCGCGAGAACATCCGCGCGATCCGCAAGGACGTCCTCGCCAAGTGCTACGGCGGCGACATCAGCCGTAAGCGCAAGCTGCTCGAGAAGCAGAAGGAAGGCAAGAAGCGGATGAAGACCATCGGCCGGGTCGAGGTCCCGCAGGAGGCCTTCGTCGCGGCGCTGTCGAACGAGTCGGTGGCGGACAAGCCCAAGAAGTAGCGCTCCGCGCCTGTGCGCGTTCTCGGTGGCCCTGACCACCGAACTCGCGCACGGGCGGCGAAGCCGCACGAAAGGATTCGGTGTGCTCGAGACCTGGCTGACAACGACTCTGGGACTCGAGGTGCCGATCCTCGGCGCCCCGATGGGCGGCCGTGCGGGAGGAGCCCTCGCCGGCGAGGTCTCGAAGGCCGGTGGACTCGGGATGCTCGGGGCAGCCCGCTACACCACGCCGGAGTGGATCGCCGCCGAGGCGGCAAGCGCGCGCGAGCGTGGGGGGCGAGTCGGCATCGGACTGATGACGTGGTCGCTCGACACCGACGACACCCTCCTCGACGCGGCGATCCTCGAGAAGCCGACGCTGCTCTCGCTCTCCTTCGGGGACCCGGCGCCCTACGTGCCGCGCGCTCACGCCGCCGGAATTCCCGTTGCGTCACAGGTGAACACCCTCGACGACATGCGGGTCGCGGAAGCGGCCGGGGTCGACGTGATCATCGCGCAGGGCGGTGAGGCGGGTGGTCACACCGGCCGGATCGGGACGCTGCCGCTGTTGCAGGAGCTATTGGAGGCCACCGATCTTCCGGTCCTGGCGGCGGGTGGCGTCGGGACCGGACGCGGACTGGCGGCGGTGCTCGCCGCCGGTGCACAGGGGGCGGTGATCGGCACCGCGCTCCTCGCGAGCCCCGAGACGGTCGGCCCCGACTACGCACGCACGGCCGTCGTCGACGCCGGGAGTGCCGACACCGTGTACACGTCGGTGTTCGACCGGGCCCGTCACCAGCCGTGGCCGCAGAGGTGGGGTGGACGCGCGATCGCCAACGACTTCACCCGCGACTTCCACGGTGTCGACGCCCCCGACTCGCAGCTGGAGGCGACGTACGACCCGGCGGACCCGCGTCGGGGCGTCGTGTACGCGGGCGAGGCGGTCGGTCTCGTGCACGCGGAGCACCCGGCAGGGGACGTCGTGCGGCGGATCGCCGCCGACGCGGAGCGGTTGCTGTCGCGCTGGGCGTGATCGAGGCTGTGGCGGGACGGCCACCCTTGTGTAAAGGTTAGCCTTCACTAACAGTGGAGGTGGTTGTGCGCGTTCTCAAGGCCGTCGCGGTGGCAACGTTCGGAGCGATGACGGTGCTCGTAGCAAGCTGCGGGCAGGGCGGCGAATCCGAGTCCGCCGCGACCACCACCGTCGAGCACACCTACGGGACCACCACCGTCGAGGGCACACCCACGAGAATCGTGGCGGGGACCAGTCAGTGGGTCGATGCGCTGCTCGAATTCGGCGTGCAGCCGGTCGCGTACCACTCGGCCGCCGAGCGTGGTGACGAGCGGGGGCTCTTCCCCTGGCAGTCCGATGTTTCCGCGGACGCGGTCGAACTGGAGGCGGCGGCCGCCACGATGAGCCTGCCCGTGGAGCAGATCGCCGCCCAGAAACCCGACCTGATCCTCGGTTCGTACGCTGTCACCACCCAGTCGGACTTCGACAAGCTGAGCCGGATCGCGCCGACCGTACCGGCCCTCGGTGACGCCCAGGTCGACGAGTGGAAGGCGCAGGTCACCGCACTCGGGGAGATCCTCGGGCGACCCGACCGCGCGAGCGAGATCATCGCCGACACCAACGCCGAGATCGACGCGCTCGCCGATCGCCTGCCCGGACTCCAGGGCAAGACGGCCGCGCTCGCGCAGTACGTGTTCTCCACCGATCAGATCATCGTCGTCGCCGATCCCGACGACGGCGCGAGCAGTGTGTTCGAGCAGCTGGGCATGTCCGTACCGCAGGCGCTCGTCGACGAGGCAGGCGCGACCGGCGGCCGGCTCACCCTCAGCCCGGAGCGGGTGGACGCCCTGACCGCCGATCTCGTCGTGATGCTCCCCAACGGCGGCACGGCCGAGCAGTTGAACGCGCTTCCCGGTTTCGCGGATCTCCCCGCGGTGCGCACGGGTGGGCTCGCCGTCGTCGACTACCCGACGGTGGTCGGCTTCAACACCCCGTCGGCGACCTCCGTGCTGTACTCCCTCGACCGGATCACCCCGCAACTCGAGGCCGTCGCGGGCTGACGACCCCGCCGGGCGGCCCGCTCAGCCGGGAGCGTGAGCCGGCTGGAAGGCGCCCGTCGCGGCGGCTTCCTCGGCTCGGATGACGTGCACGACCGCGTTGATCAGCGCCAGGTGGGTGAACGCCTGCGGGAAGTTCCCCAGGTGCCTGCCCGTCCGGGTGTCGATCTCCTCCGCGTACAACTTCAGTGGGCTCGCGTAGCCGAGCAGTCGCGAGCAGAGGTGCTTCGCCCGCGACAGCTCGCCGATCTCGACGAGCGCCGACACCAGCCAGAACGAGCAGATCGTGAAGGTGCCCTCCTCGCCGGACAGCCCGTCGTCGGTGGTGTCGACGCGGTAGCGCAGCACGAGGCCGTCCTCGGTCAGCTCGTCGGCGATGGTGAGGACGGTCGCGCGGACTCGGTGGTCGTGCGCGGGCAGGAACCGCAGCAGCGGGACGAGGAGCAGTGACGCGTCCAGCGACGGGTGGCCGTAGCGCTGGGTGAACACTCCGCGTTCGTCCACGCCGTGTTCGAGGATGTCCGCCTTGATCTCGTCGGCGATCACCGCCCACCGCTCGGCGTATCCCTCCTCGCCGTGCAGCAACGCGAGCTTGACGCCGCGGTCGAGGGCAACCCAGCACATCACCTTCGACGACGTGAAGTGCTGCGGTTCGCCGCGCACCTCCCAGATCCCTCGGTCCGGCTGACGCCAGTGCTCGATCGCCTCCTCCACCTGACGCTTCAGCAGCGGCCACAGCGCGTCCGGAACCTGGTCGCGGGACCGGACGTGCAGGTAGACGGAGTCGAGCATGGTGCCCCAGATGTCGTGCTGCTTCTGGTTGTAGGCGCCGTTGCCGATCCGGACCGGCCGTGCGCCGTCGTACCCGGACAGGTGGTCGAGCTCCGATTCCTCCAGCGTCTTCTCGCCGCCGATGCCGTACATCACCTGCAGTGGGTGGGGTTTGCCGTTCTCGGATTGCGAGACGTCGGAGATGAAGGAGAAGAAGTCGTTGGCCTCGCGGTCGAGGCCGAGGGTGTACAGACCCCACAGCGCGAAGGTGGAGTCACGCACCCAGGCGTAGCGGTAGTCCCAGTTGCGCTCGCCGCCGGGGGTCTCCGGCAGTGAGGTGGTGGACGCGGCGAGCAGCGCACCGGTCGGCGCGTACGTCAGGCCCTTCAACGCCAGCGCGCTGCGTTGCAGGTAGCCGCGCCACGGGTGGTCGGGAAAGCGGCCGATGGTGATCCACTGCCGCCAGCACTCCGCAGTCGTCCACATCTTGTCCGCGGCCTCCTCGAACGTCTGCGGAGCCGGCAGATCCGACCAGGACAGGGCGACGAACACGTTGTCGCCCTCCTTCATCCGGGTCCGGGCCCGCGCCTCGCGGCCTTCGAGACCGAGTTTGAGGTTGGTGGTCAGGCGTAGCGTGGGCTGCTCACCAAGGGCACTGTCGTTGCACGTCGCGGTCGCCTCCTCGTACACCTTGCCGGTGTACTCCCACCTGGCGGGCGCCCGGTGGTAGTCGAAGGACGGCTCGCAGCTCATCTCCAGCTCGACGACGCCGCTGACGCACTTCACCGTGCGCAGCAGGATGTGCTCGGCATCCCAGTCGGTCGGGGTGCGCCGATGCGTGCGGGATCGCTCGACGTTGTTGTGCCACGGCCCCATCACGAGGGCGTCGCGCACGATCAGCCATCCGGTCTCGGTCTGCCAGGTGGTCTCGACGATCAACCCGCCCGGGAGATACCGCCGGGCGGCAGGCACGTTCTGGCCGTAGGGGCCGAGGCGGAAGTGTCCGGCGCTGCGGTCGAGGATCGCACCGAAGACGCTGGGTGAGTCCGGACGGGGGACGCACATCCATTCGACGGACCCGTTCCGGGCGATCAGGCAGGTCGTCTCGCAGTCCGACAGGAAGGCGTAGTCGTCGATCGGAGGGAACGGACTGCGGCGCGTGTGGCGCTCCGCAAGCACGGGCAGATTGGCTGGCAGGTCGTCGTCCGCGACCGGATCGAATCCGGTCGCCTCGTGCTCGGTGGCCGTCATCTGGACATTCTGTTCCCGCCGGGCGTCGTCGTCCAACGGTGGAGGCGCCGCGTAGGGTTGTGGACGTGAATGCGATCGCCGACTGGTGGGACGGACTCGAACTGTGGCTCAGTGGGCTGCCCTACGTGCCGCAGTTGGTGCTGGTCATGGTCGTGGTGCTGCCCCTCGCCTACGGGTGCGCGACCGTGTTCGACGTGGCGCTCGCCCGGGCCCTCGCACTGCTCGGCCGGGACCGGGTACCCGTGCCGGTCGAGGCCTCGTCCGTGGACACCGCGTCCCTCGGCATCGTGAGCGGTGACCGCTGATGCCTCGCTCCCGCGTCACCCTCATGCTCATCGCACTGCTGATCCTCGTCCTCGTCGGATGGCTCTTCACCCGGTGAAGCCGCGGGGTACCGCGGCCGGTTGGATTCCGGCCGGGTCGCTCTGCTAGATTCGCCCGCGTGTCTGCCACCGCCGTGCACCAGGTCCGCCATGAACTGGCGTTGATCGCTGTCGGCATGCTCGCAGTCGCCGACATCGACTGTCGTTGATCGACTGAGCCGGCGCCGTGCGCCCGGACGGACTGCCCCACGTAGAGGGCACCCCCATGTCTGTGACCGTGATCCGCAGCCGTTCGCTGCGGATCACGAACCCATTCTTCGCCGCAGCCGGCGATCCGCGAAAGGCCCTCTCGATGAGCGTTCGTGCCCGTATTTCCCGTTCCGGCCTCCTGTTGGCCGCCGTCGTCACCGCCGGGGCGGTCGCGCTGACGGCGTGCAGTGGCGGATCGAGCGACGTCGCGGGGGGTGACGCGACCGGTGCCGCAGACGGCAGCGGTGGCACCGTCAGCCTGTTCGCCTACGCGGTGCCGAAGCCGGGCTTCGACAAGGTGATCCCGGCCTTCCAGGCCACGGACGAAGGCGCGAACGTCCAGTTCCAGCAGTCCTACGGAGCCTCGGGCGATCAGTCGCGCAAGGTCAAGGACGGCGCCCAGGCCGACGTCGTGAACTTCTCCGTCGAGCCGGACATCACCCGCCTGGTCGACGCCGGCCTCGTGAGCGAGGACTGGAACAAGAACGCCTACAACGGAATTCCGTTCGGATCCGTCGTCACGCTGGTGGTCCGCGAGGGCAACCCGAAGAACATCCGGGACTGGGACGACCTCCTGAAGCCCGGCATCGAGGTCGTCACCCCCAACCCGTTCAGCTCCGGCTCCGCGAAGTGGAACCTCCTCGCCCCGTACGCCGCGAAGAGCGAAGGTGGGGCGAACCCGCAGGCAGGTCTCGACTACGTGAACGCACTCGTCACCGATCACGTGAAGGTGCAGCCGAAGTCGGGCCGCGAGGCGACGGAGACCTTCCTGCAGGGCACCGGCGACGTGCTGCTCAGCTACGAGAACGAGGCGATCTTCGCCGAGCGCAACGGTGATCCGGTCGAGCACGTCACCCCGCCGGTCACCTTCAAGATCGAGAACCCGTTCGCGGTGATCAAGAACAGCAAGGTGCTCGAGCAGGCCAACGCGTTCAACGACTTCCTGTACACGACCGAAGGCCAGACCCTGTGGGCCGAGGCCGGTTTCCGTCCCGTCGACCCGGAGGTCGCCGCAGAGTTCACCGACGAGTTCCCGACGCCGGAGAAGTTGTGGACCATCGCCGACCTCGGTGGCTGGAAGACCGTCGACGCGGAGCTGTTCGCCAAGGACACCGGGTCGATCGCCGTCATCTACGACGCCGCGAGCCAGTAGTCTCACGATGACCACTACCGCGACGACGGGGGGATCGGTGTCCGAGTTTCCGTCACCCCCGGATTCCCACACGACCGGTGCCCCGTCCCCGGCGAAAACACCTGCGCCCCGTCGTCGTCGGTGGTTCACCGTCAGTGGCACGGTCGGACCGCTCGGTATCGGCATCACCATGCTGTGGCTCAGCATCATCGTGCTGTTGCCACTGGCCGCCCTGACGGTCACCTCGTTCGAGGACGGCATCAGCGGATTCTGGGACGCCGTCACCAGTCCCACCGCTCTCGCCTCGCTGCGCGTGACCGTCACGGTCTCCATCGTGGTGGCACTGATCAACGTCGTGATGGGCACGCTCATCGCCTGGGTGCTCGTGCGGGACGAGTTCCCGGGCAAGCGCGTGGTCAACGCGCTGATCGACCTGCCGTTCGCGCTGCCGACCATCGTCGCCAGCATCGTGCTGCTCTCGCTGTACGGCCCGAACAGCCCGATCCACGTGCAGCTCAACGCGACTCAGCCCGGCCTCGTCGTCGCGCTCGCCTTCGTCACCCTGCCGTTCGTGGTTCGTTCGGTGCAGCCGGTGCTGATCGAACTCGACCGTGACGTCGAGCAGGCGGCGGCATCGCTGGGTGCGGACAACTGGACGATCTTCCGCAAGGTCGTCCTGCCGACGCTGTTGCCTGCCATCATCGGTGGCGCCGGCCTGGCGTTCGCGCGCGCGATCGGCGAATACGGTTCGGTCGTGCTCATCGGTGGCAACATCCCGCGCGAGACGCAGGTGACGTCGCAGTACATCCAGCAGCAGATCGAGATCGACCGGCCCGTCAACGCGGCCGCGGTGTCGGTG
The DNA here is from genome assembly GCA_000341795.1 of Rhodococcus triatomae BKS 15-14. Classification (GTDB taxonomy): domain Bacteria; phylum Actinomycetota; class Actinomycetes; order Mycobacteriales; family Mycobacteriaceae; genus Rhodococcus_G; species Rhodococcus_G triatomae_A. The sequence continues at coordinate 70,402 of AODO01000030.1, read as the reverse complement.
GCGTTGCTGGCGATCGCGTTCGTCACCCTGCTCGTGCTGCGCATCCTCGCGAGCCGCAGCCAGCGACGTGAGGAGCAGTCGGCATGAACGTCTCGACGCCTGCCCGGCTTGGCATGAGGGTGGTCGCCCTCGGATACCTGGTGCTCCTGCTCCTCGTGCCGATCGGCGTGATCCTCTGGCGCACCTTCGAACGCGGATTCGTCAGCTTCTTCGAGGCGATCTCGACCCCCGCCGCGATCTCGGCGCTGAATCTGTCGCTGCTGATCGTCGCGATCGTCGTCCCGATCAATGTGATCTTCGGTGTCGTCACGGCGCTCGCGCTGGTGCGCGGACGGTTCCCCGGCCGCGGGTTCGTCCAAGCGGTGGTCGACCTGCCTTTTGCCGTCTCACCCGTTGTCGTGGGCGTGTCCCTGATCCTGCTGTGGGGTGTCAACGGCTGGTTCGGCGGCCTCGACAGCATGGGATTCAAGGTCATCTTCGGACTTCCCGGCATGGTGCTCGCGACGATCTTCGTGACACTGCCGTTCGTGGTCCGCGAAGTCGAACCGGTCCTGCACGAGATCGGCGACGAGCAGGAGCAGGCCGCCGCGACGCTCGGCGCTTCCAAGTGGCAGACGTTCTGGCGGATCACCCTGCCCGCGATCCGATGGGGCCTGACGTACGGAATCGTGCTGACGGTGGCCCGTTCGCTCGGCGAGTTCGGAGCCGTGATCATGGTGTCCTCCGGATTCCCCGGTGTCTCCCAGACCCTGACCCTGCTGGTGCACTCGCGCTACATCGACGATCACAACACCTACGGCGCGTACTGCGCGGCCACGCTCCTGATGGGCATCGCCCTCGTGACGCTGCTGCTGATGACGCTGCTGGACCGCAAGAGGAGCAACGCATGATTTCGGTGATCGCTGCCCAGAAGAACTACGGCGACTTCGCCGCACTCGACGATCTCTCGCTCGACATCCCGTCCGGATCCCTGACGGCGCTGCTCGGGCCGTCCGGATCCGGCAAGTCGACACTGCTGCGGTCGATCGCCGGCCTCGAGCATCCCGACTCCGGCACCATCACCATCGCGGGGAAGGACGTCACCGGCGTTCCCCCGCAGAAGCGCGACATCGGCTTCGTGTTCCAGCACTACGCCGCGTTCAAGCACATGACGGTGCGCGACAACGTCGCGTTCGGACTCAAGATCCGCAAGCGCCCGAAGGCCGAGATCGAGAAGCGAGTCAACGAGCTGCTCGGGATCGTCGGGCTCGACGGCTTCCAGCACCGCTACCCGGCGCAGCTGTCGGGCGGTCAGCGGCAGCGCATGGCGCTCGCCCGGGCGCTCGCGGTGGACCCGCAGGTGCTGCTGCTCGACGAGCCCTTCGGCGCCCTCGACGCGAAGGTTCGCGAGGACCTGCGGACCTGGCTGCGCCGCCTGCACGACGAGGTGCACGTCACGACCGTGCTCGTCACCCACGATCAGGAGGAGGCGCTCGACGTCGCCGACCGGATCGCGGTGCTGAACAAGGGCCGGATCGAGCAGGTCGGCACGCCACGCGAGCTGTACGACAGCCCCGCCAACGACTTCGTCATGTCGTTCCTGGGCCCGGTCGCGAAGCTGAACGGACAGCTCGTCCGTCCCCACGACATCCGGGTCGGCCGCGATCCGAGCATGGCCGTGGCGCAGAAGGCCGGTACGGCGGAGTCCGCGGGCGTCACCCGCGCCACGGTCGAGCGGGTCGTCCACCTCGGGTTCGAGGTGCGCGTCGAACTCCGCAACGCCGCCACCGGCGACCTCTTCGCAGCACAGGTGACCCGTGGCGACAGCGAGGCGCTGCAGCTCAAGGAGGGCGAGACCGTCTACGCCCGGGCGACCCTGGTGCCGAACATCCCGGCCTAGCCGAGCAGGCCGCCCAGCGGTCACCGACCCGGCGCTCCCCGGTGGTCACTGCCGGGAGCGCCGGTTCGTCGTGTGTCCCGGGGTGCTCAGGGCTTGAGCACGAACAGCTCACCGATCAGGGTCTGGGTGAGGACCTCGCCCTCGGGGCCGATCGAGGTGCCGACGGTGAACCCCGCGGCGCCGGGCAGGGTGTCGGTGTCGGCGGTTTCGCCGGTCGTGGTGTCGAAGGTGAGCATCGCCAGTCCGTCCGTGCCCTCGCGGACCACCGCGTACCCGGTGTCTCCCGCGGTTTGCGCGGGCACACCGAGCTGCAGGAGATCCGAGCGTTCCCACACGACCTCGGCGCTGTCGCCGTTGTCGCGCAGCGCGAGGAGACGTCCGTCGCGGCCACCCGCCGGGATGATCAGACCGTCCGACGAGACCGACGGGCCTGCTGCCGCGTCGTATCCGATGTCGTGGTGCCACCGGGGTTCGCCGGTGTGGGCGTCGACGGCCCACAGCGCGCCGTCGCCGTCGTTCGCGTACACGGTCGACCCGTCGGCGGAGATGACGGGGCTCGAGGTGGCACCGCCGGGCAGGGTGGCGGTCGACCACTCCTCGGTGAGCCGGCCGTCCGCGTACCGCATCCCGACCAGTGCGGCGCTCGGAGCTCCGGGCCGCCACACCGTCAGGTAGAAGCGCCCCGAGTCGAGATCGATCGCCGGAGTGTGCGCCACCGGGCACTCGGGCGATCCGAGGAAGCAGCTGTCGAGGCCCTGTGCGGCGGGGACCAGCGGCACGTTCTGGGCCTGATCGGCCGTCGGTGCCGGAATCAGCTGGTACGACGGGACGACTTCCCGGCCGTTCTGCGGATCGAGTACCGACACCACCCCGAAGTGGGTGACGAACAACAGATTTCCGTCACCGGTGAACTGTGCGGTGACCGGAGTTCCACTGACGACGGTTCGCCAGCGGAGCTGGCCGTGCTCGTTGAACGAGTTCATCGCGCCGTCTTCTCCGATGTACACGTTCGTGGCCTTGTCGACGAGCGGCGTGGAGAGTGCGCCACCGGGGCCGAGGCGGGTGCACCAGCGTTTGCGGCCGCTGTCCATGTCGAACGACCATATGGTGCAGCCGTTTTCGGCGCTCGTCGTGACGAAGATCTGTCCCGTTGCCGCGACCGACGCGTACGTCGAGGTCGGTGCGCCGAGCGGCCGGGACCATGCCGGAGCAACGGACCGGGATCCGGTGACCGGGCTGGTGTCGCTGTTGCGGGCGTCGGCGTGCATTCCGGGCCAGCCGGCGGGGGAGTAGATCCCGGGTGTTTGCGGGTTGCTTCCGCAGCCGGCCGTCACCAGGGCCGATACCGTCGCAAGTGCCACCGCTGTCGACCGTACGACGCGCCGCATGCATCACTCCTCTGTGTTCGTCGCTCGGTGCACACTATCGGGCGGGTGACGCGGCTCGCTCACGTGTCCTGACAGCGCTCCATCGACGGCGTGGCGGCCGCGTGACAAAAGCGTCCGATGTCATTCGGTTACACGACTCGAAATGCTCGTTATTGTTTTGCGATATTCGGTTCGTCGAATTGTCACAATTTGTTAATGTTCTCAACCCGGCAATTCTCCATTAAGAGTGTGCTGAAATGTATTCATGGCAACGGCAGCGACGAACGCCGGAGTGGGTGGGACGTCCGCGAGGGATCGCGAGGTCGATCACCTGCTCGCCGAACCGCGTGCCGGAGTGGTCATCGTCATCGCACTCGTCCTCGGCAGCACCATTCTGATCGGCGTACTGACCTGGTCCGCGTTGGCGGTGCTCGTGGTCGTCGTCGGCGCGGCCGGGGTCGCGCTGATGCTCAGTGGGCTCGACCACGTGGGGCAGGGCGTGGGCCGTGACCGACCTCACCATGGGTGAACGTAGTCTGTTCCCCTATGACCAGCATGTGGGGCGCTCCGTTGCGCACGAGGTGGCGTGGATCCCGGCGAACCGACCCGGACCAGGCCAAGTTCCTGACCCGTGACTCGCTCCGGTGGGTGATCGCGAACAAGGCGTACACGCCGTGGTACCTGGTGCGGTACTACCGGCTCGCGAAGTTCAAGCTCGCGAACCCGCACGTGATCCTGCGCGGCATGGTGTTCCTCGGCAAGCGGGTCGAGATCCACTCCACTCCCGGGCTGTCGCGGCTCGAGATCGGTCGCTGGGTGCACATCGGCGACGGCAACGCCATCCGCTGCCACGAGGGCTCACTGCGCATCGGCGACAAGGTGGTGTTCGGCAAGGACAACGTCGTCAACACCTACCTCGACATCGAGATCGGCGCCTCCACGCTCGTCGCCGACTGGTGCTACATCTGCGACTTCGACCACCGCATGGACGACGTGAACACCCCGATCAAGGACCAGGGCATCGTCAAGGGCCCCGTCCGGATCGGCCCCGACACCTGGATCGCCGCGAAGGTGACGGTGCTGCGGAACACCATCACCGGCCGCGGCTGCGTGCTCGGAGCGCATGCCGTCGTCAAGGGCGTGGTGCCGGATTACAGCATCGCCGTCGGTGCACCCGCGAAGGTGGTCAAGAACCGCAAGGAGTCCTGGGAGGCCGGGGCCGAGGAGCGCGCCAAGTACATCGCGGCTCTGGAGGACATCGAACGCAAGAAGGCCGCCGCACAGTAGGCGGCGGCACGACCTGCGTGCTTCCTGGTGCTTCCGTCACCGGAAGCACGCAGGCGGACCTCTAGCGGTTCGGGAGTGGCCGCTGCGGGATGTCGGGCCGCGCCAGCGGGTGCCGGACACGGCGCTTCGCGCTGAGATACACCTGCGCGGTGTCGAGCGCGACCTGGTGCCAGTCGAAGTCCTCGGTGAGCCGCTCACGGGCCGCAAGGGCGCGCTGTTGCGTCGCCGAGGGATCGTCGAGCGCCTCGCGGACCGCGGAGGTGAGGCCGTCGACGTCTCCCGGCTGGAACGACAGGCCCGTCACCCCGTCGACGACGGCTTCGCCGAGTCCACCCGCGGTCGAGGCGACGAGAGGTGTCCCCGCCGCTGCCGCCTCCAGCGCGATGATGCCGAACGGCTCGTACCGGCTCGGTAACACGATGGCATCGGCGCCGTGCAGCCAACCGAGCAGCTCGGTGTGGTCGAGGGAGCCGAGGAAGTTCACCGAGCGCAGCACCCGGTGGGTGCGGGCCTGTTCCCGTAGCCACTCGTACTGGGTGCCCTCACCCGCGACCGCGAGGGTCGTGCCCGGATGGCTGCGCCGGATTCTGGGCAGCGCGGCGATCGCGTCCTGCACGCCCTTCTCGTACTCGAGTCTGCCGACGAACAGCAGCCGTGGCGGTCCCGACCGCGGGGCTCGCTCGCGGAAGCTCCACGTCGCGACGTCGATCCCGTTGCGGATGACGGTGACCGGCGACAGGTTCGGCCCGTACAGTTCGGTCACCTCCTCCTCCATGGAGGCCGAGCAGGTGATGATCGAGTCGGACTCGTTCGCCAGCCACCACTCGACGGAGTGCACCTGGCGGTTGATGACGCCGGAGAGCCAGCCGCTGTGCCTGCCCGCCTCGGTGGCGTGCAGCGTGGACACCAGCGGGACGTCGTAGTACTCGGCGAGCGCGATGGCGGGGTGCGCGACCAGCCAGTCGTGCGCGTGCACGACGTCGGGCCGCCAGCCCTCGCCGATCCCCGGACGGGCGAGGCCGACGCCGGCGCGCACCATCGCGTGCCCCATGGCCAGCGTCCAGGCCAGCATGTCCTCGCCGAAGACGAAGTGAGCAGGGTCCTCCGCGACCGCGACGACGAGGACGCCGTCGGAGATGTGGGTGATCGTCGGATGCGTGGATGCGTCCGTTCCGGTGGGCCGGCGCGAGAGCACGACCACCTCGTGGCCGGCCCGTACCAGTTCGGTCGCCAGGTGGTGGACGTGCCTGCCGAGGCCGCCCACGACCACCGGCGGGTACTCCCACGACACGATCAGGACCTTCATCTCATCTCCCTGGGGTGACGTCGTCGGGCAGGCGGCGCGCGTCGAGGCCGGGGAACAGGCCGTCGGCATGGTTCCAGGCGTCGGCGAGGCGGCGGGCACGGTCGGGGTGCCCCGATGCGACCGCCTCGGCGATCTCCCTGGTCGCGTGTGCGTGCTTGTGGGCGCGTTCGCGGGCGTAACCCGCGGCGGAGTCCTTGCTGACCATGAACGCCCAGTCGCTCTGCACCGTCATGATCGCCTCGCGCAGGATCTGGTCGTTGACCCGGTCCCGCAGTTCCGGGCGCCCGGGGGCGCGGGCGCTGCCCCGCGCCTTGTCGACCGTGTCGAGCGCGGTCTCGACCACTTCGGAGTTGAGTTGGACGAGGTCCGCGACCTGATCGCCCGCCCACACCCGCCAGTCCTTGCCGCTGCCCCACGACGAGTCGGACAGCTCCACCGGTTCCCCCACGTAGCCCTGTTCGCGTGCCTGGGCGAGGGTGCCGACGCGCACACCCGCCTCGGGAAGCGCGCGCAGCACCTTTTCCAGCCACTGGGGGCCCTCGAACCACCAGTGTCCGAACAGTTCGGTGTCGAAGGCGGCGACGACGAGGGCGTCGCGGCCCGTGCGGGCGCGTTCGCTGCGGATCCGGTCGACGACGGTGCGGACGAAGTCCTCGACGTGCCGGTCCACGGCCGTCGCCGCGAGGTCCGGGTCGTACGGGGCCTTGTCCTTGGAGTCGACGGTCTTGCCGGTCACTCGAGAGGGCTTGAGGCCGGTGTCGTGGTCGTAGGTGTGGAAATCGCGATAGGCGGCGTGACCCGGGTAGCCCGACTTCGGCGACCACACCCGGTACGAGACCTGGAGGTCGCGGCCGAAGGCCACGACATCGGACTCGCGTACCGGACGGCCGACCGAGGTGTCACCGCGCAGCGAGGGGCCGTCCACCATGAAGTGGCTGATCCCGGCTTCCGCGTACTCGAGTTCCATCCCGGGGGTGTACCCGCATTCCGGTGCCCAGATGCCGGAAGGCCTGGTGCCCCAGCGCATCCGGGCATCCTCGAGGCCCTCGGCGAGTTCGAACCGGCGCAGCCGCGGGTGCAGCAGCGGCTGGAACGGGTGCGCGAGCGGCCCGCCGAGGAGCTCGATCGTGCCGCCGTCGACGAGCGAGCGCAGGATCGGCGACGCGCCGTGCGCCCAGGACTGCTCGAACTCGGCGAGAGACCGCGCGGCGAGCCGGTGTTCGCGGGCACCGAGCTCGCGCCGGGCGCGGTCGGGCATCAGTGCCGCCTCGTGGGCGCGCAGTTGCCAGTTGCCCAGCCAGTGGTGCATTCCCGAGAGGCTGTGCGGATCGTCGAGCATCGCGGCCAGCACCGGCGTGATGCCGAGCGTCAGCAGGTTCTGCCTGCCCTCGGCGGCGAGGGTGCGCAGGACCCGGGTCAGGGGCAGGTAGGACGCGGCCCACGACTGGTACAGCCACTCCTCGCCGACCGGCCACCGGCCGTGGTTCGCCAGCCAGGGCAGGTGTGAGTGCAGCACCAGGGCGAACATGCCCGGCTGCTGCTCCGTGGTGCCGGGCGCGGTCATCCCCGGCCTTCCGGCTTACGGGCGATCGCGACCAGGTCGAGGCTCGCGTCGATGTCCGCCTCGACCAGGGCGAAGTCGTCGACTGTGATGGACTCGACATCGCGGACCAGATCGGCGGGCCACGGCTCGCCGGCGAGTGCCCGGTCGATCTGGGCGTCGATGAACGATCCACCGTGGGCGTCGTCGAGCTCGCGCAGCCGCGGGCCGTGGTGGACGCCCGTCATGGTGGTGACCTCGAAGCCGGCCTGCTCCAGCAGCTCGGTGAGCTCCGCCGCGTTCAGTTCTCGGGTGTGGAACGGGTTCAGCGGGGTGTCACGACCGGGGGAGAAGGTGATCCGGTTCGGGGTGCTGATCAGGAGTTCGCCGCCGGGGGCCAGGACGCGGAAGCACTCGGCGAGGAACTGGGCCTGGTCCCACAGGTGCTCGATGACCTGGAAGTTGACGACGGTGCCGACGCTCGCGTCGTCGAGCGGCAGTTCCGCGAGGTTGCCCTGTCGCATGTCGATGCGGGGGTAGCGGGCGCGTACGTGCTCGACGGCGGAGATGTCGTAGTCGAGTCCGATGACGAGTTCGGCGACATCGGCAATCATGTTGGCGCCGTATCCTTCTCCCGAACCCGCCTCGAGAACGACGCGGCCGGCGCAGCGGCCGAGCAGTCGCTGGTAGACCACCTCGTGGCGGCGGAACCAGTAGTTCTCCTCGGGTACGCCGGGGACGGTGCGCTCGCCTGTCAGCGGCAGGGGCGCGTGGTCGTCGGTCGCGGCGGCGGTCGGAACTGAAGTGTCACTCACCGCTGCGAGGTTACTGCCACGTGTTCCAGTCCGGGCGAGGGTGGGCCAGATCACAGCCGTGAGACCCCCTTTCGGCCTTATCGTGAGCTCGATTCCACGCTAAGTTACTCACGGGTAGCTTAGCGTGTTGTAATCTGGCGCACGGTCATCGTGCGAAGTAGATGAACACCCGAGAGCTCGGCCATCGATGAGCCGCTCAACGAGAACTGACACAGGAGGTCGACGAAGACCCATGACGAACATCGTCGTTTTGATCAAGCAGGTTCCGGACACCTGGTCGGAGCGCAAGCTCACCGACGGTGACTTCACGCTCGACCGTGAGGCCGCGGACGCCGTGCTCGACGAGATCAACGAGCGCGCAGTCGAGGAAGCCCTGCTCATCAAGGAGGCCCAGGGCGGCGAGGTGACCGTGCTGTCCGCAGGTCCCGATCGCGCCACCGACGCCATCCGCAAGGCGCTGTCCATGGGTGCCGACAAGGCCATCCACCTCAACGATCCGGCGCTGCACGGTTCCGACGCGATCCAGACGTCGTACGCGCTTGCTGCCGCGCTCGGTCAGATCGAGGGCGTCGAGCTGGTCATCGCGGGCAACGAGGCCACCGACGGTCGCGCCGGTGCCGTCCCCGCGATCATCGCCGAGTACCTCGGCCTCCCGCAGCTCACGCACCTGCGCAAGCTGACGGTCGCCGACGGCAAGGCCACCGGTGAGCGTGAGACCGACGAGGGCGTCTTCGAACTCGAGGCCCCGCTGCCCGCGATCGTCTCGGTCACCGAGAAGATCAACGAGCCGCGCTTCCCGTCCTTCAAGGGCATCATGGCCGCGAAGAAGAAGGAAGTTCAGGTCCTGACCCTCGCCGAGATCGGTCTCGACCCCTCCATCTTCGGTGTCGAGAACGCCGCCTCCACGGTCACCTCCTCCACCCCGAAGCCCCCGCGTACCGCTGGTGAGCGCGTCGCCGACGAGGGTGAGGGCGGCAAGCAGATCGCGTCCTACCTGGTCGGTCAGAAGATCATCTGATTCGCGCCCCCCATCAGCAGAAACACACGTAGGAGAAGAAGCAATGGCTGAAGTACTCGTGCTCGTCGAGCACGCCGAGGGCGCGCTCAAGAAGGTCAGCACCGAGCTGATCACCGCCGCCCGTGTCCTGGGTGAGCCCGCCGCAGTCGTCGCCGGTCCCGCCGGCACCGCCGACAAGCTGCAGGAAGCCCTCGCCGCGGCAGGCGCCGCCAAGGTCTACGCCGCGGAGTCCGACGACATCGACGGCTACCTGGTCACCCCCAAGGTCGACGTTCTGGCCGCGCTGGTCGAGTCCGTGTCGCCCGCCGCGGTCCTGACCGCCGCCTCGACCGAGGGCAAGGAGGTGTCCGGTCGCCTGGCCGCGCGCATCGGCTCCGGTCTGCTCGTCGACGTCATCGACGTCAAGGCCGACAGTGCCGTGCACTCCATCTTCGGTGGCGCGTTCACCGTCGAGGCCAAGGCCAACGGCGAGGTTCCGGTCATCTCGGTCCGCCCGGGTGCCGTCGAGGCGCAGCCGCAGGCCGGTGCCGCCGAGCGGGTGGCCGTCGAGGTCCCGGCTCAGGAGGAGAACGCCGTCAAGGTGACCTCTCGTCAGCCGATCGTCGGTGGCGACCGTCCGGAGCTCACCGAGGCGTCGGTCGTCGTCTCCGGTGGTCGCGGCGTCGGTTCCGCTGACAAGTTCTCGGTGGTCGAGGAGCTCGCCGACGCGCTCGGTGCCGCTGTCGGTGCCTCGCGTGCCGCCGTCGACTCCGGCTACTACCCGGGCCAGTTCCAGGTCGGCCAGACCGGTAAGACGGTTTCCCCGCAGCTGTACATCGCGCTCGGCATCTCCGGCGCCATCCAGCACCGCGCCGGCATGCAGACCTCGAAGACCATCGTCGCAGTCAACAAGGACGAAGAGGCGCCGATCTTCGAGATCGCCGACTACGGCGTCGTGGGCGACCTGTTCAACGTCGCTCCGCAGCTCACCGAGGCGGTCAAGGCCCACAAGGGCTGATTCCGCTCCGGCGACAGCCGACGCTCCGTGATGGGGGCCTTCCGCACCGGAAGGCCCCCATCACTCGTTCTTCACCGATCCGCCCTCGACACGACACTGCCGCGACGCCCCGCCGCAGCATGCGGGGTCGACGCTTCCAGCCATGAGCGCCTCCGAGGTCACGGCCCCGAATCCGCCCGACGCCCTCACCGCCCGCTACCGCGTGCTCCTCTCCTCGGATCGCGAACACCGCGAGGCCGCGCAACGACTGCGGCACACCGTCTTCGCCGCCGAGCCCGGGTTCCGGCTCGATCCCGCCACCGGCGACCGCGACGTCGACCGCTTCGACGAGTTCTGCGAGCACCTGCTCGTACGGGACGAGATCGCAGACGAGACAGTCGGCTGCTACCGCATCCTCACCCCGGACGCCGCACGCGCCGCAGGCGGTCTGTACACCGCAACCGAATTCGACGTCAGCGCCCTGGACCCGCTGCGGGGCCAGTTGGTCGAACTGGGCCGGGCGTGCGTTCACCCCGACCATCGAACCGGTGCCGTACTCGGCCTGATGTGGGCGGGCATGCTCAACTTCCTCGACCTGACCGGTCACCGCTGGGCGATGGGCTGCGTGTCGGTGCCGATGCAGCTCGATGCGGCAGAACAGCCGGGAGCCAACGTGCGCGGCGTCCGCGACCTGCTTCTCGAGCGGCACGCCGGCCCCAGCGAGCGGCGGGTCCACCCCCGGCGGCCGGTACCCGACATCGACCTGCTGTCCGCGCCCGCGAAGCCGGTGCTGCCACCGTTGCTGCGCGGCTACCTGCGGCTCGGAGCGAGCATCTGTGGACAGCCCGCGTACGACCCCGACTTCGGTGTGGCCGACTTCGTCGCCCTGCTCGGAATGGAGGAGGCGGACCAGCGCTACCTGTCCCGTCTGCGGTCGATGGCGTCCTCTCTGGTGGTGGCCGGATGAGTCACGCCTGGATGCCACACAGTCCCTGCGGCGACGGCTGTCTCGCCGGAGCCACCGACCGCGCCGCGCCCGCCACGATCGGGCTGCGCGGGGTCGGACTGATCGGGCTCGCGCTGACCCTGCCGCTGCTTCCCGCCGCCGCCGTGCTGTCCCGGCGCAGGCGGTCGGATCTGCACCGTGGCTACGCACGCGCCGCGCTCCGGATGCTCGGCGTCCGTCTGCACGTCGACGACGAACGCGAGCAGGAGGTCGCCGACGGCCGCGGGCGACTGGTCGTGGCCGGGCACGTGTCGTGGCTCGACGTCCTGGTGGTCGGGGCCGTCGTCCCCGGACAGTTCGTCGCCCGCGGGGACCTGTTGCACTGGCCTCTCCTGGGTTCGGTGGCACACCGGATGGGGGTCGTGCCCATCGACCGCGACCGGCTCCGGGCGCTGTCTGGGGTCGTCGACGAGGTCGCCGATCGGATGCGGTCCGGGCAGCGCATGGTCGCCTTCCCGGAGGGCACCACCTGGTGCGGTCGCGCGTACGGCCGGTTGCGTCCCGCTCTGTTCCAGGCAGCCGTCGACGCCGACGCGCTGATCGAGCCGGTCGAACTGCGGTATCTGCGCGGGGACGGAGCCGTCGAGACCGGGGTGTGCTTCGTGGGCGATCAGACGTTGCTGCAGAGCCTGCGGCGCACCATCGGCCTCCGGCGGGTCGAGGCCCGGGTGCGGCTGGCGCCGCGCCAGGAGCCGGGTACCGACCGCCGCGAGCTCGCGGCCAGATGCGAGGCCCTGGTGCACGGCTCGGCCCGCGACGCCCGCGAGGCGGACGAGATCCTCGCCCGGACCGTGTCCGGCGCGGTGGCCGCCGGGCGGGGGTGACCGGCCCCACCGTCGAGGTCCGGGGTGATCCGTGCCAGGCGCGGTCGAGGTCCGGACCGGTTCGGACGACGGGCTATTCTGGTCGGGACATGACTTCGTCCCACCTGCACTCCGCCGGAGACCGCGTCGATTCGGCGCGGTCCGCCGTGGTGTATCTCGATCACGCCGCGACCACTCCGATGCTTCCGGAGGCGATCGCCGCCATGACCGAGGTCCTCGCGACCGTCGGCAACGCATCGTCCCTGCACGGATCGGGCCGCGCCGCTCGCCGTCGCGTCGAGGAAGCCCGCGAGTCCATCGCCGCCGACCTCGGCGCCCGGCCCTCCGAGGTGATCTTCACCTCGGGCGGCACCGAATCCGACAATCTCGCAGTCAAGGGCATCTACCTGGCGCGGCGCGATGCCGATCCGCGCCGCCGGCGGATCGTCACCAGCGCCGTGGAGCATCACGCCGTCCTCGACGCGGTCGAATGGCTGGCGGAGCACGAGGGCGCCGAGATCGTCTGGCTCCCCGTCGACGAGCGGGGCGCGGTGGACCCCGCGGACCTGCGCCGCGAACTCGCCGAGCATTCCGAGGAGACGGCGCTCGTCACCGTCATGTGGGCGAACAACGAGGTCGGGACGATCATGCCGATCTCCGACCTGGCCGCGGTGGCCGCCGAATTCGCGGTTCCGATGCACAGTGACGCGGTTCAGGCGGCGGCCCACGTTCCGGTGGATTTCGCGGCGAGCGGACTGTCGGCGCTCAGCGTTGCGGCGCACAAGTTCGGAGGCCCGCACGGGTCGGGTGCGCTTCTCCTCGGGCGGCAGGTTCCGTGTGTACCGCTGCTGCACGGTGGGGGGCACGAGCGAGACCTGCGGGCCGGCACCCTCGACACGGCGGCGGTCGTCTCGACCGCGACGGCGCTCCGGATCGCGGTCTCGAACCGCGAGCGCACGGCCGGCGAGCTGGTTCGACTGCGGGACAGGCTGATCGGGGGTGTGCGGGAACTCGTTCCGGACGCCGTGCTGAACGGTTCCGTCGGAGCGGGCAGGCTTCCGGGCAACGCGCACTTCACCTTCCCCGGCTGCGAGGGCGACTCGCTGCTGATGCTGCTCGACGCGGCGGGTGTCGAATGCTCGACCGGGTCGGCGTGCACCGCCGGAGTCGCCAGCGCGAGCCACGTGTTGCTCGCGATGGGAGTCGATTCGCGGGTGGCGCGCGGGTCGCTGCGCTTCTCGCTCGGACACACCTCGACCGACGCCGACGTCGACGCGCTGTTGGCGGCGCTGCCGCAGGTCGTCGAGCGGGCTCGCGCCGCCGGACTCGCGGGAGCGGGATCGCGTCGAGTGCAGAGCACGGTCCAGAGCGCAGGAGGAACACGCTGATGCGAGTACTGGCGGCAATGAGCGGTGGTGTGGACTCGGCGGTGGCCGCGGCACGCGCCGTCGAGGCGGGACACGAGGTGGTGGGTGTCCACCTGGCGCTGTCCACGGCGCCCGGCACGCTGCGCACCGGATCGCGCGGCTGTTGCTCCAAGGAGGACGCGGGCGACGCGCGACGTGCGGCCGATGTTCTCGGAATCCCTTTCTACGTCTGGGATTTCGCGGACCAGTTCAAGGAAGACGTCATCGACGACTTCGTCGCGTCCTACGCGGCGGGCGAGACGCCGAACCCCTGCCTGCGGTGCAACGAGAAGATCAAGTTCGCGGCGCTCGCGGACCGGGCGGTCGCGCTCGGATTCGACGCCGTCGTCACCGGCCATTACGCGCAGCTCGAGGACGGTGTGTTGCGGCGCGCGGTCGACGCGGACAAGGACCAGTCGTACGTGCTGGGCGTGCTGACCGCGCAGCAGCTCTCGCGGGCGATGTTCCCGGTCGGGGACACGCCGAAGCCGCAGATCCGGACCGAGGCGGCGGAACGCGGTCTGGCGGTCGCGGACAAGCCCGACAGCCACGACATCTGCTTCATCCCGTCCGGCGACACACGCGCCTTCCTCGGGGCGAAGATCGGCATCCGGCCCGGAAAGGTCGTCGACGCCGACACCGGGGCGGAGCTGGCCGACCACGACGGCGTACACGGCTTCACCATCGGTCAGCGCAAGGGCCTCGGCGTCGAGGGGCCCGCCGCCGACGGCCGGCCCCGGTACGTCACCGCGATCGAGCCGGAAACCGGAACGGTGAAGGTCGGTTCCGCGGAGCGGCTGCAGGTGTGGACGATTCGGGCCGACCGGCCGATCTGGACCGTGGGCTCCGCGCCCGAGGGGCCGATCGAGTGCACCGTGCAGGTGCGCGCGCACGGCGGTCTCGCGGACGCGGTCGTCGAGGAGGTCGACGGGCGCCTGGACATCCGGCTCCGGGAACCGCTGACCGGTGTGGCCCGCGGGCAGGCCGTGGTGCTGTACCGCCGCGACGGCGGCGGCGACATCGTGCTCGGCAGCGGGACCATCGCCGGCACCGGCGGTGTCGACCTCGGCGCCACCGACAGTGAATCACGTTGACGGAGAACGTTTTCCCCGTCGGGGTCGCGACGGGGGTCGGCTCCTGGCCGGGTGACGACCCTCGTGAGGCCGCGGCGATCGTGGTCGGCGAGTTGCCACAGTTGCCGCATCTCGTCGAGTTGCCCGGCCGCGGCCTGGGTGCCGACATGATCGGGCGCGCCGCCGCGCTCCTCGTCGACCTTCCCCTCGACACGTCGACCACCGGCTACCGCGTGGCCCAGCGGCCCGGCCCTGTCACCCGGACCGCGCGCGACCTGCTCACCCGCGACCTCGATGCGCTGGAGGAGGCGTGGGAGGTTGCCGGCAGGCGGGGAACCGACCAGCCGGTGAAGGTGCAGGTCGTCGGACCGCTGACGCTGGCGTCCCGGGTCGAACTGGTCGGCGGGCACCGTGCGCTCATCGATCACGGTGCGCTGCGTGACCTCGCGGAATCCCTCGCCGAGGGGGTGCGTACCCACATCGCCGACGTCGAACGCCGTCTCGGTTCGCCGGTGCTCGTACAGATCGACGAACCGGGTTTGCGTGAGGTGCTCGACGGCTCGCTGTCCGGGGTGTCGATCCTGCAGGCGCCGCGCGCACTGCCCGAACCCGAGGCCCTCGCCGTCCTGCAGTCGGTGATCGAGTCGATCGGGGCTCCGGTCCTCGCGCACTGTTGCGCGGCCTCGCCGCCGCTCGACCTGCTGCGTCGCAGCGGCGCCGCGATGATCGGCGTCGACGTCACCGCGTTGAAGGCCTCCGACCTCGACGGTGTCGGGGAGATCCTCGAGGCAGGTCTGCCGCTCGCACTGGGACTGGTGCCGACCTCCGCGCCCGAACGAGTACCGGGCTGGCGGGATCTGGCACGCCCGGCCGTCACGCTGGTCGACCGACTCGGATTCCCGCGCCGCACCGTCGCGGAGAAGGTGCTCGTCACCCCGGCCTGCGGTCTCGCGGGCGCGGGTGCCGACTGGTCGCGTCGGGCGCTGCGCAGCGCGTCGGAGCTTGCGCGCGCCTTCGCCGACGGCGCCGAATTCGACTGACGTCCCTCGGCTCCACTCTGCTCGTAGAGTGGCGTCATGGCCGACTCGTCAGACGAATCGCTCGATCCCGCGGTGCGGACCTTCCTGGAAGCCGTGACCCATCGCGTTCGTCGCCGCGACGCGGACACGCTCCTCGCGCTGATGGCGCGGGTCACGGGGGAGCAGCCCGCCATGTGGGGACCGTCCATCGTCGGCTTCGGCAGCTATCACTACAAGTACGCGAGCGGCCGGGAGGGGGACGCACCCGCCGCGGGCTTCTCGCCCCGGAAGGCGGCGTCGGTCGTCTACCTGAACGACGGGATCGACGCGCACACCGACCTCGTCGAACGACTGGGGGAGCACACCTCGGGCGTCGGGTGTCTGTATCTCAAGAACCTCGAGAAGATCGACCTCGATGTGCTCGAACAGCTCGTGGCCCGGTCCCACGCGACACTCACCGCGGGCACGTACGGGCAGCGGGCCGGGGACGGCGGCTCCGGCGACTGAGGCGCCGGGGGTGTCGGTGAGCTGGGATAGCCTTTCCTCGTGACGGAGAACGTGGCGGCGACGGCCGAGCAACGCGACGAGTGGCAACGTCTCGCGGAGAAGGTTCGCGAGCACCAGTTCCGCTACTACGTCAAGGACGCGCCGGTCATCTCGGACGGCGAGTTCGACGCGATGCTGCGGCAGCTCACCGACCTCGAGGAGCGCCACCCCGACCTGCGCGCCCCGGATTCGCCGACCCAGCTCGTCGGCGGCGGATTCGCGACGGAGTTCACGGCCGTCGACCATCTGGAGCGAATGCTCAGCCTGGACAACGTGTTCGACGAGGCGGGGCTGCGAACCTGGATCTCGCGGGTGGAGAGCGAGACGGGCCCGGACCTGCACTACCTGTGCGAGGTCAAGATCGACGGTGTCGCGTTGAACCTGGTGTACGAGAACGGGAAACTCGTTCGCGCCGCCACCCGCGGCGACGGTCGCACCGGTGAGGACGTCACGCTGAACGCCCGGACCATCGACGACATCCCGCACGTCCTGACCGGCACCGACGAGTACCCGGTTCCCGCCCTGCTGGAGGTGCGCGGCGAGGTGTTCTTCCGGCTGGAGGACTTCGAGGCGCTGAATGCATCCCTCGTCGCCGAGGGCAAGGCGCCCTTCGCCAATCCCCGCAACTCCGCAGCCGGGTCGCTCCGGCAGAAGAATCCCGCGGTCACCGCGAAGCGTCGGCTCGGCATGATCTGTCACGGCATCGGACGCACCGAGGGATTCGACCCGGTCAGCCAGCACGACGCCTACACCGCGCTGGCCGCGTGGGGTCTTCCGGTGTCGACGCACACCGCGCGGGTTCAGGGCGCCGACGCGGTGGTCGAGCGCGTCGCGTACTGGGACGAACACCGGCACGACGTCGAGCACGAGATCGACGGGCTCGTCGTGAAAGTGGACGAGATGTCGCTGCACCGCAGGCTCGGCGCGACGTCGCGGGCCCCACGCTGGGCCATCGCCTACAAGTACCCGCCAGAGGAGGCGACGACCAGGCTCCTCGACATCCGGGTCAGCGTCGGGAGGACGGGCCGGGTCACCCCGTTCGCGTACATGGAGCCGGTCACCGTCGCCGGATCCACCGTGTCGCTGGCGACGCTGCACAACGGGTCGGAGGTCAGACGCAAGGGCGTTCTGATCGGCGACACCGTCGTGATCCGCAAGGCCGGCGAGGTGATTCCCGAGGTGCTCGGTCCGGTCGTCGACGCTCGGGACGGAAGCGAACGTGAGTTCGTGATGCCGACGCACTGCCCCGAGTGCCGCACCGAACTGGCCCCCGCGAAGGAGGGCGACGCGGACATCCGCTGCCCCAATCAACGGTCCTGCCCGGCGCAGTTGCGGGAGCGGGTGTTCCACGTCGCCGGGCGCGGAGCGTTCGACATCGAGGTCCTCGGCTACGAGGCCGCGACCGCGCTGCTCGAGTCCGGTGTCATCCAGGACGAGGGCGACCTGTTCTCGCTCACCGCGGACGACCTGATGCGAACGTCCCTGTTCACCACCAAGGCAGGCGCGCTGTCGGCGAACGGGAAGCGGCTTCTCGACAATCTCGACTCCTCGAAGACGAAGCCGTTGTGGCGGGTCCTGGTCGCCTTGTCGATCCGACACGTCGGACCGACCGCGGCCCGGGCGCTGGCCTCGGAGTTCGCGAGTCTGGCGCGGATCGAGGCCGCCTCCGTGGACGAGCTGGCCGCCGTCGACGGCGTCGGCGGCACCATCGCGGCCGCGGTCGTCGAGTGGTTCGCCGTCGACTGGCATCGGGAGATCGTCGAGAAGTGGCGCGCCGCAAGCGTGTCGATGGAGGACGAACGCGACGAGTCGATCGAACGCAACCTCGAGGGCCTGTCCATCGTGGTGACCGGATCGCTGGAGGGTTTCACCCGCGACGGTGCGAAGGAGGCGATCCTCCAACGCGGTGGGAAGGCCGCCGGGTCGGTGTCGAAGAAGACCGCCTTCGTCGTCATCGGTGACGCACCGGGATCGAAGGCGGACAAGGCGGAGCAACTCGGCGTCCCGATCCTCGACGAGGCCGGCTTCGTGAGGCTGCTCGAGGGTGGTCCCGACGCGGTGTCCGAGCCCGGATCCGAGTAGGTGCGCGGCCTCACGCGAGACTCCTGGCCGTGGTGAACATCACGACCGGGGGTCGGTGAGAGCGCTGTTGCCTGTCGGTGTCCTGCGCCGCCTCGATCCGTGAAGTGCCTGCTCACAAGCGTTTTCTGTGATCATGGGTGGTAGCTGGGGATGCGCCGACCGAGTCGTCGCCGCCCGATACCACGGGCTTGAGCGGAACGCGAGCCAGCTGCGATAGTGACGCCATGATCACGATCCGCCCCGTCGAACCCACCGACTTCGACACCGTCGCCGACCTGACCGTCGAGTCCTACGTGAGCGGTGGCTTCGTCGCGGAGGCGAGCGCCTACGTCCACCGTCTGCGGGACACCGCCGGACGTTCCGACCAGGCGGAGGTCCTCGTCGCCGAGCTCGACGGCGAGGTCGTCGGGTCGGTCACCATCGCGGAGCCGGGGACGCCCTTCTCGGACGTCGCGACGGACGGCGAACTCGAGTTCCGCATGCTGGCCGTCTCGCCCGCCGCGCGCGGCCGGGGCGCCGGATCGGCACTCGTGCGGCACGTCCTCGACGCCGCCTACGACCGCGGTCTGCACGCCGTGGTCATCTCGACGGAACCGGAGATGGTCGAGGCCCGACGCATCTACGACCGCAACGACTTCGTGCACGTGCCCGAACGGGACTGGGAGCCGGTTCGAGGTATGTCTCTGACCGTGCTGGTCCGCGAGATCGTCTGATCGGACGCGCCCGTCGGTGCGCCGCCCCGAACGGCGTGCCGGTCCGTCAGCCGAGCACGGTCGCGACGATGCCCGCGAGGTACCCGAGTCGGGCCAGCTCCGAGGGCCGGAACTCGGGGCCGCCGGAGCGCCCGAGAAGGAGCACGCGGTCGGAGACGCCGAGCGGCGCCGCAGCAAGAGTGGTGTCCATGTCCTTCCAGACCTCGGGCACCCAGTCTGCGCTGCCGTCGAGAATGGCCGGCTTCTCCAGCGGCATCCACGGCACGTCCCCGGCGTGGGTCTCCGGCGCCCCCGCGCTGCCGGCGACGCGGAACGCCCCGTGCGGGCCGATGCCTGCGACGATCGACCAACTCACCCGCAGCACGCGGGCGGCGCCGTCCACGAGGACCTGCATCCGGTCGTCGTGCGCGGTCGCGACCTGGTCGATCAGCTCCAACTCCCGGTGGGTGTCGAGCAGCCCGGTGTAGGGCCGGATCGAGTCGACCCGGACGCCGCCGAGGGCTTCGGCCGCCGTGAGCAGCGTGTCCGGCAGCGACCCGTGCGCCAGCTCGACGACGAGGTCGTCGACCGCGTAACCGTCGCCCCGTTCGACCACGTCGAGGGAGAGGATGTCCGCGCCGACCGAGCCGAGTGCGACAGCGAGCGAGCCCAGGCTGCCGGGTCGGTCGGGAAGCTGGACACGCAGTAGGTATGACACGGAGTTCCTTCTGTCACGATCGGTCGGCACGGGTGAACGGGGCGCCGAGGCTCCCGCGCGCCCATCCTTCCACTCCCGACGCGCTGCCGTGTTCGCGAATTCGAAGTGCCCGCACCGAAATCCCAGCTCACTCGGAAAATCGTCATGCAGTGGACACGAGCGCGTCCCGACCGCGAAACGAACGGCCCGGCGTCGGGGCAGGTGCGAGCAACGATGCGTCGGCAGCGCTGGGTGCGAGTCGGCCGACGGCAGCCGATAGGCTGGAGCGCATCGTGCTTCGCCGACCTGAAAGGGGCCCACGGGTGCCTGCCATCTCCCGCGACGAGGTAGCCCACCTCGCCCGGCTGTCCCGGCTCGCGCTGTCCGACGAGGAACTCGACGAGTTCGCCGGTCAGCTCGACTCGATCCTCAGCCACGTCAAGGCCGTCGCAGAGGTCGCCACCGACGACGTGCCGCCCACCGCGAACCCGAACGCCATCGTCAACGTGGTGCGCCCCGACGTCGTCGTCCCGGGACTCACCCCGGAGCAGGCGCTGTCCGGTGCACCCGCCGTCGAGCAGGACCGCTTCGCCGTCCCGCAGATCCTCGGAGAAGAGCAGTGACCGACCTGACCGCGCTCGACGCGGCCTCTCTCGCCACCAAGATCCATTCCCGCGAGGTCTCGTCCGTCGAGGTCACCCAGGCGCATCTGGACCGCATCGCGGCCGTCGACGGTGAGTACAACGCCTTCCTGCACGTGTCCGGGGAGGCCGCCCTCGCCGCCGCGAAGCAGGTCGACGACGCGCTGGCCGCGGGTCAGGACCCGGCGTCGCCGCTGGCCGGTGTGCCGCTCGCGCTCAAGGACGTCTTCACCACGACGGACGCGCCGACGACCTGCGGCTCGAAGATCCTCGAGGGCTGGGTCGCCCCCTACGACGCCACCCTCACCACCAAGCTGCGCGAGGCCGGCATCCCGGTGCTCGGCAAGACGAACATGGACGAGTTCGCCATGGGTTCGTCGACCGAGAACTCGGCGTACGGCCCGACCCGCAACCCGTGGGACACCACCCGCATCCCCGGCGGTTCCGGCGGCGGCAGCGCAGCGGCGCTCGCGTCGAACCAGGCGCCGCTCGCCATCGGCACCGACACCGGCGGATCGATCCGTCAGCCCGCGGCCGTCACCGCCACCGTCGGCACCAAGCCCACCTACGGCACCGTGTCCCG
This sequence comes from Rhodococcus triatomae BKS 15-14, assembly GCA_000341795.1. Lineage (GTDB taxonomy): Bacteria > Actinomycetota > Actinomycetes > Mycobacteriales > Mycobacteriaceae > Rhodococcus_G > Rhodococcus_G triatomae_A. The sequence continues at coordinate 49,666 of AODO01000030.1, read as the reverse complement.
GTACGGTCTCGTCGCCTGCGCGTCCTCGCTCGACCAGGGCGGCCCGTGCGGGCGCACCGTGCTCGACACGGCCCTGCTGCACGAGGTGATCGCCGGACACGACCCGCGCGACTCCACGTCCATCGACGCTCCGGTGCGCCCGGTCGTCGAGGCCGCGCGGCAGGGTGCCACCGGGGACCTGAAGGGGCTGCGGGTCGGTGTGGTCCGGGAACTGCACTCCGACAGCTACCAGCCCGGCGTCATCGCCTCGTTCGACGCCGCGGTCGCGCAGCTGAAGGAACTCGGTGCCGAGGTCGTGGAGGTGTCCTGCCCGAGCTTCGAGTACGCGCTGGCGTCGTACTACCTGGTGCTGCCGAGTGAGGTGTCCTCGAACCTCGCCCGCTTCGACGCGATGCGGTACGGCATGCGGGTCGGTGACGGCACCATGAGCGCCGACCAGGTGATGGCCGCGACCCGCGCTGCGGGCTTCGGCAAGGAGGTCAAGCGGCGCATCATGATCGGCACCTACGCGCTGTCCTCCGGCTACTACGACGCCTACTACGGTTCGGCGCTCAAGGTGCGCACCCTCATCGCCCGCGACTTCGACGCCGCCTACGAGAAGGTCGACGTGCTCGTCTCGCCGACCAGCCCGTTCACCCCGTGGAAGCTGGGTGAGAAGGTCGACGACCCGCTCGCGATGTACCTGTCCGACCTGTGCACCCTGCCGACCAACCTCGCCGGGCACTGCGCGATCTCGGTGCCGTCGGGTGTGTCCGCGGACGACGGTCTGCCCGTCGGCCTGCAGGTCATGGCGCCCGCCCTCGCCGACGAGCGGCTGTACCGGGTGGCTGCGGCCTACGAGGTGGCGCGCGGGCCGATCGCTCGCTGACGCGGCCACAGACGAGCGGCCCGGGTCCCCGGGCCGTATCGCGAGCGGCGCCCGGTGCCCCGGGCGCCGCTCGCGGCGTTTCCGCTCGACCGACGCCGTGGCCGGACTAGGCTCCGACCCTGACAACGGTGTCGGCGTGAGGGGGTCCGTGCATGGCACAGCCGTCGATCACGATCGTGGGTGCCGGGTTCGGTGGCCTCGCGCAGGCGATCGCGCTCCGCCGCGCCGGATTCCGCGACGTGACGATCCTGGAGCGCGCCGACGACGTCGGGGGAGTGTGGCGGGCGAACACCTACCCCGGTGCGGCGTGCGACGTCCCGTCACCGCTGTACTCGTTGTCGACCGACCCCAATCCGGACTGGCCCCGCCGCTATGCCGAGCAGCCCGACATCCTCGACTACCTTCGCGGCGTGGCGGATTCGCACGACATCCGCACACGGATCCGGTTCGGAGTGGAGGTCCGCGAGGCCGTGTTCGACGAGCAGGTCAACCGGTGGACGCTCACCACCGCGGACGGGGAGCGGATCGACACCGACGTCCTGGTCAGCGCCGTCGGTCAGCTGTCGCAGCCGTCGGTCCCCGACATCGACGGGCGGGACACGTTCCGGGGGGCCGTGTTCCACTCCGCGGAGTGGAACCACGACGTCGACCTCGCAGGCAAGCGGGTCGCGGTGATCGGGACCGGCGCCAGCGCGATCCAGTTCATCCCGGCGATCGCCCCGGAGACCGGGCACCTCACCGTGTTCCAGCGGTCGGCGGCGTGGGTGGTCTCGAAACCCGACAGCGTGTTCGGGGAGCGGCGCCGGCGCATGTTCCGCGCGGTCCCCGCGACCCTCGGTGCGGAACGGCTCGGCACCTGGGTGTACTTCGAGGGCATCACGCTCGCGCTGAGGATGCGGATGATGGGTGCGTTCACCCGGATGCTCTCCCGTCGGCACCTGCGGCGTCAGGTTGCGGACCCGGTGCTGCGTGCAGCGCTCACCCCGGACTACGAACCCTGGTGCAAGCGCCTGCTGTTCTCCGACGACTACTACCCGGCGCTGGCCCGCGAGGACGTGTCGCTCGTCGTGGACCGGATCGATCGGCTCGAACCCGACGGTGTCCGGACGGTGGACGGCACTCTGCACCCGGCGGACGTCGTCGTCTTCGGAACAGGTTTCGCGGCAACGGATTTCCTCGCCCCGATGGAGGTGCGGGGGCGCGCCGGTCGTTCGCTCGGCGAGGCGTGGGTGAAGGGTGCGCGGGCCTACCTGGGCATCAGCACCGCCGGATTCCCCAATCTCTTCATGATGTACGGGCCGAACACCAATCTCGGATCGGGATCGATCGTGTACATGCTCGAATCCCAGGCCCGCCACATCTGCGGGCTGGTCACCTGGCTGGCGGAGAACCCGGGGCACGCGGTCGAGGTCGATCCCGCGGTGGAGGACCGGTTCAACGTCCTGATCCAGCAGGAACTCGATCGGTCCGTGTGGAGCAGATGCTCGAGCTGGTACCGCAACTCGTCCGGGACGGTCACCACGAACTGGCCGGGCAACGTGAGCACGTACCGCCGCCGCACGCGACGCGTCGACCGCAGCGACTATCGGCTCAGCGCTCCCAGCGGTCCGCGGTGAACGAGCAGGCGCCGAGCTCGGACGGTCACCTCCCGGTCGCCGATCCCGACCGCGGCGACAGTGTCCGTGACGCCGTCAGGGTCCGGAAACGTCGGGCACCGTCGGCCCTCACGTCGGTCGGGCCTCGAACAGTCCCCGCACGTACGAGGCCTGGCCGAGGTGCTGTAGGCAGTCGCCGATCACGCTGACCAGACGGACGGACACCGTCACCGGTGGGTCCCACCGGCGGTCGACGACGCGGTCGAGTTCGCCGACGGTGAGTTCGTCGAGGTATTCCAGTGTCGCGAGGTGGACGTCGCCGTGGTAGTCGGCGAGCAACCCCGCCTCCGCGTGCACTGCCGCGACGTCTGCGCTGCTGTGCCCGTAACCGATGTCGGCGGCAGGGAAGGGGAGTGCGAACCGTTCCCGCCAGCCTCGGGAGGTCCACGCCTGTTCCACGTCCGCGGCGTCGCTGACGTGGTCGTCCTGGACACGGGTCAGGTGCCAGACCAGCCATGCGATCGAGTTCGCCTGCGGGCCGGGACGATACCCGGACATCTCCGACGTCAGGCCGTCCGTGACCGTGACGACCAGTTCTCGGATCCTCTCGAACTGGTCGCGGAGGATCTCGCGGGCGGCTCCCGCATCCACGGCCGCGCTCATGATGCGGCAGCCGCCGTGACGTTGACCATCGTCGCGTTGACCGCGGCATTGCCGGTGAAGGTGTCGGTGACCGTGGGATCGTGCAGCAGGTTGACGTTCGCGCCGGGGTGCGCGGCGGCCGTCGCCCACCCGACGCCCTTCTCGTCGTGACCCCACCCGTGCGGAATCGCGACGGTGCCCGCACGGATCTCGTCACTCACCTCGACGGGGACGTCGATGCTGCCGATCCGGGAGCGGACCGTGACGGACTGGCCGTCGACGAGCGCCCGCGACGCCGCGTCGTCGGGATGCATCAGTACGGTGCACCGGTCCCGGCCCTTCACCATCGTCGGGATGTTGTGCAGCCACGAATTGTTCGACCGCAGGTGCCTGCGGCCGATCAGACGCAGGTCGAACTCGCCGCCGGTCTCCGCGTCGCAGCCGGCCACCAGCCGCCGGGCCTCCTCGACGAGCTCCGGCGGGGCCAACTGCACTCGACGGTCCGGCGTCGCGATCAGTGTCGACAGCCTCGACTCGAGCGGTCCGAGGTCAACGCCACCGGGGGTTCGCCGGATGCGCCCGAGGGTCAGACCGCGGGGACCTCGGCGCAGTACCCCGTGTGGCCCGGTGGCGACACCGATCGCAGCCAGCCGAAGCGGGCTGAACAGGTCGACGAACCGGCGAAGCGGCCGGGTGAGCAGTGTGCGCAGCGGCACCGGCAGGATCTCGACGAGGATCCCCGCCATGATCTGCCAGTCCTCCAGTGCGCCGGGGGCGGGTTCCACCGCACGGGCGTTGTAGCGCGCGTTGTTGCGGACGGAGAACACCGGGAACAGGAGGTCGAACTCCTCCCGCTCGAGGTGCGAGGTCGGCGGCAGTACGAGGTCCGCGTGCCGAGACGTCTCGGTGAGGTACATGTCCACGGCGACGAAGAAGTCGAGGTTCTCCAGCGCGTCGTCGAGTCGGCCGGCCTGCGGGGTGGACAGCACCGGGTTGCCCGCATAGGTGATCAGTGCGCGGACCGGGCCCGGCGTGGTGCCGTCACCGAGGATGTCGTCGGCCAGCCCGACAACCGGCAGCTCGGTACGGAACGCCTTGCGTTCACCTCGGCTGTCCGACCACAGTCCGTAACCGGAGCCGAGTCTGCGGAGCAGGCGCGCCGCGTCCACGGGCGGTGTCGCGTACATCTGCCCACCGGGGCGGTCCAGGTTGGCGGTGACCGCGTTGAGCGTGTTGACGAGCCAGTGGGTGAGCGTGCCGGTGACGTGGTGGCACACCCCGATCCGGGCATACGCCACTGCGGACGGTGCGTCGCGGTGCTCTCGCGCGAGTCGCCGGATCGTGTCGGCGTCCACGCCCGCCATCGGGGACATCGCCTCCGGGGTGCACGGCGCGACCAGTTCGGCGAGCTCGTCCCAGCCGGCGACGGGAACGGGTCCGCGCGGCGGACGGGCGGCGTCGGAGAAGATCGTGTGCAGCATGCCGAGCAGCAGATACGGGTCGCCCCCGGGCCGGATCGCGACGTGCTCGTCGGCGAGCCGAGCGGTCTCCGTTCGCCGGGGGTCGACGACGACGACGCTGCCACCGCGGCGGCGAACGTCGCGGATGCGGCCGCGGGCGTCGGGCATCGTGGTGACCGATCCGTTCGACACCGCCGGGTTGGCGCCGAGGATCAGCAGCCGGTGGGTGCGGTCGATGTCCGCGATGGGCATGAGCACGTTGGAGCCGTACATCTTCCAGGCCGCGAACTCCTGCGGGAACTGGTCGATCGATGATGCCGAGTAGAAGTGTTTGGTCAACAGCGCCGCCCGCAACGCCGACCCGTAGATGACGGACGCGCTGTGTGCGGCCGGATTTCCCAGGTACATGGCGATCGAGTCGCGCCCGTGCCTGCGCCGGACCTGCCGCAGCTCACGCCCGATCAGTTCGAACGCCTCGTCCCAGCCGATCTCCTCGAATCCGTCCCCCACACGGCGCACGGGCCGCCGCAGCCGGTCCGGGTCCCGGTGCAAATCCGCCATCGCGGTCGCCTTCGGACAGATGTAGCCGTGTGAGAGGACGTCGGCCGGATTGCCCTCGATGCGGGTGATCGCGGCGTTCTCGACGGTCACGAGTACGCCGCAGTGCGCTTCACAGAGCGTGCACTGCCTGGCGACGGTCTGCGTGGATCCGGTGTGTGTGGACATGAGCGGGCCCCCTCCGCGGTGTTGACCGGAAACTAGCACTGCGGAGGGGGCACCGATGTCGTTTTCAACCGGTGGTAGCCGTCAGCTCGATCCCGCCGGCAGCGGCTCGAAGTCCCAGCGGGCGCATCCGTACGTCACGTCGTCGGCGCCGCCCGTGCCGCTGTCGTTGAGGACACCGTACGAGGTCACGAACGCCCGAGGGTTGGCTGCCGAGATCTCGGCGAGCGTGGCGGTGTCGCCCTGGCCGCCATCCAGGCCTCCGATGGCGTTCGTGGACCACCACTGGCCTCCGGTGAGATTGCTGACGGTCCAGTCGGTCGCGCCCGAACCGCCGTTCGCGGACGGCCACCACACGAGTGTCGTGAACCCGCCCGGCTCGTCGGGTCGATCCGCGCCCTGGATCCGCAGCTGGAAACTGGTGTACTGGCCCTGGTGCGCGAACGACAGGCTCGCCGGATCGGCGGCCAGGTCGCGCAGGGGCGTGTTGATCCCCGGGTGGAAGTAGCTGGTCCGGCCTCCAGGAGGGGCGTACATGTCCAGCCAGCCGGTCCCCGATGCCTGATCGCCTTCGGCGAAGCGCGGGGCTCCGGCGTCGAGCGGCAGCCAGCCCCAGGACGCGATCGGATAGACATTGGTGTGTATGCACGGGAAGCCGGGCGGCAGCACGGACGGTGGGCCCGAACTCTCGGAGCCGCCGGCGAGCGAGCCGCCGTCGAGCGAACCGCCTGCCGATCCGTCGCTCTGGGCTGATGCAGGGGCTGCGAGCGCGAGAAGGACCGCTGCAGCGGCGGATGCCACCGCCGCGGTCCGAGAACTCAAACGTGTCATCGTTGTCTCCCTGGGTTCCGAATGGGTGTGCGTCGCACTGCGCGACGCTGTCGCAGAATCGGGTTCAGATCGAGATGTGACGTGAGCGCACCTAAAGTACCAACCAGTTTGGACTCTCGCAGGGTGACACTCCGCGTCGCACCGACCTGCATCGGCACGGGCACGGCCCGTCGGAACCATTCCCGTCCGGACCACGTCCGTCCTGCTCGCATTCGTCGGCTTCTGCATCCCCGACCCGACGACCGGAACCCCGCACGTGGCATGTGTGGAGTACGAAACCGACACGACCACAGCGAGATTCGTGTACGAGTACCTCGCCGCCCGCTTCGAGCGGCCGGGTGTCTCGGCCGTCCGTCACGTCGCGGGTGGGCGCCCGCGAGGCCACCGACTGCAGCGTGGATGTCCCCAGGTCAGCAGTGCGGCAGCGCCGTTCCCTGATCGGTGCCGTACCGGTGACCGTGACCGGGTGCGGAGTCGAGGGACGTCAGCAGGTCGACCGTGGTCTGCAGGAAGCTCACCAGGGGCAGCCACGGTGGTGTCGGTGCGTCGCGGCGGGTGCCGTCCAGTCGCGGCGGCGCCACGAGCAGCCGCGGTGACCAGTGCACGACCGGATCCGACACGTTGGCGAGCACGGTGGCGCCGTCCGGCGCGGTGACCCCCGCCGGAAGCCCCGAGAGCAGCACTGCGCACGGCGGCGGCGACCCGTCCACGGCGGCCGCCGCACCCATCGCGCCGAGGCTCTGTCCGTAGACGAACAGGTTCGGGCGAGTCGCCGGTGGCAGCTGCGACACACGGTGGGCCACAGCCGTGTACAGCGCCCGAGCCGACTCGGCGGCGCTCTGCCGGTCGAGGACGAACGTGGCCCAGCTCGGGGCCGCGGAGTACTGCACCGCAACCTCTGCCACGTCGCCGCCGAAGCGTCGCTCGAATCCTGCGAGTGCGTTCGCGTCGACCCACCCGGATCCCGTCGGCACGGCGATCACCAGGTTCGACCGGGCGAAGCCCCCCGCGCGGTCGAGCTCCCGGATCGCGAGCCGGACCCGGGAATCGGGATCGGGTGCGCTGTCGAGTCCGACGTAGGTCCGCACGGTCGACGGCGACGCGGGTTCGGCGGCGAATCGTCTGCCGTGACCCCCGAGTGTCTCCCACGGTGTCAGTGACCCGGCGCTTCCCGAGATCGAGGCCGACTGGGGGCGCGGCAGTGTCAGGCCCGCCGCCGCGTTCCCCGCGTGAACGGCGCCGGCGACCCTGGACGCCGGGCCGATCCAGAACGCGAGCGTGACGGTCGCCGCGACGACGCATGCCGTCACCCGCCGTGCTGCGCGGTTGGTGCGGACCCGGCCGACCCCCGGTCTGCGCAGCCGGCGCACCCCGGCCGCGGTGAGCAGCAACGCCGCCGTGACGGCGGCCGCGCCCACGAGCACCGCAGGCCAGTGGGCCGGCGAGGCGGGTGGGGACCCCGTCGCCGCGCGAAGCCCACGCTGCCAGTGATCGGCGAGCAGCAGTGTGGCGGCGGTGGCGGCGACTCCGGACCAGGCGACCGCCCGCCGCGTCCCGGTGTCGGATCCGTCTGCGGGAGTGCGCCGTTCGGTGGCGCGACGCCAGAGCGACGCGAGTCCGAACCCGAAGGCGACGAGGACACCCGTGACGACCGCCTGGGCGATCGCGGACCGCGGCAGCAGCGACGGGGCCAGCGACACCATCGCCGACGCGGTCACGCAGACGGTGGTGGCGACCCGCGGCGCGACGGTCGCGCGGGATGTGGTCGACGCTAAGGGGATGACGGCGGTCATGCCGGGACTCCCTGCAACCGCCGACTGTCGACGTCCGAGAGTGCGGTGCGACCGCGGCGTGCCACCGCGGTACCGGCGAGGAGCACGACCCCCGCGACGGCCGCGTAGCCGGCGATCGGTTCGGGGCGCGGCGCCGCATAGCCCTGACGCCACGAGTTCGTGTCCACGGCCGTCGCGGCGACCGACGCGACCACGCGGCAGGAGGCCCGGGTGACCTCGTCCGGACGGAGTGCGCACGCGGCGTGCAGTCGTTCGTCCAGTTGACGGTCCAGGCTTCGGCGCGCCCACGGGCCGAGGTCCTCCCCGGACCGGTCGGCGTAGCGGAGCAGGTCGTATCCGAGATCGTGGCCCTGACAGGCCGTGTCGAACTCGCCGGGGAGCGGCACGGGGGAGGAGCAGGTGCCGTTCGGGTTCACGAGCATTCCGTCCCGGAGGGCAGGGCGATAACCCACGACGTCCGGGAAGTCGCCGGGAACGGCGGATGCCGCGGCGGACGGATCGGTGGTGGTGGTCAGCGCCGCGATCGCCGTCGCGGCCGGCCCCATCCGGCCTCGGTGATCCGGTCGTGCCTGCTGGGTGTCCGGTGCCGTGGGGGCCGCCACGGCCGGCATGACAGGCGCCGAGAGGACCGCCGCCGTGACCACGATCGCGCATCCGGCCGCCGCCGTCGTCCAGGTCGATTTCCGCATGATCTCGACGCTAGAAATCGCCTGCACCAGCGGACATCACTCTCGGGCGTGGTCCGCGACCGACGCCACGGCGGCGCATCCGGTCCGAAACTCACCCTCCGGGGGCAGGCCGATCTCACCCCACGGTATGAGGACATTCGACGATGTTGTTCCTACCGTTCTTCACATGGGTAGGACGAAGAGGGCTGTCGACGCGGGCATGGACCGCGCGGTGGCGGCGGCGACGCCGCGGGTGACGCGGCTCGATCGGGGTCAGTGGTTCGACGTCGGTCTCGTGGTGGTGACCGGGATCCTGTTCGCGATCGCCTGGCCCACACTGCAACTGACGCATCACGTTCCCGCCGGTGTGCAACCGGTGATCGCGGGTCTGGCCGCGCTGCCGCTGCTGTTGGTTCGGGCGAATCCTGCTCTGGGATGGGCGATCTCCGCTGCAGGTGCCTTGGTGATCCCCGTCGTCTACGACCGGACCGAGGACTACGACTTCCCGTGGCAGGTCGTCCACGTCATGGTGTTGATGGCCCTGCTGCTCGCGGTGAGCATGCGATCGCCGCTGCCCGTGGTCGGCGTCGCGTGGGTGTCCACCGCGCTGCTCTTCCTCGCGCACGCCCCCGGGCAGGACGGCCGCGGGTGGGCGTTCGGCCTGACCGCACTCGTCGTGTTCGGACTGCTGATCCGGTGGCTCGTCCTCTCCCGCAGGCAGCTCGCGCAGCAGGAGGAGGTGGCCGAGGTCGAACGCGCTCGGCGGGCGATCCTCGAGGAGCGTGCGCGCATCGCCCGGGACCTGCACGACGTCGTGGCGCACCACATGTCGCTCGTGGTCGTGCAGGCGCAGAGCGCGCCGTACCGGATCGGTGACCTGCCCGACGAGGCGAAAGCGGAGTTCGACTCCATCGGCGCGACCGCGCGGGAGGCGCTCAACGAGATCCGCGGCATGCTCGGGGTGCTCCGCAGCGACGGCCACCTCCCCGAACACGCACCGATGCCGGGACTGGACCGGATCGACGAACTGGTCGAGGGAAGCCGTCGCGCGGGTATCGCCGTGACCGTGGAGCGTGGCCCGATGCCGGTGCTGTCGGATGCAGCCGAACTCACGCTGTACCGGATCGCGCAGGAGTCGCTGTCGAACGCGGCGCGGCACTCCCCGGGCGCCGCCGTGCACCTGCACCTGTCCGGAGACGCCGAATCGACCGTCCTCAGCGTCGTCAACAGTGCGGCCCGAGTGGGTCAGGGTGCGGCGCGTGCCGGTCACGCGGACACCGCGAGCGGGCACGGCATCACCGGGATGCGGGACCGGGTCGCGTCGATCGGGGGGACGCTCCTCGCCGGCCCGCGCCCGGGCGGCGGATTCGAGGTTCGCGCCCGGATACCGTCGGTGCCCGGCGCCACCCTGCCGGAGTCCGTCGTCGGACCGGCCTAGGCTGGCCGGGTGGCGATCACGGTATTCATCGCGGACGATCAGGCAATGGTGCGGCAGGGCTTCGGTGCCCTCCTCGCAGCCCAGCAGGACATCAGCGTCATCGGTGACGCACCCGACGGCAGGCTCGCCGTCGACGAGGTGCTGCGGCTCCGGCCCGACGTCGTGTTGATGGACGTGCGGATGCCGGAGATGAACGGCCTCGAGGCCGCCGAACGAATCCTGTCCGCGTCGTCGGGTACCCCGATCCGGGTGCTGATGCTCACGACCTTCGACATCGACGACTACGTCTACGAGGCACTTCGGGTGGGAGCGAGCGGGTTCCTGCTCAAGGACGCGCCCGCCGAGGAACTCGTCCGGGCGGTGCGGGTCGTCGCGGCCGGAGAGGCGCTGCTCGCGCCGTCGGTCACCAGGCGGCTGATCGCCGACGTGACCAGCCGCCGCGCTGCACGGCGCCCGGAGTCGGCGCAGCTCGCCGCGCTCACTCCCCGCGAGCGTGAGGTGCTCGAACTCATCGCACGCGGACTGTCCAACACGGAGATCGCCGACAGTCTCTTCGTCGCGGAGCAGACCGTGAAGACGCACGTCGGGAAGGTGCTGTCGAAGCTGCACCTGCGCGACCGGGCGCAGGCCGTCGTGCTCGCCTACGAAACCGGTGTGGTGACGCCCGCCTGAGATGCCGGGGCCCCGGGCGGGGTGCACTATGGTGACCGACCCGAATCCGGATCCAGTGGACAGGGGTGTCGATGACGCGAGTCGGGATTCTCACCAGCGGCGGCGACTGCCCGGGTCTGAACGCGGTCATCCGCGGAGCGGTCCTCAAGGGCACGACCGTCCACGGACAGGAGTTCGTCGGGTTCCTGGACGGCTGGCGCGGACTGGTCGAGGGCGATGTCATGGAACTCGACCGCCCCACCGTCCGCGGACTGTCGCATCAGGGCGGAACGATCCTCGGCACCAGCAGGTTCGGGCCGTACCAGGGGCCGAACGGGGGCGCCGAGAACATCTCCCGCACCCTCGCGCGTCTCGGCGTCGACGCCGTGATCGCCATCGGCGGCGAGGGGACGGCGGCGGCGTCGCAGCGACTCCACGACGAGGGGATCCACATCGTCGGCGTGCCCAAGACCATCGACAACGACCTCGACCAGACCGACTACACCTTCGGGTTCGACACCGCCGTCGAAGTGGCGACCGAGGCGATCGACCGGCTCCGCACCACCGGGAACTCCCACAAACGGTGCATGGTGCTGGAGGTGATGGGTCGTGGGGCCGGCTGGATCGCGCTGCACTCGGGCACCGCGGGCGGCGCGCACGCGATCCTCGTCCCGGAGTTCCCGGAGAGCATCGAACAGATCTGCGCCTGGGTGAACAGCGTCCGCGAGCGCGGCCGCTCGCCGATGGTCGTCGTCGCCGAGGGATTCACCCTGCCGGACATGACGCACGCCCATTCGACGAAGGGACTCGACGGTTTCGCCCGCCCCCGCCTCGGTGGGATCGGTGAGGTGCTCGCGCCGATGATCGAGGAGCGGACCGGGATCGAGACGCGCGCGACGGTGCTCGGTCACATCCAGCGCGGCGGGGTCCCGACCGCGTTCGACCGGGTCCTGGCGACCCGGCTCGGGATGGCCGTCACCGATCTCGTGGACAGGCAGGAGTGGGGCAACATGGTCGCGCTGCACGGCACCGACATCGTCTCGGTGCATTTCGACGAGGCGCTCGCCGACCACAAGACGGTCCCGGTGGAGCGATACCAGGAGATGCGGGTCATCTTCGGCTGATCGCGACCCTCGGCGGGTGTGCGCGGATGCGGGTCGTGTGTCACGAACAGGGGCGAATAAACTCGGGTCCATGACTGCCGCCATGTCAGATGACCTGCTCGCCTACGACGACGTGCTCGCGACGTTCGAGCCCGTGATGGGCATGGAGGTGCACGTCGAACTGCACACCGCGACCAAGATGTTCTGCGGTTGCCCGACGGTGTTCGGTGCGGAGCCCAACACCCAGGTGTGCCCCGTGTGCCTGGGTCTGCCCGGGTCGCTGCCCGTCGTCAACGAGAAGGCGGTCGAGTCGGCGATCCGCATCGGTCTGGCGCTGAACTGCTCGATCACCCCGTGGGGCCGGTTCGCCCGGAAGAACTACTTCTACCCGGACCAGCCGAAGAACTACCAGATCTCGCAGTACGACGAGCCGATCGCCACCGACGGTCACCTCGACGTCGTCCTCGACGACGGCACGACCTGGCGGGTCGAGATCGAGCGCGCCCACATGGAGGAGGACACCGGCAAGTCGCTGCACGTCGGTGGTGCCACCGGGCGTATCCACGGTGCCAGCCATTCTCTGCTCGACTACAACCGGGCCGGGGTGCCGCTCGTCGAGATCGTCACCAAGCCGATCACCGGTGCCGGTGAGCGTGCCCCCGAGGTCGCCCGCGCGTACGTCACCGCGCTGCGGGACCTGCTCAAGGCGCTCGACGTCTCCGACGTCCGGATGGACCAGGGTTCGATGCGGTGCGACGCCAACATCTCCCTGATGCCGATCGGCGCACCGGAGTTCGGCACTCGCACCGAGACCAAGAACGTCAACTCGCTCAAGTCCGTCGAGGTGGCGGTTCGCTACGAGATGCGACGCCAGGCGGCGGTCCTCGTCTCGGGCGGCGAGGTGATCCAGGAGACCCGGCACTTCCAGGAGGCCGACGGCACCACGTCCGCCGGCCGCCGCAAGGAGACGGCCGAGGACTACCGCTACTTCCCGGAGCCCGACCTCGAGCCGGTCGCCCCGGACGCCGCGTGGGTCGAGCAGCTGCGCGGAACCCTCCCCGAGCTGCCGTGGCTGCGCCGTGCTCGTATCCAGGCCGAGTGGGGTGTGTCCGACGAGGTGATGCGCGATCTCGTCAACGCGGGCGCGCTCGATCTCGTCATCGCGACCACCGAGGCGGGGGCGCCCGCCGACGCGGCGCGGTCCTGGTGGGTGTCGTACCTGACGCAGCAGGCCAACACGCGCGGTGTCGAACTCGCCGAGCTGCCGATCACCCCGGCGCAGGTGGCGCAGGTGATCGCTCTGATCGACAGCGGCACCCTCAACAACAAGGTGGCCCGGCAGGTCGTCGACCACGTCCTCGCAGGCGAGGGCGATCCCGAGCAGGTCGTCGCCGCGCACCCCGAACTGGTCGTCGTCCGCGACGACACCCTGATCAAGGCCGCCGTCGACGACGCCCTCGCGGCGAATCCCGATGTGGCGGAGAAGATCCGGAGCGGCAAGGTGCAGGCCGCGGGCGCGATCGTCGGCGCGGTGATGAAGGCCACCAAGGGTCAGGCGGACCCCGCGCGAGTCAAGGAACTGGTCATCGAGGCCTGCTCGTAGCCGACCGCGCCCACGCGCGGGGTGACCGGGACCGTGCACGCGGCCAGGACATAATTCGGGAATGCCTTCGGTCGGAGCGTCCCTGTTCTGGATAGCCCTGTGCGCGGTGATCGCCCCGCTGATCGCCGGGCTCGTGACACGCAGGCTCGTCCCCGAGGTGGTCCTGCTGCTCGTCCTGGGCACGATCATCGGTCCCTACGCGCTCGATCTCGCGGTGACGGGATCGGAGATCGGGCTGCTGCGGGAGCTCGGCCTCGGCATGCTGTTCCTGCTCGCCGGTTACGAGATCGACACCGACGAGCTCACCGGTCGCGGCGGCCGCCGCGCACTCGTCACCTGGGTGATCTGCCTCGCGCTCGCGTTCGCGGTGATCGGTCTGCTCGGCGTGACGGGTGCGATCAACGCCGAGATCGCCGTCGCGATCGCACTGACCTCGACGGCACTGGGCACCCTGCTGCCGATCCTCAAGGACAGCGGGATGATCGCGACGAGAATCGGCCGAACGGTGTTGAACCACGGCGCGATCGGTGAACTCGGTCCGGTCGTCGCGATGGCGGTGCTTCTCGGTTCCCGGGGGACGATCGGATCGTTGATCGTGCTGGCGGGATTCGCAACGGCGGCCGTCGGGGTCGCGTTCATCCCGGCGAGGCTGCAACGGGAGGGATCCCGGCTGCTCACCGTCATCCGCCTCGGATCGGAGACGACGGCGCAGACCACCGTCCGGCTGACGATCCTGCTGCTGGTCAGCCTCGGCGCCCTCGCGGCTCTCTTCGAAGTCGACGCGATCCTTGCCGCATTCGCAGCGGGTTTCATTCTGCGACGGGCGTTCCCGGGTGGCGACGAGCGTCTCGAGTCCAAGCTCGACGGACTCGCCTTCGGTCTGCTGATCCCGGTCTTCTTCGTCACCTCCGGGATGGCGATCGACGTGTCGGCCGTGATCGCCAGCCCCGGGGTGCTCGTCACCTTCGTCGTGCTGATCGTGCTGGTGCGCGGACTCCCGGTGTTCCTGGCGGAGAAGTTCGACCGTGGACCAGACGGCCTTGCACCGCCGCCGACGATCCGAGAGCGGACGCAGGTCGCGCTCTACTCCGCGACCGCGCTCCCCTTGATCGTGGCGGTGACCGGCGTCGCTGTCGACGCCGGGCAGATGACGACGGAGAACGCGTCGATTCTCGTCGCCGCGGGAGCGATCACCGTGCTCGCACTTCCGACGGCGGCGTCGCTGATCGGACGGAAGGCGGCACCGGTCCGCTGACCGGGCGTGCCCGCGCCTGCCGCGGTCAGTCGAATCCTCCGCCGCCGCGCGGCGCCGGGATCCGGACGACCCGGTCGTCGGTGGGGCCCGGTTGGTCGCCGGACTTGTTCACCGTGGACACCCAGACCAGGCCGTCGGACCCGAGGTCTGTGCCGCCGAGCCTGCCGTAGGTGTCCTGCGCGACGAGGCCGGGTGCCGCCTGCGCGGCGCCCGTGCGCGAATCGACGGGCAGGACCGCGAGCGCGCGGCCGTCGGTGAGCGACACGGCGACGCCGCCGTCGATGGCCGAACAGCCCGCCACTCCGGGGCGGTCGGGCCAGGTCCACACGGGGGTGCCGGTGGCGCCGTCGGGGGCGACCCGCTGCAACCGGTCCTCGAGCACGGTCCGGTCGGTCACCCAGACGCCCCCGGCCGGGTTGACGCACACGTCGCCCGCGGTGCCGATCCCGGACAGCACGACCTGCGGCCGAGGCTGCACGGGTGCCGGGGCGAGCGCGGTGACCCGAAGCGCCTTGCCTGCCAGGGAGCCCGGATCGGTTGCCGCCGCCGGATCTCCCGTGTCGCTCGTGACGACGGTCAACTCGCCCGGCCCGGTGAACGTCAGCGCGCCCGCGTTGCCGCTCGCCCCCCGCGGAATCCCGGTCAGGACGTCCTTGGGCGTGTCACCGGGAGCGATCCTCACGACCCGGTTGTCGGTGGCTGTCGTGATGTACGCGTAGAGCAGGTTGTCCTCGGTGTAGGTGGGGGACAGCGCGACGTCGAGCAGGCCGCCGTCGCCGGAGCCGTCGACACCGATGCGGGCGATCTCCTGCGTCGGCATCCCGGGCGCGACCTGGACGATCCGCCCGGTGCGGCGCTCGGTGACCAGCGCGGACTGTCCGCCGGGCAGGACGGTGAGCCCGCCGGTGACGTCGAGACAGGTCGCGACCACTGCAGGATCGGGGTCGACGCAGGGCAGCTCCACGCCGGGGGTTCCGCTCGGCGGCGGGGTCGGCGTGCTCGGCGCGCCCGGTTCGCGCGGTTGGACCTCCCCGGCCGAGAAGGTGGGGACCGGCGTGAACGGGGTCGATGCGGTGTCGTCGAACCGGGCGCAGCCGGTCAGCACGGTGAGGGCGAGCGTGGACAGCACCGCGGTGCGGTGCGCCGCACGATTGATCGCCATGGTCGAACCGTACGACAACGGACGCGCCGCGCGCCGCACCGGTGGTCCGTAGCCGATGCAACATACGCTGGGTCGCGTGACCGACAACCCGCGACAGAACCCGGAAGCCGAGGGCCTCGGCCCGTCGATGCCCAGCCGCCACGACGCGCAGTCGGGACGGATTCCCACCACCGACGACGAGCTCGGGTTCATGCCGACCGAGCAGATCCCGACGTACGGCGGCATCGATTCGTCGACGTCCGGACTGCATCCCACGGAGGAGTTGCGGACGGCGGATTCGTACGACCGGGACCTCGCGGCCACGCTCGCCGCGTCCACCGCGCCGCCCGCCACCGTCACGCCCACCGCGCCCCCCACGACCCCGCGCGGCACCCTCGATCTCGGTCTCCTCGTGCTGCGGGTCGCGGTCGGAGCGGTGGCGTTGGCGCACGGGCTGCAGAAGCTGCTCGGAATCTGGGGCGGGCCGGGCCTCGACGGTCTCGAGTCGTTCCTCGCCGACGCGGGCTTCGAACAGGCCGCGATCCTGGCGCTCGCCGGCGCGATCGGTGAGGTCGTCGCGGGCGCTCTGCTGATTCTCGGGCTGGCGACCCCGTTCGCCGCGGCGGGCCTGCTCGCCGTCCTGATCAATGCGTGGTGCGTCCGGCAGGCGGCCGATCCGGGGCTGCAGTGGTTTGCGCCGGACGGGCCGGAACTGGAGCTGCTGCTCGCCGGTGTGCTCGTGGCCATCGCACTGACCGGTCCGGGACGACTGTCCGTCGAGGGCAGGCGCCGGTGGGCGACGCGTCCGTACGTCGGGTCGTTCGTCGTGCTCCTGCTCGGCGTGGCCGGCGGCGTGTGCCTGTGGATCTTCCTCAACGGAGCGAACCCCTTCGCCTGAGGTCGGCCCCGCGTTGACGGGGGGTCGCGTCCGTCGACATAATGGCCGTACAAATCGGCACGACGTGGAGGCGGGCGTGGAAGTTCCGGGTGAACCGGCCTATCGGATGCTCGCGAACCGGCTCCGTCGCGAGATCGCCGACGGCGTCTACCGCGGCGGAGTCCGACTGCCGACCGAGGCCGAACTGGCCGTCGAACACGGCGTCAGCAGGCAGACCGTTCGCCGGGCGTTCCACGACCTCGTGGCCGAGGGCATCGTCCACCGGGTCCCGGGGCGGGGCACGTTCGCCAGCGACGCCACCGGTCGCTACCTGCGGCAGCTGGGCTCCATCGAGGACCTCATGAACCTGTCCACGGACACGACGATGGAGATCGTCACGCCGCCCAGGCGGCAGGTCGACATCGAGGCGGCGAGCCGTCTGCGGCTGGACACCGATCTGCTCTACACGGTCTCGTTCCGGCGCCTGCACGACGCCGTCCCGTTCGTGTACACGACCGTCCACCTACCCGAGACGGTCGGCAAGGCCGTGGCCGACGCCCCCGAACTGGCCGCGGGCGCGTCGAGCACCCACACGATGATCGGGCTGATCGAGCCGCATCTGACGATGCCGATCGTCCAGGCCGACCAGTCGATCACCGTCGCACCGGCGCCGGAGGCCGCCGCGTCCGCGGTCGGTTGCGCGCTCGGGCACCCGATGCTGAGGGTGGACCGGCTGTACTCGAACGAACTCGACGAGCCGACCGAACTCGCGATCAGCTACTTCCTGCCCGAGCACTACACCTACCGGGTGACCCTCCGCAGACGGTGATCCGACGCCTGCCGGGGGTGCACTCGCGGACGTCGGAGCGTCCGCGAGTGCACCCCGGCCGTCACGGCACGTGCCGGACGGCACCCTTGTCGGCGGAGGTTGCGAGGGCGGCGTAGGCGCGCAGCGCGGTGGTGACGGTGCGCTGGCGGTCGACCGGCTGCCACGGACGCTCGCGGGCCTCCATCTTGGCGCGGCGCTCGGCGAGCACCTCGTCGTCGACCAGCACCTCGAGCGCGCGGGTGGCGACGTCGATGCGGATCCGGTCACCGTTCTCGACCAGACCGATCACGCCGCCGGCGGCGGCCTCGGGCGAGATGTGCCCGATCGACAGACCCGACGTGCCGCCCGAGAAGCGGCCGTCCGTGATCAGCGCACACACCTTGCCGAGCCCGGCGCCCTTGAGGAAGGCGGTCGGGTGCAGCATCTCCTGCATTCCCGGGCCGCCCTTCGGGCCCTCGTAGCGGACCACGATCACGTCGCCCGGCTTGATCTGCTTCTGCAGGATCACCGAGACCGCCTCCTCCTGTGACTCGACGACCACTGCCGGTCCCTCGAAGGAGAAGAGGTCCTCGTCGATGCCCGCGGTCTTGAGGATCGCGCCGTCGACGGCGATGTTGCCGCGCAGGACACACAGGCCGCCCTCGACGGTGTAGGCGTGTTCGATGTCACGGATGCATCCGCCTGCGGCGTCGGTGTCGAGAGCGCTCCAGCGGTTGTTCGTGGAGAACGGCTCGGTCGTGCGGACGCCGCCGGGGGCCGCGTGGAACAGTTCGACCGCCTCGTCGGAGGCCTTGCCGGAGCGGATGTCCCAGGTGTCGAGCCATTCGTCGAAGTTCGCGGTGTGAACCGTGGACACGTCGGTGTGCAGCAGCCCGGCGCGGCGCAGTTCGCCGAGGATCGCGGGGATGCCGCCGGCGCGGTGCACGTCCTCCATGTGGTAGTCCGAGTTGGGGGAGACCTTGGACAGACACGGCACCCGGCGGCTGATCGCGTCGATGGTGGTCAGGTCGAAGTCGACCTCGCCTTCCTGTGCCGCGGCGAGGGTGTGCAGCACCGTGTTGGTGGACCCGCCCATCGCCACGTCGAGGGCCATCGCGTTCTCGAACGCCTTGGGAGAGGCGATGTTCCGCGGAAGGACCGACTCGTCCTCGTCGCGGTACCAGCGCAGCGCGGCCTCGACGACCGTGGTGCCCGCCCTGCTGAACAGGGCGCGGCGGGCCTCGTGGGTGGCGAGCGTGGAGCCGTTGCCGGGCAGCGACAGTCCGAGCGCCTCGGTGAGGCAGTTCATCGAGTTCGCGGTGAACATGCCGGAGCAGGATCCACACGTCGGGCAGGCACTGCGCTCGACCTCGTCGAGGCCCTCGTCGGAGACCGAGTCGTTGGCGGACGCGGAGATCGCCGTGATCAGGTCGGTGGGCGCCTGTGCGACACCGCCGACGACGACGGCCTTGCCCGCCTCCATCGGTCCGCCGGAGACGAACACCGTCGGGATGTTGAGCCGCATCGCGGCATTGAGCATGCCGGGAGTGATCTTGTCGCAGTTGGAGATGCAGACCAGCGCGTCGGCGGTGTGCGCGTTGACCATGTATTCGACGGAGTCGGCGATGATCTCGCGGCTCGGCAGCGAGTAGAGCATGCCGCCGTGTCCCATGGCGATGCCGTCGTCGACGGCGATCGTGTGGAACTCGCGCGGGACGCCGCCGGCGGCGCGGACCGCGTCGGCGACGATGTCGCCGACGTTCTTGAGGTGGACGTGCCCGGGGACGAACTGCGTGTACGAGTTCGCGATCGCGACGATCGGCTTGCCGAAGTCGGAGTCCGTCATGCCGGTGGCTCGCCACAGCGAGCGGGCTCCGGCGGCGTTGCGTCCGACGGTGGTGGTGCGTGACCTCAGCGGGGGCATGGGCGTCCTTCACTCCTCGGGGCGCCTCCGCCGGACCGGTGGGCTGGGGTCGGCGGGGTGCGCTGTGAATCGGGGGACCCGGCAGACGGGGCTGTTTCGGGCGATCGTGCGGGGTCCGACCCCGGCGGCCGGCAGAGCCGACCGACCGCCCGACCGTCGTCGGGAATTGCCTCAACGGTACTCGCGTGTTACTCGGGGCTCTGATCCGAGTCGCGCTGATCGGCGTCGGCCTCGGCCCGTTCCTGTTCACGGCGCTCCCGCTCGATCCGGGCGGAGAGTGCGTACGGATCCGTCACGCGTCCGCCGCTCGCCGCCGCGATCAGGGGGAGCTTCTCGAAAGTGACGACCGGGAGGGACTTCTCGCTGCCGTCGGTGAGCCGGGCGCGGGCCCATCCGGCCCGCTTGGGGAAGCGGAAGCCCTCGATCTCGTCCCAGGCGATCACCTCGCTGCCGAACACGCGGCGTACGTGGAGGCCTCGGGTGTCCACGACGGTGCGCACCCGCAGCATCCAGTAGGCGACCCCGATCGGGACGATCCACAGCACCGAGACCCAGGGCGGGCTGGCGAAGATCACGAAGCTCAGACCGAACGCCAGGAGCAGTACTCCGAGCAGGCCGAGGCTGGAGATCTGGATGGTCTGCGGGGACGGTTCGTCGGTGTGGGAGGATGGAGGCGGTGGCACGGGCTGCGATGGGGATGACACACCACCATCCTCGCATTGCAGCCGGCGCTCTCACATTCTGGGACAGTGGGCTCACGAAAGTTGACTGTTCACCCTTGACGCGCCTACCTTCGATCGCGTGAAGCAGAATGAGTTGCTCGTAATCGGCAGGCGCGTCGTCGCCTGAGTCGATTCTTTGTCAACTCGCACAGCACGACGCGCCACCCTCGCACAGCAGACCTTGCTGGCGGGGGTTTTTTGTTGCCCGGACGCAGTCAGAAACGTCAACACCAGAGGAATCACCAGTGAGCGCACCAACCGCACGGCCGCAGCCCACGCCGCGCAAGACCGGGGCTCAGCCCGGTCCCACGGCCGCCACCCCCCGACGCCAGGTCGCCCCCGAGCGGGTAACCGGCGCCCAGTCCGTGGTCCGCGCCCTCGAGGAGCTCGAGGTGGACACCGTGTTCGGCATTCCGGGCGGCGCGGTTCTTCCCGTCTACGACCCACTCTTCGACTCCACCAAGGTGCGGCACGTTCTCGTCCGCCACGAGCAGGGCGCGGGTCACGCCGCGACCGGCTACGCCCAGGCCACCGGCAAGGTCGGTGTGTGCATGGCCACATCCGGTCCCGGCGCCACCAACCTGGTGACCCCGCTCGCGGACGCGCAGATGGACTCGGTTCCCGTGGTTGCGATCACCGGGCAGGTCGGCCGTGGGCTGATCGGCACGGACGCCTTCCAGGAAGCGGACATCTCCGGCATCACCATGCCGATCACCAAGCACAACTTCCTCATCACCGACGGGATCGACATCCCGCGGATCATGGCGGAGGCGTTCTACCTGGCGTCCTCGGGTCGCCCGGGTGCCGTCCTGGTCGACATCCCGAAGGACGTCCTGCAGGCGCAGACCACGTTCTCGTGGCCGCCGGAGATGCGCCTGCCCGGATATCGTCCGGTCTCCAAGCCGCACGGCAAGCAGGTTCGCGAGGCGGCGCGGCTCATCGCCGAGTCCACGTCCCCGGTGTTCTACGTCGGCGGTGGCGTGATCAAGGCCGAGGCGTCGGCGGAGCTGCTCGAGCTCGCCGAGCTGACCGGCATCCCCGTGGTCACCACGCTGATGGCCCGCGGTGCGTTCCCGGACAGCCACCGGTTGCACTGCGGCATGCCCGGCATGCACGGTTCCGTCGCGGCCGTGGCAGCGCTGCAGAAGTCGGACCTGCTCATCACGCTCGGCGCCCGCTTCGACGACCGGGTCACCGGTCAGCTCGACTCCTTCGCGCCCGACGCGAAGGTGATCCACGCCGACATCGACCCCGCCGAGATCGGCAAGAACCGGTACGCGGACGTGCCGATCGTCGGCGACTGCCGTGAGGTGATCGTCGAACTGATCGAGGCGATCCGCGCGGACAAGGCCACCGGCACCACGATGGACCTGACCGCGTGGTGGGAGTACCTGAACGGCCTGCGCACGACCTACCCGCTGGCGTACGGCAAGCCGTCCGACGGCGCGCTGTCGCCCGAGTTCGTCATCGAGGCGGTCGGCAGGCTCGCCGGCCCCGACGCCGTGTACTGCGCGGGTGTGGGCCAGCACCAGATGTGGGCGGCGCAGTTCGTCAAGTACGAGAAGCCGCGCACGTGGCTCAACTCCGGCGGGCTCGGCACCATGGGCTACGCGGTGCCCGCCGCGATGGGCGCCAAGATGGGTGCGCCGGAGAAGGAAGTGTGGGCCATCGACGGCGACGGCTGCTTCCAGATGACGAACCAGGAGCTGGCGACCTGCGCGGTCGAGGGTGTGCCGATCAAGGTCGCCCTGATCAACAACGGCAACCTCGGCATGGTCCGCCAGTGGCAGACGCTCTTCTACGACGAGCGCTACTCCAACACCAACCTCGGCACCCACGGCGCCGTGCGCATTCCCGACTTCGTCAAGCTCGGCGAGGCCCTCGGCTGCCATGCGATCCGCGTCGAGCGGGAAGAGGACGTCGAGGCCGCGATCCGCGAGGCGCAGTCGATCAACGACCGCCCGGTCGTCATCGACTTCATCGTCGGCAAGGACGCGCAGGTGTGGCCGATGGTCGCCGCCGGCACCAGCAACGACGAGATCATGGCCGCGCGTGGCATCCGTCCGCTGTTCGACGAGGACGAGGCGGCGGACGAGCCCGCCGTCATCCACGAGGCCATGGAGCGCGAGCAGGCCGCCGCCACGACTACGGAGGACACCAAGTGAGCACGAGCCACACCCTCAGCGTTCTCGTCGAGGACAAGCCGGGCGTGCTGGCGCGTGTCGCGGCACTGTTCTCCCGGCGTGGATTCAACATCGAGTCCCTCGCGGTCGGTGGGACCGAGATCCCCGACATCTCGCGCATGACGATCGTCGTCACCGTCGACGAGTTCCCGCTCGAGCAGGTGACCAAGCAGCTCAACAAGCTCGTGAACGTCATCAAGATCGTCGAGCAGGAGGGCGAGGCGTCCGTGGCGCGCGAGCTCGTGCTCATCAAGGTGCGCGCCGATGCCAGCGTGCGCACCCAGGTCATCGAGACGGTGAACCTGTTCCGCGCCAAGGTGATCGACGTCTCGCCCGAGTCGCTCACCGTCGAGGCGACCGGCACCCGGTCCAAGCTCGATGCACTGCTGCGCATGCTCGACCCGTACGGTATCCGGGAGATCGTGCAGTCCGGCGTCGTCGCGGTCGGACGTGGGCCGAAGTCGATCACGGCCACCCGCTAGCCAAGTTCAACCCAATAACGCACGGCTTTATCCAAGAGGAGAGGTAATACCAGTGGCAGTCGAGATGTTCTACGACGACGACGCCGACCTGTCGATCATCCAGGGCCGCAAGGTCGCTGTGATCGGCTACGGCAGCCAGGGCCACGCGCATTCGCTGAGCCTGCGCGATTCCGGTGTCGATGTCCGCATCGGCCTGAAGGAGGGCTCGAAGTCGCGGGCCAAGGCCGAGGAGCAGGGCCTGACCGTCGGCACGCCCGCCGAGGTCGCCGAGTGGGCCGACGTCATCATGGTGCTCGCCCCCGACACCGCGCAGGCGTCGATCTTCACGGGCGACATCGAGCCGAACCTGAAGGACGGCGACGCGCTGTTCTTCGGCCACGGCCTCAATATCCACTTCGACCTGATCAAGGCTCCGGAGTTCGTCACCGTCGGCATGGTCGCCCCGAAGGGCCCCGGCCACCTGGTGCGTCGTCAGTTCGTCGACGGCAAGGGCGTTCCGGCCCTGATCGCCATCGACCAGGACCCGAAGGGCGAGGGCCAGGCCCTGGCTCTGTCCTACGCGAAGGCGATCGGTGGCACCCGCGCGGGCGTCATCAAGACCACCTTCAAGGAAGAGACCGAGACCGACCTGTTCGGTGAGCAGGCCGTGCTCTGCGGCGGCACCGAGGAGCTCGTCAAGACCGGCTTCGAGGTCATGGTCGAGGCCGGCTACGCGCCCGAGATGGCCTACTTCGAGGTGCTGCACGAGCTCAAGCTGATCGTCGACCTCATGTACGAGGGTGGCATCGCCCGCATGAACTACTCGGTGTCCGACACCGCCGAGTTCGGTGGCTACCTCTCCGGTCCGCGCGTCATCGACGCCGGCACCAAGGAGCGCATGAAGGCGATCCTCGCGGACATCCAGTCCGGCGAGTTCACCCGCCGCCTCGTCGCCAACGTCGAGAACGGCAACACCGAGCTCGAGGGCCTGCGCAAGGCGAACGCCGAGCACCCGATCGAGGTCACCGGCAAGAAGCTGCGCGACCTGATGAGCTGGGTCGACCGCCCGATCACCGAAACCGCGTAAGCGGCTGCGCTGCCGCTGAGAGATTCTCGCCCTCACCAGGGCGAAAATCTCTCACCGGCGCGGAGCGCATGTCGAAACCCGATGTCCTCCCGGACGGTGCACACTGTCCGGGAGGACATCGGGTTTTCTCGCTCCTGAGGTAGGTGGTCGATGAGACGTGAGTCATTGATGCGGTCGTGGCTGCCCGGCGTGGAGATCGCGAAAACCTACCAGCGGTCGTGGCTGCGGACCGACATCACCGCGGGCATCGCGCTCACCGCGCTGCTGATCCCCGCCGGGATGGGCTACGCGCAGGCGGCGGGGCTGCCGCCCGAGACCGGTCTGTACGCGACCATCGTCCCGCTCCTCGTCTACGCGCTCGTGGGGCCGTCGAAGATCCTGGTCCTCGGCCCCGACTCCTCACTCGCGCCGATCATCGGAGCGGCCGTCCTCCCGCTCGCGGCGGGCGACCCGGAGCGCGCCGTGGCCCTCGCCGGACTGCTCGCGATCCTGATGGGCGCCATCCTGGTCCTCGGTGGCATCCTCCGACTCGGCTTCGTCACCGACCTGCTGTCCAAACCGATCCGCCTCGGCTACCTCAACGGCATCGCCCTCGTCGTGGTCGTCAGCCAGATCCCGAAACTGCTGGGGTTCTCGGTCGACGGGGTGAACCTCGTCGACGAGATACGGGCGACGGTGTCCGCGATCTTCGACGGAGCGATCGACCCCACCGCCGCGGCGATCGGCGTCGGCGGCATCGTCGTGATTCTCGTGTTCAAGCTCTTCCACAGCAGAATCCCCGGCGTTCTCGTCGCCGTCTTCGGCGCCATCGCCGTCGCCTACCTGCTCGGCCTCGACGACGACATCCCGATGGTCGGGGCCCTCCCGCAGGGACTGCCCGCCCCGGCGTTGGGCGGTCTGCAGTGGTCGGACGTCGCCGAGTTGATCGGACCGGCAGCGGGTATCGCTCTGGTCGCGTTCGCCGACACCGGCGTGCTGTCGCGGACGTTCGCCGCCCGCCGAGGCGAATCCGTCGACGGCAGCCAGGAGATGCGGGCGATCGGCACCGCCAACGTCGCCAGCGGCATCCTCGGCGGGTTCCCGATGTCGGCGAGTTCGTCCCGGACGCCGGTTGCCGAACAGAACGGCGCGAAAACGCAGTTGACGGGCGTCGTCGGCGCGTTGCTGATCGTCGCGTTCATCCTCGTCGCGCCCGGACTCACCGGCTACCTCCCGGAGGCGGCTCTCGCCGCGGTCGTGATCGTCGCGGCGACGTCGCTCGTCGACATCCGCAGCATCGTGCACATGTGGACGATGAGCCGCGTCGAGACGGCACTCGCTGTCGCTGCGTTCCTCGGCGTCGCGTTGGTCGGCGTACTGGAGGGGATCGTCGTCGCGATCGCACTCTCGTTCGTCGCGGTCGTGGTGCACGCGTGGCGGCCGTACCGCACCGAGCTGGTCGTCGTGCCCGGGATAGACGGTTACCACGACATCAAACGCAATCCGACGGGTCGACGGATTCCGGGGCTGGTGATCATCAGGTTCGACGCGCAGCTGTTCTTCGCGAACGGGGCCATCTTCGACGACTACGTCCGCCGGGTCGTCACCCGTCCTCCCGACCCCGTGCGGTGGGTGATCATCGCGGCCGAGCCGATGACCGGGATGGACACGACCGCGATGGACGAGCTCGTCGAGCTCGATCAGTACCTGTCCGGCAACGGAATCGAGCTCGTGTTCGCGGAGATGAAGGATCCGGTCAAGGACAAGTTGCAGCGGCTCGGGCTGGGGGAGAGGTTCGGGAGCGACCACTTCTATCCGACGCTGCACACCGCGGTCCAGGCATTCGAGAATCGCTGAAGCCCCCTTCCCGTCGCGTCCAGCATGTGGTATTACCCACCCGCGAGGTGATCAAGCGCAGACGGGGCAACTAAGCTGTCCGGGTCACGAACTCGTGGGCGCCGTCCGCGACCACCGTTCGCGGACGATCCGCCCATGACACCTACCCAGGGGAGTTCACTCGTGAGCCAGAATGGCCGTCCCGTCGTCCTGATCGCCGACAAGCTCGCACAATCGACCGTCGATGCGCTCGGTGACGGCGTCGAGGTGCGCTGGGTGGACGGGCCGGACCGTCCCGCCCTGCTGGCCGCGGTCCCCGAGGCCGACGCGCTGCTCGTGCGCTCCGCGACCACCGTCGACGCCGAGGTCCTCGCCGCCGCCACCAAGCTGAAGATCGTCGGCCGCGCCGGCGTCGGACTCGACAACGTCGACATCCCGGCCTCCACCGAGCGCGGCGTCATGGTCGTCAACGCACCGACCTCCAACATCCACTCGGCCGCCGAGCACGCCGTCTCGCTGCTGCTCTCGACCGCGCGCCAGATCCCCGCCGCGGACCGCACCCTGCGGGAGAAGACCTGGAAGCGCTCGAGCTTCAACGGCACCGAGATCCTCGGCAAGACCGTCGGCGTCGTCGGCCTCGGCCGCATCGGCCAGCTGTTCGCGCAGCGCCTCGCCGCATTCGAGACCAACCTCATCGCGTACGACCCCTACCTCCCGGCCGCCCGTGCCGCGCAGCTCGGTATCGAGCTGGTCGACATCGACGAGCTGGTCGAGCGTGCCGACTTCATCTCGGTGCACCTGCCGAAGACGAAGGAGACCGCAGGCCTGATCAACGCCGAGCGCCTCGCGAAGGCCAAGGACGGTGTCATCATCGTCAACGCCGCCCGCGGTGGCCTGATCGACGAGGACGCCCTGCACGACGCACTCGTCTCCGGCAAGGTCCGCGCCGCGGGTCTCGACGTGTTCAACACCGAGCCGTGCACCGATTCGCCGCTGTTCGAGCTGGACAACGTCGTCGTCACGCCGCATCTCGGCGCATCGACCTCCGAGGCCCAGGACCGCGCAGGCACCGACGTCGCGAAGAGCGTGCTGCTGGCCCTCGCCGGCGAGTTCGTGCCGGACGCCGTCAACGTCTCCGGCGGTCCGGTCGGCGAAGAGGTCGCACCGTGGCTCGAGCTCGTGCGCAAGCTCGGTCTGCTGGCAGGCACCCTCTCGCCGGAGGCGGTGCAGAACGTGCAGGTCGTCGTCACCGGTGAGCTGTCGGCCGAGAACGTCGACATCCTCGGTCTCGCGGCCCTGCGCGGTCTGTTCTCCGCCAGCAGCGACGAGGCGGTCACCTTCGTCAACGCCCCGCAGCTCGCCGAGCAGCGCGGCGTCAGCGTCGAGGTCGAGAAGCACAGCGAGGCGCAGTCGCACCGCAGCGCCGTCGAGGTGCGCGCGGTCGCCGCGGACGGCACCGTCACCGCCGTCGCCGGCGCTCTCACCGGTCTGCAGCAGGTCGAGAAGATCGTCAACGTCAACAGCCGCAGCTTCGACCTGCGCGCCGAGGGCCACAACATCGTGGTGCACTACCAGGACCGTCCGGGCGTGCTCGGCACCCTCGGCACCGTGCTCGGCAACGCGGGCATCGACATCCAGGCCGCGGCACTGAGCCAGGACGCGGAGGGTGAGGGCGCAACCGTCATCCTGCGCGTCGACCGTGTCGTCGGCGACGCCGAGGTCGCGCAGATCGTGGAGCAGCTCGACGCCCGCGTCGCGCAGGTCGACCTGTCCTGATCGGTCACCGAAGACCGGCTGTGGCCGCGTCCGTTCGCGAACAGTCGAAACGGGTGCGGCCACAGCCGGATTCACCGGTCCCCACGGGTGGCCGGTTCAACGAGGAAGAGAGTGTGTTCATGAAGCTTGCGGTCATCCCCGGTGACGGCATCGGCGTCGAGGTCACCGCCGAGGCGCTCAAGGTGCTGCGGACGCTGGTTCCCGACGTCGAGACCACCGAGTACGACCTCGGTGCCCGGCGCTACAACGAGACCGGTGAGCTGCTGCCCGAGGCGGAGCTCGCGGAGATCCGTGGGCACGACGCGATCCTGCTCGGCGCGATCGGCGATCCGCGGATCGTCGGCCCGGGAATCCTCGAGCGTGGTCTCCTGCTGAACATGCGGTTCCTGCTCGACCATCACGTGAACCTGCGCCCGGCCCGGACGTACCCGGGGTCGAGCTCCCCGCTGGCGGCGAACCCCGAGATCGACTTCGTCGTCGTCCGTGAGGGCACCGAGGGCCCGTACACGGGCAACGGCGGCGCGATCCGCGTCGGCACCGACCACGAGATCGCCACCGAGGTGTCGATCAACACCTGGTTCGGGGCCGAGCGCGTGGTCCGGTACGCGTTCGCACTCGCCCGGACCCGGCGCAAGCACCTGACGCTGATCCACAAGACGAACGTGCTCTCGAACGCGGGCGCCATCTGGACCCGCGCGGTCGAGACCGTCGCGGCCGAATACCCGGACGTGGAGACGGCGTACTGCCACATCGACGCCGCAACCATCTACATGGTCACCGATCCCGGCCGATTCGACGTGATCGTCACCGACAACCTGTTCGGCGACATCATCACCGACCTTGCGGGCGCGGTCACCGGTGGAATCGGTCTCGCCGCGTCCGGCAACATCGACGCTTCGGGCACCAACCCGTCGATGTTCGAGCCGGTGCACGGTTCCGCTCCCGACATCGCGGGCACGGGTGTCGCCGATCCGACGGCCGCCATCCTGTCCGTGGCGCTGCTGCTGCGCCATCTCGGGCGTGAGGACGACGCCGCGAGGATCGAGCGGGCCGTCGAGGCCGATCTCGCCGCCCGCGGCGACGCCCCGATCGTGACCTCCGAGGTCGGCGACCGGATCGCCGCGGCGCTCTGACCGCAGCTGATCTCGGCTCCACCGAACGCCGGGTCGGGTCCGCATGCAGTGCCGTGCGGACCCGCCCCGTTCCGCCCCGTTCCGCGCCCCGGCTCGTCCCCGGGGTCGGGGTCGACGACGAGCCGGTCGAGTGCCTGTGTGCCGAAAAGCTCTGCACCCCAACGGTGAATGCCGGCGAGCATCACGAAGGGGCCGCGGTCGATTCGGTGTCACACCGAAGTCGACGGCCCGGTGCACGCCGGGATCAGTTCACGCTGAGGCGTGTACCCGTGGCGACCTCTTCCAGCAGTTGCGGGATTCGTGCGGTTGCGCGCTGCGATTCGAACTGCTGCTCGTACGGCACCCGCAGCGCGTCGACGAGTCCCGGATAGTCGTTCTCCACCATCGCCCGGTAGCGGGGCAGCAGTTCGGTGCTCACGTACGCCCACCGCTGGTCGAAGATCGACCAGTCCCATGCGGGGAGCGGCGTCGTCAGCTCAGCGGTGCGGCCGTCCGGAAGCGTTCCGGTGACGACGACGGGTTCGAACTCGCGCAGTGCCGGGACTCCGGCGATCGACGGCGAGCCGACGAGTGTCATTGCGTAGGTGAGGGCTTCGCCGAGCCCGTCGCGGTAGGCGCGGGTGTCGTTCCACAGGTCGCCGACGACGGTGTACTGCTCGCGGCGCAGCAGCGTCGAGTTGCCTGCGGCGATGCGCTCAGGATCGCCGGACGCGACGTCGTACCAGGCGGCGAGTACGTCGTCGGGGACGAGTCCGGCGTCGTGGAACTCCTCGATCGCCGCCAGTCCCTCGTGGGTGTACGCGTAGTGCATCGGCATCAGGTCGTCGAAGATCGCCTTCTGCATGATCACCACCCGACGGATGAACCAGTCGAGGTCCTCGGCGGTGAGGTCGCCGGCCCGCTCGGCGAGTACTCGGAGGCCGGCGGGGAGCTGTGCGGTGGCGGCCGGGCCGAATGCCGATTCGACGGCGGTGATCACCGTGTTCGCCATCTCCTGGAGGCCGGGAAGGCCGTAGATCGAATTGACGAGTTCGATGTCGGCGATGCCGCCGCCGAAGTCTCCGCCGACCATTCCGCCCATGCCCGCCCACTGGAGTTCGCGGTGGTCGATCTGGAAGTTCTCGTAGTACCGGTACGACTTCATCATGTTCGTCCGGTTGGCGGTGAAGCCCGCGCTCGGATCCCATGCCGCGAGGTCTATTCCGGCCTCGGTGGTCGCCTGGACGAGGCGGTACTGGAACAGCAGCGCCGCGTACTCCTCGGCGGGGCGACCCGACGCCCGGGCCGCGTCGACGAGTTCGGTGAGTTCGGTGAGATTCGTCGGCAGTGCGGTGTGCACACCGCCGGGGGCCCGGTCGGCGAGGCGATTGACCAGGGGCAGGTTCAGCACCTGGTCGAGTTCCGTTGCGTGTGCGGGCGGAACCACGACGAGCGCGGCGGACAGCAGTGCCGCGGGAATCGTCGTGCCGGCGAGCAGCCGTGCGAGCCGCCCAGAGAACAGGGTCATGGATGTCTCCGTCGGGTGTCTCCGGGCGTGCCCGGGTGGTCGGTGTCGTCGTCGCCGGTCGGCGGTCCCGCGGCGAGTCGGTGTGTCACTGCACTTCGTGGATCAGCCAGTCCACGGTGTGCATTCCGTACAGCTCGGTCAGCCACCGGTACGGCTGCGTGACCATGACTGCGTCGGAACAGTCGAGGGCCTGGTACGTGACGTCGGTTCCCATCGCCCGGTAGCGCTCGACGAGCGCGGCCGTGTCCGCCACCGGGACGACCATGAGGAACGAGTCGTTGGCTCGGCAGTTGCTGACCAGGACCTTGGAGGTGGGGGCGTTGTCGCGTCCGAGGTCGTTGTCGGCGAACACCGCCTGGAACTCGGGGACGTCCGCAGGCCGCGTTCCGGAGGTGAAGAGAGTGTGCAGGGGGAGGAACGGCGTTGTGAAGTAGGCGATCTGGCAGCTGCCACGGAAGTGGTCGGCGAGCGCCCGTCCCGCCGGGGTGAGCTTCTCGTCGATTCTCATCTCGGGGTACTGCGCCTCGAGCCCGAGGATGGTCGCGAAGGCGAAGCCGGCCCCGAGGCCGTCCGCGGAGTAGTCGACGAAGCTGCGCTGGTCGGGCACCATCGCCTCGAGAACCGTGGCCCGCAGATCGATCTCCGGGGCGTAGTGCGGCTGGTACTCGGCGGCGAAACCGGCGCCGACCCCGCCCCCGGCGATTCCGAAGGCACCGACCGGGCTGCCGGTGTGGACGCCCGCGGCGCCGACCTCGAACGCGGCACGGACGCCGTTGAGCACCGCCATTCCCGCGTAGCGTCCGGCGAAGATTCCGTGCGGCGCCGGGTCGGCGTCGTTGCCGACGTCGGTGATCACGGTCGCCGCTCCGGCGCTCCACATCTGGGTGAGCGGGCCGATCGCCGACCATCCGGACGGCTCGACGGGCACACCGCCGGTCCACTGCGACGACGGGTGGCAGTTCGCGCCGACGGAGTCGTTCGCCTCCTGGTAGGCGATGACCGGACGGGTCGCGTCGCCGCGATCGTCCTCGGGAACCATCATGACGGCGGTGGCGATGTCCAGGCCGCCCTTCACGTTCTCCGTGACGTACATGAGCTTCCACGCGTCCAGTCGCGCCGGCATCACGCCCGCGAACTGGACGTCGAAGGGTTCGGATCGCAGCAGGGTGCCCGGCTTCTCGTCGCCGCGCAGCACCGGCTCGTCGAAGAAGCTGTCGACTCCGACGAGTCCGTCCCAGATCTCCTGCGGTGTCGCGAATCTCCCGTCGCGCAGAGCGCCGACGGTGTGGTCGGTGAGGATTTCTCCGGCCGCGGGGACGTCGAGTGGCACCGATGTGTCCGGATCCGGTGAGGCCGCGGCCACCGAGCCGAAGGCGATGCACGAGGCGAGGGCGAGGCAGACGACGGCGAGACGTCGCGATCGCGAGGGGCCGGTGGTCGGCACCGTGGTCGACTCCGTTCGGGGGAAACGTGGTTCGCGGTGGCCGAGCAGGCCATGGGCCACTCGGCCACCGCGTCGAGGACGCGTTAGTAAACCACGATTCGCATCTGCTGCGGCCCTATTCGATGCCCGGGTTCTCCCGATGCTCCCCGGGGACCACCGGAACTGCGAGCGCCGGCACGACGGCCGCGACGGCGAACGCCGCTGCGAAGCCGAACGTTCCGATGAGCGCACCGAACACGGGGCCGACGCCCGCGGCTGCAACGAACTGCGCAGTGTTCTGGATTCCCAGTGCGCGACCTCCCCAGTAGGGGCCGGCCACTTCTGCGACCGCGGTGAACGCGAGTCCGTTGGGCGAGACCGTCGTCACCGAGGCCACGAGGTAGAGCACGATCGCGACGGGCCCGGCGGCGAATCCGGCCAGTGCCAGCGCTGCCATCGACGCCACCACCGCGACGGTGACGATCCGCAGCGGGCGCATCCGGCTGCCGACCCGGTCCGACCAGATCCCGACGGCGACGCGGCTCGCGGCGCCGAGGAACTGTGCGGCGGTGACCACGAGTCCCGCGGCGGATTCCGCCCAACCGCGCTCGGTCACGAGCCACACCAGCGCGTACGTCCACACCACGTACTGGGGCACCACCAGCAGGACCGAGGCGGCGTGGATGCGTTGCAGGATCGTGCTGCCGCGGTACGGGTTCGCCAGCAGGCCCTGCGCCTCGGCGTCGGCGCGCTCCGGCCTCGGCGGGTCGGCGATGCCGATCGCACAGGCTGCCGCCGCGATCGCGCAGGCGGTGGCGGGCAGGGCCAGGGCCCATCCGATGCCGTGATCGCGGGCGATGACCGGAATGGTCATGGCGGCGAGCGCCACGCCCAGCGGGATCGACATCTGGCGGATTCCCATTGCCAGTCCCCGGCGGTCGGGCGGGAACCAGCCGACGACGACGCGACCACTGGCGGAGTTCGCGGACGAGGCGGCGGCGCCTGCGATCGCGAGCAGGACGGCGAGAACCGCGGGACTCGCGCCCGCCGCGGCAGCGAGCGCGGCTGCCGCCGTTGCGACCGCGGCGAACGCCGCTCCCGCGGCCAGGACGATCCGCTCGCCGTGACGATCGGCGACGGCGCCCCACGCGACGAGGCCGAACACCACCCCGAACACGGGGGCGGACGCAAGGGTGCCGGCCTGGGCGAGGCTCATCCCGGACTGCTCGTGCAGCGTGGGGATGAGGAAGGCGGTTCCGTTGACCAGGACGGCCTGCGCGGCCTGCGCGAGCACTCCGAGCGCGAGGATCGTCCAGCGTCGGCTGGTGCCTGAGGTGACGGTCGCGGTGCTGGTCATGCCGACCACGGTAGGCCGAGTTCCCAATTAGTGAAAACTATATCTCATAATATGGAACAGCGCTAGGATTCCGGCATGCGCCTAGGTCGAATCGCAAGCCCGGACGGGGTCGCCTTCGTGTCCATCGAGGGGGAGGGGGAAGCACGCACCGCGCGGGAGATCGCCGAGCACCCCTTCGGTACGCCGACGTTCACGGGCAGGAGCTGGCCGCTCGCCGATGTGCGCCTGCTGGCGCCGATCCTGGCGAGCAAGGTGATCTGCATCGGCAAGAACTACGCGGCGCACGCAGCGGAGATGGGTGGCGAGGCACCCGAGGAGCCGGTCATCTTCCTCAAGCCCAACACCTCGATCGTCGGGCCCGGCGCGCCGATCGTGCTGCCTCCGTCGTCGAACGAGGTGCACTTCGAGGGTGAGCTCGCCGTCGTCATCGGCCGGCCCTGCAAGGACGTGCCCGCGGCGAAGGCGCTCGACGTCGTGCTCGGGTACACCGTCGCGAACGACGTGTCCGCCCGCGACCATCAACGGCAGGACGGGCAGTGGACCCGGGCCAAGGGGCACGACACCTTCTGCCCGCTCGGGCCCTGGATCGAGACGACACTCGATGCGTCCGATGTCGAGATCAGTACGGAGGTGGGCGGCGAGGTCAAGCAGCGCAGCCGCACTTCCCTTCTGCTGCACGACATTCCGAAGATCATCGAATGGGTGTCCGCGGTGATGACCCTGCTTCCGGGCGACGTGATCCTCACCGGCACGCCGGAAGGGGTCGGGCCGATCGTCGCCGGTGACACCGTCAACGTCACCGTCGAGGGCATCGGCACGCTGAGCAACCCGGTCGTCGCGAAAGGCTGATTCGGGCGCGGTCGCCGCGCGGGGGAGGACTAATCTGGGGTGGATCCCCCGACAACCTCGACCCAAGTGAGCCATGACCACCAGCGAAGTGCGCGTCCGTTTCTGCCCGTCCCCGACCGGAACCCCGCACGTCGGGCTCGTCCGCACCGCCCTGTTCAACTGGGCCTACGCGCGGCACCACGGCGGCAAGTTCGTCTTCCGAATCGAGGACACCGATGCCGCCCGTGACTCGGAGGAGTCGTACCAGGCGATCCTCGACGCCCTGCGCTGGCTCGGGCTGACCTGGGACGAGGGACCCGAGGTCGGCGGGCCGTACGAGCCGTACCGGCAGTCGCAGCGCCGCGATCTGCACCTCGGTGTGGTCGCGAAGCTGCTCGAGGCGGGCGAGGCGTACGAGTCGTTCTCGACCCCCGAGGAGGTCGAGGCGCGGCACAAGGCAGCGGGCCGTGACCCGAAGCTGGGCTACGACAACTTCGACCGCGACCTGACGCCGGAGCAGCGGCAGGCCCATCTGGACGAGGGGCGTGCGCCCGTGGTGCGACTGCGGATGCCCGACCACGATCTCACCTGGGTGGACCTCGTCCGTGGCGAGACCACCTTCAAGGCGGGCACGGTGCCCGACTTCGCGCTGACCCGAGGCAACGGCATTCCCCTCTACACCCTCGTCAATCCGGTCGACGACGCGCTCATGAAGATCACCCACGTCCTGCGGGGTGAGGACCTGCTCTCGTCGACGCCGCGTCAGCTGGCGCTGTACGAGGCGCTCCAGCGCGTCGGTGTCGCCGATTTCACACCGCAGTTCGGTCATTTGCCGTTCGTGATGGGTCAGGGCAACAAGAAGCTGTCCAAGCGTGACCCCGAGTCCAACCTGTTCATCCATCGCGACCGCGGGTTCATCCCCGAGGGGCTGCTCAACTACCTGGCGCTGCTGGGCTGGAGCATCGCCGACGACCACGACGTCTTCTCGCTCGACGAGATGGTCGCGGCCTTCGACATCTCCACGGTGAACTCGAACCCGGCCCGCTTCGACCAGAAGAAGGCCGACGCCATCAACGCCGAGCACATCCGTCTGCTCGACTCCGCCGATTTCGCGGCCCGGCTGCGGGACTACCTGGTCGCCCACGGTCATCCGATCGACGCGCTCGGTTCGGATTCCTTTGCGGTGGCCGCGGATCTGGTGCAGACCCGGATCGTGGTGCTCTCGGATGCGTGGGACCTGCTCAAGTTCCTCTTCGTCGCCGAGGAGGAGTTCGCGATCGATCCCGCGGCCGCGGCCAAGAACTTGGGCGCCGACGCGGCGCCGGTGCTCGATGCAGCCGTCGCGGCCCTCGAGGGTCTCGACACGTGGGTCACCGCCGATCTCGAGGAGGCGCTGAAGTCGGCTCTGATCGACGGACTCGAGCTGAAGCCGCGGAAGGCCTTCGCTCCGGTGCGGGTGGCGGTGACCGGATCCCACATCAGCCCGCCGCTGTACGAGTCGATGGAACTCCTCGGCCGCGACAAGACGATGGCTCGCCTGCGGGCCGGGCGGGCGTCGATCGCGGACTGACCGGCTCCGGTCGGCTGGTCACGAGGGTCAACTTCACCCCTCTGACCAGCCGATTTGGAGGTTCGCGGGTGGGCTTTGCTATTGTTCTCCTCGGTTCGAACGACGGCCTCCGCCTCACCGCGAAGGGCGTCGGGACAAGCCATTGGGGTATGGTGTAATTGGCAACACAGCTGATTCTGGTTCAGCCATTCTAGGTTCGAGTCCTGGTACCCCAGCGGAAATCCGGTGAAGTTCGCGGACGACACGTCGCCGCAGATCAAACCGGATTGCCATGCAGTACACGGCACGTTCCCTGGCCCCGTCGTCTAGCGGCCTAGGACGCCGCCCTCTCAAGGCGGTAGCGCGGGTTCGAATCCCGTCGGGGCTACCACGGAGAGCGTGCCACTTCTGTGATCGAGCGTGTCGGGCGCGAGCCGGCCGTCACCGATCACGTCCTGGCCCCGTCGTCTAGCGGCCTAGGACGCCGCCCTCTCAAGGCGGTAGCGCGGGTTCGAATCCCGTCGGGGCTACGAACGGAAAGACCCTCCAGTGCAAACCGGAGGGTCTTTCTGCTGTGCGGCGACGGTGTTCCGATCAGCCGCTCTTGCGCCGGAATTCGCGCTTGTGGTCGGCCGGGCCGTGAGCCTCGTGCACCTTCGAGTCGCCGGCCGGTGCGGTGCCGTGCATCGAGTGCTGATGGTTCTTGCGGTCGAGCGCTTCCCGGAACTGTTCCCGGATGTGTTCGGAATCAGTGTTCTCGCTCTCGGATCTGGTCACGATGCGTTCCTCCTGGATCTGTCGAGTCCGGTTGGGTGGTCGCATCGTGACCGTACCCCGGCTGTCGGCTGTTCGTCGTGCGGTTTTCGGCCGGCTACAGGTACTGGGCGGTGCTGCCGCTGATCGGCATCGACGGAAGTCCCAGCTTGCGGTGGTCCCAGGATCGGACCCGGTCGGCCTTCACGCGGACGGCGACACGCTTGTTCGCCATCATCTCGATCGCCGGATCGGCTTCCTTCGTGTAGGGCCCGGTGTAGCGCTCCCACACGCTGACGCAGACGGCCCAGAGCGCGTCGTGGTCGTCGACGATCTCGGCGGTGCCCTCGAACGACACCCCACGGAGGGTGTCGTAGGTGTGCCCGTCCTCGATCATGACCGTGACCCGGTTGTCGCGGCGCAGGTTGACGACCTTCTGTGCCTTCGCCTTCGTCTCGAACCAGATCTCGCCGTCGACGATCGCGTACCACATCGCGATCAGGTGCGGAGTGCCGTTCGGGCCGATCGTCGCCATCGTGGCGACACGGCTCTGTTGGATGAAATCGGAGATCTCGGTGTCCGTCATCGTGATCTGCGAACGCTGGTTGGTGCCCACTGCGGCGCCCTGCCTTTCGGGTGTGCTGGAACGTGTTCCGTTACGCACTGTGCCACGAGCGGGCCCACCCGGTCGACGGTGACGGGATTTCCTACAGCCGCTTGTGCAGGGCCTCCGCGGCGGCGAGGAGGTCCGCGGCCCACCGGGCACCCGGGCGGCGGCCCATCCGGTCGATCGGTCCCGACACGGAGATCGCCGCGACGACCGCGCCGGTCCGGTCGCGCACCGGTGCCGCCACACTCGCGACGCCCGCCTCGCGTTCGGCGGCGCTCTGCGCCCAGCCGCGCTTGCGGACCTCGGCGAGGACCCGGTCGCTGAAGAGTGCGTCGGGCAGGACCGACCGCTGGACCTGGGCGTCGGCCCACGCGAGCAGGACCTTGGCGCCGGAGCCCGCGGTCATCGGCAGCCGGGCGCCGACCAGGACGGTGTCGCGAAGTCCGGTCGGGGGTTCCATCGCGGCGATGCACACACGCTGCAGGCCTTCGCGGCGATACAACTGGACACTCTCGCCGGTGATCTCGCGGAGGCGCGGCAAGACCATGGCCGCGGCCTCGAGGAGATTGTCGTTCGCCGTCGGTGCCAGGTCGGCCAGGCCGGGTCCGGTGCGCCACAACCCGTCGGCGTCCCTGGCGAGGAGTCGGTGCACCTCGAGGCCGACGGCGAGCCGGTGCGCGGTCGCTCTGGGCAGTCCGGTTCGGGCACAGAGTTCTCCGAGGTTGCACGGCGCCTCGGCGACGGCGTGCAGAACCGACATGGCCTTGTCCAGAACCCCGATTCCGCTGGTAACCGCCGGAGCGCTATGATTTCTCATAGATCGGATACTAGCGTCTCGCATTGTGGGATCAAAGTTCGAGGTGTGACCCGGGTGCGGTGGATGATGGACATCGGATCTCGCCGGACCAGCCCGTAGTCCGCGAGGAACGTGCCGCTCGCGCGGCAGCCAACCTGTGCCGCTCCCGGTTGAGCGACGAATCACGAAGAGGTGGAGAACATGGCCAGCAGAGGGCGCACCCTGGCGGAGAAGGTGTGGGACCAGCACGTCGTCGTACGAGGTGAGGGTGAGGGATCTTCGCGTCAGCCCGACCTGATCTACATCGACCTGCATCTGGTGCACGAGGTGACCAGTCCCCAGGCGTTCGACGGACTGCGTCTCGCGGGCCGGCCGCTTCGACGACCCGACCTGACGATCGCGACCGAGGATCACAACGTCCCCACCGTCGACATCGACAAGCCGATCGCCGACCCGGTGTCGCGGCTGCAGGTGGACACCTTGCGCCGCAACTGCGAGGAATTCGGCGTCCGACTGCATCCGATGGGCGACCTCGAGCAGGGCATCGTGCACGTCGTGGGTCCCCAGCTCGGCCTGACCCAGCCCGGAATGACCGTGGTGTGCGGTGACAGCCACACGTCGACGCACGGCGCGTTCGGTTCCATCGCAATGGGAATCGGCACCAGCGAGGTCGAGCACGTGATGGCGACGCAGACGCTGTCGCTGCGTCCGTTCAAGACGATGGCGATCAACGTCGCAGGCGAACTGCCCGACGGGGTCACGAGCAAGGACCTGATTCTCGCCGTCATCGCGAAGATCGGCACCGGTGGTGGTCAGGGCTATGTCCTGGAGTATCGGGGCGAGGCGATCCGCAAGCTGTCGATGGAAGCGCGAATGACGATCTGCAACATGTCGATCGAGGCAGGTGCCCGCGCGGGCATGATCGCGCCCGACGAGACGACGTACGAGTTCCTCAAGGGTCGTCCGCACGCCCCGGCCGGTGCCGACTGGGACGCCGCGGTGGCCGCGTGGAACGAGCTGAAGACGGACGACGACGCGGTTTTCGACGCAGAGGTGGACATCGACGGGGCCGCACTGACCCCGTTCGTCACCTGGGGTACCAACCCCGGACAGGGCGCTCCGCTCGGATCGTCGGTGCCGGTGCCCGCCGAGATCGCCGACGAGAGCGCGCGCGCCGCGGCCGAGAAGGCGCTCGCCTACATGGGCCTGGAGGCGGGTACTCCGCTGCGTGAGGTACCGATCGACACGGTGTTCGTCGGGTCGTGCACGAACGGCCGGATCGAGGACCTCCGTGCCGTCGCCGCAGTTCTCAAGGGCCGCAAGGTTGCCGACGGCGTTCGGATGCTGGTGGTCCCCGGCTCGATGCGCGTGCGAGCGCAGGCCGAGGACGAGGGTCTCGGCGAGATCTTCACGGCGGCAGGCGCCGAGTGGCGGCAGGCAGGCTGTTCGATGTGCCTGGGCATGAACCCGGACCAGCTCGCCCCCGGCGAGCGGTCGGCGTCCACCTCGAACCGGAACTTCGAGGGGCGGCAGGGCAAGGGTGGTCGGACCCATCTCGTTTCGCCGCTCGTCGCGGCGGCGACCGCGGTGCGCGGAACGCTCTCGGCGCCGTCCGACCTCGACTAGACATTCGTCAACCAGGAGGAGAATCTCGATGGAAGCCTTCACGACTCACAAGGGCATCGGCGTCCCGCTGCGGCGTTCGAATGTCGACACCGACCAGATCATCCCCGCGGTCTACCTCAAGCGGGTGACGCGAAGCGGTTTCGAGGACGGCCTGTTCGCCGGCTGGCGCACAGATCCCGGTTTCATTCTCAACACCGAGCCCTACGACAGGGGCACCGTGCTCGTCGCCGGTCCGGACTTCGGCACCGGCTCCTCGCGTGAGCACGCGGTGTGGGCACTGTCCGACTTCGGATTCCGGGTCGTGATCTCGTCCCGGTTCGCCGACATCTTCCGCGGGAACGCCGGCAAGGCCGGTCTGCTCGCGGCTCAGGTGGAGCAGTCGGACGTCGAACTGCTGTGGAAGGCGCTCGAGGAACAGCCCGGTCTGGAAATTGTCGTGGATCTCACGTCGCGGACCGTGACCGCCGGAACTCTGGTGGTGCCCTTTGCCATTGACGACTACACGAGGTGGCGTCTGCTCGAGGGTCTGGACGACATCGGATTGACGTTGCGCCAGGTAGAAGCGATTTCCGAGTACGAAAAGTCAAGGCCGTCTTGGAAACCTGCCACCTTGCCCGCGCGCGTTGCGGGGGGCGACTCGTAGGGGCGCTAAGCACATTGGAAACCGGAAACGGGTTGCCACGCCGATGAGAAAGGCATGAGAATTGGCGTGGCACATAGACTCTTGCCCGTTTCCGGTTTACCGTGTTTGATAGTCGGTCCGTCAATGGGCCATTGGTTTGCGGAGGAATCATCCAATGAACAAAGCAGAGCTCATTGATCAGCTGACCGAAAGGTTGGACTCGGATCGACGCAGCGCGACCGACGCGGTCGAGCACATCGTCGACATCATCGTCCGCGCGGTCCACGCCGGAGAGAACGTCACCATCACCGGATTCGGTGTCTTCGAACAGCGTCGGCGTGCGGCCCGTGTCGCCCGTAACCCGCGTACCGGTGAGACCGTGAAGGTCAAGCCGACGTCGGTGCCCGCCTTCCGGCCCGGCGCCCAGTTCAAGGCCGTCATCGCCGGCAAGCAGAAGCTGCCCGCGTCCGGCCCCGCCGTCAAGCGTGGTTCGGCTGCTGCGGCTCCGGCGAAGCGCGCCGCGGCCAAGAAGACCGCCGCGAAGAAGGCTGCGCCCGCGAAGAAGACGGTTGCGAAGGCTGCACCCGCGAAGAAGGCGACCACGGCACGGAAGGCCACCGCCACCAAAGCGACCGCGGCGAAGAAGACCACGGCCACCAAGGCGACTGCGGCCAAGAAGACCACGGCGGCGAAGAAGACCACGGCTGCCAAGGCTGCACCGGCCAAGAAGGCCACCGCCACCAAGGCGACCGCGGCCAAGAAGACCACGGCCACCAAGGCTGCACCGGCCAAGAAGACCACCGCCACCAAGGCGACCGCGGCCAAGAAGACCACGGCCGCGAAGAAGGCAGCGCCTGCGAAGAAGGCTCCGGCCAAGAAGGCGCCCGCGAAGAAGACCACCGCTCGCAAGCGGTAGTCACCGGACAACGAGAGAGGGTGTCGACGGGAAACCGTCGACACCCTCTCTCGCGTCTGCGCAGTGTGCCGCGCGCGGGCCGTGACCCGCGCGCTCACATCTCCGGCAGCGCGCTGTCGATGTGGTGTGCGTCGACCAGCATGCCGCCGGACAGGGACAGCACCCACGTGCTGCCCTTCCTGTTCCGCGCGGGGGGCAGGGTGATCCCGTCACGCTCGGCCCACCACTGCAGCAGATCCGGGATGACCTTGCCCTGGCTGCAGATCACCTGCACCCCGCCGCGAGCCGCGATCTTCCGGACGAGAGCCTGCGCGCTCGTCGGGTCCTCCCGGTACGCCTCTTCGCTCAATGCGGGTTCGAGCGCGATCTCGGCGCCGATGTCCCGGGCCAGCGGCTCGACCGTCTGCACGCAGCGGGTCCGGTCCGCGGAGTGGATCTCGGTCGCACCGAACGCGCGGAGGAGTGCGGACAATCCCTCCGCCTGTGCTCGACCGGTCTTGTCCAGAGGTCTCTTGGTGTCGTCCCCCTTGTAGGTGCTGCGCCGACCGGCCTTGGCGTGCCGGACCACCAGGACGGTGGAGGTGTCGGCAGGAGCCTGCAGGAATCGCCGCAGCACCTTCTCGTCGACCTGGTACGACAGCGCGCCCGTCAACTCGTGCGGGGGCAACCAGCGCAGCTCGTCGACTTCGTCGTTCGGCACGAATTCGCCTCGCTGTGCCTCGGCCGCCCAGTAGTCGACGCGCTTGCGGCGGCGATGCCCCGGAACCAGATAGGAGACGCGCGCGACGTGCCGGCCCAACTGGACCCGCATCCCCGTCTCCTCCTCGACCTCCCGGCGCGCTGCGACGACAGGGATCTCGCCGGGGTCGAGCTTGCCCTTCGGAAACGACCAGTCGTCGTATTTCGGTCGGTGGATGAGGGCGATCTCGATCTCGTACGGGTCGGTCGGGGACTTCCGCCAGAGGACGGCCCCGGCGGCGAAGATGTTCGCCTTCACCGCGGCCGACTTCTGGTTGGAGCGATCCGATTTCGAGCTCACGGGGTCCTCCTGTGGCCGTTCCTACGCCCCGCTTGTCCGGCGGCTGCGGATCATTTCCTCCTGGTGCTCACGCACCCGTTCGCCGCGGGCAGGGGACGCCGCCCAGTGCCCGTCCTCCTGCAGCACCCAGCATCGGGTCGTCGAATCGAGTGCGGACTCGAAGATTCCGTCCAGTTGACGCGTCAGCCGCGGGTCCTTCACCTGCGCCATCACCTCCACGCGACGGTCGAGGTTGCGGTGCATCATGTCGGCGCTGCCGATCCAGAACTCGTTGGCGCCCGCGAAGTGCAGAATCCGCGAGTGTTCGAGGAATCGGCCCAGGATCGAGCGCACCTCGATGTTCTCGCTCAGTCCGGGCACGCCGGGGCGCAGTGCGCAGATGCCGCGGACCACGACCTGCACGGGGACGCCCGCCTGGGACGCCCGGTACAGCGCGTCGATCACCTGCTCGTCCACCAGGGCGTTGGCCTTCAGCCGGATTCGAGCGGGCCTGCCGGCGAGCCCGTGTTCGATCTCGCCGTGGATCCGATCGACGATCCCCTGCCGGACCCCGTGCGGGGCGACGAGCAGGTTGCGGTACTCGGACTTGCGTGAGTAGCCGGTGAGCGTGTTGAACAGGTCCGTCAGATCGGCGCCGATCTCGGGGGCCGCGGTGAGCAGCCCGACGTCCTCGTACAGTCGCGCCGTCTTCGGGTTGTAGTTGCCGGTGCCGATGTGGCAGTAGCGGCGGATGGCGGACCCCTCGCGCCGAACGACGAGACACGTCTTGCAGTGGGTCTTGAGACCGACCAATCCGTACACCACGTGCACGCCCGCCTGTTCCAGCTTGCGAGCCCACTTGATGTTGGCCTGCTCGTCGAAGCGGGCCTTGATCTCGACCAACGCCACGACCTGCTTGCCTGCCTCCGCGGCATCGATCAGGGCGTTCACGATGGGGGAGTCACCCGACGTGCGGTACAGCGTCTGCTTGATCGCGAGGACCTGCGGGTCGGCGGCGGCCTGTTCGATGAAGCGCTGCACGCTGGTGGAGAAGGAGTCGTACGGGTGCTGCACGAGGATGTCGCCGTCGCGCAGGGTGGAGAACACGCTCTTCGGGGTTTCCCGCTCGCCGAAGGCGGGATGGGTGGCCGGCACGAACGGTGCGTCCTTGAGATGCGGTCGGTCGACGCCGTACACCTGCATCAGACACGACAGGTCGAGGAGACCGGGCACCTGGATCACATCGCCCGGATTGACGTCGAGTTCGCGCAGGAGCAGTTCGAGCATGTGCTCGGTCATGTCGTCCGCGACTTCCAACCGGACGGGGGATCCGAAGCGGCGCCGGGCGAGTTCACGCTCCAGGGCCTGC
Organism: Rhodococcus triatomae BKS 15-14; assembly: GCA_000341795.1. Taxonomy (GTDB): domain Bacteria; phylum Actinomycetota; class Actinomycetes; order Mycobacteriales; family Mycobacteriaceae; genus Rhodococcus_G; species Rhodococcus_G triatomae_A. The sequence continues at coordinate 6,735 of AODO01000030.1, read as the reverse complement.
AGCAGATCCTCGTCGCGATCCTCCTCGACCTCGAAGTCGGCGTTGCGGGTGATGCGGAACGCGTGGTGTTCCACGATCTCCATGCCCGGGAACAGGACGTTCAGATGCGCCGCGATCAATGCCTCCATCGGGAGGAATGCGGGAATGCCCGACGGTGATCCGGTGCGCGTGACGCGGACGAACCGATCGACGTTGTCCGGCACCTTCACTCGGGCGAAGTGTTCGCCGCCGGTCGAGGCGTCCTTCACCGTCACCGCGAGGTTGAGGCTGAGCCCGCTGATGTAGGGGAACGGATGCGCCGGGTCGACCGCCAGCGGCGTCAGGACCGGGAACACCTGGTCCTGGAAGTACTGCGAGAGATCGGCCGCTTCCTCGGAATCGAGATCGGACCACCGGATGATCGAGATGCCCTCGGCCCGGAGCCGGGGGAGGAGCTCCCCGAAGGTGCGGGCGTGCAGTTCGGCGATCTCCTGGGTCCGCTCGTTGATCAGCGCCAACTGCTCACGGGGGGTGAGGCCGTCGGCGGAACGCACGGACAGGCCCGTCTCGTCACGGCGCTTGAGGCCGGCCACCCGAACCATGTAGAACTCGTCGAGATTCGAGGCGAAGATCGCCAGGAACTTCGCCCGTTCGAGCAGCGGCAGCGACGGGTCCTCGGCGAGGGCGAGCACGCGCGAGTTGAAGTCGAGCCAGCTCAGTTCGCGATTGAGATAACGGTCGTCGGGGAGCGGGGCGACCGATCCGTCCACGGACGGCGGTGTCGCTGCGGGCGGCGCGGTCGGGATCACCGGCAGATGGCCGACGACCGGGACCGGACCACCGGCCGATTCCTCCGTCGTCGTCTGCACCGATTCGCGTCCCACGTCCTCACCGTTGTTCACCGCACGATCATCCCCCACATGGTGATGACGGGACAATCGGACGCGGGCTTGTCGAGTGAATTCTCAACGACCGCGTGACGAACCGGCGTGGTTCATCGACAGCAGCGCACGTGTCGTCGCCGAACCCGGCCCGAGTGCGGCCGCAGCGGCGAGATCGTCGGGGGTGTCGACGTCCAGTCGCAGGCCCGGCCAGTGGCCGTCCAAAGCCGTTGCGCCCGAGTCGATGTGGTGTCGTGCCGAGTCGGGTCCGAATCGGGGGTCGAGGTCGCGGGACTCGGCGATCAGCGCGGACGTTCCCGTGCCGTGATGGTCCACCACGACCGCGCGCCGCAGGGGCCGGGCCGCGGCGATCGCCGCGGTCAATTCGGCACCCGACAGGCACGGGAGATCGCCCTGGAGCGCCAGGACCCGTCCGGGCCCCACGGTGCGCGCGGCGGCGGTGAGCACCGCATTGAGATCGTCCTCGCCCCGGTCGGGGAAGTGTGCGGCGCCGAGTGCGGCGGCCGCAGCGGCGACCACCGTGTCGGGGGTGATGACGGTGACGGCGTGGACCGCCGTCGACGCGAATGCCGCCGTCACGGTGTCCTGGACCATCGCCAGCGTCAGCGCCGCCCGCTCGTCGGCGGTCAACGACGGGCCGAGTCGGCTCTTCGCGTGCCGGAGGTCCTTGACCGCGATCAGCACATGGGCGCGCGCGGCCTGCGGGGGTGCGGGTGCGGCGCTCATGTCGGCCATCCTGCCAGCCGCCGCATCGGCGGTGTCGGCGCGGTTCGCGCGGGCCCGAACCGAGCGGCCGGTACTAGTGTCGTCGGAAACACAGTCGGGTGGTCGGAGGGCGCATGGTGAAGGCGGCGGTACTGGGTGCGGGATCGTGGGGCACGGCGTTCGCGAAGGTGCTGGCGGACGCCGGAACCGACGTCACGATGTGGGCCCGCCGACCCGAGGTCGCCGCGGCCATCACCGACCACCACGCCAACCCCTTCTATCTCGACGGCATCGAACTTCCGTCCACACTGACCGCGACGAGCGACCACGTGGTCGCGCTCGACGGCGCGGACCTGGTCGTGCTCGCGGTGCCGTCCCAGTCGCTCCGGGAGAACCTCGCCACGTGGGCGCCGCTGGTCGAACCGGATTCGACTCTGCTGTCCCTCGCCAAGGGCATCGAATCGGGCACCCTGCTGCGCATGAGTCAGGTGATCCAGGAGGTCACCGGCGCCGCCGAGGACCGGATCGCGGTTCTGTCCGGGCCCAACCTGGCGCGCGAGATCGCGAGCGGGCAGCCCTCCGCGACCGTGATCGCCTGCTCCGACCACGAGCGAGCCAAGGCCGTCCAGAAGGCATGCGCAACAGGCTATTTCCGGCCGTACACGAACGTCGACGTGGTCGGTTGCGAGATCGGCGGCGCCTGCAAGAACGTGATCGCGCTCGCCTGCGGCATGGCGTCCGGGGTCGGGTTCGGCGAGAACACCAACGCCTCGATCATCACCAGGGGCCTCGCGGAGATGATCAGGCTCGGCGCCGCACTCGGAGCCAATCCCGCGACGCTGGCAGGTCTCGCCGGCGTGGGCGACCTCGTCGCAACGTGTTCGTCGCCGCTGTCGCGCAACCGGACCTTCGGTGCGCATCTCGGTCAGGGCGGGACTCTCACCAGCGCCCAGGCCGCCACACACGGCCAGGTCGCCGAGGGAGTGAAGTCGTGCACGTCGGTGCGGGCGCTCGCCCAGCGGCACGGCGTCGAGATGCCCCTCACCGAGGCGGTACACCGCGTGTGCCACGAGGGGCTGTCGGTGCCCGAGGCCGTCGGACTGCTCCTCGGGCGCCGCATGAAGTCCGAGTGATCACCCGTCCGGTGAGCAACCTGCCGGAATGACTCCACGGGTCCCCGGCAGATAGGGTTTCCGGGTGAACAATCCTCGTACCCGGGTCGCGGTGGTCTTCGGAGGCCGCAGCAGTGAACACTCGGTGTCCTGTGTGTCCGCCGGAAGTGTGCTCCGCAATCTCGATCCCGAGGTCTACGAGGTGGTGCCGATCGGCATCACCCACGACGGCGCCTGGGTCCTCGGTGGGTCCGACCCCGCCGCTCTCGTCATGGACGGTCGTTCGCTTCCGACGGTGGACGCGACCGGCGCGGCGCTGACCCTGACCGTGGACCCGACCCGGTCCGGCGCCGTCGTCGCGCTCGACTCCGAACAGGCCGGCAGCGTGCTCGCGTCGGTCGACGTGGTCTTCCCCGTCCTGCACGGCGCGTACGGCGAGGACGGCACCATCCAGGGCATGCTCGAACTCGCAGGCCTGCCGTACGTCGGACCCGGTGTCCTGGCCAGCGCCGCGGGAATGGACAAGGAGTTCACCAAGAAGCTGCTCGCCGCGGAGGGGCTGCCGGTCGGGCGCCAGGTTGTGCTCCGACCCGGCACCGCGACCGTGTCCCCGCAGGACCGGGAGATGCTGGGACTGCCCGTCTTCGTCAAACCCGCACGCGGTGGATCCTCGATCGGGATCACCCGGGTGACCACCTGGGACGGTCTCGACGCCGCGATCGCGCATGCCCGGGCCCACGACCCCAAGGTCATCGTCGAGGCCGCGATCGTCGGCCGTGAGGTGGAGTGCGGGGTCCTGGAGTTCCCCGACGGCTCCGTTCGCGCCAGTGTGGTCGCCGAGATCCGGATGCCCGAGTTCACCGACGACGACGGCGCCTTCTACGACTTCGACACCAAGTACCTCGACGACATCTGCGAATTCGACGTCCCGGCGAAACTCGACGACGAGGTCGCCGACGAGATCCGGGCCATCGCGGTGAAGGCGTTCGCCGCCCTCGACTGTCAGGGCCTGGCCCGCGTCGACTTCTTCGTCACCGACAACGGTCCCGTCATCAACGAGATCAACACGATGCCCGGCTTCACGTCGATCTCGATGTTCCCCCGCATGTGGGAGGCGGCGGGCGTCGACTACCGCGCGCTGGTGTCGACCCTCGTCGACACCGCCCTCGCACGCGGCACCGGCCTGCGCTGACCGTCAGGAACCGGGCGCGGGTGTGATCGAGGGCAGGGGAGCCGGATCGATCGGCTTCGCCTCGAGCGCACCCGCGACCGCGGCGGACGCGTCCTGCAGCGGTGTCGGACCGAGGCCGTGCGGAACGGTGACCGCCACGTAGACGCCGCGGTCGACGGCGAACCAGGTGCTCGCGTCGACGCCCTCGCCGCCGGGGACCTCCAACCACTGCACACCGTCCACGAGTTGCAGAGCGCTCGCGGCGTCGAACTCGGCCGGCCGGTCGAGGCCGCACCGCAGGACGATCTCCTGGGCGTCGACGGACTGCCACGCCGCCGCACCCTCCGGGGCCGGATCCACCAGCTCGGCGCGCTCGAAGTCGCCGAGGTTGTCCGGGAGCGAATCGATCAGCGCGGTGCACTCGGGCGATGTCGCGCCCGGGGCGGGCACCGATCCCAGCGCGACCGGTTCGAGCGTGGGATTGCGGTTCGCGAGGACCGCGGCGACGACGATGCCGACGACCATCGCGACCGGCAGCGCGACGGCGGCGGCGATCAGTGCGGGACTGCGGCGGGCATTCGCCTCGGCCGGCGGGGTGTTCTCGGGCTCGGGGTTGTTCACGGTGCTGTTCTGTGCCGTTTCGTTCGCTGGACAGGGCCGGTCGCAGGAGTCACGCCGGCGTGGGGACCTCGCACATGAGGGTTCGGGTGACACCCGCGACCTGCTGGATTCCGGCCACGACCGGGGACAGCCCGGAGTCGGCTCGCCCGTCGATGCGCACGACGACGTCGTAGGGGCCGACTACATCCTCCGCGGTGACGACACCCGGCAGTTGCCGGATCCGCTCGGCGATGGTCGTTGCCTTGCCCACCTCGGTCTGGATCAGGATGTATGCCTGCGCCACCGAAGGTCCCTTCCCGGCACAGTGCGTCGCGGCCTCGGTAGAGTCGCGATGGCCCTGGTCCGTAGTTCTCGGCCGGGTCGATTCCCGGCCGCGTCCCCAGGGTACCGCGACCGAACCGGACGAAAGGCTCGTCATCGACACCTCCGACTCCACCGGGGAGTCCCGTTCCCCGGCCGACGCGACCGTCGCAGAACTCGGCGAGTTCGCCGTGATCGACAGGGCGGTCTCCGGTCGTGACCAGCCCGACACCACGCTGCTCGGGCCGGGCGACGATGCGGCCGTCGTCCGCGCCACCGACGGGCGCGTGGTGGTGTCCTCGGACATGCTGGTGCAGGGCAGGCATTTTCGGTTGGACTGGTCGGCGCCCGAGCAGATCGGGCGCAAGGCGGTGGCGCAGAACGGCGCCGACATCGCCTCGATGGGCGCCTGGCCCACAGCTTTTCTCGTCTCGCTCGGCTGTCCGCCGGACACACCGGTCGCGGTGCTCGATGCGCTCACCGACGGAATCTGGTCCGAAGCCGAGGGCCTCGGCGCGGGCGTCGTCGGTGGTGACACGGTGCAGTCGGACCAGATCGTGCTCTCGATCACCGTCCTCGGTGACCTTCGTGGACGCGATGCGGTGCTGAGATCCACGGCCGGCGCCGGAGATCAGGTGGCCGTGGCGGGTCGGCTCGGATGGTCGGCGGCCGGGCTCGCCGTTCTCGCCGCGGGACTCGACGGACACGCCGAAGTGGTTGCCGCACATCGTGTTCCGGAACCGCCCTACGGTAGTGGCCCGGTCGCGGCAGAGGCGGGCGCGACATCCATGACGGACGTCTCCGACGGGCTGCTCGCCGATCTCGGTCACATCTGCGCCGCATCGGGCGTGCGGATGGATCTCGATCCAGCGGCGCTCGAACCGGATCAGGTGCTGCGGGCAGCAGCCGACGAACTCGGGGACGACGCGGACGCCTGGGTGCTGACCGGTGGTGAGGACCACGCACTCGCAGCCACGTTCCCACCGGGCGTGGAACTGCCCGACGGCTGGCGGCGCATCGGTGTCGTGCTGAACGATACGGACGTCCGAGGCGGTGCCTCGGCCGCGGTCGGTGCGGGTGTCCTCGTCGGTGGCCGGGAACGAACCGGTGCCGCCGGCTGGGAGAGCTTCGGCCGTAACCGGTCCCGATAGGGTGTGCACTCATGCCGATCCACACAAGGACCACCTGATGACGCCGCGCCCGCTCGCCGATCTCGTCGACCCCGGATGGGCGTCGGCGCTCGAGCCGGTCGCAGGCCGGATCACCGAGATGGGAGAGTTCCTCCGCGAGGAGGTCGCCGCGGGTCGTGGCTACCTTCCCTCCGGTGACAACGTCCTGCGCGCCTTCACGCAGCCGTTCGACGACGTCAGGGTGCTCGTCGTCGGACAGGATCCGTACCCGACACCGGGCCACGCCGTCGGGCTGAGCTTCTCGGTCGCGCCGGACGTCCGGCCGGTGCCGCGCAGCCTGGCGAACATCTACACCGAACTCGGAACCGATCTCGGGCTGCCGACGCCGTCGAACGGTGACCTGACGCCGTGGGCGGAGCAGGGTGTCCTGCTGCTGAACAGGGTCCTGACCGTGCAGCCGGGCCAGGCCGCGTCCCACCGTCGCAAGGGCTGGGAAGAGGTCACCGAGCAGGCCATCCACGCCCTCGTGGCCCGCACCGATCCGAGCGGCACCCCGCGGCCGCTCGTCGCGATCCTGTGGGGGCGCGACGCGGCGACGCTGAAGCCGATGCTCGGTGACACCCCGTGTGTGGAATCCGCGCACCCCTCGCCGCTGTCCGCCTCCCGCGGCTTCTTCGGATCGAAGCCGTTCAGCCGCGTCAATCAGCTGCTCACGGAGCGAGGCGAGAAGCCGGTGGACTGGCGCCTGCCCTGATTCCCGCCCGGTTCTCACCGGCATGAACGGAACCGTTCAGTCGATCAGATCGACTGAACGG
>AODO01000029.1 GCA_000341795.1 Rhodococcus triatomae BKS 15-14 | reverse complement strand
GTCCCTTCCGCGAGTGATCTTCCGTGGTGCGTAGTTCTTCGGTGTGACCGGGCAGCCGCCCATAGCGGTCAGCCCGGCACGGCCCGACTCCGGGCTTGCCGCGACACCGAGTTGCGAGCCCGCCCAACGGCGCGAACCCAACCAGCACCACGCCGCCGGCCTCCGGCTGGCGTTAGACAGCCAGCGACGCAAGCCAGGTATCCACCTCACACTGCTCCTACAACCGAATCACCGGCCACCCAGCGGGAGTACGCGCCGCCATGCGATCACGGGCAACCGGATGCTGCTTCCACGCCCACAGCATGATGTTCTTCTCCGGATCACGTATGAGCCATGACACCGGACTCTCACGGTTCCCATGCCACAGCTCCTCCCTGAGCAGACCTCGCCGCAATGGCGCCGTAGCGACGGTGGTGGGGCGAAAGCTATGGGCGCCTGGCCACCGTGAGTGGCGGGGCGATACTCGAGGCGTCAGACCAGACCGGCGTCGTGCATGCAGATCGCGACCTGTACCCGGTTGTTGGCACCGAGTTTGGCGAAGATGCGTGAGATGTGAGCCTTGACAGTGGCGAGACTCATGAACAGTTTCTCGGCAACCTCGGCGTTCGATGCTCCGCGGGCCAGGGCCGTGGCGACCTCGAGTTCCCGATCGGTCAGCGTCGCCACGAGCTCTCCCGCCCCGTCCCTGCGTTCTCCGTCGGTCTGCCGGACCACCTTGTCGATGAGCAAGGCGGTGATCGCGGGACTGAGGGCCGGATGGCCGGCCACGACATCCTTAATGGCGGTGACGATGTCGGCCGGTGGGGTGTCCTTGAGCAGAAACCCGTCGGCGCCGACCGCGAGTGCGCGGATCACATGATCGTCGGCGTCGAACGTCGTCAGCACAATGACTGCGGGAGGCTGCGGCAGACGTTTGAGTTCGGCTGTAGCGGCGATGCCGTCCAGGACCGGCATCCGGAGATCCATCAGCACCACGTCGACCGGGTCGTCGCGATGTCTGTCGACAGCTTCCTGTCCGTCGGACGCTTCGCCGGATACAGCGAGTTCCAGATCGCCGCCGAGTATCAGCGACAGACCGGCCCGTACGAGCGGGTCGTCGTCGACGATCATGAGGCGAACCGTCATGTCTGCCACGGTAGCCAAACGTGGAGCACAAAACGACCGCCGGAACGGCCGGACTTCTGATGTCCGCCGTTGAGCTCCACTCGTTCGGCGAGACCGATGAGTCCAAGTCCGGATGTCGGGAGGTTGGGGGGTGGCGATCCGACGGGTAGTGGATTGTCGACGACGAGATCGACACCGCGCCCGACATCTCCGTCGAGCCGAACGGTGACCGTCGTATCGGATGCGTGCTTCCGGACGTTGGTGAGAGCTTCCTGTATGCATCGATACAGCGTGCGCCCAACCCTTGGTGAGACTGTCGAGAGGTCCGTCGAGCACTCGTAGTGGACCCGTATGCCGAGAGTTTTGGTCTCCTCGACCAGGCTGTCGATGTCCTGAACCCCGGGCTGCGGCAGTTCGGGGTCGGCGTCACCGGGCCCGTCTCGGAGCACACCAAGCACCTCGCGGAGTTCCGACAGTGCCATCCGTGCGTTTTCTTCGATGGTGGCTGCGCTCTCACGCATCTCGCCCCGACTGAGGTCGTCCCGGTAGACGAGGGCTCCCGCGTACATGCTGACTACTGAGATGCGGTGCGCCAGAACATCATGCATCTCGCGGGCGATGCGGGCCCGCTCCATGGAGCGGGCCTCGCTCACCTTCGCCCGCTGCTCGGCCTCCGATGACAGCGCACGAGCCTGCCACGTGGCCAGCAATTCGCGCCGCGACCCGATGTACATGCCCCAGGAGACGGTGATGCCCATGATCGCGACGACGGCGCCATAACGTAGCAGCGCCGATTCGGCCTCCAACGGTGTTCGAAAGAACACCTCGGACAGTGCGCTGCACCCGAAAGCGAGCAGGACCTGGGGGGTGATCTCTTTCCAGTTTCGTCGGGTGGACAGTGACACCATCGCGAGCGCTGCTGGGCCGGACGAGCTCGCGGACACCACACCCGTCAAATTGGTGAGGGTTGCCACCGCGACCGGATGTCGCCGACGCCACCAGACGGCAATGTAGGCGACGATGCCCAGAAGCACGTCCAGCACGAACCACCAGCGGGCGTACTCCCACTGATACGAAACGCGCGGGGCCCACCCGATCGCGCTGATCAGCAGCATCGCCACCATCCGCCACGCGTTGCTCCACCAGGTCAGCGGAGGCTGATGGTCGTCACGTGCCACCCGACAACCGTATCGTCACCGCGGCGCGCGGACTCGATGACTTTCGGTTGATTCGTCTCCTACTTTCGGCTGCTCTCATACAGCCTGGAGGCCGATGCGGTCCTCCGCCCGAACAGGACACGATCGTCGTCATGATCGCCGTGGAGAACTTGACCAAGAAGTACGCTGACCATGTCGCCGTCGACGATGTCTCGTTCGTGTGCAAGCCGGGACGGGTGACGGGTTTTCTCGGGCCGAACGGTGCCGGGAAGTCGACCACCATGCGGATGATCGCGGGTCTGACGCCTGTGTCTGAGGGCGTGGCGACCGTCGGCGGCGCCGACTATCGGTCCATTCCCAATCCGGGAACCCAGGTGGGTGTACTGCTGGACGCCTCGGCTCAGCATGCCGGCCGCACGGGAGCCGAAATTCTGCGGCTGAACGCGCTGGCAATGGGGCTGCCCACACACCGCGTCGCGGAGATGCTCGAGCTGGTCAGCCTGTCGCCGCAGGAAGCCGGCCGTCGTGTGCGCAACTACTCGCTCGGTATGCGTCAGCGGCTCGGCATCGCGAATGCCCTGCTCGGCGATCCGCGGATACTGATCCTCGACGAGCCCGCCAACGGACTCGATCCCGCGGGAATCCACTGGATGCGCAGCTTGCTACGTGACTATGCAGATCGAGGTGGCACCGTCCTGCTGTCATCACACCTGTTGCACGAGATCGAGATCGTCGCCGACGAGATCATCGTCATCGGCCGTGGGCGGATCGTCGCGCAGGGCACCAAGGACGAACTTCTGGCCGGGGCCGGAACTCGCGTCCGATCCCTCGACGACACGGCGCTGTTCGATGCGCTACAGGCCGCAGGAGTACGCACGCGGGCGGCAGACAACGGTGGATTCACCGCCGATGCCCAGCCCGAGGAGATCGGACGGGCGGCCGCGCGCGCGGGTGTCGTCCTGATCGAGTTGCGGCCGGGTGACGGCGCGCGGCTCGAAGAGCGGTTCCTCCAACTGACCGTCGACACACAGCGAGAAAACCACACCGCACGAGGAGATTTTTCATGAGTATCGCCGCACCCGCCACTCTCGGCCCGGTCGTCGATACCACTGGGCCGCAAATCCCGCTGGTGCGTCTGGCGCGTGTCGAGGTCCGCAAACTCGTCGATACCCGGGCCGGATTCTGGCTCGTCACGTCGATCGGTGTGATCGCGACGGTGGTGATGCTGGTCCTGCTGATCGCGAGTCGGAACACCCCCGAAGAACTCACGTTCGGATACTTCTTCGGCATGATGACCGTCCCGACGGCGATCATCCTGCCGGTTCTGGCGATCCTGCTCGTCACCGGGGAGTGGAGCCAACGCACCGCGCTGACCACCTTCACCATCGAACCACGTCGCGGACGGGTGGTACTCGCGAAATTGGTGGCGGTTCTGGTGGCTGCGGTCGGTGCGTTCTGTCTAGCGCTGGCACTCGGAGCCGTTGGCACCCTGATAGCCGGGGCCACGTATGGAGGTGGGGCCGGAGCGTGGGAGATCAGTGCGGCAGGTCTTGTGAACAACGCGATCGTCCTGATCTTCGAGTTGCTCCTCGGGTTCGGCTTCGCTGCACTGATCATGAACACGCCCGGTGCTATTGTCGCGTTTTTCGCGCTACCGACCGCGATGTCGCTGGTGACCGAGTTGGTGCCTTGGTACCGGGACAACATGGGCGACTGGGTCGATACGTCGTCGACGAACGCGGCGTTTCAGTCTGCGGAGTGGGCCACCGGTGGCGACTGGGCGCGGATGCTCTTCTCCGGCCTGGTCTGGATCGCGATACCGCTAACCGTGGGCGTGGCGAGGATAGTGCGCTCCGAGGTCAAGTGAAGATGTGCTGCGATTCAGCTGTCTCGACGCACTCGTGGTCAAAGTCAGACACGACGCTCACGTCCGAAACAGACACGGCCATATAACCATTGGCGTCGACATGGCAGGAGCTGAGGATATGTGCGGTCACCTAGCGGTCGGCGTCCGAGGTGCGTATGTGTGCGCGCTGACCTTGCCTCCCGACGAGGCTGAGGTACTCGACTGGGCCTGCGCTGGTGGATCCGAACCAGTGTGGGGTTCGGGTGTCGAATTCTGCTGCTTCACCGGCTTGGAGAAGCAGATCCTGATCGCCGAGCACCAAGCGCAACGATCCGTTGAGTACGTAGGCCCAGTCGAAACCTTCGTGGGAGCGCAGGTCCGGGACCGTATCGTCACTGCCGGCGGGAAGGACGAACTTGTACGCCTGGATCCCGCCGGGCCGTCTCGTGAGTGGGATGACGATCGACCCGTCGGCGCATGACATGGGACGGAGATCGATACGGGGGTTCGCGGTGCGAGGTGCATCAACAAGGGAGTCGAGGGTGACGCCGTAGTAACGGGCCAATGGAAGCAACTGCTCCAGGGTGGGCCGTCGCAGCCCCACTTCCAGGCGGGAGAGGGTGCTAGTGGAGATCCCGGTCTCTTCTGCAAGGATGGTCAGGGTGATGTCGCGCCGCAATCTCAGGTGTTTCAGGCGGGATCCTACGGCGTCGAGAGTCTGATCGGTCTGTTCATGCGTGAAGCCACTTTGCCATTTGGCAAGAATGATTGCCAGCCGCTGTGGCCCAGGTGATCCTGGTGTGGACATCACGGATGCCAGGAGGACAAAGCAATGAGCACCACGCACACTCGCATCTACGACGTCGCGATCATCGGCGGTGGACCGGCAGGGCTGAGCTCAGCACTGGTCCTCGCCTGTGCGCGACGCAGCGTCATCGTGATCGATGGAGGCGCGCCCAGGAATGCACCCGCGGCCGCAGCGCACGGGCTACTCGGACAGGAGGGCGTGAACCCGCTCCAGCTGTTGAAGCGGGGCCGAGAGGAGGCTGCGTCCTACGGTGCCCGCATTGCTCAGACGAACGTGCTGCACGCGTCCGGCTCTGCCGACGACGGTTTCACTCTCGTGCTCAACGACGACTCGACGATTCACGCCGGCCAGCTGCTGATCGCGACCGGGGTGCGAGATGCGCTTCCCGCGGTTGCTGGTCTTTCCAGGCGGTGGGGTCGGGATGTGGTGCACTGCCCGTACTGTCACGGGTGGGAGATTCGTGACCAGCGGATCGGCCTGCTCGCGAGCGGGCAGATGTCGGCGATGCAAGCGCTGCTGTTCCATCAGTGGAGCGAGCAGATGACGTTCTTCCCGAACGGACTCGAGTTCCCCGCTGACCAGCTGGACAAGGTTCGTGCGCTGGGGATCTCGATCGTTTCCGGCACTGTGTGCGGCATCGAGGTGGTTGATGACCGACTCACGGCGGTGGTCATGGACGACGGGGCACAGGTCGGACTGGATGCGTTGGCTGTTCCCGCTATGACCAGAGCACGCCTCGACGGCCTCGAAGGTCTAGGCGTGGATGTCGCAGAGAACGCCGCAGGTGTCGCCGTCGTCGCCGATGCTGCTGGGCACACCTCCGTACCCGGCGTCTGGGCGGCGGGCAACGCGATCAACCCCGCGATGCAGGTCAGCGAGTCCGCATCGAACGGTGCGCGGGTGGCGATGACGATCAACACCGAGATGGTCTTCGCTCGCGCAGACCGCGCCATCGCAGACAGCAGCAATCCGGTGGATGCGTAATGGCTGACTTTGACAAAGGCTATTGGGACAACCACTGGGGTGATCCCGTCGCCTCGACCCGTGAGTACCAACTCCCGGTCAACCCCTATGTGATGACCGAGACCGCGCATCTACGTGTGGGAACAGCACTGGACGCTGGATGCGGAACCGGGGCCGAAGCACTCTGGCTTGCCCAACAGGGTTGGGAGGTCACGGGCGCAGACAACTCCCGGGCAGCCCTGACGACTGCGAGGGCGCGTGCAGCCGACACAGATGTGAGCGAGCACATCCATTGGAAGGAGACCGACCTCTCCCGCTGGGAACCGGAACAGGCATGGGATCTTGTGGTCACCAACTACGCCCACGCCGAGATCGGGCAACTGCCCTTATACCGCCGGATCTCCTCCTGGGTGGTCCTGGGCGGCACACTCCTGATCGTGGGACACCTCCACGACCACCAGCACGGGGACCATCACGGGCATCCCCAGAGCGCGTCGGCCACAGTCGAGGCAATCACGAACATGTTCGACTCTCCGGAATGGCAGATCGATGCTGCCTACGAGAACACCCGCACCGTTCACCCAGGCGGCACCCCGGTGCAGTTGCGCGACGTGATCGTCCGCACCCAGCGAATCGTCTGACCCACCACCCGCTCGTGACTCGCGCCGGTTCACGACCTCGGGCGCTGTCTCACGCTGCCCACACGCATGTATTGGGCGGCACCGCAAAGATTTCTGGAAGGGACACAGCCCCCATGGCTTCCACCCGCACAGACGCAGGCGCTGCTGCGCCCGTCATTGACGATCCACGCCGCAGGCGTGCCATTCTCTGGGCCGTATGTATCGCCCTGATGGCAGTCGTCGCATCCGTCTCCGGACTCAATGTTGCGCAGCCGCAACTTGCCACGACGTTCGATGCCTCGCAAGGACAGGTGCTGTGGATCATCAACACCTACACCCTCACCCTCGCAGCGTTCCTTCTCCCGCTCGGGGCGCTCGGCGACCGACTCGGACGCAAACCCGTCTTCAATATAGGTCTCATCATCTTCGGTGTTGCGAACGTTGCCGCAGCCGCCACCCCCGTCATGGAGGTCATGCTCGCGGCGCGCCTGCTCAGCGGCATCGGAGCCGCGATGATCATGCCGGTCACTCTCTCTGTGATCACCTCCTCCTTCCCCGACAAGGAACGCTCCAAGGCGATCGGGATGTGGACCGCCGTCGCCGGAGGCGGCGGGCTGCTCGGCATGTACCTCTCAGCGCTGCTCGTCGATGTGACGTCGTGGCGGTGGCTGTTTGCCCTCCCGATCGTGCTCACGATCGCGGCACTGCTGATCGGTGCGCGCGCGATCGCGAACTCCCGAGAACACGCACCGGGGCGGTTCGATGCTCTGGGAACACTGACCTCGATCGTCGCGACCGTCGGTGTCACCTTCGCTCTCCACGAGGCACCATCTCTGGGCTGGACAGACCCGATCGTGCTCATCCCACTGATCGCAGCCGTGCTCGCCACCATCGCATTCATCACGTGGGAACTGCGCACACCCTTCCCTCTTCTGGACATCCGGTACTTCCGCACCCGCGGCCTGTCGTCGGGCACCACGCTCCTACTCGTATTGTTCGGCGTACAGGGCGGCGTCTCACTCGTTCTCTATCCGTTCTTCCAGGTCGTCCTCGGATGGAGCGGGCTGCTGTCGACGCTGGGACTGATGCCAATGGCATTGCTGATGATGTTCGCTTCCGGACTGGCTCCGCATGTGGCAGCTCGTCTCGGGGTCCGCGCCTGCATGGTCACCGGCCTCACCATCGCCACCACCGGCCTCGCACTCATGGCAGGACTGGTCTCGGCCGAGGGCGGCTACCTCAGCGTGCTCCCCGGACTGACCGCGATGGGACTCGGCGCCGGCCTGGCAATGACGCCGTCCACCGAAGCCATCACATCCTCACTTCCCCGCGAGCAGCAGGGCGTTGCATCAGCCCTGAACGACCTCACCCGTGAACTCGGCGCAGCGCTCGGCATCGCGCTCCTCGGCGGCCTCCTGGTCGCCGGATACCAGAACGCCATCGCAAGCCGCCTCACCGGCGTGCCCGAAGACCTCGCAGCGACCGCCCGCGAAGGCATCGCCAACGCCAACAGCCAGAACGCCGGAACTCACACGGAGCAAATTCTCACCGCCGCGAACGAAGCATTCGTGGCGGGATGGCAGCAAGCCATGTGGGTAGGCGTCGCCGTCATGACCGTCCTGTTGATCTTCATCCTCTACCGCGGCCCCAAGAACACCCCCACGAGGTATGTGGAGAGTACTGAAGCTCAGTCGGAGGCAACCACCGAGACGCTCACGATGCAGCACGAGGGCCAGTGTCCTGAGTCGTTAATTCGGTCGCAGTAGTTCGCGATGAATTCGAGGATCTGATCAGCGGTCTTCACCCACACGTAGGGTCGCGGGTTCGCGTTCCAGGTTTCGATCCAGGCGCGAATGTCGGCGTTGAGGTGTCGCACGGATCGGTGAGCGGAGCGGCGAAGCTTCTTGTTACTCAGCTCCGCAAACCACCGCTCCACCAAGTTCATCCAGGATGAACTGGTAGGCGTGAAGTAGATAACGAATCTGGGATGCGCTGTGAGCCAGCGCTTCACGGCCGGGGTTTGTGGGTCGAGGCGTTGTCCATCACGAGGTGCACGTCGAGATCTGCGGGCACCTCGGCATCGATCTTGCGAAGGAACGCCAGGAACTCGGTGGCACGGTGCCGGGCGTGCAGGGAGCCGATCACCTTTCCGCTGGCGATGTCGAGTGCCGCGTACAGGCTCGATGTTCCGTTCCGGACGTAGTCGTGAGTGGCGCGTTGCGGCGTGCCCGGCAGCATCGGGAAGATCGGTTGCGTCCGGTCCAGCGCCTGGATCTGGGTCTTCTCGTCCACGCACAGCACCAAAGCCCGCTCCGGCGGGTTCAGGTACAGGCCGACGACGTCACGGACCTTCTCGGTGAACAGTGGATCCTGCGATAGCTTCCAGGCGTCCTGTTTGTGCGGAGCCAGGCCGAAGGCCCGCCACACCCTCGAGACAGTGGACTGTGACATGCCTAGATGTTCGGCCATCGACCGTGTCGACCAATGCGTCGCATCCTTCGGTGTCGATTCGAGTGTCGCGGTGATCAGATCCTTGATCTTTGCGTCGTCCACCGTCCGAGGCCGGCCCGGGCGCGGTTCGTCGAGGAGCCCATCGCAGCGAGCCTCGACGAACCGATCCCTCCATCGCCGCACCGTAGAACGGTCCACCCTGAGTCGTTGCGCCACTTCAAAATTGGACCCACCGTCGGCGCAGGCCAGCACGATCCTCGACCGCGCTGCCAACCCCGCCACACTCGTGCGACGGCGAACCCAGCCCTCCAACTCGGCCCGCTCCGCGTCATTGAGAACAATCACCGCAGCGCGCGGGCCCCGAGTCGCAATACCCAACAGTATCAACTGGTGGATAGTTTACGACTCAGGACACTAGCTGGTGCATTTCGTTCCGACGAGCCAGGCGAGGGCGAGCATCGACAGTCTGGCGTGCGAGTACCAGGCGCGGTAGGTCCGCGCCTGATACTCGTCGAGTCCGGCCTCGTTCTATGACCTCCAACTGGGCGACCTTTGGGGCTGGCTACGCCGTCAGGTCGATGATGAGCTTGCCTGGTTGGCCGTGGGTGAATGAGTCCACGAAGGCGGCGGGCAACTGTTCGAATCCGCGCAATACAGACTGCAAAGGCTCCAACTGGCCTGAACTGATGAGTTTGGCGAGGGCGGCTTCAACCTCGGCTGCGCGGTCCATGTAGTCCAGCACGATGAATCCCTGTGTGAGGATCCGCTTGGCGAGAAGCTGTCCGAAGCTACTTGGGCCAGCGGGCCGTTCGGTCAAGTTGTAGCCGTCGATTAGGCCGCACAACGCGATGTGTGCGTGATTGTTCAGTCGAGCGATCGATGCCTCGAACATCGGACCTCCCGAGTTTTCGAAGAGGCGGTCGACGCCGTTCGGCGTTGCGACCTTGAGCTGGTCTTTCCAATCAGTGGCTTTCCTATCGACGACGGCATCGGCGCCGAGCCGGGTCACCATCGAGCACTTCTCGGCGCCTCCTGCGATGCCGACAACCTGTGCGCCAGCCTGTTTCGCAAGCTGGACAGCCACGCTTCCGACTGCGCCCGAGGCGCCGGAGATCAAAACGGTCTGTCCTGGCTCCGGCCGCAAGATATCGCACACTCCGGCCCACGCCGTGAGGCCCGTCATCCCGAGGATGCCAAGGTAGTGCTCCAGCGGAACATCCTCGCGTTGTGCGATCCGGTCCCAGTCTGTGCTGGGTGAGTTGACGATCTGACGTTGTTGCCAGCCGATAAGGCCGCGGACAATGTCGCCCTCCGCGAAGTTGCTGTTGCGTGAGGCCGTTACGCGAGCCAGGCCGAAAGCGCGAACGGGCGCTCCGATTGCTACCGGCGGAAGGTAGCTGGGTCGGTCGTCAAGCCAACCCCTAATGGCCGGGTCGATCGATATGAAGAGGGTTTCGAGTGCAACGTCGCCGGCCTCGAGTTCGGGCAGGACGACCTCCTCCACTCGGAAGTCCGTCAGGCTCACAGGCCCGTGAGGGCGTTGAGCGAGGACGATCTGTTGTGATGAACTCACGTGTACTGCTCCTTCGTCACCAAACGAAGTTAGGGGCAGGGACAAGGCCGATCTTGGCCGCGGGCGCACGACATTCGACGAGCGCGCACAGACATGTCCTCTATGCGCCAAGCAAAAGCAACTCGGCGCAAACAACCAAGAGGGTGACCTCTATCACTTTCTAGGGTGAAGGTGATGCGAGTGCACATGGAGGTGCGTCGCCGGAAGACCTGGAAGTAACCGCCATGAACGACACACGCACCGATCGGCCGTTGAAGATTGCGGTCACGATTGACGACTTCGTCCTATGGGACGGCATTCCCATGCCCGAAGGCACGACTCCCACCGATATCACGCGGTCGGTGGCGAAAACCCTGAACAGCTACGACCTCACTGGGACATACGGATTCTCCCACACATACCGACTCGAGAACGAGCCAGAACAGATGGAGGCGTTCGAGGCCTGGGCGGAGGCCGGCCATCACCTGGGCAACCACACACATCAGCACGCTCCGCTGCGCTGGATGTCCGATGAGGCGTTTCGATGCGATTTCGAGACTGCCCAGAAGTACATCGGCCACCTGATCGACGCCGCGCCGTCGAAGTACTTCCGGTACCCGATGGACATGTCGTCGGGCTGCGAACGACGGCGGGGGGAAGTCGAGAAGTACATCAGCGACCTCGGCTACAGCACTGCCCCGATCACCAGCTGGTTCAGTGATTTCGCGTTCATCATGCCCTACTTCCGCGCAACGGCGCTTGGCGACAAAGACCTTCAGAAGCAGGTACGCGACCTGCACGTATCGGTGGCAGTTGACATGCTCTACAAGCATGCAGACACAGCACACGCCCTGTTTGGCGTCGACGCGCCCCTCATCTGGCTCGTACACGGCACCGCCATCTGCCGTGACACACTCGCGCCGATCTTCGATGCATTCCTCGAGCGCGGCGTGGAGTTCATCTCCCTCGACGAGGCGATGAAGCACCCAGTGAACTTCAGCAAGCCGCCGTGTGATGAAAGCTTTACCAACCAGCTCCAGAGGTTCGCGCTCGCTGCGGGTCTGCCGAAACCTGAACTCGAAGTCGAGCAGCTTGCCGAGATCCTGAACCTTGCGCCGATTCCCGATCTCGACACGATTACGACCTACGAGGAGAGCATGCTCAAGCCGCTGGCGATGCGGGTGGGCGCTGAGTACGACTGGGACTGGTCCTGAGTCGGTAGTTCGTCCGTCATCTCATCATTTTCTGAAAGAAGGACCATGCTCAACTTGGCAACAATGCTCGCCGACACCGCTCGCCGCATGCCCAGCAGAACCGCCGTCATCGAAAACGACCGCACCCTCACCTTCGGAGAGGTCGATGCGGCTGCAAACAGTGTCGCTCATTTCCTACTTTCGCGAGGATTGCGCGCGGGCGATCGCGTCGCCCTGATGATCGCCAATGTCGTTGAGTTCCCGATCGTCTACTTCGGCATCCTCAAGGCCGGTGGAGCCGTGGTACCGCTGAACACGATGCTCAAGAGGGAGGAAATCGCCTACCACCTCCGCGACTCAGGCGCGATCGCCTACTTCTGCACCGAGGCCGGGCTCGACAACGAGGCGTGCCGCGGATTCCAGGACGTCGAGTCCTGTGAGCATTTGGTGGCCCTGGGCGCCTCATTGCCCGAGGAGTCGGGCGTCGGAACGACCCTGGCCGACGTAATGGCCGAACATCCCACGGACGACGTCCTGCAGGTGACCGAGGCAACGGACACGGCAGTGATCCTTTACACGAGTGGAACGACGGGAAAGCCGAAAGGCGCCGAACTCACCCACGCCAACATGGTGCTCAACGCACTCGGACACAATCAAGTGCTCGACACCCGACCCGACGACGTACATCTGGTCACCCTTCCGCTCTTCCACTCATTCGCACAGACCGTGCAGATGAACGCCGGTTTCGCAATGGGAACCACCCTGGTGCTGCTCCCGCGGTTCGATGCCAGCGCTGCCCTCACCTTGATCGCGCGACACCGTGTGACGATCTTCGCCGGGGTCCCGACGATGTACTGGGCGCTGCTGAACAAGACCAGTGCTGGCAGGGCCGACGTGGATCTCGCGGGGCTCTTGCGTATCGCAATCTCGGGCGCAGCCGCGATGCCCGTCGAGGTCCTCCAGAGATTCGCGGACGTCTTCGGTGTCGAGATCCGAGAGGGCTACGGCCTTTCCGAAACCAGTCCGACGGTCACCCTGAACCCGTTCGATCAGCCGAACCGGCCGGGGTCGATCGGAAAGCCAATCTGGGGAGTCGAGGTGAAGCTCATCGATGCCGGATGGAACGAAGTGCCCGTCGGCGAGCCAGGAGAACTCTGCGTCCGGGGGTACAACGTGATGAAGGGATACCTCGGACGGCCCGAGGCGACTACGGAAGTCATCCGGGACGGTTGGTTCCGCACGGGCGATATCGCAACCCGAGACGAGGACGGCTACTACTTCATCGTCGATCGCGCCAAGGATCTGATCGTGCGAGGAGGCTTCAACGTGTACCCGCGCGAACTCGAAGAGGTGATCATCACTCATCCCGAGGTCAGTCTCGTGGCGGTTGTTGGAGTCCCAAACGAGCGAATCGGTGAGGAAGTGAAAGCCTTCGTCATCCGTGAGCCCGGATCGGAGTTGAAGGAGACAGACCTCATCGACTGGTCCCGCGACCGACTGGCGACCTACAAATACCCGCGGCTGGTGGAGTTCAGGGACACCTTGCCGATGAACGCCACCGGAAAGCTCCTCAAACGGGCGCTGCGATGATCAAGTCGTTCGAAGTGTCGGCTGCGCGTACTGTCGATTGCGGCAGGAACCGCAGGTTCGAGTTGCCTGTGTGAGAGGTGATGCGCCTTGTACTCCGTAGACGTGTGGCGCAGCGAAGACTATGACCATCTCGATCGGGGGGACTGGTGGCGCGCTCAGGTGTCGGCGATCCACTGCCCGATGTCTTTTTCGCTTTCGGACAACTATCAGGGCACCCTCGAGCACCAGTATTCGGACACGTACCAGCTGGTTCGATGGTCGGGCGCGGCGGAGGTCATCACGCGTAGCGCGTCCGACGTCCGTAGACACCCTCATGGTGCATACGAGCTGCTCATTCCTGTCAAGGGTGAACTGATGCTTGAGCAGGATCGCCGTGCGGCCATGGTCACGCCGACAGTCATGGCGCTGACAACGCTCGATACCGCGACGGATTTGCGCCACGGCGATGGTTTCTCCTCTGTCGCATTCGTGATTCCGCGTGATCGGCTCGACGCGCGGGTGCCGGCGTTGCCGCGTGCAGGCACTGTGCTGGACGCAACATCTGGACTGGGACGCATCGTCGTCGACGTGGTCGGTAGCTTGCGCCGAGAACGGTACGAGCTCAACGGCAGTCAGTTCGACGCGATTGCGGACCGGATTGTGGATCTCGTGGCGCTAGCCTACAACGCAGACACAGCCACCCCCTCCGTCGCTGTTCAGGAAGGGCTGGTCACGGCAATCCGGCGCTTCGTTCGAGAGAATGCCCACGATCCGAACCTCACAGGAGCCGTGATCGCGATGCGGCTGGGCTGGTCGCTGCGGCACGTTCAGGCTCAGTTGCAGCGAACAGGTACAACGCCGTCGGAGCTGATTCGCGAGGAGCGCCTCGCGCTTGCCCGGCTGCGTCTTCAAGACCGGGGCTGGAGCCATCAGAGCGTGACTCAGGTCGCGTACTCCTCCGGATTCGGTGATCTCAGCACCTTCAGTAACGCATACCGACGGGCCTTCGGTGAACGCCCGTCCGATACGCGTTCCGCAGCATCGGACACAGGCTGAATCAGTCCCCAGCGGCCCTGGCTCAGACTTCAGCCGAGCCAGGGCCGAGGCTGCTTCTCAACCGGTGCGTGCGGTGCAAGAGAAGTGCGCTGACCCCCAAGAACCCGACGCCCGTACCGCCCTAGCGTCGATATCATGGACACACCAACGGCTTCCGAAGTTCGGCCAGCGCTCGACAGCCTCTTCTCGGTAACCGGCAGGACCGCCGTCGTCACCGGTGGCTCGCGCGGGATCGGCGCCATGATCGCCCGAGGTCTGGTCCTCGACGGCGCTCACGTAGTGATCACCAGCCGGAAGGAAGAACAGTGCCGCGCGACGGCCGAAGCCATCAACGCAGCGGCCGACGCCGCCGGAACGGTCGGTCGCTGCACCCCCGTCGCGAGTGACCTGTCGTCAGGCGAGGGGGTGGCCGGGTTGACCGACTGGCTCGGCGAGCACCTGACAAGCATCGACATCCTGGTAAACAACGCCGGGGCCACTTGGGGCGCACCGCTAGAGGAGTTTCCCCTGATCGGTTGGACGAAGGTGCTCAACACCAACCTCGTCGCACCGTTCTACCTCGTCACGAGGACCCTGCCACTCCTGCGCAATGCGGCACGTCCAGACCGACCTGCACGAGTTATCAACATCGGCAGCGTTGACGCGTTGGCCACGCCCAACTGGGAGAACTACTCCTACAGCGCGAGCAAGGCCGGTCTGCACATGGTCACCCGTCATTTGGCGAAGCAGCTGGCATCGGACGGGATCACTGTCAACGCCATCGCCCCCGGCCCGATCCTGACAGACATGCTCGGACACGTCGCAGCAGATTCTGACGTCGAGACAGAGCTCCTCGACCGCGTTCCCCTTGGTCGCTACGGAAAGCCCGACGACCTGGTCGGCGCAGTCCGATTCCTTGCCTCGCGCGCCGGCTCCTATCTGACCGGCACCATCATCCCGCTCGACGGCGGAATCTCCGGCTGCGCCGGCTGAGCGCCACAGCTCCGACCTCCTCCGCTGTCTATCACACACCGCAACAACCAGACTCAAGGAAACAACCCATGCCTGAAGCCGTCATTGTCGCCACTGCACGAACGCCGATCGGTCGAGCCGTCAAAGGATCGTTGAAAGACCTTCGGCCCGATGACCTCACTGTCCAGATGGTCGCAGCCGCGTTGGCGAAAGTGCCCGCACTCGACCCTGGCGACGTCGACGACCTCATGCTCGGTGTCGGGCAACCATCCGGCGAGGCCGGGAACAACCTCGCCCGCGCCGTCGCCGTGCTCGCCGGCCTCGACCGCGTCCCTGGCACCACCGTCAATCGCTACTGCGCCTCTAGCCTCCAGACGACACGAATGGCCCTCCACGCCATCCGCGCCGGAGAAGGCGACGTTTTCATCTCGGCCGGTGTGGAAACCATCAGCCGCTACCTGCCGGGCGCAGCAGACGGTCTCCCCGCCAGCGCCAATCCGGTCCTGGCAGACGCACAGGCCCGCACCGAGCGCATCGCCGCCGGCGGGCAGACCTGGGCGAACCCGCGCGAAGACGGCTGGCTGCCGGACGTGTACATCGCGATGGGGCAGACGGCCGAAAACGTCGCCCAACTCAAGGGCATCACGCGGGCCGAGCAGGACGCCTTCAGTGTAAGAAGCCAGAATCTGGCCGAGAAGGCCATCACAGACGGTTTCTGGGAGCACGACATCACTCCGGTCACGCTGCCCGACGGTCGAGTGATCAGCGCCGACGACGGCCCCCGCGCGGGAGTCACCCTCGAATCGATCTCAGGCATGAAGCCGGCTTTCCGTCCCGATGGAACGGTCACTGCTGCAAACTGCTGCCCTCTCAACGACGGCGCCGCCTCCCTGGTGATCATGTCGGACCAGAAGGCGCAAGACCTCGGAATCAACCCTCTCGCTCGCATTGTCAGCACCGGAGTCACCGGCCTGTCGCCCGAGATCATGGGCCTCGGGCCGGTCGAGGCGTCACTACAAGCGCTCGCCCGTGCCGGCCTCGGTATCGGTGACATCGACCTAGTCGAAATCAACGAGGCATTCGCCGCTCAAGTCATCCCCTCGGCCCGCGAACTCGGCGTCGACGAGGATCGATTGAACATCAACGGTGGGGCCATCGCCATCGGCCACCCCTTTGGCATGACCGGAGCACGGATCACCAGCACTCTCATCAACTCACTTCAGACGCACGACAAACAGTTCGGTCTCGAAACCATGTGCGTTGGCGGAGGACAGGGCATGGCCTTGATCCTCGAACGACTCTCCTGACTCGAACCCACATAGATCAATCTCCCTGAGAGGAAAACACTTTCGTGAGTACGTCTCCCCATCCCGAACACCGCCGCACTGCGATCGTTACCGGTGCTGCACGGGGCATTGGCGCCGCCGTTGCCCACCGGCTCGCAGCAGACGGCCACCGAGTCGCAGTTCTCGACCTCAATGAAGCAGCCTGCCAGAGCGTGGCCGACACGATCATCGAGGCTGGCGGAACCGCGCATGCCGTCGGCGCAGACGTCTCCGACGAAACCTCTGTCCAGAAAGCCGTCGAACAGGTCAATGCCGCGCTCGGTGCCCCGGTCGTCCTGGTCAACAACGCCGGCGTCATCCGCGACAATCTCCTGTTCAAAATGTCGACCGGAGACTGGGACACGGTGATGAACGTTCACCTGCGTGGCTCGTTCCTGATGGCGCGGGAGGTCCAGGCATACATGACCCACTCGGGCTTTGGACGGATCATCAACCTCTCGAGCGTGTCGGCTCTCGGAAACCGCGGTCAAGCCAACTACGCCGCAGCCAAAGCCGGGCTGCAAGGCTTCACCATGTCCCTGGCCCTCGAGCTCGGCAAGGATGGCGTCACAGCGAATGCCATCGCTCCGGGCTTCATCGAGACCGAGATGACAGCAGCGACAGCCGCACGAATCGGAATGGATTTCGACGAGTTCAAAGCGAAGGTGGCCGCCGACATTCCCGTCGCCCGCGTGGGTGTACCGGACGACATTGCCCACGCGACCTCGTTCCTTGCGAGTGAGGGAGCTGGATTCGTCTCTGGTCAGGTCCTCTACGTCGCTGGTGGGCCCAAGGTATGAAGACACTCAACGGAATCGATGAACTGCAGGCCGTAGCGAACACCCGTCTCGGATACTCGTCATGGCATGACCTCACCCAGGAGAAGATCGACGCGTTCGCTGACGCGACGGGTGACCATCAGTGGATTCACGTCGATCCGTCACGGGCTACCGACGGGCCGTTCGGCACCACCATCGCCCACGGACATCTGCTGACCTCGATGATTCCGATGCTCGTATGGGAGGTCTACGACGTTGACGGCGTCCGCATGGGTATCAACTACGGGTCGAACAAGGTTCGTTTCCCAGCACCTGTACCCGTCGGTTCAAGGATCCGGGCAGCTGTGGACATCACGGACGTCAAAGAAGTTTCCGCAGGTGTCCAGGTCATCACAACCGTCACGATCGAACGCGAGAACTCCGACAAGCCGGTCTGTGTTGCCGAGGTCGTCGGCGTCTACGTCCCGAATTGACCTCGCTCGCTGTCCTCACACCGGGCATGTTGCGCAGGCAGTCGATGGCCAAGGTCTATCTCATGCGACTTGCTCGGCAACTGATTCGTCAGATGTCCGAAACGCGTCGGCTTTCACCCGAACGGGTCGGTGCAGCAGCCCCGGAGAACGACGGCCGTGGAGCCCACGGGGTATCGGCCTTCGCCGGTAACCCTGTGGGCTCCACGGCCGTCGGGCTGTCAATGTCCGAACTGGATGCTCAAAGATCTTGATCATAGCGCGGGTACGGCAGCCACCGGCAGGCATACTCGAGAATCCATATGTCCTTGATCGGGGGGCCTGTCACGCCGACGCCGTTTCTGGTGACAGCTGAATGTCACCAATCCCGTCACACACGAAAGCACCGCGACGACCTGGTCAAGACTCGCACCCAAACCGTCAACCGGCTCCACGTCATACTCACCCACCTGATCCCCGCCGACGCACCGCGAGGCCTGAGCGCCGAACGCGCCGCCGAGGTGCTGCGAACAGTCCGCCCCGTGACGTCGTTGGCAGAACCCTCCGCGGCCTTGCGGTGGATCTGGTCGCCGAGGTGCGGCAACTGGATCGGCGTATCACAAAAGCCACCAGCGACATCGAGGCCGCGGTCGCCGGGTCCGGCACCACCCTGACCGAGCTGTGCGGGATCGGGACACTGACCGCCGGAAAGATCCTTTCGCGGGTCGGCTCGATCCACCAGTTCCGGTCAGCTGACGCGTTCGCCAGCGACACCGGCACCGCCCCAATCGAGGTCATCCTCCGGCGACGTAGTCCGCCATCGCCTTTCTCGGGCCGGTGATCGGCAACTGAACTGCTGCCTGCACACCATGGCCATCACCCAGATCGGTCGGGCTACACCCGGCCGCGCCTACTATCAACGCAAACGCGCCGCGGGCAAGAGCCACAAGGAAGCGTTGCGCTGCCTGAAAAGAAGGCTATCGGACGTCGTCTACCGGCAGTTACTACGCGACGCCACACCACAGTCGGCGGCAGGCCCGGGAGGACACTCGGGGGCGACTCTGTCGTCCAGCGCGGCCGACTGACACCCCACACCGGCACTTCGGACCAGTCATCCACCCTACAGCTGGGGTCCACCGGTTCGGCTTGACACAGTGAGGCGTCGTCCAGCAGCTGAGTCATCACACGCATCTGAGTGATCGTCATGCTCGAGTATCAGAGTTCGGGGCTGCGATAGAAGTCAGATCACGCATCGCGCCGCCCGCTCGTTCGAGTGCGATCCGCTCAGCCAACTCGGGATTGCGATCGCGGATCGCGTTCAGAGTTCGGCGGTGGCTGTCCCATCTTGCGCGGCCGAATGTCCGGTCTTCTTGCAGGCGGCGTAGAGACCGCTCGCGCCGTTCTGCACTCGAAAGCGCACGCGTCTGCTCGAAGAGGCGTATCAGCACAGGGTTGTGTGTGCTCGCCAGAACGCCGCGGTTGAAGTCCTGGATGCGGGCATAGAGGTGTTCGGCATACCCGTCAATGGGTAGCCCTTCATCCACCCGGGCGTTGTACAGCCGACTCTGGTCTTCAGCCGACTCCAGCAGTTGTTCCAGGCCTGCGATGTCGTCGTCGGTTGCATGGACCGCTGCGAGACGGGCGACGAGACCTCTCAGCGCGATTTCCACCTCCGCTCGCTGTTCTTGAGTGGCTTGTGTGGGCGCGGCCACGCACACGGTGCGTGGGCCGAGGCGCTCAAGTAGCCCATCAGCTTCGAGACGCTTCATTGCTTCCCGAATCGGGGTAGGGCTGACCGAGAGGCGTTCCGCGAGGCCGCGTTCGGTCACCCGCTCGCCAGGCACAAGCGTGCCCTCGACCACGGCATCGCGTAGATGCAGGTAGGCGCGTTCGGCCAGTGACATCGATTCCAGGCCGTGGAGCTGTCGTTGCACGTGTCCTCCTCTGATCAGCCCAGACTAGTGGCATACCACCCCTGATGCATTTTGCTATTGCAAAACGCATATCTATTGCATACTCTACTTCCGTCCCGGTTTGTGATGGGCGTCATAGTCGCCGGACCGGGATCTGACATGAGAGGTATCCGTCACATGAGATCCGTATCCCGATACGTGACCTTCGGCCTGGTCGCAGGTCTGCTATTGACCGCATGCGGCAGCGAATCAGAGTCTGAGATCACTGCCGACACATCCGCACCGTCCGAGATCACGTCGGAGCTTGCCGAGAAGGCGCAGGCAGAGGGCGAAGTGGTCGTCTACACCAACTCTCCGGATGAGCTGTGGAACGCCCTGGTTCCGAAGTTCCAGCAGGCCTACCCCGGGATCAAGATCTCCCCGGTCAGCCTCAACGGACCGGAGCTGGTTCAGAGACTCCTCTCGGAGCAAAGGTCCGGCGCGAGGACGGCAGATCTGGTGATCGACAGCTCCCCGAGCACGTTCTTCGGGCTGAAGGACGCGCTTGCCGAACGGACCTCGGTCTTCGACTCCGACCTGCCGGAGTACGCGAACCCGTGGCCGGGGGTGTATGCGATCTCCGCTGACCCGTCGATCATCGTCTACAACAAGGCTGCTTTCCGCGAGGATCCGCCCGAGTCGCTCGCCGATGTCGCTGCCACAGCCAGCGGCAACCGCGGCAAGCTGACCACCTACGACATCGACAGCGAGAACGGCTATGCCCAGATGTGGACGCTCACGCAGCATCGTGACGACGCGTGGGCGCTCTATGAGCAGCTGGCGCCGGCAACCCGTTACGAAATGAACGGTGGCTCGATGTCGCAGAAGCTGGCACAGGGCGAGTACGTCGCGGGGTATTTCCAGTCGGGGCTGGTCCGCGGCTTGCTCAAGCCCAATGGCCTCGACTCGGTGCTCGGGTGGTCCTACTCGGCTGACGGCACGACCGTCGTTCCGCGGTACGCGTCGGTGGTGAAGGGTGCTGCGCACCCCAACGCTGCGGCGCTGCTTCAGGACTATCTGCTCTCTGCGCCCGGACAGACGGTCGCTTGCTCCAGTGGACTGACTGCTGTGCGCGACGACGTGGCTCCGACCTGTGGTGACTTCTCGGTCAAGGGCGTGACCGATCAGGTTGGCGAAGAGAACGTCTTGATGGTGCCTCTCGATGAGGCGATGCGCGCGGATAAGCCGGCCTTCTCTGCGCGGTTGAATGAAGCTCGGGGTCGGTAGCGATGTTGCAGGTGGCAACGCGTCCACGGCCACGGCGAGCCGAAACCTCTCGACTTGACCGCGGGATCCAATGGGGCATATGGATTCTGGTCATCGTGCTCATCTTCGGCCCGATCGTTCCGGTGGTGTACGCGGGCTTCGTGGACCGCCCGTTGTACGAGGCCGGCGGCCAGCTGACGCTGTCGAATTTCGGTGCCCTGCTCGAAGACTCCGCCTTCTGGTCGGCGCTGCGCAACACGGCACTGTTTGCCGTCATGGCTGCGATCCCGGGCGTCGTGATCGGTGCCGGCCTCGCGATCCTTGTCGCGCGGACCGATCTACCGATGCGCCGAACCTTCACCGTCGTACTGATGGCTCCACTCATTCTGCCCGGGCTGGGCGTCACCCTCGGGTGGATCACCATGTATGCACCCAGCGGGTTCGTGTCCACCTGGTTCGCTGACCATTTCGGTGGAGTTCCGTGGAACCTGTACTCCATACCAGGGATGGCCGTCGTCACTCTCGAGAAGACCGTGCCACTGGTCTACCTGATGGTGCGGGCCCGGCTTGCGTCGGTCGACACCACCATCGAGAGCGCAGCGCTCACCGCCGGTGCCTCCCCGATGCGGGTACTACGGACGATCACGCTGCCGATGATCAAGCCGACCATCTGGACCGCCGGGATCTTGATCGTGATGATCGCCTTCGAGACACTGAGCCTTCCTCTGGTTCTCGGTGGACCTGCCGACATCGACACGCTGTCGACGTACCTTTACCACACCTGGACCACCGACCCCTCACGTCAAGGGACAGTCTCGGCGGCAGCATCGGCACTATTGCTTCTGGTGACGCTCATGCTGTTGGTGCGCAACCGCATCGAGGGCAATGCCGGTCGCTACACCACCGCGGCAGGCAAGCCCTCCGCTCCGCGCCAACTCGCGCTGGGATGGCTGCGGTGGCCACTGACCGCGATCATCTCCCTGTACGTGCTGATCGCGCTCGTCCTCCCTGTCGTCGGACTGGTCATGACATCGGTGACCAACGTGTTCAGTCCAGCGGTGTCGCCGTTCAGCGTGCTGACCACACGTCACTTCGAGACCGTCTTCACCAATAGCGCGCTGTTCCGCTCGATTACGAACAGTCTCCTGATCGGCGTGGTTGGGGCAGTCCTCGCAACCGTCGTGTTGACGATCGCGGCCCTGGTCGCCCATCGCTCTCAGTTTCGATTCAAGGCGACGGTGCCGCCGATCCTCTTTTACCCGCGCGCACTGCCGGGGGTCGTCCTCGGTGTCGGCATCTTCTGGACGTTCGTGCTGGTCACGCCCTTGGAGCCACTGCGCACCACGGTATGGGGAATCATGATCGCCTTCATCATCCGCAACACCGCGATCGGATACGCCGCGATCCAGTCGAGCATGCTCGCCATCAGCACCGAACTGGACGCTGCCGCACGCACGTCAGGAGCGACCTGGTTCCAGGCAAGCCGCCATGTGGTGGTCCCCCTGCTGAAGCCAGCCCTTCTCGGATGCCTCGTCATCATGTTCGTCTCGATTCTCAACGACTACGACCCGGCCGTCTTCCTCGTCACCACCGGCAATGAGGTGCTGGGCGTAACCATGCTCAAGCAGTGGGTAGCCGGGTTCGTTGGACCTGTCGCCGCGCTGGGCGTCATCCAAATCGCCATCACCGGGGTGGCGCTACTGATCGGGCGTCTCGCCTGGGGAGTGAAACCGAATGCCTGACATCACCGTATCCGCTCTCGGCCTGGACTACAGCGACAAAACAGTTCTCGACAACGTCGACTTCACCGCCCACGAGGGAGAGTTCCTCACTTTGCTCGGTCCGAGCGGGTGCGGGAAGACCACCACCTTGATGTCGATCGCCGGTCTCACCCGCCCCACCCGGGGGGCCATCACCTGTGGCAACGACATCCTGTTCGACAGCGCACGATCGATCGACCGCCCACCGGAGCGACGCAACTGCGGCGTCGTGTTCCAGTCGTACGCGATCTGGCCACACAAGTCCGTCGCCGAGAACGTCGCCTACCCGCTGCAGCTGCGCAAAGTCCCCAAGGGCGAGATCCGCAGCCGCGTTCACGAGGCATTGTCGATGGTCGGACTGGAAGGGCTCGCGGACCGCTACCCGTACCAGCTCTCTGGCGGCCAACAGCAGCGTGTCGCACTGGCGCGGGCTGTGACCTACTCGCCGGGTGTGCTGTTGCTCGACGAGCCGCTGTCGAACCTCGACGCCAAGCTCCGTGAGCAGGCACGTAACTGGCTCAAGGAGTTCCAGTCCGCTGTCGGATTGACAACGATCTTTGTCACCCACGACCAGGACGAGGCACTCGCCCTGAGTGACCGCATCATCGTGATGAACGACGGCAGGATCGAGCAGGCCGGCGCCCCCGAAGAGATCTACCACCAGCCCTCTACACCGTTCGTCGCATCATTCCTCGGGTCGGCGAATCTGCTTCCTGGCACCGTTCTCGGGAAGGCAGGCGGTCTCACCCAAGTGCGGCTGAGCGGCGACGGCTCCACCCTTTCGGTGCGCGAGGACAGTCAGCGCGGCGCAGTGCTCGTCATGGCCCGCCCTGAGGACATCGAGATCGGCACCGCCACTCAGGACGCCGCCCGGTACCCCGTCCAGGGGCGCATCACATCACGAATGTTCGTTGGCTCGGAGTTCCGGTATGTCGTGCAATGCGGAGAACACGACATCGCTGTCGCTGCTCGTGAGCGATGGGACATCGGCCTAGTCCGGCTTCGCTTCCGACCCGAACTGTGCCGCCTCTTCCCTGTCGACTCGACGAACTCGGCCGGTGCCACTCCTGCGACGTCAGATCATGCACGGGAGGCCACGCATGCTTGACCACACCAGAAGTGGACTGTCCGCATTCCTACGAGAACCCGTCCAGGTATTCGACCTGTCCCAGCCACTCGAGAACGGGATGCCCTGCTCACCAAGCCATCCTGGGTTTCATATGGCACTACTTCGTCGCCACGGCGACCTCATGCGGGGCGCCGGGTCCGGATCGAACGAGATCATCACGTTCGGTGGGCACGTCGGTACTCATGTCGATGCATTGGCGCACGTCGCTGCCAACGGCCTCCTGTATGGCGGCATCGACGCGGTCGGCAACAGCGTCGGCGGGCGGCACCGCGAACTGGGGGCCGAGACGATCGATCCGATGCTGTGCCGTGGCGTGCTGCTTGACATCCCTGCTGCGTTGGGCCTGTCCCGGCTCGAGCCGGGTTACGGCGTCACCGTCGCCGATCTCGAAGCAGCACTCGACGGGATGCAGGTGGCTGAGGGTGACGTCGTGCTGATTCGGACCGGCTGGCCGCAAATGTACGGCGACGCGGAAGTCTACATCGGGCACCGCGACGGAGCCCCCGGTGTCACAGGCGAAGCGGCGCAATGGCTGGCCGACAGAGGGGTCCGTGCTGCGGGCACCGACACGATCGCCTTCGACCAGATTCTGCCCGGTCTCGGCCACTCACAGATGCCTGCGCATCACATTTTGCTGGTCAAGCACGGAATTCACATCATCGAGGTTCTCGACCTCGAGGAGTTGGCTGCACACAGGATCCGCGAGTTCCTGTTCGTGATGATTCCCCTTCGCCTTGTCGGAGCCACCGGCTCGCCGGTCCGTCCACTCGCAATCGTCGAATCACCTGTCTCGGAGGCACACGCATGAGCACCACCCCCACCCACGAGTTCGATCCCGACGCCATTGGACCGCTGCAGGGGTGCCGTGTCCTGGACCTGAGCCGCCTGGTCTCGGGCGGACATTGCGGCATGGTCCTCGCCGACCTCGGTGCCGATGTGATCAAGATCGAGCGACCCGACGGCGGAGACGAGTTGCGGCACGGCCGTATCGCCGGTGTCGCCGCATTCTGGACGGTGTACAACCGCAACAAGCGGTCGGTCAGCCTCAACCTCAAGTCGCCCGAGGGTCGTGAGGTCCTGCTCGAGCTGGTGAAATCCGCCGATGCCGTGCTGGAGAACTTCCGACCAGGAACCCTGGAGAAGCTGGGCATCGGCCCGGATGTTCTGCTGGCTGCCAACCCGGCGCTGGTGGTCACACGGATATCCGGGTGGGGTCAGACCGGCCCCAACTCCCAGTTGCCGGGCTTTGGCACTTTGGCCGAAGCGGTATCCGGGTTCATGTACCGCAATGGGACAGCCGACAGTCCACCGCTGGCGCCGCCAACGGCACTGTCCGACATGGTTGCAGGCCTGTACGCCGCCACCGCGACCATCGCGGCGATACTTCACGCGCGCACCGGCGGGGCCGGGCAGACCATCGACGTGTCGCTGTTCGAGCCGTTGGCATCGATCATGGGTCCGGACGCCTTGCTCGACCAGCTCGGGCATCTGCCCCAGCGCGGCGAAGGGACCCGCGCGTCCTCGGTAAAAGGAACGTTCATCACCTCTGACGACAAGTGGGTGGCGCTGTCGGCCGCTGCCGAGGGAATCGTCCGGAAGCTCTTCACTACTATCGGATCACCGGAAGTCCTCGACGACCCCCGATTCGCGAGCTACGAATCCAGGCTCAACCGCCGCTCCGAGATCAACGAGATCATCGGGCGGTGGATCGTGCAGCGTCCGGCCGCAGATGTTCTGCACACCCTCCGTAGCCAAGGAGTGACGGTGGCGCCCGTCTACTCGACCGCCGACGCGCGGCAGGACCCGCATTTCGTGGCTCGCCAGGTCTATGTCGATGTGCCCGGACGCGATGGCGAGCCGGAAACCATTGCGATGCACAACGTGGTGCCCCGCATGTCGGGGACGCCGTCCGGGCTGCGTCGGCCCGCACCACGGCTCGGCGAGCACAACGACGAGATCCTGGCCGAACTCGGGATGTCCGCGGCGGAACGGGAGAATCTCGAGCGGCGCGGTGCCCTCGGGGCTGCGGCACGGGCGGGCGTCGATGCCTGAGTATCGCGATCCTGTCCAGTGGCGGTCACTGCTGTATGTTCCGGCGAATCGTGATCGGTTCGTCCGCAGCGCCGCCTCATCTGCAGCAGATGCAGTAATCCTCGACCTCGAGGATGCGATCCCTGAGAGCCACAAGACGACGGCTCGGGAAGCACTATCCGAGGCCGTGACGACCCTGCGAGGAAGCACGGCCTCGGTCCTGGTCCGAGTCAACCGTCCGTGGGGGTTGATGATTCGAGATTTGGAGGCAGCCGTGGAGGCCGGCGTGGACGCAGTGGTTGTCCCCAAGAGTGATGATCCGGCGGTGATTCGTACTGTGGACGAGGCGCTCACCGAAATGGAGTCCGATGCTTTACATGAGCCGATCAGCCTGATTCCACTTATCGAAACCGTCCAGGGTGTGCGCAGAGCCGACGCTGTCGTCGCTGCGAGCGATCGCGTGATCGCGGCGTCAACCGGGATCGGTGACCTCTCCTTGGACCTAGGGGCATCGCCCAACAGCCCGGCGATCGAGCAAGCGTTCGTCGAAGTCGTCCAAGCCGCACGGGCCTGTGGTCGCACACCGCTCGGTCTTGCTGGCCTGATCGTCTCCTACCAGGACCACGAAGCCTTCCGTTCGCTTGCTGCACGGTCCAAGGCGATGGGCAGCCGCGGCGCATCATGTATTCACCCCAGCCAGGTTTCAGCACTGAATGAGGTGTTCGGCCCCTCCACCGAGGACCTGGAGCAGGCACGCCGCCTTGTGGCCGGATACGAGGACGCTGCCCGTGATGGCCGCGGGTCGATCATGCTGGACGGGACCTTCATCGACAACGCGAACTACCAGCACGCTCGCCACCTTCTGATCAGACATGGCGAGCAGTAGAAGTTGAGATGCTATTGAGCTTGGGTGAGTTCCTCTAGCGTAGCGACGCTCCTACCGTAGGTGCACCAACGCGCGCCTCCTCGTGGTCGAAGGACGAGGAGGCGCGCTGTCTAGAGCCAAGGGTTGCGGCTGTTAGTTGAGACCCAACAAGTTCCGGAGCTGAAATAGCTCTCAGCGCACGCTTTCTCGAGAGCGTTACGCGGCCACACTAAGCGATCCGATGCTGGCCCATAAGTTCGACTTGATGATGCCTTCCGAGGCGAACGTTGCTGGCATGTATCAGTGGCTCAAGTCACGGCGCACATCATCGCAGCGAACATGGCAGGACAACTAGCAACGTCAGTGCCCGGGCGGCCGTGTTTTGTGCCACCGTGACCACAGCGTGAGACTAGGCGCCGTCGAGGATGAACTGGATCGACCACGCTTTCGACACCGCGCGTGACTGGTAACTGCACCTCCAAAGCGAGAAGGAGCAATGATGATCCATCACATCATCCCCTTCAACATCAAGCCTAATGTGACAGATGATCAAGTCGGTGAGCTGCTGGAAATCCTTCGCCGACAGGCGACCGACGTGCCCGCAGTTCTCTCGGCACACGTCGGCCGAGTACATGGCGAAAGCAGGTCCTGGGGAGCAGTCTTCGTGCTTGCAGATCTCGATGCCTATTGGGACTTCATCACCCACCCTGCGCATCTGGAGGTCGACAATCTGGGCTGGCCGGTTTTGGACGACTTCTCTATGTTTGACATCGCCGACAACCTCGATCCGTCATTCGGCGATGCGATCTCAGCGCTGCACGCGCGGCGAATCGCGGAGTATCCTGAGCTGGCGGGCGTTGTAGAACTCACCAACGATCCCGCGGCTGGCGAGCGTAAGACCTCTGAATAGTAAACACCGCGGACCGAGGCGAGCAGCAGAGCATTGGGCGCCACGTCCGGCACTAGGGGAAATGTCCAGTGAAGCGCCCGAAGTGTTCGATGGTTCGGCCTGTAGATGCGAACGTGCAGACCGACGAGCTTTCGCGTCGTGACGTGTCCAGGGTCCAGTGCGCCGCGGTGGCGAACGCGAGCGCGACCACAGACCGAATCAACAGAACCGTATATCTTCTCGCTCGAGGCCCCCCTATCGTGCCGACTGCGCCATACGACCTGGACGAGGGTGGCGGCGCCGGAGATAAGCCAGGGGGCCGCGCGAGGTGTGGACCTCGCCCCCCATCGCCGCATTCGCTCGTCTCCCTGCTAACCTCTGCCGCACCGGATCATCGACGCGCACGTCACGTTCCCGATGAGCCGGCTGCACTGCGCGAGCGTGATATGGGTGTGCGTCCGATCTCAAACGGTGAC
>AODO01000028.1 GCA_000341795.1 Rhodococcus triatomae BKS 15-14 | reverse complement strand
GCCGGGTCGGCTCCTAGTTCGCGAGGTCGTCGACCGTCGCGGCTTCGTTCCGGGACAGGTTGATGCCCAGGTTCGCGGCCGCCCGCTCGAGGTCCTCGTCGTCGCCGTCGCGCATCTCGATGGCGGCGCCGTCACTGGACAGCACCTCCACGTTCAGGCACAGCGACTGGAGCTCCTTGAGCAGAACCTTGAACGACTCGGGGATGCCGGGCTCGGGGATGTTCTCGCCCTTGACGATCGCCTCGTACACCTTCACGCGACCCACCACGTCGTCCGACTTGATGGTGAGCAGCTCCTGCAGGGTGTAGGCGGCGCCGTAGGCCTGCATCGCCCAGCACTCCATCTCACCGAAGCGCTGGCCACCGAACTGGGCCTTACCGCCGAGCGGCTGCTGGGTGATCATCGAGTACGGGCCGGTCGAACGCGCGTGGATCTTGTCGTCGACCAGGTGGTGCAGCTTGATGATGTACATGTAGCCGACCGAGACCGGGTACGGGAACGGCTCGCCGGAGCGGCCGTCGAAGAGCGTCGCCTTGCCGTCCGAGCCGACCATCTGCTCGCCGTCACGGTTCGGCAGGGTCGAACCCAGCAGACCCGTCAGCTCGTCCTCCTTGGCACCGTCGAACACCGGCGTCGCGATGTTCGAGTCGGCCGGAGCCGCGAGCATCTCCTCGGGCAGGCTGGCCGCCCAGTCCGGACGGCTGCCGTCGCCCGCGATCTGCACGTTCCAGCCGGTCTTGCCGATCCAGCCGAGGTGCGTCTCCAGAACCTGACCGATGTTCATACGACGCGGAACACCGTGCGTGTTCAGGATGATGTCGACCGGCGTACCGTCGGAGAGGAACGGCATGTCCTCCTGCGGGAGGATCTTGCCGATGACGCCCTTGTTGCCGTGCCGGCCGGCGAGCTTGTCGCCGTCCTGGATCTTGCGCTTCTGGGCCACGTACACGCGGACCAGCTCGTTGACGCCGGGAGGCAGATCGTCGTCGTCCTCGCGCGAGAACACGCGAACGCCGATGACCTTGCCGGTCTCACCGTGGGGCACCTTGAGGGACGTGTCGCGAACCTCGCGCGCCTTCTCGCCGAAGATCGCGCGGAGCAGCCGCTCCTCGGGGGTCAGCTCGGTCTCGCCCTTCGGGGTGACCTTGCCGACGAGGATGTCGCCGTCGCGGACCTCGGCACCGATGCGCACGATGCCGCGCTCGTCCAGGTCGGCGAGGACCTCGTCGGAGACGTTCGGGATGTCCCGGGTGATCTCCTCGGCACCGAGCTTGGTGTCGCGGGCGTCGATCTCGTGCTCCTCGATGTGGATCGAGGTCAGCACGTCCTCTTCCACGAGGCGCTGCGACAGGATGATCGCGTCCTCGTAGTTGTGGCCCTCCCACGGCATGATCGCCACGAGCAGGTTCTTGCCGAGCGCCATCTCGCCGTTCTCGGTGCAGGGACCGTCGGCCAGGACCTGCCCGGCCTCGACCCGCTGACCCTCGTCCACGATCGGGCGCTGGTTGCTGCAGGTGCCCTGGTTCGAGCGGGCGAACTTGTTCAGGCGGTAGGTCTTGCGGCTGCCGTCGTCGGCCATGACCGTGACGTAGTCCGCGGAGACCTCCTCGATGACACCGGTCTTGTCGGTGACGATGACGTCACCGGCGTCGACGGCGGCACGCAGCTCCATGCCGGTGCCGACCAGCGGCGACTCGGAGCGCACCAGCGGCACGGCCTGACGCTGCATGTTCGCGCCCATCAGTGCGCGGTTGGCGTCGTCGTGCTCGAGGAACGGGATCATCGCGGTCGCGACGGAGACCATCTGCCGCGGCGACACGTCCATGTAGTCGACGTCCGAGGACGAGACGAACTCGACCTCGCCGCCCTTACGACGGACCAGGATCCGATCCTCGACGAAGTGTCCGGACGCGTCGACCGACGAGTTCGCCTGCGCGACGACGTGGCGGTCCTCCTCGTCGGCGGTCAGGTAGTGCACCTCGTCGGTGACCTGACCGTCCACGACCTTGCGGTACGGGGTCTCGATGAAGCCGAACGGGTTGACCCGGGCGTACACCGACAGCGAACCGATCAGGCCGATGTTCGGACCCTCGGGGGTCTCGATCGGGCACATGCGGCCGTAGTGCGAGGAGTGGACGTCGCGGACCTCGAGGCCGGCACGCTCACGGGACAGACCGCCGGGGCCGAGCGCCGACAGACGACGCTTGTGGGTCAGGCCCGAGAGCGGGTTGTTCTGGTCCATGAACTGCGACAGCTGGGAGGTTCCGAAGAACTCCTTGATCGCGGCGACGACCGGGCGGATGTTGATCAGGGTCTGCGGCGTGATCGCCTCGACGTCCTGGGTGGTCATCCGCTCGCGGACCACACGCTCCATGCGGGAGAGGCCGACCCGGATCTGGTTCTGGATCAGCTCACCCACGGTGCGAAGGCGACGGTTGCCGAAGTGGTCGATGTCGTCGACCTCGACAGGCACCTCGACGCCGCCGGGCACGGTCATGTTCTGGTCGCCCGCGTGCAGGCGGACCAGGTACTCGACCGTGGCGACGATGTCTTCCTCGGTGAGGGTGGACGCGGTGATCGGCTGACCCGTGTTCAGGCCCAGCTTCTTGTTGATCTTGTAGCGGCCCACGCGAGCGAGGTCGTAGCGCTTCTCCTTGAAGAACAGGTTCTCCAGCAGGGTCTGCGCGGACTCCTTGGTCGGCGGCTCGCCCGGACGCAGCTTGCGGTAGATGTCGAGGAGCGCCTCGTCGGTGCCCGCCGCGTTGTCCTTCTCGAGCGTGGACATCATGATCTCGGAGAAGCCGAAGCGCTCCGTGATCTGCTCGGTGGTCCAGCCGAGCGCCTTGAGCAGCACGGTGACCGGCTGCCGACGCTTGCGGTCGATGCGGACACCGACGGTGTCGCGCTTGTCGACGTCGAACTCGAGCCACGCGCCACGACCGGGGATCACCTTGACGCTGTGCAGCGTCTTCTCGGTGGCCTTGTCGATGCTCTCGTCGAAGTAGACACCGGGCGAGCGGACGAGCTGGGACACGACGACACGCTCGGTGCCGTTGATGATGAAGGTGCCCTTGTCGGTCATCATCGGGAAATCACCCATGAAGACCGTCTGGCTCTTGATCTCGCCGGTGTTGTTGTTGATGAACTCGGCAGTGACGAACAGCGGAGCCGCGTACGTCATGTCCTTGTCCTTGCACTCCTCGACGGAGGCCTTGACCTCGTCGAAGCGCGGGTCGGAGAAGGACAGGGACATCGAACCCGAGAAGTCCTCGATCGGGGACAGTTCGGCGAGGATGTCCTCGAGGCCGCCGGTCGCACCCTCGTCTCCGCGAGCCTTGACTCGCTCACGGTGTTCGGGCGAGCCGATCAACCATTCGAAGGAATCGGTCTGAAGATCAAGTAGACCCGGGACTTCGAGAGGCTCGCGAATTTTCGCGAACGACACCCTCTTCGGGGCTCCGGGGATTCCGGCCTTGGTCTGGCTAGAGACTGCCAAGATGCGTCCTTCCAGCACCTCACGCGGGCCGCTCGCTTGCGTGCGACCGCCGCTGTATCTGCTTCTTCTGTGGGGCGAATTCGCTGGTCACAACCCGAACGAAACTCGTCGCCACCACGCAGGAAGCGGAAAACTTCGATGCGGCAGGGTCGAGAGGTGGACAGGAGGCAGCCAGCGCAACGTCCAACGGTACCGGAAACCCGCGCAGAATACAAACAGGCGCGTCAACAACCCTGAGATTCGATCACCGAAGTGAGATCACGGGTTCACGAGACGGTCCGACATCCATGTGCCCGATGGTCCGTACCTGTGCGGTACCCGCGCCCGATGCCTCCATTTGCGCCGGCGCGTGACCATCCGGACTCACGATCTCTCGCAGGTCTCGCCAATAGAGTGACGCGTCACGCGCCCGGCGTCAAGACCGACCCCACTATTGGTCGTCCGCACCCGCTCGAGCCGTCACCGACATCCCCGCCACGTCGTCCCCCACGGCCTGGTCAGCGGTCCCGGATGTCCGCCAGCAACCACTCCCCGTCGACCCGCGTCATCGTCACCGACAGCGGGCCGGAGGCGCTGCCCTGGACGGCACCGTCGTTGGTCGCACTGACGTTCATCGTCGCCACCAGTTCCGCGTGATCGTCGCTCAGCAGCTTCACACCGATGTCCGTCACCTCGGCGTTCGTCTTCGTCTTGGTCTGGATCACCGCGTCGCGGGTCACCTGCGCGGTCTGGTCGAACTGCGAACGCATGTCGTCGGTGAGCACGCCGCGAGCGGCGTCGAAGTCCTGGTCGACGGTCTCGAACCCGTACGTGTAGAGGGTCTGAATGGCGTCCCGGGCCGTCGCGGTGACCTGCATCGTCTCGGCGTCGTCGACCCACGCCCGGTTGTCGACCTGACCCCCCGGGCGCAACCACGCGATCACCGCGAACACCGCGAGCGCCACGGCCACCGCGCCCACGACCGCGACGCGGCGCCGGCCTGCAGCGGTCGCGGCAGTCACGGCATCGCCCGCGCCGGCGTCCTCGGTGCCCTGTGCCTGCGCGCGTGGCCGCAGCGAACTCGCCCGGTTCACCGGACGTGCGCGGGACTGCGGTTCCTCCGACGCGGTCGCCTCGGGCGACTCGGCGGCCGCTCCCTCGGGGACGTCGGCTGCGGTCGGCGCGACAGCGTCCCCGGCCGCGGACGGGACGTCCGCAGGGGTGGTGGCCTCCGCGCGAGCGGGGACAGCGTGGTCCCCCGCTCCCCCGCCTGCGGGCGGCGGGGTCGGCGCCGACAGCGCTGCGGACGACTCCGTCCGAGAGCCGGCCGGCGTCGGCTCGCGCTGCTCCGCGCCGGTCGGCTCACGCTGCTCCGCGCCGGTCTGCGCGACCTGCTCACCGCGGGACGTCGGCCTGCCCGCGATCTTGGGCGTGCGGCCCTTCGGCTGCGGTGTGTTGCTGTTGCGACGTTGAGGGGGCACTGCTCGAACTCCTGACAAACGCGGTGGGCGGACGATGATGGCGGCGCGCTATCCGCCGCCACCGGCATCCGGTGCGGGCGCCTCGGCACCCTCGGGGGCAGGCGCGGGCGCCGGGACCGCGGGGGTGCCCGTGGTCGCGTCCATCGCCTGCGGTGTGCCGATCGGCTCGACCTTCGATCCCTTCCACTGACCGTCCACCTCGGTGAGCCCGATACGCATGGTGAGCTTGATCTTGTTCGGATCCCGATCCGGCCAGGTCGTGGTGGACGTGAGGACGACCAGCGCCGTTGCCTGCCCCTCGTCCCGGCTGAAGTCGGTGAGCGCCGCGTCCAGGACCTGGGCCTCGCTCTTGGCGCCCGTCTGGCGGATCTGATCGGCCAACGCGTCCCGCGTCTCGTTCAACGATGCGACCATCTCGTCGCCGGTGATCGACGACTCCATGTTCGCGAACGTTCCGTCCAGATCCTCGGGGTTCACCGTGTTGAGGTTGACCGCCACCTGACGCGCGCCGGTCAGCGCGTCGTCGCGAGCCGTCGCGGTGGGCTTCTCGACGACGAGGGCGTGCGCCCAGCCGTAGCCGAACCAGGCGGCGAATCCGAGCGCCACGACGGCGAGCAGGCTCACCGCCACCAACGCAGGCTTGAGCAGTGTCGTGTTACGCATCACAGATCCACCCTACTTGAAAGTAACTTCCACCCCCGCGGGCCCTCGAGGACCGGCCCGCCAGGCACCTCACTTCGGGGTGATGCCCATCAGCGTCGCTAGCTGTGTGGCAACGGGGTTCAGGTTCAGCGCCTCCGGAGCCACCTTCGGCTTGTAGTCCCACGGCTGCGGAGTGTTCGGGTCCGCGTACACCACCCGATTCGCCGACCGCACGCCGGTGATACTGCCGAGCGGAGTCGTGCAGTTCGCGTTCGTGTTCAGCGGGAACTCGTCCTCGTTCGGGTCGAAGTCCGGATTCTCGCGCTTCATCTGGTCGAGGATCTCGTAGGTGCCCTCGTAACCCAGGGTGCACGGTGGCGGCTGGTTCACCTCCAGAATCAGTCCCTGCCCGAGCGTCCCGTCGCCCGACGCCGCGGTGCCTGCGCCTGCCGCCAGGGCGGGCAGGAACGTCAACAGGGTGTTCAACGCGATCGAGCGCGGTCCCAGAGCAGCGCTCACCAACGCCAGGTTGTTCAGATCCGTGGTCAGAGCAGGCCCCGCCGCGTCGATCAGCGACCCGACCTCCTTGCTCGCCGCGGTGCCCGTCTCGATCAGCCGGCGGAGATCCGGATCGCTGGTGCGCAGCTGCGCCGAGATCCGGTTGAGGTCGGCGCTGAACTGTCGGATCGCCGACGACTGGGCGGACTGGGTGTCCAGCACGACCCGGCTGTCACGGATCAGCTGCAACGTCTGCGGGAGGTGCTCGATGCCCGCCTCGCTCAACGAGTTCAGCGAATCGACGAGCACCTGCAGATCGTCACCTCGACCGTCGAAGGCACGACCGAGCTCGGTGACCGTGGTGTTCAGCGAATCCAGGGGGACCGAACGAACCAGCGAGTTCGCGCTCGCCAGGACCTGCTCGACCGGTACCGGAATCGTCGTGTCCTGCCGCGTGATGACCGAGCCGTCCTCGAGGTACGGGCCCTCGTCCGACGGCGGCTGCAGATCGACGTACTGCTCGCCGATCGCAGACCGGTTGGCGACCACCGCCCGCGCCGACGCGGGAATCGACGGACCGCTGCTGTCGAGCTCCAGATCGACCTCGACCCCGTCGTCGGTGAGGTGCAGTTCGCCGACCCGGCCCACGGGAACACCCCGATAGGTGACCTCCGCGTTCGTGAAGATGCCGCCCGAGTCCGCGAAATCGGCGGTGACCCGGTACTGGCCGAAGCCGAGCAGATTGTCCAGGCGCACGTACGTCGCGCCGACGTACAGCAGACCCACCGCCGCGACCAGGACGAACACGACCAGCTGGACCCGAACCAGTTTCGACCTCACCGGCCACCCAC
Source organism: Rhodococcus triatomae BKS 15-14 (assembly GCA_000341795.1). GTDB lineage: Bacteria > Actinomycetota > Actinomycetes > Mycobacteriales > Mycobacteriaceae > Rhodococcus_G > Rhodococcus_G triatomae_A. The sequence continues at coordinate 115,833 of AODO01000028.1, read as the reverse complement.
CCCCAACGAGTCGAGCAGCCCGCTGAGCGGGTTCTGCGGCGCGGCATCCTGCACCTCACCGGCGATCGGCTCGGTACCCGGCGCCGGCGGCTCGCCCGCGGGCGGCGCGGGCGCAGGCACGATCGGTGGCAGCGGCAGCAACGACACCGTCGGCCAGCCCGGACGCGGGCCGTTGCCGTTGTAGTACGGATTCGACGGATCGACGTTCGGTACGTAGCCGTTGTATCCGGGCGGCGGCGGAACGTACACCGGATCGGGCTGTCCGACGCCGAGCGCGTCCAACTGCTGCCCCAGCCGCAGATCGAGCGTGAGGAACAGGTTCATCGAGTTGCCGTGGATGACCTTCTCGGCGCCGTCGGGGAACGGGAACGTCGGGATCAGCGGCAGCGACGTCACCAGGTCCTCGCTGGAGTCGGCCAGCGCCTGCAGGGTCGGACGCAACGCCCGCAGATCGGCGATCAGGTTGTCGCGCGAGCGTGTCAGCACGTCCGCGCCGACCTCGCCGAGCCGATCGAGCTGGCCGAGCATCTGCACGAACTGGGGCCGCTGCTCGTTGAGAACCTGCACCGCGGGCGGGATCTCCGTGAGGATCGCGTCGATCTGATCGGTCTGCTCCGCCACCCGGCCCGAGAGCGCGTCGAGCCCGTCGAGCGCACGCGTGATCTCGGTCTTCTGCCGCTCCAACCCGCCGATGAGGGTGTTCGCCTGGTCGAGCAGCGAGCGCACCCGGTCCTCGCGGCCGTCGAACGCCACCGTCAGCTCGTGGATGATCGGCTGCAGCTGCGCGACACCGCCACCGTTGAGCAGCAACGACAGCGCCCCGAGCACCTGCTCGATGTCGGTGGCGTGCCGCGTCCGATCCACGGGAATCGTCGCCCCGTCCTCGAGACGAGCCGAGGAGGGCTCGAACTCCGGCGCCGTCAGCTCGATGAACTTCTCACCGAGCAGACTGGTCTGCTGGACACTCGCGACGGCATTCGCGGGCAGGTCGACGGCGGAGTCGACGACGACGTCGACGTCCGCGGTCCAGCCGTCGTCGGGGACGCCGATGTTCTCCACCCGCCCGACCGCCACCCCGTCGACCTTGACCGTCGACTGCGGCACCAGGTCGAGAACGTCGTCGAACTGCACCGTCAGGTGCATCGGATCGTCACCGATCGCGGCGCCGCCCGGAAGCGGGACGCTGTAGATGCCCGAACCGCAGCCCGTGACGACCAGAGCCGTCGCGCACGCCGCCGCGCCGAGCGCGAGACCCTTCCTCGCCCCCGAGCGCCATGTCATCGAACGCCTCACTGGCCACCCCCGGCGGCATCGTCCTGCTCCGCCAGACCCGGCGCCTGCGAATTGCCCAGCCGCGGCGAGACGGTGCCGGGCACCGTGCCCGGTTGCGCCGGACGCTGCAGGTTGTCACCGCTGAGAATGCCGAACGGAAGGTTCAGCGTCGGGGTCTTCACCCCGGCCGTCATCTGGTCCATGATCACGTTGCAGTTCTCGATGACCGGACGCATCTGCCGGCTCAACGCCTCGAATTCGGGGTCACCCGGCATCAGCTTGCCGAGGTCTATCAGCTTGCACAGCGTGCCGTACGGATCCTGTGTCTCCGGCAGCACCAGACGCGACGCCAGCGTCCCGGACTCGGCGTCGTACGAGTTGACGACGTTGCTGATCGCGAGCGGCAGCACCGTCAGCGCATCCACCAGGTCCTGCCGGTTGTCGGCGAGCGTCTGCGTCACCTGGACCAACCCCTCCGCGTTGCTCGCGACCAGATCCTTGTTGTCCTGGACGAACACGGCGACGTCGCCGAGCGTGACGGACAACTGGTTGAGAGCCGCGCCGAGGTTCTCGCGCTCCCCGTCGAGGAATCCGCTGAGGTCGGCGAGCTGGGTGTTGAACTGCCGGACCTGTTCGTCGTTCGCGGCGAGTGCACTCACGAAGGTCTGCAGATTCTTCACGGTGTCGAACAGGTCGCCGCGGCTGTAGTTGAGCGTCGCCGCCGCCCGGGACAGTTCCGTGATCGTGTTCCCGAGCGCCTCGCCGTTGCCCTCGAGGTTCGCCGCGGCCGTGTCGACCAGGTTCGTCAGTGCGCCGTCCTTGTTGGCGCCGTTCGGGCCGAGCGCGTCGGACAGGTCCTCGATGCTCGCGTACAACTGGTCCACCTCGACCGGCGTTGCGGTCCGTTCCCTCGGGATCGTGGCGCCCGACTCCATCACGGGGCCACCGGAATACGCGGGGGCGAGCTGGATGTAGCGGTCCGCCACCACCGAGGGGGTGACCTGGGCCGCCTTCGCGTCGGCCGGGACGTCGACACCACGGTCGACCCGCATCACCACGCGGACCTCGTCGCCCAGTGGCGTCACCTCGTTGACCTCACCGACCTTGACGCCGAGCACGCGGACGTCCGAGCCAGCGTAGATGCCGACGGACTTGTCGAAGTACGCGGTGACCGTCGTGGTCCCGGCCCGGGCGTAGATCCACCATCCGCCGATCGCGACCACCAGTACGGCGATCACCACCCCGACCGTGGTGAGGATCTGGGCTCGACTGAACTTCGGCATCCGCCCCGCTGTCACGCCCGTCATCAGTTGTCTCCCAGCGTGCGCACCGGATCGCGGTAGCCCGGAATCAAGGGCAGCCCCGGCGGGGTCAGGTTGACCACGACCTGGTCGAACCAGCGGCCGTTTCCGACGATGTTCGCGTACAACCGGGTGAACGGCGCGTACAGCTTCATCGCCTGGTTCAGGTTCTCGTTGTTGTCCTGCAGGATCTGCACCACCCCGCGCAGTTGTTCCAGCGCCGGCCCGATCTGTGCCTCGTTGTCCCGGACCAGTCCGGTGAGCTGCGTCGACAACCGCTGCGTGCCGGTCAGCAGTTGCGCGATCGACTGCTGGCGAGCGTTGAGCTCCCCGAGGAGCAGCCCGGCGCTGGAGATCAGCTCGGTGAACTCTTCGTTGCGGTCCGCCAGCACGGTCGACGTCTTCGCGGTCGCGGCGAACAACTTGGTCAGCTCGGCGTCCCGGCTCTCGATCGTCTGCGACAGCCGGGCGACTCCGTCGAGGGAGGCACGGATGTCGGCGGGAGTGCCCTCGAAGGCCTCCGACAGGGTCTGCATGCTCTGCGCCAACTGCGGGGTGTCGATCTTCTCGAGCGTCGTCGCCGCGCTGGAGAAGGCGTCGATCACGTCGTAGGGCGACGTCGTCCGGTCCAGCGGGATCGTCTCGCTCGGCGAGAGGGACTCGTTGCCCCGGGGATCGAGTGCGAGGTACTTCTGCCCGAGGATCGTCTTGATCTGGATCGACGCGGTGGTCTGATCTCCCACCCAGGCGTCCTGCACCTTGAACGCGACCTCGACGCGGTCACCCTCCAGGGACACGTCGGTGACCTTGCCGACCTTCACCCCGGCGATCCGGACCTCGTTGTCGGGTTTGAGCCCGGCGGCCTCGCTGAACTCCGCCCGGTACGTCGATCCCGCACCGATGATCGGCAGGTCGTCGAGGAAGAACGCCGACATCGTCGCGAGCAGGACGATGACGATGCCGAGCGCTCCGGTCTGCGCGGGGCTGCGCCGTGACTCGCTCACTGGCCGGCTCCGTTCGCCGAGCAGCGCGGGGCCGCGTTCGTGTAGAGCGGCTGGTTGACCGTCGGCAGTCCGGTGGGCAGGTTCAGGTACGGCGAGTCACCCGGACCGGCGACGACGTCGATGCCGCAGAGGTAGAACTGGAACCACGACCCGAAACTCGCGATGCGGCTGAGCTTCTCGAGCTTGACCGGCAGGTTCGCCAGGACCGCGTTCACCTCGTCGCTCTGCTCGTTCAACGTGCCCGCGAGGGTGTTCAACGCGGACACCGAACCCTGGATCGAGGGTCGGGTCGGCTCCAGCACGTCGGCGGCGGTGTCGGTGAGGACGGCGAGCGACGTGACGGCGTCGCCGACCACTCCGCGGTCGTTCGCGAGCCCGGTCACCAGCTGCTGCGTGTTCACGATCAAAGAGCTGAGTTCCTCGTCGTGCTCGTTCACCGTCGCGAGAACGACATTGAGGTTGTCGATCACGTCGCCGATCACGCGGTCCCGGTCGGCGATGGTGTTGGTCAGGGACGCCGTGTTGCGCACGAGTTCCGAGATGGTCCCGCCCTCCCCCTGGAAGACCTGGATGATCTGGTACGACAGCTTGTTCACGTCGTCGGCGCTGAGTGTCTGGAACAGCGGCCGGAACCCGTTGAACAAGGTGGTGAGGTTCACGGCGGGTTTGGTGTGGGCCAGGTCGATCGTCTGCCCCCCGGTCATCTTGACGCCCTGCGGACCGTCGCCCTGCTCGAGAGCGATGTAGCGCTGACCCACCAGGTTCCGGTAACGGATGGTCGCCGTTGATCCGGCGGGAAGCCAGTCACGATCCGTCAGGGAGAACTCGACCTTCGCCTCCCGGTCGTTGACGATCGAGATCGCATCGACCTGCCCGACGCGGACACCCGCGATGCGGACCTCGTCACCCTTGTTGAGCGAGGTGACGTCGGAGAAGATCGCGGTGAAGCGGGTGCCGCCACCGCCACCGGTGTTCGCGATGGTGAACGCCAGCAGCGCGGTCGCCGTGATCGTCACGACAGCGAAGAGCACGAGCTTCGTCAGCGGACCTGCGAGCCCCCTCAACTGTGCCTTCATCGGACGCTCACCTCCGCTCCGCGCAGGGCGGGCGCTCCCAGCAGCGTCGTCCAGCCGGGCACGTCCTCGGGCGTCGTCCCTGTGCCCGTCCCGTAGATCACTGCCAACGTGTCCTGTTCATACGTCGATCCGGTGTAACTCGCGGGCGTGGCACCCGGGACGGGTGCGTACTGCGGCGCCGCCGGCGACGGCACGTAGGACGGGCCGGGATTGCGCGAGGGCACCTGGTAGGCGCCGTCGTTGTAGGACCCGCCCGGGTACTGCGGGAAGTTCTCCCCCGGACCGGCGGGTGTGTAGCACTTGGCACCACGGTCGTCGAAGAGTCGCGGCTCGTCCTGGTTCGGCAGGTAGCGGCCCTTCGGGTTGACGAACACCGTCGCCGCCCGCGCACCCGGGTGGTCCTGCAGGCTGCCGTCCGGGTTGAGGCCCAGGATGCCGTTGGCCCGTTCCACGATCGGCACGAACTGCGCGAACATGCAGCCGAAGGTCGGCGACGCCGCGGCGAGCACCTCGAGCGTCTCCCGCGAATCGGCGGTGATCGAGATGAGCGAGTCGCGGTTGGCCTGCAGGAAGTCGGCCGTGGTGCCCGCAGTCGCGGTCGCCGCGGACATGAGCGCGCGGATCTGGTTCTGCTGCTGGACGACGGTCGCGCCGGTCGTTCGCAGGTTGTCGAGTGCGTTCACGAGCTCGGGTGCCGCCTCCGAGTACGTCTGCGAGAAGTCGGCGAGCCCGCGCAGGGACTGTTCGAGATTCGGCAGCTCGGAGTTGACGCCCGCGAAGATCGTCTCGAGACGCTCCAGGCTCAGCCCGATCTCGTCGCCGCGACCCGTGAGGGCCTGGTTCAGTGCACCGAGGGTGTTGGCGAGGTCCTGCGGAGGAACCGCCTGCAGGAGGGGCAGCAACCCGTCGAGCAGCTCACCGACCTCGATCGCATTGCCGCTGGTGTCCTGGTAGAGGGTGTCGCCGTCGGAGATCGGCGCCGCGGTGCCACCCTCGGGAACGATCAGGGCCACGTACCGCTCACCGAACAGTGTCTTGGGCAGCAGCCGGGCCGTCGTGTTGGAGGGGATGAGTTCGGCCTTGTCCGGGGCGATCGCGAGTTGCGAGGTGACCTCGCCCTTCTCCGTCGTCGTCGAGCGGACCTCTCCGACGATCAGCCCACGGACCTTCACATCGGCATGGGCGGGCAGCGAGTTTCCCACCGTGTCGGTGACGAGACTGACATTCACGGACTTGGTGAACGACTTGTTGTACATGCCGATCGTGAACGCGAGGAACAGCGCGAGGACGAGGAAGAACACCACGCCGAGCGTGCGGCGTCGCAGCGCCGAGATGTCGGTACTCATCCCGCCACCCGCACCGTCGTCGTGGTGCCCCAGATCGCGAGGCTCAGGAAGAAGTCGAGCACCGCGATGGTGACGATGGCGGTACGCACCGCACGCCCCACCGCGACGCCGACGCCGGCGGGACCGCCGGACGCGGTGTAGCCGTAGTAGCAGTGGATCATGATGAGCACGAACGCGAAGACCAGCACCTTGCCGAACGACCACAGCACGTCGGCCGGTGGCAGGAACAGGTTGAAGTAGTGGTCGTACGAGCCGGTCGACTGGCCGTTGAAGACCGTGCTGATGATCCGCGAGGCGAAGTACGAGGCCAGCAGGCCCACGATGTAGAGCGGGATGACCGCGACGAATCCCGCGACCATGCGGGTCGTGACGAGGAACGGCACCGACGGCACCGCCATCACCTCGAGCGCGTCGATCTCCTCCGAGATCCGCATGGCGCCCAGCTGCGCGGTGAAGCCACAGCCGACGGTCGCCGACAACGCGAGCGCCGCCACGATGGGCGCGATCTCACGCGTGTTGACGTATGCGGACAGGAAGCCCGTGAGCACCGAGCTGCCGAGCTGGTCGAGCGCCGCGTATCCCTGGAGTCCGACCACGACGCCGGTGAAGCCGGACATCATCACGATCACGCCGATCGTGCCGCCGATGACCGCGAGGGCACCGCTGCCGAAGGTGACCTCGGCGAGCAGGCGCAGCACCTCACGGCCGTAGTGGGTGATGGTCCGGGGAATCCAGCCGATGGCGCGGGCGTAGAACGACATCTGGTCGCCGGCGCGGTCGAGCACGTGCAGCGGTGCCCGGCCCACCCGACGGGCGAACATCGCGGTGCGGTCACCGCGGCCCTTGGCGATGGTCATCGACTCATGCCCCCTTCGCCGGAACGATCTGCAGGTACACCATCGTCAGGATCAGGTTCGCGAAGAAGAGCAGCAGGAACGTGATGACGACGGTCTGATTCACCGCCTCGCCCACACCCTTCGGGCCGGGGTTGGGGTGCAGACCCTTGTACGCCGCGACGACACCTGCGATGACACCGAAGATCGCCGCCTTCGCCTCCGCCACGTACAGGTCGGGGAGCTGGGCCAGCGCCGAGAACGACGCCAGGTACGCACCCGGCGTTCCACCCTGGAGGATCACGTTGAAGAAGTAGCCGCCTGCGATACCGACAACCGAGACGAGACCGTTGAGCAGCAGCGCGACGAGAACCATCGCGAGCACCCGGGGGACGACGAGCCGGTGCACCGGATCGATGCCGAGCACCTCCATCGCGTCGATCTCCTCACGAATCGTGCGCGAGCCGAGATCGGCCGTCACCGCGGACCCCGCGGCGCCCGCGATGAGCAGGGCGGTCACGATCGGACTGCCCTGCTGGATCACGGCCAGCACGCTGGCTGCGCCCGTGAACGCCTCCGCGCCGAGCTGCTTGATCAGTGAACCGGTCTGAAGCGACACGACCGCGCCGAACGGAATCGCGACGAGCGCCGTCGGCAGGATGGTCACGCTGGCGATGAACCAGGCCTGCTCGATGAACTCACGAAACTGGAACGGCTTGCGGAAGGTGTTCCTGACGACGTCGACGAACAGCTGGACGATCAGGCCGGCCTGGGTCAGCGCCGCTGACAGTGGACTCAGCAGCGCACTCTTCGATCCCCCCACCCGCGGCTACCCGTGACCCCAGGACGAGTCCGCTGCGGCGTCACTGTAGGCAGGGATCACCTGTGTGGCGTCGTCGGAGTCGCCGAAGCTCTCGATGATGCTCGCCTGCGCCTCCGCCGGCAGCGTGTGCAGGATGGAACGGACGCGGTCCTGCCTGCGGTGGACGGCCTGCCGGATGGGCATCCCCGGGGTCGCCTGCATCTGCGGGACCACGCCGGACACCTCCTGCGAACCGTCGTGGTGGCCGGCTTCCTTCATCGCCAGCTCGGCGGCCATCTGGGAGTCGTCCTTCTCCTCCGACATGCCGATCGGGCCGATCTTGCTGCCGTTGAGGAACTGCTTGACGACCGGCTCCTCACTGGTGAGCAGCACTTCGCGTGGTCCGAACATGACCAGCTGCTTGCGGAAGAGCATGCCGAGGTTGTCCGGGACGGTGCGGGCCAGGTTGATGTTGTGCGTCACGATCAGAATCGTCGCGTCGATCTGCGCGTTGATGTCGATCAGCAGCTGGCTCAGGTACGTGGTGCGGACCGGGTCGAGGCCCGAGTCCGGCTCGTCGACGAGGATGATCTCCGGGTCGAGCACAAGCGCGCGGGCAAGGCCGGCTCGCTTGCGCATACCGCCGGAGATCTCGCCGGGCAGCTTGTTCTCCGCGCCGAGCAGACCGTTGAGCTCGAGCTTCTCCATCACGATCTTGCGGATGTCGGACTCGGACTTCTTGGTGTGCTCCCGCAGCGGGAAGGCCACGTTGTCGTAGAGGTTCATCGAGCCGAACAGCGCGCCGTCCTGGAAGAGGACACCGAACATCTGCCGGATCTCGTAGAGCTCCTTGGACGAGCACTGGAGGATGTCCGTGCCGTCGATCACGATGGATCCCTGCTCGGGACGCAGCAGGCCGATCAGTGACTTGAGGAACACGGACTTACCGGTACCGGACGGGCCCAGCAGCGCGCTGACCTCCCCCGCAGGCAGCGTCAGCGTGACGTCCTGCCAGATCTTTTGCGAACCGAACGACTTCGTCAGCCCCTCGACCGCTACCTCGACTCCCACCACTAACCTCCACGCAGCTCGACAGGTACCCCCACTGTGGGTTGCGTCACTGTATCGCATCAATGTGGTACCCGTGACCACCGATCCTACTCACGAGTAAGAAGAGAGTGCAATACACCGCACGGGATCCGATGAAACTTTGTTCACCATTCGAACGGATGGCTGTGGACAAGTCCCGCAGACACGCGGTGCGCACACGAAAAGGGCCGCTCCCCGACGGGGAGCGGCCCTCTTCGATCAGAGCTGACGCCGAAGCGTCACGCGACACGCGTCTTACTTGACGGTGATCTTCGCGCCGGCAGCCTCGAGCTTCTCCTTGGCGGCCTCGGCGGCCTCCTTGGCGACCTTCTCGAGGATCGGCTTCGGCGCACCCTCGACGAGGTCCTTGGCCTCCTTCAGGCCCAGGCCGGAGACGACCTCACGGACGACCTTGATGACCTGGATCTTCTTGTCGCCGGCACCCTCGAGGATGACGTCGAACTCGTCCTGCTCCTCAGCGGCCTCGGCGGCAGCAGCCGGAGCGCCGGCAGCGGCAACGGCGACCGGAGCAGCAGCGGTGACCTCGAAGGTCTCCTCGAATGCCTTCACGAACTCCGAGAGCTCGAGGAGGGTGAGCTCCTTGAACTGGTCCAGCAACTCTTCGGTGGTGAGCTTCGCCATGATGGCGTCCTTCCTGTAAGTCCCATGTCGCTGATCCGCGACGAGGTGGGATGGGTGGTGGTACGTGATACGCAAGACCTCGCGCCGTGCGGCCCGACGTCTCGTTGCGGATCAGCTTTCGGCGGCGGAACCTTCCGCTGCCTTCTTGTCCTGCAGCGCGGCGGCCAGACGGGCCACCTGCGAGGCGGGAGCATTGAACAGGCCTGCGGCCTTTGCCAAGTTGCCCTTCATCGCGCCGGCGAGCTTGGCGAGCAAGATCTCGCGGGACTCGAGGTCCGCGATCTTGTTGACCTCGTCCACGGACAGCGCAGCGCCGTCCATGTAGCCGCCCTTGATGACGAGTGCCTTGTTGTCCTTCGCGAAGGCCTTCAGTGCCTTCGCGGCGTCGACCGGCTCGCCCTTGATGAATGCAATGGCGGTCGGTCCGACGAACAGGTCGTCAAGGCCCTCGACGCCCGCCTCAGCGGCGGCACGCTTGACCAGGGTGTTCTTGGCGACGGAGTAGGTAGCGCCTTCTCCGAGGGCGCGACGCAGCTGCGTCAGACTCGTCACCGACAGACCACGGAACTCCGTGATGACGGCGGCAGTCGAACCCTTGAACTGCTCGGTGATCTCCGCGACCGCGGTGACCTTCTCGGGCTTTGCCATACTTCGCCTCCTCTCGTGACATCGTGTTGGTGCGTCCTGCCGGACGGTGTGAACATCCGGCGGAAGGAGCCGTAACACGACAAACGCCCCGGTGCAGGGCACACGGGGCGTAAACGAGGAGCGATGGACACGGCTCACGCCGGGAACAACCTCTCCCCTACCTCGTCCTCCTGCGTGGGCCGCCGGACCTGCTCCGGACCTTCAACCGATCTCGCTGCATGCAGCGCACACCGGTGACCAACGGTCTTTGGTAGAACTTCTTGGGGTGAACTCGAACTGGTCGAACTCTTCGAAGAAGAATACGCGACACGCGTCCCGACACCAAATCGTGTCCGCCGACCGCGGACGCGCGCCCCGGGCCGGCGTCCCCGCTGCGCCTGTCAGGCGGGTCCCGCCGCGGCAGTGGCCGGCTGCTGTCGCCCGGCGTCGTACCACCTGGCGACATGCCGAAGGGCCGGTCGGGAGCACACTCCCGACCGGCCCTTCGCCGTGTTCAGCGCGAACTTACGCGTCAGCATCCTCGAGGAGGTTGCGGGTGCGGTTCGGATCCACCGGGATGCCCGGTCCGGTGGTGGTCGAAACCGTGACCTTCTTGACGTAGCGACCCTTGGCCGACGACGGCTTCGCACGCAGGATCTCGTCCAGCGCGGCGCCGTAGTTCTCGACCAGCTTGGCGTCGTCGAAGGACGCCTTGCCGATCACGAAGTGCAGGTTGGCCTGCTTGTCGACGCGGAAGTTGATCTTGCCGCCCTTGATGTCCGCAACAGCCTTCGCCACATCGGTGGTGACGGTGCCCGTCTTCGGGTTCGGCATCAGGCCACGCGGTCCGAGGACGCGGGCGATGCGGCCGACCTTGGCCATCTGGTCCGGGGTGGCGATCGCGGCATCGAAGTCCAGCCAGCCGCCCTGGATCCGCTCGATCAGGTCCTCGGCGCCGACGGCGTCCGCGCCGGCGGCCTCGGCCTCGGCGGCCTTCTCGCCTGCGGCGAACACGATGACACGGGCGGTCTTACCGGTGCCGTGCGGGAGGTTGACGGTGCCGCGAACCATCTGGTCCGCCTTACGGGGATCGACGCCGAGACGAACGGCGACCTCGACGGTCGCGTCCATCTTCGACGAGGAGGTCTCCTTCGCGAGCTTCGCAGCCTGCAGCGGGCTGTAAAGCTTGGTGGGATCGACCTTCTCGGCGGCGGCGAGGTACGCCTTGCTGCGCTTTGCCATGTTTCTGTCCTTACTTCTCACCGCGGAACGTTCTGCCCGGCGGTGAATGATTCGGTTGTGGTTGCGGACCTGGCCGGTCCTCCCACGCGTTCTGGTTCCGTTCGGCGGTCAGCCGAAGCAGGAGTGGAGCAGCCTACGGAGCCCAAGGCGGGCTTCGCTTCTCTCAGCCCTCGACGACGATGCCCATGGAACGGGCGGTGCCGGCGATGATCTTCGCGGCGGCGTCGATGTCGTTGGCGTTGAGGTCTTCCTGCTTGGTCTTCGCGATCTCGCGCACCTGGTCCATGGTCACGGTCGCGACCTTGGTCTTGTGCGGCTCGCCGGAGCCCTTCTGGACGCCTGCAGCCTTGAGCAGCAGCTTGGCGGCCGGCGGGGTCTTCAACTTGAAGTCGAAGGTCCGGTCCTCGTAGACGGAGATCTCCACGGGGATCACGTTGCCGCGCTGCGACTCGGTGGCCGCGTTGTAGGCCTTGCAGAACTCCATGATGTTCACGCCGTGCTGACCGAGCGCGGGACCCACGGGCGGGGCAGGGTTCGCCTGACCGGCCTGGATCTGAAGCTTGATCAGCCCAGCGAGCTTCTTCTTCTTGGGGGGCATCTTCGTTCCTATTTCTTGCGGGTGTGTTTCTTGCTGCAGTGCAAGTGTGTGGGCCGCATCATCTGGCGAACCGCGGCCGGAGCGTTCGTGACTAGATCTTCGAGACCTGGTTGAACGACAGCTCGACCGGCGTCTCGCGGCCGAAGATCGACACCAGAACCTTGAGCTTCTGCTGTTCGGCGTTGACCTCGCTGATGCTGGCGGGCAGCGTCGCGAACGGACCGTCCATGACGGTGACCGATTCGCCGACCTCGAAGTCGACCTCGATCAGCGGCTTGGCGGCGGTCTCGGACGAGGTGTCGCCGCCGGCGGCGGCCGCTGCGGCAGCGGGCTTCTTCGCGCCCTGCTGCGGCATCAGGAACTTGACGACCTCGTTGATGGTCAACGGCGACGGGCGCGAGGTGGCCCCGACGAATCCGGTGACGCCGGGGGTGTTGCGCACCGCACCCCACGACTCGTCGTTGAGCTCCATGCGGACGAGGATGTAGCCCGGCAGAACCTTCCGGTTGACCTGCTTCCGCTGGCCGTTCTTGATCTCGGTGACCTCTTCGGTCGGAACCTCGACCTGGAAGATGTAGTCGCCGACGTCGAGGTTCTGAACGCGGGTCTCCAGGTTGGCCTTCACCTTGTTCTCGTACCCGGCGTACGAGTGGATGACGTACCAGTCGCCCGGGGCGCGGCGGAGCGCAGCCTTCATCTCGGCGACGGGATCGACGGGCTCCTCGGCGACATCGCCGGCGTCGTCGGAGGCCTCGGCCACTGCCTCGGTCGCCTCGGCCTCGACTGCCTCGTCGGCGATCACGCCGTCAGCGGGCTCCGCAGCGACCGCGTCATCGGCAACGGGCTCTCCGGCCACGGCCTCAATTGCGTCGTTATCGGGGGTGCTCACTGGCGCGCTCGCTTCCTCTCATTGCGGGTGGTTGTGCGGGGTCAGCCGAACAACCAGGTGACGCCCTTGATGAACGCCAAGTCCAATCCACTGATGTACGCCACCATGAACGCCACGAAGACGAGCACGACCGTGGTGTAGGTGACCATCTGCTTGCGGTTCGGCCAGATCACCTTGCGCAGCTCGGCGATGACCTCGCGCAGGAACCGGCGCAGGCGCTTGAAGATGTTCTCCTTGCGCGGCTTCTCCGCCTTCTTCGCCGGCGGGGCGGTCACGGAGGAAGCTCCAGTGGTGGCGGCGACCGTGGTCGCCGCGGACGAGTCCGCGGCCGCGCTGGAACGGCGGCCCGGACGCTTGCCAGTCGGTCGAGAGGACGCGGCGCTCGCGGCGACGTCGTCGGCGTCCGAGGACCCCGTCGAGTTCTCGGCCTTTCCGCGATCGTCGCTCACCGTCGTTCCTCTCAGTTGCTGACATCCGGGGCAGGGGCGACAGGACTTGAACCTGCAACCTGCGGTTTTGGAGACCGCTGCTCTGCCAATTGAGCTACGCCCCTTTGGTTGGCGATCACGACTACGTCGCTCCCGACTCAACCAACTCTGTGACCACACAACATGCGCGCCACCCCGGTCGGCTCGACGCCGTAGGGCAGCGCGCAGCGCTGAACGATCCCAGAAATCTCAGTGTACTGCACGGTGGTCTAACAAACCCAATCGGCCTACTCAGCCGAGTCGGACGGTTGCGGCAGCTCGACCGAAGATCTTCTTGCCGTCCACCTTCGCCACGATGGCAACCACCGCAGTGCGGTCCGCCTCGTCAACCGAGCGTACCTTACCGGACAGCTCGATCTCGGCGCCCTTGCCGTCGTTGGGTACGTAGACAGGGCTGGTGAAACGGACGTTGTACTCGAGTACCGCTCCCGGATCTCCGAGCCAGGACGTGATGTACCCGGCTCCGACACCCATCGTCAGCATGCCGTGCGCGACGGCCATTGGCAAACCCACTGATCGGGCGACCGTGTCGTCCCAGTGGATCGGGTTGGGGTCGCCGGCGACGCCGGCGTACTGCACGAGATCGGCGCGCGTCAGCGTCACCAGCGACTCCGGCAGCTCCTGTCCGGCCACCACGTCCTCGAAACGCCTGAGCGCCATCACTCACCCTCCTCGACGTGCCGACCCATCAGGGTGGTGTAGGTGGTGAGCACGGGCTCACCGTTCTCGTCGGCGATGTCGTTGCGGGTGACGATGATGTCGCTGCCGCCCATGACCCGGAACGAATCGACGTACACGTCGCAGTAGAGCCGGTCGCCGACCTTCATCGGACGGTGGAACACCAACCGCTGATCGGTGTGCAGGATGTTGCTCAGGTCGAGTTCGATTCCGAGCGACTCGAAGAACTCCTCCTGGGCGAGGAACCCGAACACCGAGATGAAGGTGAGCGGTGCCACGAGCGAGTCGTGGCCGAGCTCGGCAGCGGCGGCCTCGTCGAGATGCGAGGCATGGTCGTCCTTGACCGCTCGCGCGTATTCGCGCACCTTCTCGCGGCCGACCTCGTAGTAGTCGCTGAACCTGTGATGCAGGCCAACGAGATCAGCGTTCAGTTTCACCGGAACGGGACCCTATCTGCAGTGGACGCACACTTGCGAGTGAACACAGCGATGGGCCGGCCACGGACAATCCCGTACCCGGCCCTTGCGTCGCGGCCAAAAAAAATCGCGCACCCCGCACTGGCGGGGCACGCGATCGATGCTACTTGGATTCCCGGTGCGCCTGGTGGGTTCCGCAGTTCGGGCAGAACTTCTTCAGCTCGAGGCGATCGGGGTCGTTGCGCCGGTTCTTCTTGGTGATGTAGTTCCGGTGCTTGCATACCTCGCAGGCCAAGGTGATCTTGGGACGAATGTCTGTGGAGGAGGCCACGGGTACGCCTTCTTTCGGAGAAACTGTGGGGCACTCTGATCTTCGGTCGACCAGAGTCTGGTCAGGTTTGTAGCGATGGCCGGACTTGAACCGGCGACACAACGATTATGAGTCGTTTGCTCTACCGACTGAGCTACACCGCCTCGATGCATCGGTCCCACTGTACGCGGCACCCATCCAGCGAGCCCCCTAACGGAATCGAACCGTTGACCTTTTCCTTACCATGGAAACGCTCTGCCGACTGAGCTAAGGGGGCGTGCTCCGCCGCGCGTTGGCCGCGCTTTGAAGCCTCCAGAAGGTTACACAGTCTGCGTCCGGAGTTCCAAACCGCCTGGTCAGGACCCATATTCGGACTGTCTAACCACCAAGCCCCAGCGAGTTCGCACTCGCTGGGACCCAGGGGTGGCAGGTGTAGGATTCGAACCTACGTAGGCGTAAGCCGACGGATTTACAGTCCGCTCCCATTGGCCGCTCGGGCAACCTGCCTGGTGTCATCCAGGATTCCTCGGTCCCCCCTTTCGGGCGTCCCGGTTCTCCCTGGCGCGTTGAGAACAATACAACCACCGGGGCGGGTGAATGCAAACCGGGTGGTTATCGTGGGTTCCCAACCCCCGAGAGCCTCGACGGGGACCGACGAACGTAGGGAGATTGACGTGGCGGATTCGTCCTTCGATGTGGTGAGCAAGGTCGAGCGACAGGAAGTGGACAACGCTCTGCATCAGGCCGAGAAGGAGCTGAACACGCGCTTCGACTTCCGGGGAACCGGCGCGGGCATCGAGTGGTCCGGCGAGGAATCCATCACGCTGACGGCGGACACCGAGGAGCGGCTGAAGGCGGCCCTCGACGTCTTCAAGGAGAAGCTGATCCGCCGCGACATCTCCCTCAAGGCCTTCGACGCCGGCGAACCGGCACAGTCCGGCAAGATCTACAAGCTCACCGGGTCCCTGGTGCAGGGCATCTCGACCGAGAACGCCAAGAAGATCTCGAAGAAGATCCGCGACGAGGGCCCGAAGGGCGTCAAGGCGCAGATCCAGGGCGAGGAACTGCGCGTCAGCTCCAAGAAGCGCGACGACCTTCAGGCCGTCATCGCACTGCTCAAGGGCGAGGACTTCGGTATCGCGCTGCAGTTCGTCAACTACCGCTAGGCACTCGACCCGTCGCGGCATCGACGCCGGGCCACCCGTCCGGGCGGCCCGGCGTCGCTCGTCACGGTCCCTCAGCCGTCGACGACGGGCAGTGCCAACTGCTGGCCCGCATCCGCTGCGACGATCACGTCTCGCGGTACGAGTCCACCCCGGAAGTTCGAGTCACTGCCCGACACCACCAGGCGCACGCTGTGACCGGCGTCGAACCGGTGCACGATCGCGGGCAGCGTGATCCGGACCGATGCCGCCGGGTCGACGATCCGGACAGGCGCGACGTGGCCGTTGATCAACGTCGCCGAGCCGTCCGGGGCGACGTCGTACAACTTCGCGAAGACCACGACGGCGTCGGCGTTCCCGGTCACCGGAGTGGGAGTGGAGATCCGCAGCGTGGCGGTCGGCGTGCCGACGACGTCGACGGGGGCGTCCAGCGCAGCACCGGTCCACTCCACGAAGCTGCCCGCAGGCTGGGTTTCCGGCCGCGGCCCCGGCGCGACCTGGATGTTGGACGGGGTCGATCCCTGAACCACTCCCCCGGCCGGCGTCGACAGCGTCCGTGCCCCGGGCCGGATGTCGCCACTGTCGGCCACGAGCCGGCCGTCCGCGGACAGGTACAGCACCGTGTCGGTGCCCACTTCCGGCGCCTCCGCCGTGGCGTAGCTGTCGGCGCTGTCCACGTCCGAACCAACCCAGTCCTGGTGATATGCGAAGGTCGGGCCGGTGTCGCCGGTGGAGTCCCCGAGATGGTGCTCGAACCAGTCCAGGTACCGCGCGGTCGTGTACTGCGTGTCCGGATCGGGTCGGGTCGTGCCGCCCGCGAGCAGGCTCGCGTCCCCGCCGGAGGAGTGACCGCGCTGCTGCCAGATCATTTTGACCTCGACACCCCGCCGCTGCAGCGCCTCGAACGTCGCGGTGGCCTCGTTGAGGTTGAACAGGGTGTCCTCCGCGCCCTGGATCAGCAGGGTGGGTGTGTGGATCCGGTCGACGTAGGACGCCACGGACGCGGACCGCAGGAAATCGACGGCCTGCGTATCCGGGAACCCCTGCGTGTAGGAGGTGACCAGCGCGCCACAGGTCGCGTCGGCGAAGTTCGGGCAGCCGAGAAGCTTGGTCGGGTCGCTCCGGTAACCCGCACTCCCGGGAGCCGTGACACCTGCAGCGCTGAAGATCGACGCCCACGACGTCTTCGTCGCGCCGGGGATCGCACCGGACACACCGACCGTCGCCTCGGCGCTGTTCGGCGCCAGCGAGTAGGTCAGATCGTTCCACGTGATCATCGGCACGATCGCGTCGATCCGGGGGTCGACGGCGGCCGCGGCGAACTGGATCGCGCCGCCGTACGACCCGCCGACCATGCCCACCCGTGGATCGTTCGGCAGCGTCCGACCGTCCTGGGCGACGGTGTCGCGGACCACGCTGTCCAGACCGGGGACGGGTCGGGTGTGGGCGGCGTCCTCGAACGCGATCCCGTCGGCGCCGCCGAGGAAGCTGACGAGGTCCTGCGCTGCCTGACCGTCCGGATCGGGACTGTCGATGGTGACCTTGCACCCGGTGCCACCGAAGCCCAGACCGGAGTAGGCGAGCACGACGTAGCCGCGAGCAGCGAGGAACTCGGCTGTCGGTGCCTGCGCGTCCTTGGTCTGACCGAACCCGTGCGTGGTCAGCACGGCGGGTACGGGGTTCGCCGCGGACGCCTCGTCGGGCACGTACAGATCGGCCTCGACGTTGCAGTGCCGGGTCCCGTCGGGACCGACCGTCGCGTCGAGGAAGATGCTCGACGTGGTGAAGCCGGCGGGATCCGCCTGGGCAGCGCCCGCGGGGAGCAGCACCGCACCCGCGATCACCACGAATGCTCCGAACAGCGTCGTTGTCGTTCTCATTGAGCGCCCGTTCCCGATGAAGTTCACGTACCGGACGGTAAACCTACGGCAGCGAGGGCTACTCCGGGAGTCGTCTGCCCGCGAGATTCTCGAGACGGGCAATCCGGTCCGCCATCGGTGGGTGCGTCGAGAACATCCGGCTCATCCTGTCGCCCGCCCGGAACGGGTTGGCGATCATCATGTGCGACTGCGCCGCAAGCTTCGGCTCGGGCGGCAGTGGTGCCGCCTGGGTCCCGCGCTCGAGCTTGCGCAGCGCCGACGCGAGCGCCAGCGGGTCCCCGGTCAGCTCGGCACCGGACTGGTCCGCCTGATACTCCCGGGATCGGGAGACGGCGAGCTTCACGACGGTCGCGGCGATCGGACCGAGCAGCGACACCAGCAGCAACGCCAAGGGGTTTGGCCTGCCCTCCCCGCGGCCACCGAACATGCTCGCGTACATCGCCATGTTCGCGAGCCCGGAGATCACCGCGGCCATCGCCCCGGCGACGGACGAGATGAGGATGTCCCGGTTGTACACGTGCGAGAGCTCGTGACCGAGGACGGCGCGAAGCTCCCGCTCGTCGAGGATCTGCAGGATCCCGCTCGTGCAGCAGACCGCCGCGTTGCGCGGATTGCGTCCGGTCGCGAAGGCGTTGGGGGCCGCGGTCGGACTGATGTACAGGCGGGGCATCGGCTGGTGGGCTGCCGTCGCGAGTTCGCGGACGATCCGGTAGATGACCGGTGCCTCGACCTCGGTGATCGGCTGCGCGTGCATCGCTCGCAGCGCCAGCTTGTCGCTGTTGAAGTACGCGTAGGCATTGGCACCGACCGCGAGCACGATCGAGAACAGCAGGATCGTGCGGTTACCGAAGAGCGAACCGATGAACACGATCAGCGCGGACATGACGACGAGCAGACCGAAGGTCTTCACCCCGTTCGAATACCGATGCACAGCGGCGCCTTCCCGACTCGATCCCGATCGGCCGGCCGTCCCTGCCGACCCGCCACCAGGTGAACGAGCATCCCCGGGGTGGGAGTTCCCTCCCCTGCAGACGTTACGTCAGCCGACGCGCGCCACCGTGTATTCGACGAGCCGCTTGAGCGCCTCGTTCGCCGGGCCCTGCGGGAGCTCGGCAAGCTGGGTTCGGGCCAGCTCGACGTACTCCTCGAGCTTGGCCTTGGCCGCCGTCATGCCGGGCGACCGCTCGAGCAGCTCGAGCGCTTCGGCGACGTCCGCGTCGTCGGTGACCGGCCCGGCGAGGAGCACCCGGAGCCGGTCGGCGTCCGGTCCCTCCTCGCGCAGCGCGTAGAGCACCGGAAGCGTGTGGACGCCCTCACGGAGATCGGTGCCCGGCGTCTTCCCGGACTGCTCGGACGCCGAGGAGATGTCGATGATGTCGTCGACGATCTGGAAGGCGGTGCCGACCGCGTCGCCGAGGCGCTCGAGGCGCTCGACGTCGGCTGCCGACGCTCCGGAGAAGGTGCCGCCGAAACGCCCGCACGCGGCAATCAGCGAGCCGGTCTTCTCCCACACGACCTTGAGGTAGTGCTCGACCGGGTCCTGCGACTCCTTGGCTCCGATGGTCTCGCGCATCTGGCCGGTGACCAGTGCCGCGAAGGTCTCGGCGATGATCCGCACCGCGTCGGGTCCGAGCGTCGACACCAGGCGGGAGGCGTGCGCGAACAGGTAGTCGCCGGCCAGGATCGCGACGCTGTTCCCCCAGCGGGAGTTCGCGCTGGGCGCGCCGCGCCGCATGGACGCCTCGTCCATCACGTCGTCGTGGTACAGCGTGGCCAGGTGCACCAGTTCCACCACGGTCGCCGCGGTGACGACCGACTGGTCCGTGCCGTTCGGGCCCAGCTGCGCGGTCAGCAGCGTGAACAGGGGCCGAAACCGCTTTCCACCCGCTTTCGCCAGGTGCAGCGCAGCCTCGGTGAGGAAGTCCTCGCCGTCGGAAAGCTCCCCGACCAGCAGCGACTCGACGTCGGCCAGCCCGGTCCGCATCACGCCTGCCAGCGCCTGGTCCCCCAGGTCCACACCGGCGACGACGGTGTTCGTCACTTCGCTCGTGCTCACGATCCCAGTACCCATCCTGTTCTCCGGGATGCCCAACCGGACCCCTCACCAACCTGCCGTGAGTGCCCACGGTAGTTAACCCGTCGCCCACACGGCGTACCGGGCTGTCGCCGGGCCCGGCGTGGCGCCTGCGAAGATACTGCCGTGGTGTCCCTGCCGGTCGAACCCGATCCGTCCGAACCCCCCGCACCCGCGCCCGTCCCGGCCACGGAGCGCACCGAGGTGCTCGTCGTCGGTGCAGGTCCGGCAGGATCGTCGGCCGCGGCGTGGGCGGCCCGCACCGGGCGGGACGTCGTCCTCGCCGATGCCGCGGTCTTCCCGCGCGACAAGACGTGCGGGGACGGGCTGACGCCCCGGGCGATCGCCGAACTCGAACACCTCGGTCTCGGCGAGTGGCTGTCCGGTGGGCCGGTGAACCGCGGCCTGCGCCTGACCGGGTTCGGGCAGGAACTGCAGTTGCCCTGGCCGGGCGGCTCCTTGCCCGCAACCGGCAGCGCGGTTCCGAGGACCGAACTCGACGACCGGATCCGCCGGGTCGCGGTGGACGCAGGCGCGACGATGATGCAGGGCGCCAAGGCCGTGGACGTCGACCTGGACGCAGGCCGGGTACGCGCGGTCACCTTCGCGACCCCCGGCGGTCTCCGCACGGTGCGATGCGAACACCTGGTCGTCGCCGACGGAGTTCGGTCGACGCTCGGCAAGCAGCTGGGCAGGCAGTGGCACCGCGACACCGCCTACGGAGTCGCGGCCCGCGCGTACGCCGACTCCGGTCGCAGCGACGACGAGTGGATCACGTCCCACCTGGAGCTGCGCGATGCGGCGGGCGCGGTGCAGGCTGGTTACGGCTGGGTGTTCCCGCTCGGATCGGGCCGCGTGAACATCGGCGTCGGGACACTGGCCACGTCGGCCCGCCCGGCGCCGGGTGCCCTGCGCCCGTTGATCGAGCTGTACGCGAGCGCCCGGCGAGACGAGTGGCAGCTCGACGGCGAGGTCCGGTCGGTGGCATCGGCGTTGCTGCCGATGGGCGGCGCGGTGTCGGGAGTGGCAGGCCGCAACTGGGCGTTGATCGGGGATGCCGCGGCGTGCGTGAATCCCCTCAACGGTGAAGGCATCGACTACGGGCTCGAGACGGGGCGGATGGTGTCGGACGTGCTGGGAGCCGGAGACCTGACGGACCTGTGGCCGCAGGTACTGCGCGGTCAGTACGGTCGCGCGTTCTCCATTGCGAGGCGTCTGGCGGGTCTCCTGACCGTGCCGCGGATGCTCCCGGTCAGCGGCCCGGTCGCGATGCGGTCGCGACTGCTCATGACGGTCGCGGTGCGCGTGATGGGGAACCTGGTGACGGACGCGGACGCGGACCTCACCGCCCGCGCGTGGCGGGCGGCCGGGCGCTCGTCGCTGCGTTTCGACCCGAGGCCGCCGTTCAGCTGAGGGTGAAGACCGGGAAGCGCCCGACGAGGGGCTCGCGTTCGAACACGACCCGGGCACCGCGCGGTTCTCCGCCACAGGATTCGATCGACGCGTAGATCCAGGGACCCTCGTCGAGCTCGACGATCGCGATGGTCAGCGGCGCGAGAGCCTGATCACCGCCCCCGGAGGCGGCGGGATCGAGCCGCGTCCACGACACCACCGTGCCGAGGCCCGTGGCAGGCACCCAGTCGAGGTCGCCGTCGCAGTCGCGGCACACCCACGTCTCGGGCGCGAAGAGCGTCGCGCAGCAGGCACAGGATCGAACCATGAAGCCGTCCGTGCGCAGGGTTCGGGTTCCGTGGTCGACGCTCATGCCGACACCAACTCCCCCTCGCGCGCGAAGACCCGCTGCACGGTGTCCGCGAATCGCGCCGGGTCGCCGATCGGCCAGCAGTGCTTGCCACGAACCATGACCACGTTCGGCTCGCCCAGCGCCTCGCGCATGGACGCGAAGCTCGCCTCGGGGATGACCGTGTCGTCGGTACCCCACAGCAGCGTCACGGGCATCTGCCGCCGGGCGAGTGCCTCGAGTTCGGGGCGCAGGTCGGCGGTGCGGGCGAGGTGCCCCGCCCGCCAGACGGCCATGGGGTCACGAATGACGTTCGGGAGCGCGACACCGGCGATGGCACCGACCACCTGGCCGACGGACCGGGACCCGAGCGCGTCGGCGGGCAGGCTGAGCATCCAGTCCCAGATGGGCCGCTCGTGGATGGGCCGGTCGATGCCTTCGGACAGCCACCGCGCACCGCCGACCGAGTTGACCAGGACGAGCTCGTCGACGTACTCCGGGTGGTCGTGTGCGGCGCGGACACCGACTCCGCCTCCGAACGAGTGGCCGACGACGGTGACGGGGCCGCGAATGCCGACGGATTCGACGAAGCGGCCGACCCACTTCGCGTAGCCGTCGATGCTCCGCTCCCCGACCGGCAGTTCGGGTGTGCCGCCGAAGCCGGGCAACGCGGGGGCGTACACACGAACGCCACGGTGCGCGAGTTCACGGAGCGCGGTGCGGTAGGTTGCGGGGCCGAGTCCCCAGCCGTGCAGGAACAGGACCGGCCTGCCGTGGCCGCCGACCGCGTAGTCGACCGATGCACGCCCGACCCGCACCTGACGCCAGCGCACGTCGTGGCTGGGTCGCAGGACGGCGACCTGTGGCAATGAGGGGACGGACTCGGACATCGGATACCTCGGCTTCACAACGGCACAGCGACGATCGACGGGTAGTTGAGACCTTCATCACAGTGCCGTCTCGCATCCGACTGCACGACGGCCGAAATACGCGAATGGGTACCTGTTTTCGGTACCGGGTACATGGCGGCACAACAAGCGGACCGTCACCGGTCACAATCGTTGAGGCTCACTCATCATCCGGCGCGGTCGGCGGGACCTGCGCCTGCTGCTCGACCACCCAAGCGGCGATCTGCGCTCGGGAGTTGAAGCCGAGTTTCGACAGCACGTGCTCGACGTGCCCCTGCGCCGTCCGCTGCGAGATCACCAGCTTCGCGGCGATGGCCTTGTTCGTCAGGCCCTGCGCCACCAGGTCGGCCACCTGTTGTTCGCGGCGGGTCAGCGTGACCACCTCGGTTGCCGGCGTCGCGGGGGCCTGCTGCTCGCCCAGCGCGTACGCGAAGGCCTCCTCCACGGACAGGTTCCGACCCTGCCGTAGCGCCGCCTCGAACACCGAGTCGGCGAGCGCGTCGCGGGCCCGCTTCTCGGCCTCCTCGTGGTGGACGAGGACGTTGGGAACCAGGACCGTGGGGCTGCCGACCGCCAGGGAACGGGTCTGGGCTGCACCCATCAACACCGCGGCGCGCCGGTACTTCCCGTCCGCCGCCGCGATCCAGGCCAGCACCTCGGTACACGAACTGGCGCCGAGGGGGTCGTCGATGACGCGGGCCAGGCGCAGTCCCTGTTCGAGAAGATCCGTCGCGCTCACCGGGTCGTCGGACCACCGGTTCATCGCGAGCGCGAGCAGCGAGTACTCGCGCAACGCGGACTCGCCGTGCTCCTCGGTGATCTCGAGAATCTCCTCGTGATAGGCGATCGCACGGTCCTCGTCGCCGCTGACGCCCGTCGCGACGGCAACCCCCACCAGCGCCGTCGTCAACCGGAAGAGGTCCGTCGAGCGACGGTAGCGGGCGATGACGTCCACGAACTGTGGGATGGACTCGGCGAGCCGGCCGGCGAACAGCGCAACCGACGCCGACGCGAGGCACACGATCAGATCCGCATCGTCGTCCCGGAGAACGTCGGCGAGCGCGCGACCGCGGGCCACGAGCGTTTCCGCCCGGACCAGGTCGCCCTGGGTTCCTGCGAGCACACTGTCCACCGCGATCGCCCTGATCCGGTGCAGTTCGGCGCTGTCCGGTTCACCCTCGAGCAGCCGGTCCAGCCAGTGCCTGCCCTCGCTCGACATGCCGCGACACAACCAGTACGGGTACAGCGCCACCGCCGTCCGCAGGCCCGCTTCCGCCTCACCCGGCTCCGTCACGCAGAACGTCAGCGCGTCGCGCAGGTTGGGTTGTTCGCGGTCCAGTCGCCGGATCAGCTCGACCTGCCGTGGGCCGATCCACTCGTCGTCCGCGGATTTCGCCAGGCTCGCGTACCAGTCCCGGTGCCTGCGCTGCCGCTCGGTGAACTCCCCCGCCTCGATCAGCTTCTCGCGGCCGTATTCGCTCAGCGTCTCGAGCATCCGGTAGCGCACACCCGTGCCGGCGTCCTCGCGGATCAGGATGGACTTGTCCACGAGCGACGCGACCCCGTCGAGCAGTTCCAGCGAGGACATCCCGTCACCGCAGACTCCTTCTGCCGCGTCCAGCTCGAAACCGCCCGCGAACACCGACAGCCGGCGCCACAGCGCCTGTTCCTCGGCGGTGCACAGTTCGTGACTCCAGTCGATGCTCATCCGCAGCGACTGCTGTCGGGTCGGAGCGCCACGACTCCCCTTCGTCAGCAGCTCGTAGCGGTCGGTGAGGCGCTCGAGAATCTGTTCGGCGGACATCGCCCGCAGCCGGACCGCAGCCAATTCGATCGGTAACGGCAGGCCGTCGAGCCGGTGGCAGATCGCTGCGACCGCGACCCGGTTCTCGTCCGTCAGCTCGAACCCGGGGACCGCCGACCTGGCCCGCTCCGCGAACAGCGTCACCGCCTCGTAGCGCGGCAGGCCCTGGAGCTGGGGGGTGCGTTCGGGATCGGGAACGGTCAGCGACGGCACCCGCAGGATGGACTCGCCGCCGATCGCCAGCGGCTCGCGGCTGGTCGCGAGGATCCGCAGGTCCGGGCACACCCGCAGCAGCGACTCGGCGAGGCGGGCGGCGGCGTCGATCAGGTGCTCGCAGTTGTCCAGGACCAGCAGCGCGCTGCGGGAGGCGAGATGATCGGTGAGCAACGTCAGCGGCGGCAGCCCCGGCTGCTCCCGTAGCCCGAGGGCGGTCGCGACCGTCTCGGCGACCAGTTCCGAGTCGTGCAGTTCGCCGAGCTCGACGAACCAGACACCGCCGGTGAAGGCGCGTCGGGCGTCCTCGGCCACCCGTAACGCGAGCCGGGTCTTCCCGACCCCGCCGATGCCTGTCAGCGTGACCAACCGCGAGGTCGACAGCGCGTGTCTCGCCTCGGTGAGTTCCCGGCGCCGACCGACGAAACTGGTCAGTTCCTGCGGAAGATTTCCGCTGGTCACGCGACCGGTGGACTCCTGCATGCTCGCGCCCTCCTGTCATGGCCCCGAAGCGCCCCGACTGCGCTTCGGGTGCTACCGGCGGGCTCGGTGCAGTGCGACGATCCCACCGGTCAGGTTGCGCCACTGTACGTCTCGCCAGCCCGCCGCCTCAATCGAAAGGGCCAACTCCTCCTGCCGGGGCCATGCCCGGATGGATTCGGCGAGGTAGACGTACGCATCGGGATTGGAGCTGACGGTCTGCGCGACCCGCGGCAGTGCCCGCATCAGGTACTCCATGTAGACGGTTCGGAACGGTCCGAACGTGGGGGTGGAGAACTCGCTGACGACGAGCCGGCCGCCAGGCTTGGTGACCCGGGCGATCTCGCGCAGCCCGGCTTCGAAGTCGGAGACGTTGCGCAGGCCGAAGGAGATCGTCGCCGCGTCGAAGACTCCGTCCGCATACGGCAGCGCCATCGCGTCGCCCGCGACCATGGGAACCCGGCGCGACACACCCGCCTTGAGCATGCCCTTGGAGAAGTCGGTCGCGACGACCCAGGCGCCGGAACGCCCGAGTTCCACGGTCGAGACGCCGGTGCCTGCGGCCAGGTCGAGGACCCGTTCGCCGGGCTTGAGGTCGAGCGCGGCGCGGGTCGCCTTCCGCCAGCCGCGGTCCTGCCCGAACGACAGGACCGTGTTCGTCAGGTCGTAGCGCCGGGCGACGCCGTCGAACATCGAGGCGACCTCGTGCGGGTCCTTCTCCAGTGACGCCCTGCTGTTCGATGCCACCGAGCCGTTCTGTGCTGCCACACCGCAACCGTACAGGCGATGCCCGTCAGGCCGTCCGTCGCGCCGGTGCGGGCGCCTGCCCGATGACCTGCTCGTAGTGTCCGACGAGTTCGGCGCACACGGCGGGCCAGGTGCGGTGCAGAACGGATCGACGGGCTGCGATCCCGAAGCGGGCCCGCAGCAGCGGGTCGCGCAGGGCCGCGACGGCCTTCGGCAGATCCTCGGCGAAGTGCGCGACGGGGAGCCGGTAGCCGTTCCGGCAGTGGTCGATCAGATCGCGAGGGCCGCCCGCATCCGGACCGACGACGGGCACCCCGCTGGCCAGCGCCTCCTGGACGGCCTGGCAGAAGGTCTCGTGTTCGCCGGGGTGGACGAAGACGTCGAGGCAGGCGTACGCGCGGGCGAGGTCGGCGCCACCGAGGTGCCCGGTGAACACCGCGGACGGCAGTTCGCGGGCGAGGCGCTCGCGGTCGGGCCCGTCACCGACGATCACCAGTTGGACCGCGGGATCGTGGGCCAGCGCCGCGAGCCGCTCGACGTGCTTCTCCGGCGCCAGTCGGCCGACGTATCCGACGACGAGGCGGGTGTGGGTGGGGTCCCAGCTCGCGCGCAGCGTGACGTCCCGCCGGCTCGGCGCGAACCGGATGGTGTCGACGCCCCGGCCCCATCGGTGCACCCGCGGGACGCCACGGGCGACCAGGTCCTCGGCGGCGGCGGTCGACGGTGCGAGGGTGCGGGCGGCGCTCCGGTGCAGCCGCCGGGTCCAGCGCCAGGCCGCACGGCTGGTGTGCCCGAGTCCGTAACTGCGGGCGAATCCGGCGACGTCGGTCTGGTAGACCGCGACGGCCGGCACCCCGAGGCGATGTGCCGCGGCGAGCCCGCCCGCCCCGAGGACGAACGGGGAGGCGAGATGCACCACGTCGGGGTCGAAGTCGCGCAGCGTGCCGAGCATCGACGGCTGCGGGATCCCGACGGGCAGCGAACTGACCCGGGGCACCATGATCGCGGGTACCCGGTGCACGGGTACGCCCTCGTGGTCCGTGGCTGCGGGAGGGCCGGGCCGGTGGCGTCCGCCGGGGACACCGGGCGCGACGATCAGCGTGGAGTGGCCGGCCCGGCGGAGATGCTCGACCACCCGGACGACGGAGTGGCTGACCCCGTTCACGTTCGGCAGGAACGATTCGGCGACGACGGCTATTCGCACGACCTCAGTGTGGGCGCCGAGCGCGACCTGCCGGGGCGCGCCGGATGACGGCGTCGCGAATTCCGGACGACGAGTTGCCTACGCGACGGCGCGGACGGTTCGCCGTCGCACGATCCACAGCGTCGGCAGCGCGACCAGCCAGGTCACGACGATGACGGATCCCGCGGGTACCACCGCCACCCGGACGTCGCGGCCGGCGACGCGGACGAGGTCGGGGTCTGCGCGGGCGTATTCGACGTCGATGCGCTGCCCGGCGGTCAGATTTGTCGGGTACAGGACACCGAGCCGGGGATTGTGGGTCACCCCGTCGGGGGTGACGAAGCTGACGGCCGAGCGGAGCGCTCCCGCGGAGAGCACCTCGGCGGTCGCGACGCCCTTGTCGGAGTTGATGGTGTGGTCGTTCCGCAACGCGGCGAGTACCAGGAGCACGGCGAGGACGGAGATCGACGTCGCGGCGATCAGGACTCCCCGGGTGACCCGGCGCGCGGTCGCCTCCCTCACAGCTGAGCCCGCACGGAGGCGTGCAGTTCCCGCAGACCCGATCGCTCGGTGGTCACCTCCAGTACGCGGATGCCTCGCGCGAAGGGCTGCGCGAGCTCGGCGGCGAGCTGCTCGGGCGTGACGCGGTGGTGCTCGATGCGATAGGCGGCGCACAGCGCCGAGAGGTCCATCCCGTGCGGGGTGCCGAAGATCCGCTCGAAGACACCGGCGTACTGCGGGTCACCCTGTTCGAGGAGCTCGAAGATGCCGCCGCCGTCGTCGTTGGCGACGACGATCGTCAGGTCGTTCGGTCGTGGTTCGCCGGTCCCGATGAGCAGCCCGGACGCGTCGTGGAGGAAGGTCAGGTCGCCCATCAGCGCGATCGTTCGTCCGCCGCCCGACGCGTCGGCGGCGAGTGCAGCACCGACGGCGGTGGAGACGGTGCCGTCGATGCCCGCGACGCCGCGGTTCGACAGCACCCGCACCCCCGGACGGGGATGTCCGACGAGGGCGGCGTCGCGCACGGGGTTGGACGCGCCGAGCAGGAGCTGGTCACCGTCGGCGAGCGCGTCGGTCACGACGGCGGCGACGTGCAGGCCGGTGGGCGTCGCATGTGCCGCTAGCTGGTCGCGCACCGCCTTGTCGGCATGCGCGGTCAGCTGTCGGCAACGCTCGATCCATGCCGCGCCGGGTTCGCCGCCGACGACCGCGCGGGTGCCGGTGGCGAGGACGTTCCCGGAGACGTCGGGCCAGCGCGGGCCGGTGGTGAGTGCGTACACCGACACCCGTGGGTCGGCGAGCAGTGCGGACACCGGGCGGTGCAGGGTCGGCCGACCGGTGACGATCGCCTGCCGCGGGTTGAGCTGCGACAGGGCGAGCGGGTGCAGCGGGATCCCGTGCAGGGGTGCGGTCGGTTCGGCGACGGTCGGCAGTCCCGCCAGTTCGGGGCGATGGGCGGCGCCGTGCCCGGAGATGACGACGGTGTCGGGGGTGATGTCGATCTCGAGCGGCACGTCCAGCGTCGCGTGCTGGGTGGTGGTCCAGGGGGAGCCGTCGGGCCTGCCCTCCGGTGCGGGCCCCTGGGGGTGGACGTCGGGGACGAGGGGCTCGCGCAGCGGGATGTCGAAGTGGACGGGTCCGGCGTTGCCGGAGCGGGTGCCGCGGGCGGCGGCGAGGACCCGGCACACCGCGGATCGCCACTGACTGTTCTGGTCGAGCCGGTCCTCCGCGAGCCCGAGGCTGACGGTCGCACGGACCTGGGTGCCGAACAGCCCGAGCTGTTCGACGGTCTGGTTGGCTCCGGTGCCGAGCATTTCGTAGGGCCGGTTCGCGGAGAGCACGACGAGCGGCACACGCGCGTAGTTGGCTTCGAGGACGGCGGGGCCGAGATTGGCGACTGCGGTGCCGGAGGTCATGACGACCGGCACCGGACGGCGGGCGGCGACGGCGAGGCCGACGGCGAGGAATCCGGCGGTGCGCTCGTCGATCCGCAGGTGCAGGCGGATCCGTCCGGCCGCGTCGGCGGCCTGCAGCGCGAAGGCGAGCGGGGCGTTGCGCGAGCCCGGGCAGAGGACGACGTCCCGGACCCCGCCTCGGATCAGTTCGTCGACGACTGCGGCGGCCTGAGCGGTGGACGGATTCACGGTGTCCAGGGTGTCAGACGTTTCTGCGGGGTTGCCGGTCGGCTGGCACGATGTGCCGATGCGCACTGTGTTCTCCGCAACGGACGTTCCCACGAACCGGATGTACGCGCTGCTCACCGCGTCCGTGGTGCCGCGTCCGATCGCGTGGGTCTCGACGCGATCGGCGGACGGGACCGCGAACCTCGCGCCCTACAGCTTCTTCACCGTCGCGTCGGTGTCTCCGGCGGTCGTGCAGTTCACGTCGGTGACCCGCAAGGACAGCCTCCGCAACATCGAGGAGACCGGTGAGTTCGTGGTGAACCTCGCGTCGGCGCCACTGATCGACAGCGTGAACGCGACCTCGGCACTGTTCCCACCCGACGTCGACGAGTTCACGGCGGTCGGTCTCACGGCGGAGCCGAGTGCGACCGTCGTCCCGCCGCGGGTCGCGGAGTCACCGGTGGCGATCGAGTGCGGGCTGTACCGGGTGATCGGGGTCGGGGACAGTTTCGTCGTGATGGGTGAGGTGCGGGCGGTCGCGGTGCGTCCCGAATACCTCGCCGAGGACGGGTTGCCGGAGTTCGGGGCGATCGCCCCGCTCAGTCGGCTCGGCAGGATCGAGTGGGGCCTGCCGCCGGAGGTCCGGGAACTGCCCCGCCCGAGTCGGCCCTGGCGAGACGACCAATGACTTAGGCTTGCCTGAGCTAACTCCGAGACCTGAGGATTCGTCGATGGCCAAGCGCAGCAAGTACGTCAAGCCCGAGAACCGCGAGTTCCTGCATGCGCGGGTACTCGGCAGCAAGCAGATCAGCACTCATTTCGTCCGGGTCACCATCGGCGGCCCGGACCTGCACTCGTACACCTCACTCGGCTTCGACCAGTGGTTCCGGCTGTTCCTGCGCACCCACGAGCAGTCCGAACTGCGGATTCCGACGGCGACGAGCAAGCTCTGGTACGCGCAGTACCTGGCGATGTCGAAGGCCACGCGACCGGTGATCCGCAACTACACGGTCCGGTCGTACCGGTCGGCGGAGACCGCCCTGCACGGCGACACACCGGAGATCGACATCGACTTCGTGTGCCACGGCAGCGCGGACGGCGTCGCAGCCGGGCCCGCGTCGACCTGGGCTCAGTCCGTGTCGCCGGGCGAGGAGGTGGCACTCCTGGACGAGGGCCTGATCCACAACCCGCTGCCGGATGCGCGGAATCTGCTGCTCGTCGGCGACGAGAGCGCGTTGCCCGCGATCGCGGGAATCCTCGAATCGTCCCCGGACGACGCCCGCGGCCACGCGTTCGTCGAGGTCCCCGACGCCGACGACATCCAGGAGTTCCGGGTACCCGAGGGCATGACGCTGACCTGGCTGCCCCGGCAGGATCCGCACGACCGTCCCGGGACGCTGGCGCTGGACACCGTCCGTGCAGCCGAGTTCGACGTGCCCGAGTACGCGTTCGTCGCAGGCGAGCAGGCACTGGCGTCGGGAGTGCGCCGCCTCCTGGTGACCGAGCGCGGGATGCCGAAGACGGAGGTGGCGTTCACCGGCTTCTGGCGTCACGGCCACGCGGCGGGATAGACGCCCGACAAACGACGATGCGCACCTCCGGTGGAGAGCCACCGGCGGTGCGCATCGGTGCGCAGTGCCTAGTTCGCGTGCTTCTCGACCAGCGCGCCCAGTCGCGGCAGCGCGGCCTCGACGTGCTTCTGCGCGGACGGGCGCAGCGAGGAGTAGACCTTCTTGACGGCCGACTTGCTGGTGCCCTCGATCTTCTCGTCGGTGACGCCGAGCAGCGCGTTCGCGACCTCTTCGCCGCGTGCGGCGAGGTAGTCACCGAAGCTGGAGCCGCCGGATGCCCGGTAGTCGCCCCAGAACGGCTCGAGGCGCGTGACGAAGCTCGGCAGCAGGCCCTCGACCGCGTCGGGAACGATCGACGGTCCGACCTTCTTGACGGCACCGTAGCCGCCCTTCAGGGCCAGACCCGAGGCGCCGGACTTGTCCGAAACCTCGGCGTCGATGAGCTCCTGCACGTCGGCGACGACGGCAGGCAGCCGCGCCGGGTCGAGCAGAGCTTCGTTCAGTGCTGCAACCACTTTCAATGCCTCCGATGTTGCGTGAAATGTCGAGCGCCGACCCTATACGACGAGCCGACAAAATGGTCACTCCAGTAACCTTCGGTCACATCCGCCCCTCCCGCCCCCATCCGGGCAATTCATGGCCAGCAATCCCTCAGTGACCTCACAGGAGCGCGCGACAGCGGTCCAGACGATCCAACCACCAGGACGTCCGCTCCGCCGATGCCGCCAACCCGGCGAGCCGATCCGGGTCCGGCGTCACCGCAGCGACATCGAGCTCCCCACCCGACATGGGTCGCGGCGCCGCGACGTCGTCCTCGAAGAATCCGCCGGTGCCGAGCCCGCACGCGAGGTCCAGCTCCGGAAGCGCCGCCGCCGCGGACAGTCCCGCGTCGATCCCGACCGCGGTGTCGAGCGCGCTGGACACGACCACCTTCGCCCCGTGACCGGCGAGCTCGTCGGCCAAGCGCACCAGCGCGCGCATCCCACCCAGCGGTGCGACCTTGACGACCGCGACATCGGCCGCTCCGGCGCGAACGACGCGCAACGGGTCGTCCGCGCGGCGGATGCTCTCGTCGGCGGCGATGGGCACCGCAGTCCCCTGCCGGGCCAGTCGATTCCGCAGTTCGACGAGTTCGTCGACCGTTGCGCACGGCTGCTCGGCGTACTGCAGTGGGGCGTCCTCGGTCAGTGCCGTGAGTGCGCGTACCGCCTCGTCGACGGTCCAGCCGCCGTTGGCGTCGACCCGGACGTGATCGACGTGCCAGCGGACGGCGGCGACTCGCGCGAGGTCGTCGGCCTGTGTCTGCCCCTTCTCCGCGACCTTGACCTTCGCCGTGCGGGCCCCGGGGAACCGGGCGAGGATCTCCGGTACCTGCTCGGCCCCGACCGCGGGGACGGTGGCGTTGACGGGGACCGACGACCGTCGCGGAGCGGGCGGACCCTCCCAGGCGCTCTCGATCGCCGACCGCAGCCAGGCCGCGGACTCGGCGTCACCGTATTCGGGGAACGGCGCGAACTCGCCCCAGCCCGCGGGACCGCGCAGCAGCAGCGCCTCACGAACGGTGATGCCGCGGAAGCGAACCCGCATAGGCAGTGCCACGACGGTCGCGGCCGCGCGCAGCTCGTCGGCGGTCGGCAGGGTCTCGGGGCTCACGGCTGCCCCGGAAGGAGCACGACCATCAGCGCCTCCGCGTCCGCGAGCAGGGTGCCGTCGTCGTCGGTGAGGCGGGCCGAGACGAACGTCTTGCGCCCGTCGACGCGGTCCACCTTCCCCTCGACGGTCAGCGGCGTGTCCAGCGGTGTGATCTTGCGGTAGTTGACGTGCAGGTAGGCGGTCCGGCTGATCGGGCGGCCGTAGGCGTGGGTGACGGAGCCGAAGAGGTCGTCGAAGAGCAGAGGGAGGACGCCGCCGTGCGCGGCCCCGTTGCCGCCCATGTGGTAGCGACGGAACACTCCCCTCGCCCGGACACCCTCGGTGCCGAGCCGTTCGGCGGTCCACGGCAGCATCAGCAGGCTGCCGCGTCCGGGCAGATCAAGTGACCGGCCCGCGGGGTAGTGGCCCTCGGGCGCGGTGTACGGCGCGAGCAGCGCGGCGAGCGCTTCCGCGTGCTCGGCGGCCTGCAGGGTGGCCTCCGGTGGCGGCGCGGTGGAGACGGCGAGGTCCTGGACGACGCGCAGCGCCTCGACGAGCCGTCCGAAGTGCGGGCCACCGTTGTCCGGGTCGTGGCGGTACACCGGGAACCCGCCGTGCTTCTCGTACTCGCCGTCCCGTTCGGTCTGCTCGCTCATGTCCTGCACGGTAATCCCCGCGGACGCCGCCGCGCGTCCGGCCCGAGCGGGTCGGCCTATCCTTGGTGTTCGTGACCTTCAATCCCCAGCTGTGGCGTCCCGTCCCCGGGTTCGAGAACCTGACCGACATCACCTACCACCGGCACGTCACCGACGGCGTCGTGCGGGTGGCGTTCGACCGGCCCGAGGTGCGAAACGCGTTCCGCCCGCACACCGTCGACGAGCTGTACCAGGTGCTCGACCATGCCCGGATGACCTCGGACGTGGGTTGTGTGCTGCTGACCGGCAACGGCCCCAGCCCGAAGGACGGCGGCTGGGCGTTCTGTTCGGGTGGCGATCAGCGCATCCGCGGTCGCAGCGGATACCAGTACGCGGCGGGCGAGACCGCGGACACCGTCGACAAGGCCCGCGCGGGACGCCTGCACATCCTCGAGGTGCAGCGGCTGATCCGGTTCATGCCGAAGGTCGTCATCGCGCTCGTGAACGGCTGGGCCGCGGGCGGCGGGCACAGCCTGCACGTCACCTGCGATCTCACCCTCGCCTCCCGCGAGCACGCCCGTTTCAAGCAGACCGACGCGGACGTGGGCAGCTTCGACGGCGGCTACGGCAGCGCCTACCTCGCGAAGATGGTGGGCCAGAAGTTCGCCCGCGAGATCTTCTTCCTCGGCGACACCTACACCGCCGAGGACATGCACCACATGGGTGCGGTCAACAAGGTCGTCGACCACGCCGAACTCGAGGACGTCGCCATCGAGTGGGCCGCGAAGATCAACGCCAAGTCCCCGCAGGCGCAGCGAATGCTCAAGTACGCGTTCAACCTGCAGGACGACGGGCTGGTCGGCCAGCAGTTGTTCGCCGGCGAGGCCACCCGGATGGCGTACATGACCGACGAGGCCGTCGAGGGACGCGACGCCTTCCTGGAGAAGCGAGACCCGGACTGGTCCCCGTACCCCTGGTACTTTTGACCTCCTCTCTGCTCTGGTCGAGCAGAGCCTCCCGGCGAGACGCTCGCGTGACGGCTGTTGCACGCGGCGGCGTTCGGACGACTGCCGACCCGGGTCATCGGGCAGACTGACACCATGCCCGACCGATCGCACGACCCGCGCGAGCGTCCCTCCTCCGTCCACACCCGCCCGGACGGCGTCACCGACGCCGAGGTCGAGGCGGTGGGCAAGCTGTCCGAGGCGCTCGAGACGGTCGAGCGCGCCCGCGGCCACCTGTACTCGTTCCACCAACTGGTCGGGCACGCCGACCTGCAGCTGGGTGAGGCGGTCGCGGCGCTCCGCGCGGCCGGCCGGGACGAGCTGGCCGACCGGATCGACACCGACCTCGTCGGTCGCAACGTGCTGCCCGGACGGTGGACGTTCCAGATCGTCGAGGAATTCGACGACGGCTACTGGTCCGCGTTCCGCTCGTGGGAGCGGGACGGCCGCGACGCCGTCCTCGGCGGTCGGCGGCACGTGTACGAGGCCGAGATGAAGGAGGCGCGGCGGACCCACGGCCGCGCCGGGCACGAGTCGCGACCCGTCGAGGAGGGCTGACCACAGTGGAGATCCTGAGCAGTCGAATCATTCTGCGACCCAAGGACTACGAGGCGACGCTCGCGTTCTGGCGGGACGCGCTCGGTCTGGCGATCGCCCGCGAGTACCCGGGCGGCACAGTGTTCTTCGCCGGGCAGAACCTGATCGAGGTCGCGGGGCACGGCGGCTCCGACGTCGAATCGGTCTTCGAGGGCGCGATCTGGCTTCAGGTCCGCGACATCGAGGACGCGCGCGCCGAGCTGGAGTCCGAGGGCGTGCGCATCGTGCGTGAGCCGCGGCAGGAGCCGTGGGGACTGCACGAGATGTGGATCGCCGATCCCGACGGGGTGCCGGTGGTCCTGGTGCAGATTCCCGCCGACCACCCCATCCGCCGCGACCCACGCCCCAGCGAGGCATGAACGGTTCCGTTCAGTCGATCTGATCGACCGAACGGAACCGTTCATGCCGACGGGGTGGGTTCCTTCGGAATGGGTTCCGCCGAGGCGGGGGCGATCTCCCTGGCGGCGAGGGCGGGGCGGGCCAGCACCTCGACAGCCAGCAGAACCAGCACCGTGACGAGGATCGTGACGATGACGACGGTGCCGGACGGGTACCGCCAGAACACGAGGGTGGCGATCGCGATGCCGACGATCGCGATCCGCAACGGGATCCGGAACGTGGCCGCGTACTTCTCCACCGCCCGCGGCTCACGGTCCGTCGCGGGCGAGCGCAGGCGGTCCATCGTGCGACCGTAGGCGCCCCGGATCGCGGTCGCCGACGACGACGCCCCGGTGAGGTAACCGACGACGGCGATCAGCACACCGACGACGAAGACGGCCCGCAGTGTGGTGCGCAACGGCGCGGCGATCGTGTCGAACAGGACACCGGCCGCGGCGTTCTCGAGCACGTCCGGCGGAATGGCGTCGAGGTAGAGCGTACGGCCGATGCTGATCGCCACCGCGAGCAGCGCCATCGCGAAGGCCAGCGCGACACCCACCAGACACACTGCTCGGCGGCGGCCACCGCGCGGTGCCATCCAGATCGCCAGCAACGCGAACAGCAGGGTCACCCAGGGCAGGACGGCGCTGGCCTTGTCGAGCCAGTTCACCAGGCGTTGCGCCTTGACGAGGTCCGCGGACTCGAAGATGACGAACGTGGCGTCGACGTCGGGGATCCGCTCGACGAACTGGAATCCGCGGTTCACCAGGTCCGCCTTGACGGTGTCGATGATCGCGGCGAGCGAGATGCTCACCTGGCCGCGTTCGTCGATCGCGACGCTGCCGCTCTCGCTACCGGTGGCCACCGCGACCAGTTCCTCGTGCGCCTGGCGGTTCGCCTCGATCCACATGGTCTGGAACTGGTCGGAGGACACGAGTTTCGTTGCGGCCTCGTTGACGAAGGAGCGGGCCTGCCCGGCGATCACCGGGGCGAGGCCGACGACGGCGGTCGGCACTCGCGGTGCGACCTCGGTGAGGGCGCCGAGCGCGTCGGCGGTCAGTTGTTCGACGTCGACGCGCGTCATGATCTCGTCGGTGATCCGGTCGGCGAGTGCGGTCTGCAACGCGGGTTCCGCGGCGAGCGGCGTGACGGTCTGGACGTAGCGGTCGGTGTCGAGGATCTCGCTGCGCGCGAACCGGGAGGCGACGCCGGCCATGGCGACCACTGCCACGAGTACGAGCAGGACGCCGGCGGCGATCCACCGCAGCGTCGGATGTCCGGACCTGGCGACGGCCGACGGTTGCGGTGCGGCTTCGGGCACCGCCTCACGTTCGGCACGCAGTTCCGCGACCTCCGCGCGCAGCCGGAGCAGTTCGGCGCGCTCGTCACCGGTCAGTGAATCATCCGGTGTTCCGGTGGATCCGGTCATGCCCTCCCCCGTTTCCGTGGCCGACGGGATCTGCCGCCCCGGCATTGGGGTGACGCACCGTCATCTGCGACAACCTCACCACGCGGTGCCCCGGCACGACTCACCCGCAGCGGGTGAGTCGCCGTCAGCTCGATTCGGAGTCGGCGGGCGGCAGTGTCAGCAGCGCGGCGACCAGGAAGCACAGCGCGCCGACGAAGGTGCCGAGGTTTGCGACGCCCGCATTGCGCAGGTCCCCGGTGCTCGGGTCGACGAACGCGGCGACCGCGGACACCCCGAAGGCCACCGACCCGGCCATGTTCAGCCAGGTGCTGAGCCAGTTCCTGGCGCGGGGGTCCCACAGCCGATCGGTCTCGGTGGTCGCGACGACGGCCAGCGCGCTGGACACCAGGAAGGCGATCGAGCCGTACATGTCGGGTCGCCACACCCACCGGTCGGCCTCCTCGACGCTGAGCGAACGGACGAGTGCGACGCCGGTGCTCACGTTGAACAGCAGAGTGCCGACGAACTGGACTGCGGCCGAGTACCAGTCGCAGCGCTCGACACGGTGCGCTCCGCGGCGTGGGGGGCGGCGGCCACTGAGCGCCAGCTGGATGAACGCGGCGGTGGTGAAGAACAGGGATCCGACGAAGTACGTGATGTTGTCGAACTGGACGTCGACCGCGTTCGCGTATCCCGGCAGCGCGCCGAGCGCGAACAGCGTCGAGCCGATCGCGAACCCCCACGACTCCCGTCGCAGTCGCAGCGCCCGGGTCCGCACCATGCCCGCGACTGTGCCGCACCCGACCGCGCCAGTCCT
This sequence comes from Rhodococcus triatomae BKS 15-14, assembly GCA_000341795.1. Taxonomy (GTDB): domain Bacteria; phylum Actinomycetota; class Actinomycetes; order Mycobacteriales; family Mycobacteriaceae; genus Rhodococcus_G; species Rhodococcus_G triatomae_A. Next base: position 78,862 of record AODO01000028.1, on the reverse strand, counting down.
CACCCGCCAAGGATGAGGACCGTCGGTCCGCGTTGACGGTCCCGTCGACCGGGGGCACGATCAGGCGACTGTCCAGTGAGAAGGCGAGGCAGGCATGACGATCGGGCGGCGGGGACCGGTGCGGGACTGGTCGTGGTGAGCGCGGGCGGCAAGCAGTACACCGGATCGAGCCTGGTGCTGGCGGTGCTCGGTGCCGGACAGTTCCTGATGACCCTCGACAGTTCGGTGATGAACGTGTCGATGGCGCAGGTCGCTTCTGATCTCGGCACCACCATCACCGGCATCCAGACCGCCATCACCCTGTACACGCTGGTGATGGCGACGCTGATGATCACCGGCGGCAAGATCGGCACGATCCTGGGGCGGCGCCGCGCGTTCGGCATCGGTCTGGTGATCTACGGGCTCGGTTCGTCGACGACGGCGCTGGCGCCGAACCTTCCGGTGCTGTTGATCGGATGGTCGCTGCTGGAGGGCATCGGTGCCGCGCTGATCATGCCCGCGATCGTGGCGCTGGTGGCGGCGAACTTCGCGCCCGAGCGGCGCCCGGCGGCGTACGGGCTGATCGCGGCGTCGGGTGCGATGGCCGTGGCGGCGGGTCCGCTGATCGGCGGCGCGGTGACCACGTTCGCGTCGTGGCGCTACGTGTTCGCCGGCGAGGTCGTGATCGTGATCGCGATCCTGTTCTTCCTGCGCCGGATCGCGGACGTGCCCGCCCAGAAGGTGCACCTCGACCTGCCGGGCGCGGCACTGTCGGCGTTGGGCCTCGGGCTGGTGGTGTTCGGTGTGTTGCGGTCGAGTGTGTGGGGCTGGGTGCGGGTGCGCCCGGACGGCCCGGCGATCCTGGGGCTGTCCCCCGTCTTCTGGTTGATTCTCGGCGGGCTGCTGGTGCTGTGGTTGTTCGTCCGCTGGCAGACGCGGCTGGCCCGTACCGGCGGGCAGCCGCTGCTCGACCTGACGCTGCTGCGCAACCGTCAGCTGACGGGCGGCCTGACGATGTTCCTGATGCAGTTCATGATCCAGGCCGGGGTGTTCTTCGCGGTTCCGCTGTTCCTGTCGGTGGTGCTCGAACTGAGTGCGCTCGGCACGGGGGTGCGACTGCTGCCGCTGTCGTTGGCGTTGCTGATCGCGGCCGTCGGCATCCCGAAGGTGTGGCCTCACGCGAGCCCGCGCCGTGTGGTGCGTCTCGGCCTGCTGTCCATGCTGATCGGCATCGTGATCCTGGCCGCGGGGATGGACCCGGGCGCGAACGCGGGTGTGGTCGCGATCCCGATGCTGCTCATGGGCATCGGCCTCGGCGCACTGTCCTCGCAGCTGGGGGCGGTGACGGTGTCCGCGGCGCCGGACGAGAAGAGTCCCGAGGTCGGCGGCCTGCAGAACACCGCAACCAACCTCGGGGCCTCGCTCGGCACCGCGCTGATCGGGTCGGCGCTGATCGCGACCCTGAGCAGCTCGGCGCTCACGGGGATCCTGGAGAACCCTGCGGTGCCACCCGCGGTGCAGCAGCAGGCGACCACGGAACTGAGCTCCGGGGTGGCGTTCGTGTCCGACAGCCAGCTCACCACCGCGCTCGCCGAGACGAATCTGGATCCCGGTGCGCAGCAGGCGATCCTCGACGTCAACGCCGATGCGCGCCTCGAGGCGTTGCAGGCGGCGTTCGCCCTGGCCGCCCTGCTCACCGCCGGCGCCCTCTTCGCCAGCGGCCGGATCAGGAAGTAGAACCGTCCGTGGCGCGGTGGCGGTGCGTGGACGACACTCGTCGGTACCGCGGCAAGGAACGAAAGAAGCGACGTTGTGACATCGAACGACACCCTGACCGGTGACGCCGAACTGGTCCTGCCCGAATTCGACAGTCCCCCGGCGGAACCGCTTGCGCTGATTCGCGCGTGGCTGCGGGCTGCGAGCACACTCGGAGTTCGCGAGCCGAACTCGGTCGTCCTGGCCACGGCCGACGCGGAGGGCATTCCGTCGACCCGGGTGGTGAGCGTCAAGGACGTGGACGACCGTGGCCTGATCTTCACCAGCTTCCGGCACAGCCGCAAGGGCGTCGAACTGGCGCGACGCCCCTGGGCATCGGTCACCTTCCACTGGCGCGAGTCGCTGCAGCAGCTCACCGTCGCCGGCCCGGTCGAGATCATCGGTGACGAGGAGTCGGATCGGCTCTTCGCCGAGCGGCCGCGCGCCGCTCAGGCCACGACGGCGGTCTCCCGGCAGAGTCGCCCACTCGACGACGAGGCCGAGCTGAGGGCGCGTGCGCGGTCGCTCGGCGACACCGACCGGCCCATCGACCGACCGGCCGACTGGACGGGCTACCGCGTGGTGCCGGTGGCCGTCGAGTTCTGGTACGGCAGCCCCGATCGGTTGCATCGTCGACTGCGGTACGAGCGTCCCTCGCCCGACGCGCCGCAGTGGACCCACGGACGCCTCCAGCCCTGACACCGGTCAGGTGTGACGCGGCGACCGTTCTCGTCCGGACGCCAGATGCCGACGAGCCGGTCGTGGGGTCGACGAGCCGGAAAGCCCTCCCTTGCAGGTCCGGCCACGGAGCCCGGGCGTGGCTGCGGGCGGTGCCGTCGGAGAGGTTCACGACGATCAGCCAGCGACTGTCGCCGTCCCAGCACCAGGCGACGAGGTTCGCGACGGTGTCGTTGCCGGACCACCCGAACAGCTCGCACGGCTGGTGGGTTCCGTATCGGAATGTGCTGTCGGAGAGGACACTCCACAACGCAGCGTGGAAGGCGCGGAGGTCGGAGTCCGGTTCCTCGACGGGACGCCGACCCAGGAAGACGGGCAGCCGCGTCACCCGACCCTCGGCCTGCCCGTGGTGCACCAGTCGAGCACCGGCCTGGGTGAACGCGGTGACGATCGCGACCTTCTCCCGCCCGCCCGCGAACGCCGCTGCTGCGCGCGGCTCGTCGTGGTTCTCGACGAACCGCATCAAGCCCCGCTGGTACGCGGGGTCGCCGCCGAGATGGGCGCGCACTCCGGCCGCATCGCCGCCGACCAGCCGGTCGTAGAGACGTTTGTCGTAACAGAAGTCGAAACCCTGCTGCTGCAGATCCCATTCGAGATCCCAGTACGCCTCGGCCACGAACACGAAGCCGGGATGCGCGGCCCGGACGGCTCCGATCACCTCGCGCCAGTACTCTCCGGCCGGCGGATCCGCGACGCGAGAGCCCCAGGTACGGGAGAAGACGTCGGTCATGGCCAGTGTCGCCATGTCGCACAGCACCCCGTCGCACTGGTCCGCGATCGAGAGGAGCGTCGCCACCACCGCGGACCGAAGGTCCGGATCGAACGCGTCGAGTTGAACGACGTCGGGCCACGGCGGGAAGTAGGCGTCCCTCCCGCGAGCCGGACCGTGAGTTCCGCCAGCCACGGCCAGGTGTCGATCTCGAGGACGAACGGGTGCGGCGTGTGGATGGACCGGCCGCCGGGCAGCACCGGGTCGGTCGGCTGTACGGACATCGAATCAGCCACGACGACACCATCCTTCGCAGGAACGTCTGTCGTGGCCGATGCTGTTCGCACACCCGTGCCGCAGCGAGGTCGTTCGCCGACGGTTGATCCGATGTTCACCCGGCCCGGGCCGACGCGACAGTCGTCACACCGGCCCGGGCGGGGGTTCCAGGCTGCCGGGTCAGCGAGAGCGCAGGGCGCTCGCGATCAGCTCCGACTGCTCCTGCGCCTCGTACGACTGACGCAGCAGCCACAGCCGCAGCACCCGGGCGATCGAGCCGGCCAGGTACAGCGCCGCACCGATCACGGTGACGGCGAGCAGCGCGGTCGCCAGGATCTGGTACGAGGCAATGTTGCGCAGGTCGTCCAGCGTCAGCGACGCGAAGTACAGAACGAACGCGGCGACGGCGCCCACGATCATCAGGGCGAGACCTGCGATGCGCGCCTTCGAATCGCCGCCGGCACCGCCGTCCGCCTTCAACTTCAGGTCGGCAACGTCCTTCTTGAACTGGTCCCGACGGTCCTCCGCGAGTGCGGTCATCGTCATCCTCCTAGATAGCTGGTAGAGAGTTCACTGTCGATGTCGGCAGGGTTTCCGGTCCTGACCACCCGGCCCTGCAGCATGAGTGCGGCCGATGTCGCGATCGGCAGCACGGCACGGGCGAACTGTTCCGCGACGAGGATCGACAACCCCTCCGCGGCGAGACCGCCGACGATGTCGTACATCTCGGTGACCACCCGGGGCGCGAGCCCCATCGACAGTTCGTCGAGCAACAGCACCGTGGGGGCGGTACCGAGCGCTCGGGACAGCGCCAGCATCTGCTGCTCACCGCCGGACATGGATCCGGCGAGCTGGCCGCGACGCTTCCCGAGGATCGGGAACCGTGCGTACGCGACCTCTTCGAGATCCTTCAACGACGTCCCGGTTCCGGTCGCCACCCACAGGTTCTCCCGGACGGTGAGGTTCGCGAACACACCCCGGCCCTCCGGGATGGTGCACACCCCGAGCTTGGCGAGCGTCGCCGCGTCCACCCCGTTCACACACCGGCCGGTGAGCCGGAACTCGCCACCGGTGACCGGCAGGATGCCGGAGCAGATCTTCAGGGTGGAGGTCTTGCCACCGCCGTTGGGTCCGAGCAGTGCGACGACGTCGCCGGGCTGCACGGTCAGATCGACACCGTGCAGCACCTCGATCGGCCCGTACCCGGCCCGCCCCCCCGACAGCTCCAGGATCGGGTCCTGGTGGGCGGCAGCGCTGTTCGACACCTCGTCGACGGGCGCGCTCATGCCACCTCCTCCGTTCCGATGTAGGCCGCCACGACCGCGGGGTTGTCGCGGATCTCCGCGGGCGTGCCCGACGCGATGAGTGATCCGTAGTCGAGGACGTGGATGTGCGAACACACCCGCATCACGAGCGGAAGGTCGTGCTCCACCAGGCAGATGCCCAGTCCCTCACCGGCGAGCCGGAGCAGGAGTTCGGCGAACGCCTCGGTCTCCTGTTCGGTCTGGCCGGAGGCGGGTTCGTCGAGCAGCAGCACCCGCGGCCCGGTCATGAGTGCCCGCGCGACCTCGACCACCCGAGCGCGGCCGGTCGGGATGTCGGACACGTCCTGGTGCGCGACGTCCGTCAGCCCGGTGAGCTCGAGGAGCCGGTCGGTCTCCGCTTCCAGGTCCCGCCGGCGCACGCCGCTGCCGGTGGCGTGGATGTCGCCGGCCACTCGCAGGTTGTCCCGAACCGACAGCGACAGGAACAGCTCCAGACGCTGGAAGGTCCGGGCCAGCCCGAGCCGGGCCCGCTTGTAGGGCGCCTTGCGGGTGACGTCGACACCGTCGATCAGGATTCGACCCGATGTCGGCTTCTGCAGGCCGGTGATCGTGTTGAACAGCGTGGTCTTGCCTGCACCGTTCGGTCCGATGAGACCGGTGACGGTGCCCGCCCCGAACGCGACGCCGACGTCGTTCACGGCCACGTTGCCGCCGAACCGGACCATGACACCGCGGGTTTCGAGCAGTGGGGTCGCATCAGACATGCGCGGTCAGCTCCTTCTCGGGTGTCGACTCGGGTGCGGGCGCTGTGGCCGCGTGCCCGGCGCGCGCCGGAAGCGGGGGCAGCCCCAGTTCGCGGTCCACCCGGGCGATGGTCTCGGCGCTGTACGGCTCGTCCACACCGACCCGCTCCGGGTCGACCGGGCGACGGCGAGCCGCCTCCTCCTCGCCGAGCACGGCCGTCGGCATGAGCATCTCGCCGACCACGGGAAGCGCGAACACCGTCACGATGGTGATGGTGGCGAACCACCAGTTGTCGAGGACGCCGGTCAGCGCCAGGACGTACGCCACCGCGACGACCGCGGCGCCGCCGACCAGCACGGGCCGGGCGTGCCGGAGCTTGCGGTAGCCCTCCACGACCTGGTGCACGCTGCCGGACGGGTTGTGTCCCACACCGATACCGATGAGTGCCGGGCTCACCGCGGCGAGGTTCCCGAGCAGCAGGTAGAGACCCTCGAGGTCGGGTTGCGCCTTGGCGAGGTTGTTGAACGACACCATGATGATCGAGAAGCCGACACCAGCCATCACGCCACCGAAGAACGCACCACTGACGTAGCCGATGCCGGCGACGACGGTGAGCATCAGGAGTGTGAGGCTGAGGACGATCGTGAACGACTCGCCCGACACCGATCCCAGCGCGGAGGACATCAGGATGCCGCCGAGCCCCGCGATACCCGCCGACAGGACGAACACGCTGAGCTTGAGCCGCACCAGGTTCTGCCCGAGCATCGCCGACGCCGCCGGGCTGTCCTTCATCGCGGTGAGCCTGCGCCCGTAGCCACTGTTGCGCAGCGCGACGACACCGACTCCGAGGATCGCGAACAGCGCGGTGGCGGTCATCAGAAAGGTCGTCGGGTCCGCGAGGTCGAGAGGACCGACCCGCAGTGGCGGGATGACCAGGGTGCCGCCGGTGAAGATGGAGAACTTCACGCCGAACAGTTCGTGCTCGGTGGTGTCGCGGAGCACCATGTTCGACAGGAACACTCCGAATGCCATCGTCGCGAGCGCGAGGTAGAGCCCCCGCAGCCGCAGCGCGGGCAGTGCCACCAGGCCACCGACGAGGGCCGCCACGATCACGCCGAGGACGATGCCGACGAGCGTGAGTCGCTGCGCCAGACCGGATCCCGTGATGCCGAAGTGGAACACCACGATCGTGGCGATCGCCCCGAAGGACAGCGGCGCGAGGTTCATCTCGCCCGCGTACCCGGTGAGCAGTGTCAGCGAGAGCGCGACGATCGCGAAGCAGACCCCGATGGTCAGGGTGGTGACGGCGGACTCGACCATCAGCTGCCGGATCAGGAAGACGATCACGACCAGCGCCACCGCCCAGCCGGCGGCCTTGCGGACCGACGGCACGTGGTAGCGCTCGCGGGTCCGGACGGCAGCTCCGCGGAGCCGGTCCTGCGGCAGCACGATCAGCACGACGAACAGCGCGATCATCGGGAGCGACACCCGCAGGTTCGACGTCCACGTCCAGGAAGTGGGCGCGTAGCCGAGCAGATAGGTGCCCGCCAGCCCGAGGACGAGGGCACCGACGAAGGTGCGGGGGATGCTGCGGAGCCGGCCGAACATCGCCGCGGCGAAGGCGTCGATCACCAACAGCGTCAACAGGTTCGCCTCGAGGGTGCCGCCGCTGATCGGGGTGACGAGGATGCCGGCCAGCACGGCGAGCATCGAACTGAGCGCCCACGAGAATCCGGCGATGCGTTCGGGATTGTGCCCGCTCAGGCGCAGCAGGTCCGGGTCGTCGACGACGCCGCGCATCGTCGTGCCCATCCGGGTACGGGTGAACAGCAGCCGCAGTCCCACCGCGATGGCGGCCGCGGCGATCAGGCAGAGCAGTTCGTGCACGTGCACGGTGGCGCCGAGGACGGTGAACTTGCTGTCGTCACCGAAGAACATCGGCAGGGTGCGTGGTTCCTCGGCATGCCAGAACCACTGGGACAGGAAGAGCATTCCGAGCATGATCGAGACGGTGACCACGATCTTGGTCACCTCGGCGGTGTCCCGCAGGCCGCGCATGATCAGGAAGTAGAGGCCGAGCCCCATCAAGGGTCCGAAGATTCCGAGCACCACGACGAGGGCGACCGGAGTCGGCAGCCCCCAGCCGACGCTGAGCTGCCAGTAGACGAAGGCACCGAGCATCGCCTGGGCGCCGTGGGCGAAGTTGAAGATTCCCGAGGTGTTGTACGTGAGCACGAGCCCGGAGGCCGCGATCGCGTACACGGATCCGAGCACGAGGCCCAGGATCGTGAAGGTCACGAATGTGTCCATGTGATGAACCCTTGGTCGAGGGACGGGGGCGGGGGGCGAACCGCCCGCCCCCGTCGTGGTCCGCGAGTCGTCAGACCTGCGGCTTGATCACGTTCGGTCCGAGGTACTTGGTGGAGACGCGATCCGGGCCGAGCTCGGTGCCCCAGGTGGCGGGGTCCGTCTTGATCAGGTACTTCGCGTCGCACGTGAACTCGCCGGCCTCTGCGGGGAAGACCTGGCTGTAGTCCGCGCCCTTGAGGTCGACCATCAGGCCGCACTGTGCGGGCATGTTCTTGCCCGGGTCGGTGGTGGCGTGCAGTCCGCCGCCGTCCCACTCGTGGATCTTCGACAGCTCGTCGACCATGCACTGACGGGTGAGGTCGGATCCGCACTCCTTCGCCGCGGTCGCCCACAGCAGGAAGGACGAGGTGGACTGCATGCCGAGCAGCGCGGTCTTGCCGCCCTCCGCCTCGACGAGTTCCTTGTACTTCGCGACGGCCGGCACCTTGTCGGCGTTCTCGAGCATCTGGAAGGTCATGTTCGCGTTCAGGTTGTCCAGCAGCCCGGACTGGGCGTTGAACGCCTGAGCCGACGCCCCGTACCAGGTGGCCTCACCGAAGATGATCGGGTCGATGCCGACCTGGTCGACCGCCTTGAAGAAGTTGAACTCGTTGGGCACCGGGGAACGCGAGGTCCACAGGCCCTTCACACCGCACTGCTTGTACTTCTCGGCGAAGGGCACGTAGCTGGGCTCGCCCTGGTAGTTGATCACCACGCCGCAGTCCTTGAGCTTGAAGCCGGCGGCCTCGGCGATCGACCGGGTCTTCTGCAGGGAGGTGATGATCGTCGGCATGGTCGAGCCGACCAGGTCGAAGTCGTTCAGCATGTCGGGGTGCATCTCGGCCATCTGGAACCAGGCGGCGCCGTTGGCGTAGTCGACCGGGAACGGGACGCCCTGGAAGGTCATCGGGCCGTTGGCGGCGTCCGGGGAGACCGTGAAGCCGGGCACGGCGGCCATGTTGCAGGCGACGCGGGTCTGCTCGGCGGTCTGGTCCATCGCGAAACCGTGGCCGACCATCATGAACTCGGAGCGGCACGCCTCCTGCATGACCGTGTTGGCGTTGGTCATGGCGGCGTCGTAGTCGGTGCCGACGATCGTGCGGCCGTTGATGCCGCCCTGCTCGTTGCACCAGTCGATCATCGCGGCGACGGCGTCGGACATCTCCTTGTTCAGGCCGGGGCTCTGCGCGTACCCGCGGTCGTCGCCGTATCCGATCCTGATCTCGGTGTCGCTGACACCCTGATCCGTGGCGCCCGTCGCGTCACCCGCGCCGCACGGCGAGTCGAGGGTGCCGAACGCGGTGTCCGAGGACGTCGAGGTGCCGCTGGAACCGGAGCCGGTGGCGGGGACCCCGTCGTCACCGCCTCGTTCGGTGGCACAGGCCGACACCAGTGCGGTGGACAGTGCGAGCGCCGCGATCAGCTTCGCGGTCTTGCGTGGTTTCACGAGCGGGGTCTCCGTTTCCTCGGGAGGGGGCGAGAAATCCGAGCGTGCAGAAAAGTGGGCTGCGTCACTCGATGCGGGGACGCTAGCCAGCGGCCATCGGGCGAATCCTGCGGTTCCCGGTGAGTGAGACCGCACTGTGAGTCGGGCCACAGCCGCCCGGTTGTGAGCCTCGGCACGCCCGCTCCGCCCGGGCTCGGTGGAACTCACCTGGGAACACGGCGGAAGGTGCAGGACAGGGCTCCGCCGAGCGTCTCGCGACACCTCCGAGCCTCCGAGCGGTGAACTCGACTTTTATGTGCTGTTAACGGAAGATGAAGGCTTGTGAACGCGGAACTCATCGTTCTTCTCGTCGTTGTCGTCACCGCCCTCGGATTCGACTTCACCAACGGCTTCCACGACACCGGGAACGCGATGGCCACATCCATTGCCACCGGCGCACTTCGACCCAAGGTCGCAGTGGCGCTGTCCGCGATCCTCAACCTGGTCGGCGCCTTCCTGTCGGTCGAGGTCGCCGCGACCGTCGCCAAGGGTGTGGTCAACCTCAACTCCGTCAGCGGCGACGATCTGCTGCTGATCGTCTTCGCCGGACTCGTCGGCGGCATCCTGTGGAATCTGCTCACGTGGCTGTTCGGCATCCCGTCCAGCTCCTCGCATGCGCTGTTCGGCGGACTGATCGGCGCCGCCCTCGCGGGGATCGGCGTCAACGGCGTCGAGTGGGCAGGCGTCCTGAGCAAGGTGATCGTCCCGGCCCTGCTGGCGCCCGTGGTCGCAGCGCTCGTCGCGGCCTGCGGCACCTGGCTGATCTACCGCATCACCTCGAGGGTCGACGAGGGCACCAAGGAGAAGGGCTTCCGGTTCGGCCAGGTCGGATCCGCGTCACTCGTCTCACTCGCCCACGGCACCAACGACGCCCAGAAGACGATGGGCGTGATCTTCCTGGCGCTGGTCGCGCACGGAACCATCACCGAGAACGCGCCGATGCCGTTCTGGGTGAAGCTCAGCTGCGCCGTCGCGATCGCCCTCGGCACCTATCTCGGCGGCTGGCGCGTCATCCGCACCCTCGGCAAGGGCCTGGTCGAGATCGCCGCACCTCAGGGCATGGCGGCCGAATCGTCGTCCGCCGCGATCATTCTGACGTCCAGCCATCTCGGGCTCCCGCTCTCCACCACGCATGTCGCCACCGGCTCGATCATGGGCAGCGGCGTCGGACGGCGCGGCGCCGAGGTCCGCTGGTCGGTGGCGGGCCGGATGGCCGTCGCCTGGCTGATCACGCTGCCGTCGGCGGCGCTGGCCGGCGCGTTGTGCTGGGGACTGGCCCATCTCATCGGCGGACTCGCCGGGGTGCTGGTGGTGTTCGCGCTGCTGCTGTCGCTGTCCGCGCTGATGTACCTGCGTTCGCGGCGGCAGCCGATCGACCACAGCAACGTCAACGCCGAGTGGTCCGGCCGCCTCGAACCGGGCACCGCGGAGGCGGAGCACTTCGACGAGTCGGTCTTCACGGACCTCGCGGCGCTCGACGCCTCGCTGATCGATCTCGACGACATTCCCGCACCGCCCGGCCCCGCGTCGGGCGAGTCCGACACTCCCGTGCGAAAAGTGCCACGCTGACCCTGTCCGCCCCGCGTGCGCACGCGCCGTCCGGACACCCACCGTTCCGCCCGGGACGCCCAGGAAGCGAAGACCATGGACCTGTTGACCAAGACTGCCGAATCCCTGTGGCAGGTGATCGCCGTCGGGCTGCTGCTCGGCGCCGGGTTGCCCGCCCTGTTCGCGGTCGGCCTGCGCCTGATCGGTACCGCCGACCCGGGCACCGCCGCCCCGGGCACCGCCGTCGTGGGCGCCCGTAGCCGCCTCGCCGTGGTCGCCGGGTGGGCGTGCTTCGCGATCGTGGTGATCGCGATCGTCACCGGCATCCTCTTCATCATGGCGGACTTCCTCGATCACACCTTCGGCATCGACCTCTTCTGAACGACGCCGCGGACAACCGGAGAGGAGGACCACCCGTGAACACCGAACACCCGTCGGATGCCGACAAGCCGGCCTTCCCGGTGGCTCTCGTGCGCTGGCTGCGGGACGGCTACCCCGACGGTATCCCCCCGAAGGACCGCATCCCGCTGGTCGCCGTCCTCGCACGACGGCTCACCTCGGACCAGATCAAGACGGTCGCCGTGGCCCTCGCCGAGGAGGCCGGTCGCGGCAAGGACCCGTCCATCGAGCGGGACGAGATCGGCGAGGCGATCGCGCAGGTCGCCCACACCGAGCCGTCCCCCGAGGACATCGCGCGCGTCGAAGCCGTGCTCACCTCCGCCGGCTGGTCACTGACCGATTTCCCCACCGAGAACTAGGACGGCGGCGATGAGTGTCACTCCACTGCTCTCGTCGATCCTCGGGTGGCTGCGTGCCGGCTACCCCAACGGCGTACCCGAACAGGACTACATCCCGCTGATCGCACTGCTGCGCCGCCGACTGTCCGACGACGAGGTGCACGCCGTCACCGACGCGCTCGCCGCGGCACAGTCCCCGATCGGGCGGGTCGACATCGGAGTGCTGATCACGAAGCTCACCGACGAGATGCCGCACGAGACGGACATCGCCCGCGTGCGCGCCCGGCTGGTTGCCGGTGGCTGGCCGCTCGTCGACCCCTCGGACACGCCGCGCAAGTGAGGGTGCACGCCGTTCTGACAGCATCGACGTCATGAGCCCGGTACTGCACATCCTTCCCGTCCCGGCTGGTGCCGGGGTGTCCGCGATCCTGCCCGACCTGGCACGGATGCTGACCGGTGAGGGACCCGCGCTGCTCCCGGTGCCCGCCGGAGACGACCTGGAGACCTCGCGCCTGTGCACGGCGCTGGCCCCGGGCGAGCCGATCGACGACGAGATCTCGCTGGTCGTCGCGACATCCGGGAGCACCGGAGTACCCAAGGGGGCTCAGCTGACCGCATCGGCGCTGCGCGCGAGCGCCGCCGCGACCCACGACCGCCTCGGCGGACCGGGGACGTGGCTGCTGACGTTGCCCGCCCACCACATCGCCGGCCTCCAGGTGTTGCTGCGGGGTCTGGCGGCGGGCACGACCCCCGTGGTGGTCGACGTCACCGACGGCTTCGATCCCGCGGCGTTGCCCGCCGCGGTCGCCGGAATGCCGGGTCCGCGCCGCTACACCTCCCTGGTGCCGACGCAGCTGATCAAGGCGCTCGACCATCCCGCCGCGGTTGCGGCACTGGCCGAACTCGACGCGGTGCTGCTCGGTGGTGCCGCGACTCCCGCGCCGCTGCTGGCCCGGGCGGTGGATGCCGGGATCACCGTCGTCCGCACGTACGGGATGAGCGAGACGTGTGGTGGGTGCGTGTACGACGGCGTGCCCCTGGACGGGGTGCGGATGCGGATCGACTCGGACTCCCGGGTGCTGCTCGGAGGTCCGGTGCTCGCGTCCGGATACCGCGGCCGCCCCGAGCATCCCGCGTTCGCCGAGCCGGGCTGGTTCCGCACCGACGACGCCGGGGTCGTGGAGGACGGGGTGCTGCGGGTCCTGGGCCGGTTGGACGAGGCGATCAGCACGGGCGGGCTGACCGTGGTGCCGCAGGTCGTCGAGGCCGCGCTCGTCACCCACCCCGACGTCGCCCAGGTCGCGGTGTTCGGTGTCGAGGACCCCCGCCTCGGTCAGCGGGTCGTCGCAGCGGTGGTCCCGGTCGCGGGTGCGGAGCCGAGACTGGACGACTTGCGCGAACATCTCTCCGGCACACTGGATTCCACGGCAGCACCGCGGGAGGTCCATCTGGTCGACGCGCTTCCGGTGCGCGGCCCCGGCAAGGTGGATCGTCGCGCTCTGTCCGCGCGGTTCGCGCGTCCCGAACGCTGATCGGAGGTGCTCAGTGCCGCGCGATACCGCGGAGCACGGTGGCGACCAGGGAGTCGACGAGCCGGTCGTCTGGTTCCACCGACCCCGGGACGACGCCGGCCAGGAGGCCCCGCAGCACCAGGTCGTGCCAGGCACCGCTGATCAGGGTGACGGCGGCACCGACGTCGGCGAAGGCGGCGAGCCGTCCGAGTTCCTGCTCGCCGCGCAGGTAGTCCGACAGCACCTCACGCAGGGGAACCGACGTCTTCGGCAGGGACGCGTACGCGGACAACACCTTCGGCTGCGAGAGCAGGCCGACGAATGCGGGCACGATCGCACCGTGCAGCTCGAATCCTCGGCGCACCAGCGTACGCAGGTTCGCCTCGACGGTCCCCGAGCCGGGCTCCGGCACCGGGGCACCTGGGTCGACCGCTCGCACGTGCGCGTCGAGGCCGAGCGCGAGCAGTTCCTCCTTGCCCGCGAAGTGGTTGTACAGCACGCCGTCGGCGACCCCGGCCTCGCGGGCGATGTCGCGGACGGTCGGTCCGGCCGTACCGCGTTCGGCGACGAGCCGGCGCGCCGCCTCGATCAGGTGGTCGCGCAGGCTGGTGTCGTCGCCGCGAAGGGCGGCCGCGGTTCTCGGGGACATCGGGGTCGATCGTAGGCACTCACGGGCGTACCGCCCGCACGAGCCACGCCGTCCCGCGCAGGCGTACCGCATCCGGCTTCTCGTAGCGGCGCATCGCGTCGACGAGGGCGGCGTGAACGTGCGCGGCGTCCGAGGCATCGGCGTCACGGAGCGCATGCCGTACCGGACCCCACCCGCCGAGGAACCGGGCCGCATCGTCCGCGTCGCGGCCCCAGACCTGCTCCGCCGTGATCTTCTCGATCCGTACCTGGCGGAACATCGAGAGGGCGCGCCGGATGTGCGAGGGATCCGCGAGGGAGTTCGGTCCGGTGTGCCGGTGGCCCGGTTGCCAGTCCAGCACTCCCGACACTGCCCGCAGCACCGTCGCGAGATCGTCGTCGTGCGCGTCGGTCATGCACACGAAGGCCAGCCTGCCTCCCGGCCGCAGTGCCCGCGCGATGTTCGCGAACGCAGCGACCGGGTCCGCGAAGAACATGACGCCGAACCGGCTCAGTGCGACGTCGAACTCGCCCTCCTCGAATGCGAACAACTGCGCGTCCCCTCGAATCAGCGTCACGTTGTGGACCTTCTCCGCAACCGCGGTGGCGCGTGCACGTTCCAGCATCGGCTCGGACAGATCGATTCCGGTGGCGTGCGCGCCGCGACGGGCCGCCGATCGCAGCACCTGACCGTTCCCGCAGCCGACGTCGAGCACCTCGTCACCCGGGGCGACCTCGTGAAGCAGGTGATCGTTGAAGCCACTGTTGACGAGGTCGTAGCGATCGTGGTGCGCAGCCCAGTGCCCGCCCTCGTACCCGTTCCATGCCCGTGCCTGTTCCGTGTCGGCGATCATCGCATCCTCCGCGTTTAATATGAACCAATGTTCATGAACATATGTTCATAATGTCTCCGATGGGTCGAAGCGGTCATGAGGGTGGCCGGAAGCGGAGGTCGGCGGCCACGACAGCGCCCCGCCAGGCGAACGCAAGGGGCGTGCAAGCAGGGCCACGCAGGGTGGTGTCAACACACCCACTCGAAGGGAGTTCCCATGAACGACTCGTACCCTCCCGCCATCGAAGCGGTCGGGCTCGTCAAACGATTCGGCGAGTTCACCGCTGTCGACGGAGTCGATCTCCTCGTCCCCACCGGATCCGTCTACGGTGTCCTCGGCCCCAACGGGGCCGGGAAGACCACCACCATCCGGATGCTGGCCACCCTGCTGCGGCCGGACGCCGGCCAGGCCCGCATCTTCGGCCACGACGTCGTCGCGGAACCGACCGCGGTGCGTTCCCTGGTCGGCGTGACCGGGCAGTACGCCTCGGTCGACGAGGACCTCACCGCCACCGAGAACCTGATGATCTTCTCCCGCCTGCTCGGACTGAACCGGGCGGCTGCCCGGCGCAAGACGGCCGAACTGCTGGAGGAGTTCGCCCTCACCGAGGCCGCGGACCGCGCGTTGAAGAACTTCTCGGGCGGCATGCGTCGGCGTCTCGACCTCGCGGCGTCGCTCATCTCGCGTCCCCCGCTGCTGTTCCTCGACGAGCCGACCACCGGCCTCGACCCGCGCACCCGCGCGCAGATGTGGGACACCATCCGCCGTCTCGTCGCCGACGGCTCGACGGTCCTGCTCACCACCCAGTACCTCGACGAAGCCGACCAGCTCGCGGACCGGATCGCCGTCATCGACCGCGGTCGCGTCGTTGCCGACGGCACCGCCGACGAGCTGAAGGCGTCGGTGGGGACGTCGTCGCTGCAGATCGCGCTCGTCGACCGGGCCGACCTCGACACCACCCGCGCCCTGCTCGCCGAGGCACTCGGCGTGGAGGTCGTCGTCAGCCCCGAGGCGGCGCGGCTCACCGCACCGCTCCAGGACCCGTCGGTGACGCCGGAACTGCTGATCCGGTTGCGCGACAACGGCATCACCGTCGACGAGATCACCGTCAGCAAGCCCAGCCTGGACGAGGTGTTCCTCACCATCACCGGCCACGGCGCCGACGAGACCACCGACACCGAGAGGAGCGCCGCATGACCACCGCACTCGCCTCCGCACCCCGCACCACCACCCCGGTTCCGGCCGCCCGCACCATCGGGCTCCGCGACACCGTGACCCAGTCCCTCACCATGGCCTACCGCGGCCTGATGAAGGTCAAGCACAATCCCGAGCAGCTGTTCGACGTGGTGATCCAGCCGGTGATCTTCACGGTGATGTTCACCTACATCTTCGGCGGCGCCATCTCCGGCGACGTCGCGTCCTACCTGCCGATCATCATCCCGGGCATCCTCGTCCAGACGGTGATCACCGCGTCGATCGTCACCGGCACCCAGTTGCGCGAGGACATGGACAAGGGTGTCTTCGACCGCTTCAAATCCCTTCCCATCGCGCGCATCTCACCCCTCGCGGGCGCGTTGCTGTCCGACGTCGTCCGCTACGCCATCGCCACCACCATCACCTTCACGGTCGGCTACGCGATGGGGTACCGACCCGGCGGCGGCATCGTCGGAGTGTTCGGCGCGGCCGTCCTCGTCATCGTGTGCGCGTTCGCCATCAGCTGGATCTTCGCGCTCATGGGTGTCCTGATGCGCAAGGCCTCCAGCGTGCAGGGCACCTCGATGCTCGTGCTGTTCCCGCTGACGTTCATGTCCAATGCATTCGTGCCCGCCGACACCATGCCCGGCTGGATGCAGGCGTTCGTCAACGTGAATCCGGTCTCGCACCTGGTGACCGCGGTTCGAGACCTCGTCAACGACGGGCACGTCGGCATGCCGCTGGTGTGGTCGCTCGTAGGGGCCGCGGCCGTGGTCGCGATCTTCGCGCCGCTCACCGTCCGCACCTACATGCGGAAGGCATAGCCCTGTGCGTGAGTTCGGTAGTGGGAACCACCACACTCACGCACGGGCGCGCAGCGCCTCCACTATCTCTTCCCGGGCCGTCGACCGCGGCACTCGCGCAGCCTCCGCGAGTGCCGCGTCCACCCGTTCCGACCCGAGCGCGGCCCGGGCTCGATCGAGGTGGCGGGACACCTGCATCGACGGAAAGTCCTGCCGGGGAGCCACTCTCGTGGCCAGCACCAGCATGCGAAGTCCCGACTCGTGACCCAGTGCGATGTCGTGGCTGCCGATCGCACACGCCACCGCGCCGGTCTGCGGCAGGTCGCTGTGACCACCGGGCCCGAGTTCCCCGAGCGCGCGGGCGAGGAACATGTCGACGGTGGCGGTGATCTCCGCGGCCCGCCCGGCCAGCACGTGCGCGTCGACGACGGCGGCGAGCACCATCGTGGCGAACGGGTCGGCTTCGCCCAAGGCACCCGACACCCCCGTCAGATCCAACGCCTGGCGATAGCCACGCAGACCGCCGTCGACGTCACCGGACGCCAGATCGAGCTCGGCGCGGCTCACCGCGACCGACGCCTGCCCACCGCGGACCGGCCCGGCCGGCACCTCCTCGACCATCGCCAGCAACGGTGCGGCCCGCTCCAGCTCACGACGCGCCTCGTCGAGCCGGCCCAGCCCGACCAGGCAGGCGGCGGTGTAGCTGTACAGCGCCACCGATTCGTCGAACGCGTGCAGCCCACTCATCATCTCGGCTGCCTCGCGGTAGTGATCGAGTGCCGCGTCGTACCTGGCCGTCTGCGCCTCGAGGCTGCCGAGGTGCTGGCAGACACTCGCCGTCGTCCACGTCTCCCCCGCTTCCCGTGCCAACCGCAGCGCCGCCCGCGCGTCGACGGCGGAACCACGCAGGTCGCCCATGTTCTCGCGCAGGTTCGCCCGCGACAGCAGCGCGATGGTGCGCACGGGACGATCGCCGTCGCGCACCGCGCCGGCGAGCATCCGCGCCAGCCCGCGACCGCTGACCGGACTCGCGACCAGCGAGGCACTCAACGCCACGACCGGGTCGAGATCGTCCCGGGTGCGGACGATGCCGCGGAGCCGCACGCGCGCGCCGGCCAGTGTTCGGAGGTCGGCGGAGAAGGCGGCGTGCGCGCCGATCAGCAGGTACGACACCGCCACCGCGTTGCCCGGCACCCGCGACGACGCGGCGCGCAGGTCGAGGACCCGCAGCCTCGACGACCACACCGAGACCTCCGAGTGCGCGCCGCGCAGCGACCACGACGCCGCCAGCACCGGGAACACCGACAACGCGGCCGGCGCATCCCGCACGGCGAGTGCCTGCCGCAGTGCCGCGACGAGGTTGTCGTGCTCGGCTTCCACCCGGTGCGTGACGGCGAGTTGGTCGCCGTCGAGGAAGCCACGCAGCGCCCGGAGCGCGAAATTCGCTGCCCAGGTGCGCATCCGGTCGGCCACCGCGTCGCCCTCGCCGGATCCGGCCAGGGCGAGCTGCTCCTCACCGAATTCGCGGACCGTCTCGAGCATGTGGTAGCGCAGTCCGGTGCCGTTCTCGACGACGGTCAGCAGCGACTGGTTCACCAGCCCCTCCACCGCGTCAACGACGTCGTCGACGTCACCCCGTTCGGCCACCGCTGTCGCGGCGTCGAGGGTGAATCCGCCGGGGAATCGGCACAGCCGGCGCAGCGCCGACCGCTGCGGGAGGTCGAGCAGGTTCCAGCTCCACTCGATGACGGCGTGCAGGGTGCGGTGTCGCTGCGGCGAGGTCCGGTCCCCGGCGCGCAGCAGCGCGAACCTGTCGGTGAGCCGGGCGTTGATGTCCTCCACGGTCATCGTGCGGACCCGCGCGGCCGCCAGCTCGATCGCGAGCGGCAGACCGTCCAGCGTGCGGCACAGTCGCGCCACCTCGGCGTCGTCCAGCTGCACCGACGGACGCACCGAACGTGCCCTCACGCGGAACAGTTCCGTTGCGGGAGAGCTCTTCTCGTTCACGGTGAGCGGCGGAAGCGGGTACACGGCCTCCGCGGTGATCGCCATGGGCGCGCGGCTGGTGGCGAGCACCGTCAGCTGGTCGGTCGCCGCCACCAGGTCCGCGACCACGTCGGCGACGTCGTCGATCAGGTGCTCGCAGTTGTCGAGGATCAGCAACGACGGCCGCGACCCCAGCGCGTCCCGCAACCGGCTCCGGGCGTCGTGCACCCGCACGCGGGTGAGGTCGGTGCCCGGCGCGAGCTCCACCTCACCGACACCGAGCGTCGCGCTGATCGCCGCGACCACGTCCGCGCCGCTGCGCAGCGCGGCGAGTTCGACCAGTGTGACCGCGCGTGCGCCGACGGCGCGGCGGCCCAGTTCGTGCGCCAGCCTGGTCTTTCCGGTTCCACCCGGGCCGAGCACCGTCACCACCCGCCCGGAGGCCAGCAGGTGCTCGACGGCGGCGATGTCGGCGTCCCGACCGATCAGGGAGTTCGGGGCGGCCCGCAGTCCTATCGCCGACGTCGTCGGGCCCGGCAAGGCGTGCGGCTCCGGCTCGACCGTCACCGGCTCGGGGACCACCGCGCCCCCGGTCAGCAGCGCGGTGTTCAACGCGACCAGGTGCGGCGACGGGTCCGCGCCCAGTTCCTGCGCGAGACGTGCGCGCAGGTCCGCGAACACGGCCAGTGCCTCACCGGTGAGGCCCGCCTCGGCCAGGGCCAGCATGAGCTGACCGTGTGCCTGCTCGTCGAGCGGGCGGCTGGCCGCCACCGACCGGGCCAGCGGAAGCGCCTGGCGCGCTTCCCCACCCGCCACCAACGCGGCCAGCTCCACCGCGTCGAGGGCATCGGCTCGTGCCGCGGCCTCGGCCGCCAGACCCTCCGCGAGTTCGCCGGCCGGGAGATCGCCGCCCGGATCGCCGCGCCACAGGGACCGCGCCCGGCGGGCGGTGTCGACGGCGCCCCGGTGGTCGCCGTCGGCGTGACACTGTTGCGCCTGCTGCTCGAGCGCCCGGGCCAACGTCAGGTCGACCTGCGTGCGGGTCAGTGTCAGCCGGTAGCCGGCGGGCCCGCTCTCGACGGCGCCGTCGGGAAGGACACCCCGCAGGCGCGAGATCTGGGTGTGCAGTGCGTTCGCGGGCGAGCGGGGCGGCTCGTCGCCCCACACGTCCTCGATCAACGCGGCAGCGCTGCGATAGCTGCCGGGACGGCGGGCGAGGGCGACGAGCAGGCTGCGGGCACGGGAGCCCGCGACGACGGCGAGGTCGCCGCCGCGCCGCGTCACCACGGGCCCGAGCAGGCCCACCACGACTCCCGCGGGCGCGTCCTGAGCGAGGTCGATCGAATCGGGTTGCACCGGCGCTCATGCTAGTCCCGCGGCGCACGCGCCGGTTCGGCCGCCGGTCGCCGACGGCACCGGGTCGTGGTGCAAGGATCGGACCATGGCTTCAGTTTCCGAGTGGATCGAAGGCGCGCGCCCCCGCACACTGCCGAACGCGATCGCCCCCGTCCTCGTCGGTACCGGCGCGGCGGCGTCGATCGACGGGGCCGTCTGGTGGAAGGCGTTGCTCGCCCTCGTCGTCGCGACCGCGCTGATCGTCGGGGTGAACTACGCCAACGACTACTCCGACGGCATCCGCGGTACCGACGACGAGCGCGTCGGTCCGGTGCGGCTGGTCGGATCGCGGCTCGCTTCGCCGGCCGCGGTCAAGCGTGCCGCCTTCGCGTGCTTCGGGGTCGCGGCCGTCGCCGGCCTGGCGCTGGCCGTCACGTCCGCATGGTGGCTGATCCTGGTGGGCGCGGGCTGCATCGTCGGCGCCTGGTACTACACCGGGGGGACGAAGCCCTACGGCTACAGCGGCTTCGGCGAGATCGCGGTGTTCGTGTTCTTCGGGCTCGTCGCCGTACTCGGCACCCAGTTCGTTCAGGCCGAACGCGTCGACTGGACGGGCCTGGTGTCGGCGATCGCGATCGGGTCGTTCTCGTCGGCGGTCCTGGTCGCCAACAATCTGCGCGACATCCCCACCGACACGGAGTCCGGCAAGGTCACCCTGGCGGTCCGACTCGGTGACGCCCGCACCCGAATCCTGCACCTGGTCCTCGTGGCCGTGCCGTTCGTGATGACGCTCGTGCTCGTCGCGCGCACGCCGTGGGTCCTGCTCGGCCTGCTCGCGTTGCCGCTCGCCGCCAAGGCGAACGCGCCGGTCCGGTCGGGTGCGCAGGGCATGGCACTGATCCCCGCCCTCGCCGCGACGGGCGCGGCCATGCTCGTCTGGGGCGCCGTCACCGGCATCGCGCTCTGGGTCGGCTGATCCGCGGATCTACAGCGCGGAACACACGAAGGGCGCCAACCCGGCGTGGACGTTGTCGACCGGGTTCGCGTCCGGGGCACTCCCGTACGTCACCGCGCCCACCGGGTTGAGGACGAGTGCGTTCGCGAACGTGTCGTTGTCGAACGTCACGGATCCGCCCGGCTCCAGGACCGGCACCGTGTTCTCCACCGTGTACGACGGCAGCACCGCGACGCGGGCGACGACGTCCCGGACCTGCGCTCCGCCGTCGTTGGTGACGGTGGTGAAGACGTGGGCCGTCGTCCTCCAGTCGGCCGGTCCGCTGCCCGTGGTCCGGCACCCGTACCCCACCTCGATCCTGAGGTCGGAGGTCCCGGCGCTGCCCTGAGCCGCCGCGGGCGCGGCCCACAGCACCACCGGGGCGAGACCCGCCACCGCCGTCGCGGCGAGCCCCGCCACCGCCGGCGTCGACATACGTCCGATTCGCGTCATCACGACCTCCGCTCCCGTCGATCGTGTATCGGACGCCGGCCGTCGCCCGTTTCGGCGTCGTGGTCGGATCAGTCCTTGGCGCTGGGCACCAGGGCGGTGAGGACGAAGTTGACCACCGAGATGATCAGCGCACCCCAGACCGCGGTCCAGAAGCCGTCGACCGAGATCCCGAGGCTGGTGGACTCGGTGATCCACGCGGTGAGCATCAGCATCAGTGCATTGATGACGACGGTGAACAGGCCGAGGGTGAGGATCAGCAACGGCAACGACAGCAGCTGCACGATCGGCTTGACGAAGGCGTTCACCACGGTGAACACCAGAGCCACGAATCCGATCACGAGCCACTGGTTCCCGTCGTCCCGGGTGGCGATGTCGATGCCGCTCACCCATTCGGACGCCAGCCAGATGGCGACCGCGTTGATCACCAGACGCAACACAAATCCCATGGCGCCCATGCTGGCACAGCGCTAGACATGTGGTGTGATTCGCCCTGCCACCGCCGCGGACCTGACGTACCTGCCCGAGATCGAGCTCGCCGCGGGCGAGCCGTTCCGGGCCCTGGGGATGACCGCGGTCGCGGACGACGACCCGCCCACCCGCGACGAGCTCGACCTCGTGTTGCAGGCGGGACGCCTGTGGGTCGCGGCGGTGTCCGGGACCGCGCCGGTCGGGTACGCGATCGCGGACCTCGTCGACGGCTGCGCCCACGTGGAACAGGTGTCGGTGGATCCGCGGTGGGCCGGGCGGCGGCTCGGCGCCGCGCTGATCGACGCGATCGAGGATTGGGCGCGTGCCCTCCCGTGCGACTGGCTGACGCTGACGACCTTCGCTGATGTGCCGTGGAACGCGCCGTACTACCGGCGCCTGGGGTTCGAACCGGTACCCGACCGGGACGTGGGACCGGAACTGCGCGCCGTCCGGGCCCGGGAGGCGGCACACGGTCTCGACGCCTGGCCGCGGATCGCGATGCGCCGCCGCATCGGGGAAGAGACGGGCTGACGCGACCCGGCCAGACGAGCCGTCAGGCCGCCCGGTCGAGGAGGTCGACGACGACGCCACGCAGTTCGGCGGGTGGGAGGTGCCGCCCGATCACGGCGGCCACGGCCGGGTCGCCGCCGCGCACGAGTCCGAGCACGAGATGGTCGGCCCGGATGGACTTGTCCTTGCGCGCGATCGCCTCCCGCAGCGCGAGTTCGAGGACCTTTTTGGCGCCCGCGGTGAAGGGGAGATGACCGGTGCGCCGGGAGAACCAGCCGCGCCGGTCGTCCGCGGTGCCGCCGAGCACGGCGCCGTCGAACGCGTCGGCACCGAAGTTGGCCTCGACGGACTCACGGACCGCGTCGAGGTCGATGCCGATGGACCGCAGCGCCTCCGCGTCCTGTTCCCCGAGCGGTTCGTCGGCGAGGTCGGCGCGGACCGCCTCGACGGTGAGACCGCGCTCCACGCACATCCGGCCGAGAGCGGTGTCCGATCCTGCGGCGAGCACGCCGAGCAGGACGTGCGCCGGCTCGATGCGAGCGGCGCTGCGGTCCCGCGCCTCGGACTGCGCCGCGAGGACCGCGGCCCGCGCCTCGTCGGTGAATCGTTCGAACATCTCAACCCCTTCTCCGGTTGTGTTTCTGGTGCACGGCCTGCCTGCTGACCTCGAGTGCGTCGGCGATCGCCTGCCAGGACCAGCCCTGGTCCCGCGCGCTCTGCACCTGCACCGCCTCGAGTCGTTCGAGCAGACGGCGTAGCGCGAGCACGGCCCGCAGTCCGACCTTCGGGTCGGGGCTGCCCGCCGCTGCCGCCAGATTCGTCGCCTCCGTCATGAATGTCAATCTAAGTTGACATGGCCTCCACGTCAAGAAAAGTTGACACGGCTACGGTGGTCCGGACCGCACGAGCACCCACGAGGAGAACCCATGGCACTGTCGAAGACGGCTGTATCCGCTCTCGCCGCAAGCGGACTCGTCGGCGGATACGCCGCAGCACGCGTGACCGGTGTACGCCCGCTCGGCGGCGTGGTGCTCGCCGGCGTCGGCGCGGTCTGCGCCACCAACTGGGCGCGCACCTCGGGCTCGGCACGCACCGCGGTTCTCGTCGGCACCTACCTCGGCGCGTTCGGTGGCTCCCACCCGCTGGCGAAGAAGATCGGCGCGTGGCCGTCCGTCGGCGTGGCCGCCGCCGGGACAGCCCTCGCCTCGCAGCTCGTCAGCAAGGGCTGACGAACGGACGCAGCGGCGCCGCCGAAGTCGGCGGCACCGCTGCGGGTGTCACGAACGCGGCCCTGCCGCGAAGGATCAGGAGCCGAACTTCGGCGTGATGTGCGCGACGATCGTCCGGATCGCACCGTCCTCGATGGTGAACGTCTCCGCGATCTCGACCGTCAGGAGCCTGGTGCTGCCGAAGCCGGCATCGAGCAGGAACCGAGCCGCGACCTCGTTGCCCTGCTCGGACAGCTCGAGCTCACGAATGCCCTGGATGACTCGGTACTGCGGTCCGTGGTCGAGATCCCACCGCAGCTGCGCGCCGTTGAAACCGGTCTTCAGCCCGGCCTCGACGCGGGTGGCGTCCTCCGCGAACGACACCGCGGAGGCATCGTGCGTGACCAGCGCGTCGATGTAGGCGCGGGCGATGGCCTCCTGTTCGGTGTCGACTCGGCTCGGGTCGGCCGACACCGCGGGACCGGCGGCGGCGGGGCCCGCGGTCAGGACGAGGGCTGTGGTGACCGCGGTCGCGGCGAGTGCGGCCAGGGCGAAGGTACGGATGCGCATGCCCCGAACCTTAGCGAGAACACGTTCCAGAAGGGAGACGGAATCGTGGAATCGGACACGACTTCTCCCCTGGTGCGGGACCATGGGTGCGAAGCACCGCGTTCCGGAGCCCGCCGCACGCACGGCGCCGCCCCGAGGGACCCGCCACCGCACCGTCGCCGAACTCGATCGGACCGGATGTCATGCCCATCCCGATTCCCCGCCTCGCCGCCGCCGGAACCGCCGCCGCGGCGCTCCTGCTCGGATTCTCGGCCCCCACGCACGCCACGCCCGCACAAGGCGTCACCGCCGAGACCCTCGCCGAACTCGAACTGGCACCCGAGCTGATCCCGCCACCACCTCCCGGCCACCCCCCGCTCCCCGACGAGGTCGAGGGCACGCTCCGGCGCATCGAGATCGCGCCCGGCGGCAGCACCGGGTGGCATCACCACAACGGCCACGTCCAAGGTCTCGTCGTCTCGGGGACCCTGACCCGTGTGTTCCCCGACTGCACCCGGGCCGACTCACCCGCCGGAGCGTGGGTGTCCGAGGATCCCGGCGGCGACCACGTCGGACTCAATCTGGGCACCACCCCGCTGGTCATACTCGTCACCTACGTCCTCCCGGACGACGAGCCGTTCGCCGAGGACGCCCCCGCGCGCTGCGAGTGACCCGTCCGCCCCGCCCCTCGGGATTGTCGGAGCCGGGCCGTACGTTGCACCGAGCACACGTACGCGACGAGCGGAGACGACATGAGCACGAGCGGGGCGCGACCATGAGCATGGAGTCGGTCGCCTGGAACTCGATGTACCGCATGATGAACGCCCAGGACGACCGCAGGCCGTTCTCGATGGCGACGGTGCGGCGCATCCTGACGTTCGCGCGGCCGCACCGCCGGGCGATCGCACTGTTCCTGGTGGTCAGCGTCGCGAGCGCGGCACTGGCGGTCGCGACCCCGGTGCTGGCGGGACGGGTCGTCGACGCGATCGTCTCCGGCACCGACGCGTCGGTGGTCGTGTGGCTGGCGGTGGCGATCGCCGTGATCGCCGTCGTGGAGGCGGCGCTCGGCCTGTACAACAGGTACCTGTCGTCGAACATCGGCGAGGGGCTGATCCTCGACCTGCGCACCACGGTCTTCGACCACGTGCAGAAGATGCCGATCGCGTTCTTCACCCGCACCCGCACGGGCGCCCTCGTCAGCCGGCTCAACAACGACGTCATCGGCGCGCAGCGCGCCTTCAGCGACACCCTCTCCGGTGTCGTCGCCAACCTCGTGACGTTGGTGCTGACGCTGATCGTGATGCTCGGGATCTCGTGGCAGATCACGATCCTGTCGCTGCTGCTCCTACCGGTGTTCGTGCTGCCCGCCCGCCGGATCGGCGCGAGGATGGCGGTCCTGCAGCGGGAGGCGGCCAACCACAACGCCACGATGAGCACGCAGATGACCGAGCGCTTCTCCGCGCCCGGCGCCACGCTGGTCAAGCTGTTCGGCCGGCCGCGCGAGGAGTCGGCGGAGTTCGAGGTCCGCGCGCACCGCGTCCGCGACATCGGGGTACGCACTGCGATGACCCAGTCCGCGTTCGTGACCTCGCTGACGCTGGTGTCGGCGCTCGCCCTCGCACTGGTCTACGGGCTGGGCGGCTGGTACGCGCTCCAGGGCACGCTCGAACCGGGTTCCGTGGTGGCCCTGGCGCTGCTGCTCACCCGCCTGTACGCGCCACTGACCGCGCTCGCCTCGGCCCGCGTCGAGGTGATGAGCGCACTGGTCAGCTTCGAGCGGGTCTTCGAGGTCCTCGACCTGAAACCGCTGATCGTCGAACCGACCGATCCGACGCCGCTGCCGGACGGGCCGCTGTCCGTCGAGTTCGACCACGTGCGTTTCGCGTACCCGGCGGCGAGCGCGGTGTCGCTGGCATCCCTCGAGGAGGTCGCGACGCTGGACAGCCGCGGCGGGGTCGAGGTGCTGCACGACGTCTCGTTCCGCGCCGAGCCGGGACAGATGATCGCGCTGGTCGGGTCGTCCGGGGCGGGCAAGTCGACGATCGCGCAACTGCTGCCGCGGCTCTACGACACCGACAGCGGAGCAGTCCGATTCGGCGGCGTCGACGTGCGCGAGCTGTCCGCGGACTCGATCCGGGCGGCGGTCGGGATGGTCACCCAGGACGGTCACCTGTTCCACGAGTCAATCCGGGCGAACCTGCTGCTGGCGGGGCCGTCGGCGACGGAGTCGGAACTGTGGGAGGTGCTCGGCCGGGCGCGGCTCGACGAGCTGATCCGGTCGCTGCCCGACGGGCTGGACACCGTGGTCGGTGAGCGCGGCTACCGCCTGTCCGGCGGAGAACGTCAGCGGCTGACGATCGCCAGGTTGCTGCTCGCGCACCCCCGCGTGGTGATCCTGGACGAGGCGACCGCCCATCTGGATTCGACGTCGGAGGCGGCTGTGCAGGAGGCGCTCGGCGAGGCGCTCGCCGGACGGACGTCGGTGGTGATCGCGCACCGCCTGTCGACGATCAGGGCCGCCGACCAGATCCTGGTCGTCGAGGACGGCCGCGTCGTGGAGCGGGGGACGCACACCGAACTGCTCGCCACCGGCGGGCGGTACGGGGAGCTGTACCGGACCCAGTTCGCCGACACCGACGAGCAACAGGCCGCCGCCGCGCGGTGACCGCGCGCGAGCGTCAGCTCGCGGTCCAGCGGCCCGTCGCGGCGAAGGTGTCCAGAACGGCGGTCGGTCCGGCGAGGTCGAAACCCTGCTCGCGAACCCAGCGGTCGTCGAAGTAGGTGTCGGCGTAGCGTTCCCCGCCGTCGCAGATCAGCGTCACCACGCTGCCGGCGCGCCCGGCGGCGATCATGTCGGCGAGCACGGAGAACGCTCCCCAGAGGTTGGTGCCGGTGGAGCCGCCGACGCGGCGCCCGAGGACCGTGCTCGCGTGCCGGGCCGCGGCGATCGACGCGGCGTCCGGGACGGTGCACATCCGGTCGACCACCTGACCCACGAACGACGGTTCGACACGAGGCCGGCCGATGCCCTCGATCCGCGACGGCATGCCGGTCTCGTAGTCGTTCGAACCGGTCTCGTACCCGCCGATGAACGCCGAGTTCTCGGGGTCGACGACGAGAAGCCGCGTGGCGTGACGCCGGTAGCGGATGTAGCGGCCGA
The DNA here is from genome assembly GCA_000341795.1 of Rhodococcus triatomae BKS 15-14. Classification (GTDB taxonomy): domain Bacteria; phylum Actinomycetota; class Actinomycetes; order Mycobacteriales; family Mycobacteriaceae; genus Rhodococcus_G; species Rhodococcus_G triatomae_A. The sequence continues at coordinate 51,645 of AODO01000028.1, read as the reverse complement.
CGGTGGCACTGGTTCCGCCGGTGCCCGCGCCGACCACCACCCAGTCAGGGACGGGATGCCGTTCGAGCCGCATCTGCTCGAAGATGCTCTCGGCGATGTTGTTGTTGCCGCGCCAGTCGGTCGCACGCTCGGCGTGCGTGAACTGGTCCATGTAGTGGCCGTTGACCTCGTCGGCGAGTCGCTGCGCCTCGGAGTAGATCTCGGACGGCCGGTCGACGAGGTGGCAGCGGCCGCCCTGCGCCTCGATGAGCGCGAGCTTTGCGGGACTGGTCTTGCGGGGCACGACGGCGACGAAGTCGAGGCCGAGCAGCTTCGCGAAGTACGCCTCACTGACGGCGGTGGATCCGGACGACGCCTCGATCACCGTGGTGTCCTCGGCGACCCAGCCGTTGCAGATCGAGTAGAGGAACAGGGACCTCGCGAGACGGTGCTTGAGGCTGCCGGTGATGTGTGTCGACTCGTCCTTGAGATAGAGCGCCACGTTCCATTCCGGTGGCAGCGGGTATCGCAGCAGGTGCGTGTCGGCGCTGCGCTGGGTGTCCGCCTCGATCAACCGGACCGCGGTGTCCACCCAGTCCCGCGGGCCGCTGCGATCGACGACGGCCGGCGTCACTTGTCGCCGCGCAGCTTCGACCGGAGTTCGTCGCGATCCTGGCGACGCTGGGCGTCCACGGCGGAGATCTGCTCGTTGACCTGCATGCGCAGCTTCTTGAACAGCAAGAGGGACAGCGGCATGGCGATGATGACCGCGAAGATCGCGGCAACGAGCAGGGGAACCTGGGCGTCGACGAGGGTGCTGACACCGAGGATGATCGCGGCGATGACGACGACCAGGGCGAGCCGCGCGAGAGTGTAGAACGCGAGGTTGCGGGCGAGCTTGCCCTTGGGGTTGGACGGGGCGGAACCGGGGGTGGGCGTATCAATCACGCTCCCAGGGTACCGACCTCGCCTTATGCGGCGCCGACTGCCGGACTTGACCGTTTTGCGAATTACCTCCCCTTTACCGAACTTAGACGGTTCGAGTACCCGAGGGGTCGGGTGCCACGATGTGCGCACTGTCGTCCGACTCGCTACACGGAGGGTTTCGATGAGCGTCCCCGCGTTCCACGCCACCCAGGAATCACTGCTGACTCCTGGCCAGGTGGCTGCCCTGTTCCACGTCGACCCCAAGACGGTGACGCGATGGGCCCACGCCGGACGGCTCGGATCCCTGCGCACCCCCGGCGGGCATCGCCGCTTCCGCGAGTCCGAGGTCATGGAACTCCTGCGCTCACTGACCACCGAGGCAACCGTTCACTGACACGCCGTCAGCGCACCCACCGTGACGGCGTGAGCGCGTCCCGAACGCCCGAACCGCCCGTTCGCGCCGACGGACGAGGCGCCTAATCGGGTTCCGGCGGAACCTCCGCCCCGTCTCGTTCGTCGCGGTCCGCCCACTCGAGCAGTGGCGCGATGTCGAACACCGCGTCGTCGATCCCCGCGTGCAGATCGCCGAGGCGGGCGAACCGCTCGGGCATCGTCGCGACGGTGAAGTCCGCCGGTACGGCGTCGTCCAGCTCGTCCCAGCGCAGCGGCGCGGACACCCTCGCCTCGGGGACACCCCGCACCGAGTAGGCGGCTGCCATCGTGTGGTCCCGCGCGTTCTGGTTGTAATCGACGAACAGCGCGGCGGGATCCCGGTCCTTGCGCCACCACGTCGTCGTCACGTCCGCGGGCGCGCGGCGCTCGACCTCCCGAGCGAACGCCAGCGCAGCACGGCGAACGTCCGGGAAACCGTGCTCGGGCGGGATCCGCACGTAGACGTGCAGGCCCCGACCACCCGACGTCTTCGGCCAGCCGACCGCACCGAGCTCGTCCAGCACCTCGCGCACCACGCCCGCGACGCGCAGGATCCGGTCCCACCCGCAGTCGGGCATCGGGTCGAGGTCGATGCGCCACTCGTCGGGCTTCTCCACGTCGCCGGCTCTGCTGTTCCACGGATGGAACTCGACGGTCGACATCTGCACGGCCCAGATCACGTCGGCGAGCTCGGCGACGCACAGTTCGTCGGCGTCGCGGTCGTATCGAGGAAAGTGCACGCGCACGGTGTGCAGCCAGTCGGGTGCACCACGGGGCACCCGCTTCTGGTGCACCTTCCCGCCGTCGAGACCGTCGGGGAAACGGTGCAGCATGCACGGCCTGTCCCTCAGGGCACGGACGACACCGTCGCCCACCGCGAGGTAGTACCGGGCGAGGTCGAGTTTGGTCGTCCCGAGCGCCGGGAAGTAGACGCGGTCCGGATGGGAGATGCGCACGGACCGGTCGCCGACCTCCAAAGAGGTGGCGTCACGGGAGCCGGTGGCGGCCATGCCGCTCAACCTATACCCGAATTCCGGCTCTCGCTGGGCGGGAACTCGCCCCCGAAACAGGTCGAATTCGTGTAATACTGCAACACGTTCTACCCGTTCGTGCCGTGATCCGGGCGGGTTGCCCCCTGCAGATGAGGACGTTGATGAGCGACGCGACCCCCGCCGTCGAGGGCTGGTTCACCACCGGCCCCGAGCCGGCCCTGATCGGAAGCTCGTGCCGGTCCTGCGGCACGATCTCCTTCCCCCGGGAAACCACCTTCTGCAAGAACCCGGCGTGCTCGGGTGAAGAGTTCGACGACGTCGAGCTGTCCCGCCGTGGCACCGTCTGGTCGTACACCGACGCGCAGTACAAGCCGCCGGCTCCGTACATCCCGACCAGTGATCCGTACGTGCCGTTCGCGCTGGCCGCGGTCGAACTGGCGGAGGGCCTGGTGGTCCTGGGTCAGGTCGCCGACGGTTTCGGCGTCGCGGACCTGAAGGTGGGCAACGAGGTGGAGTTGGTCGTCGAAACCCTCTACACCGACGAGACCGGTGATCGCACGATCTGGCGCTGGAAGCCGGTCACCGCACAGAACGGGGCACAGGCATGAGCAGCAACCACGATGTGGCGATCCTCGGCGTCGGCATGCACGCCTGGGGCAAATGGGGCCAGCCGTTCGTCAGGTACGGCGTCGCCGCGGCCCGCGCCGCCCTCGCCGACTCCGGTGTGGACTGGCAGGACGTCGACTACATCGTCGGCGGCGAGACCGTCCGCAACGGTTACGGCGGATACGTCGCCGGCGCCACCTTCGCGCAGGCACTCGGCTGGAACGGCGCCCGCGTCGCGACCTCGTACGCGGCATGCGCGACCGGCGCCCAGGCGCTCGACACCGCCCGCGCCCGGATCCTCGCCGGCCTGTCCGACGTCGCGCTCGTCGTCGGCGCCGACACCACCCCGAAGGGCTTCCTCGCCCCCAACGCGGGTGAGCGCTGGGACGATCCGGACTGGCTGCGGTTCCGCCTGATGGGCATGACCAACCCGGGCTACTTCGCGCTGAACGCGCGCCGCCGCATCGACCTGTACGGCGCGACCGTCGAGGACTTCGCCGCGGTCAAGGTCAAGAACGCCCGGCACGGACTGAACAATCCGTATGCGCGGTACCGCAAGGAGGTCGCGGCCGCGGACGTACTGGCCTCGCCGATGGTCGCGGACCCGCTGCACCTGCTCGACATCTGCGCCACGTCGGACGGCGGCGCCGCGATCGTGCTGACGTCGATGGAGTACGCGCGGAAGAAGGGCATCGTCGACCCGGTCCGGATCAAGGCGATCTCCACGGTCACCCCGACCTTCCCGCAGACCATCATGGACATGCCGAACTTCTCCACCGAGTCGGCGTCCGCGGTCCCCGCGCCCGAGCGCACCTTCAAGGAGTCCATCGGCCACGCCGCGTACGAGGAGGCCGGCATCTCGCCGGAGGACGTCGACGTCGCCGAGGTCTACGACCTGGCCACCTCGGTGGAGCTGGACTGGATGGAGGACCTCGCGCTGTGCAAGCGGGGCGAGGCCGAGCACCTGCTCCGTGCCGGGGACACCACCATCGGCGGCCGCATCCCCGTCAACCCGTCCGGCGGTCTGGCCTGCTTCGGCGAGGCCGTTCCGGCGCAGGCACTCGCGCAGGTCTGCGAGCTCACCTGGCAGCTGCGCGGGCAGGCCGAGGGCCGTCAGGTCGAGGGCGCCCGGGTCGGCATCACCGCCAATCAGGGCCTGTTCGGTCACGGCTCCTCCGTCATCGTCTCCGTCTGACCCGTCTCGTTCCCGGCTGAAGGCCCCCTTCACGCGGTCCATCCGCGTGAAGGGGGCCTTCAGCCGTGTCAACCGCATCTCGCCGCCGTCGGGTTGCATCCTCGTGACGACGGACGGGGTCCGCACCGGCGATGTGCGTCTAACCTGAAAGGTAGGAGGTGTATCGTGATCTATCTGTTGGCGCTCATCGGTCTGGTGACGCTCGCCGTGCTGCTGTGGAAGGGATTCGGACCTGACCTGCGGGCCCCCGCCCGGAGAGTGGTGGGGCCGGACGACGACCCCGAGTTCCTGTGGCAGGTCGACCGGCAGAATCACCGCAAGTCCGGGGAGACACCCGACGGGAGCCCGACCGACCCGACGGAGTGACCCCCGAGGAGTGACCCCGACGGAGTGACTCGGTGGCCGGGTCGACGACCCGGCCATTTCCGTCGGTCGGCGCTCAGTCGGACGGCTTGGCCAGCGCCTTGAACAACCGGTCCGTCACCTTGACCGCGAGGTCACCGCCGTCGGCGTCCTCGACGAACACCGCGAACGCCAGATCGCCCTTCGACCCGTAGAACCAGCGGTCGTCACCGTGCGCGCCGGTCGCGCCGACGAGATCGCCCCAGCCGGCGAGCAGTTGGGCCGGTCCGCCGTGCACCGTGGACCGCATGATGCCGCGCAGTTGGTCGGTGACCTGGGCCGGCAGCTGCGTGATCTCCTCGCTCGTGGTGGCGGGCTGCCCGGCGGCGATGATCGGCACCGTCGGGGCGCCGCGCGCCACGGACGCCGCGACGAGCGCCATCCCGAACGGGCTGACCTGGACGTCTTCGTCGGCGCCACGGTCCGCGGTTCCGCGCATCAGGTTCGGCCCGTCTCCGGCGAAGGCGACCGTCTGCTGATCCAGGTCCGGGATCGTGTAGCGGAGGCCGATGCCCAACTGCTTCGCCGCCTGTTCGACGTCGACGCCCTGCGCCTGCGCCGCGGTGCGCACCAGATCGAAGGCCGATCCCGCCGGGTAGGTTCCGGTGAAGGCGATCGACCCGACCTCGCTGGCCTGATTGTTCTGCGCGACCGCGAGGATCGCTCCGGTGGAGGGCTGCATCACGACCACGGCGGCCGGGGTACCGACGCTGACCGCGGCATCGGCCGCGGCCATCTGCATCCGCGGCTCGATGGTGGACCGGATGTCGGGTCCGGGCGGGCCCTGGTGACCGGTCAGCCGCGTGACCTGACCGCCGGGATCGACCGAGTTGATCGCCCACCCCTGGGTCTGGTCGCGGTTGGCCTGCCACACCCCACGCATCGCGTCGACGACCGGCCCGTACACCCGCCGGTCGATGGTGATCAGTCGCGGAGTGCTCTCGATGACCACGCCGGGGACGGCGCGCAGATCGTCTTCGAGGACGGCGAAGTCGCCGTCGCGCAGGTTGACGGCGGTGATCGGCTCACCGTTCGACGAGGCGATCTCCTGCTGCAGTTCCTCGGCGGTGATCAGCGGCGCGACCGGTTCGATCGCCTTCGCCAGCGCGATCGAGCTGGCGATCGGATCGCCGGTGCGGGTGGGGTCGAGCCGGACCGCGTTGATGGTCTGCTCGGTCATCATCGGTCGGCCCGCGATGTCGAAGACGGTCGGCGGGGCGGCGTCGGTGCGATCGAGGCGGACGGTGCGCCCGTTGCCGACCCCCGGCATGAACGTGTCGGGGTTCCACGACACCCGCCAGCCGACGGACAGGTGGCGGACCCAGCCGTCGACGTTGTAGGTCCACGTCCGGTCGTTGCCGAGGTCCCAGGTGGCGACGGCGTTGAACATGCCGGACTCGAGGTCGAGGTCGATGATCTGGTTGACGTCGAAGTGCACGGACTCCGGCTGCAGCGCGTCGAAGGCCTGCGCCATCGTGTCCCTCGCGGCGTTGGGGTACGACGTCAGCGCGGACGCGGCGTCGATGTCGCCGGCGTTGAGAGCGTCCACGTAGTTCGTGAGGACGGTCGGCGCATCGTCGTTCGTCTTCGCGAACACCCCCGACACGACGCCGACCGCCAGCACCAGCACGGCGCAGAACGCGATCGCGTTCCACAGCCGTAGCCGGCGCACACGCCCCCTCGCCCTCCGCATGGCTCGATCATGCGTTACCGAGTGTGCCGAGTACATGTGCTCACCTGAGATACGCGGTAACAACTCCGCCACGGTTCCGTGCACGTAGCGTTATCCGCACCGGGCACCTGCGGGAACGTCGTCGTCCCACGTGCGGAAACGTCAGTTGAGGCCGGCGTAGGAGTGCAGTCCGGACACGACCATGTTGATGATGAAGAGGTTGAACAACATCGCGACGAACCCGGCGACGTTGATCCACGCGGCGCGCGTGTCACGCCACCCGGAGGTCGCGCGGGCGTGCAGGTACGCCGCGTAGACGACCCAGGTGATGAAGGAAACGGTCTCCTTCGGGTCCCAGCCCCAGAAGCGCCCCCACGCGGCCTCCGCCCAGATCGCACCGAGGATGACGCCCGCACCGAACAGCGGGAACGCGATGATGGTCGTCTTGTAGGCGAGCCGGTCGAGGGTCTGGGCGTCGGGCAGGCGCGCCGCGAGCCGACCGAGCAGACCGGTCGACTCCTCCCCCCTGGGCTGGCGGATGCGCAGCAGGAACATCAGGCTGGCGACGCCGGAGACGAGGAAGATGCCGCTGCCGACACTGATGATGGTGACGTGGATGGGCAGCCAGTAGGAGCGCAGCGCGGGGACGACCGGGGCCGCGTCGGCGTAGAGCACGGTGCCCGCCAGGAACATCAGGATCAGCACCGGGATCAGCAGGAACGCCCACAGCGACCGGTACGTCTGCTTGCGCAGGGCCACGACGCCGACGGTGGTGGCCGCCGCGACCGCCATGCTGACGAATTCGTACATGTTGCCGAGCGGGAAGCGTTCGGTGGCGAAGCCACGCAGGACGATGGCCGACCACTGCAACACGATGCCGACGACGAGCACCGCCATCGCCATGTTGCCGAGCCGCTCGGACAGGGGCTTGGCCTGCGGTTCGGTGACGCGGCCGGGCACCTGTTCGGCGGCAGGCGCGGAGGAGCCGCCCGCCCCCGCGGCGACCAGTTCCCGCTCCTGGACCGCGCGTGCCCTTGTCGTGGCGTACTGCGCGATGAGCAGCACGAACGCCAGCACGAAGATCGCGAACGCGGATTCGAACGCCAGGTCGCTGTAGCGCGCCAGGGTCTCGTTGATCGGCATGCTTTCTCTCTCCTGCGGGTCAGGCCCGGTTGTGCGGTGCGTCGGTCGATCGCCCGAGATCCTCGAGCAGTCGGTCTGTGAGCCGGTCGAACTCGTCGCCCCAGCCCGCGTGGTCCGTACGGGCGAGCCCGCCGAGCTCTACTACGGTACGTCGTGGTTGCCCCACCAATGTATCCGACACGGTGTCGGCATCCTCGCGCGCGGGGGCCGGGTACACCCGCACCCAGATGCGCCGCCGCTTGACCAGCAGCGACACCAGCAGACCCGCCATCATCGCGATGGCGAACACCAGCACCCAATTCTGCGCCGGATCGTGCGACACCTGCAGGTTCACGAAGTCGGTGGCGCCGTCGAAGCGGACCACCGTGCCGTCGGACAGGGTCGTGGACTCGCCCGGGTACAGGTTCACCCGGGCCTCCTTCACCATCCGGCCCTGGTTCACCAGTTCCTTGCTGAGCGAGAAGATCGACTGCGGGTTACCGGTGTCGAGACCGGTGTCGCCCTTGTAGACGTCGATGGCGACGGCGGGGTCGTTCAGCGCCGGGAAGCTCGACGTCAGCAACTCGCCGTGGAACAGCGCGGTCGGGGCGAAGAGTCCTTCGATGCCGATCTGGTTCTTGCGGCGCTCCGTCTCGTCCGGGTACATGCCACCGGGTGGGTCGAAGCGCATCGCACCGCTCGACAGGAACGTGGTCGCGTCGTCGGGACGCCACTGCAGCGTTTCCGTGCGGGTCTCCCCGTTCGGGAAGGTGACGGTGAAGGTCGGCGCGTAACCGTGTCCCTGCAGGTACACGCGGTCACCCGCGATACGCAGCGGGTGGTTGACCCGGAGCTGGGTTTCGCGCCAGGTGTTGGTCTGGAGGTCGTCGCCCGCCTGGTACTCGATGTTCGAGGTGAACATCTCGGCCTGACCGTTGTCCAGGTAGTCGGCGGTGAAGTCGTTGACCTTCACGCAGAGCGGGGTCATCCCGGTGCCGTCCTCGACGTTGCCTGCGCGGAACGAGTCGAACGCGGCGGGCGAGGTGGTGCAGATGCCGGGACCGCCGTTGGCGACGACGATGACCTGGCCCTCGTACCCGAACAACTTGCCGACGGCGATGGCCGCGAGCAGTCCGACGAGAGACAGGTGGAACACCAGGTTGCCGGCCTCGCGCAGGTAGCCCTTCTCGGCGGACACGGTGACCTCACCGGGACGTCCGGAGCGCAGCTCGTCGCCCGAGCGGGTCACCGTCTTCCAGCCCCGTAGCCGGGCGAGTGCACCCGTCACGACCTCGTCGGGGGTGCCGTCGACGACCGTCTCGCGGTGGTGCGGCAGCCGCGACAGCCGACGCGGCGCGGCGACCGGCTGCGCCCGCAGCGCATGGAAGTGCTCCCAGCACCGCGGGAGGATGCAGCCGATCAACGAGACGAACAGCAGCACGTAGATCGCGGTGAACCAGAAGCTGCCGAAGACGTCGAACAGTTCGAGGCGGTCCATCCAGGGGCCGAGTATCGGACGGTTGGCGATGTACTCGTCGACCTTGCCCGCGTTGAGGCTGCGCTGCGGCAGCAGCGCGCCGGGAATCGCCGCGATCGCGAGCAGGAACAGCAGGACGAGCGCGGTCCGCATCGACGTGAGCCCACGCCAGGTGTTGCGCAGGAACGCGACCGTGCGTCCGGCGGCCGACTGCCGCTGCGGCGGAGTCCCGGCCTGCTGTGTGCTGTGTTCCATCTCGTCTGCCGTCACGGCGACGTCACCTTCCCGTGCCATCAGATCGGCAACGTCACTTCGGACACGAATGCGTCCCTCACCCAACCCACGAACACGTCCCAGGCTCCCGTCACGAGCGCGACACCGACGGCGACGAGCATCACGCCGCCGAAGACCTGGATGGTGCGGGCGTTGCGCCGCAACCAGCCGACGCCGCGCAACGCGCTCGCCGACCCGAACGCCAGGATCACGAACGGCAGACCGAGGCCCACGCAGTACGCGATCATCAGCACCAGCCCACGCGCGGCGGTGGCACCCTCGGTGCCCGCCGCGACGGTGAGGACACCGGTCAGGGTGGGACCGAGACACGGCGTCCAGCCGAGTGCGAAGACACCGCCGAGCAGCGGAGCACCGACGAGCCCGGAGATCCGGCGCGGTTCGAACCGCACGTCCCGCTGGAGCGCCGGCACGAGTCCGATGAACACCAGGCCCATCGCGATGGTGACGACACCGCCGATCCGCTGGAACAGCTCACGGTTCACCGACAGTGCCGACATCGCGCCGAAGACGGTCATCGTCGCCAGCACGAACACCACCGTGAAACCCGCGACGAACAGCGCGGCCGCGCCGGCCACGCGCAACCGCGCGGTCCGGGTGTCGGTCCGCACGGAGGCCTGCGCGGCGGTCGCGGGCGGAGCGTCCGCTCCCACGACCCCGGCCAGGTAGGACAGGTAACCGGGGACGAGCGGCACCACGCACGGCGACGCGAACGAGACGAGGCCGGCGAGGATGCAGACGAGGAACGCCAGCACGAGCGGCCCCGATGCGGCGGTGTCCTGGAAGCTGGCGCCGACGCCCTGGGCGCTCACGCTGACGCCCTGCGCGAGGATTGCGGTGTTCACTGCTCGGCCGCGATCCTCTCCACCACGGGCTGCAGGTCCTCGGCGAGCAACGCCGTCAGGTACACCGCCGCGACGCGGTGCTGCCGGTCGAGGACGAGGGTGGACGGGATCACACTGGTCGGGTAACTGCCGCCCAGCGCGGTGAGACTGCGCATCGAGGGATCCCAGATGGACGGGAACGCCACGTTGTTGTTGGTGACGAAGTCCTGGGCCTTGTCGCGCTGCGGGTCCCGGACGTTGACACCGAGGAAGGCGACCCCCTGGTCGCGGGTGTTCTCGTAGACCTTCTCCAGGTCGTCGACCTCGCCGCGGCACGGTCCGCACCACTGACCCCACAGGTTCACGACGACGACCTGGCCCTCGAAGTCGGACAGGGACAGCGTCTGCCCCTCCTCCATGAGGTTCTCGCCGGTGAGGTTGCCGATGGTGCCGCGGTCCGCGGGCGGGTCGTAGAAGATCTCGGTCTGACCGCCGGGCGAGACGAAGTCGAACGTGCCCCCGGACGCGACGGCGTCGTCGCCGGTCGCGCATGCGCTCACCGCGGTCCCCAGGACCAGGCACAGCAGCAGGGCGCCCACCGCCTGTGCGCGTTTTTGGTAGCCCTGGCTACCAAAAACGCGCACGGGCGCGAAGCGCCTGTTCATGCGCCGGTCACCGTGGGATCGGAGGAGCCGGCCGGCTCGGAGTACACGATGTCGACGAGGGTGTCGCCCTCGTAGACGAGGGAGGTCAGCGACGCGAGCGCGCACTGCCGGTTTCGCGGGTCGTGCCAGAGCCGCTCCCCCTGCAGGAACCGGCGCAGCGTCCAGACCGGCAGCTGATGGCTGACGCAGACGGCCTCGTGGCCGACGGCGGCGACCCGCGCGGTGTTGACGGCCGCCAGCATCCGGTGCGCGATCTGCAGGTACGGCTCCCCCCACGACGGCGTGAACGGGTCGCGCAGCTTGTACCAGTGCCGGGGCCGGCGCAAGGCGCCGTCACCGACGGAGACCTTGAGGCCCTCGAAGTCGTTGGCCGCCTCGATGAGGTTGTCGTCGGTGGTCAGTGTCAGCCCGTGCGCGTCGGCGATCGGGGTGGCGGTCTCCTGCGCGCGCTGCAGCGGCGACGCGACGACGTGGGTGATGTCGTGCCCCGACAGCACCGACGCCACCGTGCGAGCCTGTGCCTGACCGGTGACGGAGAGCCGGTAGCCGGGAAGCCGCCCGTAGAGGATGCCCTTCGGGTTGTGGACCTCGCCGTGCCGCAGGACGTGGACGATCGTGCGGGATTCGGCGGGTTCTGCGGACGGCGTCTGCTGGGGGCTTGTCACGTGGTCTGCTCCGGTTGCGGGGTGCGGGGTGGCGGTTCGGTCAGCTGCTCGGCGTCGCCGCGGCTGCGGCCGCAGCCGCGGCAGGGGCGGCTTCGGCGATGCGGTCGAACGCGGCGTCGTCGAGCGCGGCCGAGACGAACCACGCCTCGAACGCGCTGGGCGGTGCGTACACGCCGCGCGAGAGCAGCGTGTGGAAGAAGGCGGGGTACCGCCAGGTGTCGCTCGCCTTCGCCTCCGCGTAGTTGGTGACGGGTCGGTCGGCGAAGAACACGCTCACCATGGTGCCTGCAAATTGCACCTGGTGCCGCACCCCTGCTGCGTGGAGTGCGTCACCGAGCAGGCGGCCGAGCGTCGCGGCGTTCCGCTCGAGAGCGTCGTACACGCTCTGATCTGCGGCTTTGAGGCTGGCGAGACCGGCAGCCACGGCGACGGGGTTACCGGAGAGGGTGCCCGCCTGGTAGACGGGACCGGCGGGTGCCAGGTGGCTCATGACGTCGGCGCGGCCGCCGAACGCGGCGGCGGGGAGCCCGCCGCTCATCACCTTCCCGAAGGTGGTGAGGTCGCCGGCGACGCCGTCGAGTCCGTACCAGCCGGACCGGCTGACGCGGAAGCCGGTCATGACCTCGTCCATCACCAACAGCGCGCCGTGCTCGGTGCACAGGCGACGCAGGCCCTCGTTGAACCCGGGCAACGGCGCGACCGCGCCCATGTTGCCCGCGGCGGCCTCGGTGATGACGCACGCGATCTCACCCGGGTTCGCTGCGAACGCCTGCTCGACCGCGGCCAGGTCGTTGTACGGCAACACGACGGTGTCGGAGGACTGGGCGCCGGTGACACCGGGCGAGGTCGGCAGCGCGAAGGTCGCGAGACCGGAACCGGCCTCGGCGAGCAGGGCGTCGACGTGCCCGTGGTAGCAGCCGGCGAACTTGACGATCTTGGTGCGACCGGTGAAGCCGCGGGCAAGTCGCACGGCGCTCATCGTCGCCTCGGTACCCGAGTTGACCAGCCGGACCTGCTCGACGGACGTCCGGTCGACGATCAGCTCGGCGAGTTCGATCTCTCCCTCGGTGGGAGCACCGAAGGACAGTCCGCCGAGGGCGGCGCCGCGTACGGCGTCGACGACGGCGGGGTGGGCGTGGCCCAGGATCATCGGGCCCCACGAGCACACCAGGTCGACGTAGTCGTTGCCGTCGACGTCGGTGAGGGTGCTTCCCGTCGCCGAGGCGATGAACCGTGGCGTGCCGCCGACGGATCCGAACGCGCGAACCGGCGAGTTCACGCCGCCGGGGATGACCGAGGAGGCCCGGTCGAAGAGTTGTGCAGACCTGGGCGCATCGTGCGGGGTGGCAGTCACGGCCTCCAGTGTCCCAGTTCCCGAGATTCCGACAACGACAGGGTGTCGGAGACGAAATCGGACACCTGTCGCATCGCAGACCCGGCGGGAACGGATCGAGGCCCGGGACGCGTGGTCGCGGGCCTCGAACGGAGCAGTGGGCGATCAGTCGATGCCACAGCCGGGAGGAGGTGGCATCCGGAGGGAGGCGCCGGTCAGAAGACCGGGCTGGGCGCGTCGATGATGAATCCGTGGCAGACGCCGGTGGGCAGGCACACCTCGTTGACGCGCGCCATCGAGATGCGGGCGCCGTCGACGAGCCGGTAGAAGGAGAAGTTGTGGCCGTCGATGCTGTGCGCCATCACGCCGGGGATCGCCGTGAAGTCCTTGTTCGTGTAGAGCAGGTCGTCCTGGGTGACCACCGGGTTGACGAGGTACTCGGTGTGCGACCCGCCCGCCAGCGGGGTGAACCGCTCGGCGACGGCCGCGGCGGACGTCGCGGCGGACGCGAGGGCCGCGGTGGAGGCCAGCACGGCCACGGAGCCGGCGGCGACCGTGGCGATTCGGGCGATTCGTGTGACTGCGCTCATAGTCCACCGATGAAACACGATGCGAGCGCCGTCCGCCACCGCTATGACGTCGACACGGTCACGCCGAGGTGTCGGTTCGACCGGTCGGCGACGACCCGTCAGAGATTGCCACGTGTTGCCTGCTCGCGCTCGATGGACTCGAACAGCGCCTTGAAGTTGCCCTTGCCGAAGCCGAGCGAGCCGTGCCGCTCGATGAGCTCGAAGAAGACGGTCGGCCGATCGCCCAGTGGTTTCGTGAAGATCTGCAGGAGGTAGCCGTCCTCGTCCCGGTCGACGAGTATGCCGCGGGCCCGGAGTTCGGCGACGGGGACACGGACGCGTCCGATCCGCGCGCGCAGCCGCGGATCGTCGTAGTAGGCGGCGGGAGTGTCGAGGAACTCGACGCCCTCGGCGCGAAGCGCGTCGACGCTCGCGAGGATGTCGTCGGTGGCCAGCGCGAGATGCTGGCAGCCCGGCTCGCCGTAGAAGTCGAGGTACTCGTCGATCTGCGAGCGCCTGCGGCCGACCGCGGGTTCGTTGAGCGGGAACTTCACGCGGTGGTTGCCGTTCGCGACGACCTTGCTCATCAGCGCGGAGTACTCGGTGGCGATGTCGTCGCCGACGAACTCGGCCATGTTCGTGAAGCCCATGACCTCGTTGTAGAACCGCACCCAGTGGTTCATCCGTCCCATCTCGACATTGCCGACGGCGTGGTCGAGGGCAGCGAAGATCCGTGCGGGCGCGCCGGGACGCCGGATGCGTGCCGACGTACGCGACTCGTATCCGGGCAGGTACACGCCCCGGTAGCGGGAGCGGTCCACGAGGGTGTGCCTGGTGCTGCCGTAGGTGGCGAGCGCGGCGATCCGGACGGTGCCGCGTTCGTCGGCGAGATCGCGAGGTTCGTCGAGCACGACGGCGCCGTGACGGCGGGCGTGGTCGACGCAGCGGTCGACGTCGAGGACTTCGAGTGCGAGGTCGACGACGCCGTCGCCGTGCCGACGGTGATGGTCGGCGAGCGAACTGCCCGGATCGACCGCGCCGCTGAGCACGAATCGCGCCGAGCCCGACTCGAGCACGAACGACTTGTGGTCGCGCAGCCCGGTTTCGGGTCCGGCGTAGGCGACGAGCGTCATCCCCCACGCGGAGGCGAAGTAGTGCGCGGCCTGGGTGGCGTTGCCGCACACGAATTCGACCGCGTCCATGCCGACGACGGGGAACGGGTCCGCGGCGTCGTCGTGCTCGACGAGCCCGACGAGTCGCCGCAACTGGGTGGCGCGCAGGTGCGCGGCACGTTCCTGGGGAGTCAGGCGCGCGGTGGTCATGCATCCCACTGTCCGACGAGCCCGCACGGTTGCGCAATCACCGACGTTGACGCTGGTCATCCTGTACAGAATGCTGGTTGTCACGCCGGTTCGACTGGACATACCGACCAGGAGATCGCCATGACGCTGGACACCCTCGATGCCGCACTGTTGAGGCTGCTGCACGACGAACCGAGGATCGGGGTCCTCGAGGCCTCGCGCCGACTCGGCGTGGCCCGCGGGACGGTGCAGTCGCGTCTCGACCGACTGGAGCACTCGGGGGTGATCGCCGACCGCTCCCCCACCCTCGACTCCGCGGCGCTGGGATTCCCGGTCACCGCGTTCGCGACGCTGGAGATCGCCCAGGGTCAGGGGCACGGCGCGGTGATCGAGCACCTCTCCGCGATTCCCGAGGTCCTGGAGGCGCACACGACGACCGGCGCGGGTGACCTGCTGATCCGCGTCGTCGCCCGCACCCACGTCGACCTGCAGCGAGTGATCAACGAGATCGTCGACGGCAGGCACGTGCTGCGGTCGTCGACAGCGATCGCCCTGGAGACACCGATCGCGCTGCGGCACGTGCAGTTGCTCCAGCAGGCGCCTCACGGATCACACTGAATCCACCACTGCCGCGGCGGGTTTCGGTCAGGGTGCGGCGAAGCCGGCGTCACCGAGCACCTTCCGCCCCTCGGGACCGGTGACGAGGTCGACGAACGCCTGTGCCGCGGTCGGGTTCCGCGCGCTGGTCAGGGTGGCGATCGGGTAGGTGTTCACCACGGTGGACGACTCGGGGAACTCGACCGTGACCACGGCGTCCCCCGCGCCGGCGGCGTCGGTGACGTAGACCAGGCCGGCGTCGGCCTGCCCGGTGGTGACCTTCCCCAGGACGTCGGTGACGGAGGACTCTTCGCTGACCGGGGCGACGTCGACGCCGGTGGCATCCTCGATCTTCTTCGTCGCCGCCCCGCACGGGACCTGCAGCGCACACACGACGACCTGGTTCCCGGGCACCGCGAGATCGGCGAACGAGGTGATGTTCTTCGGGTTTCCGGGCGGCGTGACGATGGTCAGGGTGTTGGTGGCGAAGTCGACCGGGTCGCCCGCGACGAGGTCGGCGTCGACGGCCTTCGTCATGTTCGCGGTGTCGGCCGAGGCGAAGACATCGGCGGGAGCGCCCTGGGTCAGTTGCGCGACCAGATCCGACGACCCGGCGAAGTTGAACTCGACGGTGGCACCGGGGTGGTCGGCTTCGAACTGCTCGCCCAGCGCCGTGAACGTGGCCTTGAGCGAGGCCGCGGCGAAGACCGTGAGGTCGCCGGTGATCTGCTCGGCCGACGCGGAACCGGTGGTGGGGGCCGTCGGGTCGCCCCCCTGGTCGGACGAGCATCCGGCGACGAGGGCCGCCGCCGTCAGTGCGAGCAGGGTCGTGCCGAAGGGCCGCTTCATTCGCTGATCTCCTGAGGTGGTTGCGGGACGGGGTCGTCACCGCGGCGTTGAGGCGACAACGTGGGCGCATACGGATTCAACCTCATGCGCGGTTGGAGAATAGCAATTCACTATCATTTGCGTCTTCAAGGAGCGGTTGAATCCGATAATGCGGGCACGAGCTTCACGCGGCGGCGCCCGGCGTCGGGCAACTCGGACTCCCTGCGCGGCATTTCCGCAGATGCGGCAGAATCTCTGTGAAATGTCCGTGGACCGGGCCGAATGAGGCTCGCCGCAGCTTGCAGAGGAGCGCCATGCCATCGCTGCGCATCAAGGACGCCGCCGGACTGCTCGGGGTCAGCGACGACACCGTGCGCCGCTGGATCGACAGCGGAGCGCTGGCGGCGTCGAAGGACACCTCGGGCCGCATGGTCGTCGACGGGAAGGTGCTCGCCGAGTTCGCCGTCGCGCACGCGTCCCCGCCGCCGAACCCGCTCGGGTCGGGCACGTCGGCCCGGAACCGGCTCGTCGGTCTGGTCACCAAGGTCACCACCGACACCGTCATGGCCGAGGTGCAGATGCAGTGCGGTCCCTTCACGGTGGTGTCGCTGATGAGCAGTGCGTCGGTTCGCGAACTCGGGCTCGAGCCGGGTTCGGTGGCCGTGGCGATGGTCAAGGCCACCACGGTCATCGTCGAGACACCCGAGGGCTCGTCGTGACACCGGTCGTCCGGCAGGTCCGACCATGACCCGCGCCACCGCCGATCCGGACGGGCAGGTGCGCATCGGCCTGCCCGGCTGGACATGTCTGCCCGCCGCGATCGGCGCCGCGTTCCTGATCCTTCCCCTGGTCGCCGTGCTCCTCGAGATCGACTGGGGCAACTTCCTTTCCCTCGTCACGTCCGAGTCCGCCCGCACCGCGCTGGCGCTCAGCCTGAAGACCGCGACGGCGAGCACCGTCGCCTGCATCGTCGTCGGCGTCCCGATGGCGCTGGTGTTGGCGCGCGGCCGTTTTCGAGGTCGCTCGGCGTTGCGGTCACTGGTGTTGCTTCCGCTCGTGATGCCCCCGGTGGTGGGCGGCATCGCCCTCCTCTACACGTTCGGCCGGAACGGACTGCTCGGCGAGCATCTCGATGCGTTCGGCATCCGGATCGCGTTCTCCACGACCGCGGTGGTGCTGGCACAGACGTTCGTCTCGCTCCCGTTCCTCGTGGTCAGCCTGGAGGGTGCGCTGCGGGTCGCCGGGCGGCGCTACGAGGAGGTGGCCGCGACGCTCGGAGCACGTCCGACGACGGTGCTGCGCCGGGTGACGTTGCCACTGGTGCTGCCCGGGCTGGCGTCCGGCGCGGTGCTCGCCTTCGCCCGCGCGCTCGGCGAGTTCGGCGCCACCATCACGTTCGCCGGGTCGCTGCAGGGCGTCACCCGCACCCTGCCGTTGGAGATCTACCTGCAGCGGGAAACCGACCCGCAGGCCGCCGTGGCGCTGTCGCTGCTGCTGATCGTCGTCGCGGCGGTGGTCGTGCTGCTGACCCATCGTGGCCGGGCGGCCGTGCTGTGAGGGCGCTACGGGTCAGGGCTCGGCTCGCCCACCGGGGCGCCGCATTCGACATCGAACTCGGTGACGGCGAAGTGCTGGCGGTCCTCGGGCCGAACGGCGCCGGAAAGTCGACGTTGCTCGGTCTGATCGCCGGGCTGCTGCGCCCGGACGAGGGCGTGGTGACGCTGGGCGACCGGACGCTCACCGATACGGCGACCGGCGTTGTCGTCCCCCCGCACGACCGGGGTGTCGCACTGCTCTCGCAGCAGCCACTGTTGTTCCCGCACATGACCGCTCGGGCCAACGTCGCGTTCGCGCCGCGCAGCCGTGGCCTGTCCCGCACCGAGGCCGGGTCGGTCGCCGAGTACTGGCTGCGCGAGGTGGACGCCACGGCCCTCGCGAACAGGCGGCCGTCGCAGCTCTCCGGCGGCCAGGCGCAGCGGATCGCGATTGCCCGCGCGCTCGCCGCGCAGCCTCGCCTGCTGCTGCTGGACGAGCCGATGGCGGCGCTCGACGTCGCCGTTGCACCGGCGCTCCGCAAGCTGCTGCGCCGCATCCTGCGGGACGAGGGCCGGACCGCGGTGATCGTCACCCACGACCTGCTCGACGCGCTCGCGCTCGCCGACCGGGTCGCCGTCGTCGAGGCGGGTCACGTCGTGGAATCCGGCACGGTTCGCGAGGTTCTCGCCACGCCGCGCAGCGCGTTCGCCGCCCGCATCGCGGGGGTGAACATCCTCTCGGGCATTCGGATCGGGAACGATTCACTCGAAACACCGTGGGGCGTGACGGTTTCCGGCGTCGACGGACCGGGTGCGACGCCGATAGGCTCGTCCGCGGTCGCACTGTTCCGGCCGGCCGCGGTCGCGGTCCACACCGAACCGCCGCACGGCAGCCCGCGCAACTGTGTCGCCGTCACCGTCGGCGAACTCGAACTGCACGGGGCCGCGGTCCGGGTCCGCGCCGAGGAGAACCCGGACGGCAGCGCCGGGCTCGCGGCGGATGTCACGCCCGCCTCGGTCGCGGAGCTCGATCTCGCGCCGGGCAGACGGGTGTTCTTCGTGGTCAAGGCCCAGGAGGTGACGCTGCACCCCGCGCTGGCGCCGCCGGTTCAGTAGGTTGGCTGTATGGCTACCACCGCAGACCACCTTCGGACCACTCTCGGCGGACGCTGGCACGACGTGCGGGAGAAGGTGCGGCTCGACCTCTCCCGGCCCGAGTTCGCTCCGCATTTCACGCCGGACCTCGACGCCGCTCGGGCGACGACCCTGTCCCAGATGCGCCTGCTCGCCGAGTCGGGCTACGCTGCAGACGGTTTCGCCGTCGCGCACGGCGGCACCGGTGACGTCGGCGCTGCGGTCACGGGCATCGAGATGCTCGCGATGTCGGATCTGTCACTGATGGTCAAGTCGGGCGTGCAGTGGGGTCTGTTCGGCGGCGCGATCGAGAACCTCGGCACCGCCACCCATCACGAGCGGTACGTCCGGCCCACCATCGACCTCGATCTGCTCGGATGTTTCGCCATGACGGAGACCGGGCACGGTAGCGACGTGCAGTCGCTGGAGACGACGGCCACGTACGACGCGTACGCCGGAGAGTTCGTCGTCCACTCCCCCACGACGTCGTCGCGCAAGGACTACATCGGCGGTGCCGCGCAGCACGCGCGGATGGCGGCCGTGTTCGCGCAGTTGATCACCGCCGCACCGGGCGAGGAGCCGGAGTCGAAGGGCGTGCACTGCTTCCTCGTCCCGATCCGCGACGACGACGGCGCCGACCTGCCCGGTGTCACCACCTCGGACTGCGGGCACAAGGGCGGACTGCCCGGCGTCGACAACGGACGCATCGTCTTCGACCACGTGCGGATCCCGCGGGAGAACCTCCTCAACCGCTACGCCGACGTCGCACCCGACGGCGCCTACTCCTCACCGATCGACAGCCCGAACCGCCGGTTCTTCACGATGGTGGGAACCCTGGTGCGAGGCCGAGTGACGGTGGGCGGCGCGGCCGGCGCCGCGGCGCGCGTGGCCCTGGACATCGCGACCCGGTATGCGGTGCAACGCAGGCAGTTCGACCGGCCCGACTCGGGTGACGAGGTGCTGATCATGGACTACCTCGTCCATCAGCGCCGACTGCTGCCGTTGATCGCCCGGTCGTACGCGCTGCACTTCGCCCAGAACGAACTCGTCACACGACTGCACGAGATCCAGACGGCCGACGAGGTCGATTCGCAGGACCAGCGGGAGTTGGAGGCCCGGGCGGCGGGCTTGAAGGCGGCGAACACCTGGCACGCGACGCGGGCGATCCAGGAAGCCCGGGAAGCGTGCGGCGGCGCGGGCTACCTCACCGAGAACAGGCTGGTCGCGTTGAAGGCGGACAGCGACGTGTTCACCACGTTCGAGGGCGACAACCACGTGCTCACCCAGCTGGTCGCGAAGGAGCTGCTCACCGCGTACGCCGACGAGGTGCAGGGGATGAGTCCGGTCGAGTGGATGCGCTTCGCCGCGACCACCGTCTCCGACATCGTCAAGAAGCGCACCGCCGCGCAGCAGATCATCCAGACGATCCTCGACACCAGGCAGGACAACGAGGAGGACGGCAGCCTGTTCAACCGCGGCACCCAGCTCACGATGTTCTCCGACCGCGAGGAGTACCTGCTGTCGACGGCGGCACGGCGACTGCAGGGTGCGAGCAAGCGAGAGGACGACCCTTTCGACGCCTTCAATTTCGTGCAGGACCACGTGCTGCGGGCCGCCGAGGCCCACATCGACCGGGTGGTGCTGGAGGCCTTCGTCGCGGGCATCGACTCGTGTGAGGACGAGGCGGCCGCCGAGTTGCTCGGCGACCTGTGCGATCTCTTCGCACTGTCCGTGATCGAGGACGACAAGGCGTGGTTCATCGAACACCGGCACCTGTCGGTCGAACGCGCGAAGGCCGTCACCCGCGGTGTCAACGAACGGTGCCGAAGCCTGCGCCCGCACGCGCTCACGCTGGTGGAGGGGTTCGGTGTGCCGGAGTCCGCGCGCGGCGCGGCGATGCTCGACCGGATTCGATGAATCCTGCGAGGTGGGATGCGGCTCGGTCCGCGTTCGCGATCGCGTGCGCCGTGTTCGCCGCTGTGTGGGTGTGGCTGGGCGCGGCAACGACCCTTTTCATGGCGGTGCTCCTCGCGGTCGTCGGCTCGGCATCGGGTGACTCCGTCAACGCACTCGCGCTGGCCGTGCCGACAGTCCTGTACACGGTCGCCCTCATCGGCTACACCCTGTATCTGGCCGTGGGACCGCGCTACCGCATCCCCGCCTCCTGACGCAGTCGTGAGCGGATCGACGGCCCGCCTCGCGGGTCAGAGGAGGGCCAGCACCCGGCACGGACCACCGGTCGCCGCAACGTGTTTCGGAGCCCCGACCACGACGGTCGCGCCGACCGGGGGGATCGCGCCGAGATTCGCGAGGGCCTCGATGCCGTAGCGTCCCGCGCCGAGACAGGCGACGTGGGCACCGTGGTCACGACTGCTGGCGTGGTCGAGACTGAGGGTGTCGACGCCGATCCCGACGATGTCACGCTCGGCGACGAGGAAGTCGACGGCGTCCGAGTCGAAGCCCGGCGCGTGCGGCACGCCGGCCGCGTCGAGGTTGGTGAAACCGCCGGGGACGGCGAGCCGCGTCTCCCAGCCCGAGTGCATGGCGACGAGCGCGCGGGCGGGAATGCGTCCGTGCGCGCGTTCCCAGTCGCGCAGGTCGGCGACGGTGAGGACGGTGTCGGCGTCGGAACTCGCCCGCGCCGCGATGTCGACCACGACGACGGGGGCGACGAAGTCCGCCACCGGCAACACCTCCGCCGTCGCCCCACCGGCGATCTTGTGCGCGGGTGCGTCGAGGTGGGTACCGGTGTGCTCCCAGTAGGTGAGTTCGTTGACCGCGAATCCACTCGCGGGGTTGGCCGGGCCGAGGGATCCGGTGTCCACCGAGCCGGTGTCCACCGAGCCGACCCCGCCGAGGGTGGCGACCGGGCGCATCGCGAACTGCGGATTTCCGGGCCACACCGGGAAATCCGGCGTCAGGGTGTGCGTGAGGTCGACGACGGTACCCGAGGAGGACACCGGTGCGGCCGCCGCGGTCCGAGGCGCCGCGAGGGCGCCCAGCGCGGCGAGGCCGGCGGCCCCGAACAGGTCACGACGGCGCATCCCCGCGCGGCGCGAGTCTCGCTCGATCGTGTCCCGTACCTGCGCCATCACCTCTGGCGAACACATGGTGACACTCCGATCGACGTGGCGGGTCAGGATGCGGGCGTGACGCGCAGGACCTTGTCGCCCGACCCGTTGTCCGTGGTGAGGAGCAGCGCGCCGTCCGGAGCGAGGGTCGCCGACCGCAGCCGCCCGAACTGTCCTTCCAGTGCCACGGACTGCTCGGTGACCGACCGTCCGTCCGCGGCGAGTCGCAGCAGCACCAGCTTCTGTGCCTGCTGGCTGGTGACGACGAGCGTTCCCGCCCATTCCCCCCAGCTCGCACCGTCCAGGAAGGTGCCACCGGGTGTGGCGATGGTCGGTGCACCCGAACTCCACACCGCCGCAACCGCTCCCGGGACCCGATTCGGGTCGGTCATCGGAACCGACTCGTCGTAGACGCCGGGCAGGCGATCCGGGCGGTATCCGTAGTTGGATCCGGCGACGAGCAGGTTCACCTCGTCGTCGGCAGTGGTGCCCTGTTCGATCCCGTAGAGACGGCCCGTTCCGGGCTGTACGGCGAGCCCCTGGACGTTGCGGTGGCCGAGGGTGAACACCGGCCCGGCGGGGTCGGGATTTCCCGCGGCAGGTGTTCCGTCGACGTTGACGTGCAACACCTTCCCGGCGAGGGACGACCGGTCCTGCGGGGCGGTCGGCGACGCCGAATCCCCCGCGCCGATGTACAGGGTGCCGTCGCTGTGGGCGAGTACGCGGCAGCCGCCGTGCCGTCCGGTCGAGCCGATGGGGATTCCGGTGAGCACGTCGGCGCCCCGGGTGAGCTGCGTCCAGTTGTCGTCCACGGTCCAGGAGACCACCCGCACGTCGCGGTCGGAGCCGTCGACAGAACCGGTGTCGAGCGATCCCGTGTCGAGCGATCCTGCCGGGCTCGCCGCGCCCGGATTCCGGTGTCCCTGGCACGTGTACAGGGTGCGATTCGATGCGAAGTCGCGGGACAGCGCGATGCCCATCAGACCCGTCTCGCCCGCGACGAACAGATCCGACAGGTCGGCCGCGACCTCACCGGAGGACCCGTCGGGCCGCGACACCACGAACCTGCCGGAGCGTTCCCCGGTGAGAACGGCACCGTCGGGCGCCTGCACCACGTCCCACGGCTTGGACAGCCCGTCCAGGACGGTGGCCACCGAGAGTGCCGGTCCCGGGACGACCGGTGCGGGCTGGGCGCCCGCCGCCTGCGCCGTGCCGACCACCATCACCGCGCCGAGTACCGCGCCGACTCCGAATGCCCTCACAGTCCGAACCCCCGTCACGTAGGCGCCACTCGTTCCGTCCCGCAAATTCTGGCCAACCCTAACGGATCGTGGGCCGGATATCCGTGAGGAATCGACGCCGGCTGGGAACTTCGCACCGCGCCGCGGCATCTGACCCTGTGACGAGTCCCTGCCCTGGAAGGAGAATCCCCATGACCTCCCGGCCTCCCGTCCCACCACCACGCAGCCCGAACCCGTTGCGGAACCGACGTCGGGCCGATGCCGCCGCAACGGTGGTGCTGTCCCTCGCCGTGTTGGTGCTGGCCTTCTACGCGTTCGTCCTGGCCGCGCTGTTCCAGATGGCGACCGTCAACTGCCGCGACGACTGCAGTCTCGGCGCGGTCAACGCCGCAACGGTGTTCGCCTGGACCGGGATCGTGGTGGCGCTGGTGACGGCCGGGATCGGGATCGCACGCTCGCACCGACGCGGTGGGTGGATGTTCGTCTGGCCGATTGCCGCCGCCGTGTTGATCGTCGCGACCTGGATGATCGGGGTTGTCGTGGTGGAGACTGCGGTGAGCTGACGGGTCTCGTCCCGTTCGAGTGCGCGGCGCGGGCCACGGGACCCGGAGGTCACCCCGCCCCGACGAGGTGGTGTTCTCGCAGTCGCACGCGACGCGTTCTCAGTCGGTACCGCCACGAGAACCCCGGCCACAGCGCGTGATTGCGTCCACGGCCGTCGAGATACCAACTGCCGCATCCACCGGTGCTCCACACCGCACGTCGCAGCTTCTGCTGCACCCGGGCGTCGGCCGCATCCTGGACGTCCTGCCGCACGTCGAGCGCCGCGGCACCCACCCGGTCCAGTGCGCGGATCGCGTCCAGGACGTACCCGATCTGCGATTCGATCATGAACACCACCGAGTTGTGGCCGAGGCCGGTGTTGGGTCCGGACAGCAGGAACAGATTCGGCATGCCGGCGACGGTGATCCCGAGGTGGGTGCGAACACCGTCCCGCCTCCAGCGCTCCTGCAGCGTCGTTCCGTCGCGGCCCGTCAGGGGCAGTGCCGCGAGCGATCCGGCCACGCGAAAACCGGTCGCGTACACCAGCACGTCGACGGGCCGGGTGACTCCGTCCGAGGTCACGATGCCTGCGGACGTGATCCGCTCGATCGGGTCTGTGACGACGGTCGTCGTCTCCCGTGCCAGCGCGGGAAGATAGTTGTCCGAGCGGATGATCCGTGTGCATCCGATGCGGTGGTCGGGAGTGAGCACCTGCCGCAGATCGGGATCGGCGACCTGTGTGCGCAGGTGCCGCAGCGCCCGCCGGTGCAGGAGGGCCGAGACCGACGACGAGCCCGCGTAGGCGGGCGCGGTCGCCTCGGCACGCCAGTACCAGCCGAGTCGCGCGAGGCCGGGCAGCCGTGGCGTGGTGGTCCCCATCGGGGGCAGTACCCATGCCGGGGTGCGTTGGTACACATCGAGGGTACGCACGCGGGCCGCGATCTCCGGGACCAGCTGCGCGGCCGAGGCACCGGTCCCGACGACGGCGACGCGTCTGCCGTCGAGGTCGACGGAGTCGTCCCAGTCGGCGGTGTGCAGTGCCGGTCCGGTGAAGCTGTCGGCGCCGGGGATTCGCGGTCGCTTCGGAAGGTGCAGCGCGCCGGTCGCCGCGACCAGGAACCGGGTTTCGAACGTCCGGCCGTCCGCGGTCGCCACCCGCCACCGAGCGGAGTCCTCGTCCCAGTCGCCGCGGATCACCTCCGCGCCACACTCGATGCGGTCACCGAAACCGCGTGCGAGTGTGCGCAGGTAATCCAGGATCTCCGGCTGGTGGGCGCGTGCCGCTCTCCAGCCCTCGCCCCGGGCGAAGGAGTAGGAGTAGAGCACCGCCGGGACGTCGCAGGCGCTGCCGGGGTAGGTGTTGTCACGCCAGACGCCGCCGAGGTCGGCGGCCTTCTCCAGCACGACGAAGTCGTCGATCCCGGCGGCTCGCAACCGAGCCGCCATCCCGAGTCCCGCGATTCCGGCTCCGATCACGAGCACCCGGGTCGTTCTCGTCTCGTCGTTCGACTCCACCGCCATACTTGAACACTGTTCAAGTATGGCGGTGTGAATGCAAGTCACCGGAACCCGTCGCACACCCGGCGCCACGGGCTGTGACCCACCTGTTCGAACGACTTCCGAACGCCGTGGCCACGCCACATCGCCGAAAGGGCGCACCCTCGCAC
This sequence comes from Rhodococcus triatomae BKS 15-14, assembly GCA_000341795.1. Taxonomy (GTDB): domain Bacteria; phylum Actinomycetota; class Actinomycetes; order Mycobacteriales; family Mycobacteriaceae; genus Rhodococcus_G; species Rhodococcus_G triatomae_A. The sequence continues at coordinate 26,577 of AODO01000028.1, read as the reverse complement.
GTGTCACGCTCCGTTGTGGCGGCTGTGGCGCACGTCTCGCGCCGAGAGACTTGCGGCAAGCACTGTCGCCCCGAGGAGTCACATGAGTCGCACCCTGACGTCGGTCGCCGCCGACGGTTCCCCTTCTACCGGCACCGTCCTCGCCCTCCCGGACCGATCCACTATCCACTTCTCCTGCTCCGACATCGCCGGCGCCGGCCACCAGCACGTCGACGGCGCGATCCGGATGGGCCGCCGCACCGCGGCCGCGATCGTGGCGGCCTGCGCTCAGCCGGTCTGATCCCGCGCCCGCCCGGTCGGCACACGAGAGGGTGCCGTCCGATCATCTCGATCGGACGGCACCCTCGTCGGTGTTCGTGCTACGACTTGACGAGCCGGGCGATGGCGGCGGACGCCTCCTTGACCTTCTCGTCCGCTTCGGGTCCACCCTGCCGGGCCGCCTCGACCACGCAGTGCGACAGGTGCTCGTCGAGCAGCTTGAGGGAGACCGACTGCAGCGCACTCGTCACCGCCGAGACCTGGGTGAGGATGTCAATGCAGTAGCGATCGTCCTCGACCATCCGCGAGATGCCGGCCACCTGGCCTTCGATCCGGCGGAGCCGCTTCAGGAGGGCGTCCTTCTCCGGCGTGTATCCGTTCATGACCACAGAATACCCCCGCCGGGTATACCCTGTCTGTGTTCGAGGACACCCGCCCGGCGCGCGGCGTCAGAGCCGGCGCCGCCAGATGTCCACCACCGCCAGGCCCGCGACCGCCACCGAGGCGCACGCGCCGCCGATCCACGGCCCCGACCAGTGGGTCCCCGTGAAGGCAGGCGCGCCTTCGACGATCGGTGCGAACTCCGCCGTCGAGGTTCCCCGGCTCCAGCACCAGACCGCGAGAACGACGGCCAGCACGACGACCGTCGCCATCAGCAGGTCACGAGTCCGACCCGTCACCGATCGCTCCCTCCTCGTCCGCGCGCCCGGTGCGGCCCACCACGCTCTCCAGCACCGACCTCAGCCCGTCGCCGTCGCGGGCCCATGCCCGGACCGTGCCGCCGTCGACCAGTCGCAGCCCGACCGGGGTCCGCCGACGCGGCACCCCCGTCAGCTCGCCCAGCACGCGTGCCGTCTCCCACGGTTGCAGATCCTCGTCCATCGGGTCCGCGGGTGACAGCACCTCCGCGATGTCGTCGAGGTCGACGGACTCGGACCCGCACCGCAACCGCGTCGCCGTCACCTCGACGCTCGCGTGCCGGCGCGCCGCGAGGACCTGCAGCGCCACGAACCCGGCCAGGACGACGGCGAACAGAGCCAACCCCAGCAGATGCACCCCGGCACCGACGAAGATGTCGGCGATCAGCACCACCACGCAGAGTGCGGGGCCGAGCACGACCGCATTCCACCTGGCGCCCGGCTCGGCGAACGCCACCTCCCCCGAATCCCCCCGGTCGGTCACGGGCGCGCCTCAGGCACGAGCGAACCAGTCCCGCGTCGACGGCCGGTACACCAGCACCGCCGCCACGGCCATCAACAACGCGCACAGCAGCATCTCCGGCCGGCCGACCCCGACCGCCACCGAGAGCAGCTGGATCACGACGTACACGCCGGACAGGGCGACCTCGGCGCGCCGGAACCCCGCGTGCCCGGCCCGGACCGGTCCCGCGAGGACGCCGGTGCCCAGCCCGACGGCGATTCCGAGCGCCCCGGTCCCGCGCAGGAGTGCCACCAGCGAATCCGCGACGTCCGGCTCCGCGCCCGCCTCGACGAAGCTCGCCCGCAGCGCATCGCCCGACGCGGTCAGCGCCAGCAATCCGAACAGCACCAGCAGCCCTGCCGCGACGAGCCACAGCCAGTACGCCGCGTCGACGAGGCGCGGTCGACCGGCCGGTTGCTCACTCACCGCGAACCCGGAAGGCCGGAAGGAAGTACCGATTCGACTCGGCGCGGTGCAGCAGCACGATCGCACCGACCGAGAGCACGGCCTGCAGGATGCCGGCGGCGCCGGAGACGATCGCCGCGCCGCCGCCACCGACGAGACCGAACAGGCTCGGCAGCGCGAAGACCACCATCACCGCACCGATCATCGTCACGAGCATGCGCGCCCAGTTCCGCCCGGCCCGCATCTTGAACACGAACAGCAGGTACAGCCCCGTCACAGCCAGGCCGAGCAACGCCGTCAGCCCGAGCCCCGCGATCACCACGGACTCCACGGTGTCCCTGCCGACCTGCAGCGACGGGTCCTGTGCGGTGATGTCGGCGAGCAGCTGGTCCACGAACGACTCGCGGTCGGCGTACACCGCGACGAGCGTTGCGATCATGTTGACGACGCCGAGAACGGCGACGCCGCAGAGCAACTGGAACGCGGTGACGACGTCGACCGGCACCGGCTGCGGCTCCTCCGGCTGCGGGTACTGCGGCTGCGAATTCTGCGGCCCCCACGGGCCGGGGGGCACGGGACCCTGTGGCGGCCACGGATTCTGCGGCGGTCCGGGATCCTGCGGAGCCGTCACAACCGGCCCGCCACTTCGGCCGCCCAGTAGGTGAGCACGATGTCCGCACCGGCCCGCCGGATGCTGAGCAACGACTCGAGGATCGCCGCGTCGCGGTCGATCCAGCCGTTCTGCGCGGCGGCCGTGATCATCGAGTACTCGCCCGAGATCTGGTAGGCCGCAACCGGAACCGTCGACAGGTCGGCGACCTCCCGCAGCACGTCGAGGTAGCTCATCGCGGGTTTCACCATCACGATGTCCGCGCCCTCGTCGAGATCGAGCTCGACCTCGCGTACCGACTCGCGGCGATTGGCCGGGTCCTGCTGGTAGGTGCGCCGGTCACCCTCGAGCGAGGATCCGACCGCCTCCCGGAAGGGGCCGTAGAACGCCGACGCGTACTTCGCGGAGTACGCGAGCAGTCCGGTGTTCGTGAACCCGGCGTCGTCGAGTCCCTCGCGGATCGCGGCGACCTGCCCGTCCATCATTCCGCTCGGACCGAGAAGGTGTGCACCCGATTCCGCCTGTGCCACAGCCATGTCCACGTAACGACTCAGCGTGGCGTCGTTGTCGACCACTCCACCCTCGGTGAGGACTCCGCAGTGACCGTGCGAGGTGAACTCGTCGAGACAGGTGTCCGCCATCAGCACGGTCGCATCACCGAGTTCGTCACGGAGCGCCCGCAGTCCGCGGTTGAGGACGCCGTCGGGGTCGGTGGCACCGGACCCGTTCGCGTCCTTGTCCTCGGGCCGGGGCACGCCGAACAACATCAGACCGCCGACCCCGGCCAGGGCGGCCTCGGTCGCCGCGGCACGCAGCGAATCGAGGGTGTGCTGGTACACACCCGGCATGGACGAGATCTCCCTGGGCGTGTCGATGCCGTCCGCGACGAACATCGGCAACACCAGATGCCTCGGCTCCAGTGAGGTTTCGGCGACAAGCCGGCGAAGCGCCGGGGTGCCGCGCAGTCGCCGGGGTCGTACGGCCGGGAACAAGTCGGGGCCCTCCTTCGTCGGGCCTGTGCGTGAGTTTGGTAGCTCTGGCTACCAAACTCACGCACAGGTGCGTCAGCGCCTGCGGGACTTCTTGCGCGGCGGCGGGAGCGCGCCCTCGGCGCGGAGCCGGGCGGCGTGCTCGGCGAGCGCCTCGACGAGCGGACCGACCTGGGCCGACTCGGGCTGCACGTCCACGCGCAGACCGAACTCGATCGCCGTCTCCGCCGTCTTCGGGCCGATGCACGCGACGATGGTGCGCGCGTGCGGCTTCCCGGCGATGCCGACCAGGTTCCGGACGGTCGACGACGAGGTGAAGCACACCGCGTCGAATCCGCCGGTCTTGATCATCTCGCGGGTCTCGGCCGGCGGCGGAGCCGCCCGCACCGTCCGGTACGCCGTCACGTCGTCGATCTCCCAGCCGCGCTGACGCAGCCCCTCGGCGAGGGTCTCCGTCGCAATGTCCGCGCGCGGCAACAGAACTCGGTTGACCGGGTCGAAGACGTCGTCGTAAGGGGCGAACTCGGCGAGCAGACCCTCCGACGACTGCTCACCCGAGGGCACCAGCTCCGGGTTGATGCCGAAGCTGCGAACCTTGTCGGCGGTGGCCTGGCCGACGCACGCGATCTTCACACCCGAGAAGGCGCGGGCGTCGAGACCGAACTCCTCGAACTTCTCCCACACCGCGCGCACCGCGTTCGTGGAGGTGAACACCACCCACTGGTAGCGACCGTCGACGAGCCCCTTGACCGCCCGTTCCATCTGCGCGGGACTGCGCGGCGGCTCGACCGCGATGGTCGGGACCTCGATGGGGATCGCGCCGTGGGTGACGAGGCGGTCGCTCATCTCACCGGCCTGGTCCTTGGTACGCGGCACGAGCACGGTCCAGCCGTACAGGGCCCGCGACTCCCACCACGACATCTTGCTGCGGTGGGTGACCACCTTGCCGACGGTGACGATCAGCGGACCCACCAGCTCCGAGCCGGCCTCGTTGAGCGTCGCCAGCGTCGCCTCGACGGTGCGCTGCTGACGCGTCGTACCACGGACGGTGATCGCGACCGGCGTCTGCGGGGCGAGCCCGTGCTCGACGAGCGCGCTCGCCGTCTCCGCGAGATGCGCGGCACCGGCGTGCAGGACGAGCGGACCCGGAGCGGCGGCCACCGACGCCCAGTCCACCTCGCCGCGGACGTCGACCTCGGTGTGCGTGGCGCCCAGCGCCATGCCGGCGTAGCTCGGCACGGCCGCCCCGGACGGCAGGCCCGGCAGGATCTCGAAGACGACCTGGGTGCGCGCCACGGCGTTCACCTCGGCGATGACCGAATCGGTCGTCAGCGGGTCCCCGGAGACCAGGCGCACCACGTCCTGCCCGGCCTTCGCCTCGGCGACCAGTGTCTTCGCGACCTCGGCCGGCTCGCCCAGCGCGGGCCGCACCTCCGAGATCGGGTTCTCGGGATCCTCGTCGACACCTGCGGTCCGCAGCGCGGTACCGACCAGGGCGGTGACACCACGGTCGACGTCGGGATCGGTGAACGCCAGTGTGGCGTTGGCGAGCACGTCGCGGGCGCGGACGGTGAGCAGGGCCGGATCTCCAGGGCCCGATCCCACGAACAGGATCCGTCCGGGGGTGTTCTTTCGGACTCGGCTCATCGGTTGTTCTCCAGTGCGTTCAAAAAGCAGGTCTTCGGGGTTACTGCGTCGGGGGATACCGCGTGCCGGCGCCGGGGCGGCGGACACGCGCGGAGTTTCGACCGCGCACAGGGCGGCCGCCACGGGTCAGTCATCACCGCCCCCTTTGTCCTCGGCTCCGTCCTCGGCCTCGGCCGCGGACATCAGCTCGCGGGCACCGAGGTCGAGGAGTTCCCGCGCGACCGCGCGGCCCAGTTCCTCGGCACGATCCGGCGACCCGACGGCCGATGCCCGGATCGAATCCGATCCGTCGACCGCCGCTGCGCAGCCTCGGACCGACAGCTCGTCGACGATCCGGCCGTCGTCGTCCAGCGACTCGACGACCTCGGCGAGCGCACCGATCGGGGCCGTGCAGCCGGCCTCGAGTTCGGCGAGCAACGCCCGCTCGGCGACCACCGCGGCGCGGGTCGCGGAGTCCTCCAGACCCGCCAGCAGCGCGATCAGCTCCGGATCGTCCGCCCGGCACTCGACGGCCAGCGCACCCTGCGAGGGCGCGGGCAGCATCTGTACCGGTTCCAGCGTCTCGGTGATCTCGTCGGCGCGGCCGATCCGGGACAGTCCGGCACGGGCGATGACGATGCCGTCCAGCTCCCCCGACGCGACCTTCCCGAGCCGGGTGTCGATGTTCCCGCGCAACGGCTGGATGTTCAGGCCCAGGCCGAGGGCGCGCAGTTGGGCGCGGCGACGGGGTGCCGACGTACCGATCCGCGCACCGGGAGGCAGTTCGCCGAGCACCATCCCGTCGCGAGCGACGAGCGCGTCACGCGGATCCTCACGCGAGGGCACCGCCGCGATCACCAGATCGGCGGGCTGTGCCGTCGGCAGGTCCTTGTACGAGTGCACCGCGACGTCCACCTCGCCGGCGAGCAGCGCCTCGCGCAGCTCCGCGACGAACACCCCGACGCCGATGCGCTGCACCGGACCGGCCGTGACGTCGCCCTTCGTCGTGATGATCACCAGCTCTGCGGGCTGCCCGGCCGCGATCAGCGCGTCCCGGACCGTGCCCGACTGGGTGGTGGCGAGCAGACTGCCGCGAGTGCCGATGCGCAGAGTCCTACGGGTCGTGCCGGTGCCGGTCACCGACGGCGCCGCCGTGTTCATTCCTGCATCCCCTTCGTCCAGACGTCCTCCGAGGACAGGCCGGCGGTGAAGCCGTCGGTCTTCTCCACGGCGCGCATCTCCATCGGTGTCGCAACGGCCTCGGCGCTGCCGGGCGCGAGTTCGAACAGTTCCCGCAGCGCCGCGGCGTAGGTGTCGCCGCCGGGGGTGGTCGCGAGCTGCTTCACCCGGACCGTCGGTGCGTGCAGGAGCTTGTCCACGACGCGGCGCACCGTGCGGGCCACCTCGTCGCGCTGCGGATCGTCGAGGCCGGGGAGCCGCGACTCGAGGCGCAGCAGCTCGCTCTCGACGACCTCTGCCGCGCGCTGGCGCAGTGCCGTCACCGTGGGCGTGACCTCGGCCAGTCGCTGCCCGGTCAGGTAGGTGGCGAGTTCGGCGGCGACGATCTCCCTGGCCGCGTCGGCGTCGGCGGCGGCGGCACCGGCCGCCGGGTCCGACTTCATCGTCTCGATGTCGAGCAGGGTCACGCCGGGCAGTCCCGCGACGGCGGGCTCGACGTCCCGGGGCAGACCGAGGTCGCAGATCACCAGCGGACGCTGGGCGGCGTTGCGCGCGGCGAGAGCCAGGTGGGCGTCGGCGAGGGTGACGACCGCGCCGACGGCGCCGGTACAGGCGACCATCACGTCGGCTTCCGACAACGCGGACGCCAGTTCGGAGAGTTCCACGGTCGCGGCGTCGACGCCCGCGGCACGCACGGTGTCCGCGAGACGCTCGGCGCGCTCACGGGTGCGGTTCGCGACGATCACCCGACCGATCCCGGCCCGGGTGAGGTGGGCGACCGACAGCCCGCCCATCGAACCCGCGCCGACCACGACGGCGGTCCGGCCGGCGAGGCCGTTCGTCGCGTCGGTCGGCGCCAGCACCGCGGCGGCGCGATCGAGTGCCACCGACACCACCGACGAGCCGGCACGGTCGATGCCCGTCTCGGTGTGCACACGCTTGCCGACCCGCAGCGCCTGCTGGGCCAGTTCGTGCAGCGCCCGCCCGGCGGCGCGCTGCGTGTCCGACACGGCGTAGGCGGTCCGGATCTGGCCGAGGATCTGCTGCTCCCCCACGACCATCGAGTCGAGGCCGCTGGCGACCGCGAACAGGTGTTCGGCGGCGGCTTCGCTGTACCGGACGTAGGTGTGCCTGGTGAGATCCGAGAAGTCGAGACCGGAATGAGCAGAGAGCATCTCGCCGACCGCGGCGAGGGCACCGTGGAACGCGTCGACGACGGCGTAGACCTCGACCCGGTTGCACGTCGACACGATCATCGACTCCGAGATGTGCGGGGACTCCAGGAGCGTGTCGATCAGCTTCGGCCGGTCGGTGTCGGCCACTGCGACTCGCTCGAGCACGGAGACGGGAGCGCTCCGATGCGAAATCCCAACGAGGAGAACACTCACGGCGCGATCACCGATCCATTCTTTGTCGAACCCAGAGCTGTCGAGGTCGAGCGGGGCGCGCGGGGCGACCCACCCCCGATGCCGACGGCCGCGGGTGCGGCGTCCGGCTCGGTCTTGCGTGCGCTTCGGAAGGACAGCACCTGCATCTCCGCCGCGAGGTCGACCCGTCGGACCTCGACGTGGTCGGGCACCTCCAGCGGCATCGCGGCGAAACTGAGGATGCACCGGATGCCTGCGCCGACGAGGGCGTCGCACACCTGCTGGGCGACGTCGTCGGGAGTGGCGACGACACCGATCGTCGCGTCGAGTTCGCGGCACGCGCTCACGAGGTCGGACGCGTCCCGCACGGACAGGCCGTCGATCTCGGTGCCGATGCGGTCGGAGCTCCGGTCGAACAGCCCGACCATGGTGAAACCGCGCCGCCCGAAGCCGCCGTAGCGGGCCAGGGCCTCACCGAGCTTCCCGACGCCGACGAGAACCACACGGTGCCCCTGGTCGAGTCCGAGCCCGGCCTCGATGCGGGCCCGCAGGCGTGTCACGTCATAGCCGACGCCGCGGACACCGTTGGGTCCGAGGAAGGAGAGGTCCTTGCGGAGTTTCGCGGATCCGACACCGGACGCGGTCGCGAGCTCCTCGCTGGAGACGATGTGGATGCCGTCGTCGGCCATCACGCCGAGCACACGCAGGTAGGTCGCGAGCCGCGTCACCGTCGCCTGCGGCAGGTCCCGAACCTCTCGGGCCGGGTTGCCCGCCTCACCGGACGAGACGTCAGCTCCGGCGACGCCACGGGCGGACAACCCGAGCGGCTGGTGCTGTTCTGTCACGTCGGTGGCTCCTCGTCCGGCCCATGCACATGGCCGGAGTTCACGTTGATCCGGGGGGATGTGCCCCCCACGGTAACCGCTTGTGAAGCCATGCACAAAGTTGCTCAAACCGTCGCGACCTGCACAGTGACCAGGAAGTGAGGCGAGCGAACCGCCGTCAGATTGTCAAATCCGACCGGAGCCGGACCTCGTCGACCTCCCAGTAACTGTGCTCGCGGCCGTCGAGGAGTACGACCGGCAACCGGTCGCCGTACTCCGCCCGCAGTTCGGGATCGACGGCCGCCGCCTCGTCGACGTCGACGGTTTCGAGCGGGACACCGAATTCCGCGCACAGCGGCAGCAGTTGTTCCCGCGCCGTCACGCACGAACCGCACCCCGCCCGGGTCAGCAGTGTGATCGTGTGCGATGGGGTCGTCATGGCGTCCACCATGCCACCGGTCGCCGACCGCGCCGACGCCACCACCCGAGACAGATGTCACACCGCGTCGGACTCCCGCGGTCCGGCCGGTCCCGCCGCGATCCGGACGATAGTGTTACCCGGACAGCCAACCACTGGAGGTGCGAGTGCCTGGGCTGACAGGGCCGACCGGTGCCGACAAGGGCACCAGCTGGTCGGGCACCAGCTGGTCCCGGGTGCGACGCCGGGGACGCAAGCTGGGACCGACCGACGCGCAGGTGCGGGCGAGCATCGCGGGCGAGGCGAGCGCCGACGCCGCACTCGCCCTGCACGAGGCCGAGTCCGCCCGCCCTCCCGGCGACGAGGGCACCGACGTCCTCGGCGTCCCGCGTGATCTCACCGCGGCCGCGTTCTTCGACGTCGACAACACCATGGTCCAGGGCGCGTCGATCATCCACTTCGCGCGCGGACTCGCCGCACGCAAGTACATCTCGGTCTCCGACATGGCCCAGTTCGGCTGGCAGCAGCTCAAGTTCCGCGTCACCGGCAAGGAGAACAGCGAGGACGTCGCCTCCGGCAAGGAGAAGGCACTCGCCTTCATCGCCGGCCGGGAGACGGCCGAGTTCACCCGCCTCGGCGAGGAGATCTACGACGAGCTGATCGCCGACAGGGTCTGGCAGGGCACCCGGGCGCTGGCCCAGATGCATCTCGACGCCGGTCAGCAGGTGTGGCTCGTGACGGCGACGCCGGTCGAGCTCGCCCAGGTCATCGCGAAGCGCCTCGGGCTGACCGGGGCGCTCGGCACCGTCGTCGAATCGGAGGACGGCCGCTTCACGGGCCGGCTCGTCGGCGACATCCTGCACGGCGCGGGCAAGGCACACGCGGTTCGCACCCTGGCGATTCGCGAAGGCCTCAATCTCAAGCGCTGCACGGCGTACTCCGACAGCCACAACGACGTGCCGATGCTGTCGCTGGTCGGAACCGCGGTCGCGATCAACCCCGACGCCGACCTCAAGGAGGTCGCGCGCAACCGGGGCTGGGAGATCCGCGACTTCCGGACGGGACGCAAGGCCGCGAAGATCGGCGTCCCCACCGCGTTGGCGCTGGGGGCCGCGGGCGGCGCGATCGCCGCTGTCGTCGGTCGCCGCAAGCCCTGAACGATCCCGCGAAGTCGAGAGCCGCGGCCCGGGAGAGGGCTGCCCGTCAGCCCATGAACACGTTTCGGCGCTGGGCGAGCAGCCGGTACAGGGTCTGCTGGATGGTCTCGCGGACGTGGTCGGTGAGTTCGAACATCACCATGGGGTCCTCGGCGTCCGCGACGTCGTAGGTGTCGGTGCGGATCGGCTCGCCGAACTCGATGTACCACTTGGACGGCAGGGGGATCATGCCGAGCGGCCCGAAGTGCGGGAACAGCGGCGTCACCGGGAAGTACGGCAGCCCGAGCAATCGGGCGAGCGACTTGAGTTCGCCGATCTTGGGGTAGATCTCCTCCGACCCGACGATCGAGCACGGCACGATCGGCACCCCGGCGCGCAGCGCCGCCGACACGAAACCGCCCCGTCCGAATCGCTGCAGCTTGTACCGCTCGCTGAACGGCTTGCCGATGCCCTTGAAGCCCTCGGGGAACACCGCGGCGACCTCTCCGCCCCGGAGCAGGCGCTCCGCGTCGGGGTTGCAGGCCAGCGTGTGTCCCGCCTTCCGGGCGACGGTGCCGATGACCGGCATCTCGAACGCCATGTCGGCCGCGAGCATCCGCAGTGGACGCCGCGCGGGGTGGTGATCGACCATCGCCACCGACGTCATCAGGCCGTCGATCGGGATGACGCCGGCGTGATTGGCGACGACGAGCGCGCCGCCCTCGTCGGGCACGTTCTCGATGCCCCGCACCTCGACCCGGAACCAGGAATCGAACACGGGGCGCAGCAGCGGCAACCACACGTTCTCGGCGAAGTGCGGGTCGTAGCCGAAGTCGTCGACGTGGTAGTCACCGGTGATGCGGCGGCGGAGGAAGTCCGCTGCCGCGACGACCTGGTCGGCCAGCAGGCTCCGCGCCGCGTCACGCACCTGGTCGGCGACGGAACCGGACACCGAGGGCTCCGCGGCGGGCGCCGCGGTCGACGGGAACAGGAGCGTCGGGTCGGACCGCTCGAGCCGGACCCCGCGGCCGCCCCCGCGGGGGACACGAGCCGACTCACCCCGCAGCGGAATGACTTTCGCCACCTCACTCATCGAACGACCTCCCCCACGCCTGCCATGTCCTGGATTCGGGACTCCACCGACTTCAGCCACTCCTTGCTCACCACGGGCCGGATGGCGGCGCCCCGGACCATGTCGTCGAGCGCCTGCAGCGTCGTCCACCTGGGTTCGAAGCCCAGCTCGGCGCGCATCCGGGTGGTGTCGAGCCCACAGCCGAAGTGGTAGTACTCGAGCTGTTCCCGGGTGAAGCCCCGCAAGCTGGAGCCGGGGACGATCCGGCCGAGCGAACTGATCAGCTGGACCGGGACCGGGACGGGCACACCACCCGCCCGCCTGATCGCCTGCGAGAGCATCACCACCCCGTCGCCCGCGATGTTGAACGTACCCGCGGGTCCCGCAACCGTCGCCCGTTCCAGTGCGGCGAGGGCGTCCTCCTCGTGGATCAGCTGCATCCGGGCGTCGCGGCCCAGGATCGTCGGGACGACCGGCGACTGCAGGTAGCGCGACACCGAGCCGTGCCGGTTCGGCCCGATCAGCGGCGCCATCCGGAGCACGGAGACGGCGATCTCGGGGCGCCGTCGCCCCAGGCCGCGCGCGTAGCCCTCGATCTCGATGCTGTCCCGGGCGAATCCGCCGCGTGGTGGCCGGCGTGCGCTCATCTCCTCGCTGAACTTCGCCGGATCCTTGGGGCTGCAGCCGTACACCGCCGCGGTCGAACGGACGACGACCTTGCGGACGTCGGGAGACTTCTGGCAGACGGCGAACAACTGCATCGCGCCGAGGACGTTCATGTCCTTCATCGCGGTCCTGCTGCCCGACTTCGGAGGCTTGACCATGGTCGCGGCGTGCACCACCGTGTCGACCTTCGCCCCGCGCAGCACCTTGCCGATGAGCGGGTTGCGGATGTCCGCGCGGACGAATTCGGCGCGGCCCATGCGCCGCAGCATGTCCTTCGACGGCGCCCGCGAGTCGACGGCGATCACCCTCTCGACCGAGGGGTCCTGGGCGAGTTTCGCGACCAGGTACCCGCCCAGGAACCGGCTGGCGCCCGTCACCAGCACCACCGAGGGGGGCTGCACCCCGCGATCACCTGCCACGACCACCCCTGTCTGTGCCTGTCGGCACTGCTCGTGCTGCCACTGGCCTGTGGTGGACACCCCACCCGATCCGACATGTCCGGTTGATCACCGATTGGTTTCCGTCGGTCACCGAACGATCACCATCGAGCCTAGCCGCTTTTTCGGCGCTCCCTCAAAAACTTAACGAGCTTGCAACTGCCCATACACCAGGTGTTTTGCACTTCCAGAGAAGCTCTTTGGTCTGGTCGGACGACCGACTGACGAAATGCCCGGATTGCCCGCCGGAAACGGGCGGGCGACCCCGGAAACGTCGATGCCCGCCACCGGAACGGTGGCGGGCATCGACGGGGCGCACGGCCCCGGGGAAGACTCGGACGAGCGAGCAGTCCCGGATACTCGGGCGATCTACTTGCCGAGTTTCCGACGCTGGACGCGAGTCCTACGAAGCAGCTTGCGGTGCTTCTTCTTCGACATGCGCTTGCGGCGCTTCTTGATCACTGAACCCACGGGAGTTCCTCACGTTCTTCTCTAGCGTTCCTGCGCACGCCGGTGACGTACGTCCGTTCTGGCCTGTACAGCCGGTGGCGACACCATCGGAGTCACCGCCTGCCGACACACACCAACCTGGCGCTGTGGCCTCGTATCCGCTAACCCAGCGCCTGACGACACCCGGCTGGCTGGCACGACGAAACAACATCGTACCGGGAACCGTCGGGTGGTCGGAAACCGACCTCAGCCGGCGTCGAAGTACGACGTTTCCAGATAGTCGTGCACGGCCTTGGCGTGCACTCGGAACGATCGACCGACCCGGACCGCGGGCAGCTCGCCGCCGTGGACCAGTCGGTAGACCGTCATTTTCGACACACGCATCAACGCGGCCACCTCGGCGACCGTGAGAAATTGCGTGCCGCCGAGGACAGGCTGACTTTCCGGACCCGTACCCTTCGGCTTGTTTGTAGACACCATCGATTGCATACCTCCGGCACGTGTCGCGCCGCCGGCTTCCCCTCCGGCGGAACAGACACGCACGTGCTGCAGTCGAGCTTAACGGGACAGGTGGGATTACTGCGACGGGTGTGAGATATCGAATCTCATTCCGGAGCCGCACCGAGAGCCGCCGAACGGTCCCGGGCAGCGAAGAGCGCCTCGTCGAAGGCGGTGCGGAGTCCGCCGCGTTCGAGCTCACGGATCGCGGCGGCAGTCGTCCCGCCCGGGGAGGTGACGTCGGCCCGGAGCTCGTTGGCCGTGCTCCCCGATTCCGCGAGCATGGCCGCCGAACCGACCAGGGTCTGGACGACGAGCTCGGTCGCGGTGGCCCGCGTCAGGCCAAGCCCGACACCGGACTCGATCATCGCCTCGGCCACCAGGAACACGTACGCCGGGCCCGACCCGGAGACCGCGGTGACGGCGTCGAGCTGGGCCTCGGCGACGGTCACGACCTGGCCGACGGCACCGAGGATCCCACGCACCGTGTCGAGGTGTTCGGCGGTTGCATATCGGCCGGCCGCGATGGCGCTGACGCCCTCGCCGACGAGCATCGGCGTGTTGGGCATGACCCGCACCACCGGGAACCCGGCGGGGAGCTTGCTCTCGAACCGCGCCGTCGGGATCCCGGCGGCCAGGCTCACGATCAACTGCTCGAGGTCACCGTCGAGGTCGACCTTGCCGAGCTCGACCATGACGGCATCGACGTCCGCGGGCTTGACCGCGATCACCACGACGTGGGCACCCTCGGCGGCGTCCGCGACGGTCGTCGCCCGAATCCCGTACCGGCCGGCCAGCTCCTGCGCGCGCGGGGGGTACTGCTCGGCGACGACCAGGTCCTTGGCCGCGTGCCCTGCCTTCGCCAGTCCGGCGATCAGCGCCTCGCCGATCCTGCCGCCACCGATCACTGCGATTCTCGTCATGACCGAGAGCCTGCCATGCACCCTCGCGGAGCTGGGTGTCAGCCCTTCGGGATCATGGCCAGCTGCATGCTCTGCACAATCACCTGGCCGGAGGAGTCGAGCACCAGGTGATCCTCTTCGAACCAGGTGTCTCCGAGCACCTGCGCACTGGCCATCACGCGCATCCAGCCCGGCTCCGGGAGTCGCCGCAGGTAGGTGGTGAGCTGAACGGTGGGCGCCCAGCCGAACATGCCGCGGTTCATCGTGACCGGCGCGCTGATGTCGCCGAGCATGATCGCGAACAACGCCGCCGTGTCCGTGTCCGCCTCGTCCTCCGCGAGCGGTCGCGCCCACATCCGGTTCACCGGATCGCCCAGTTCGCCGGTCAGGAATCGGGCCGCGGTCGGGTCGACCCGAAGGTCGCATCCCTTTGCCACGTGCACGATCTCCGCCATCGGGTGCCCTTCGGTGATCACCGACGACTCCGCGGTCGGCTCCGCGGGCAGGGCGTCCAGGGCGAGCGGCTCGCGATGACGAGGCTCGACCACGTCGGGCCTGCCCAGGGTCACCGCGGCCGACACGGCCAGCCGTTCACCCTGCCAGAGCTCGACGTCGACGAGGCACACCTGCCTGCCCTGCTTGCGGATTGTCGTGGTCAGGCGGACGTCACCCGGGTCCGGTGCGGACAGGTAGTTGGCGCTGACCGCAACCGGCTGCAGTTCGCGCGCCCCGCCCGCGGCCCGGACGGCGTCGCGCGCGGCCGCCGCACAGGCGGCCATCATGCAGCCGCCGTGCACCTTCGGCCCAATCGTCCAGATCTGGTCGATGTGCGCGGAGAAGACGCCGTCCCCCACCGGGGTCAGGGTGGTCAGTTCGGTGAACGGCCGGGTCGAGCGGAGGGTCTTGGACTCGGTCATGGGGTGTCCTTCTGCGAGTTCTCTTGCCGGCGTTTCGCCGAGATGTCCTGGTGTGCGAGTCGGCGCATGGCAGCGATGACGGGCTCGTACACCGCTGTTCCGAGCACCGAGTACTCGACCGCCGCCTGCGCCGACTCCGTCGGGATCAGCGCGAAGTCGATCTCGGCGATGCCGCGGATGTGTTTGCCGTAGGCGTCGAGACGTTCGTCGGTCATCGGGATGCCGACGCTCTCGACGGCGTCGAGTGCCCGTTCGAACTGCTCGACAGCGGGATAGGAGGGGTCGTAGACCTGGCCGAGGCGCTCGAGGGCACGGCGGGCCCGCGGGTGATCGGCCGGCCGCGGCCGGTCGGAGTACGGCGGTAGTGCCGCGATCGCACGCCCGATGGTGTCGTGCAGGTCGTCGCCCGGGTGTTCGACGAGCGCGGTGATCACCCGGATCTTGTGGATCGGAAGTCCGGCGCCGGCGAGGGCCTTGATGAGGGCGAGCCGTCGCAGGTGTTCGTCGCCGTAGTCGGCCTGGGTGGCGCTCGTCGTGACGCCCGGCATCAGGACACCTTCGCGGAGGTAGTACTTGACGGTGGCGAGTGGCACGCCGGAGCGCTGCACCAGTTCGGACACCTTCATCCACGCCTCCCGTGTCGCCGTACCTTGACCCCATCACTGGATACCAATACTATCCAGTCTGTTGGATAGCTTCTGTATCCAATCTCCCGAGAGTACTTCGCCCACCGGAGGTAACCGTCATGGACCCCGTTCTCGCTCTCGTCACCGGCATCACCCTGCTCACCGTCGTCGGCATCGCATTCGGCGGAACCTTCATGCTCCGCGTGGTGGCCGGCGGCCAGCCGGCGAATACGCTCCAGAAGACGATGTTCCGCGCGGGCCATGCCCACGCCGGGGTGCTGGTGACGCTCGGCCTCGTCGTCGCTCTCCTCACCCAGGCCGCCGGCGTCGGGGCCGCGTGGTCGATCACCGGCTCCGTGCTGGTACTCTCCGCGGCGATCTTCGTCCCCGCCGGTTTCTTCCTGTCCGTGCTCGGCGCCGATCCTGCCGAACCGAACGCGTGGATCCGCTCGGTGTGGATCGGCTTCGGAGTGCTGGTGGTCGGCGTCGTCGTCTCGGGCATCGCGACGATCGCGGCGGCCGTGTCGGCACTCTGAGCGAGGGCGGGCGGCAGCCCCGACTACCGCGAGAGGTGCTCGCGGGCGAACGCGAGCGACTGCGCGAGCATGGAACGCCGCTCGGCTCGCGTGCGTGCGGTCTGCGTGTTGACCTCCAGCACCGCCTGCCCCGAGAAGGCGGATTCGGCCAGCGACCGGCACAGCGCCGCACACGGCTGCGAGCCGTGACCGGGGATGAGGTGCTCGTCGGCTGAGGCACCCCGCCCGTCGGCGAGGTGCAGGTGGGTGAGACCGCCGCCCATCCGCTCGGCGAGCGCGAACGCGTCCATCCCCGCGGTCGCCGTGTGCGAGAGGTCGAGCGTGTAGTGCTCGTGCCCGACATCGGTCGGGTCGTACGACGGCGCGAACGCCGAGACCCCCGGCCCCGGTCCTCCGCGACGCTCCAGCCGCTCGGCGGACCTCTCCTTCGCACCCCAGAACCGGTCGGCGCGCATCGGGAACATGTTCTCCACCGCGACCACGACGTGTCCGCTGGCCTCCTCGAGTTCGCCGACCTGGTCGGCGAATCCGTCGGCGTAGCGGCGCTGCCACCGGAACGGCGGGTGCACGACCACGGTCCGGGCGCCGAGGTCTTCCGCCGCGTGCACGGAGCGTTCCAGCTTGGCCACCGGGTCAGCGCCCCAGACGCGCTGCGAGATCAGCAGGCACGGGGCGTGCACCGCGAGCACGGGAACCGAGTACCTGCGGACCAGCCGGGTCACCGCGGCGACGTCCTGGCTGACCGATTCGGCCCACACCATCAGCTCGACGCCGTCGTAGCCGAGGTCCGCCGCGTACTCGAACGCCGCCTCGGTGTTCTCCGGATACACCGAAGCGGTGGACAGCCCGACGAGGATGCGGTCCGAGGCGGGTGACCGACCCGACCCACGTGCCTCCGCGCCCGTGTCTCCCGTTGCCCCCGTGATCACGTCAGCTCGAGCTGAGGACGAATACGAGCGGACCGATCGTCACGAACACACCGACGATCACGGCGATCAGCAGGCTCAGGAGATCCTCGGTCTGCCGCAGGATCCGCACCACCGCCACCAATCCGGCGATCACGAGCACCGCGAGGACCAGCGACACCCACGGCAACGACTCCCACAGCTTCTCGAAGCCCTTGAACAGCAGCGCACCCGCGACGATCGCGACCACTGCCTGTCCGGCGAGGACCACCCACTGCTTGACCGCGTTGCCCGCCGCGGCCGGTTCGCGCGACGTCGCCGACTCGGCACCGGAGTCCTCGTCGGCGGGCTCGTCGTCGTCCCGCACGGGATCGTCGACGATTCGCGGGAACTCACCGGTGGTGTGGACCTGGGCCCGCGCCTCGTCGAGCGACTCGTTGCGCGAGTTGCGAGCCTGACGCAGCAGGTCGGCTTCCAGGCTGGGTCCGGTGAACAGAGCTGGTTCGCGGACTGCGTCGACACGATCCGAATCCGGGTTCGCGGAGCCCCGGGAATCCGGGACCGCCGTGGGCGCCTTCGCCTTCGGCACCTTGGAGGCGGGCGCGGTGGCCGGCGGCTCGGGCCGGTTCGTCACGGCGGGCACGATGGCGGTCTGCTCGGCGGCGTCGTCGCTCTTCCGGGCGGGCGTCGCCATCGGTGCGACGATCGCGGTGCGCGCGACTGCCGCACTCTGCGCGGCGCGGTCGGCGGCGGCCTTGCGCTCCGCTTCCGCCTTGCGCTCCGCTTCCGCCTTGCGGTCGGCTTCCGCCCTGCGATCCGCCTCCGCCCTACGGTCCGCCTCGGCCTTGCGGTCGGCTTCCGCCTTGCGGTCGGCTTCCGCCCTGCGATCCGCCTCCGCCCTACGGTCCGCTTCCGCCTTGCGGTCGGCTTCCGCCCTGCGATCCGCTTCGGCCTTGCGGTCGACACCTGCCTTGCGGTCCGCCTCCGCCTTGCGATCGGCGTCCGCCTTGGCCAGCACCGCGCGACGCAGAGCCGGGATCGACTGGGTGTGGTCGACAACGGGATCGGCGGACGGATCGAGCAGTGAAGACGGGAACGGTTCCGGCGCAGGCGACTCCGAGGCGGCCTCGGGCGTCGGGGCGGGAGTGTCCGTGACCTGTGCAGCCTGCTCGGGCGTGGCGGCCGCGGCCGACGGCCAGGCCAGCGCGGACTCGAGGACGGGGGCGGGCACCGGCTCGTCGTCGGGGTCCGGCGCAGCGCGCCGGTTCCGGGTCGGGGCGTCACTGACCACGGGGAGTTCGCCGGTGAGTTCCGCGACACTGATGCCACCCGCGGCTCCGCGCCGACGGCGTCCGCCACGCGACTGCACCTGCTGGCCGTTGCGGGCGAGCAGTTCGGCCACGGAGACCTGGCCGGTGTCCTCGGCGTTCACGGTTCTTCCGGTGTTCTCGGTCATCGCGCCACCACCAGCTCCCCACCCATCTCCGTGTCCAGTTTGCGAAGGATCAGGCCCTCCCGGAGCGCCCAGGGGCAGATCTCCAGTTCCTCGACCGCGAGCGCCCGCATCGTCGCCTCCGCGATCAGGGCGCCTGCCACGATCTGTTGCGACCGGTCCGCGCTCACGCCCTCCAGCTCGGCCCGGTCCGCCGTCGTCATCCGCGAGATGAACGCGATCAGCTGGCGCAGACCGGCGGCGGTGAGTGTCCTGCGCACCCGCGGACCGGCAGCGGACGGCGCCGCCCCCGTGAGGCGGGCGAGCGACCGGAAGGTCTTCGACGTCCCGACGACCCGGTCGGGGGCTCCTGCCGCACGCAGCGCCTTCGCGGGTTCGACCAGTTCGGCGTCGAGCCAGTCGCGGAGGACAGCGACCCGGCGCTTGCCCGGCGGATCCGACTGCAGCCAGTCCCGGGTCAGGCGACCCGCACCCAGCTGCAGCGAGAACGCGACGTCGGGGTCCTCGTCCGCGCCCGAGCTCAGTTCGAGCGATCCGCCGCCGATGTCGAAGTTCATGATCCGGCCTGCGCTCCAGCCGAACCAGCGGCGCACGGCGAGGAACGTCAGGCGGGCCTCGTCGACTCCCGACAGCACCTCGAGGTTGACGCCGGTCTCGGCGCGGACCCGGGCCAGGACCGCATCCGAGTTCGTGGCGTCGCGGACCGCGGACGTCGCGAACGCCATCAGCTCGCCGCAGCCCGACGTCGCCGCGATCGAGGCGAAGTCGCCGACGGCGGCGACCAGGCGATTCGCCCCGATTTCCGTGATGTCGCCGCTGTCGTCCGTGTTCTCGGCGAGCCGCAGAGTCGACTTCGTCGAACTCATCGGCGTGGGATGCGCACCCCTGTGCGCATCCACCACGAGAAGGTGGACGGTGTTGCTTCCGACGTCGAGTACCCCTAACCGCACGTGACCACGGTACTGGGTCTAACGTCGGGCACTGTGACAGCAGGCAGTACCGCGCCCTCCGTGAACATGACACCGACCCCCGAAGTGGGTCTCGACTTCCCACGCGAATGGATCGAGTTCGTCGATCCGGCGAACCCCGAACACGTCGTCGTGGCCGACCTGACCTGGCTGCTTTCGCGCTGGACCTGTGTTTTCGGAACGCCGGCGTGCCAGGGAACGGTCGAGGGACGACCCGACGACGGCTGCTGCTCGCACGGCGCGTTCCTCTCCGACGACGAGGACCGAGAGAAGCTGGACCGCTGCGTGAAGATGCTCACGCCCGCGGATTGGCAGTTCATGGACAAGGGGCTCGGCAAGAAGGGCTACGTCGAGGAGGACGACCTGGACGACGAGCCCGCGCTGCGGACCCGCCGCTACAAGGGCGCCTGCATCTTCTTGAACCGCCCGGGTTTCGAGGGCGGGCTGGGCTGCGCCTTCCACATCATGGCCATGCGTGAAGGCATCGAACCACTCGAGGTCAAGCCGGACGTCTGCTGGCAGCTGCCGATCCGCCGCACCCAGGAGTGGGTCGACCGGCCGGACGGCGAGCAGATCCTCAAGACCACGATCACCGAGTACGACCGACGCGGCTGGGGTGAGGGCGGCGCCGATCTGCACTGGTACTGCTCGGGCTCACCGGATGCCCACGTCGGCAAACGGCCGGTGTGGCAGAGCTACGGGCCCGAGCTGACCGAACTGCTCGGCGCTCCCGCGTACGAGGAACTGGTCCGGCACTGCCGCAGGCGCGCCGGCCTCGGGCTGATCGCGGTGCACCCGGCGACGGCCGCGGCCCGCGAGGCGAAGGCGGCCACCCGCTCAACGTGGACCGCCACCGACTGACCTCGGGAGTGTCACCCCATCCCTTCGGATACACCCGGTGACGTGATCGTCGCCGGATGTGACCGACCGCGGGCCGAGCACTTCGGGCGGCGCGACGATCAGGCGCCGGGTGTACCGACAGGGGATCGAGAGTCGTGCCCTACGCGGGCAGGTCGAGAGCGCGAGCCAGGACCGGCCAGGACGAGCGCAGATCGTCCTGCCAGTAGCCCCAGGAGTGCGTGCCGGTCGATTCGAGATCGACGGTCGCCGGGATGCCGAGCTCGGCGAACCGCTGCGCGACCTGCTGCGTGCACAGGTTGGCCGCGACCTCGATCACACCGCCGACCAGGGTCTGGTTGGCCAGTTCCGGTGACCCGCCTGCCCACATCACGCCGGGCTCCTCGTAGTGCCCGGGCAGTCCGCTGCCGCTCGACAGGTAGAGCTCGAGTCCCCGCAGTTTCTCGGCGTTGACGTAGGGGTCCTGGTCGACCCATTCCGGATCGCCGATCGGGCCCCACATGTTGCTCGCGTCCCCGCCGCCTCGCGCGATGATGGCGCGGATCGCGGCCTGTCCCACCGGATCGCTGGACCGGGCGCATCCGCTGTACGAGGCCACGCCGCGATAGAGGCCGGGGGCATGGGTCGCGAGATTGAACACCGATATCGCGGACATCGACAATCCGCCGATCGCGTTGGCGCCGTTGGTGCCGAGCGCCTCGTCGACGACCGACGGCAGCTCACGGGTCAGGAAGGTCTCCCACTGGTTGCGGCCGAGCTTCGGGTCGTCCTTCCGCCAGTCCGTGTAGAAGGCGCCGTAGCCGCCGATCGGGATGACCACGTTGACGTTCTTGTCGGCGAAGAAGTCGACGATGTCCGTCTGCTTGATCCAGTTGGCGCCGTCCACACCGGCGCCGGCCCCGTTGAGCATGTACAGGGTCGGTCGCGGTTCGCTGGTGTCCGCCGGGCGAAGGACCTGGAGTTCGACCACCTTGTCCATGGAGGGCGAGTACACGAAGACGCTCCACCGTCGGTCACTGAGCTCGTCGATGTGGTCGAGGCGACCAACCGCACCGTCGGCGGCTGCATCACGAGTGGTGACCTGGCCCGGCACGGCGCCGGCAGCGGTGGTCACGGAGCCACCGAGGGTCACCGTCGCAGCGATGACGGGGAGCAGCATTCGTCGCATGATCAATGTTCGTCTCAAGGACATGGTCGATTTCATCTCTCGTCGGGGGGAAGCGGCCTGGAGATGATCCGTTCCGCGCACCGACCCGTCAAGGCCGACACGCTGCTCAGATCTCGACCGTCCCTGTGCCCGGGTGGGGCACAGGGACGTTCGGTTCACGCGTTCATGACGGCGATCTCGCCGTGCTCGGCGAGGGTACCGACGACGATCTCCGGGTCGGCGGCGATCGCGTCGAGCACCCGCACGAACCGGTCCGCGATGGCCGCGACGGTCGAACGGTCGAAGAGGTCTGTCGAGTAGGTGAACGTCGCGGGCAGCGCGAGCGACTCCTCCCCCTGCGTCGGCATGAACGTCAGGTGCAGTTCGTTCTTCGTCGCCTGAAGATCTCCGTCGACGGTGGACACCTCCAGGCCCGGAAGCGTGAACGTTGTCGGCGCCAGGTTCTGGAACGACAGCACCACCTGGTACAGCGGGTTGAACGCGGTCGACAGCTCCGGGTCGACGATCTCGACCAGCCGGTCGAACGGCATGTCCGCGTGGGCGAACGCACCGAGCACCGTCTCGCGACTGCTCTCGAGCAGCTGTGTGAAGGTGGCATCGCGGTCGATTCGACTGCGCAGCACCAGGTTGTTGACGAACAGGCCCACGAGATCGTCGAGCGCCTGCTCGCCGCGGCCGGCGGACGGCGTGCCGATGGTGATGTCCTCGGTGCCGGTGATCCCGGCGAGCATCGCCGTGAACGCCGCGTGCATCACCATGTACAGCGTGACGCCACGCTGCGCGGCGATCTGCTGCAGCCTGTCGTGCGTGGCCGCGGGAACCTCGAACGCCAGGTCCGCGCCCCGGTCCGACCGCACCGCCGGGTACGGGTGGTCCGTCGGCAACGGAAGCCGCTGCGGCAGGTCCGCGAGCGTGGTCCGCCAGTACTGCGCCTGACGGAACAGCACCGACTCCGGGTCGGTCTCGTCGCCGAGCACGTCACGCTGCCACAGCGTGTAGTCCGCGTACTGGACGGGGAGCGGCGACCAGGAGGGTTCCAGGCCCGCGCTGCGCGCCATGAAGGCGATCATCATGTCCCGTGCCATCGGGCCGACGGAGAACCCGTCGGCGGAGATGTGATGGATGGCCATCACCAGCACGTGATCGTCGGCGCCGAGCTGGAGCAGCGCTGCCCGCACCGGGACGGCGGCGGCAACGTCGAAGCCCTCGGAGGCCATCGAGTTGACCGTTTCGCGCAGGTCGGCCTCGGAGATCGGGCGCGGAGTCAGGTCCACCACGACTTCCGCGGTGGACACGACCTCCTGGTACGGAACTCCGTCCACTGCCGGGTACCTGGTGCGCAGCGCCTCCTGGCGTTCGATCACGTCGCGGATCGCGGACTGCAGGGCGACGATGTCGATCGCCCCGGTCAGCCGGATCGCGACCGGCAGGATGTTCGTGGACGCGGCGGTGTTCTCCTGGTTGACGATCCACCTGCGCAGCTGCGCCGGCGTGAGCGGAATCCGCTCGTCACGGGGGCGGGCGACGAGCGCGGGCCGCGCGGAGGCCGGGCCCGCGGCATCGACGTACGCGGCCAGCCCGTGCGGCGTGGATGCCTCGAACAGTGCCCGGATA
This sequence comes from Rhodococcus triatomae BKS 15-14, assembly GCA_000341795.1. Taxonomy (GTDB): domain Bacteria; phylum Actinomycetota; class Actinomycetes; order Mycobacteriales; family Mycobacteriaceae; genus Rhodococcus_G; species Rhodococcus_G triatomae_A. Next base: position 3,495 of record AODO01000028.1, on the reverse strand, counting down.
CCGACGGCCGTGCCTGCCGCCGCGTTGATCCGCGCGATGGCCTGCGTCGCGATCAGCGAGTTGCCGCCGACGGCGAAGAAGTCGTCGTCGATGCCGACCCGCTCCAGCCCGAGCAGTTCCTCGAAGACCGCCACCACGATGAGCTCGGTGTCCGTCTCCGGTGCACGGTATTCCGCTGCCAGGGAGCCGAATTCGGGAACGGGAAGGCTGCGCCGGTCGATCTTGCCCGCCGGGGTCATCGGCAGGGCCTCGAGCACCACCACGGCCGCAGGCACCAGCGACCGTGGCAGATGACGACCGGCTTCCGCGAGCACCTCGGCGACGTCGACGGTCGCGTCCGCCACCGGCACCACGTACCCGACGAGCTGATCGCCCGCCGCCCCGGCACGATGAACCGCCGCCGCCGCGACCGCGACATCGTCGTGACGCGCCAGCGCCGCCTCGATCTCACCGAGCTCGACGCGCAGACCACGAATCTTGACCTGGGCGTCGGCGCGACCGATGTAGTCCAACTGCCCGTCCGCACCGAGACGCACCAGGTCACCGGTCCGGTACATGCGGGAACCACCGTCCCCGAACGGATTCGCAACGAACCGGTCCGCCGTCAACGCGCCACGACGGTGGTAGCCGCGGGCCAGGGACGGCCCCGCCACATAGAGCTCGCCCACGACACCGCGCGGAACCGGGTGCAGGCGGGTGTCGAGGATCGCCATCTGCGCGCCGAGCACCGGCGATCCGATCGTGATCCGATCGCCCACCGCGATCGGCTCGGTCAGGGTGACGACGATCGTCGTCTCCGTCGGGCCGTAACCGTTGACGAATCGACGTCCGGGTGCGAACTGCTCCACCAACGCGGGCGGGCACACGTCGCCACCGACACCGACCATCTCCAGCTCGGGCAGCGCGGACGAATCCACCGTCCCCAGCGCCGCCGGCGCCGTGAGCACGTGGGTGACCCGCTCCCGAGCCATCAGCTCGGTCAGCTCGTCGCCGCCGATCACCGACGGCGGCGCGACCACCATCGTCGCACCCACCTGGAATGCGGCGATCATCTCGCTGAGCGAGGCGTCGAAGCTCGCCGACGACAGCCGCAGCACCCGCGAGGACGCCGTCACAGCGAACGCCGGGCGCAGGTGCTCCGCGTAGGAGGACAGACCGGTGTGGGTGACCACGACGCCCTTCGGCAGTCCCGTCGAACCCGACGTGTAGATCACGTAGGCCGCGTGATCGACCCGCAGCGGGCTCGACCGGTCGGCATCCGTCACCGTCCCGGAGTCGAGGTCGTCCTGGTCGGCCACGTCGAGGGTCAGCCACTGCACGCCGGCAGGCATCGTGCCGAGTCCGGCGGCGTCGGCGAAACCGAGCTCCACCTCCGAATCCTCGACCATGTGCGCGATCCGATCCTCCGGATACGACGGATCCACCGGCACGTACACCGCACCCGACTTCGCCACCGCCCACAACGCGACGATCGACTCCACCGACCGCGGCAACGCCACCGCCACCGCACGCTCCGGACCCGCACCACGCGCGATCAACGCACGCGCCAACCGATTCGACCGCTCGTCCAGATCCCGATACGTCAGCTCACCACCGTCGAACACCACCGCCACATCACCGGCACCGACACCCGCCGTCAGCAGATCCGGCAACAACACCGGCGCCACGGCAGGCGCCCCGAACGGCACCGCACCCCGCTCGCCGGCATCGAGAACGTCGATGTCACCGACGGGCGCGGTCGGCCTCGCGAGGACGGATTCGATGATGCGGACGAACCGCTCCACGATCTTCTCCGCGCTGGCGCGGTCGAACAGGTCGGTCGCGTAGCTGATCGCGGCGGGCAGCGCGCCGTCCGCGTCGGCGGTCTCCGACACCGCGAAGCCCAGGTCGAACTTGGCCACGGTCACGTCGTCCTCGAGCGGGGTCAGCGTCAGTCCGGGCAGTTCCACCGGTGCCGCGGCGAAGTTCTCGAACGAGAGCAACACCTGGAACAGCGGGGTGTGTGAGGTCGAGCGCGGCGGTGCCAGGACTTCCACGAGCCGTTCGAACGGCAGGTCGGCGTTCGAGAAGGCGGCCAGGTCACCATCGCGCACTCCGGCGAGAAGCTCCTGGAACGACGCGCCCGGATCGATGTGGGAGCGCAGCACGAGCGTGCCCACGAACATGCCGACGACGTCGTCGAGTGCTGCCTCGCCGCGGCCGGCGACGGGCGTGCCGACCACGACGTCGGTGCTCGCCGAGATCCGGCTCAGCAGTACCGCCAGTGCGGCGTGCACGACCATGAACACGGTCACACCGCGCTCGGCGGCGTACTCGCGCAGGCGGGTCGTGACCTCGGCGCCGAGCGAGAAGTACACGCGGTCGCCCTGGCCGGTACGAACGTTCGGCCGCGGGCGGTCGGTCGGTAGCTCGATGACCTCGGGGATCCCGCGCAGCGTGGTGCGCCAGAACTCGATCTGCTTCGCGGCGAGCGACTCCGGGTCGGCCTCCGATCCCAGCAGCTCACGCTGCCACAGCGCGAAGTCCGCGTACTGCACCTGCAGGGGCGCCCACAGCGGCGCGGAACCACGGCGCCGCGACTCGTAGGCGACGACGATGTCGCGTGCGAGCGGGCGCGACGAGAAACCGTCGGCCGCGATGTGATGCATCGAGATCAGAAGCACGTGCTCGTCCGGGGCGACACGCAGCAGCCTGCCGCGGATCGGAACCGTGGACGCGACGTCGAATCCGGCGCCCAGCACCGAGATCGCCGCGCCGGTGACGGCGTCCGCCGACACCGGGACGGGCGTGAGGTCGAGATCCACCTGTCCGGCGGGAAGCACCACCTGGTGTGGTCCGTCCTCGGCTTCGGGGAACACTGTGCGCAGCGATTCGTGCCGCTCGAGCACGTCGCGCACCGCGGCCCGCAACGCGTCGACGTCGAGGTCGCCGTTCATGCGTACCGCGAACGGAAGGTTGTAGGCGGGGGATGCGGTGTCGAAGCGGTTCAGGAACCACATCCGGGACTGGGCCGCGGACAACGGAATCCGGTCCGGACGCGGCTGCGGCACGAGTGCGGGGCGCCCCGATCCGACCGAGCCGTCCACACGCTCTGCGAGGGCCGCGACGGTGGACGCCTCGAACAGGTCGCGTACGCCGACACCCGAACCCGCCGCCTCGTTGATGCGGGCGACGACGCGGGTCGCCGACAGGGAGTTGCCGCCGATCGAGAAGAACTCGTCGTCGGCACCCACCCGCTCGATGTCGAGAACCTCGGCGAAGACGCCGGCGACGATGCGCTCGGTGTCCGTTGCGGGCTCGCGGTATTCCGCTGCCCGCGAAGCGAACTCCGGAACAGGCAGGCTGCGCCGGTCGATCTTGCCCGCCGGGGTCGTCGGCAGTGCCTCGAGCACGACGACCACAGACGGGACCAGCGACCGGGGCAGGTGCCGAGCCGACTCGGCGAGCACCTCGGCGACGTCGACGGTCGCGTCCGCCACCGGCACCACGTACCCG
>AODO01000027.1 GCA_000341795.1 Rhodococcus triatomae BKS 15-14 | reverse complement strand
GCTTGCCCGCGGTGGTGTGGATATCGGGGACGTTCGACGCCGCGGTGGCGGCGGGTTCCTGGACGGTGGTCACGGGCAGAACCTCTCGACTTAGCTCGGATGTGTGACTCGATTTGGGGTCACCATACATGGCGCCACATAGTGCACTAAGTAGTATTTGATACCTGATGCAGGGGTGCATCTCCGCTGGACAACGTGCAGTGTGACGCATCTACCGCCGCTGCCGCTGACTTTTGGCGGCCCCGGCCGTCCCCGATTTCCCGCCGTCCCCGGGCCCCACTTCCGGACGTCGGGGTGGGGCCCCGCCACGTCGGCGTTTCCTTCGCCGAACCACCGACGTCACCGACAGTTGCCGGCTCTGCCGCACGACTCGTCCCACTCGCCCCGGTCGACGCACCCCGGGACCGGCCACCCGAACGCCTCTCGCATCAGGAGGGCCGCGGTCCGTGTGGCGTGGGCGGGAACGTCCGACACCGGGACCTCGAACGCCCGCCACCGCGCGAGTCCCTCCACCGAGTAACAAGATTCGGTACATGTGCCCCCGCCCGGGTACGGTCGCGAGTAGTCGGGTACTCGCATCGAACGACGCCCCGCGCACCGGGACCGGATGCGACCGCGACGTCGCCCGACGCGCCGAGTGAGCGTGAAGAACGGCCCCACCGTCGACAGGAACGGTCCGACCTGGCATTCTGTAGGCGAGACCAGCCCTCGTCCTGAGGGCAGGCTCGCAGTAACAGGAGCAAAAAAGTGGCACAAGGCACCGTCAAGTGGTTCAACGCGGAAAAGGGTTTCGGATTCATCGAGCAGGACGGTGACGGACCCGACGTCTTCGTCCACTACTCCGAGATCCAGACCAACGGCTTCAAGACCCTCGACGAGGGCGCTCGTGTGGAGTTCGAGATCGGCCAGGGCCAGAAGGGCCCGCAGGCCACCGGAGTCCGCAACATCTGAGCGACTTCCACCCGAAGGGCGCCTCTGCTCGGCAGAGGCGCCCTTCGGCGTATCCGGACCGGCCGAAACCCACCTTTCTGGACAGTTGCTCGTGCGGTTGTTCAATTCTCCGGCGGTGGGGCCGGTCGACGTGGTCAAATTCGGGCGTTTGTGCCCATCAATGATCACGAAAGACCCGGTATCTCGATGCTTCGAACTACCTTGCGCGGCAGCGTGGCGCCCATCGGCGCCGTCACACTGGCCGCGGGACTCACCCTGATCGGTGCTCCCGCCTCCGCCGACACGGTGACCTTCCAGACCGCGTGCCAAGCCACCCCCTCCACCTCCCTGGCCGGTCCCCAGCACAAGATCGTCGCCGCGTCCGCGACCGTCACCGCCCCCGCGACCGTCACCGCCGGGCAGACCTTCACCTACCGGATCCAGCCGGGACCCGGCTCGTACCCCGACTCCGAATCCGGGGGTACGACCGCAGGCCTCTCCCGGCTCAAGTTCGACTTCGAGATTCCAGCCAACTCCACGTTCGTCGACGCGACGGTGGTCCCGAACACCGGCGGCAACCTTGCCGGTGTCGCGCCCAACGTGCTGCGGATCGGCACCTCCGGCAGCGTCGACCCCGCCGGCACCCTCCTGCGCCTGTCCGGCAACAACCAGGTCATCGGCAACAGCCCCACCTCCAGCGGCAACAGTGAGGGCGGCATCACGGCACCGAAGCTGAAGAAGAACCTCGACGGCACGGCGAACTCGGGTGGAAACAGCGTCTTCCAGCTGCCCGCCGTCGACGTCACGGTCGTCGCCGGGAACGCGGGCACCATCACCCCGCGGCTCCGCGTCGCGGGGAATGCCGCGAGCTACAACTCGGACGAGAACTACAGCACCTCCCTCGCCAAGGCGAGCGCCCCCATCGTCGGCACGGTGTGGGCGCCCACCCGCTGCTCCCCCAGGGACTCGAGCTCCGGCGCGCTGAACGCGGGCGGCGGTGCCCTTGCCACCGTCACCGTGAACGCCCCGGCCCCCGCCTCGACCGGCACCACGCTCACGGCGCCCGCGACGGCCACCGTCGGCACCGCGGTGAACCTGACCGCGACCGTGGACCCCGCTCCGGGCGGCGGCACCGTCCAGTTCAAGGACGGCGACGCGAACATCGGCGCACCCGTCCCCGTCACCGGCGCAACAGCGACCCTGAACCACACGTTCGCCAGCGCGGGCACCCGATCCGTCACCGCCGTGTTCACCGGATCGGCCGGGTTCACGGGTTCGACGTCGGCTCCGCAGACCGTCGACGTGCAGCCGGCTGCCGTCGTCGCCGTGCCGACCGCGACCACCGTCACCCTCCCCGCAACCGCGACCACCGGTTCCGCGGCCGGCCTGTCCGCGACGATCTCACCGGTCCCGACCGGTGGCACGGTCCAGTTCAAGGCCGACAACACCCCGATCGGCGCGCCGGTCGAGGTCGTCGGCGGCGTCGCCACCCTGGCGCACGCCTTCACCACCGCGGGGCACCACAACATCACCGCGTCGTACAGCGGAGCGGTCGGGTTCGCGCCGTCGCAGTCGGCATCCGCGACCCTCACGGTCGACTCGCCGGCACCGTCGGACGTCGCGACGTCGACCACCGTGACCGCGCTGCCGACCGCCACGGCCGGCACCCGGGTCGACCTGTCGGCGACGGTCGCACCGAGCACCGCGAGCGGCACCGTCCAGTTCAAGGACGGCACCACCCCGATCGGCGGCCCGGTCGCGCTGGTGAACGGCGTCGCAATCCTGCCGCACACCTTCACCACGGAGGGTGGTCACTCGATCACCGCCGAGTACAGCGGGGCGGACGGCTACGTCGCATCGACCTCTCCGGCGTTCGCCGTGACCGTCGGCTCCCCGTCCACCGGTGGCGGCGACAACCCGTTCGGTTCGTGACCGCTCGCCGGCTTCGCACCACCGATTCACCACCCCCATTTCCCACGTGGAGCCCGCCTGTTTCGAACAAGCGCGCGCTTCTCGTCGGTTGCGTTCCAATCGAGAGGCTCGAGAATGCAGAACAGAACCCTGCGTCGGCTGGTAGCCGGCGCCAGCACCGCAGCGATGGCCGCCGGCCTCGCCGCGGCATTCGGTGTCACCGAGGCGGCCGCGGCACCGGTCAACCAGTCGACGACGTCCGGTGACTGGACGTTCAACCGGACCATCAGCAATGGCACCCCCGCCCCGGGCGAGACGATCACCGTCACCAACGCCATTCGGTGGAACGGCGGCCTCGCGCCGACCATCACCGCGTTCAAGGACCACCACCCGGCCTGCCTGACCTACGTCGCAGGTTCCTCCCGAGTGGCAGGCAAAACCGTCACCACCAACGTCACCAACACAACGGTGGTGACCATGACGGGGTCGTGGATCCGTAGTGCCGTCGACCGGAACATCGACTACAGCCTCCAGTACACCGTCGGGGCGGACTGCGGCCGCGACCTCGCCCTGACCACCGGTGCGGGCATCTCCGCGAACCAGGGCCTGAGCAGCGAGAATCAGACAGCCGGTCCGTCACTCACGGTTCCGAAGTCCGCCTCGACCGCCACCGTCGCGGTGTCCCCGGCGCCCAAGGCCGGGGCCGCCTCGACCCTGACGGCCACGGTCACCGCGGGCGCCACCGGCACCGTCGAGTTCGCCGACAACGGCACCGTTCTGGGCACCGGCGCCGTGACCGACGGGACCGCCACCTACTCGTGGACCCCGTCGCTCGCCAATGCCGGCCAGGGGTACTCGATCACCGCCAAGTACCTCGGCGACGCCGCCCACCTGCAGTCCACCTCGGCTCCGCAGACCGGCACCGTCTCCGCACCCGATGTCGCGACGGGCACCACCCTCGCCGCCCCGGCGACCGCGGACAACGGTGCCCCGGTCGACCTGGTGGCCACGGTCAGCCCGACCCCGGCCGGCGGCAGCGTGCAGTTCAAGGACGGCGGCACCGACATCGGAGCGCCGGTCGCCGTGACCGGCGGCAGCGCCACCCTCTCGCACGCGTTCACCACCGACGGCGCGCACGAGGTGACCGCAGTGTTCAGTGGTGCCGACGGGTTCGTCGGCTCCACCTCGCCCGCGCGGACGGTGACGGTCAGTGCACCCCTTGCCGACACCACGACCGTGCTCACGGCACCCAGCCATGCGAAGGCCGGTGTCGCGGTGAGCATCGCGGCCACCGTCGAGCCGGCACCGAACACCGGCACCGTGCAGTTCCTCGACGGCGGAACCCCGATCGGCGCACCGGTCGCGGTGGCCGGATCCGTTGCGGTTCTGGCGCACACCTTCGACACCGAGGGATCTCACTCGATCACCGCAGTCTTCAGCGGCGCACGGGGATTCGCGACGTCGACGGCCACCGCGGCCACCGTTCAGGTGACGGTCCCGGCACCCGGCGAGGCCGCAACCACGACCACGCTGAACGCGCCGTCGACTGCGGTCGAGGGTGAGGCGGTCACGCTGACCGCCACCGTCGCGCCCGCGTCGGCCGGTGGAAACGTGCAGTTCTTCGACGGCACCACTCCGATCGGGGCTCCGGTACCCGTAACCGCAGGCGGGGCGTCGTTGACGCACACCTTCAGCACCGCGGGTGCACACGGCGTCACCGCCGTCTACAGCGGTGCCCCCGGGTTCCTCACCTCGGCCTCGGACGCTCGTGTCGTGAACGTGGCGGCCCCGACGACCCCGGACACCGGAGGCAGCCCCTTCGGCTCCTGACGGCCGTTCGAGAACGGCGGCTGGTTCCTCGAGACGAGGAACCAGCCGCCGTTTCTCGTCTCGCCAGGCGCTCTCGACCGGCCTCGTCCGGGACTATCCTGGACAGCGACCGCACGGCGAATCGACCACCATGACGACGGAACATCTGGGCGTGACCGCGCAGGCCACCTCGTACTGGCGGTGGTCGCGATGAACGCGGATCTCCCGAGCCCGAACGAACCCACAGGTCTCGGCGTCATCGAGGACCTGCATGCCGCCGGGTTCACGGACGGCGAGGAGATCGGCCGGGGCGGATTCGGCGTCGTCTATCGCTGTCGGCAGCCGGACCTGGACCGGACCGTCGCGGTGAAGGTACTCAGCGGCAACCTCGACGGGGAAAGCCGCGAACGCTTCCTCCGCGAACAGCGGGCGATGGGCGCCGTCTCCGGACATCCGCACATCTGCAACATCCTGCAGGTGGGCACCACGACGGCGGGGCGTCCCTACATCGTGATGCCGTACCACCCGCACAACTCCCTCCAGGAACTCCTGCACTCGGCCGGCCCCCTCGACTGGCCCGACGTGCTCGTGCTCGGCGCGAAGATGGCGGGTGCCCTGGAGACCGCCCACCGGTCCGGGACGCTGCACCGGGACGTGAAACCTGCGAACATCCTGCTCACCGAATACGGTGAGCCGCAGCTCACCGACTTCGGGATCGCCCGCACCACAGGTGGATTCGAGACCGGGACCGGACACATCACGGGGTCGCCCGCCTACACGGCGCCCGAAGTCCTCGACGGACGCTCCCCCAGTGTGCGCTCCGACGTCTACAGCCTCGGTGCCACGCTGTTCTGCGCGATGACAGGACATGCGGCCTTCGAGCGGCGTGACGGTGAACAACTCGTCGCGCAGTTCGTCCGCGTCACCAGGGAACCGTTCCCTGATCTGAAGGGCGGCGACGTTCCCGCCGACGTCTGCGCGGTGATCGAGAAGGCGATGGCCCGGGATCCTCGGGACCGGCCGGCCGGAGCCGCGGAGTTCGGGGCACTGTTGCAGGGCCTGGCCGCGGCGCACGGCCTCGACCCGCTCGACATGGCACTACCGTCGCCGGGAACGGAACCCCCCGGTGTCGCAGGCGCACCGCCCGGTGGTCACACCGGGACGTCCACGCGGTCCGGTGGTCGCGGCGGGACGCGATCCGATCCGGTGCCCACCGGACGCCGGACGGGAGCCACCGGCCCGACGCCACCGACGCCCGCCACCCGGTTCCGCGCCCCGGTGATCGGCCGTTCCCTGGTCGCCCGGGATCGGCTCGTCGAGTTGTTGCGGGCCGGGGGCCGCAGGCGGCTCACCGTCATCCACGCGCCGGCGGGGTTCGGCAAGACGACGCTCGCGGCCCAGTGGGGCGGCGCCCTGGCCGAGGAAGGCGTCACGGTCGCCTGGTTGACGGTCGCCACCGACGACGACAACGTCGTCTGGCTCCTCGGCCACCTCGTCGAAGCGATTCGCCGGGCCGCGCCGGAGCTGAGCTCGGAACTCGACCAGGCGCTCGAGGACCACGGCCGCGACGCAGACACCTACGTGATGTCCACCCTCATCAACCGGATCCACGAGGCACGCCGACGCGTCGCGGTCGTCATCGACGACTGGCATCGGGTCACCTCCGCCGAGTCGCGCGCGGCGCTCGACTACCTCCTGGACAACGGGTGCCACCACCTGCAGATCGTCGTGACCACCCGTGTCACCTCGGGGCTTCCCCTCGGACGCATGCGAGTGCACGACGAACTGGTCGAAATCGATTCGACGGCACTGCGATTCGAGGAAGGCGAGTCCCAGCAACTGCTGGTGGGACTCGGCGGGCTCCGGCTGTCGGACACCGAGGTCGCGCGCTTGTGCGAGACGACGGAGGGATGGGTCGCGGCACTTCAACTCGCCTCGCTGTCGCTACGGCGCAGGGATCGCCCGGCCGAACTGATCGACAACCTCGCGGGGCAGGAAGCGGTCGGCGAGTTCCTCGCCGAGAACGTGCTCGACACCCTCGAACCGGATCTGCTCGACTTCCTCCTCGCCACCTCGGTCACCGAACGGATCACCGGGTCGCTGGCGTCCGCACTCGCGGGCGTCACCAACGGTCACGCGTGGCTGGAGGACGTCGCCGGCCGGGACCTGTTCCTCCTGCGACTCGGCGAGGACGAGTCGAAGCCACTGTCCACTGGCCCGATCGACACCTGGTTCCGCTATCACCACCTGTTCGCGAAGTACCTCCGCCGCCGCCTCCGGCGGGACCATCCGGAGCGCGTCCCTGCCCTGCACCGGACCGCGGCCGACTGGTTCGCCAAGCGTCACTTCCTCAGCGAGGCCGTCGACCACTCGCTCCTCGCGGGTGATCCGGACGCCGCGGTGGATCTCGTGGAACGCGACGGGGAATTCCTCATCGAGCACTCCCGGATGATCACGCTGCTCGGTCTGGTCGACAAACTGCCGTCGACCACGGTCGTCGGGCGCCCGCGCCTCCAGCTGATGCTCGCCTGGTCCAATGTCCTGCTGCAGCGTCCGGGGGCGTGCCGCCGCGCACTCGCGCTGGCGCGCGGTGCCCTCGACACCGCACCCGACGACGACCTGTCGGTGGAAGCCGACGTCCTCGACGGCGTCGTGGGGGCCTTCACCGATCACCCGGCGGGCATCGAGCGCTACACCGAACGCTGCCTCGCCGCGCCCGAACGCCACAGCCCGTGGGTGGTGACCGCCGCGGCGAACACCCGGACGTTCGCCGCGCTGTACCGATTCGACTTCGACGACGCTCGCCGGTGGCAGAAGTGGGCGACGCCGTATCACGAGGCGATGAGCGGCCCGTTCGCGACGATGTACAGCTACTGCATGATCGGGGTCGCGTCGAACGAGGAGCTCGCGACCGACACCGCCGAGGACTGGTTCCGCCGCGGCCTGCGTGTGGCGCGCGAACTGTCCGGGCCGCGTTCACATTCCGCGCGACTCGCGGCGGCGATGCTCGGAGATCTGCTGTACGAGCGCAACGAACTCGCCGAGGCCGAGCGGCTGCTCGACGAGGGATTCGAGATCGGCGGCGAAGGCGGCATCGTCGAGTTCATGATCGCCCGCTACGTCACGGGCGCGCGCCTCAAGGTGCGCCGCGGCGACCGGGACGCGGCCGCGCAACGCCTCGAGGAGGGCGCGCGAACAGCCGACACCCTGGACATCCCGCGACTGCGAGCACGCATCGACAACGAGCGGATCCGGCTGGGGTTCCCCGTCGCGACGGGTACCCGGATCCCGCGTCACCCGACCCTGCCCCCGGTCGACTCCGTGCCCGACGGCAGCGCCGAGATCACCGCACAGCTGGAGGACGCCACGACCGCGCGGCTGCTGATGCGGACCGGGACCGGCGCCGACACGGCCCGTGCATGCGAGATCGCGCAGGCCTGGGTGGAGCGGCTCGCCGAAACCCGCCGGGCCCGTGCCCGACTGATGGCGGACCGCCTGCTCACGGCCTGCCTGTTCGCGGCGGGCCGGGATAAGGACGCACTGGGTGTGCTCACGAGGATGACGGCGACCTGCGCCCGGCACGGACTCGTTCGGTACGTCCTCGACGGTGGCCCGGCGGTGGTCGCCGGGATCGCCACGCTGCAGACGAGGGCGAGGGCAGGCACCTGGGACGCCGGCTGGGAGCCGCTGCCCGCGGGGTTCCTCGACGACTGCCTGCGTGCGGCGAAGGCCGACGGCGCGATGTGACGCCGCCGGCCCTCGCCGGGTTGGTCAGTCGGCGAGCACCGGCATCGTGACGACCTGGCCCGCGTAGGCGAGGCCCGCACCGAAGGCGAGCAGCAGGGCGGTGTCGCCCGGCTTCGACTTGCCGGTCCGCAGCATCTCCTCCATCGCGAGCGGAATCGAGGCCGCGGAGGTGTTGCCGGTCTCGGCGATGTCGTTGGACACGGCCACGGTCTCGGGCAGGTTCATGCTGCGGGCGATGACCTCGGTGATCCGGGCGTTGGCCTGGTGCGGGACGAACGCGTCGATGTCGTCGACGGTCATGCCGGTCTTCTCGAGAACCCGTTGCGCGATCTTGCCCATCTCGAAGGCCGCCCACCGGAACACCGACGTGCCCTCCATGATGATCCACGGCCGCTTCTGCGTCGGGTTGGTGGCGAAGTCGACCCAGTCGGGCTCCTGACGGATCGCGCGACCCTGGGCGCCGTCGGAACCCCAGACGGTGGGGCCGATTCCGGCCTGTTCGCCGCGCCCGACGACGACGGCGCCCGCGCCGTCACCGAAGATGAAGCGCACGGACCGGTCGGTGGGCTCGGTGGAGTCGCTCATCCGCTCGACGCCGACGACGAGCACGTGGTCCTCGCTGCCGGTGCGGACCAGGTCGTTGGCGAGCCCGAGGGCGTAGCTGAACCCCGCGCATCCCGCCGCGACGTCGATGGCGCCCGCGCCACCGGTGCCCAGTTCCTCGGCGACGAGTGCGGCGCAGGCGGGTGTCTGCACCGGGTAGGTCGACGTGGCGATGATGACGGTGCCGATCTGCTGCCCGGTCACGCCCGCGGCCTCGAGGGCCTTGCGGCCCGCGGAGATGGCCATCGCCAGCACGCTCTCGTGCGGGCCGGCGAACCGCCTGCTCTTGATTCCGGACCGGGACTGGATCCACTCGTCGGTGGAGTCGATCTGCTGGCAGATCTCCTCGTTCGTCACGATCCGGTCGGGCCGGTACACGCCGAGCCCGAGGAGCGCGGTGTGCCGAAGCTCGGTGGTGGTCGCGATCGCTGCACCCATTGCTCTTGTTCTCCTCTATTTCTTCGATCGGATGCTCGGGCGAATCCACGAACGCTCCTCGTCGGACACCGTACTGCCCGGTCACCGCTCGTGGTGTCGCGTTCGTCGATGAACTGGACGGTTCATCACCACCCGTTCGGTTCCATGGCACCGCATCGAGCACCGAACCACCAAAATCGGGTCCCGATCCTCGACCCGATCGCCACACACGTCACACCAGCCCCGCTCATCCCGGCAAAAGGCGGGAGAGTTCATTAGCATCACTCTGCGACGGGGGTCACTCCCCCCACTTCTCCAACCTTTTCGCGCAGCACGACGCAAGCGACGCAAGCCGAAGGGTGAACGAGTTATGGGTCAACGGGTCATGAATCGGGCGGGGGCGTCGCAGCACGTGTCGGCGGCGCGCACACGAGCATTCGGCGCCACGGCGACGTTCGCCGCGGTGACGATACTCGTGGTGGCCGCGCCCGCGGGCGCGAATCCGAATACCGTCAATCCGATTCCGGGGCTGAACGGAACCAGCGGCCTGCCACAGCTCCCCGGCCCGGCCAACGCGGTCGCGCAGGCCACCGGAATGCTCAGCGCGAACCGCACCCAGGACCAGAACGTCCTGGGTACCGACCTCGGGATCATGTGGGACAACGGCAACGGTCAGATCCTCACCGCGTTCGGCGACTCCGCCGGCCTCGGCATCCCGAACCTGCTCGCCGGCAGCATCTGGTCGTGGCGAAGCAGCACCCTGTTCCGCAGTTCGGACCGCGACCTGTACGACGGGATGACCTTCGACAGCACGCCGCGCGACTTCCTCGGGCAGTCCAAGGAGCTGATTCCGAGCCCGAAGATCCCGTTCGTCGAGATCAGTCGCATCCCGACGGCGGGTGTGTCCGTCGACGGCGTCCAGTACCTGTCGCTGATGTCGGTGAAGACCTGGGGCGACCCGGGAAAGTGGGAGACGAACTTCTCCGGTCTCGCCGTGTCCGGCGACAACGGCGAGAACTGGATCGAGGCCCCGGAGACCAACCGCCCGAACGCGGACGGCAACCGGAACTTCCAGATGAGCGCCTTCATGAAGGACGGCGGCTACGTCTACCAGTACGGAACCCCACCCGGACGCGGCCAGTTGGCGTATGTCGCGCGCGTCCCCGAGCGCGACATACGCGATCTCGGAAAGTACGAGTACTGGAACGGCGGCGAGTGGAAGAAGGGCGACGTGAACGCGGCGGCACCGATCGTGTTCGGCGGCGTCGGCGAGTTGTCGGTCCAGTACAACCAGTACCTGGGCCAGTACCTGATGCTCACCACCGACGACGCCAACTCGGTGGTCATGCGCCGGTCGCCGACACCGACCGGTCCGTGGGGGCCGCCCGAGGTGCTCGTGGACACCCGCGAACTGCCGTCCGCCTACGGCGCGTACATCCATCCGTGGTCGAGTGGTCCCGACCTGTACTTCCTCACCACCGTGCACTCCAACTACAACGTCCTGCTCCTGCACACCTCCCTCGCCCGCTGATCCGGGGCCGGGAGGAACGGGGCGTCGGGATCGCTACGGTCGCGACATGGATGTACAGGATTGGGACCGGCGACATCGCGACGCGGAGGCGGCGCCGGCAGCGGCAGCGGATCCGGCCGTCGTCGAGTTCGCCACCGCCCTGCCCGCGGGGCGAGCGCTGGACCTGGGTTGCGGCGCGGGCAGGCACGCGTTGTGGCTCGCGCTGCGCGCCTGGCAGGTCACGGCGGTGGACTTCTCCACGGCGGCGCTGACCGCCGCGGTCCGGAACGCGACCCCGCTCCCACGCGCGACGAGGGACCGGCTGACGTGGGTGAACGCAGATGTGACGAAGATCGAGTTCCGCCCCGACTATGACCTGGTACTCGTCTGCGATCTGCACCTGTCCGCCGAGGCACGCCGGGCGCTGCTGCGGCGGGCGACGGACGCGCTGCGGCCGGGTGGAACGTTGATCGTCCGCACCGAGGACGGCGTGGCGGGCGATCCGGACCTGCCCCGAACACCGTGCACGCCCGTGGAACTCGCGGACGACGTCCGCGACCTCGTCACGGTCGTGGTGTCCCGTCCCGCGGGCTTCGAACCGTCCGCGGCGGCGCTCCGGGAAATGTCCGCCGCGACCACTCGCGCGAGCCCTCGCGAGCCACTGCCGGGTGCCCTGTTGGTCGGATTTCGTGGATCTGTTGGCACCTAACTGAATCACGAGTAACATCGGCTAAGTTACCGACGAGTAGCCGCAAGGGCGGTACTACGCGCAGGCTGGACCAGACCAGAACGTGGTCACCCACCAGAGGCTGGACCGCACCATTTCAGGGAGACAGAAGACATGGGGCATTACAAGAGCAACGTCCGTGACCTGGAGTTCAACCTTTTCGAGGTCCTCGACCTCGAGAAGCCGCTGAGCGAGGGCACGTGGGGCGACCTCGACGCCGACACGATCAAGAGCATGCTGAGCGAGGTCGCGCGGCTCGCCGAGGGTCCGCTGGGCGAGTCCTACGCGGACGCCGACCGGAACCCGCCGGTGTTCGACCCCGAGACGCACGAGGCCACCCTCCCCGAGTCCTTCAAGAAGTCCTTCCGTGCGATGTACGACGCCGAGTGGTACCGCATGGGCCTGAGCGAGGAGATCGGTGGCGTTCCCGTTCCCCGCGCCCTCGTGTGGGCGATCGCCGAGATGATGCTGGGCGCTCAGCCCGCAGCGTTCATGTACCAGGCCGGCCCGTCGTTCGCGGACGTCTTCTTCAAGAACGGCACCGACGAGCAGAAGCAGTGGGCGGCCACCTGTGTCGAGCGCGGCTGGGGCGCCACCATGGTTCTGACCGAGCCGGACGCCGGCTCCGACGTCGGCGCGGGCCGCACCAAGGCGATCAAGCAGGACGACGGCACCTGGCACATCGAGGGCGTCAAGCGCTTCATCACCTCGGCCACCTCCGACGACCTCTTCGAGAACATCTTCCACCTGGTCCTGGCCCGCCCCGAGGGCGCAGGCCCGGGCACCAAGGGCCTGTCGCTGTTCTTCGTCCCGAAGTACCACTTCGACTTCGAGACCAACGAGCTCGGCGAGCGCAACGGCGCCTTCGTCACCAACGTCGAGCACAAGATGGGCCTCAAGGCCTCCGCGACCTGTGAGCTCACCTTCGGTGGCCACGGCGTCCCCGCCGTCGGCTGGCTGGTCGGCGAGGTGCACAACGGCATCGCGCAGATGTTCGACGTCATCGAGCACGCCCGCATGATGGTCGGCACCAAGGCCATCTCCACCCTGTCCACCGGCTACCTCAACGCGCTCGACTACGCCAAGCAGCGCGTCCAGGGTGCCGACCTGACCCAGATGACGGACAAGGCGGCGCCGCGCGTCAGCATCACCCACCACCCCGACGTTCGCCGCGCGCTCGCCATGCAGAAGGCGTACGCCGAGGGCATGCGCGCCGTGTACCTGTACACGGCCGCCCACCAGGACACCGAGATCGCCAAGCACGTCTCCGGCGCCGAGGGCGACGTCGCGCACCGCGTGAACGACCTGCTGCTCCCGATCGTCAAGGGTGTCGGCTCCGAGCGCGCCTACCAGTACCTGACCGATTCGCTGCAGACCCTGGGCGGCTCCGGCTTCCTCCAGGACTACCCGATCGAGCAGTACATCCGCGACGCGAAGATCGACTCCCTCTACGAGGGCACCACCGCCATCCAGGCGCAGGACTTCTTCTTCCGCAAGATCGCCCGCGACCGCGGCGTCGCCCTGGCGCACGTGGCCGGCCAGGTCAAGAAGTTCATCGACCGTGAGGGCGGCGACAACCGCCTCAAGGCCGAGCGCGCGCTGCTCGCGACCGCCCTCGAGGACGTGCAGGCGATGGTCGCGACGCTGACCGGCTTCCTGATGGGCGCCCAGGAGCAGCCGACCGAGCTGTACAAGGTCGGCCTCGGCTCGGTGCGCTTCCTGATGGCCGTCGGCGACCTGCTCGTCGGCTGGCAGCTCCTCGAGCAGGCGGAGATCGCGCTCGGCAAGCTCGACGCCGGCACCTCCGACAAGGACAAGCCGTTCTACGAGGGCAAGGTCGCCACGGCCTCCTTCTTCGCGAAGAACGTGCTGCCCGAACTGACCGCCTCGCGGGGCATCGTCGCCAACGTCGACAACGACATCATGGAGCTCGACGAAGCCGCGTTCTGACGCCACACCGCACTTCGGGCGAGACACCGGGTCGGAACTTGCCGAACAGTGCCGCCCACCGGAAAACCGGTGGTCGGCACTGTTTTTCCCGTACGTGACCGGGGGCCCGTCCTGACCTACTCGCCCGCGACCGCCGCCTTGATGCGGGTGAGGTCGTCCGCGGTCACGCCCTCGGGGCGAAGCACCGAGTTCCAGCCGTCGACGTACTCGGTCGTGTAGTGGTGCCCGTGTCCACCCGGGACGCCCGTGGAGAACGGGAGGTCCGCCGAGACCTGCCAGAACGTGACGAGAGGAATCCACACCATGTCCTCCAGCACGTCCCGCCCCGGCGCCTCGCCGATCCAGTCGGGCTCGCGGAAGATCAGGTCGGGGCCCCACCACACGATGGGGTCGGACGGGTGCATCAGGTACAGCACGCGGGTGCCGTCCCAGGCCTGGTCCGCGGGCGGAATGTCCACGGCGGCGTCGTTCGCGAAACGCACCGTCCGCCCGTCCTTGTAGACGGGTTCGACCTCGGGACTCCCCTCGTCCCGGCCGTCCCGGAACTCCCCGAAGAGTGTGTTGAACTCGGGTGGACCGGCGAACAGGGTGCCCGAGGTCCGGTTGCGCAGGTCGTACTCCCCGCTGAAGGCCGTCTCGCCGCCGAACGACCCCAGGGACTCGCCGGCGACGTAGAGGCGGGGACGATTGTCGGGCGGCAGTTGCAGCCACCGGTCGTACACGGCGTCGAACAGGTCGCGGCCCGCCTCCCGCGCCTTCGACTGGTCGACGAGGTACGAGATCCACGAGGGCAGGTAGGAGTACTGCATCGTGACGGTCGCCGCATCGCCGCCGGTGAGGTACTCGAAGGAGTCGACCGCCGCGGGATCCACCCAGCCACTGCCGGTCGTCGTCATCACGAGCAGATTCGCCCGCTCGAAACCGCCCGCACGTTCGAGGTCCTGGACCGCCAGCGCGGCCCGCGTCTCACTGTCGTCGGCCGAGTCGAGCCCGCCGTACGCGCGGATCGGCTCCTGCGCCGGACGTCCGGTGACGTCGGTGATCTCCTGTGCCGACGGACCCCCGGACACGAAGTTGCGTCCCTGGTACCCCAGCGACTCCCACGACACCACACTGCCCGGCCCACCGGACCGCAGACCGGACGTCGGTTGCTCGACGCCCTCGGCCGTCGTCTCGTTCTTCACCGAGAACGCCTGGTTCGCGAGCGAGGAGAGACCGCTGAGCAGCACCCCGGAGACGACCGACCAGATCAACACCGCGACGAGCACCCAGCCGACGACGGCGGCGGCCCGCGCGCCGATCCAGCGGTCGAGCCACTTCGCGAGCCAGCGGTAGCCTCTCCGCACTCCCCGCCCGAGGGCGACGAGCAGACAGAACGTGAGAGCGGCGATGACGGGCGACGCGACCGCGAGTGCGACGTTGTAGTGCGTCACGCCCATCAGATCCCGGATCTCGTGTTGCCAGTACTGCCCGAGCACGAATGCGATCACGAGCCCCACCACCGCGACTCCGGCGAACACCAGCCACGACCGTCGGCTCGGACGGCGCGGCGGACGGTCCGGGAACGCCCGCCACATCGCCGCCGCCCAGACGCCGAGGCCGTAGCCGATGGCCGCGGTGATACCCCACACCAGCCCTTGGAGGAATCCACCTCGCGGCAGCAGCGAGGGCGTGAACGACAGACACGCGAAGAGCAACGCTCCCCAGCATCCCGGCAGCGTGAAACTTCCCGCGTAGCGGCGCCATCGGGAGGCCGCCTCGGCACTGCCGGCGCCGTCCGGCCCCCGCCTGTCGGTGTCCGCGGCGTCGGCTCCCGCACCGTCACTTGGTTCTCGCAACTCCACAGACCCGGTTCCGTTCACGCAGCCCACTCCTCGCGCTCAGCCGTGCCGCCCCGTGCGGGGACGGACTCATAGTGGCGCGGAAACGCGTCGCACGCACGACAGCGGGCACCCGAACGCCGAACGTGTCGCGGTATTGACAACAGGCGTTGTCAATTGCAGTGTTGGACCGGTGACCACCACTGCTCCGGGGCCCACCCGCTACATGCGCGACCGCGTCCACGGCGCACGGATCACCCGACCCCTGCGCCCGTTCGCCTGGCCCGCACCCGACGCGACCCCGACCGAGGAGATCCGCCTCCGCCGCGCCCTTCTCGAACGCGACGAGCCGACCGCCGCCCTCGTCCGGGCGATGCGCGAGGACCGCACGGTGACGATGACCCAGTTCCGGACCGCCCTGCACCGGGGAGTCGACGCCGTCACCGATGCGCCCGCGGCCCTGCGCGACTACTTCGCGATGCTCGACGACACGCCGGACTGGGTCGATCGGGACACGATCGCGCTCGGAGCGCGCACGCTGCGGCGCGTCGGAAAGGACGCTGGAGACGTGCTCGCCTACGGATCGCTGCTCGGCGGCTACAACAACTCGGGGCCGCTGCCCGTCCTGACCGGAAGTGGCCGGCTCACCGGTGACCGCACCGTCCGCCGGATCGCCGAGACGGCCGCGTGGTGGAACGGCTGCGTCGCCGACGACGGGCTCGAGCGATACGGAGACGGCTTCACACTCTCCGTCCACGTGCGCCTGATGCACGCCTTCGTCGACTACCACCACGAACACGAAACCGAGTGGGACACAGCCGATCGCGGACTCCCGATCAACCAGTTCGACCAGGCGGGCACCCTCGGGCTCTTCTCGGTGACCTTCCTCCTGCACACCCGCGTGCTCGGCATGCGCTACACGCGACGCGAAGCCGACGCGGTCCTGCACCTGTGGTGCTACGTCGGCTGGCTGATGGGCGTGGACGAGCACTGGCTGCCGTTCGACGAGCGCGCCGGGCTCCGCATGATGTACCAGATCGGGGCGTCGTCGCCGCCGGCGGACGAGAACAGTCGCGACCTCGCCGCCGCGCTGATCGACGTGCCGCTGCGCACCGACCACGCTCGCTTCCGGAGGCTGCGTCGGCGCTACGAGTACGAGCGCGGACTCTCACTCGCCACCACGCTGCTCGGACCGGCCGCCGTCACGGCGCTCGACGTCCCGCTGCGGCCACCGTGGTATCCGGCGGGCAGGCTCGCCGTCAACATCGCCAAACACCATGTGGTGAGCCGCTTCCCGTCCGGCAGGCGGTGGGTCCAGCGACACGGGGAGAAGCAGCTGCGTGACGCCCGGCAGCGGATCCTCGGCGGTGAGATCGCGAACGTCGCACCGATTCCCTCGTGACGGCCGGGTCAGCGCGGCAGCGTCACTCGTCGTCGTCCCGGTCGCGCTCACGCTCCCGCGCCCGCTCCTCCCTCCGCTCCGCAGCGGTGGGTTGGGAGGCGGTCGCGGCGGGCGTGGCCGGTGCCGCAGCGGGCGCCGCCGGTACCGCCGGTGCCGCCGCCGGCTGCGGGCTCTCGCAGCGGACGATCGGAACCGGGTCGTACTTCACGGTCCGGGTCTCACGGGAGACCTCCGCCCCGGTCGCGCGGTCCGTGATGATGCGGGTGTCGCTGGTCGTGAATCCCGGTGCGCCACCGGACGCGATGCAATCCGACCCCGCGGGCAGCGTCACCGTGTTCGGCGAGGTGTGTGCGTAACGCTCACCGGTGACCGATTCGACGTCGACGTGCTTGGTACCCCACAACTTGACGGTGATGTCGGAAGCCGTGCCGATCGTCTGGATGAGAACACCCGTGTCGGTGGCGTTCGTGAACTTCAGGTCGATCGCGCCCTCGAAGACCGTGGCCTCACGCGCCTCCGGGTACCGCGAGATGTAGTAGCTGTGCTCGGTGTGGCCGGCGTCCTCCATACCGCCGAAGTAGGCGGCGTTGTACAGCGTGGTCGCCAGCTGGCTGATGCCACCGCCGACGGCGCGGTCCGGCCGGCCGTTGTTGATGATGCCCGACGCGACATAGCCTTCCGCCGTCCCGCGCGGACCCGTGTACTCGTTGAGGGAGAAGGTCGCGCCGGGCTTCACCAGTGCGCCGTCGATCTCGCTCGCCGCGAGGCGGATGTTCACGCCCGACGCGTATTCGAAACCACCCGAGGTGAACTGGCCGATCACCTCGTTGATGCCCAGCTTCTCCGCCGCCTCCGTCGTCAGTTCCGGCTGCTTGGGTTCGTAGACCGCGGCAGCGGTGCGGCGACCGGACTCGTCGGCCAGCAGGGCGGGCAGTGTCTCGAGTGTCTTGTGCCACTCGATCATGTCGCCGGGAACGGCGGGCACGACCGTCGGGGAGCCGCCGGCGAGACTGAAGGTCGCGTCCTTCGCGGCGACCTCGGTGCTCGCGAGCTGCGGACCGAGCACTCCGATCGCGGCCTCCACGTCGTACCGGGGATCCAGGCCGCCGTCGCCGTCGGGCACGAACGAGAGCACGGTCCCGATCCGGTCCCGCGCGAGAACGGCTTTCTTGTCGTCGCGTCCGGTGACCTCCACGTCGGCGGCAACCGCGGGCGTCGCGACGTCGCGGAGCGCCGCGTCCACACCGGACGTGGTGACGGTGACCGACTCGACGGTCACCGGGACCTCGACGCCGCCCGCGTCGGCCCATCCGTCGACCAGGGCGGCGGCCGCACCCTCGGCGTCGAGCGACTGACCCTCCTGGGGGGACACACCGATCGGTGTCGCCCCCTCGAACCGCACCGTGCCCTCGACCGGGGCCCGATCCGTCTTCGGGCGCAGCCCCTCCACCGCAGCGGAGAGCGCGACGTCGTCGTGGGTCGAGGTGACCCCCACCTCCCGCTCGGTGAAGTACGAGGTGAAGCGGGTGATCGGATTGAGCGGTTGCGACCCGATGCGGTCGAGGGTCGCGGGCCAGTCGACGGCCAGACCCGCCTCGGCCGGCACCAGGTCCGTGGTGACGTCTCCGGCCTGCACCGTCACCGGTTGCCCGGCACGGGGGTCGATTGCGGCGCGCAGAGCGGCTTCCGCGTCCTCGTGTGACAGTCCCCCGACGTCCACGCCGGCCACGGTGACCCCGCGCGGCACGGCGCCGGAGGACGTGGCGAGGTCCACGACGTACCAGGCGCCGCCGACCGCGAGGGCTCCGACGGCCGCACCCGCAGCGATCCGCTGCCGTGTGGACAGGTTCCGGACGAACTCCGCGGCGCCACCCCGGTCGGCGCGACCCGAGTCGTCGGTACCGGTGCCGCCGTCCGCAACGGGGTCCGACGGGGGCACGGGCGGCGTGGCCGGTCCTGCAGCCACCGACGGGCCGGGCGATGCCGCGGGTCCGGCAGGAGCAGGCTCCGGCGCCGCACCGGGGCGCGGAGCGGGAGCCGTCTGGTCGGCCGGGGTGATCCGCGGCAGCACCGTCGTCGGCACGTCCTCGGGGCGGATGTGTGCGGTGGGCACCTCGACGGTGGCCGCCTCGTTCTCGTCGACGCCGCCCTGGTCCGCGGCCGGACCCGCGCCACCGGTGGCAGCACTCGGGTCGGTCGTGGACTCCGTGTCGGCAGGCTCACTCGCGGGTTGCACGGAGTCCGAGGACTCACCGTGCGAAAACCCTGGACGCTGCGAAGCGCCCGAGTGCTTGCCGATTCCGCCTGACATTCGCGGACCTCCCGGTAGTGTCGTTCTGCTGGGCCAGGACCCGCTTCGACTGCCAGGGTAGCTCGCGCCGCTCGGGCGCCGGTCAGCGCGGCGCCGCTCGAACGCCGATCGCCCGGACCACACACAGGCCGCGAAACGACAAGGGTCCCGCGCTGCAACCGGGTCGGGGGTCTGGCTGCAACGCGGGACGACCTGACTATCGACACCCCGACATCGGGCGTTACAGGGATGCGGAAGAAAATCCGTGCGCATCGTTCGTCGGCCAGACGAACGATTACCCACCTGCACAAACACCTCGAAATCGGATCGGGAAAGTGTCCTAGATCACTTCGTTCGGCCGTACTCGCGGGATGGGGAGAACCAGCGCACCGGGCGCGTGGGTGGGCACGGCAGGGTGTCGCGGCGGCACCGGATCGACGCGGCGGTACCGCGCACCGAGCGGCGGCCGTCCGTCCGTCTCGCCCCGATTGGGCCACAGCGCGAATGCCCGCTCGGCGAGGGCGGTGATCGTCAGCGACGGGTTGACGCCGAGATTCGCACTCACGACAGATCCGTCCGCCACGTGCAGGCCCGGATGCCCGTACGCGCGCTGGTACGGATCGACGACGCCGGCATCCGCGCTGTCCCCGATCGCGCACCCACCGAGGAAGTGGGCGGTCATCGGGATGTTCGCCAGATCGGCGAACGAACCACCCGGGTCGCCGTCGATCCGGTCGGCCACGGATCGGATGACGGCGTGACCCTGGGGAATCCAGGTAGGCGGCGGCTCGCCCGGCCCCCGCCTGCTGACGAGCCGGAACCCACCCCTCGGTCCCTTCCGGACTCCGAGTTCGAGCGCGTTCTCCCCGGTCTGCATCACCAGGGCGATCACCGTGCGCTCCGACCAGCGCCGCACCGACAACCCTCGTGCGAACGTCACCGGATGCCGGGCCACCGCGGCCAGCGCCTTGAGTGGGCGCGGGATCCGGCCCCCACCGTCCACGAGAACGGTCTGCAGCAGGCCAATGGCGTTGCTGCCCTTGCCGTACCGGACCGGCTCGACGTGAGTGCGGTCGTCGGGATGGAACGACGAGGTGATCGCGACGCCACGGTGGTGGTCCGCGGGACGGCGCGCGGTGGCCGCCAGCACCGCCTCGGAGTTGGTCCGGACCTGCGATCCCAGGCGAGCGGACAGCCCCGGCAGTTCGCCGCTCTCCCGGGTGCCGAGAAGCAGCTTCTGGGTGCCGTAGGTGCCGGCCGACACGACCACCTGGGCGGCGGTCACGATCGTCTCGCGTCGGCGGAGGGCTCCGGTGCGCCGAGTCCGGATCTCGTAGCCGCCACCGGGGAGTGGCCGCAGACCGGCGACCGTGGTCAGCGGGTGGATCCGCGCGCCGGCGCGTTCCGCGAGATACAGGTAGTTCTTCACCAGGGTGTTCTTCGCTCCGACTCGGCACCCGGTCATGCAGGCACCGCACTCCGTACACCCGACGCGGTCGGGCCCGGCGCCGCCGAAGAACGGATCCGCCTCCGCCTCGCCCGGCTCGCCGAAGAAGACCCCGACCGGGGTCGCGGTGAAGGTGTCCTCCACCCCCATCTCCCGAGCCACGTCCCGGACGATGCGATCGGCGGCGGTGACACCGGGATAGGTTCGGACGCCGAGCATCCGGGCCGCCTGGTCGTAGTAGGGGCCGAGTTCGTCCTCCCAGTCGGTGATGTGCCCCCACTGCGGATCGTCGAAGAAGGGGCGTGGCGGCCGGTAGAGGGTGTTCGCGTAGTTGAGGGATCCACCGCCGACACCGGCACCGGCCATCACCAGCACGTCCGCGAGCAGGTGGATTCGCTGAATTCCGAAGCAGCCGAGCGCGGGTGCCCAGAGGTACCGGCGCAGCCGCCAGCTGGTCTCGGGAAGTTCGTCGTCGGCGAAGCGCCTGCCCGCCTCGAGGACCCCGACTCGGTATCCCTTCTCCGTCAACCGCAGTGCCGCCACACTGCCACCGAATCCGGACCCGACCACCACGACGTCGTAGTCGTACTCGCGGTCTGCGTCGCTTGCGCCGGTCATGCGACCTCCTCCGCGGCACCGGGCTCGATCGCGCGGTAGTTCTCGGCGTCGAAGGTGCTCAGCTGCGTGCGGTAGCGCCAGGTGAAGGTGGGCCACATCACCGAGTTGCGGCCGCGCTTGTCCATGTACCAACTTGAGCAGCCGCCGCTGTTCCACACGGTCGTCGCGAGCGCGTCGCCGATGCGGGAGGTGTGGCGCTGCTGGGCCGCGGCGTCCACGTCCAGCGCGGCGGCGCGACGAGCTGCCATGTACGCCAACGCCTCCCGGATGTAGGTGGCCTGACTCTCCAGCATGTAGACGATCGAACTGTGCCCGAGGTTGGTGTTCGGGCCGTACATCAGGAACAGGTTGGGGAATCCGCTGACGGTGACTCCGAGATGGGCGCTGGGACTGCCGTCCCAGTGTTCCGCGAGGGTACGTCCGTCGGCACCGCGCAGCAGTCGCGCGATCGGCGGCTCGGTGGGGGTGAACCCGGTACCGAAGATGATGGTGTCGACCTCACGCTCGACACCGTCGGAGCCGACGACACCGGTGCGGGTGACCCGCTGCAATCCCGAGGCGACCAGGTCGACGTCGTCGCGCGCCAACGTCGGCAGCCACTCGTTCGACAGCAGCATCCGCTTGCATCCGATGGTGAACGCGGGCATCAGCTTTCGGCGCAGTCGAGGATCCCGTACCTGCGCCCGCAGCTGAGCCTTCGAGACGAGCGCAATGACGGGGAGCAGCCAGGTCAGGTACGCGAACACGACCACGTACGCTTCCCGCATCCCGTAGACGAGCCCGCGAACCACCTTCTGGGTGAGGGGGATTCGTCGGTACAGCGCCTTCTCGACAGCACCGAGGGTCCTGTTCCGGCGTGGAATCACCCACGACGCCGTGCGCTGGAAGACGGTGACGCGTTGCGCCCGGTCGACGATCTGCGGCACGAACTGGACGGCGGAGGCCCCGCTGCCGACGACCGCGATCCGCTCGCCGGTGAGGTCGTGATCGTGATTCCATGCCGCCGAGTGGAAGACAGTTCCCTCGAAGGAATCCAGCCCGTCGATGTCGGGCAGGTTCGGCGTGGACAGAGCGCCGCTGGCGGCGACCAGGACCTGGGCGGTGATCTCGCCGCGGCTCGTGGTCACCCGCCAGCAGGCGGATCGGGCGTCCCACTCGGCACCGAGGAGTTCGCAGCCGAACAGGGTGCGGGCGCGGATGCCGCTGCGGGTCGCCACGTCCTTGAGGTAGTCGAACAACTCGGGCTGCTCGGCGAAGGTGTGACTCCACTCCGGGCTGGGGGCGAACGACAACGAGTACAGCGACGTCGGCACGTCGCACGCACATCCCGGATAGGTGTTGTCGCGCCACGTTCCGCCGACCTCGGCGGCCCGCTCGACGATCACGACGTCCCGGGCGCGGCCGTCGCGGATCAGGGATCCCGCAGCCGCCAGTCCGCCGAATCCGGCGCCGACGACGAGCACCCGGGTGTGGGCGGGGAGTTCGGTCAGGGCCGTGGGTGTGACGGTGCCGGCGCTCGGCTTCCCGGTGCTCATCGCGAGGTCACCAGCCCTTCCCACAGCGGGAGCAGGCGCGCGCGGCGCTCCGACTCCTCTTCGGGAGTCCGGAACAGCGCCGACACCGCGAAGCCACGTGCCAGTTCGATGCTGAGCTCGATCGAGTCGGGACCGAAGCGCTCGCCCATCACCTCGGCGGCGCCTCCGGTGAGTGCGTCGGTGACGCGGCGCTCGAGGGGCACCATCGCCTCGAACAGTTCCGTGTCGGTCCGGGCCGCCACCCACAGTTCGAGCGCAGCGTAGAAGAGCGGTCCGGTGAACGCCTCGACCAGGACCTCGAGCCCGCGGTCGGGATCGGGGTCGGCGGCGAGAATCTCCGCGAGCCGCTTCTCGACGAGATGTTCGACGGCCGCGACGACGAGCGTCACCTTGGTGGGGAACTGGTGGAGCTGGGCGCCGCGGGAGACCCCGGCACGCCGGGCTATGCCCTGCGTGCTCGTCCCGGCGTAGCCGAGTTCGACCAGTGAGTCGATGGTCGCGTCGAGGAGCTTCTGTCTCGTGTGGGCGCTGCGTTGCGCCTGCGTCCGCGTCGGACGCTCGGTGTCCTGGGTCACAGCTTCAGGTTAGCAACAAACAGTCCAGACTGCTTGTAAATCTCGAATACCCGTTCCGGTCACAGGACCAGGACGTCAGGGGCGGCTCAGAACGTCGAGGCCGCGGGCGAAGTTCGCCATGCGCTCGGCGAGACCGTAGTGGCCACCGTTGACGAGCTCCGAGACGCGCACGATGCCCGCGCCGTCGGCGACGTTGTTCAGGTTTCGCGAGGTCCAGTACCACACGGCGGTGATGAATGCGTTCTCCGGAGCGGACATCAGATCGGGGTTGGCGACGAAGTCGATGCCGGTGAACTTGCTGACCTCTTCGTAGTTGTGCCGGCCGGTCACCTGGATCGCACCGCGGCCCTTGTAACGAACACCGTCGCCGGGCTGGGTGTTTCCGAGGTCGGAACGACCCTCGTAGGCACTGCCGGAGGCGTACTCCTCGAAGGTGCGGAAGGAGTCGGACTCGACCGCGAGCTGGGCGATGAACGCCGCCTGGCGGATGGGAGTGTCGATGCCGCCACGCACCATCGCGTCACTGAGTGGCGCGACGTACTGCGCGATCTTGTCGGCAGGCATCTGCGGCAGGATGCGGCCCAGCTTGTCCGCGGACACCAGGGGCTCCGGCGCGGGCGCAGGCGCAGGTTCGGGTGCGGGCTCGGCGACGGGCTCGGGGGCGGGAGCCGGGTCCTGGGCGACGTTGGCGACGTTCTCGATGAACGACGCGGCGGAGGCAGTGGCGGACACGGCGGGAGCGG
>AODO01000026.1 GCA_000341795.1 Rhodococcus triatomae BKS 15-14 | reverse complement strand
CGTTCGCATGTGGCATTCGCGCGACGATGCGATGGTTCCCGTGGCGACAGCCGAATTGACCAAGGGGCGGCTGCCTCATGCCGACCTGACAGTCCTCACCGGAACCGATCATGTCCCCACCGTCGGGGTGGTCCGGCAGGCTCTGGATTTCTTGGCACCCGCTCCGTTGTAGTCGAGGCCGTGTCGCATTGTTGGGCCGACCCGTCGATTCGCGGCCACGCTCCAGCGGCGTAGATGACTGTCTCGTCTGCTGGTCCGGGCCCGAATCGGGTCCCGCTGTCGCGGGCAGTGAAGTGCGCGTCGTCGTATCGGTAATCCCCGACCCCCGACCCCCGACCCCGATCCGCACCGGTTCCAGCGACTCGTGACCGCCGAGGTCGGGGCCGCTCCCAGCCCCGACTCGGTGAGGTTGGTCAGGAGCCGGTCAGGGCGATGGCAAGGACGCTGGGGAGCATCGAGCTGCCGACTGCGGCCGAGCCGACACCCGCAATGATGCCGAGGGGTGCGAGAGCGACGAGCGGGTCGACGGGCGGCGGCGGGGGAACGTCACCGACGCGTCGCCACATGCCGCAGCCGTAGCTGGTGCTGATGTGGACGTCGTTCCATCCGACGGTCATGCGGACATGCTGGCCGACCTGGGATTCGAAGTATCCGACCTGGTTCCAGTCGGAGTTGTAGTACGAGATCCGGCAGGGGACGTACTCGGCCACGTCGATGGTCTCGTAGATGCCGGTGTAGATGTCTTCGTGAACCGTCCATAAGCCTGAACCGAAGCTGTCGGTGATGGCCTGGGCGGTGCCGGTGTTGGCTAGTGCCATGCCGGCGGCGGCAGCCGTGGCGACGACTGCGGCAGCGATCTTGCGCAATTCATTCCCTCGCAATGATGTTGAGTTTGCTTGAACTTGACTGAAACTAGCAGTGGCCAGGAGATCGATCAAAACTAGATTTGTCGCGGGCAGTAAATGGTCCACAGAGGCGCCGCATCACATCGTTCAGGATTGGCGTCCAGGAGCGCACCGATTGTGCTCGGTGTGCGTGGCATCCGAGATCCCAACACGGAGGTCGGTCGGTGCGTGTGAGTGAAATTGTCTTCGTTGTACCAGGATCCGGACAGCGCAAGCGTGGACGCGACCTTGAAGGCGACCATCCAAGGGCTTGACGGGCGACACCCGCCCGACTCCGGCGAGGAGATCATCTACATGCCAGTTAGTCCTCGACCAGGGCATGTCAACGACACGGCGAGAGGTTGAATTCGCGGAAATAGTAGATCGCTCAGATGTAACTCCAATGAATGCCCCAGTAAACAGGGCTTGCTGGACCGACAGCGTTCTGTTCTCATCGGCCTGCTCGGCGGATCCGATGACGACTGATAGCGGTTTCTGGGTTCGCGATTAGTCGCTCGATTTGTGTCATCAGGCGCGGCAAAAGGTTGCCGGACTCACAGGGGCGGTTCAGTATCCTTTGGATACTGCTTTGGCACGGGTACATCTCTCCAGCAGTGTCTTCCGACACCACAGACCAGATGTCATCCATTTTCTGCAACAGCTTGCTTCACCATGCGCCGCTTCGCCCAGCGGCCGGGAACCTCGCCTCGCTCCTGGAGTCGCCACGGAGCCTGATTGGTGTCCTGCCGCGGGTTTTGGGGGCTTCATCGAGGTTACGACTGATTGCTACAGTCGCCGCCGTGAACCGACTTTCTGATCGGCCATTCCCTTCCACACCTGCGGCCCGGTCCCGAGAAGCTCAGGCCCGGGTGGGCTGGGGAAGATGGTGGGTGAACCTGGTCAATCGAGGCTCGGCCGTCATCGTCGTGACTGTCCTCGCGTGGTCCGCAGCGGTATTCGCGCCCGCCGCCCTTGTGGGTCTCGCATCGGCGCAGGCAGTCGACGCCGGCAGAGTCGCAATGCAAGTCGGCGCCGGAGCGAACTATACGTGCGCCCGCTCACTGGACGGGGAGGTGCGTTGCTGGGGGGACAACTACTTCGGGCAACTCGGCAACGGGCTCTCAGGTGGAAGCCTCAGCCCCGTCAAGGTCGTCGAGATCGACTCGGCGACCCAACTTTCGGTTGGATCCGGCAGTGCATGCGCGGTCGTGGGACAGGGCGCGGTTCGCTGCTGGGGGGAGAACACCTCCGGGCAGTTGGGTAACGGCCTGACGACAAACAGTCCGGTGCCGGTCGGCGTGGTGGGGCTGAACGGGGTCAGCCAGGTTGCAGTCGGTGCCGGCAATGCGTGCGCCCTAGTCTCCGGGGATGTCTGGTGCTGGGGCGATAACTCGATCGGTCAGCTGGCCACCGGCGGACAGGTGAGCAGCCCAGTGCCGTTGAAGGTACCTGGGCTGTCGGGGGTGCGATCCATTGCTGCCGGCGCTACGCATATGTGCGCGGTCTTAGCGGATCGCACAGCCAAGTGCTGGGGAAACAACTTGCAGGGTCAGGTCGGTGACGGAGCAAAGCACACCTTCCGAACTTCACCTACACCAGTTTCGGGGCTCTCGGGAGTAGCGGAACTCTCACTCGGCGAGATTGCCTCGTGTGCGACGACGACTAGTGGCGATGTTATCTGCTGGGGGGACAACTCGTACGGCCAGCTCGGACCAGAGAGCAACGTGGGCCCCTTGCCGATACGCGTCAATGGCATTGGCGGCGCCACGGCGATCGCGGTGGGCAAGAACGCGGCATGCGCGGTCACCGGCGGAGTTGTGCACTGCTGGGATAAGGACCACTATCCGTTCCTCGTTGGTGGGGACACTGCAGAGCTCGGCACGCCGTTGCCTCTCGCAGGGACCGCAGGAACTAACACCCTCTCGGCAGGCAGATCCCACACGTGCGGAACAACGCAAGCTGGAGGGGTCTTGTGCTGGGGCGCAAACTTTCAGGGTCAACTCGGTGACGGGTCCACGGAATTCCTGGGTGGAGTACCTGTTCGGACGATTGGGTACGGGGCTGACGGAAACGTACCGGATCCTGAACCCGAGGATCCGCCGTCGTGCAGTGACAGCGTCCGCTATTTCGTCGGCGTTCGTGGCTCTGAGGAGCAGCCGCAGGACAGGTTTCTCGAGCAGTACGAGTCGACTATGGGGGAGTCCGCATACCACGAGACGTCCGGACCGAACGCAAACCTCGAGGGGCTCGGAGGGCTGGTGGCAGGGGCTTTCCAGTCGGTGATACATCAATTGTCCGATCCCAGGG
This sequence comes from Rhodococcus triatomae BKS 15-14, assembly GCA_000341795.1. Taxonomy (GTDB): domain Bacteria; phylum Actinomycetota; class Actinomycetes; order Mycobacteriales; family Mycobacteriaceae; genus Rhodococcus_G; species Rhodococcus_G triatomae_A. The sequence continues at coordinate 40,862 of AODO01000026.1, read as the reverse complement.
ATCTACGTCTGAGGGCCATTGCCTACCCCGCCATTCCGGTGAACAAGAACCCGTTCGAGTTGCAGGTCTATCTGGACAGGTATCAGCGATCGGTGGACATAGGCGCCGAGCAACTCCGGAGACAACTCGACACAATCAGAGGGGAGTGTCCGGAGGCTCCGATTGTGCTCGCCGGGTACTCGCAGGGTGCCGACGTGATCAACCAGGCAATGGGCATGGCGCAGCGCGAGAACTCCAACCTGTCGTTCCGGAACGTGAAGAAGATCGTCGTGCTCGCTGATCCGTCGCATCAGCCCGATCGGCTTGAGAATGTCGGTGGTGGCTACCGGTTAGCGGCGGGAAACGGGTGGGGCATGTCTGCGAACGCCGGAATCGCTGACCCGGGCGCAATCGCATTCAAGGACGCGAACCCTAATGTGGTCAGCTCGATCTGCATCGTCGGAGACGGAATCTGTGACAATCCGGTGGGACTGATCGGCGACGCCTTGGGCAACGGTGTGCACACAACCTACGGGAGAACTTCGATAAAGTGCCCCGCGGTGGATGATCTCTGGCAGTTCGTTCCCGATTGCGCGGGTCAGATCCTGGCGCAGAGCCTCGGTGTTGATCCTGTGGCCCGCAGCCGAGGAGGAGTTTCTCCGGCACAGGTCGTGGTCAATGCCGGTAACCAACTTGTCGTTCGAATCGTTGATGTAATCGCGGCCGTTGGGGATGGCGTGTCCCGCTGGGTACGTGGCTTCTTCCACTCGGACCCTGTCGACCTCGGCGAGTTCCCGTTGTCGGAGAACGGCACAGCTGTCGTGGAGTTCGAGGTCCCCGACGTTCCAAGCGGGGAGCACACGCTGGAGATAACTGGACCGGATGGACTCATCGGCCAGGTACCGATCTACGTCACCGATGAACCGCTCGAAGACGAACCGCAGTATGTGTTTGCCTCCGCGGAGGAGCTATCGGCGCCGGTCACCCCTGAGGAGCCGTCCGGCCCGGAGGACACCGGATCCGCTGGAGGTTGGGGCGAGCTATTCGGGAGTTGATGTCGCTGATTCGGCAACAGGGATTACGCCGCCGGATCCGACTGGACGCAGACAGTGCCGCGCCGTTCTATTGCGGGCGCATGTCGACGTAGAGGCTCTCGCTGAGCATCACCATTGAAGGTTCTGACATGGGCCGATGACCTGCGCGATCTTGTGTTTGCGGCTGTAGCGGCGCAGGCCGACGGTCAGTTCCTGCGCGAGTTTCGCCCGCACGGATGCGGTGCCGGCGGCGTCGGGGCGGGCTTCGATGCCGATGGTCCAGCCATCCCTGTCGATCCGTGTTCGGCGAGGGTGTTCAGCAGTGTGGTCTTACTGGCGCCCCGTAGACCCGGACAGGATCATGCCGCGGTCGTAGTTGCGCCGTTTGCTGCGGGCGACGAGAAGGTCGAAACGCCTCGATCTGCTTGCCCCGCCCCTCGAGAGCGGGGGGACGCAGACCGGAGCTCGGCTTGAACGGGTTCAGCTCGAGGTCCGTATCGGACGCTATAGGCAAATGTCGGATCTAATCCATACATGTCGACACAGCGCCCGAAATGTCGAGAGATCCACCTGCTCATCGACCGTGTGCACAACCGCGCCCGCGGATCGGAACCCCAATAGGCAGGCACGTCGCGGATCATCGCGATGACGCGGGGCGAATACCCGCCTTGAGGCGGACCTACCGCAGGGGCCAACACCGCGGCCTCTCGGCGTGGTCCCAAACATAGTTACTGGCGGGTAGCTATTGGCTGTGTCGGGAAGGTGAACCGTCGCCTCTCACCTGGTGAGTGTCGTGCATGATGCGGTGTGATCCAATGCTTTTCTACTGCCACCCGGGATGCGTGGCGTTCGCTGAGGGGACCAGTGTGACATTAGCTGGAGGAGACAAAAGCGCCGCGAAGAAGCGGATCGGCATCGTCGACGATCACGAGACGGTGGGGATGGGTGTGTGGGCGCTGCTCGCCGGCCATCCCCGGCTGGAGCTCAGTGCGACAGCGTCGACGGTGGCTGGACTGCTCGAGCAGGACGCCGCGCTGGATCTGGTGTTGTTGGATCTGCGGCTGTCGGACGGGTCACTTCCGCACGCCAACGTCGCGGAGCTGCAGCAAGCGGGGCTTCCGGTGTTGGTCTTCACCGGCGCGGAGCGATCCAGCCTGGTGCGCCTCGCCGTCAAAGCCGGTGTCCTGGGTGTGGTTCGCAAGACCGCGCCGTCCGCGCACGTGGTCGCCGCGATTCTCGACGCAGCCGAGGGTCGGGCGGTGATGACGACGGAGTGGGCTGCCGCCGTCGACGGCGATCCGGATCTGCCGGACGCCGGCCTGAGCGAACGGCAACTCGAGGTGCTCGCTCTGTACGCGTCCGGTGAGAAGGCGGAGCGAGTCGCACGTTTGACGGGACTGTCGGCGCACACGGTCAACGACTATCTCGGCCGGATACGAGCGAAGTACGCCAGCGTGGGGCGCTCGGCCCGGACGAAAACCGAGCTGTACCAGCGGGCCGTTGAGGACGGTTTGCTTCCAGGCCCAGAGCATCCCGGACCATGACCGCACCACTGAACGTCGCGCCACGCCTGCAGACGGGATCGGGGCGCGAGAACACCGACCGCATCCTGCGCATGTTCGCGCGGTTCGTCGGCGTCGGGTACGTCGGCTACCTCGCACTACTGTTCCCGGCGATCACCGCCTCGGCACCCAGACTGCAGCCGTGGTGGACTCCGGCCGCGGTCGTGACCGTGTTCGGTTCCGGCATCGCGATCGGACTGGTCTCGTTCCGCCGCGACACCCGGACGATCCGCACCGTCGCCGGCGCCGCGGCACTCACGTTCCTGCTCGCAGCGTTCACCTGGCCGCTCACCTGGATCGGACCACCCCTTCCCGCAGCGGACGCCGTCTGGTTGGCGGCGTTTCCCGGTCTGGCGAGCATCGCCGCAGTCATCGCCTGGCCGACGGCGATCGCGTTCGGCCACCTCGTCGTCGGCTGCGTCGCGGTGCAGCTGATCAACGCCGGTGTCCGCGAGGACGTCCCGGTGAGGATGCTCCTCCCGGAGATCGCGTTCGCGATCATGTTCTGCACACTCTTCGTCGGCGGCGCGGCGATGGCGCTACGGACCGGCCGCATCCTCGACGCGACCACCGAAGAGACACACGCCGCGGCAGCCGCCGCGGCCGCGAACCGAGCGAGGGCCGTCGAGCAGGAGCGGTTCGCGGATCTCATCCACGACGGCGTGATGGCCGCACTGCTGGCGGCGTCCCGGCGCCAGCCCAAGGCCGCATCCTCTCGAATCGCCGCAGCAACGTTGCGTGAACTCGACGCCATCGCCGACGGTGTCGCCTCTGACCAGTCGTTCTCGATCGCAGCGACACTCGCGCACCTGCGAGCCGCTGCGTCGGACGCGGACGAACACGTCACCTTCCGCGTCGACAGCCACGGGGTCGAAGAGCTGCTACTTCCAGCCGATGTCGCGCGCACGATCGCCTCCGCAATGGCGGAAGCGCTACGCAACAGTCGCCGCCACGGCAGCTCCTCGGTCACGACGACTGTCGAGGTGACGGTCATCGAGCGCGGGATCACGGTCCGGGTGACCGACGACGGCAACGGGTTCCGGCTGTCCTCTGTCCCGCCCCACCGTCTCGGGATCAGAGTCAGCATCCTCGGCCGGATGCAGCAGATCCCCGGCGCATCGGCGACGGTCGACTCAACCCCCGGACAGGGCACCATCGTCACGCTCGAATGGAACGCTCAATGACAGCTGCACGAGACGAGGGCAGCGACGTTCGAGACCTGCTCGGCCTGCGGACGCTGGCCGCGAAGATCCTCATCATCGCGTACGTGCTCACCTTTCTGCTCCTCGCCGTGGCGACCGCACCCGGTCGTGACGCGTGGTGGGCGGAGCTGATCGCGTGGGCGTTGGTCAGCGCGGGTGCCGTCACACTGATCTACCACCCGGGCGACCCACTTCCGCTGCCGGTGGGTGTCAGCTTGATGGTGATCGGCCCTGTCGCTACCGGTCTCGTGCTGACGGTGGTTCCGGTCCCGATCGACGGCCTTCTCCAGATCTGGACACTCGGTGCGGCCACAGCGATCTACACCTACATGTGTGTGCGCGGACGCACCGTACTGGCGTGGATCGGCATGCTCGCCACCCTGGCGGCGTGCGCGGTGTGGGCCGAGCTCACCGGGCAGGGCGCCGGCCATGGCATCGCGATCTCGGCGATCAACGTGGCACCGCTGCTGATGTCGACGTTCTTTTCCTGGACTATTCGTCCCGCCGCCCGGGGGATCTACGAGCTCCGCGAACAGACCACCATCCAGGTCGCTGCCGAGGCCGCCGATCTCGCCGTACTCGAGGAACGCGACCGGCAGCTACACCAGCTCGACGTGGTGGCGCGCCCGCTCCTCGAACGCATCACCGCCGGCGAGGACCTCTCCGACACGGCCTGCATCGAATGCCGACTCCTCGAGGCACACCTGCGTGACACGTTGCGGGCACCGATCCTCACCGCGCCGAACGTGGTCGAGGCTGCGTGGGCAGCACGGGCACGTGACGTGGAAGTCATCCTCCTCGACGATCACGGCATGAACGACACCCCCGACGCGGTCCGAGACCGCATCCTCGACGCCGTCGCTGACCTCCTCGACGCAGCGACCAGCGGCATGATCACCGTGAGAGTTCTTCCCCCACGGCGGAAGACACTCGTCACGGTGCTGCACGACGACAACATCACCGTCCGGCGGTTCGAGTTCGGTCACGATGGAGCACCCCTGACACGGCAGCACGTCTGATCGTCGATGCTGACCACGCGTCGGCAGTTGGACGTTGAGGAGACGACAAGAACCGCAGGGCGGACCTGCGGTTCTTGTCGTCGCTGACGGTGCACCGACCGCGGTCACGCTCGTCCCCGGTCGATCCGCCCCTCGGTGTGAAGGTCGGGCCGGGTTAGCCGTCGAGGCTGCCGAACAGACCCTCGAGCAGACCCGGCTCATCCTCAGGCTCCGGTTCCGGCTCGGGTTGGGTCTGTCCGACGACGAATTCCTTCACGTGCACCTGCTGGGTGCCGTCGACGTCCTCGAGGACGTACTGTCCGGGATTGAGCTCCACCTTCTCCGCGCGCTGGCAGAGTGCGTTGAGCAGGTAGTGTCCGGGAGCGAGGTCCAGGGTGGCGGTGTGATCGCCCGCCAGGACCATCCCCGGCCACCACAGATCGTCGATGACCGCCACGTACTCCGTGAAGGTGCCGCCGTACCCGTTGCCCCAGTCGGCCTTCAGATCGTCCGCGAAGGCCAAGCTCGGGTACACACCGACGAACTCACCGTTGACGTACTTCACGAACGGGATGGTCTCGATGCCGTACTCGGCCGCCTTCGCGGCCTGCTCCTCAGACGTGGCATCCGGGTTCTGAATCTGCCAGTCGAGAAGAGCCTGGGCATTTGCGCTGCTGCCCTTCATGACCGAGGTGGAGCACCGATTCATCGACGGGGGCTCGAGAGTGAACGTGGCACTCGTAGCGGTGGTGCTCACCGTCCAAGCGGTCGAGTTGCTGATCTGATTCACGCCCGGAACAAGTTGGGCGTTCGCTGTGCCAGCCGCGGCACCGGCGAGCGCTGCCGCCGCGACGACAGCGACCGCAGTACGGCCGAGAACATCTTGACGTATGGATTGAGAACCTTCCTGTTGCCGGGAGCCGTGCCCAATCGACTGGCACCGTTTCGCAATGAAGCTATCGACGAATGTGAAGCCGAGGTATCGGGCATTGCTCTGACACAGAAACTGCTGGGATGTCGGCGGTGAGTCGCGCAGTCGAGGTCGCCGGACATCCCTTGCGGCTCAACAGTGCACTGCATCATCGTCGCTGGTCGAACCAGATACCTGGAGGAACACCAGCGTTGATCCTCGGGGAGTGGCTGGACCGCAGGTTCCAGCGTCAACCGTTTGACTGACTCTGGCGAACGTCGCAGGCAGGATATCGTTTCCGGTTTGTCGCGTTCGAAACGTCCAATTCTGGAGATCCAGATGATGCTGTGCACCAGCACAACCCAGAGACCATCGTGGTCATACCTGTTGACAGTCCTAACCGCGGCCGCCCTGGTGTGGGGTCTACTCGTCGCACCGGGTACAGCTCCGATCGCAAGCGCTGAGCCGGTCCAACAGTCAGCCAACGCCACCGTTGTCGCGGCGGGCGGCAGCCACACGTGTGCGCTGATGCCCAGTGGCACCGCCAAGTGCTGGGGATACAACGGCTCGGGGCGGCTGGGAGACGGCACCACCACCGACCGGGTGACGCCGGTCGACGTGGTCGGGATCTCCGGAGCCACCGCCCTCACTGCAGGCGGCAGTCAGACGTGTGCGCTGATGCCCGGCGGCACCGCCAAGTGCTGGGGATACAACTGGAACGGGGAGCTGGGGGACAGCACCACTACCGACCGGGTGACGCCGGTCGACGTGGTCGGGATCTCCGGCGCGACCGCCCTCGCCGCAGGCCATAATCACACCTGCGCGCTGATGCCCAGTGGCACCGCCAAGTGCTGGGGATACAACTACAACGGACGGCTGGGAGACGGCACCATCACCCGTCGGTTGACGCCGGTCGACGTGGTCGGGATCTCCGGCGCCACCGCCCTCACCGCAGGCGGCAGTCACACGTGTGCCTTGATGCCCGGCGGCACCGCCAAATGCTGGGGACTGAACTCCGCAGGGCAGTTGGGGGACAGCACCACTACCGACCGCCTGACGCCGGTCGACGTGGTCGGGATCTCCGGCGCCACCGCCCTCGCCACGGGCAGAGACCACACCTGCGCGCTGATGGCCAGCGGGACCGCAAAATGCTGGGGCGCCAATTCGGGGCGGTTGGGCGACGGCACTTACGCCAACCGGTCAACACCGGTGGATGTGCGCGGACTTTCCGGTGCTACCGCACTCACTGCCGGCGGCAGTCACACGTGTGCCTTGATGCCCGGCGGCGCCGCCAAGTGCTGGGGAACGAACTCCTCCGGGGAATTGGGTGACGGCACCACTTCCGACCGGGTGACGCAGGTCGATGTGGTCGGCCTCTCCGGTGCTACCGCACTCACCGGCCCCAGCCTTCACACGTGCGCGCTGATGCCCGGTGGCGGCGCCAAATGCTGGGGACTGAACTTCTCCGGACAGTTAGGCGACGGCACCACTGGTACCCGGTCGACGCCGGTTGACGTCGTGGGGCTCGGCGGCGGAACAGTTCCCGGTGATCCGGGCGATCCCGAGCCGGAGCCGGAGCCCGACCCGGATTGCAACAAAACGTACTTTGTCGGGGTGCGAGGGTCGGGCGAAGGGCCGCAGGACAAGTCACTCGAGCAGTACGAGCAGGCTCCGGGTGACCCGACCTACCTCACTCCTCGAGATGGCTTGGGCGGCCCGATCGGTGACGTGCACACCGCGTTCCTCTCTCAGGTGGCATCCGACGCGTCCAACCTCGATCCGGTGCACTTGCGGACGGTCGCGTACCCGGCGATACCTGTTGACACGAACCCGCTGAACTTCCCGACGTATGTTCCGGCGTACCTGCGGTCGGTGGAGGTCGGGGCGAGCCAACTTACCCGCGCCTTGAACGCGATCAAGGGTGAATGCGCCGACGCGCGGGTGGTTCTCGCTGGCTACTCCCAGGGTGCGGATGTCATCAATGCCGTGATGGCCGACGCCCACACCGGTGGATCGATGCTCGAGCAGGTCGAGAAGATCGTGGTCATCGGCGACCCGTCGCACCGCCCGAACCGCGCCGAGAACGTCGGCAACTGGTGGACGCTCGGTTCGGCGAACGGGCACGGCGCGACCTCGGCGATCGCGAACAACGACACCTTCGCGTTCAAGGACGCCCACCCTGGGTTGGTGTCCTCGATCTGCGCCATCGGAGACCTCGTCTGCGACACCAGCTCCGCCCAAGTGCACCTCGAAGCGGCAGGGGTTGGACCGCACGGCATGTACTCCGCGCTGACGATGGCGTGCCCGGTGGTGAAGGACTCGTCGGGAGGTCCGGCATGGCAGTACTCGACCACATGCGCTGCTCAGATCCTGATCGAGGGACTCGGCTACACGCCCTCCACCCGTCAAGGCGGGCTGCACGCGGACCAGATGATCGCCCAAGCCGGCACCCACATCCTGGCATCGGTCGTGGCAGCTGTCGGCATCGGGAAGAGGGTGACCAACTTGAAGGCCCTGTTCACCAAGAAGCCGACGGCCCCGGCCACCCGTATTGCTGACATCGCCGATCCGATCGTCGCGGCCGATTCCATCGAGGTCGGCACGTTCCCGGTCGACAAGAGCGGGACCGCGATCATCGAGTTCGATGTGCCCAACGTTCCCGTGGGCGAGTACGAACTGAACCTGGTCGGGGACGATGGTCGGGTCTACCGGACCCCGATCTACGTCACGGACCAGCCCACCGGCAGCAACCTGCTGATGTTCGTCGTCGAAGGCTCCACGCCGGATGTTCCCCCGACGACCGAACCCACCGACCCCGGTGAAGAGCCCGGTGGGTCAGCCGGCGGAAGCTCAGACCTGTTCGGTAGCTGAGCTCAGCCCGGATCTTGGTGGTCATGAGCACCAAGATCCGGGCTGTCAGTTCAGAATTCAGAGGCCCAACAGGGCCTAGTTGGCCACACAACTCGGGCGGGCCGCTGACGTCGGCCACTCCGTGCACTCCGCAGTAGCACCACCCGATGTGGTTCGATAGCCAACGATTAGCCGATGAAGCTGACTGAGCATGCACCAGTGCTCGACCACACAGCATCGTGAGATAAGGGCAGGGAGATCAGTGTCACTTCGCTCAGGTAGAACGATCGTGACGAGCTCAACGATTGTTCTGGCAGGATTATTGCTCGCAAGCTGCTCCGGCCCGAGTGCCTCGGAGTCGCAGTCCACTACCAGCGCGCCGGCGACAAGCCCGACGACCACGACGACTACGCAGTCATCCAACGACAGTCCCGAGCTGCCCGACTCCGTTCCGGTTCCCGTCGGTCTCGAGGACGGCCACATCATCGGCGGCACGCTGGTGTCGAAGGACTACTGCACGACACAGCAGGCGCAACTTCAGGTATTCAATCCGGAAACGGGCACTGTCGTCGTTGTTGATGGCCCTACCGAGAAGCCGGATGAGGATCTGATTGGCCTTCACTGCACGGTGTTCTCACGCAACGGGGCAACCTTCGTCGCGTACGCGAGCAGCTCGAGAACCAAGGCCGAAGGTCTCACCGGTTCGGAGCCCGTCTACCGGATGTCCACGTATCGCCTTGGCTCTCAGACCCCCACGGAAGTTGACCTTCCCGGCGCTCCCATCGGCATGGTCAGCACGACGGTAGGCCCTGCACTTCTTCTCGACGAAGGCGATCGGAAAATGATCGCCGTCTACGGGAACGAATCAGCAGTACCGACTTGGTCGCATCCGGGAACTGCTCTTCTCGCCGGGGCGGAAGATGCTGTCGCGGACGTACCACCACTCGCCGATTTCACTTTGTTCGACGCGTCTGATGGAAGCCCGATCCTCACCAGTTGTAGCGTGCAGCAAGCCGGACTCGTACTGGAGATCGATGACGCTGTCGTCAGCTACAGAGGCTGCCCTCCCGGTTCGACAGATCACCTCATCGGGTACGACGTTCGCCAACAGCGCGAACTGTTCAACTTGCCACCGGAGATCGGCCTCTTCGTACCCGACGATGTACATCCATCAGACGACTACATCCTGATCCGAAACCGTGACACACTGCTCGTCCTTGACCGCGAGACCGGCGAAACTGTCATCTCGAAATCGGATGACGAGCTCGCCAGCCTCAATATCAAAGAGGCCTACATTTTCGCGGACCGCTTGTATCTCAGGACGGGAAGTGGTGATTCCTCGGTCGTGAGGCTGCCGAGCGGAGAAACCGAGGCCGCCTCATGGCAGATACGCCCCGCAGCCAGGCTCGACGGCTGGACGCTCGTCTACGACTTCAGCGATTCGTCCGACACGGTCTCCCGATTGGTTCGCGACGTCGGCGGCCGTTATCCAGGGCCGTGGAGTTGATCGAGATGCATCCTCTGAGTGCGACATTCGCCGGGTATACGGCAGTGAGGTGGGGTCGACGCGGCATTCGGAACACACTGGGTGCCGTGCTGTGTTTGGTTCTTGTGATTTCCGGTTGCTCGGGTCAGTCCGGTTCTGAGGAGATCGAGGTCTCGCCGGGGAAGCACACGGTCGGGCATTCGGCCGATGGTGGTGTCACGGTCGACATTCCCGGGTCCTCGGTGACTTCGGAGGGCGCGCTGCACATAGACTCGGCCACCACGCCGGACGGCCGACATGGTTGGTCGATCGAACTCGGCGGCACCGAACTGACCGGCGCCGCCACCCTGCGGTTCCCGGTCGGCGATCTCGAACCGGGCGAGCCTGTCCCGGTGGTCACCTATGCGGCGAATCCGGAGGCTGAGCCGACCGTGGCCACGGATGTGCGCTACGACAGCGGCGACGTCGTCGTCACGACCGATCACTTCTCCTTCTGGCTCGTTGACCGCTGGAACGATGTTCGTGCGTCGGCGACCTCGTGGCTGCGTGGGCGGTTCGACGACATCGCGAGCTTCGGTTACGGCGCGCAGCCGACGTGCCCCGGTGAGCGTGAAGTCCGCGACGCGGGTTTCGATGCGACGAGCGATCAGGGTAAGCGGGTGTACTGGTGTCTCGGCCAGGATGCTCAGTCGCCGCTTCTGAAGGCTGTGAACGCGCGGGGCTACGGCGTATCGGTGGAGTACACCCCCGGTCTGGAGTTCGCTGGTAGCGACCGAAAGGACTGGATCGGGCACGTCGCCGACCTGTTGCGGCCGGCACCGATCAACCGGGGCAATCATGTCGAGCTATTACCTTCGGGCAGTGAGATCGAGTTCGACGTCATCGAGAACTCGACTTCCGATGGGGTGATGATCCGACCCGAACCGGCGAGCTATCTGTTGACTGCGCTCGACTTCGGTGTCGGGACCTATGCGATGGCGATCGAGCGGGTCGGGGGGAGCGGCGCTGCCGACAAGTTCCTCACCGCGATGGAAGGCGCCTCCTGCCTGAGCTCGTTCAGCAAGATGACGTCGTCGGATCTCGATGGTGCTGGAGAGCTGACGCAGTTCTTCAACACAGCGTTGAACATGGCGCTGGACTGCGCCGAGATCGCGCTCGAGGAAGCGGATCTGGGACCGGTCCTGGCGACGATCATCGCACCGGTCATCTGGGTGGTCGACGGGGTCCGCACCGCCATCGACGGTTTCATCGGCGCAGCGGAAAGCATCGACCGCAATGGGTACCAGATCATCGTGCATCGTCCGACCGCCGATACCGAGGTCGCTGGCAGTCCGGCGGCCGACACTGAGATCATCGAGGTGGTCGCGGTCGACGACGCCGGTGAACCACTGCCCGATTGGCGCGCACGCAATCCGAGGCGCACCACCATCGACTGCTCGTATCCCTTCCCCTCCGTGTCCTCCCGCGGTACAGACGTCGTCACCTGCGGTTCCACCGCAGACGCCGCACACACCTGTTGGGTCCACACCGACCGCCAGTCCCTGACCTGCGCGATCGATCCATGGAAGCAGGAATACTCGCAGTACCAACTCGACGAGCCTCTCGGCCCGGTACCCGCCGCAGAGAAGGCGGAACCGGAATGGATCGAACTCGACGACGGCACGCACTGTTTCCGCCGGCACGGTGGAGCGTGGGGTGCGAGGGCGGACGATCTGGCCGGTGCCTACTACTGCGAGGGAGTCGACTACTTCGTCCTCGTAGACGAGGGCCCGGCCATAGACACCAGTACCAGGCAGTGGACAGTCCGGGTGGGGGAGATGGGCGCTCCCGACGAGGTCTTTCCCGCGCCGACCGTGGCCCGGGTTGCGCGGGCCTACTTCACCACCTCGCCTGACTGAGTTCGTCGCCGACCCGGTGGCCACAGTGGGTGATCACCCACCGTGGCCACCATCCAATGTGCCTGAACAGCCACCCATTAGCTGCCCGTCGACGGCTCCGCTGAGTAGTGCGTCGCGGGCAAATCGCAATCATGAGGGAGTCCTATGAGCGTGAAGACATCCACCAAAGCTGCATACTTCGTTGCTGCCGCGACCATCCTCCTCGCCGGCTGCGGATCAGCAGACACCGACGCAGCGTCCGCCGGCGGCGTGGCGTCCGCACCATCTGGCGACCCGAAAGTGGTCGAGTACCAGGCCGAGGTGGTCGGCGCCGACTCGGTGACCGTCGAGTTCACAACGGAGAGCGGAACGGTGTCCGAGGCCCTGCCCCCGACGTCCACCGACGAGACTCGCGTCAAGCTGACCACAGAGTCAGGGGCCACGATCGATTCCCAGCACGGCTTCATCGGATGGACGTCAGCCCAGTATCCATTGGGTGAGGGCCAGTCCCCGGCGATCACGATCACGGCCGACGGACGAGCCGCCGTCGCTACGTGCCGCATACGGATCGACGGCAAGCCCTCTGGAGTCGCCGGAAACGCGGCAGCCTACGACGCTGCGCAGGAGCCCTACAAGTCGACCCAGGCTCAGCGCGGTGTCGCCGTGGCGACGTGCCCTGCGCCGTCGAACTAGTGCCCGAACAGGCCGATCATCGGTCGACCTGATTCAACAAAGGACAAGCGGGCCGGTGTTCCTGGCTCGGCAGGAAGGGACCAGCGTGGCGAAGAAGAAGCAGCACAATGATTTCGACCCGAGGTCCGTTCTCGGTGACAGCAAGGGCGCCGCGTATTACGGTGCGTCGTCAGGGCAGAAGGTGGCGATGCTCCGGGAGAGCTTCGAGGCCACCCCGGAGTCGAAGGCAGTCGCCAAGTACGACGACATTCGCTGGATCTGGGGTCGCGCAGGGGAACCCGCAGAGCCGTTTGGCGGCGGCATCTCGGGGTTGAGGGTCATCACCGTGGTGGCCGCGACGATGGTCGCCAGTGTGCTGGCATCCTATGTGGTGCGAGGCCTGCAGTACACGCGTGAGTACTTCCTGGACACCGTTATCGGAATCCTCGTCGGTTCGCCAGACAAGGAGCTCAGCGAATCGACCCGAGAGGCGATGCGCAACGCCGCACCACGAGCCGAACGCCAGAACGGCCTCAATCTCTGGAACAGTGACTGGTTCACCGAGCACCGCATACCGCTTGTGTCCGACTACTTGGACGTGGTGTTCGTCGACTTCCACGTCTTCGGGGGCTTCCCGATATCAGTAGCGCTGCTGGTGTTTCTGCCGGCGCTGGTCGTGCTCGGACCGTTCACCAACCCTCCGATCTCGCTGGAGGGAACCGGTTACGGCATGAACAAGTCTGAACGGGCGTTCCGGGCTCAGATGTATGTGGCAGTGCCCACTGCGGTGTTGGCTGTGTACCTCGGCTTCGGTGTGATCGCGACAGTCCTGGCGATCGTGGTGGTCATCGGTACCGTGAACATCCTGACCTTCCTGGTGACACTGCCCCGATACGTGGACTACTACCGGCTGCGACGTCGGCAGGGCCACGTCTACACCACCAAGTACCGACAGGAGTGGTTGCACGCCACAGCTTCCAGCAAGGCTTACACTCCCGGCGATCTCGATCGATGGGAGCGCGAACGCGCCCTCGACGACCGGATGGCCGATCGCGGGTACGTGGAGCCCTGGCAGCACGTGACCAAACACGGTTCAGGCGACCTGCTGGGAAGCGCCTCCGACGACAGCGCGTCCGGCCTGTGGGATCGTGCCCGCGGCGGCGGAACCGAGCGACGGCAAGCCGCCGCCGAACTGGCCCGCCGCACCCAGATGTCGCCGTCCGATGCCGAACTTGTGCTCGACCACTCGTTGACGATGACCGATCTGCGTGGGCATTCCCTCGGCTCGGCGGCATTGGAGATCGCGAAAATCTACCGGCCCGGACAGGAGTGACGCAACTGGCCGCGGGCATCAGACAAACTCTGGCTCACGCGAGAATCCGGACGCGCTTCCTTCCGGACAGTCTATCGACGGCATCCCGATAGACCTGACTTTCACCATTGAACCCGGATTCACCGTCGTTGATACAGATCTGACGTTCGATCGACTCTTTGGGGTCAGGTCTCGTTTCTGGGCATGGGTGGGCCGCAGGTCTGGACGCCCTCGACATGGAAGTGCACCGCTACCGGCACATCTACAACACCATCCGCCCACACCAGGCCATCTCGAACCGGGTCCCTCAGGAGGTGTATCTCGTTGGCCCAGAGGGCACTCCGTTGAGGTGAGTTCATTCCGTCATCTCGGTGCCAGAGTGTGGCAGCGTCGAGCGACCAGCCGAACAACGGACCTGATTCGGCCGGTCGCGAGGCGAGTGGGAACCGCCTCGCGACCGAACCGGGTGGTGATCAGCCCTGCTGCACCGATGTCGCTCCACCGCGGATCTGGGTGACCTCGGAGCGGGCGAACTCTACCTCCGGGGTGTCGCGGCCGCGCGCGACGGCGAGCGCGTCAGCGAGGTCGCGAGCGGCGTCGAGGACGTGATCGGCGCGCCTGCGATCCGCGCGGGTGGCTGCTGCCTTGTGATACGCCTTGCGGGCCTTGCGGTCTCCGCTGAGCGCATCGAGTTCGGCTGGGGTGATGACGCCGTTCTCGACCTCGGGTGCCATAACGTCGCGCATGAATTGCCGTTCGCGGGGAACGGTCATCTTGAAGACCCGGACCACGATGTACAGGGCGATCGCGATGATCACCGCCCACGACCCGATGATCAGGTAGTCGTTGCCGCCGAGGATGGCGGCGTCGGCATCCCAGATGAAGTGCAGCACGATAGGCGTCACGATCAGCAGGATTCCGCGGCCGATGTTGCGGGGTTCAGCGGGCCTGCCGAGAAGGTAGACCAACCCTGCACAGAAGATCGCCGTGTACAGGATGTGGGCGGCCACACCGACACCCATTCGCAAGTAGACGGTGCCGAGGGCGGATTCGAGCTGGTTGGCGCCGAACTGCTTGCCAGCGGAGTTCAGTCCGTAGGAGATGTCCTCGATGATCTGGAACCCGAGTCCGATGAACGCACCGAGGATGAACCCGTCGAACGCGGTCCGGATCAGCCGGGGGGCGAGCGCGATCAGCAGCAGCAGTCCGAAGCCCTTGGCGAGTTCCTCGGTGAACGGTGCGGCGAGGCCGGCTCCCCAGTTGATGTAGAACAGCTGCCCGAAGAACTTGGCATACATTGACCGCACCGCATCGTTGGCGTGCGCGGCCATCGCCCAGGTCGCGGCCAGCCCGCCCCACAGGAACGCGACGACGATCAGCTTCGCCGGTTGTCCGGCGTAGCGGTCGATGCGCTGGGTGAACCACCAGAACAGTGCGCCGTAGAGGCCGAAGATGATCACGGACGCGGTGATCGCCTGACCGTAGGCGCCGGATGCGCTCGCGATCATCTTGACCAGCTCGACCGTGCCGATCGCGACGAGAACGACGTATACCCAGAACGCGGCGTTGCGGGGCTGGAAGAAGTGGAACTTGCGTCCCCACCCGGACGCCTCGATGGCGGCGAGCCGCTTGTCGGCGAGGTTCTCGCTGGTAGCGGTCATCGCGTTTCTCCCTCGGTGCGAACGTTGATGCTGGTGATCATCGATGCGAGTTCTTCGACGTCGCTCTCGTCGTAGTCGAGGGGTGCCGTGCCGATCACCTGAATGCCGGTGCCGTCGACGACGAACGCGGCGATGACGCCGTCGATCTGCGGGTTGCTGAATCGCGCGATCACGCCTTCGGTCCCGTCAGCGGTCCGGATGGCGGCGGGGTCGCCGGTGATCTCGAAGTCACTGCCCAGTGCGTCGTTGGTGTCTTTGATCTGATCGAGCAGCGCGTCGGCATCACCTGTGAACGGACCGGTGCGCACCGAGAGGCCGACGTCGCCGTCCTCGACGACAGCGGTGGCCGGATAGCCGGTCGCCGGTCTGCCGACGCTGTCCCGGACGCCCGAGGTGATGCCCCATCCCACGGCCGGAACGAAGGTCACCCCACCGGCCAGTTCCATGACATCACCGTCGACAACCTTGTCGTCGTAGCCGATCGAATCGTTGATCGCCGGAAGGATCACCGCCATCACGATCGCCAATGCGGCCACTACCGCAGCAGGCAGGATCGTGGCCTTGTCCAGTCCGAACCACCGGCGGTTCGCCGGAACCCACCGGTCGTCGGGTTCGAAATCCACTTCGGCGCCTCCTGGCGCCGACTTCATGTGACTGCCCCCTGACGTTCGCCTTCCGCTCGGAACAGCGGTGACGCTACCGCCAGAATCTGCGCCTCACCTGACACCACTCCGCGCTGCGGCGCAGTAGAGCCGATCACCGGGCATATACACCGCGCTACCTCAAAGACTGCCGGCTACTTGACGCAAGACATAGCCTTGCCCTGCGGTGAGCACCGGTTCGGGGTGCTTGACCAGCGGGAACGGTTCGCAGATGTGGTGCAGCAGATGCCAACGCCCACACGCCGGCGGGCCGTGAAGCCACCATCATGGTCTTCCAACTTCGTGATCATCGACGCTGACGGCAGCGACCATCCCGGTCATGACTTGCTTCCGGGCGGCCCGATCCGCTGCGAATCGTGCACGAAGGGCCTGGCGATGAGCTGCGGACGATGGAGGAGCCTGCACCCGATTGGCGGCTGCGACGACGGAGCGGCGAGCTCGAACCAGCCGGTAGGCCGTGTCGGAGGCAGATTCACCCGTGTGTTGGCGGCCACGGACTTTCCGTTCGGTGGGGGAGGTGTCGGACCAGTCGAGTTGGCCGAGTCTGAATGCCACCAGGCGCAGCGGCGAGGTCATCGACTCGGTTCTCGGCCAGGTCCATCCCCGAGTGATGCCGTCGTGGGTGAGTGCCTGGGCGATGTCGATGCCGGTCCATCGATCGGTGTCGATTCCCAGTTCGGCCAGCATGTCGCAGACCGAACCGATGTGTCCAAGGCGTCGACTGGTCCGCGCGTCGATTCCGACACGTCCTCGGAGTGCGGGGATCCGCTCGACGAGTTCGGCGGCTGCCCGTTGGAGGCTGAGTGATCGGGTCGAGGTGGTCGTTGTGGGAATCGTCGTGCCTGCGTGCTTGCGCGCTTGGTGATTCTTCCTAACGGAAGAATTCAAGGGAGAAGAACCACTAGGGGATTGGGGTGCGGAACTGCTCGAGCTACGGGTTGTGGCTGATGCTGGGCGGACTGCGTTCGGGCTGTTGCGGGGAGTGCGTGCCGAGCGTCGCTTTGGCCGTATTCGCTTCTCCTGGATCGGCATCGCGTCGACGGCCCATCGGGGTGCGGACAACGTCCAGACGCTCGCAGCGCCGCGCTGAGGCTGAAGAGGGGCCCGCCCGTTGACTGTCTCGTAGTGGCGTGCCGCGGCCTCCCGCTCGAGTGCGTTGAGTTTCTTGCCTCTGGCCTGCTCGACACCCAACTCGAGCGTCTTGAGTACCCGACGGCATCGCTTGATCTGGTCTATGGACAGTCCGGATCGGCTCACGAGGGTGTCCAGGGACGCGGTCACGCGGCGGCCGGTGGTGGACTCGGCGAACTCGGCATGCGCTGCACAACCCCGAATGAAGGTCGAGGCGGCGATGCTGTGGCGTCTGAGGGCCGCTTGGCCGCGGCCGGTGTGGGTGACAACCCATTCGGTCAAGGTCATCCAGTAGCTGCGGCTGCGCCACGTCAGGACGGATGCGGAGGCGCCGGTAGCGATCTGCAGCGAGAAGCAGTGGGCGCCGGCGGGTTGAGCGTCGATCAGTTTGGCGATGGTGGCTTCGGCCTCGACTGAGGCCGGGTCGAACTGTGCCTGTGTCTGCGCCGCCTCGATTTCGGCGACCGCTGCGACCGCGGCAGCGACGATCGCCTCCCCCTCGTCGTCCGTGAACGTTTGGGGGAGAGAAGGATCGGGTCTTGTGATCTCCGACGACAAGTTGAGGGTCGCGGAAATGTGGACAGTTGAGCTGTTTTCAGGGTGTGCGCTACCCTGAGACGTACCGTGCAAGGTAGTCCCTTCGGGGAAGCAGTAATCGAGTCGCGGAAGCGCCAACTTCCTGAACTCACCCAGAGTGTGATCGTCCGCCAAGACGATCTCCCTCGACCGGAAGGATCTTCCTGATCTCTTCCGATGGATTCCCGAGGTAAGCCCCCAGCTGGGGGCTTACCTCGTTCTGGGCTGAATCACTGCACTGTGAAATTCGTGTCTAGCGGCCGAGGTAATTCGTGTCGGTCACTCAGTCACAGGTGCTCCTCCTATCAATGTGGCCCACTCCCGCGCCTCATCCCTCCGCATCGTCACGCCGCCGATCCCGGGGGCACACGCAAGCTGGACCCGGTGCGGAGTGAGTTATGCGCGCAGTCGACGTTTCGGCCTGACGATCGCCTGCGCGAAGGACGCGACCTGGTCGATCTGCTCGACCGAGGCCGTTTCCGGATCGGATGCGACGAGGCAGATGGTGTCGGCGATCGCCGCGAACCCGCCAGCAGCAGCGGGACGGGTAGGTGACATGACTAGGGGGCCGTGCAGGTCGACGAGTTCGTCGAGATCCAACACGGCCGGTGTCGCCTCACCGTTCAGGAGGCGCCCCTTCAGGGAGTTGCCGATCGCGAGGATGGCCCACCGACGGCCAGCGCGGTCCGACGCGATCTGGTGGGTCATGCCGCCACATCCGGGAAGAGCTCGGCCGGCCTTCCCGCCGCGGGAACCGAAGTCGGGGAAGTCGACCGCTTCCTCCGCTTCTTCAGGCCTCGAGCAGTAGCGAACGCATCGGTGTTCTCAGGATCGACCTCACCGCCGTCGGCGTTGAAGAGGCGGCCGGCCTGGATCTGCCCGCTCACCTTCTCACCGGCGGCCAACCGATCATTGAGCTGCGCGCCGCACTGTGCGAGGAGCGGGCAGACCGAGCACGCAGCCATCGCCCGCCTCCACGGGGCGGGATTCTTGCCGAGAACCATCCACCCTTCGCTCTTTCCCGCACACAGGCCCTGGCCAGCTTTCGGCTGGGTCACGCGTGCCTTGCCGCGAACCTGAAGTTCGGCGTCGATGCGGCGTGATGCGGGACAGGTCCGAACGAGCCCGCCGTAGACGAATCCGCACCGGCGGCAGCGGCCCTTGCCGGTGTGCTCACGCGCCATCGCATGGAGGTCAGCGGTCGAGTAGCGGGTGAGAACCGAACTCCGTCCCTGCGAACTGCCATTCAGCGCTTCTAGAGCACCCGCGACGGGCGGGCACATCGGGTGTTTCGGGGTGTAGACGAAACGGCAGGACATGCAGGACGACTGGTCGCGGCTTGGCCGGTGCGTGGCCAGAGTGCGGCGGTGAGGTCCGCCGCCCACGCGATCGAGTACGTCGATCTTCACTCGACCATCGTCAAGATTGGCAGTCGCTAGGCGTACAGCACCAGCGCCAACTAACGTGTTCATTTGCAGGCTCCATATCTGCAACCGAGACCTCGGGCCTCTAACCCGGCGGTCTCGTGGCTTGTACGACTGCTGCTAACAGTCGACTTGCTGGTCTGGACGGTCCCCTGGCTGCGCTACAGCCGGGGGACCGTTTGCATCTGGTCGCTCGTCTCTTGTTCTTCACCTCCGATTGTGCCGATAAACTGTGCCGACATACTTAGCCGATGTGACGAGCCTATATCTGGAGGGGGAGGGTGTCTACCAATAGTCGCCAACCTGTACCGAGGGCCGTTTCTGTGTCTCGTCGAGTGATGCGCGGTTTCGACCCGCGCCGTCTGGAGTCGGCCCGGCATGAGGCCGGAATGTCGCGCGGCGACCTCGCGCGTGTTGCGGACATCAGCACAGCCACGCTGGCGCGTTGGGAAACAGGTGCGCGCTCGCCTCAGATCGACGTCCTCGCGAAAGTGGCGCAGGCCCTGCATGTCCAGATCGCCGACCTCGTCGCCGTTCCAGAGCGCGACAGGTTTCCTGGCGATTGGCGGATTCTGGTTGGGCTGACCCAGCCTGAGTTAGGTGCACGTGCTGGCGTGAGCACTGCGATGGTCGGCGCGATTGAGCGGGGTGAAGCCCGCCTGGCTGACGATGTAGCGGCGAAGCTCTGTTCGGTCCTGGGGGTTTCAGCCGATGAGCTTCGCGCTGCCCACGAGCGTGCGCGTAACCGTGAGCCTGGCACGCCGGCGTAGCTGTACGGCCCCTCTGATGGCGGGCGAGGTCCGGCCACCGGCACTCGGCTGTCGGCCGCAGTGCTTGTATTGAAGGCCGGGGATGTGCCGGTGGCTCGGCGACCGGCACAGGCAGATCTCCTGGACGCATGGCCGCCACCGTATCGGAATAAAATCGGGAAAACAAAGGATACGGATCGGTCAATTGTCGGCATGCAAGCGGTTGTGAAGTGGCAACCGGATGATTGGAGTCTGTACGATCCCAGGTCATGGGTGATGTTCTGAGCAGTCCCGAGATCGCGCGGCTGGGCACGTTCATGTCCGCGCGCCGCGAGGAACTGGCGCTGACGAAGGAGCAGGTTGCCGAGCGTGGCGGCCCCAGCCCGAAGAGCTTCACCCGCATCGAGCGTGGTCTGAAGCCGCGCCCCACTGGCACGACGTTGGCGAAGATCGACCAGGGACTCGACTGGGCTCTGGGTAGTGCAGCGGCGGTGCTTGCTGGCGGCGCGCCGAGTGTGAAGCCGGCGTACACCCAGGCAGATATTGAACGTCACGCCCGTCTGGTCGCGGAGCTGCAACGCACCGGTGTGACTAGCGTTGCTGCTCGCGGGATCAAGCCTGAGGCTGACGGAACCCAGTTCGGTCCAGATGCGGTTGATGCGCTCCTTGAGCTTCTGGAGCGGATGCCCGACGGGCCTCGTCGATCCGATCGGCCGTCGTCCTAGCCTTCAACCAGTGCTGAGCGATCCGTGACGGATCGACGTCCGCCGGCGGCACTCGGTCCGTGACTTCGCATTCTCCGCCAGCTGCAATCGCTCGCGTAGTCAGAACCAACTCGATGGCATACCGGCCGAGGTCCCTGTCGAGCTTCTTCGTGTGCATCGAGTCGGGGAGAGGAGCGATCCGCGGGGTGAGTTCAAGCAAGGCATCGGCGATTTCGACCTTCATGCGGTGTAGTTGTTCCTCGGCATCGAACTCTGAATCCTCCAGAGTGAGCACCACATCGTGGATTGCCCTCGTGCAGTCCTCGTGCATCGGTCGTAGAAGCTGCACTTCGCGCCCGAGCCGCCACCGTTGAAGTGCGTCTTTCAGGCTAGGGAGGAACGACAGCAGTGCCACCAGGACGAACGGCAGCATGAACAGGCCGTGTACGCGGGAGATGGTGGCCGATGCAAGCGAATCACTGGCGGTGCCGTGGGCCATCATGACAGCACCGAAAGCGATGCTCGCCACGCTGAAGGAGCCGATCAGGCCGCACCCCAAGATCGTTCCGACGCCAAGCCAGTCGCGCATGCCCTCCGCCCCCTTGAGCTGGCGCACGAACACCCATACCGCGACCCCGCAAAGCGCGATAGGAACGAGCGCGTAGATGACGAAGTACGCCGCAAACCTCCAGTCGGGGTTCTGGTACATTTCAACGCCATTCGAGACGCTGGGGTAGCTGAGCACGACCAGAGCGGTGACGACCGCGGCCGGCATCGCGTAAAACCGCCACCCCATCCGGCGGGTACCGTCCTCCTCCGGCCGATCCAATTGGAGCACCAGGGCGATCAGGGCGAAACAGGTGTAGATGAAGATCGCGTGCCACACATCGGTGAGCTGGGGGCTGCCACCCGGGAGCACTTTGCTGACGAGCAGCGCGACTGTGGGGTCGCATAGGACCACGACGAAGCCAGCGGCGGCCGCCGCGCGATTGCAGGTCTGGTCGAACGGAGTGTCATTGACCAACAGCAGTCGCAACCCGATGATCGCGACCATGACGACGTAGCCGGCATTCCACAGCAGGTACGACACAGGCCGATAGGGGGAGGGTGCGATGACGGCGACGAGCGTGAAGGCCGCCAGCAGAATGACGCTCGCTTGGGCAGCTGCCCGGGCGCCGTTGCGGTCGGACAGTCGGTGTAGAGCCGAATGCATGAGTTGGTGAATGCCTCTCAGAACAGCCGATACACCGCGGGTTTCATACGCGTAGGGCTGATGTCGGGCTTCATCACGAGCAGCGTCCCGAAGACCTCGGCTTCGAACTCGTTGCGAGTGCCGAACCGAGGATTGGCGTCAGAGGCTGAGAACATCGAGTTCACACGCGCGAGTGCCGTCACTGTCACACCACGCGGGATATCGGTCCCCAACAGCTGGTTGGCAAACGCATGCGCGTCGAAGTCCCCGACCTCGATCGGAGCTCCGAGATGGCCGAGCACTATGTGACCAAGTTCGTGTCCTACGTTCTGCTTCATCTGCGCTAGCGAACTTGTCGGCCGCAGATAGATTGTGTCGACACCGAAGTCGCGGACGGTCATCCCACAGGCTGTCGCCCCACCTTGCGCTGAGTAGACCGATGGGTCCATCGTCTTGACGACGATCTGACGCCCGGTCACCCGGCTCGCAGCTGCGATCGCCTCGCTGACGGACCACTTCCGCGAAAGTCCGAGACTGGCCACAACTGGGAGCAGTTGCCCCCGAACCCCTGTATCAGCAGGCTCCTGTACTCCGATACTCATCAAGCATCCCCCGATGCGAAGTGATGAACCGACAGCCCTCCATGCTGGCGACTCTTGTCGATGGAGTCTAGCCCCGCGAGTGAAGTGAAGGGGTCCGGGCTTTTACACTGCAACCCGACCTGCTCGGCAGTCCGTTGAGAACATCGCGTACCGAAGGAGCCACCGATGGGTGTCATGCGCCCACCTCACCCGCCAAAACGGGTGCCGTTGATCGGCGACATCATCGGTCTGGACCCGGTCAAGCCGATGCAGAACACAGCCCGGATCCTCGGCGAGATCGGCCCGATCTACCAGCGCCGTATCCTCGGCATGCGCCTGACGTTCGTTGGTGGCGCCCAGATCGCCGCCGAAGTCAATGACGACACGACCTGGCAGAAGGCGATGCCGCGGCCGCTCCAGTTGTTGCGCCCGATCGCCGAGGACGGCCTGTTCACCGCCTTCAACGACGAACCGAACTGGCACAAGGCCCACGCGATCCTCGCGCCAGCATTCACCCAGCCGTCGATGCGCTCGTACCACCAGACGATGGTCGACGTCGTAAACGAGATGTGCCACGCCTGGGACGAGCGCCCCGAGGACTTCGACGCCGCCGCCGAGATGACCAAGCTCGCGCTCGAGACGATCGGACGCTGCGGCTTCGGCTACCGATTCGACTCGTTCACCCGCAGCGACGTCGACCCGCTCCTGCCCGCGCTGAAGGACTCGCTCGGATACATCCAGACGCAAGGCGTTCCGATCCCCGGCCGCAAGGTGATCGACGCCCTGACCGGGCGGACTCGCCAGCACGAGGCCAACGTCGACTACATGTTCAAGGTCGTCGACGACGTGATCGCCGACCGGCAGGCCCACCCACACGACGAGCCGCGCGACCTACTCGACCTCATGCTCACCACGAAGGACCCGGAGACCGACGAGCAGCTCGACGCGCGCAACGTCCGCAACCAGATCCTGACCTTCCTGGTCGCCGGTCACGAGACCACCGCATCGGCGTTGGCGTTCGCGCTGTACCTGCTGGCCACCCACCCCGACGAGGCCACGAAGGCCCGCGCCGAGGTAGACGCCCTGTGGCCGACCGACGACGCGGTGCGATTCGAGGACGTCGCGAAGCTGCGGACTGTGCGCCGGGTGATCGACGAGACGATGCGGCTGTGGCCGACCTCGCCCGGCTACTTCCGGGAGGCCAAGCAGGACACCGTCATCGATGGCCAGTACCCGTTCAAGCAGGGAGAGTGGTTGATGGTGGTCCTGCAACAGGTCCACCGCGATCCGGCGGTCTGGGGGGACGACGCCGATCGGTTCCGTCCCGATCGATTCCAGTCGGACGAGGTCCGAGCGCGGCCAGGCCACGGGTACAAGCCGTTTGGCACGGGCCTGCGTGCGTGCATCGGCCGGCAGTTTGCCTACCACGAGATGATTCTGGCCCTCGCCACCATCCTGCATCGCTACGACCTCGTCGCGGACCCCGACTACACCCTCGACGTCGCCGAGCAGATGACCCTCAAGCCGGCCGGATTCCGACTCGCAGTCAGCCGGCGGGAGCGACGAGGCGCGTCGGCTCCGTAACGTCGGAACCGCCAACGGGCTGACCACGCCAGCACGCCAGGAGGATAGGGACGCGTACACGGAGTGCACGGATGAACCTCGGACTACAGCCCTGTTCCGGGCACAGCGGTGTCGTCCCCCGGAACTAGTCAGGCTCGACTCCAAGCGCGCATCATCTGCGTCGATCGCACTTCCCTGGAAGGCGGATGCGACCTTTATCCGGCACTGCGAAGTTCCGCGTAAGCGGCCTGAGCTTCGGAGAGCGAGGCCGAGTACTTGCCCGCCGCGGTCTCGCCCTTACTGGAGAAATGCTCCTTCTCGTTGTAGCCACGGGGATCCGCGTACTGAACGGCCAGGGCGTACGCGACAGAGTCGTCCTCGTTGACCGTGACGGTCGCGGCGTTGTCCATGAACGTATTGGTGGCCGCCTGTACGACTTCGGCGGAGTCGGCCGGCAGGTTGTAGGAGAGTCGCCAGCCGAAGATGTCCCGAATCCCTGTCGCCGGCGGGGCCATGCGCAGCCCAGATGTCCAGATCGTCTCCGCTTTCGCCGCGAGGAGAGCTGCGATCGCCTGTTGGGGTGTGCCGCCGCGCTGCTCGACTGTCTCGAGGATCGTGGTTGCGTTGTCACGCTCGATCTTCACGCCGAGATCGCTGATGGCGTCAGCGCCGAAGGGCGACTTGGTGGGCGAGGGTGTGGGCGTGGACGTCGATGGGTTGGTGGGTTCAGCGGTGGGCTCGCTGTCGCTGCTGCACGCGGTCAGTCCGACGGCGAGCGCAGCAGTGATCAGTGCCGCGGCAATGCTCGTGCGGGTCATGGGTCCTCCCGTCGTCAGTAGCGGATCTCGTCGATGAGCCAGCGGTCGCCCTCGCGGACGACGGTGACCCAGATCGTGGTGTCAGGTTTGACGGTATCGGTCCCGGTTTCGGTGACTGCGGTCTGCTTGATGGTGGCTACGCGCTGGATGACGGTGTCGGTGTCGGCGGGGCAGCCGGAGCACCCGATGGCGACGTTGGCGATGACCTTGGCCTGGTCCTGTGCCCACTGGGCCCATTGGATGCTCGGGCCGCGTTCGGTGCGTGCGTCGACGTTCATGCGGTCGGCGAGGTCTGTGGTCAGCCAGCGTTGGGCGCGTCCGTAGGCGTCGTTCGGGGTGGCGTCGGTGGCCGGGTACCAGGTGAACACCACGGTCAGGCCCTGGCGCGCGGCCTCCTCTGCGTCGGGCGAGCTCGCCGACGGCTCGTCCGACTCGATGCCGGTCGGCGGCGTCGCCGGCGTTGTGGGGCGCGCGCTCGTGGTCTTTGGTGCCGGCGCGGTCAGATCCTCGCCCCCGTCGGTCCGCCAGAACAGCGAATAGGCCAGGACCCCGGCCACAGCGACCACTACCGCCGCGATGACGAGTGTGCGTGCCCTCATTCAAACCCCTCGTATGCCCGATATTTGGGCCACTGACCAGGATAAACGACACGTCCCCCGAGCTCCGAATGCCTGTCCTGGGTCGCCGGCCACGACGAGGTCCGCTGTGAGACGGCTCGGTCGCTCCCTGCCGGTAACCGCGGGGAGGGCCGAATCCGGCGGGGCGCGAGGACAACTCCCACCCAGAAATAGCCCTCAACCTGTATTGATGGCATGTCCACTACATCACCCTCCGGGCCTTCATCCCGGCCTGGAGAGGTGCCTCCTTGACGACATCGCCGGTGGTGGGGGCGTGCACCATCTGCCCGCCGCCGGCATAGATCCCCACGTGGCCAGGCCCGTTCGGTCCCCAACCGCCGAACACCAGGTCGCCGGGCTGGGCGCGGTCGATCGGAACCTCGACTCCGACATGCCACTGCTCCTCGGAGGCGCGGGGGAGCGAGACCGTGCCGGCGCTGGCGGCGTGCACCGCGTACGAGGTCAGACCGGAGCAGTCGAACCCGCCACTCGACGGGCCGTTGGCGCCGCCGCCGCCCCACACATACGGGGTGCCGAGGTATTCGCGTGCGGCAGAGACGACTTGACCGCTGCCGCCTGCGGCGTTCGGGATGAACCGGCCCTGGGAGTTGGGGTTCGCGAAGGTCGCCCGAGCTGCGGTGATCTTCGCGACGTAGTTCTGCGTCTCGCTGTAGGGCGGGATCCCGCCGTACTGCTGCACGGCGCCGCCACCCGCGTTGTACGCGGCCAGCGTCAGCTCGATCGGATCGCCGGGAACCGAGGAGACCTCCTGGTAGAGCGCGCACATGAAGTGCGCCTGCGACATCACCGCGTCGCCGATGGAGTTCGCGTCCGCTGTGCCGTCGCCGTCGTAGTCCTTGCCCCAGGTCGCCCAGGTGCCGGGCATGAACTGCGCCGGCCCCATCGCCCCCGACGGCGAGAAGGGGGCATTCGCGCCGTGGCGGAAGCCGTTCTCCTGCTGGAGCTGCGCGGCGAGCAGCGGGGAGTCGATTTCCGGGCAGACGCTGCCGGCGCGCCGCAGCCACGGCTCGAACTCCGCCGGCACGGCGCCGAAGGCGAGCTCGCCGCCACCGGCCATGCCGAAGCCGGAGCAGTCCGCCGTCGACCGTGTCGCGGCGACGAGCTGGATGGGGTTGTCGTGATCAGTGTCGCCGGCCGCGCGGTCGCCGCTGGTGATCTCGGGGAGGACGGTGACCGGGTCGATCGCGGTACCGCCCTGGAGTCGGCCGCCCTCCCAGTACTCGAAATGCAGGTGCGCGCCGGTGGATACACCGTTGTTGCCGATGTCGGCGATGTGATCACCGGCCTTGACCATCTGTCCCGTCCGCACCCGCAAGCCGTCGTCGAACATGTGCCCATAGACGGTGCTGACCGGCTTACCGTCGACGATCGAGTCGACGACGATCCAGTTCCCGAACCCGCTGGCCGGGCCGGACTCGACGACCTTGCCGTCGAGCGCGGCGAGGATCGGAGTGCCGACCGGACCTGCGAGGTCGACGCCCTGGTGCTGGTCGCCCCACCGCTCCCCGAAACCCGAGGTGTAGGTGGTCGTTCCCGGTGCAACCGGCATGCGGATCGGCCCGGACATCGTCAAGGCCAGGTCCTCGATCATCGACCCGGACCTGCCGCCGCTGTCGGATCCGCTGTCGGTGGGGACAGTGCGGCACGGGTCGCGGGGGGTGACAGGGCTGCCGAGCGAGCACGCGGATGTGCCGAGCACGATGGACGCCGCGCCGGCCAGCAGCAGCGCCCGCCCGGCGCTGCCGCGGTTCACCGTCCACCCGGGATCGGGGTGTCGAGTTCCGGGATCGGAATCGGGCCGGGCACTGGAACCGGGTCGCTGGCACGGTCCCGGTTCGGCTCCGAGGCGGGCTCGTCCAGATCGAACGTCTCCGCTGTTGCCGATGGCGCAGCACTTGAGGTGCGCGGCGCCGCAGACGGTTCGGGCACCGAGCTGGTGGTCGGTGCCGAGGTGCGCGGCGCGGCCGTGGAGGCGGGCGGCGCGACCTTCTCCACCTCGGTCAGGTCGAGGGTGGGCAGGGGAGTCTCGACGACCCATCGCTTGCCACCCACACCCCCGGCGTCGGCGACGGTGAGGGAGATCGTCAGGTCCCCGGCCTGCGTCGGGACGGTCACCCGCGCGATCTTCCCGTCCGGTCCATCGGACAGGGTGCTCACCGTCGAACCGGTGATGACCACCGGCGTCCGCGGCCGCGCCGCGATGACAGTCTCACCGGTCTTGTCTGTGGTGAACCGGCCGATCGCACTGGCCCACCTGCTGTCCGAGGCGGTGGTGTCGACGAACACGTGCGCATACGCCATCGCCGTGGCCGGGGCACTGGAGGCCGCCCACGCCGCGGTCTTGGCCACGACCAGCGATTCACTCACTTCGTCGAGCTCGTAGCTGATCGACTCCGCCGCCGCGACCGGCTCGGCCGTTGCCGTGTCTGTCTCGTGCGCCACGGCACGGGGCGCCGGGGTCTCCCCGAACACCGCCCCTGCCGCGAACAACACCACCACGACCCCGACGATCGTGAGCGCCAGGTTGGTGCGCGAGTAGAGCACCCACCGGCGAATCGGCGCGAGAACAGGATTGGGCCCGGACGACGACATCAGATGTACCGATCCTTCGTGATCGAGCCCGACGGGGCTGCGGAGGTCCACACCTTCGTGGCCTGGCCGGACTTCGACGCCGCACCAGAGCTGGCTGCGGTGGTGCGGCAGGGCTGCTGCCGCGGTGCGGGCGTGAAGACCTTCATCGGTGCGATCGCCGACTTGTCCCCGCCGTCCCACCGCTGTCCGACGCTCGCGGTCAGTAGTTCCTTGCGAGCGCGCCGCTCTTGGACCAGGTTGTCGGCCTCGGCCTTGTCGAATCGCCGCCACGCCGTGGCGCCAGCAGTGGCGGCGCGCTCGGCGTCCTTGCCATCCACGTCGCCCTTGCCGCGCGCTAGGTCCCGGCTGGCCACGGCCGCGATCCCGGCGATGCGGGCGTCGCGTTCGGTCGCGGCGTCCGCGGGCTTTCCGCCGACGCACCCATCGAGGCCGAGACGTTCCCTCCTGGCCTGCGCGCGAGACTTCGTGAGCGCCTGTTGGCGTTGGTTGTTGAGCGCGCGACCTTCGGGCCGAGTCACGTCTGCGCCGCTCTCGTCGCTCTTCTTGTTGTGGCGGCGATCCCAGCGGTCGGCGGCCTTCTCGGCGATGGTGCCGGCGGCGGCGCCGGCGCCCGGGCCGCCGACCGTGGCGGCGGCCGCGGCGAACGCCTTGCGTTTGAGTGCCTGCTTCGCGCCGCGGGCCTTGCGGTTAACCATGCTCGCCGAGTTCTGGGTGAACGTCTGGCTCATCCGCTTGAACGGCCGCATGATCGCCCAGCAGACGGCGGTGAGGATGATCATGAACCAGAGCCGCCAGGAGCCGTCGACGGTGCCGTTGGAGCCCACGTAGAGCTGCACCAGCGCCATCAGGTACAGCGCGACGATGACCGCACCGGCCACGCCCCACATGTAGGCGCTCGCGAGCATCCGCATCACGCGGGAGAGCCAGCCTCCGTGGGCAATGGCGATGGGAACCCAGATCGGCGCGAACAGCACCGCGAACCGGATCGCCATCAGGGCAGTCAGCTTCAGCATGGACGCCCCGATCCACAGGAGCGACGGCATCGCCAGCTTGAGCATGCCCATGAACCCGATCGAGGTCCGGCCCGAGTCCTTGCCCTGGAACTGGTGGTAAGAGAGCTGGTACTCGGATTCGAGGGAGGAGACGATGTCGCGGAACTTGTCGGCCTTCGCCGCGGCGAGCGTGGCCTGGGCAGTCGGGTCGTCCTTGACCTCGTGCTGCTCGTCGTAGGAGAACGCGAGCGAATCCCGGAGTGCCGGACCCAGTTTCGCAGGATCATCTGTCGGGTAGTTCTGGCCGAACCAGCCCCGCCGCCAGTCGTCGAGGTAGAGCTGGTCGATCAACACATTCCGCGGATCGGTGGAGCCGGCGCCCAACGTGTTCCCGTCCGGGCCGAATCGTACCGAGAAGATCTGGTCCTGCGTCTCGGTGATTAGCGACCCGAAGGTGTCGTCCGCGACCTGGAGCGCCTTCTGCGGAGCACCGACCATCAGCGCACCCAACGCGAGACCGGCGGCCGCGAACGCAGTGGTGCGCGTGACCCCGGCCGAGTCCTCCTTCATCGCCTGCCACAACACGATCGCCGCGACGACGACCAATCCGATGCCGAGCCACTGGCCGTAGATGCCGCGCATGCCGTTGCTGATCGAGAAGATGATCTGGTCGAATTTCGCCAGCGCCGGATCGACACCTGCCTCGGTGGCGGCCTGGCCGGTCTTGGTCTGGTCGTCGAGCCAGAACGCCGCGGCCGCCAGCGACTTGCCGATCGTCATGAACGTGTTGCCGAGCGTGGTGTCACCGACCGCGCTCGGGGCGCGGACCAGGTCGGCGCCGCAGCCGAGGTCGTAGGTGGACCACTTCAGCCCCGCCCAGCCATAGGTCTGGTAGCCGGTGCCGCCTTCGACGGCGGGCCGGTCGGCGCTGGTGGAGTCGAAGGTCGTCTCCAACACTTCGTTGGGGAACTCGGGTTTCGGGACGTCCTTGCAGTCGAAACCGCCCGCGGCGGCCACTCCGCCACCGAGCCCGATCAGCGAGATGGCAGCCAGCATCACCGCCACCAGAACGCGCCCCACGAGCCCCGCACGCCACCCGGAACGGCGCGGGGAAGGGAAACGGTCCACCGGCGCGGCCCGGCGCCGCTGGGGGCTCATGCGACACCGCCTCGGGTCGTCCGCGAGTCCAGCGCCTCGAACACGTGCGCCAGGTGCACGAAGTGGGTCCAGTCCGAGCGGATCAGCTCGATGTCGTCGGCCATCTTCACCACGAACCGCCGCGCCTGGTCGAGGTGTTCGGTGTCGGTGTCCTCGTCGAGGGTGTCCTCGCCGCCGCCGCCGAGGCCGGCCAGCAGCGACTCGTAGCCCTCACCGGCGGGCAGGTTCAGCAGCTTCAGGGCGCCGTCGATCGCGTGGGCGTTGCCGCCGAGGTCCCCGATGATCACCTCGTACGTCAGCGCGGACTTGTCGTCGGTGCCGTCGACACCGAGGTAGTCGTCGGGGAGCTGCGAGCAGACCAATGCGCGGACCTTGTACTTGCGGGAGTCGCGTGCGATCCGAAGGTTCAGGGTGCGGCCGGCGCCGGTCTGCTCGAGGTATTTGTTCTCGTCGAGGAACAGCACTTTCCGCTCGTAGCGCGGCAGCTCGTAGACGAGACGGTTCGCCATCCATGCCGCCATGTGCATCAGCGGGCCGGCCATCCGCTGCTGCGGCGTCCACTGTGACGGGTCGGTGCCCTCGGGCGGCAGTTGCAGACCCGGCATGGTCAGCACCGTCAGGCGGATGCCGTCGGCGACGAAGTCGTCCGCGTCGCCGGTTGTGCCGCGCTCGGGGAACAGCACTCGGGCCTCGGCCAGATCGGACATCATCGACAGGTCCTGGTGCACGGACCGTGCGCACGAGCGCAGGTCGACGTTCTCGTCGTCGGCACCGATGTGCGCGATGGCGTCGAGAACTTCCCGCAGGTTGTGGTGCCGCTGACCGCCGACCATGTTCGCTGCCGTCTGGAGCACCGTCTCGGTCCACTCGTGCTCGATGCGCGCGGGAGTGAGCATCATCTTCAGCACCGACACCGCCACCGAGATCCGCTCCGCCTGCGCGGCACGCACATCGGCCTCGTACTGCGCCTGCGCCGCGGCAACCGGATCGGCGTCGTCGGCGTAGTCGATGCTGGCCGGGTCGTACTCCGGATCGCCTGGGCGCGGGTCGACGATCACCCGGTACGGGTTCAGCGAGCCGGGCCGGCTGGTGCGACCGGTCAACGCCTGCACTTCGGCGATGCCGCGGAACTCGGGGAGCTGCGCGAGCTTCTTCAACGGACCCGACGGGTCGAGCACCACGCCGTAGGCGCCGGCGCGCACCGCCTGATAGACGAGCACACCCGCGAGGAACGTCTTACCCGAACCGGGAACCGCCACGATCGGTGTCAGACCGGACTTGTGCTTCTTCTCGTGCGCGGCAAACAGATCCCACACCGCGGGCCGGGGCGCGATCGACGCGGTCTGCCCGATCACCACACCGGTGCGGTCACCGATCCGGTCACCGACCGCCGCCATGCCCGCCGACAGCGCTTCGACATTCATCCGCCGGCAGTGCGCCACATTCGCCAGGGGCTCACCCGGAATGAACTCGCGCAGGAGCTGGTACTGGCCGTGCTCGTGCTCGAGGCGGATCCGCGGCGAGTACATCTCCTGGAGCAGCGAGACCTTCTCCTTCGCCTCCTCCGGCGTCGACCCGACCACGAGCACCCGGTAGAAGCCCTCGGTGCGCACCGACAACCCGGAGTGGTCCTCCTCGATGTCGGAGATCACCTGCTGCGCCAGTGCGTGCTGCTCGGCCAGCTCCGGCGGCGCTACCTGGTCATGCTCGACGGTGTAGTGGTCGAACTGGCTCTCGATCCGGTCCGTCAGACGACGCAGGTTCCGCAGCGTCTGGCCCTTGGTCTTGAGCGTGACCCGCTCCGACCACTCCAACGGTTCACCGGACGGGTCACCGATCACCTGCCAGGGCAGCATCTTCTCCGGGATCGGCAGCGGCGCCATCCGGCCGACCGTGAGCACGATCGCGTATCCGGTGTAGTCGCGGCCACCGACCTGACCGCGCACGGTGGTGTAGCCGTCACCGGGCGTGAGCTCGAGGTTGGTGAGGTCTTCGAGCGCGGCGACATCGGATTCCTCCCAGTCGCCGCCGCCGGAGATCACCCCGTCCGCATCGAGAGGCAGGCCGAGCGACGCCGACCGCAGCAGCAGGTAGTCCATCTGCGCGGCGTTGGCGGGCTTGGCATTCACACCCTGCCCGGACAGGTGCCGCTCGATGGTGGCGAGGTGGTCGGCGATCGCCTTCTGCTCGTTCAGGAACGCCTCGCGCGCCCACTTGACCACCAGCCGCGCGAACGAACCGAGCAGCGGTGCGTCGATGACCGGAACCAACCACTGCCCGACGGTGTCGAGGCCCTGCGCGAGCACCGAGCGAGGCGGAAGCTCCACGCCCCAGTAGCGGCCCTTCTGCGTCGGGTTGCCCCACAGCATCGCGTGCTGCTGCCCACGCAGGTAGTCCGCCCACGACAACGCGCCGGGCACGTCCGCGATCGGCTCGGCCCACGCGTCATGGCTCTGCGCCCACTGGCGCACCGGCCAAGGCGTGCGCACCAACCGCCGGTGCAGCCCGGTCACGCCGGATTCGGCGAGGTTAGCCACCACTAGTGCCTCGTTCTGGATGTAGCGGCGCTGCTTGCCGACCGGCCGCATGTTCCACGGGCCCGGCGGCTGCACGAACCACGCCGTCGACTGCCGGCGCGTGCGGGTGACGTTGCCCTCCACCCCGATCAGTGCGAGGCGGACCGCCTTGCGTTCACGGTCGTTGCGCTTCTTCGCCGCCGTCATCTGACGCGTGATCTCGGCCTCCGGGTCGGCATGGCGGCCGCGCTTCTTGCTGCGCTTCTTGCCCTTTCCGGCCGGTTCGGCCTGCTCCGGTTCGGTCGCGGGGATCACGGTCGGTGAGGTCGGTGCGATGCGGCTGTCCGGGACCTGCGACCACGCCAGCTCCTGCGGCCGCGGAGCCGCCGCCGCGGCGCGGCTGGAAGCCATCGCCGCCGCCCACGACGGCGGCAACGCACCCGGGGGGACGACGGTGGGTTCCGGCTCGTCGAAGTTCGGATCGAACAGGGCGGCGATGTCGTTGTCGGACTGCATGGTCATCGGAAGGACTCACCTTCGATCGGCGCGGACACGGGCGCGCTGCGCTGCGCGCGAACAGTGGCAGGAATGCGAAGCACGACGGTCTGGCCGGGCTTCGGTGGGCGCGGGGCGTTGAGGTCGTTCCACGCGGCGCGCAGCACCGACCGGACCGGGCGATCGGCGTTGACGTACTTGGTCACCTTCGACGTCAGCACGACGGCGATGACAAGCATCACCGCGAGCGATCGGAAGCCGAGCGGCACGTGCACGAGCGCGCGGCCGACGATGAAGACGGTCACGAAGATCGCGACCCCGAGCCCGATCGCCGCATAGCGGATCCGGAACGGGAACGTCCATCCGGTCGGGCCGAGGAAATGACGGTCCACGCGGTGCAGCAGGTCATCGTTGTCGATCACGGTCGGCTCCCATCACGGGTCGGTCGGAGGTCAGGGGCGAGCACGTCAGACCTGGACGCCGAACAGTCCGAGCAGCCAATTTCCGACACCGGTCGCGGCGCTTTGGGACTGGGCGATCGAGAAGTACGCCAACCCCACGAGGGACAGGCCGCCGACGGTGACGACCTTCGACAGGTTGCCGCGCATGCCGCCGACGGCGATGACACACGCACCAAGGAGCAGGATCGTGAAGACGATGTTGTCGCTGATCCAGGCACGCAGGCCGCCGGTCGACACCTCGGTGGTCTGGGCGAGCACGTCGACGTGCGGGGGCGCGGTGGTCGCCAGGTCGACTACTGCGGAGGTGAGGGACATTGGACTCTCCATCGTGAGATCGGTCGATGCACCTGAATATGGATGCACGCGAACGTAAGTCGATGTCCGTTCTCGCCTCAACGGGGTGTCAGAGGGCCAAACCGGTATCGCCACAGGTCCGAGCGTTGCGAGACCCCGAAAGATTCGTTCTCGTGGATCGGCGAGCGCCGCCGCGTCCGGCCGTATCGGGGAGCGGCGGTGTGCGGTGCGAACGACACTGTGTGCAAGCGAATCCCAGGGTGTCGATCACCCGCCCAGGCCGGGGCCGCGCAACGCCACTCTGAGTCGTGCAGGACGTGTCGTACGGGGAGGGGTTGCCGACTGTGATGGACCGGTGGGTGACACCCGCGCTATGAGACGTAGCGCGTAGGGGGCCGCATTGGGCGCTAGGGGGCGTAGGGGCTATGCGGGTGTCATGCGCCCACTGGCGGGCGGTATGGGTCGGTGCAGGGATGCGATGCACGAGGTAGATGTGCGCGCAGGCCGCGGCCCGTCCATTGCCGGCGGATCGGCCGGCGGATCTGTGCACTGGGGAAGCGCTCACCCGAGCGGTAAGAACGGGCGCCGGAGTCGGCGGTGGATGTTGGCGCTGGAATCGAACGCTCGAAAAGGCGCCTCCCACGCCACCCCCTCCGGGGGTCACTCCCCCCGGCGTTCCTTGGGGGGAGTGTAATTCCAAATTGACGCCGCTGCAACATATTTCGGAAGCGCCCATGTCGGACGCTATCGACAGCGCTCGATCAGGCGAGGTGATGAACGCCTCAACCCTCTCTTCTCGACCGCGTTCGGCTACGGTCCCCGCGCCGCCCGATGGGCTCGTGTCTCGTGCCGCTCGCACCGACTGGCAAGCCGCTCGGCGGAGGCTTCCTGAGCGCTCGCCGAGGCGGTCGGTGGTGCGGCGGCGCAGCGCTCGGTGAAGCGAAGGCCAAGCGGTCGCAGGGAGGGCCGCGAGGCGCGTCGACCGCCGGGTCCACAGGACGGTGGGGCAGCGCTAAGCGAGTCGAGTGATCTGACTCGGAGACAGTGCGCGCCAGGAGCGTTCACCGAGTGCGTTCGAGGACCGGAAGGGGAGAGGGGACCCAGTTGTGGAGAATCGCGGTTCCTTGCGACTGTGCAAATGACGCCTCGTCAGACGGTGTCCTAGAAGCCTCGGCACAAGCGAAAGGCGCAGGCGGTGAGCGGAAATCAGGACCCACTGAAGGACTGGATCGTCGCGACGTGGCGTGACATGTTCGGCGACTCCGGCAACGCTCGCAGTCAGCAGCTCAGCGAGAACGCCCGGCCCACCCACATCGGCCGGTTCCTTCCGCTCTCGCTGATCGTCATCGCGGCCGCTGCCGCCGCGGTGTGCGCCCCGCGCCTGATATCGGTCGCGGCCGCCAACACACGGGCCACCGAGGTGCTGACCACGCTGCACGGCTACCGCGTCGCCTTAATCGCCGCCGCCGCTCTCCTCATCGCGGTCGACGTGCTGCGGCACCGCTCCCACCGGTGGTCGGCGATGCTCGAGTCGGTCGTCCGGCAGACTACCGGGAACCTGCCGAAGAAAGTGGCCGTGCCGTTCCCGTCCGGGTGGTGGGTCCTGCGCCGCGCCACCATCACCCTGCCTCGGGGCACGGTCGTGCGTCCCAAGCAGTTCGAGGAGCTGTCTCGCGCCATCGAAGCCATCGCGGGCACCACTGCCACCAAGGAAGTGAAGGTTCGTCACGAGGCGCACCGGGACCGGATCGTCATCCGCCGGAGAACGATCGAGCCGGACGAGCGCAGCGAGCGGCACAAGGCACTGCAATCGACCCTGGATGCGACGTCGATCTTCACCGACCCGAAGGTGACGGTCTCCGCCCGCGACGAGCACGGTGTCGAGACCTGCTACCGGATCTCGTTCGAGCGGTCGATGAACGCCGGATCCCGCGGTTTCCAGGGCAAGGTCGAAGAAGCTCTCATCGCCAATGCAGGTGAGCACGAGTCCGGCCGGCACTGGACCACCGACTGGCACCCTGCGGACGGATTCCTGATCATGCGGCTGGTCGCGCCGATGCCCTCGCGCATCGACCACCCGCTGGAGTTGGTCGACGAGAACCTGCGGCACCTGCCGTACGCCACCGGCGAGGCCGATCGCACCTTCATCTGGGACATCTCCACCAGGTCCAACAAGCCGCACTGCCTGATCGTCGGCCCGACCGGTGGCGGCAAGACCTCGGTCATCCGCACCCTGCTGACCGAGGCCGCGCGCCGCGGCATCCCGTTCGTCGGTGTCGATCCGAAGATGATCGAGCTCGACGGTCTGGAGGGCTACCCGGGGTGCGGCGCGATCATCTACGACCCGATCCGCGCAGCGATGCTCGTGCGCGCTCTGCACTCGGAGATGATGGCGCGCAACACCTACATCCACGACATGAAGATCGAGGGCTCGCAACTGCCCTTGATGATCGCCGTCCTCGACGAGTTCTTCATCCTGTCCGGCAAGTGGCAGCGACTGGCCAAGACCGGCGACGACGAGACCCGCGCACTGCTCAAGGAACTCGACCCGCTCAACGCGTGGGCCGACCTCGCCGTCCTCGCCCGCTCGGCCGGCATCCGTCTGCTGCTCGGCGTACAGCGCCCGGACGCGTCACTGTTCGGTGGCGCGAGCGGCAATGCCCGCGACAACTTCGGCACCCGCATCTCGCTCGGCAACCTCTCACAGGACGGCGCACTGATGATGTGGGGCGACTCCACCGTCGGCCGCGAGGTCGACACCTCGGTGCCCGGTCGCGGCATCGCGATCGGTGAAGACGGCAGCCCCGCCGACGGTCAGATGTGGTGGACCCCGAACGTCGACCGCCACCCCAACAAGTGGAACCAGTTGTCCGAGGGGGAGAAGGCGATCGTCGACGGTCTCGCTCCCGTCGAGGCACCCGGGTTCACCTGCTACTCGACGGAGCTGGCCGAGTTCATCGAGACCGAGCGCGCGCTGGCCAAGCGGGCACGCGAGTACGGCCGCGCTGCCGAGCCGATCGTCATCGGCACCGGCGACGCCGCCACCACCTCGACCGTCGCTGCCTCGACCACCCCAAGCGCCGAGCTGCCGGACGCCCCGCACGCGGCCGACGACGACTTCGCTGACGTCATTCCCGCCTCCGCTGTCGAGGCCGGCCAGACCGTCCTCGTCGACGACGACGAAGGGGAACTCGTTCCGGTCACCGTGACCGCGGTCGACGTCACCCGCGACGGCAAGGGCGAGGTGACCTCGACCGTTCTGACCGTCGGCGCCGGTCGCGTGAAGACCCGCATCACCTTCGACGCCACCGGCGTCGTCGTCCTCCCCGAAGCCGACCTCGTAGGAGCGCCCGCATGACCCACCCCCGGTGCAGCATCCGTGAACTCGCGACGTCCCCCGCGGCAGCGGCCGAAGCCGCGATCGCCGCCGCCTGGTCGGCCATAGCCACCGCCGAGCGCAATGCGTTGACCCGCCAAGCGCGTACTCGGATGCCGCTCGTGACGGAGCCGCCGACGTACTTCTCCGACTGACCACCGCACAACCCGAGCAGTACCCAACCACCGAAAGGACCACCCATGAGCCGCCGAATCTCCCAGTCGATCACCCCCACCGCCGAGGATGTCGCCGCGCTGCGCGGACCGTTCGTGTCCAAGGGCGCCAACGACCCCCTCATCAAGGCGCTGCGGGAGTACTTCAAGGACACGTCCCCGGAGTGGGTGGCCAAGCTCAGCGAGAACCAGGAGCTGACCAGCGATCGCCTCTCGGAGATCCGCGAGGCCGCCGCTAAGCGCCGCGCAGTTGTCGAGGCGCTGCCTGACGTCGCCGCCCGCGCGACTGCGTTGGCCGAGCTGGATCAGGCCGAGGCCGTCGTCGACGAGATGAACACGGCACTGGCCGGCGCGAGCGCCTTCGGGGTCAACTGACGATGACTCCGCCGACCGTCGATGTCGAGATCACCTCCAAGACCACCGCCCGCGCGA
The DNA here is from genome assembly GCA_000341795.1 of Rhodococcus triatomae BKS 15-14. Taxonomy (GTDB): domain Bacteria; phylum Actinomycetota; class Actinomycetes; order Mycobacteriales; family Mycobacteriaceae; genus Rhodococcus_G; species Rhodococcus_G triatomae_A. The sequence continues at coordinate 2,792 of AODO01000026.1, read as the reverse complement.
CCTTGGAGGACGCCAACGTGCCTCCGATGGAGCTTGAGGCGACCGAGCACAAGGAGATTGGCGCGGTTGTGCACGAGTTCGTGCACACCATCGCCAAGGAGCAAGACGCCGCGGTCGACGTCGTCTACCGGACGGGGAAGGACACGAAGTACCTGACTGTCGGACCGAACGGGCAGGCCGACATGCGTGCGCCGAGTACGCCTATCCCGGTTGTCACGATGGCCGAGCCCGAACCGGCGGAGTCGGAGCCCGTCTCTGCGCCGCCGGTCGGATCGGTGACGGTGTCGGCGGAGTCGATGGACTACGCCGACACCACCCCGGCCGCGCAGCCTGTTGCGCGGCCGATCGTTCCCACGCCCACGCCGCCGCAGACCGCTGGGCGTCTGGCTGCTGCCCCGTCACCTTCCCCGGCGGGGCAGCGGCCCGCAGAAGCGATCACAGGGCCGATCACGGGACCGCTGGACGTGCTCTCGCAGTTGTCCGCACCGCGAGCCACCCCGGTGTCGGCCGATCGGGCTCGGCTCGGCGTGCGCGGGCGGATCAACGCCCTGCTCGGTCTCAAGCTCGCCCCGAAGACCGACTCCCTTGAAATGCGGCTGCGCGGCTCGCAACTGGCGATCACCCGGCCGCTGCCCGAGGGCGCGGTGATCACGGTCGCGAACGTCAAGGGCGGCGTCGGCAAGACACCGATGTCGATCAGCCTGGCCGAGACCCTGGCGGAGCACCGGGGCCCCGCCACCATCACCTGCCTCGATCTCGGTGAGGTCGGCGGAAGTCTCGGTGACCGCATCGCACAGCCCGCGTCGGCGGGGCAGAACATCGCCGCCCTGCTCGCCGCCACGGACGTGCGGCCCTCGACGCTGTCGCGCTACCTCGCCCGGCAGCCGTTCGGCTCCGACGTCGTCACCGGTGCCGCGGTGCCGGTGAGCTTCGACCAGGCCGCGGCGCTCGCTGCCACCCTCGGCCGCCACCGGGAACTGATCGTCGCCGACACCGGCAACTCCAGCCTGGCCGGAAGTTGGCAGTGGGCCGCGACCGCCGCGACGGCGGTGATCGTTCCGGTTCCGCTGCGCCGTGACGCCGCCGCTGGCGCGCAGTGCACCCTCAACGCTCTCGTGGCGGCACGTCCGGACGTGTTGTCCCGCACGGTGGTGGTCATCACCGAGGGACCCGGCGACGCGCCGTTGGTCGAGACCGAGACCGTTGAGGCGTTCGTTGCACTCGGTGTTCCGGTGTGCCGGATGCCGTTCGAGCCGCTGTTCGCCTCCGGTGAGCGCATCGCACTCACCCAGCTCCGTCGCGAGACCCGGGACGCGCTGACGGTGCTTGCGGCCACCGTCGTCGACCGGATGGCGGTCGCCGTGGGCTGATGCGCTGACCGGCCTGCCGGTCTCCCGATCCACCTCCGATTCCTCCCATACCCCCGAGATCCGGGCCTCGCCGCGAGGCCGATCCACGATGAAAGGCGATGCTCGATGAGCAACGACATTCACAACCGCGCCGCTCGCCGCAGCTCCGGTGGCCGGCACCGCAAGGTTCAGAACCAGGCCACTGTCGCGCTCGTCGCGGCAGCTGCCGTCGCCGCCGGTCTCGCCCTCGCCCCGTCGGCCGGTGCCGCACCGACCCAGGGCGGCACCACCGGCGCCGGTACTCAGGGCGGCACCACCGGCGCCGGTACTCAGGGCGGCACCACCGGCGAGACCGCGCAGGGTGGCACCACCACCGCACCCGCCCCGGCGCCCGTGCCCGAGGCCCCCGCGCAGCCCGCGACCTGGACCCCGACCCCGACCCCGCAGGCGTACGCGCCGGAGAACGTGCAGTGGCGGGAGATGCCGAACTACGACTCTGAGACCGAGACCTACGTGGCCCCGGAGTACACCTATGTCGCGCCGGTCCAGGTCGAGACGCTACACCTGCCCGTAGCCGTCACCCCGACCGCGCCGATCATCGCTCCGCGCAACAAGATCCGGGCCGGTGACGCCCTGTTCGAGCAGCCCAACTGGATCTCCGACGCAGACGCCGAGCGCACCAACAACACCTCGGCGATCCTCGAGGCACAGGCCACCGACTTCTGGCGGTCGATCGGTGTCGAGACCACCCGGGCCGAGCGCCTGGCCGCCTCTCAGGTCGCGGGCGGTGTCACCGGCGCCGTGGCCGGCGCGACCGCGGCCGGTGTTCCCGCCGCCGTGGTTGGCGGGCTGATCGGCGGCACCATCGGCGGCATCCAGGGCGCCGCGATCGGCGGCATGATCCCGACCCCGATCCCCGGACTGCCGATCGTGACCACCGGTGTCGCCGGCACCGCGGGCGGAGCGGCGATCGGAGCGGCCATCGGCGGTGTCCCGGCCGCGACGATCGGTGGCCTGGCCGGCAGTGCTGCCGGTGTCGCTGCGGCGACGAACTTCGGTGCCGGTGACCTCACCCAGCCCGAGGAGATCGCGGTCGAGGACGTCGAGCACGACGCGATCGTCGATCAGACCGCCGCGACGCTGACCGAGTGGGAGAACTCCGGCCCGGTCGGTGCGGCCGCCGCCGACGTGGTGCAGAACATCGCTCAGACCGCACCGGTCGTCGACCAGCAGGTCCGCGACTTCGTCGCCGCCCAGCCCGGCGGCCAGGCGGTCGTCGAGCAGGTCGACACCTCGCTGAACGACTTCTTCGCCAACGCCACCGCTGGTCTGGCCGGAAACCTCATCTCCACCGCGGTCGGCGACGGAATCGCCCAGCACGGCAACTGACCTGGAAAGGGGACCTCACCATGAAGAAGTCGAACCTCAGGCGTCCGGCGAAGC
>AODO01000025.1 GCA_000341795.1 Rhodococcus triatomae BKS 15-14 | reverse complement strand
GGCGCTGCGCGCCTGTGCGCGAGTTCGGTAGCTCCGGCTACCGAACTCGCGCACGGGCGGCTACGCCTTGGCGGCCTTGGCTGCGGCCTTCGCCGCCTTCTTGAACTCGCGAACCTCGGCGAGGGTCTGGTCGTCGACGACGTCGGCGATGGAGCGCCGCGACCCCTCCTCGCCGTACGCACCCGCGGCCTCGCGCCAGCCGTCGAGTTGGACACCGATCTGTTTGCCGAGCAAGGCCAGGAAGATCCGCGCCTTCTGGTCGCCGTAGCCGGGCAGCGCCTTGAGCCGCTTGAGCACTTCCCTGCCGTCCGGCTCGCCTTCCGTCCAGAGGGCGGTGACGTCGCCGTCGTAGTGCTCGACGAGGAACCGGCACAGGTCCTGGACGCGCTTGCCCATCGAGCCGGGGAACCTGTGCACCGCCGGCGGGGTCGCGCAGAGTGCGAGGAAGGCGTCCTCGTCCATCTCCGCGATGGTGTGGACGTCGAGACCGCCGTCGAGCCGTTCGTCGAGTTTCCGGGGTCCGGCGAACGCGACCTCCATCGGGATCTGCTGGTCGAGCAACATCCCGATCAGCAGTGCGAGGGGGTTCGACGCGAGCAGGGCATCGGCGTCGGCGTCACCGGCGAGGTGCAGCGTGAGGGACATGCCCCCGATTCTCGCACCGCCGCCTCCGGAACGAGGCCCGAGACATCACCCGCGATGACCGGGAACAATCCGCGCCGACCCCTCGTTGTCATTCGGTACGCCGTACGGAAAAGGGGAACGCATGACGACACCGCAACACGAGTTCGACCGGCAACTCCAGGTCCTGACCGACCTCGGATACCCGGACCTGACCGGCCGGACCGCAGCCGACTTCACCACCGCCCTGACACCGCTGCGGGACCTGATCACCGACGAATCCACCGAGCGGGGCGAGGACCACATCCCGTTCGTGATCGTCGTCGCGCGCACCGCCACCGGGGCACCCGTCGACTCCCACGCCGCCATGAGCCGCACCACCCTCGGCACCCACCAGGGCTTCTCCGACCTGGACGCCGACGACCTCGCCCGGTTCCGGCCCGTCGAATCGGTGACGGTCCCCGGCGGCATCGGGTACCTCCTGCAGGACGTCGACACCGGCAGTGACTACCTGAACGTCACGCCCGCCGACGCGGCGGCGTCACTCGCGGCGAAGGGGCGCAGCGGACTGACCGTCGAGGAGGGAATCGCCCTGCTGACCGCCCGCCCCGACATGCTGCGCAAGAACAAGTGCTTCTCCCTGCTCGCGTCGCGCTGCGGCGACAAGCGGGTTCCCGCACTCTGGATCAGCCAGCGCAGACCGAAGCTCGGCTGGTGCTGGAACGGCAACCCGCACACGTGGCTCGGGTCGGCCTCGGCCGGTGCCCGCACCGGGATCTGAGTCCGGCACGCCCGGGACGCATCCCCCTACGGCATGAACGGAACCGTTCACTCGGTCAGATCGACTGAACGGTTCCGTTCATGCGTGCAAGGGAGATGTGGAAGCTCAGGCGTCGTCGAGGGACTTCTCGGTCGCAGCGAGCAACACGCACGTCGCGACGCCGTCCATCGCCGTCTCGAGGTCCGCGAGCGACGGGAAGCTCGGCGCGAGCCGGATGTTCGTGTCGTCCGGGTCGGTGGCGTACGGGAAGGCGGAACCCGCGGCGGTGAGCGCGATGCCTGCGTCCTTCGCCAGCGCGATGACCCGCTTCGCGGTACCCGGCAGGACGTCGAGGCTGATGAAGTACCCGCCCTTCGGCTCGGTCCACGACGCGACCTTCGACGCGCCGAGGCGATCCTCGAGGATCCGCAGCACGGCGGCGAACTTCGGTGCCAGGATCTCGCGATGCTTCGCCATGTGGGCGCGGACACCGTCGGCGTCACCGAAGAAGCGCAGGTGGCGCAGCTGATTGACCTTGTCCGGACCGATGCTCTTCTTGCCGAGGTGCGTCTGGTACCAGGCCAGGTTCGCGTCGGAGGCGCCGAGGAAGCTGACGCCGGCGCCCGCGAAGGTGATCTTCGACGTGGACGCGAACACGTACGGGCGGTTCGGGTGACCCGCCGCGGCGGCCATGCCGAGCACGTCGTGCGCGGGAGCGAAGTCCTCGGTCAACGGGTGCACCGCGTACGCGTTGTCCCAGAAGAGACGGAAGTCGGGGGCTGCTGCCGGCATCGACACCAGCGCACGCACAACCTCCTCCGAGTACACGGCACCCGTCGGATTCGAGTAGGTCGGCACGATCCACATGCCCTTGATCTGCGGATCCTCCGCGACCAGCCGGGCAACGAGGTCGACGTCGGGGCCGTCGGGACGGATCGGGACCGGGATCATCTCGATGCCGAGCGACTCCGTGATCGCGAAATGCCGGTCGTATCCCGGTGCGGGGCACAGGAACTTGATCTTCTCCTCGCGAACCCACGGGCGCGACGAGTCGACGTTGCCGTGCAGCAGGGAGAACACGACGTGGTCGTGCATGATCTCGAGGCTCGCGTTGTTGCCGGCGAGCAGGTTCGAGACCGGGATGCCGAGCAATTCACCGAAGATCGCACGCAACTCAGGCAGACCCGTCAGGCCGCCGTAGTTGCGGACGTCGGTGCCGCTGCCGTCACGGTGGTCACCCTCGCCGGGCAGCGACAGCAGCGCCTCGGACAGGTCGAGCTGTTCGGGAGCGGGCTTGCCACGGGTGAGGTCGAGGACCAGCTTCTCTGCCTTGAGCTGCGCGTACTTCTCGGACTGCCGTTCGTGCTCGGAACGGAGTTCCTCGTGGCTCATCAACCCAATCTGGGTTTGGGTAGGCATCCAGGGAGACCTTTCACACCGAAGCTGCGAGCGCGGGGGCTGCGAAGATAAAGGGGACCCCGCGCACCCGGCAGAGCCCATTGACCCTTGCTGCCTTCCGGCCCTGGGGGAGTTCACAGGATGCGCGCCGCGCGGGATCCACGGACGAGTGTAGCGATGCATCCGGAAAGCGCCACAATCGGGCGGGTCACCACCCGTTTTCGTGGTTCGCCGGGTGAGCCGGTATGCTCGCCCACGGAGGATTCGCCTAGTGGCCTATGGCGCTCGCCTGGAACGCGGGTTGGGTTAACGCCCTCAGGGGTTCAAATCCCCTATCCTCCGCCAACGGGAAAGCCCGTGATCTGCTCACCAGCCGGTCACGGGCTTTTCTCGTCTCCACTCGAGAACCGACGGCCACCTCTCACGGCGCCGGCGGCTGAAGATCCGCGATCGCCCTCATCAGGAGCCCGAGACCGAACGCGTATGCGTGGTCCGGATCGTGGCCGCTTCCCCTCGCGGTCCCGGCAGCGGTCCCGATGCGGGACGCGAGTGGATGGGCGTCCTCGCTGAGGACCTCGGCCAGCAGTGGTCCCGCCACCCGCCACCATTCCGTGTCGTCGTGCCCGCTGGACCGCGTGTTGGCGTCGACGTCGGCGGCGTCCTTCGCGTTCACGTGCACGAACGTCAGCCCGAGATTCAGCGCATCGCCGATCTGCAGGACGCTCAGACCCGAGCCGGCGAAGGCCGAGAGCTCGTGCCCGTACTTGGCCATCTGCCCGGCCCCAGGGGCGCAGGGTCGAGACGTGGACGGCCCAGGGGTGCCGGCGGAAGAGTGTCCGGTTCTCGTCGGCGACGGCCTGCACGCGGTCCTGCCAGGCCGGGTGGACAGCGGGCGTTCCGAACATGCGGGAGCAGACGTCGTCGAGCATGCGATCGAGCAGCTCGGCTCGATCGGGCACGTACCGGTAGATGTTCATCGGCTTCACGCCGAGCCATTGAGCAAGGCAGCGCATCGTGAACGCCTCCAGTCCCTCGGCATCGGCGAGTTCGACTGCACGACGAGGCCGCCGACGGTGAGCGCCGGTCGCGGACCCGGCCGCGCGGAGGATTCCGCGGCCAGACGGGAGCGCCAGAGCAACCGGATGGACGCGGCGGCGTCACCGTCGCCGGTGCGGTCGTCGGTCATCGCCCCATTTTCGTCCGGCCCGCAGCGTCCGACGCTCCCCGGGTGCCCGAGGGCCCGATCGGATCACATGTGGTCGTGCCACCTGCCCGCCACCATCGTCTGGAACCGCCAGCCGGACGCGGTGCGCAGGAGAAGGTCGCCGTAGCGCATGTGCCGGGTGTCCTCGCCGACGGTGCACGACGCGTCGGTGACGACGAAGCACAGCGCGGGAGAAATGAGATGGGATGCCTCACGGATTCCGTCGTGATCTCGCCCCCGCTGCCGACCACGTCACGCATCTGTGCAAGGAACTTCTCCCGGTCGCACGGCCCGGCGAGCCCATGACCCTGCGCGGCGTCGGTGACGTCGTTGATCGGCAAGGCGGCCGTGTCGGCCATCGCCTCCGGGTCCCTGGCGGCGACGAGGCTGTCGTACTGCGCGAACCAAGCCAGCACCTCGTCGAAGTCGGACTGCGTCGCGTCGGCGCCTGCTGCTGCCCAACTGGTGTCGGTCATCCACGGCCCCATCCTTCAGCTAATTGCGTACACTGTACGCAATTAATGGAGCCCGACGGACCACCGTCAGGAATCAGTGCGCACCTGCGATGAACTCACCGATCTTCCGCACGTACGAGGGTGTCGACATCGCGGCCTTGAGCTGGCGACGCTCGTCGGCGAGAGCCGCGTCCAGAGTTCGGCCCCGCGCGTTCTCGCCTACCATCCTCTTGGTGGCCCGGAGCTCTTGTGATCCGAGACCCAGGATCCGGGAGACACTCGCGGACAGATGTTCCGAGAACCCGTCGGTCGGCATCACTTCGTCGACGAGACCCCATCCCAGGGCAGTGGGCGCATCGAGCCGCGAGCGCAGAAGAAGCAGATTCGTCGCCCGACCGGACCCGAGGCGGCGCGGGAGTGTCACCGACCCTCCCAGGTCCGGCGGGACACCGAGGCGCGCATAGGCCGGAACGAAGGTGCTGCGATCCGAGCAGACGCACAGGTCCGCAGCTGCGGCCAGCGACATCCCGGCGCCCGCCGCCACGCCGTCGACCGCCGAGATCGTCACCTGAGGCATCGTGAGAAGCGCCGTCACCAGGGCGTCACTCCGGTCGAGAAACCGGTCCACGGCCGAGTCGAGATCGTCGAGGTGTTCGGCGACGAACCCGAGATCTCCGCCGGAGCAGAAACCGGGTTCACCCGCAGCGAGCACTACGACGTCGATGTCGTTGCGACGCGCCAGCCCGTCGAACGCGTCGGCGAGTCCGCTCACCGTGTCGAGGTCGAGGGCGTTGAGCGATCCCCGTCGGCCGAACGTGACCGATGCCGCTCTGCCGTCGAACGTCACGTCGATCGTCATGGTGCCCCTTTCAGAACGAGACGGAGTAGCCACCGTTGACGGGGTAGGTCTGACCCGTGATCCAGCTGGAGGCCCCGGATGCCAGGAACAGAATCATGTTGGCGGCGTCCGCGGGCTCGCCGAGACGGCGAATGAGGTACTGCTTGAGCATCGCGTCGACGGCCTGGGGGTCGGCGATCATCGCCTCGACGCCGGGGGTGCGGACACTGCCGAGAGAGACGGCGTTGACGCGCACTCCGAGCCGCCCGGTCCCCTTGGCGAGAGCACGGGTGAAGCCGGCGACGCCTGCCTTCGCCGCCGAGTACACCGGCATGTGCGGCTCACCGACGCGCCCGGCGTCCGAGATGACGTTGACGATGCTCCCGTTTCCCGACTCGAGGAGCGCGGGAAGCGCGGCGCGGCTGACGTTGAGCGTCCCGAACAGGTTGGTTCCGAGCCAGGCGTTCCAGTCCCCCGGATCGGTGTCCCAGAACGGGTCGAAGCTCGCGTCGGCACTGCGCGGGCCGGCATTGCCCGCGTTGTTCACCAGGATGTCGAGGCCGCCGACCTCGGCAACGGCGGCACGAAGTCGCGCCGTCACCGCGGCGTAGTCCGTGATGTCGGTGACCATCACAACGGCACGCGAACCCTCGGACTCAACTTCGCCGGCAACGGATTTCGCGCGCGACTCGTCGAAGTCGTTGACGATCACGGCGCGTGCGCCGTGGCGGGCGAAGGTGAGGGCCACCTCTCGTCCTACTCCCTGGCCCGCTCCGGTGACGAGTGCGACCCGGTCGGTCAGGGTGAGGATCGACTCGTGTGTGGCGACGCTCATGCGTGTGTCCTCTCGACGTCAGCGGCGAATGTATCGCCGGAGAAAGTGGGCGTCCGCCCCTCGTTGAATGCCGCGAGACCCTCTGCTCGGTCTGCAGATCGCGCGTACTCGACGGCCACGTCGAGCTCGGCGCGGATGTGCTCGGCCAGCGGCACGAAAGCCGGTTCGAGCTGTTCCTTCATCCGTTGCAGACCGAGAGGGCTGGCTGCCGAAATGGATTCGACGAGCCGATCAACGGTCTCGACGAGCGCTCCGTCCTCGGTCACGACCTCGGCCAGTCCGCGACGCTCCGCCTCGCGGCCGGTGAGCACTGCACCGCTGAACATCAGGTACTTGGCATAGGCGTGACCGACGCGCAACGGGAGCCGCGCCGTGGCACCACCGGCGGGGAACTGGCCGTACTTGGCGTGGCCGTCCCCGAACCGGGCGCTCTCGGCCGCGACGACGACATCACACGAGAGAGCGAGTTCGAGCCCGCCAGCGAGGGCGTACCCGTGCACCGCAGCGATGGTCGGCCGACTGCAGGCGGACAGACGCGCGAACACCTTGCCCGCCTCCGTCAGGTAGTCGCGGAAGTCGGCGGCACCGCCGTCGGCAGAGGTGACGTCCGGAACCCCGGTGAGGTCCGCACCCGCACTGAAGGCACGGCCGCTGCCCGCGATGACGAGCGCACGCAGGCTCGGCGTGCTCTCCACGGCGTCGACCGCCGCCGCGATACCGTGGAGCACACCGGGCGTCAGGCTGTTCATCGCGTGCGGGCGTTCGATGGTCGCCCACAGCGCAGCCCCGCGGCGGGAGAGCGATATCTCCTCACGGTGGCGCGCATCGTCGACATCAGATGTCACGGCTGTGTCCTTCCCAGAACGGAGCGCGAACCTCGCGCTTGAGGATCTTGCCGGTCGCGTTTCGGGGCAGCGTCTCCACGAATGCGACGGACTTGGGTGTCTTCACCCCGCCGAGGAGCGGGCGGCAGTACGCGATGAGGTCGGCTTCCGTGAGGTCGACGCCGTCCTTGCATTCGACTGCGGCATGGACCGCCTCGCCCCACTTCGGGTTCGGCACTCCGACCACCGCGGCGTCACGAACACCGGGATGGCCCAACAGAACACGTTCGATCTCACCGGGAAAGACGTTGAGCCCGCCGGTGATGATCATGTCCTTCTTGCGGTCGACGACGAACACGAATCCGTCCTCGTCGATGTACCCGATGTCGCCCGTGTGGTGCCAGCCGAACGCCTGTGCCTCGGCGGTCGCCTCCGGCTGATCGAGATATCCGGACATCACGATGTCACCGCGAACGACGATCTCCCCCTTCTCGCCCGCCTGCAGCAACGCACCGGTCTCGTCCATGATGCCGACGGTGGTGCTGGGGCCGGGTCGCCCCGCGCTCGCGAGCCGGTGTGCGAGAGCCGGGTCCGCGATCGCTTCGGCGTGGTCGTCCACCGTGAGCACCGACGCGACCATGAGGGCCTCGCTCTGACCGTAACCCTGGAACATGACCGGGCCGAACACCTCCCATGCCTCGCGGACCTTGTCCGCGGACATCGGTGATGCACCGTAGATGAGGGTGCGCAGCGAGGAGTAGTCCCGTTCACGCACCGTCGGATGCGCGAGCATCATGTAGACCAGGGTCGGCGGAAGAAAGACCGTCGTGATCCGATAGCGCTCGATGGCATCCAGGATCGCTCCAGGGTCGGCCTGATCCATGAGGATGTGCGTGCCACCGTGCCGGTGCAGCGCCGCGGCGTAGATCCCTGCCGCGTGGGTGATGGGCGCGACAACGAGATGCCTTGGTGGCTCCGAATAGTCGAAGATCTCCTCGAAGTCGTCGAGCATGGCCACGAACGCCCGATGCGGGACGACGATTCCCTTCGGCTTACCCGTGGTGCCGCTCGTCAACAGGATCGCAGCAGCGTCCTCGGGTGCGGGCGAGGGGAATTCGACCTCCACGTCCTGCGGCAGCCAGTCCTCCAGACCGGGAGCCGACACACCGGGACCGTCGAGCATGACTGCACCCACCGGACCGAGTTCGACCCCGTCCAGTTGGGCCTCGAGGGAGGTGTGCGTGAAGACACCGTCGACCGGGATGTCACGCAGGGTCTCCCGTAGTGCGGCTGCTCCCATTCGGTAGTTCAATGCGACCCAGGCACACCCGGCCCGCACGATGCCGTAGTTGACCGCGAGCCCGTACACGTGGTTCGGACTGAAGATCGCCACCCGGGAGCCCGGCGCGACACCGGCTTCGATGATGCCCGTGGCGACGCGGTCGGCCACCACGGCGATCTCGGCGTAGGTCCACTCGCGCCCCTGCGGATCAATCGCGAACACCCTGTCGGGATATGCGGCGGCACCGTCGTAGAAACTGTCGACAAAGTGTGTCATTCGGTCGTCCTCCTGATCTGTCTGTGCCTGACGGGTCATGTCGAAAGGATGCTGACCACGGCTACCGCTGCATCGTCTCCGAGCCAGCCGCCACCGTTCTCGGCGAGAGCGACCGTGGCCCCCTCCCGCTGACGTCGACCGGCCCGGCCGCGCAGCTGATCAACGAGCTCCACGATCTGTGCGCATCCGGTCGCGGCGATCGGATGTCCCCGTGAGAGGAGACCCCCGCCCGAGTTCACGGCGATGCGTCCGTTGACGGACGTGTGGCCGGCACGGATCAGCGCCGCGGCGTCGCCGGGCGCGCAGAATCCGAGATCCTCGTACAGGCCGAGTTCCGCGGTCGCAGTGGCATCGTGAACCTCGGCGACATGGACGTCGCCCGGATCGACACCGGACTTCTCGTAGGCTGCTCGTGCCGCGCGGTCGGCGGCGACGGGGCCGGCCTGGTCGCCGAGACCCGTGGTGATCTCCACGGCTCGCACGAACACCGGTCCGATCCCGCGCCTGCGGGCGGCCTCGGCGGACATCACGACGACCGCCGCGGCACCGTCTCCCATCGGGGAGCACATGGGCAACGTCAACGGGTCGACCACTTTTCGCGCCGACAACACCTCGTCGACGGTCACGGGCTGCCGGAACTGGGCACGCGGGTTGAGAGACCCTGCCCATCGGCTCTTCTCGACAACCTTCGCGAAGTCCTCGGGTGTGAGGCCGTTCCGTGCCATTCGCTTCCTGGCGGCATCGGCATAGATGTCCATGAAGATGCTTCGGTCCTCGCGAGCTCCGAGCCGCTCGATCAGCGACGGAACGTCACCGATCGCGGTCCCGGCGTTCAGGGTGGCGAGCATCGCCCCCTTGTCCGGGTAGGACATCTTCTCCACGCCGACCGCGAGCGCGACCTCACGCGCACCCGACGCGACTTCGAGGCAGGCGACCCGGAACGCCGTCGACCCTGAGGCACAAGCATTTTCGACGTTCACGATGGCGCGCCCGAGCAGCCCGGTGTCCCGCAGCGCCACCTCACCCCGGATGGAATGTTGGCCGCCCATGGAGCCTTCCGCGGCATTGGCATATGCAACGAACTCGATCTCGTCGACGACACATCCACTGTCAACGAGCGCGTCCCCGACGGCCTGGCGAGCCAGGTCCGATGCGGTCTTCTCCGGGAAGACTCCGAACGGCGTCATACCGACGCCTGCTACCACGACATCCACCACCAGTGACCCCTTGTTCTCATAAATTGACTTTATAGTCATCACACTCACACACGCGATCCCCGACGTCAAGGGGGTGCGACATCTTCGCCAACGCTTGCTCGCGCTGATACCCAACCGCTAGCTTGACCCTAAAGTCAATAATACGACGGCGAAGTCATGACGAATGGAGACCGCTTGCTCCCCCCATGGAACGACGAACAGAACGACGTGATCGCGTCACTCGCCCGGTTCTGCCACGAACGTGTACGCCCGGCCGTCCTCGAATCGCCCGAGCCCATCGGGGAGAGCCGCGAACGCCTGCAACCGCTGCTCCGCGAACTTCTCGGATTCGGCCTCGGCAACGGGCGGGTTCCGACCGACCACGGCGGCCTGGGCCTCGACTGCGTGACCGCCGGGCTCCTCCTCGAAACCGGCGTCGAACACGCGGTCGACGTCACCACGCCTGCCTTCATCAACGAAACGGTCGGCGTCGTGCTCGCACGCCATGCGCCAGCTCACCTCCGCGATCGCTACCTCACCCCACTCCTCGCCGGCGACCTGATCGGTGCCACCGCGAACACGGAGTCCTCCGGCGGCTCCGACGTCGGCCACACCGCGACTCGCGCAACCCGAACCGGCGCCGGCTACCGTCTGCGCGGCACGAAGGTGTGGATCACCAACGGACACATCGCCGACTTCGCCCTCGTCCTCGCCCGGTCCGACGACACCGGCGACCTCGATCTGTACGTCGTCGACCGGGACGTACACGGCTACGAGGTGACCCCCCTGGTCACCAACGGCTCGATCACCACAGCCGAGCTGCACTTCGACGTCGAGATTCCTGCCGACCACCGCCTTGACACACGCGGCAAGGGGCTCGGCGCAATGCTCGGCACCTTCCAGGAAGCGCGGGCACTCGTCGCCCTCACCGCAGTCGGGCTGGCACGCGCAGCCCAGACCTCGACCCTGCAGTACGCGCAGGAGCGCGTGCTGTTCGGCGGACCGCTGGCAGGAAAGCAACTCGTCCAGGCACGGCTCGCGGACAGCCACGCCGAGATCCAGGCCGCGCGCGCCCTGGCCTACGAAGCACTCTCGCTGGCCGACCAGGGACGGCCGTTCGCACTCGCGTCGGCGACCGCGAAACTCTTCGCCACCGAGGCGGCACAGCGTGTCGTCGACCGCGCCGTGCAGATCCACGGCGCCTACGGGACGTCGCCGGACTTCGCGGTCGAGAAGCTCTCGCGCCTCGTCGCGATGACCCGGGTGTACGAGGGCGCCTCCGACGTACAACGACTCATCATCGGCAGATCCGTCACCGGACGATCCGCCTTCTGAACGCCCTCGACAACAAGGACTCCCACCATGACACTCCCCCTCTCCGGACTCCGGATCGTCACCGCGGCCGAACAGTATCCGGGCCCCTACGCCACAATGCTCCTGGCGGACCTCGGCGCCGAGGTCATCATCGTCGAACGCCCGGGTGCGGGTGATCCCACCCGGTCGTTCCCCGCTTTTCACGCGGCACTCAACCGAAACAAGCGGTCCGTGACGCTCGACCTCAAATCCGCCGACGGGCGCGCCGGGCTGCGGAGCCTCCTGACCACCGCGGACGTCTTCATGGAGGGTTTCCGTCCCGGGACGATGGCCCGCCTCGGTTTCGGGCCGGACGAGGTGAAGGCGATCAATCCGCGCGTCGTCTACGTCGCGATCACAGGATTCGGGCAGACCGGCCCGAACCGGCTCCGGGCTGCACACGACGTGTCCTACCAGGCCGCCGCGGGACTACTGCACTCGCGAGTCACCGGGCGGGACACATCCGAGGTCGACGAACTCGCGCTGGGAGACCTGTCCTCCGGAATGTTCGCGGTGATCGGGACGCTCACCGCCCTGCTCGCCCGGCAGCGGACCGGGCAGGCCGGGAGTGTCGACGTGTCCATGACCGACGGACTCGTGTCCTGGCTGACGGCATCGCTCGTGCCCGCATTGAATCAACAGTCCAGCCCGGAACTGGGATCGGCCGAACCGGCCTACGGACTCTTCGAGTGCGCCGACCGTGCACTATTGAGCCTGTCGGTCGCGTACGAGGACTGGTTCTGGGCGCCGCTGTGCGACCTGCTCGACATGTCCGACGTTCGCGATCTCGCCCGGCCGGCGCGGATCGCGGCGCGCGCGGAGCTACGGCAGCGGATCGAGAACGCACTACGGCACCGGACCCGCGACGAGTGGTCGGTCCTGCTCGACGGCGCGGACATCGCGTGGTCCCCTGTGCTCGACCTCCCGGAGGTGGCGCAGGACGAGCACTTCCGGGACCGCGATCTGTTCAGGACCGTACCCCTGCCGGATGGCACGACCTTCACTTGCATCGCCCAACCACTGGTGTTCGACGGCGTGCGGCCCGGCCCGCGTCGGGGCGCACCCGAACTCGGCGAAGCGAACGGCGAACTGTTGTAGCGCACACCGTGAGCGGCGACCCGGATCAGGCTGCGGTCAACCCGTCCAGCAGCATGCCCGACATCTCGACGGAGAGCTCTGTCGGCGACTGATGCCGATCCGGGTCGTACCAGCGCGGAATCCAGTTGATCGCACCCATGACCGTGCGTACGACGAGCATCGGGTCGAGGCCGGATTTGAGACTGCCGTCCGCGATTCCCCTCTCGACCATCGCCGAAATCGACTGTTCGAAGCCACGCCTGCGCTCGACTGCCGCGTCGCGGTCGTCCGGCCGCAACGCGTCCACCTCGAGCAGCGCCGCACAGGCACCCAGATTCTCCACGATTCGCTCGAGATAGAACCGGATCGCGAGTCGAAGCTGTTCGGCGCCCGTCTCGGCTCGGGAGGCGTACTCCATCGCGGCATCTCCGATGTCGAGCGCCTCCTTGTGGCACTCGAACAGGATTTCCTGCTTGTCCCGCACGTAGTTGTAGAGCGTGCCCTTCGAGATGTTGAGTGAGCGAGCAACATCGTCGAGGGACGTGTTGTGATAGCCCTTCCGCCCGAATGCGCGCGATGCCTCCTTCAGCACGGCCTGGCGCTTGATCTCGCGGACCTGCTCACTCGTTCTGCGCTCGTTCTCCCAGCGGGCCATTGCTCGCAGCTCCCTTTCTCGACGGCGTGCACTCTGTCCGGTCAGCTCGCGGCGACAGTGATGACCAGCAAGAACAATCTACTGACTTCCGCGAACAGAAAGATACATGCCGGAGTGTGACGATCGGCGCGGCAGCGTAGGGGCCCGGCAGACTGCCGGGCCCCTACGCGCAGACGGAGGGTCAGCTGCAGACCGGCTCGCCCAACACCTCGTGCGAGCCACCCCGAAGGCGTACGAGCTCGAAGCATCCGAGTGCCACCCGATCCGACGGCGAGAGCTCCACCGCACCGAACCACGGGCCGCCGGTGAGCTCGAGGGAATCGTGTGCCGTCATGAGCGTCTCCCGATTCAGGTCGGCGCCGGCCCCGTCCAGCACTGCAGCGACGATCATCGCGTTGGCGACACCGACCATCGTCCACTGGTTGGGCGCGACGCCCGCCCCGTACGCCCTGACAATGTCGTTGGCCTCCTTCACAACCGGATCGGACTCGTCCTGGTAGGGCCGAACGGACAGCGCGGTGACCACACCGTCGGCGGCGGCGCCGGCGTTCTCGGCCACACTCGAGTCGTAGCCGACGGACGACACCAGCGTCGGTACCTCCCAGCCCAGGCGATCGATCGCAAGCAGTCCCTGCGTGGCGAACTTCGGAGCCGACGCGAACAGTACGACTTCTGCCCCGGCCTGACGCAGCGCGGTGAGCTGCGTGGACACGTCGGCGTCCGTGGTGCCGTAACCCTGTGAGGCGTAGCGACCGACGAAGGCCTCCGCGAGCGCCGTGTCGACCGTCTTGCCCGAGTCGTCGTTCTGATAGAGCAGGCCGACCTTGGCGCCCGGATGATTCGTGTCGATGTAGTCGATCCACACCGCCGACTCCATGCCGTACGTCGGCTGGAAGATCGACACGAACGGCATCGGCGGCTCCACGAGCGAATCCAGCCCGGTGATCGACAGCAGGGTTGGTACCCCGTCGCGGTCGTTGGTCGCGGCGACCGCGCTCTGTGTCGCGCCGCCCACACCACCCACGAGTGCCAGGACTCCATCGGACTTGACCAGGCGAGACGTCTCGGTCACGGTCTTCGCGGGGTCGTAGGCGTCGTCGCGCACGATCAGGTCGACCTGTCGACCGTGAATCCCGCCGTCCGCGTTGACCTTCGCGAAGTACGCCTGCATACCCTTCGCGAACCCACTGTACGACGCTCCGGGCCCGGTCAAGGGGGCCGTCATGCCGAGGCGAATCGTGTCGTCGGTGACCCCGACGACATCGGACTCGCTCGTCCCCCGCGCCTGGCCACATGCTGCCAGACTCACGGCGGTCGCGGTAGCGACCAACACGGTGATCATCTTCATCCGACTTCTCCTTCAGTGCTTACGGTTTCGACCGACGTTCGTTGCGGTTCCATGGGTTCTGTGGGTGAGGAGGCGCGTGGCGTAACGGAGTCCCTCGACCGCCGGCGGGCGCGGCGCATCTCGGCAAGTCGGTGGGGAATCCCGGACAGTCCGGTCGGCATCAGGAGCAGGACCAGGATCAGCACGATGCCGAACACGGCCTGTGGACCGAGCGAGAACGAGAACGACGCTCCCACCGGAATCGAGATCTCCTCCAGGTGCGTCTGCAGGAGGTGCACCGCACCTGCTCCGAGGAATGCACCCGCAATCGAGCCGGTACCACCGATGACGACCATCACCAGGAGGTGGATGCCGAGCATCAACCCGAAACTGTCCGGACTCACGTACCCGACGGTGACGCTGTAGAGGCCGCCCGCAAGTCCTGCAAGGAGCGAACTGACGAGGAACGCCTGCATCTTCGCGCGGCGAAGCCCGATGCCGATCCCGCGAGCAGCGACCGGGCTGTCGTGCATCGCACGCAGACCGAGTCCGACGGGACCCCGTGCGACATTCCACGTCAACACGCACGCCACGGCCGCGGCGGCGAGTACGACCGCGTAGCGGAACTCGTCATCAGTGAGACCGACGATCGGCGAGTTCAACACGGGCACCGAGATGCCGCGGACGCCGCCGGTGACGCCCTCGAAGTTCTTCAGGAGGATTGGCGCCACGATTGCGAAAGCACCGGTGAGGATCGCGAGATAGACGCCGTCGAACCGGACCGCGACGAGACCGAGCAACCAGCCGATCGACCCCGTCACCGCGATGCCGATCGGTATCGCTGCGAGAAGCGGCCAGCCCTGGTCACTCACGAGGATCGCGGTCGTGTAGGCGCCGACACCGAGCATGGTTCCCTGGGCCAGGCTGAGCTGGCCACTCAATCCGAGCAGCACATAGAGCCCGAGCGCAGCGATGCCGAGGATCACGATCTGCACCAGGTCCGCCGACGGGATCAGGGACGGCGCGACAGCGAGAACCAGCAGGGCCGGAAGCACTCCTGCCGAAGCCGACCCGAGTGCGCGACCCACCGCCGCACCGGCGATCCAGGCCGCGACCAGGACCAGCCACCCGGGAATCACCACCACGCTGTAGAGCAGGCCGTACACGACGGCCGTGGTCGTCACACCGGCGATACCAGCGGTGACTTCTCGTTTCGTCGGACGGGTCATACCTTGATCACCGGTGCCTTTCCGAAGAGTCCGCCCGGTTTGACCACGAGTACGACAACCAGGGCGAGGAGCGTGACTACGATGCTCAGTTCCGTTCCGACAATGGAGAATCCGCTGGCGAGGGCATTGAACAGGCCGAGCAGGACTCCGCACACCACGACTCCGACAGGACTCGTCATTCCAGCGAGCACCAGGGCTGCGAAGGAGAACAGCAGTAGGGCGTATGCAGTGCTCGGATCCAGGAGAAGCAGATTCACTGCGAGCATTCCCGCTACAGCACCCACCGCCGACGCAAGGCCCCAACCCAGCGAAACGATCCGATGATTCCCGATACCCATCAGCGACGACGCCGTGGGATTGTCGACGACCGCGCGCATCGCCAACCCGATTCGTGTCATGCGGAACAGGAAGGTCAGGCAGAGCATCACCAGCGCGGCCGCGATCAGGATCCCGATGCTGACCGCGCTGATCCTGGCACTGCCGATGTCGACGGTACCGGCGGGGAACGGCGAGGGAAACGCCTTCGGCCCCGCCGGCCACCAGTCGCGCTGAAAACTGTTGAACACCATGAACAGTCCGATCGTTACGATCATCACTGCCAGCGGGTGCGAGGAGCCCGCGGGCCTGATGACGAGACGCTCGACCAGGACACCGAGCACGAACGCGAAGGCCACTGTGGCGGCGAATCCCAGCCACAGGCTCACCCCGAGGCTCACGATCAGGGTCCAGGCGATGTAGGTGCAGAAGACCGCCATCTCGCCCTGCGCGAAGTTGAGGACGCCCGTGGAGCGGTAGACCATCAGCAGCGCCAATCCCACGAGACCATAGATCACGCCGATCGCCACCCCGTCCACGACGAGTTGGAGACTCAGATTCATGACGTTGCTCCCAGATAGAGTGCGCGCAAGGACTTGTCGGACCGAATCTCGTCGGCGGTGCCCGAAACACGAATCCGGCCGGACGCCATGACATGCGCGTGCGACGCGACGGACAGCACCGTCGCAATGTCCTGCTCGACCACGAGGGCCGTGAGATTCAGGTCCCGGCAGACCTGCCGAAGAGTCGCGTACACCTCGGCGACGATCTTGGGCGCCAGCCCGAGCGAGGGTTCGTCGAGCAACAACAACTCGGGTCGTGCCATGAGCGCCCGACCGAACACGAGCATCTGCTGTTCACCCCCCGACAGGGTGCGAGCGGACTGAGACGTCCGCGCGGCGAGGACCGGGTAGTAGCCGAGAACACGGTCGAGGTCCGATCGGGCGGCCCTGCGCCCGAGCCGATATGCGCCCAGCCGGAGGTTCTCCAGCACAGTGAGATTGCCGAAGATCTCACGTCCCTCCGGCACCGTGACGATTCCCGCACGCGCGATCTTCTCGGGAGCCCACGACTCGATACTTCTGCCCTGCCACACGACCGACCCGGCGATGGGGCGAACGAGGCCGTTCACTGCCTTGACGACACTGGACTTCCCTGCCCCGTTGGCCCCGAGCAACGCGACCACTTCACCTGTTGCACAGGTGAGATCGACGTCGTCTACTGCGGTGACCGCGCCGTACGAGACCGTCGTTCCTTTCAGTTCAAGCATGTTCTTCTCCCACCGGAACTCCCAGGTACGCCTCGATGACCCGCTGGTTCGACCGAACTTCCTCCGGGGATCCGTCGGCGATGAGCCGGCCCGCGTCGAGCACGTAGACGCGATCACTGATCGACATGACGAGTGGCATGTGGTGCTCGACCAGCAGTACCGACACGTCGAGGTCGCTTCGAATGCGCGAGATGGCGTCACCCAGCTCGTCGAGGTCGGAGTGAGTCAGTCCCGCCGCGGGCTCGTCGAGCAGGAGCAATCGTGGCCGGCCGACCAGTGCACGACCGATGTCCACTCGCTTCTGCACCCCGTACGGCAGCGCGGTCACAGGTTGCTCCCACAGACCGTCCAGATCGAGTCGGCGCGCAACCTCACGTGCCGCACGATGAGCCGATTCCGTCAGTGCGGTGCATCGTGTCGATCGGATCGCACCGGACAGCAGGCCACACCGTTCCACTGCTTCGTACCCCACGATCAGCGTCTCGCCGACCGTCATCGATCCGAACAGCTCGAGGCCTTGATACGTCCGACCGATCCCGAGCCCCGCGATCGCGTGTGGCGGCAGTTCGAGGAGGTCAATGTCGTCGAATCGCACCCGGCCGGCCTGCGGATGGACGATCCGCGTGATCACGTTGAACGCGGTCGACTTGCCCGCCCCGTTGGGCCCGATGAGCGACACGATCTCTCCCACACCCACTTCCAAGGAGAGCCCGTCGAGAGCCTTGAGTCCGCCGAAGCGGACCTCGACGTCCGAGAGTTCCAACATTTCCGCTCCAGAATGGCGTCATGGTCATTTACTTGACTTTCAAGTCATCGATTGATGTGATGCACACCATAGGGATCGCCATTTCCCCTGTCAACACCGAGCCGACCCGACCCCGATCTTCGCGAAAAGGACTGAGCCAATGCGTGTTTTCACCACTCCCCCCGTCGAGACCGTCACCTTCGGGGCCGGCGCGTCGAATGCCGTGCTCGACCGGTTCCGGGCACTCGGCGGAACGAGAGCACTCGTGGTCATGTCGGCCACTCTCGCCCGCAGCACGGTCGGCGAGGAGGTGCTGGCCACGCTCGGCGATGCCGCCGCCGGTGTCTTCACCGACACACCCGCACACGTGCCTCGAGAGGCGGTACTCGACGCGTCCCGGATGGCCAGGGAGTACGGTGCGGACGGCGTCGTCAGCGTCGGCGGGGGCACGTCGATCGACTGCGCCAAGGGCGTCGCGATGTGCCTGTCGGTAGACGTGACCGAGCCGTCCCACTTGGACGCCTTCCGCACCCGCCGCACACCCGACGGTGAAGTCGTGTCGCCCACCGACATCGGGAGAACCGTTCCCCACGTGTCGATTCCGACGACGTTGTCAGGCGCCGAGCACACCGACATCGTCGGAATCACGGACACAGGGACACAGGTCAAGCACATCTATCGGTTCCGGGCGCTGGCCCCGCGCGCCGTCATCCTCGACCCCGAAATCGCGGCGGTGACTCCCCCCTGGCTCTGGGCCGCCTCGGGGGTCCGGGCACTGGATCACGCGGTCGAGAGCATCCTCGCCACCGGCAGCATGCCCCTGGTGGACGCCCTCGCCGCGAAGGCGATCCGCCTGCTCGACGAGAACCTGACCCACAGCACGGCCAATCCCGAGGACCTGGACGCCAGGTCGGCCTGCCTCCAAGCCGCGTGGCTCGCGATCTTCGGGATCACCAACACCGGCGCCGGACTCTCGCACGCGATCGGGCATCAGCTCGCGACCCGATTCGACATGCTCCACGGCGTCTCGTCCGCGATCATGCTTCCGGAGGTGATGGAGTTCAACGCCCCCGCCACACGCGAGCAACTCTCACGTGTCGCCACGGCCTTCGGGCGCACCGACGACGGCCCCGATTCGATCGCACCGGAGCTGGTTCGACAGTTCATCGCAGGGTTGCCTGTACCGAACCGGATCTCGACGGCGGGAGGCAGCCGCACACCCTTCCGCGAGATGGCCTGCGAGATCGCGGGTGACATCTCCATGGCCGCCAATCCACGGCCGGTCACGGAGGATGACATCGTCACCCTCCTCGACGCGGTGTGGTGACGCGGCGGCCACGACGAAGCACCTCACCGCCTGATCGTTAGGGTGGCAGGCATGAGTGACGGCGCGGGACGGTTCGCCCCCAGTCCGTCCGGCGACCTCCACCTGGGCAATCTCCGCACCGCGCTGCTGGCGTGGCTGTTCGCCCGGACCACCGGCCGCTCTTTCCTGATGCGCGTCGAGGATCTCGACCGGGTACGGCCCGGCGCCGAGGAGCGGCAACTCGCCGATCTGGCCGCGATCGGCCTCGACTGGGACGGTGACGTGGTGCGGCAGTCGGAGCGACTCCCCCGCTACGCCGCCGCCCTCGACACCCTCGTCGCGGCGGGACTGACGTACGAGTGTTTCTGCACCAGAAGGGAAATCCAGCAGGCGGCCACTGCGCCGCACGGCCCGGACGGCCATTACCCGGGAACCTGCCGGAACCTCACGGACGAGCAGCGCCGGGCGAAGCGGGACTCGGGGCGTCCGCCCGCGATCCGGCTGCGCGCCGGCGTCACCGACTTCACGGTCGACGACCTCCTGCACGGCAGGCACACGGGGCTGGTCGACGACGTGGTGCTGCGTCGCGGCGACGGGATTCCCGCCTACAACCTCGCCGTCGTCGTCGACGACGCGGCGCAAGGCGTCGACCAGGTGGTCCGCGGCGACGATCTGCTCGGGTCGGCGCCCCGGCAGGCGTACCTCGCGTCGCTCCTCGGACTCCCGGTTCCCGTGTACGCACACGTGCCGCTCGCGTTGAACGCCGAGGGTGCCCGTCTGGCGAAACGCGACGGCGCCGTCACCCTCGCGGACCAGGCCGCTCTCGGGTTGGGTCCGGATGCGGTGCGGGCCGTGCTCGCGATGTCGCTCGGCATGGCCGAACCGGGCGAGATCCCCTCGACGGCCGAGCTGCTGGCGCGATTCGACCCCGGCACTCTCCCCCGGACGCCCTGGGTGTTCACGGCGGACGGCACGTCGTAGCCGAGGCGACACGCGGGGCGGCCGCTCGTCATGCGTCGCGACGCCTGCCGTCGTACTGTCGTGCCAGCATCGACACCGGCAACGACCCCTCTCCACGACCTGTGCAGGTCGAGATCAGGCCCGGCCTGCGCGCGACGACGGGAAATGCGACGTGAGCGAGAACCCTCCGGGAAGCCCCGATCCGAACAATCCGCAGCAGCCGCCGAGCCAGGGCTATCCCCCTCCCCCGGGATACGGCCAACCGCCGGGATACGGGCAACCTCCGAACCAGGGCCAGCCGAACTACGGCATGCCCGGTGGCTACCCGCCGCCTCCCGGATACGGTGCGCCGCCGCCCGGCGGGTACCCGCCCCCGCCGCCGACCGGCGGATACGGCGAACCCATCCACGGAACCCCCGGTTTCGGCGGACCCGGCGGCACGCCGCGGCTGACCGTCGGTGGCGCGCTGAGCTACGCATGGAACAAGTACAAGGCGAATGCCGGCGTCTGGATCGGGATCACCGTCATCGTGTTCCTGATCCAGGTCGGGGTGAGCTGGGCATTCGGCCTCGACGACTCGTACCAGACGTCCGACTTCGGGGACTACTTCGGCGTGTGGCGGATCATCGGGACGATCGTCTCCGTCATCGTCAGCTACCTGATCAGCGCCGCGCTCGTGCGTGGCGCGCTGCACGAGGCCGACGGAAACAAGCCGAACATCGGCTCGTTCTTCCAGTTCACCAACGTCGGCGCGATCATCCTCGCCAGCCTCCTGGTCGGCATCATGATCACCATCGGCCTGATCCTGTTCATCATCCCGGGCATCATCCTCGCGTTCCTGACCTGGTGGACCCTGCAGTTCGTGATCGACCGGGAGCAGGACGCAGTCACCGCGATCAAGTCGAGCTTCTCGGCGATCTCGGAACACGTCGGGCCTCTCGTCCTGCTCGCCCTGGCCCTGCTCGGGTTGAACATCGTCGGTGCCCTGCTCTGCGGCCTGGGCCTGCTCGTCACCTATCCCCTGTCGTACATCGCCGCCACCTACGCCTACCGCGTGGCGACCGGGGGCCGCGTCTCCGCCTGATCCAACGAGCCGAACAGGTGGGTGTGTCCGAATCCACACCCACCTGTTCGGTGTGTGCGGACGCCTTGGGCGGGACTTCGTCCGTAGGGTGCCCCCGGCGACCACCGTGGTCGCCGCGACAACTGGGGAGCACCATGACCACCGGAGGACCTACCGACCAGCCCGGGCAGCCGTATGGGCAGGAAGGGCACCACATCCCGCCGCAGCAGCCCGGCTACCCGACGCCACCGCCGTTCAGTGGCGGCGCCGCTGGTTCAGCGCAGTACGGCGCCGCTCCCGGCTACGGGGCACCGACCTACGGCGGCTTCCCGCCCGCACCCCCGACTCCGCCCAACAACCCACAGGCCCAGGCCAGCGGGTTCTTCCAGGCGCTGTTCGACTTCAACTTCAACAGCTACGTGACGCCCAAGGTCGTCAAGGTGCTGTACATCCTGCTCACCGTGCTGGTGGCGCTGTACGTGCTGATCGCCGTCGTCGCGGGCTTCGCGTCCGGCGAGCCCGTCATGGGGCTGGTCCTGCTGATCACGGCGCCGGTCATCGGGCTGATCCTGCTGGCGTTGTTCCGCATCAGCCTGGAGTTCTACGTCGCCGTCATCAAGATCTCCGAGGACGTCAAGGAGCTCAAGGCCCGGCCCTGACCGACCTCGCACGTCGGGGGGGGACCC
>AODO01000024.1 GCA_000341795.1 Rhodococcus triatomae BKS 15-14 | reverse complement strand
GTGCGTCGGTGGTGGTCAGGGTATGGCGATGGTGCTCGAGCGCCTCAGCTGATCCACCGATCGCCGGACGGGCGGTCACCGGGCAAGGCCACACGGCCGTCGCTCAGGTGGCCGCCCGTTCGGCGATCATGCGCCCGATCGGCAGCGCCGACGTCGCCGCAGGCGAGGGCGCGTTGACGACATGCACCATCCGATCCGTCGAGCGGATGAGGAAGTCGTGCACGAAGGTTCCGTCACGGAGCACCGCCTGCGCGCGGATCCCCGCGTGCCGGTCCTGCAGGTCGTCGAGCTCGAGTGACGGGCAGTACTTCCGGCACTCCCCCAGATACCCGCGCTTGACGATCGCGTTCCGCATCTCCCGGACCCCGGTACGCAAGTTCGCGGCGGCGACACGTCGCAGTCCCGGGAAGCGCAGCATTTCCAGCGTGTCCCGGCGGTCGAAGCCGAACGGCTGGTATTTCTCCCGCGCGAACCCCAGGACCGCGTTCGGGCCGACGGTGACGTCGCCACCGATGGTCGGGCTCAGGTGCACCCCGAGGAATGGCAGGTCGGGGTCGGGAATCGGGTAGACGAGGTGCCGCACGACGGATGCCTTCTCCGGTCGCAGCCGGTAGTACTCGCCACGGAACGGCATGATCTGGAAGTCGACGGGCAGGCCGGCGAGGCGGGCGATCCGGTCGGCCTGCAGCCCTGCGCAGGCGATCAGCGTCCGTGCCCGGATCTCCGACGTCCCGGCGGTGACGGTGACGCCGTCCGGCCGCTCGACGATCCCCGTCACGGCACTTCCGGTGCGCACCTCGCCGCCAGCCGCGGTCACCTCGTCGACGAGTGCCCGGCACACCTGCCGGTAGTCGACGATGCCCGTGGCCTTCACCAGGAGGGCACCGAGTCCCGCGACGAGTGGCTCCCGGTCCCGGAGTTCGGCGGTGCCCAGCCGTTCGTGGTCGATGCCGTTGACCCGGGCCCGCTCCACGAGCTTCTCCATCCGGGCGAGCTCGACGTCGTCGGTCGCGACGAGAAGCTTGCCGACTACGCGGTGCGCGATGCCGTGTTCGTCGGCGAACCGCTTCGTCGCGGCCGCCCCACGCTTGCAGAGGTCGGCTTTGAGACTGCCCGGCTCGTAGTAGATGCCTGCGTGGATGACGCCACTGTTGTGGCCGGTCTGGTGGGTGCCGACGCCCTGTTCCTTCTCCAGGACCGTCACGGTGGCGCCGGGACGGGCCCGCAGCAGGGCTCGCGCGGTTGCGAGTCCCACGATCCCGGCACCGATGACGCAGTAGTCGACGACCATCGCCCGATCATGCACGCCGAGAACGCCGAACGGGCGGTTACCAGGGCGGCCACAAGGCCGGTCCCCGGTAACCGCCCGTTCGACGGTCAGCGTGTGAGCTAGTCGTTGTTGAAGTAGCTCAGCAGGCGCAGGATCTCGACGTACAGCCACACCAGGGTGACGGTGAGGCCGAGGGCGACGCCCCACGCGGCCTTCTCCGGCGCCTGGGCGCGGATCAGCTGGTCGGCGGCGTCGAAGTCCAGCAGGAAGCTGAACGCGGCGATGCCGATGCAGACGAGGCTGAAGATGATCGCGAGCCCGCCGCCGTCGCGGAGGCCGAGGCCGCCGTCGATGAAGAAGCTGGCGATCAGATTGCCGAGCGAGAGCACGACGACACCGATGAGGGCGCCCACGATCATCCGGGTCAGGCGCGGCGTGACGCGGATGGCTCCGGTCTTGTAGACGACGAGCATGCCGAAGAACACGCCGAAGGTACCGAGCACCGCCTGCGCGATCAGCGTCTCGGCGCTGACGCCCTGGATGTCGAACGTCATCAGGAACGACAGCGCGCCGAGGAACACACCCTCCGCCGCCGCGTAGGCGAGGACGATCGCCGGGTTGTCCATCTTGTTGCCGAAGCTCGCGATCAGCACGAGCACCAGGCCGATCAGGCCGCCGGCGATGACGAACGGCGCCGCCAGGTCGACGTTCTGGTTGACCAGGACGTACGAGACGATCGCCGTCACGGCCAGCACACCGAGCGTGATGCCCGTCTTGGTGACGACGTCGTCGATGGTCATGGCCCGCGGAGCGGGACCGGTGGTGTAGGGCTCGGCCTGCGTGTACTGCGGCTGGCCGAACTGCTGGGTCATCTGCCCGGCGCCTGCCGCGGCAGAACCGAACGAGGCGTATCCGCCCTCCTGCTTGGGGAGGTTGCGGAACACCGGGTTGCTGGTGGTGCGCACCGTGCGTGTCCCTTCTTTCGTGGCCTGTGGCCGATCGGGCCGTCCGGCCCGACGTGGTGGGTTTCCCCGCCTTGTGAACTTCCAACGAACGCCGTCCGCCTCGGGTTCCCCCGGTCGGACAATTCGGACTCTACCGGGTGACCCCGCGCACGAGCACCGTCACCGGTGCGGCACGGGTATTGTGCCCGACCTGCCGGCCGTGCGCCCGCCGACGATCACCCGCGGGCGACCGTCCGGGTGACGGTGAACTTCGGGTTCCGGCCCATCTGTTCGGTCTCGCCGATCACCGCCCGCAGGATCGAGCGGTACGCGAGATGCGAGTTGTACACCGTCCACAACTCACCGCCGGGGCGCAGGACCCGACCGGCCGCACGGAACATCGACTCCGCGGCGCCGGTGTGCACCGCGGCACCGACGTGGAAGGGCGGGTTGCAGACGATCAGGTCGACACTGTCCGACGCCAGTGTGGACATGACGTCGTCGCGGAGCACCGTGACCCGATCCGCCACACCGTTCGCGGCGGCGGTGGCCGCGGCGGACGCGACCGCCGCGGCCGACTGGTCGGTGGCGACCACCCGGACGTCCGGGCGAAGGCGGGCGAGGGTGACCGCGAGGATCCCGGTTCCGCAGCCCAGGTCGACGGCGGTGCAGGCGGCCGGATCGGTGGCGGGCAGGAAGTCCAGCAGGTAGCGCGTTCCGATGTCGAGGGTGGCGCCCGCGAACGCGGCCCCGTGCGCGACGACCTCGAGGTCGAGTTCGGCGAGGCGCTCGTGCCTGGGGAAACTCGACGGAACCGGGGTGGGCTTCGCGGCGACGAGGACACGCGACTTCTGCCTGCCTCGAGTTGCATGGACGTCGGCGAAGCACGTGGCGAGGACGTCGTTGAACGCGTGGGTCAGGTACTTGTCTCGTCCGCCCGCGTACACGACGACGGACGGGTCCGCGTAGCGCGCAACGACTTCCGCGATCTCCGTCAACGCAGCCAGACTGCGCGGCAGCTGGGCGAGCACCACCCGCGCTCCCGCCAGGAGTTCCTCGCCCAGCGGACACTGCCGGTAGGCGCCGGCCAGTCCCGCACGCTCGGCGTTGGCCGCCAGCGCCAGCTCGCCGGTCAGTGGATCCTGGTGCACCCGAACGTCACTCGCGCCGAAGCCGGCAACGGCACCGAGGGTGAGCGCACCGTAGTGGTCGCCGACCACGACCACCTCTCCGGCCCCGGCGCCGGCCAGCGCCGCGGCCGCCTCGTCGAGGATCAGGCGATCGGCGCCGTCGACGGCGTACAGGTTGGGCGCTTCGACGTCGGGATGACGTCGCAGGGTGGCGAAGAGTTCCTCGGGGACCGGCACGTCACCAGTCTGTCAGGTGGCGGGCCGGCCACGGCCGCAGGACGTCCCCCACGGGCCAGCGGTCAGTGCGACACCCAGGTGACGACGGAGTCGAGATCCGCCCTCGTCGTGCGGAAGGCATTGGCGGGGTGCGAGAGGTCGGGGTATCCGAACGAGATGGCGCACAGCACGTTCCGGTCGTCGGGGATCTCGAAGAAGTCCCGAACGTACGGTGCACACCCGGCCAGCGCGGCCTGCGGAACCGTGGCGACGCCGAGGCTCTGCGCCGCGAGCAGGAAGGTGTTGACGTACAACCCGCAGTCGACCGCCGCATACGTACCGAGGGCGGCGTCGGTGGTGACGATGGCGACGTGGGGAGCGCCGAACAGGTCGAAGTTCTTCATGGTCTGCTCGGCGGACGCCTGCCGGTCGCCGGCAATGCCGAGGCTCGCGTAGAGCTGCAGCGCGGTTTCCTTGCGGCGATCCCGGTAGACGCCGTGATAGCCGCTCGGGAACTCGATGTCCGGGGCCTGCGACACGGTCCGGACCGCGTCCGCGAGCCCGACCCGGAAGCGTTCGGTCGCCTCGCCGTCGGTGACGGCGACCTGCCAGGGCTGGGTGTTGCACCACGACGGGGTGCGCTGCGCCATGGTGAGGATCTCGACGATGACGGCCTCCGGGACCGGTTCCGGGAGGAACGCCCGGCAACTGAACCGGGAGGAGAGCAGAGCGGCGAGCGTCGACGGCGCGACGGTGGTATCGGTCACGAGTTCAGATCCTAGGAAGTCGCGGGCGCCGAGCCCGAGCCGGATCTCGACTCAGACGTTGCGCCCGTTGTTGCCCCACGTCACGGACACGCCGTTGTCGCGCAGCCATGCCGAGGGGTCGGTCTTGTTGCCCTGCGGGTCCCACACCTCGAAGTGCAGGTGCGGGCCGGTGGACTGCCCACGGTTACCGACGGTGGCGATCTGCTCGCCCGCCTTCACCTGCTGCCCGACGGTCACCTGGTAGTCGTTGACGTGGCCGTAGACGGTGATGGTGCGGTCCTCGTGCATCACGCGGACCCACAGTCCGAAGCCCGACGCCTCGCCGGCGGAGATGACGGTGCCGTCCGCTGCCGCGAGCACCGGGGTGCCGATCGGGGCGGCGATGTCGATGCCGCCGTGGTGGGCGCCCCACCGGGATCCGTAGTCGGAGGTGAGGGTGCCGCTGACCGGCTGAACCGTCCGGGCGGGCAGTGCGTTGGCGGAGCCGGTGGGCTGGTTCTCGAGCCACTGCTTGGCGGTGGCGAAACCCGGGATGGCGTCCGCCGCGAAGTCGGGAACCTCGACCTCGGCCGGGACCTCGACGCCGACGGACTTGAGCCCGGCGGTGACGTCGGCGGGCAGGGGCGCGATGTCGATCGTGGCGGCCGACGCGGTGGCCGTGGCGAACTGGGCGCCGCCCACGAAGATCGCACCTGTCGCCGCGGCGAGTGTCGCAGCTTTGACACCCGTTCCGTGACCTTGAGCCGGAGCCCGGTGACGGCCGCGTGCCGCGTCGGGATCGACGACGGCGAACGCCAGCGTAGGCGCCCCTGAACTGCGATGATCTGCCACGGCAGGTACCTCGTCCGTTTCTTCGGTCGGCG
Source organism: Rhodococcus triatomae BKS 15-14 (assembly GCA_000341795.1). Taxonomy (GTDB): domain Bacteria; phylum Actinomycetota; class Actinomycetes; order Mycobacteriales; family Mycobacteriaceae; genus Rhodococcus_G; species Rhodococcus_G triatomae_A. Next base: position 132,687 of record AODO01000024.1, on the reverse strand, counting down.
GCTGGCAGGAAACTGCAAGCCGTTTGTCCGCGACCGAACATAACAAGATGGTCTCGGCCGCGTCCACCGAACGGGCACCCGATGTCGATTGGGCAACCTGCCCACGAATCGGGACGGGGTCAGGAACCCCAGGTCGGGTTGACGCCACGCTCGCCGAGCCAGGCATTCGGGTTCATCCGATTGCCCGCGGCATCCCACACTTCGAAATGCAGATGAGGTCCGGTGGACTGCCCACGGTTGCCGACGGTGGCGATCTGCTGCCCCGCGGCGACGCGCTGTCCGACGTGAACGGAGTAAGTGTCGACGTGGCCGTAGACGGCGACGGTGCCGTCGTCGTGACGGACGCGGACCCACTGCCCGAAACCGGACGCCGGGCCGGCCGAGATGACCTCGCCGTCGGCGGCGGACTGGATCGGCGTCCCGATCGGCGCGGCGATGTCGATGCCGCCGTGGTGAGTGCCCCAGCGCGCACCGTAGCCGGAACTCAGGGTCCCGGACACGGGCTGGACAGTCCGGGGCCCGACGCTGCCGGCGCCGAACTGGGAGAGGAATCCGTTGACCAGGTCCGCAGCGGCGGCGTCCGGCACGTCGACGACCGGCACCTCGACTCCGGCAGGGAGCACGCCCGCGGGGACGTGAACGGGGGCGGCGGCGGCGGAACCTGCACCGAACTGTAGGCCCGCGACGGCGATCGCGCCGGTGACGGCGGCAGTGGTCGCGAGCGTGGCGCGGCGGGTGAGCGAGCGAGAACGAGTCAACGTCCTGTGGGTGTTGGCCACAGTTTCTTCCTTCATCTTCTTGGTCGGCTCGGTCACGCTCGCTGAGCGGCGGACCAGGAACCCTCGGATGCAGATGAAGGTAACGAAGACATCTCGACACGTCGATCGTGACCAAATATTTATCAAAATTTGATCTTGAAGCGACCGAGGCGGATAACGCCGTGCGCTGCGCGTTCGCGTTCTTTCGTACGGCGCACAGTGAACTCGGTCACGTTTTCCCAGCTCAGAGGCCTCTGGGCTTCCCCGGGGCCGCCACGCGCAACCCGGCTACGTACCCGCGTTACCGGAAACAGGCACCCAACCCCGTAGAAGTACGGATCTCGCGACGCGCGATCTCCACAACACTGAATCCCGTCCCGATCACCGACTTGGCGAGGCACAGATGACCGACATTCTCGAAGAACGCTCGGTGGAGGTCACCGACGAGGCAGGACCCCTCCTGCTCAAGCGCTGCACGACGTGCGGACACCTGCGTGCACCGCTGGTGTCCCACTGCTCGGCGTGCCGCAGCGACCTCTTCGAACAGACGCCGGCGTCCGGACTCGGAGTCATCGTGTCGTCGAAGTCCGTCGTCCGTACCTCGGACGACGAGGGCTGGCGGGAGGTGCCCCGCAACATCGCGATCGTCGCGACCGACGAGGGCCCCTGGCTGTACTCGCACATCGAGGGCGAACTCCCCGAGCGCGCGGGTGACCGGATCCGGGTGTCCTACGTCGCGCACCCCGACAGCGCTCGACTGCCCGTTTTCACCGTTCACCGCTGACCGGCGGCCCGGCTCCACTCCCCCAGCTGCTCGATCGCGGCGTCGGCGAGCGCGACCGCTTCACTCCGGTTCACCCGGGAGAGGAGCAGCGCACTGATCGACAGTGCCGACAGGATCCGGGTTCGGCGTTCCAGGACCGCGGGCGACGAGGACGGATCGAGGACGTGCAGCGCATGCGCGAGCGCCGCCGCCAGTTCCGAGCGGTAGGCGTCGACGACGGCGCGCTGGGTGTCGTCGTGTGCCGCGAACCCCGCCGCACTGTTGAGCAGGAGGCAGCCGCGAGACGACAACTCGTCGGGCAGCGCTCCGAGCGCGGCGGACAGACTGCGGTAGTACCGGATCGCGGCGTCGGGTGAGGTCGGTTCACCGGTGAGGATGCGTAGCCGGGGACGAACGACGCGGTCGAGGTAGTCCTGGACCGCGGCATCGAACAGACCCCGCTTGCTCCCGAAGGCGTTGTAGAGGCTGGATCGGTTCAATCCGGTCACACGCTCGAGCTCCGGTACGGAAGTCTGCTCGAACCCCTTGTCCCAGAACACGTCCCGAACCGCAGCCACGACGGCTTCGGTGTCGAACTCCTGTGGCCGCGGCATGGCGATCCTCACTTCCGATTGTGAAACGACCATTTCAGTATATATTGAAACGGTCAGTTCAAAACGGGAGGAGCGACCATGGTGACCGCAGGCCTGATCTTCGCCGGACTCGCAGCGGCCCTGCACGTCTACATCTTCGTGCTGGAATCGCTGCAGTGGACCGCACCACGCACCCGCGCGACCTTCGGGACGTCACAGGAGGAGGCCCTCGCGACCAAGGAGCTCGCGTTCAACCAGGGCTTCTACAACCTCTTCCTGGCGATCGTCACAGCGATCGGCATCGTCGCCATCGCGATCGACGAGGTGCCGGTCGGGGCCGCCCTGATCTTCGCCGGTGCCGGTTCGATGCTCGCCGCCGCCCTCGTCCTGCTCGTCTCGTCGCCGGACAAGGCCCGCGCGGCGGTCACGCAGGGCACGGCATCGCTGGTCGCCGTCGCACTCCTCGCGTTCGGGCTGGCGTTGTGAACCCGCACCACGAAAGAAGTAGCCTCGTGCCAACCAGCACCCAGATCCAGTTGATCGCCCGCCCCGTCGGATGGCCAACCCACGACGACTTCCGCACCGTCGTCGTCGACCTCCCCGACCTCGCGCCGAACCAGGTGCGCGTCGCCAACGAGTTCCTGTCGGTCGACCCGTACATGCGCGGCCGGATGAACGACGTGAAATCCTACATTCCGGCCTTCCGACTCGGTGAGACGATGACCGGCGGCGCCGTCGGACGCATCGTCGAATCCACCTCGCCCACCCATCCCGTCGGCGCGGTCGTCGTGCACGACCTCGGCTGGCGGGACGTCGCGCAGGGCGATGCAGGCGCGTTCCGTGTCGTGGACGAGATTCCCGGCGTGCCGAACTCGGTGTTCCTGGGCATCCTCGGAATGACCGGACTGACCGCGTACGTCGGACTCAAGTACATCGCCCATCTGAAACCGGGCGACGCCGTGTTCGTCTCCGGCGCGGCGGGCGCCGTCGGAACAGCCGCCGGCCAGATCGCCCGCCTCGAAGGTGCATCGCGAGTCGTCGGCTCGGCAGGGTCACCGGACAAGGTCGCGCTGCTCACCGACAGGTACGGGTACGACGCCGCGGTCGACTACAAGCAGGCCCCCATCCGAGAGCAGTTGGCGGACATCGCGGGCGACGGCATCGACGTCTACTTCGACAATGTCGGCGGCGACCACCTGGAAGCTGCGATCGACGTGATGAGCCAGGGCGGCCGAGCCGCACTCTGCGGCGCCATCGCCGGCTACAACTCGACCGAAACCGCTCCGGGCCCCGACAACCTGGTGAAGATCATCTCCCGCGGACTGACCCTGCAGGGGTTCACCCTCGGCAACTACGCGCACCACTTCCCGGAGTTCGCCGCGAAGATGGGCCCGTGGCTCGCCTCGGGTGAGGTCGTCCACGCCGAGACGGTGGTCGACGGCATCGACAACGCCGTGGACGCCTTCTTCCAGTTGATGCGCGGCGCCAATGTCGGCAAGATGCTCGTCCGTATCTGACACGTACAGCGCGACAGACGGTTCAGGGGCTCGCCCGGTGTCACCGGGCGAGCCCCTGAACAGTGTCTGCGCTGGTCAGGCGAGCGCCTTCGCCTTCAGCTGGTCGAACTCGCCCTGGGTGATCGCACCACTGTCGAGCAGCGACTTCGCCGACGTGATCGCATCGGCGGGTGAACTCGTGCCCGCGACCTGCTTGATGTACGCGTCGGCGGCCTTCTGCGCCTCGGCGTGAGCCGCGAACGCGCGCTCGCTCATGCCGCGACCGCGGAAGATCAGGTAGGCGAACGCCGTCAGATACGGGAACACGATGAGGAAGAAGATCCAGACGGCCTTCCACACACCACTGAGCTTGTGGTCCCGGAACAGGTCGCCGATGATCTGGAACAGGATGATCAGGTACGCCACGAAGGCGAAGATCAGCAGGGTGTACCAGAGGAAATCCCAGAACGAATCGAGCATGAGGTGCAACCACTTTCACGAGAAGGAGGACCCGCGCCCGCGGTCGGGGGCGGGGCAACGCACTACGAGGTGACACGCAACAACCCACGAAATCCGCATCCACCCCGAACCAGCGGTTCACACCGCTGCGCAAGCTTCGCACATTGTGTTTGCCAATGTATTGCCAACGTCGCGCCGAACCGTGCGTGCGTGTCATCACATCCGCACAGGAGTCCTCACCTGTCACCCCCTCGGTGAATAATCGGCCGCATGGTCGACAACACGGGTACACGAGGAGATTCCGGCCCACCGACACCCGAGCGGCAACGCCTCCGGAAGCTCGCGCAGGCCGCTCTCAATGCCGACCTGACTGTGGGCCAGGTCGACGCCATCCTCACCGACCTCGACGGCGCCCTCACCGGAATCGACGCCACGATGGGCGACATGAACGCCACCATCGCCACGCTGGACGACGCACTGAACCGATTCGTGGCGTCCCTGGACAACGTTGACGCCATCGCCGAACGCATGATCGCCGTCGTGGCTCGCCTCGAAATCATCGTCGGCCGGGTGGAACGGCTGGTCGGAGTCGCCGAGGTCGCAATGAAGCCGATCGGCATGATCGAGAGCGCCGGACGCGGTGTCGCCGAATTCATCGGACTGCGCGGTCGCTGATCAGGCATCGATTCCCCGCGCCGAACAGCTGCGCATGATCTCGCCGCGCCGGGGCATCAATTGAACATCCGGTGAACAACGAATCCCATGTGGATCACAGAAGCCGAACGGCTGTCATCTGTTCGACCGACGGGGCTTCGGTTTTGGCACCATCCCGGCATGTCTTTTGCTAAGCAACTACCGGCAATTGAACTCGCGCCCCGCGACGCGGCGAACATCTATCTCGAATCCGACCGCGCGCCGGCCAACATCGTCACCACCGCCATCGTCGATGCCGCGGATCTGCGCGTGGACGAGGATGCCGCGGTCACCTGGATGACCGAACGCCTCGAGTGCTCGCCGATATTCCGGCGCAAGCTGCGCCGGACCTGGGGCGACATCACCTATCCGTCGTGGGTGGAGGATCCCGACCTCACCGTCGCCGACCACGTCACCGTCACTCGGGCATCGGACCGTGCCGGAGCCGACGCCGTGATCTCTCGGCTCCTGGAGAGTCGGATGGATCTGACCAGACCACCCTGGGATCTCACCGTCATCGACGGTGTCCGAGGGCTCGGCGACGGACTCCCCGACACGGCCGCGATCCTCGCGTTCCGGTTCCACCACTCGATCGGCGACGGCGTGGTGACGGCGGCGACGTACCGGCGGATGCTCACCGCGACGCCGGAGCCTGCGGCCGAGCCGGTATCGCCCCGCGCACACAGCGCGATCCGCGGCGCACTGCGCGTCCCCGAGGACTTCGCGAGGTACCTCGGTGCTCTGCTGCGAGCGCCCCGCCTCGCGCGGGCCGCAGCGCGCGTCGACGTCAGCCGGGCGGCCACACCCGTGATGACGCGGTTCAACAAGCGGATCGAGGGACACCCTGCACTCGGCTTGACCCACTTCGACCTCGACGAGATCCGCGACATCCGGCGCTCCGTGCCGGGCGCCACCGTGAACGACGTTCTGCTCACGGTGATTGCGGGCGCACTCGGTCGACTCCTCTCAGATCTGGACGAGCCTGCCGATCGGCCGCTGTCCGCTGCCATGCCGATCGCGGTCGACGACCTCGCCGACACCGAGAACAGCTTCGCGCTCGGCAACGTGGATCTCCATGTGAACGAGAGCGATCCGGTCGCGCGACTCCGCCTCGTACACGCAGCGGCGAGCACCGAGAAGCGGCGGCAGGCGCATCCCGTAATGGTTCGGCTACGGGCCCTTCCAACCTCGATCCCGGCGTACGTCACCCGAATCGCAGGCGCACGTGCCCGGAAGGCGAACGCGCCGCACGCCGGACCGGTCACGATGGTCTCGAACGTCCCGAGCCGCCTCCAGGATGCGACGTTCTTGGGCGTGCCCGTCGCCGACCGGGTGAGCTACCTGACCATCGCCGACGGAGCCACGCTGGCGCACTTCGTCTCGTCGGTCGGCAATCGGGTGTCGTTGACAGTCACGGTCGACAGTGCCGTGCTCCCGGAGCCTGCCGCGTACGAACGCTTGCTGCGGCAGTCCTACGCCGAACTGCTGGAGGCGTCCGGGGCGGTTCTCGACCGGGCCTGAACGAACACGGCGTCGTCGGTACCTCGCCGGCAGCGCTATCGGGCGAGGACCGATGCCGCGATCTTCGGCTGCCAGTCGTTGGTCAGCAGGGCGCCGAAGTTGTCCTCGCGGTTGCTCGGCGACGTTCCCCAGTCCCGTACCGAGTAGACGAACGCCGGACCGCAGTACCCGGAGGCAGCGGCAGCGCCCAGCACGTCGACGATCTGCGCCGCCTGCTGTTCCTGGCTGACCATGTCCGTCGCCCCGAATCCTCCCGATCCGGAGGAACCTCCGGTCGCAGCCGATTCCGGTGTCGTCGGCGCGCCCATCTCGGTCAGCCAGATCTGTTTGGCGCCATCACCGTTGGCCACCATCACCGAGCGAATCTGCTCCGTCTCGGTCCAGCCGTTCGGCGTGGCGGCGAGCCCTGACGGGAACACGTACGGGTGCATCGCCGCGGCATCGAAGTACCCCTTGGCGCCGGCCTCGTACATACGGGTGACGAAGTCCACCGCTCCCGCCTGCGGACTCAGGCCTGCAGCTACAACCGTCGAGGCCGGCTGCACCGCCTTGATCGCCGAGTACGCCGCCTTCAACAGCGCCGTGTACCGAGCGGGATCCGGCCACTGTCCCCAGAAGATCGGAAGGTTCGGCTCGTTCCAGATCTCGTGATGAGTCACGTCCGGGTAGCGGGCGACGAACGCCTGCATGAACCGCCCCAACGTGGCGGGATCGGCAGGCGGGGCATAGGTCGCGCCCAGCGCGCCACCCTGCCGCGCCCAGGTGGGAGCAGTGAGAACGATGGACAGCACCTGCAGGTCGTGACCGCGGGCCGCACCGATCACCCGATCCGGAACGGTCCAGTCGAAGACGCCCTCGGTGCGTTCGACGGTCGACCAGTCGACCATCACCCGAAGCCACTGCGCGTCCGTCCGCGACACCGCGTCCAGTTCCCGATCCAGTTCGTCGGCGCCGAGGAACAGTTGCGCCGCACCCTGCGAGAAGCCGTATCCGGCGGAGGGTGCAGGGACCACCGCGCCTGCCGACGGAGCCGCCGCCAGCGGCCCTCCGACGAGCAGCGCAAGTGACGACAGGAGTACGAGCAGACGGTGAACGGTCCCGATACGCACGGCGCCTCCCACGTCGTCGACGGTCACTGTGGAGCGTAGACCCGTCGATCGTGGTGTGCCCCCGGTCGGGCTCGAACCGACACTGTGCGGATTTAGCCTGTGCTCGTCGGTCTTGGGTTGCTGACGTGGCGAGACCCAGCCGTCGCTGCCCCGCCTCACTCTCCGAGTGATCTGGTTGAATCCGGAAGTGAACTGGAGAACAGGTGTCGCCGTTGTGGTCGCCTCGGTCGCGCTGACCGTATGCTCCTCGCCGGAATACACCACCCCCGAGGGCCTGTCCTCCGTCGAGTCGTCCGCTGCGCTGCGTCCACCAGCGTTCGCAACCGTTGATGACTTTCGAGCTGAAACGCCCGAAGGATGGCCTGAAGTAGTCGAGGAGATCGACGCGATCCTCACCGCCGCGACCCTCGCCTCGAATGTGTGCGATCGCCCGAACTCCGAGGTCGTCGATGGCGGATTCACCAAACAGTGCCAGAACGCGAGCTTCAAGATGCTAGACGCAGACAGGGAGCTTCAGAAGGCGATCACTTGTGCGACGAACCCAGGAGAGTCATGAAGGGCATCGCCCCTTGGATCCTCGGCTTCCTCGCAGTCGGACTGATCCTGACGTACTGGAAGCTCCTCGTCGGACTCGCTCTGGCCGCGCTCGTCGTGTGGGGCGCGTATGTCGGCGGCGCCGTGTGGTGGCGGAAGCGTCAGGACCGGTTGAATGGCGAGCGCGCTGAACGGTCCCGCCTCGCGGCGCGAGCTGACCACCAGCACCAGCAGTACCTCGCTGGCGAAGACCGCGGCCTGTTCGGGGAGTTCAACCCGACGCCTCTCGACTGAGCTGGATGCATCGGGGCCGTCGGAGCGGTGGACAGCTCCGGCGGCCCCTCGGATCGGACGCGCCCGGTCGTCAGCCGGTGTCCCCATCGCGCCCGATGGCTAATTCGCCGGCACCATTTGGTGTAGCAGCTATACGGCGTAGAAGTCCCTAACCGATCAAGACCGCCCGCGACTGGCAATTGTCTAGCAACAACGGTTAGCGTACGTAAGCGTCACTTGGAGTTCAGGAAACTCCAGGGGGACGCGGACGGCCCGCCACGCAGGCTTTCAGGACAAGGCTGCGGGGCGGGCCGATCCATTGTTTCTGACGTCCGAGTAGCTGCCTCGCCTGCGTACGCCGTTAGCCGCCATGTGACAAGCTCGAACGATGATCTGGAGCCAACGGATCGTGCCCCCCGATGCAGCGGAGATCGGCGCAATCGCACATGGTTCTGCGGTGCTTGCACAGACCGCCCAGGTGATCGTGGGGCTGCGTGAGATCGTCGCCTACTCGTCAGGGCTTGACCTGGCCGTAGTTGTCGTCGCTGCAGGACTCCAAGCGGAGCGAATGAAGAATCAGTTCGTTGCGCCCGCCGAGCATGACCCCGAAACTGGGCAACCCAGGCGTGGGGAATACCCAGGGGAACAGCTTCAGCTAAGGGCCCTCGAAGACCCTGCACTTCAGCCCATTCGACGCCGTAGCACGGAGGGCTGGCACCAGCATCCCGGCACCTATCGGCGTGAGTTCCTTTTCGAGATCTCACCGCTCCCGACCTCGAGCAACCTACCGCTCGTCACATCATGGGAAGCGATCGGACTGGAGCCAGTCACCAGACGACTGACGCTTCCGGAACCAGAGTCGCTCCGCGAAGCGATCACCCCCCTCCTGTAGGAGGCTCTTCCTTGTCCTCAGGCGGTCAATGCGCACCGATCCGATGTCCCGGTTGGTCTCCGGGTCGACCGCGGTCGCGGTGTGGGCGGACTTGTGCGGGTCGATACCGATCACGATCGATCACGATCACGATCACCGACCCATACGCCTTCCGTCGGGCGGGCCCGTTCGTCCAAGTCAGACCATCTCAACACCGCAGCATCAACAACTCCCACACGACGAGATCGAGAGCGGCGTAGACCTGTTTCTCGCTGAGTGGCGGAGGCAGGCCATCGAAGTGCCGTAGCGCGATGTCGTCATCCACGTCGTGTTTGACGTGGCAGGGCGACTTCCGGTTCTCGGAGTCGACGAAGAGACCCTTACCCGCACGTGAGGGTAAGGGTCTCTTCTCGTGGTCCCGACTATGCAGTTGGGTGCCGTTGAGAGCTGAACAGGCTGGCGAAGTTGAGGCCGAACCCGATCATCAGCAGCACTCAGATGAACCCGTCAGCTACCAAATGGCGACGACGAGCCGCCGCTCGACGGATCCTCAGGGCTGGTACCGCCGCCCGAAATCGGGAGGTCGACGACGGGTCCCGGTGATCCATCTGCCGTCACAGTGAGCGCCACGCGTGCGGCCTCACCGTTGTCACTGTTCCGGACGACGATGTGATGCTGGCCGGGTTCGGCGTTGCTCGGGATGGTGACGTCCGTGGTGACGGTGCCACCGCTGCTGGTGCTGACCGTCGCGAGAAGGACCGGATCCGACTCGAAGTACACGCCATACGTACTACCGCCGGTCAGTCCGGTGATGTTCAGGCGCAGCGCCTGCCCCCGCGCGTATCCCGTGGTGGCATCCGGTGTTCCGGTGGCGAGCAACCGCAGCCGCAGCGCTGGCGAATCCTGCCACGTCTGGATCGCTTCGTTGTTGCTGTTCATGACATCGGCGAACCAGTTGCCGCCCGCGCCGATGGCATCGATACCACCACAGCGACCGGACAGTGCGTCCTCGTACGCAGCGTATGCCTCGGTGCCGTCAAACTTCCCGTTGCCATTGATGTCGAATCGGTCCTGGTCGGGATAGAGCGGGCTGGGTATGAACTTCGTCAGGGCCGCGTCCTTCAGGGCAGCGTTGTTGAGCGTGATGCGGACAGATACTGAGGTCGACCCCGGTGTGAGCGCGATCGGGTCGCTATAGCCAAGCAGACTCGCAATGTTCGTCAGCCGCCGACCGTTGGCGGTGATCTGGATGATGTCGAGTGCGTCCGGCGGCGCCGTCCCGCTACGGTTCCACGTGCCCATCCCGAACTGGCACTGATCGAGCGCCTGGTACAGGTTGAGCATCATCAAGCGTTCGCCGATCCCGGCCGGTCGATCCAGACTGTACGTCGCGGTCACCGAGTCGCCCACTCCGTAGACGTCCTTGACGGGCTCGACCTTCGGGCCCATTCCGTACGCCAATCGGGCTTTGATGATGGTGGCTTGCAGCGCCTTCGACATGTACTCGACTTCACTCGTTGTCGACGGCGAAGCGCCCGCATTCGTCACGAACTTCATGTCGTCGTTGAAGTACGTCAGGTGCGTGTCGAACTTGAAAGGCCACCCCACCGTGCAGATGGTGTCGTCGTCGTGGCAGATGGAAACCCGATCAACGCCAGGCAGTGTGTAGAAGGTGTCGTTGTAGTCTCCGAGTAGGAGCCGGAACACCCCCTGGCCGTCCGATCCGGAACCGAAGACTCCGTCGGCATTCGGCTTCTGCAGTGGGTCGCCAACGGTGAAGACGCCGGCCACCCGAGACTCGCCGGGATGGAGGACGTTGAGGGTGTTCGCGGCAGTGCGTGCTGCCATGGCGCCTTGGGAGTAGCCGACGAATACCACTTTCGGATCGGCGCAGCCAGGTGCCTGACTGAACTCGCGGTACACCCGAAGCGCCGCAGCCGCGCCGGCGTTCGCGGAGGTGATGATCTCCTCGGAGTTTTCGATCGTGCCGTCCTCGAGCATGATCACCCGCGCTGCAGGGTAGCCTTCTGTCCCCAGCGCGCCCCCTGGAGCGGGGACGTCCAGAATCGGGGCGCCTCGCAGGTAGTTCCCCCACGCAGCCTGGCCGAGAAGCTTCTGCAGCGTGGGACCTTCCCAACCACCCCCGTGCTGACCGGGGTAGCTCGTCATCCCCACCGACGTCTCACCGGAACCTCGCAGCGGAATGACAACCACCGGCACACAGTTGGAGTTGGCTGCCGACGCCAAAGGTGCAGACCACAGTGGCACTGCCACTGACGCCAGCACGGCGGCCGCCGCAGACAGCACTGTTGCCCGCCATTTACGGACCATCCTCAGATCCCCCAGAATCAACCAGTCCACTGCCTACTTTCCGTAGGACGCAGGGATATTAGCGTCGCGGTGCAAGGTTTGCTGGAGCCAGCTCAGTCGCGCGGACTCGACTCGAGCCCGACCTACCCGGCATGAGCTGCGCATAGTGCGCCTTGGCGCGAGTACGTCGATGTCCTCTAGTTGACTGACCACTTCGCTTTCTCCAGAAGCGGCTGAACGCCGTGGACGCGAAACGGTGAGGCCGTTTCGTCACGTCGGTTCTGCGAGCAAAAAGGGTTACAAACTGGCCGGACTGGACTGTCCGGTTAGCGACGCCCGTCGTGGTCGGATTTCGTGAGTAGTGAAATGAGGTCATCGGCCGCCGGGGTGTAGGTGTACGTGGCGGTCGCTGGATTCACCCGCCGCTCGACTGGGCCACCACCGCCCCATTGATCGCAATGTCGAGCGGCTCGGTCACGCCAGCGCGTTCCCCCTGGCGAAGTACGCGCACTCACAGGATCCGGCGCTGGTCGCTGCGGCGAGTTCCGCCCCGGTCGCGACAACTCGTGACACTTCGGCGGCTGGGTCAGGCCGATGATCGCTCAAAAACGGCCCTGAACAGTGCCCCCGGTCGGGCTCGAACCGACACTTTGCGGATTTTAAGTCCGCTGCCTCTGCCAATTGGGCTACGGGGGCGGGGCGCCCGGGGCGCCACCAGGTCAGAGAATCGACAGGGCGATCCCGTCGAGGATGTCGTGCTCGCTGACGATCATCTCGCTGATGTCTGCGCGGCGGGCGAGTTCCACGCCGAGGACGTCGGCGACGATGGCGCCGCCGCCGATGACGTCCACCCGTCCCGGGTGGATCACGGTGATCGCGGCGCGCTGCTCGTGCGTCATGTTCAGCAGCGAGTCGTTCACCTCGTGCAGCCGCTCCCGCGACATGCGCGACAGGTGCACCTGCTCGGCGTCGTACTCCGGCAGTTCGAGCGACACCGCGGCCAGGGTGGTCATGGTGCCCGCGACGCCGACCCAGGTGTGCGCCTGCTCGACGGGAACGCGGTCGAACGCCTCCCCCAGTTTCTCGGCGGCGAAGGCGCGGGCCGCCTCGACCTGTTCCGCGGTCGGCGGGTCGTCGTGCAGGCAGCGCTCCGTCAGCCGGACGCAGCCGATGTTCGTCGAGTACGCGGCGCGGACGCCGTCGCCGTCGCCGAGCACCAGCTCGGTGGATCCTCCACCGAGGTCGACGACGAGGAAAGGCCCTGCGGCCGAATCGAGTTCGCCGACGGCACCGGCGAAGGACAGCCGGGCCTCCTCGTCGCCGGTGATCACCTCGGCTTCCGCGCCGGGGATGACGGCGCCGAGGATCTCGCGGGTCATCGCGAAGAACTCCTCGCGGTTCGCTGCGTCACGCGTTGCGGACGTCGCGACCATGCGGACCTTCGTGGCCCCGGTCTCGCGGATCATTCCGGCGTACTCCTCGAGCGCGACGCGGGTGCGCTCGATGGCTTCCGGCGCGAACCGCCCGGTGGCATCGACGCCCTGCCCGAGCCGGTTGACCCGCATCTCGCGCGCGACGTCGGTGAGGACACCGTCGCCGTCCGCGTCCGCGACGAGCAGCCGGATCGAGTTGGTGCCGCAGTCGATGGCGGCGACGCGAGTCATTCGGCATCTCCGGCGGCCGTGGGAGCCACGTACTGCGGCCAGTCCGCGGGAATCGCAGTGCCGCGCAACCCGTGGTCGGCGGCGAGGGCGACGGACTCGTCGCCGAGCAGGTTGACCCCCGGACCCTTCGCGAGCGCGTGCGCCATCAGGACGTGCAGGCACTTCACGCGGTCCGGCATACCGCCGCCGGTGAAGTCCGTACCCAGCGACTCGATCGCGTTGCGTTCGGCCAGGTACGCCTCGTGCGCCTGCCGGTAGTTGGCGGCGAGCTCGGCGTCACGAGTGAGACGCTCGGTCATCTCCCGCATCACACCCGCCGACTCCTGACGGCTGGCCTCCGCGGTCAGCCGCGGGTCGGTCAGGTAGTAGAGGGTCGGGAACGGGGTGCCGTCCGGAAGGCGTGGGGCGGTCTTGACGACGCCGGGGGTGCCGTCGGGTGCGCGGTACGCGATCGCGAGGACGCCGCGCGGCTCGCGGCCCAGCTGAGCTGCCACCACGTCCAGGTCGGCCTGTGGAATCTCGTGCTCGCTCACCCGGTGGGTCCTCCTTGATCGTCCGGAATGGTCATCGTCCCCGCCTCGTCCGGCGCGGGTGGCACCGTCGGTGCGAGCGCAGGCGGCGCCGTCGGCGTCGGCTGCGGCTCGGCGATCGGTCGCCACAGGTCGGTGTACCAGGGGTCGTTGTCGTGCTTCGGTGTGGTCAGGTCCTCGACCGGCGGCGCCGTCGCCCCGGGGAGCTGAACCTGGTACGGGGTCTCCCCCGGCATCACGTACTGCAGACGCTCCCGTGCCTGCGCCTTCACGTGCGCCGGGTCGTCCGCCTGCTCGTTCTCGCGGGTCAGGCGCGCGACGTCCGCTTCGAGCTGTTCCCGCTGTTCCGCGACCTGTTCGGCCTCGCTGCGCTGGCTGAGATAGGTGCGGAGCGGCATCGCCAGCGTCAGCACGACCGCGCACAGCACCATCGCGAGGACGACGGCGCGGGCCGTGGAGAGCCCGAGGATGGTTCGCTCGGGCCCGGGCGCGGCGCTGCGCCGGGTCTTCGACCGGGCACCGACCGGCTTCTCCGTCGGTGACGGGGACGGCGACGCGGGCGTGGCGTCCGAGGTGCCGTCCGCCCGGTTGCCGGGCGCGGCAGATCCCGTCGGTCGGGTCCGTGTCGTTCGACGCGGACCCGACCCGTCACGGGCGCGACGCGGGTCACGGCCGACCGGGCTGCCCCCCGGTCGGGACCTGCCGCGCTGGCTCATGATCCGTTACCGGTCAGGCGCCGAACCGCGGGAAGGCGATCTCGCCCGCGTAGCGTGCGGCGTCGCCGAGCGACTCCTCGATGCGGAGGAGCTGGTTGTACTTCGCGACCCGCTCGGACCGTGCCGGGGCGCCGGTCTTGATCTGGCCGCTGCCGACGGCGACGGCGAGGTCCGCGATGGTGGTGTCCTCGGTCTCGCCGGACCGGTGGCTCATCATCGTCTTGTACCCGTTGCGGTGGGCCAGCTCGACGGCGTCGAGGGTCTCGGTCAGCGTGCCGATCTGGTTGACCTTCACCAGCAGTGCGTTCGCGGCGCCCTTGACGATGCCGTCCTCGAGACGCTCCGGGTTGGTGACGAAGAGGTCGTCACCGACGAGCTGGATCTTGTCGCCGATCGCATCGGTGAGCGCGACCCAACCGTCCCAGTCGTCCTCGCTGAGCGGGTCCTCGATCGAGACCAGCGGGTACTGGCCGAGCAGCTCCGCGTAGAACGCACCCATCTCGTCGGCCGAGCGGACCTTGCCCTCGAACTTGTAACCGGTGCCGTCGGTGTAGAACTCGGTGGCGGCGACATCCAGCGCCAGCGCGACGTCCGTGCCCAGCTTCAGGCCGGTCTTGGCGACGGCCTCCCCGATCAGGTCCAGCGCCTCCTTGGTGCCGGCCAGGTTCGGCGCGAAGCCGCCCTCGTCGCCGAGACCCGTCGACAGGCCCTTGGCCTTGAGCACCGACTTGAGGGAGTGGTAGACCTCGGCGCCCCAGCGCAGGGACTCCTTGAAGGTCGGTGCACCGATCGGCGCGATCATGAACTCCTGGACGTCGACGCCGCTGTCCGCGTGCGCGCCACCGTTGATGATGTTCATCATCGGGACCGGCAGGATGTGGGCGTTCGGGCCGCCGACGTAGCGGAACAGGTCCAGTCCGGACGACTCGGCCGCCGCCTTCGCCACCGCGAGCGACGCACCGAGCAGGGCGTTCGCGCCGAGGCGTGACTTGTCCGGGGTGCCATCCTCGTCGAGGAGTGCCTGGTCGACGGCGCGCTGCTCGGCGGCGTCGAGGCCGATGATCGCGGGCGCGATGTCGTCGAGGACCGCCTCGACGGCCTTCTCGACACCCTTGCCCAGGTAGCGGTCGCCGCCGTCACGCAGTTCCACGGCCTCGTGCTCGCCGGTCGACGCGCCCGAGGGCACCGCGGCGCGCGCGAAGGTGCCGTCCTCCAGCAGCACCTCGACCTCGACCGTCGGGTTTCCTCGCGAATCGAGGATCTCGCGGGCTCCGACCTGCTGAATGATGGCCACGGATGGTTCTCCTTATCGGCGGCTGTACTGGTTCTCGGGCGACGCCAACCGACGCGGGCGCGTCGGCTTCGGCGATTTCGCTAATAGTGCCAGGTCCGAGGGTAACCAACCCAACCGGCCGGGGTGCCCCGGTACACGCCGGACGCGGAACTCACCGTGCGTTCCGCGCGCGATCTCACAGTGTGTTCCGCGCGTGGTCTCACGGTGCGCTGCGCACGGCATAGGTGTTGGCCCGGTCGCGGACATCGAGGAGGTACTCGCCGGACAGGTTGTAGGCCATCAACGCCTGCCGCCACCCGGCCTCCACGGTGAGGTCACCGCCACGGGCGCACAGGTACCGGGCCGCCGTCAGGGCCGCGTCGTCGATGCTGTCGACGTCGACGACTCCGTCCCCGTTCGCGTCCACGCCCCACCGGCGCCAGGTTTCGGGGATGAACTGCAGCGGACCCATCGCACGGTCGTGGACGGCGTCACCGTCGAGCGCGCCGCCGTCGGTGTCGGGGATCTCGGCGACACCCGGCCCGCCGTCGAGAGGGATGCCGCGGATCGGCGGGGCGACGGTGCCGTCGACGTCGACGGACGCGCCGCGGTGCGTCCCGTGCCTGCTCTCCACCCCGGCGATGCCCGCGATGGTGGTCCAGGTGATGCCACAGTCGGGGCGCGACTGCGCCATCACGGCGGCCGCGTATCCGTATGCCTCGAGTGCCGTCGACGAGATGCCCGTCGCGTCGGACACGCCGGTGGCCCAGTCCGCGAGCTGGCCCGCGGTGCGCCCCGGCGCGTCCACGTCGATCAGCGGCACCGCGGCGCCGGGCAGCGGGGGCAGGGCCTGCGGGATGGCCGGCTCGGGCTCGAAGGAGCAGGCGGCGAGAGTCGTCGCGAGTGCGAGGACGGCCGCACCCGCGCACAGTGCTCGTCTGCTGATCACCCTGTCGATAATGCCTGTGGTCAGCGGGAGCCAGGTGCGGACGCACCGGCGACCGCTACGTCCAGTGCGTGCGCCAGTCGTCCGTGGTGAGACGCGTCGCACCCGCCGCTGCAGCGCATTCCTCCGCTCGGCGCACCCGTTCGGCGAACGCGAGCACAGCCGCCCGGAGCCGGACCTCCGCGTTCTCGCCGACCTCGACGGTGAGCAGATCGACGGGGATGAGGTCGTCCGGCAACCCGGCCTTGCGGGCCCGGCCGAGCACCTTCTCGGCGAACGCGAGCGACGGCAGGGAGGTCGCGATCCCGTCGAGGCAGGACGCGCGTTGCTTCTCGGCCTCCTTGCGTGCCTCCCACGCCCGCTCCTGCTCGGCGATGTCGATCGGCCCGGCGACGTCGTCGGCGAGGTGCGGGCTGCGGTGCGCCAGCTTCGCGACCAGTTCCGCTGCGACGTCGTCGACGGTGAACTCGCCCGCGGCCTCGGCGATGCGGGCGTGGAAGAGCACCTGCAGCAACAGATCCCCCAGTTCCTCGCGAATCTCGACGGCGTCACCCGCGGCGACGGCGTCGAGCAGTTCGTACGTCTCCTCGACGAGGTAGGTGGTCAGCGACTCGTGGGTCTGGGTGACCTCCCATCCGCCGTAGGACCACAGGCGGTCCATCACCTCGGCGGCCTCGACCAGCCCGTCGCCGAGGGTGCGGTCGCCCGGCGACGGCTCTCCAGCCGTCACGCGGGTGCCCCCACCGCGACCGACAGGTCCACCGATCCGGCGGCCTTGCCGTCCATGGCGAGGAGGAAGTCCGCGGTGTACTGCAGCAACTGGACGTCGCGCACCCGGTCGGAGCCGACGCCGCCGGTGCGCGGCAGCGGCATCTGCACCATCCCGGTGGTGGCCCGGTACTGCGCGGCCGAGTACATCCGCTTGAGCCGCAACTGCTTCGAGTCGGGGAGCTGCATCGGCGAGATCTTCAGCTGGGTACCCGTGACCGCGACCTCCTCGATCCCGTACTCGCGGCACAGGAGCCGGAGCTTCGCGACGGACACCAGGCGTCCGACCTCCTCGGGCAGGGGGCCGTAGCGGTCGACGAGCTCGTCGACGACGGCGCCGATCTCGTCGTCGCCGGTCGCTGCCGCGAGCTTGCGGTACGCCTCGAGCCGCAGCCGGTCGCTGGTCACGTAGTCGGGCGGGATGTGCGCGTCCACGGGCAGGTCGATGCGCACCTCCTTCGGTGCCTCGTCCGTGGTGATCGGCCGACCGTCCGCGACCGCCCGGTACGCCTCGACGGCCTCGCCGACGAGGCGCACGTACAGGTCGAAGCCGACACCGGCGACGTGCCCGGACTGCTCGGCGCCCAACACGTTGCCGGCGCCGCGGATCTCGAGGTCCTTCATCGCGACGGCCATGCCCGCACCGAGGTCCGAGTTCTGCGAGATGGTCGCGAGCCGGTCGTAGGCCGTCTCGGTCAGCGGCTTCTCCGGCGGGTACAGGAAGTAGGCGTAGCCGCGCTCACGACTGCGCCCGACGCGACCACGAAGCTGGTGGAGCTGCGACAGGCCGAGCGAGTCGGCCCGCTCGACGAGCAGGGTGTTCGCGTTGGAGATGTCGAGTCCGGTCTCGATGATCGTCGTGCAGACGAGGACGTCGAACTCGCGTTCCCAGAATCCCTGGACGGTCTTCTCCAGCGTCTCCTCGTTCATCTGGCCGTGGGCGACCACCACCCGGGCCTCGGGTACGAGCTCGCGAATCCGCTTGGCGGCCTTGTCGATCGAGCTGACCCGGTTGTGCACGTAGAACACCTGGCCGTCACGCAGCAACTCGCGACGGATCGCGGCGGCCACCTGCTTGTCGGCGTAGGCACCGACGTAGGTGAGCACGGGGTGCCGTTCCTCGGGCGGGGTGAGGATCGTCGACATCTCCCGGATGCCGGCCATGCTCATCTCCAGCGTGCGCGGGATCGGGGTCGCGGACATGGTGAGCACGTCGACGTGCGTGCGCAGCGCCTTGATGTGTTCCTTGTGCTCGACACCGAACCGCTGCTCCTCGTCGACGATCACCAGGCCGAGATCCTTCCAGCGGACGCCGGTCTGCAGCAGCCGGTGCGTGCCGACGACGACGTCGACCTCGCCGTCGGCGAGCTGCGCGATGATCTCCTTCGACTCGCCGGGGTCGGTGAACCGGGACAGGCCACGGACCTTCACCGGGAAGTTCGACATCCGTTCGGAGAACGTCTGCAGGTGCTGCTGCGCGAGCAGGGTGGTCGGCACGAGGACCGCCACCTGCTTGCCGTCCTGGACGGCCTTGAACGCCGCGCGCACCGCGACCTCGGTCTTGCCGTATCCGACGTCGCCGATGACGACACGGTCCATCGGGACCGGCTTCTCCATGTCGGCCTTGACCTCGTCGATGACCGTGAGCTGGTCCTGGGTCTCGGTGAACGCGAACGCGTCCTCCATCTCCTTCTGCCACGGGGTGTCGGGGCCGAAGGCGTGGCCGGGCGCCGCCTGCCGGGCCGCGTACAGCTGCACGAGTTCACCGGCGATCTCACGGACGGCCTTGCGCGCCTTGCGTTTCGTGTTCTGCCAGTCCGAGCCGCCGAGCTTGCTGAGGGCGGGCAGCTCGCCGCCCACGTAGCGCGACAACTGGTCGAGGGACTCCATGGGCACGAACAGCCGGTCCCCCGGGTGCCCGCGCTTGCTGGCCGCGTACTCGATGACGAGGTACTCGCGGCGGGCGCCGCCGACGGTCCGTTCGACCATCTCCACGAACCGGCCGATGCCGTGCTGGTCGTGCACCACCATGTCGCCCGCGGTCAGCGCGAGGGGATCGACCTGGTTGCGGCGCTTCGGTGGCAGTCGCCTGCCGTCGCCCGCGGCCGCGACCCGATTGCCGGTCAGGTCCGCCTCCGACACCAGCACCAACCCGGCGTCGGGCCGCTCGGCGGGCAGTACGAGTCCGTTCTGCAGCGAGCCGCACAGCACCGACACCTGGCCACGGGCCGGTTCGGCTCCCGGCGCGAGCAGCACGGTCGGGACCTCGGCGTCACGGAGTCGTTCGAGCGCGCGCTGCGCGGTGCCGGACCCGGCGACGACGATCGCGGCGCGCCCGCCGGTGGTGACGTGGGCCCGCAGCATCACGAACAGCTCGGCGAGCAGCTCGTCGGAGCCACGCACCTCCGGCGCCGCCTGGATGTCGAGGACCAGCTCGTCCTCGTTGCCCGAGGCGAGTGGGCTGACGGTCCACCACGACCGCCCGGCCTCCTCGGTGCTCTCCCGGACCTGCCGCAGGCTCCGGTACGCGGACGCGGCCAGGTCGACCCCGGTCATGCCGGAGGTGTCGAGGGTGGACGTGTCGAGTGGCGCCTCGGCTCCGATCGAGGCCGCCGTCCAGGACGCCTCCAGGAATTCCTGCCCGGTGCGGACGAGATCGGTTGCGCGGGTGCGGATCTTCTCGGGGTCGCACAGCAGCACGTGGGTGCCCTCGGGCAGCACCTCGGTGAGCAGGACGAGTTCGCCGGACTGGAGCACCGGCAGCAGGGCCTCCATGCCGTCGACGGGGATGCCCGCCGACAGCTTGTCGAGCATCTCGACGAGGGCGGCGTCGGCCTGGTTGTCGCGGGCGAGGACCGCGGCCCGGTCACGGACCGTCTCGGTGAGCAACAGTTCGCGGCACGGCGGCGCGACGAGCGTCGTCACCGTCAGCTCGGGGATGGACCGCTGGTCGGCGACCGAGAACGGCCGCAGCTCCGTCACCTCGTCGCCCCAGAACTCCACGCGGACGGGATGATCGGCGGTCGGCGAGAAGATGTCGAGGATGCCGCCACGGACGGCGAACTCGCCGCGTTTGCCGACCATGTCGACGCGGGTGTAGGCCATCTCGACGAGGCGGGTGACGAGTTCCTCGAACGGGATCTCCGTGCCCTCCCGCAGCGTCACCGGTTCGATGTCGCCGAGACCGGGCGCCATCGGCTGCACCAGCGACCGGACGGTGGTCACCACCACCCGCAGCGGCGGACCGTAGTCGGCGTTGTCGGGGTGGGCGAGGCGACGCAGCACCTCGAGGCGCCGCCCGACGGTGTCGGCACCCGGCGACAGGCGCTCGTGCGGCAGCGTCTCCCAGGACGGGAACTGTGCGACCCGCTCGCCCAGCATCTCCTTCAGCTCGGTGGTGAGGTCGTCCGCCTCGCGTCCGGTCGCGGTGACCAGCAGCAGTTGCGCGTGTTCGGCCATCGCGGTCGCGAGGAACGGGCGGGCCGGGTTGGGTGCGACGATCGACAGTGCGCTGCGGCCGATCGCATCACGTACCGGACCGAACGCCGGATGCGCGAGCGCGACGCCTGCCACCCCCGCCAGCGGGAGCGTCGCCTCCCCGGTGTCCGGGTCTGCTGAATGAGTGGGGGGCACCGTCGAAGGCATGTGGATGGACCGTCCCTGGATCGCCGAACGCGTACGGCCGCCCAGTTCGACGACCACGGACAAGTCTAGGACGGGGCCGAGACACGCCCGCGGGTCACCTCAGTAGTAGCGGGCGTGCAGGGTCCGTCCCATCGACGTCAGCATCTGCGGCAACCGCAGCAGTGCCCGCTGTTCGAGGATCTGCCGGTCCATCGGCTCGGCGAGCGTGTCGTGCCACAGCTGCGGCCGGGTGTCCTTCAGTTCCCGGTACCTCGGCAGCATCTGCTCGGTGATGTACGTCCAGCGGGCGCCGCGCTCCGACCAGTTGAAGGCGGGCAGCGGTGTCTGCAGGCGCCAGTGCGGACCCGGCTCGGCAACTCCGGTGAGGTCTCCCGCGGTCAGCGTCAGCGGGCTCGCCTCCCGAGGCGGCACGACGCCCGGGATCGCGGGGTCGGCGGCGACGGTGCTCAGGTACGTCAACGCCCGGCCGACGGCGCCGCGGTTCTCCCTGGCGCGATCCCACTGGTCGCCGATCGACTGGTACTGCTCGCGGTGGAGCAGTCGCATGTTGCCCTCGACGACCCGGTCGGGGTCACCGGTGGCGAGGTCCTGCCACGCCCGGTGCGCGTCGTCGTCGATGAGACCCGCCGCCCGGTACTCGTCGATGGCGGCCGTGCCACCCGCCAGGAACGCCTCGTGCTGCGGAATCAGGTCCATGAAGATGTGCTTGCTCATCGCGATGACCCGCACCTGGAAGTCGGCGATGTCGGCGGCGGTGATCGTGCGCCCGACGTCGAGCAGCGCCTGCAGGTCGGCGGGCAGGTTCGCGGTCGCGGGGGCAGCGGCGTCGTCGAGTGTCCCGACGACGCCGGCGACCGCGTCGGTCACGCCCTGCACACCGAGCACCGCCCGCCCGAGGTCGACGTCCATGATCCCGGCCGCGAAGGACGGGCCTGCCATGCCGCCCTGCCCGGTCCACAGGAAGTCCGGGTTCTCGAGTTGCAGCCGCGAGTAGTACCGGAAGGTGTTGGCGAGGTTCTGCTCGTTCGCCGCGAGTCCGCGGTTCGGATCCCAGTCGTCGAGGTCGAGTCCGGCCTTGGTCGTGGCGACGGTCAGCCAGTACTGCTGCAACAGCGCGGCATACCGGGTCGGCGCGACTCCCGCTGCTCTGGCGCGGTCGAGTGCCGAACGGAGGACGTCGGGGTCGGTGGGCAGACCGGGGTTCACGCCGCCGCCCTGCTCCGCGTTCTCGTTGGTCCTCGGCAGATCCAGCAGATCCGGCGGCGCGGCCGTCGCGGTCCCACCGAACCCGAGCGACACCGACACCACGACGGCAACGGCCGTCAGCGCCCGCCTCACCGGCCCGCCCCGGCGAACCGGTCGACGAACCAGTCGACGTTCTGCATGCCGAGCAGCTCCGTGCCGACGCGGTACGGATTCGTCAGAACGTCGGACACGCCGCAGACGCTGGGGTCGACGGTGACGTCCGTTCCGCCCGCACGATATGCGGCGACGAGCCCCTCGACGTCGGAGTACGGAACCAGGAAGTCGTCGCGGCACGACGTCACGAGGACCGGTGCCTGCGGTGCCCGCTGCCCCAGCCGGTTCTCGGCGTAGGCCCGCGCGAAGGCCGGGTTGTCCGCGGGCCGGCCGTGCACGTAGAGGGCGCTCAGCGGGACGAACGGCATGTACAGGTAGTTCTGCTGGCAGGTGTCGTTGAACGCGTCCGCGACCAGTTTGCCTGCCGGCGTCAACTCCCGGTCGAGGTCGATCTCCGGGTACTTGGCGGCATAGCCGAGAGAGTTGGCGAACACGAAGCCGGCTCCGATGCCGCCGTCCGCGCTGCGTTCGAAGGTGGCACTGTCGACGACCATCGCCTGGAGCACCGTCCCGACGACGTTCAGTTCCGGCGCGTACTCGGCCTGCTTCTCCGCAGCGAATCCGGCTGCGACGCCGCCGCCCGCGATGCCGTACAGACCGATGGGAGTGTCGGCGGCGAAGCCGCCTTCCGGGAGCGCGAGCGCGGCGCGCAGTCCGTCGAGGGTCGCGGCGCCGGAGAAGGTGCCGATCGAGAAGCCGTTGGGTGCGGTGTCGCCGTCGTTGGCGGTGTCGCTCATCATCACCGCCCAGCCGTGCCCGAACATCTGCGCGACCGGCCCGAGCGCCGAGAACAGGGACGGGTCGGCCTGGTTGCCGCCGGTCCACTGGGTGCTGGGCATGCAGTTCGGGCCGAGGCTGTCGTT
The DNA here is from genome assembly GCA_000341795.1 of Rhodococcus triatomae BKS 15-14. Classification (GTDB taxonomy): domain Bacteria; phylum Actinomycetota; class Actinomycetes; order Mycobacteriales; family Mycobacteriaceae; genus Rhodococcus_G; species Rhodococcus_G triatomae_A. Next base: position 109,543 of record AODO01000024.1, on the reverse strand, counting down.
GGCCTCCGAGTAGCCGATCAGCTGCCGCTGTCCAGGTGGTGTGCCGTCCTCCGGAATCAGCAGGATGCCGGTGCTCACGGTGCGCGACCCGTCGAAATCGGTGGTCACGTACATCAGTTGCCACGCGGTGACGTGCCCGGGCTGCACGCCGTAGACCTGCACCGTCGCGGGCCGTGCGCGCAGCAGGGTGCCCGGCTCGGCATCCGCGACCGGCGGCGCGTCGTACCAGGGATCGTCACTCGCGAGACGCGGGAACCACTGCGACGGCGGCGCGACGGCGGCGTCGGCGAAGGTGCTCAGCACGAACGGGCCGAAAACCTCGTCGAGGGGCACCGGTTCGGCCGCGGAGGCGGTGCCGGCGGAGAGGGCGAGGAACGCCGCGGCGAGCGCCGACCCGATCAGGCGGGTCGGCCGCCTCACGCCTGCCCTGCATGTTGTCGTCCGTGTCGTGATCACGGTGCGTGTGTCGACCCGGCACAGTTAACCGTTACGAACGTCGCACGGTGCGCTCACTGGCCGAGCTGCGGATTCTCCTCCAGGTTCGTCAGCCCGTTCCAGCACAGGTTGACCAGATGTGCCGCGACGACCTCCTTGCTCGGGGAGCGTTCGTCGAGCCACCACGTGGCCGTCGTCGCGACCATCCCGACGAGGGCCTGGGCGTAGAGCGGCGCCAGCGCGGGGTCGAAACCGCGGCGCGAGAAGTCGCCCGCCAGGATGTGCCCGACACGGGTGACGGCCTCGTTGAGCAGACTCGAGTAGGTGCCCTCCTCCGCGGACACCGGCGAGTCGCGCACCAGGATGCGGAAGCCCTCGGTGCGTTCCTCCACGTAGGTGAGCAGCGCCAGCGCGGCCAGTTCGACCCTGATCCGGGACCGGTTCTGCTCGAGGGAGGTGGTGACCATCTCGAGCAGCACCGACATCTCCCGGTCGACGACGACCGCGTAGAGCCCTTCCTTCCCGCCGAAGTGCTCGTAGACGACCGGCTTCGAGACGTTCGCGCGGGCGGAGATCTCCTCGACGGAGGCCGCCTCGTAGCCGCGTTCGGCGAACACACTGCGCCCGATCTGGATGAGCTGCTCGCGACGCTGGGTACCCGTCATGCGGGTGCGCACCGGCTTGTCCCCGGGCGGCTCGGTGTCGGCGGAGGACTGCGGTGGTCGCGACATGCGAGCCAGCCTATCCGCCGGACGTCGCGACCCCGCTCCGGCAGCAGCGGCGATTCCGGCGAGGCGGTTGGCACCTGAGCGGGGTCTCGTGCAAGGATCGTGGGCGCACAGCGGACCGCCGGAGCCGGGGTTTCGATCCCTGGACGTCCTGCTAACCCGCAGGCAATCCGCCGTAGTGTAATGGCAGCACCTCTGATTTTGGTTCAGATAGTTCAGGTTCGAGTCCTGGCGGCGGAGCGAGCGGCAGTTCACCATGTTCGATTCGAGGAGCTTCATGCCAACCGAGACCGCCGTTGTCGTCCTCGCCGCCGGAGCGGGGACCCGTATGCGGTCCAAGACGCCGAAGGTGCTGCACACCCTCGCGGGCCGATCGATGCTCGCCCACTCGCTGTACGCGGCCGCCGAGCTCGACCCCACCCACCTGGTCGTCGTGATCGGACACGAACGTGACGCCGTCGGCGCTGCCGTCGCCGACGTGGCCGCCGCGCTCGGCCGCGAGATCGGGACCTCGGTGCAGGAGCATCAGAACGGCACCGGCGACGCGGTCGCGTGCGCGCTGGCGTCGCTGCCCGCCGACTTCGACGGCACCGTCGTCGTCACCTCCGCGGACGTTCCCCTGCTCGACGGGCACACCCTGAACGGTCTCCTCGACGAGCACCGGTCGGAGCCGACCCCGGCCGGCGTCACCGTTCTCACGTTCGTGCCCGCCGACCCGAACGGGTACGGCCGGATCGTGCGCGACGCCGCGGGCGAGGTGACCGAGATCGTCGAGCACGCCGACGCGACGCCCGAGCAGGTGACGATCACCGAGGTGAACTCGGGCGTGTACGCCTTCGACGCGCAGGTGCTGCGGGACGCGTTGACGAAACTCGACACTCGCAACGCCCAACACGAGCTGTACCTGACCGATGTCCTGAAGATCGCACGCGAACTCGGGCGGGACGTGTATGCCGCGCAGCTCGACGATCCGGCGAAGGTCGCGGGTGCGAACGACCGTGTGCAGTTGTCCGAACTGGCGCGGGAGATGAACCGCCGGATCCTCGAGTCGCACATGCGGGCAGGCGTCACCGTCGTCGACCCGGCGTCGACGTGGATCGACGTGGGCGTGACGATCGGGCGCGACGCGACGATCCGGCCCGGCGTGCAGCTGCACGGCGCGACGTCGATCGGCGAGGACGCCGTGATCGGACCCGACACCACCCTCACCGACGTCACGGTCGGGGCGGGTGCCTCGGTGATCCGCACGCACGGCGACGACGCGGTGATCGGGTCGGGCGCAACCGTCGGACCGTTCAGCTATCTGCGTCCCGGCACGGTGCTCGGCGATTCGGGCAAGCTCGGCGCGTTCGTCGAGGTGAAGAACTCCGACATCGGCGATCACACGAAGGTGCCGCATCTCACGTACGTCGGGGACGCGAGCATCGGGTCGCACAGCAACATCGGAGCATCGAGCGTCTTCGTCAACTACGACGGAGTGAACAAGACCCGTACCGTGGTGGGGTCGCACGTGCGGACGGGGTCGGACACCATGTTCGTCGCCCCTGTCCGCGTGGGCGACGGCGCGTACACGGGCGCAGGCACGGTCCTGCGTGATGACGTTCCGCCGGGGGCGCTGGCCGTCTCCGGAGGGAAGCAGCGGAACATCGAAGGCTGGGTCGAGCGGAACAGGCCCGGAACGGCGGCCGCAGTCGCGGCGGCCTCAGCACAGCAGCACAACGAGAACTCGAGCAAGGACGGCGAAGAGCAGTGACTTCGAATTGGACCGACAACCAGAAGAACCTCATGCTCTTCTCCGGTCGCGCGCATCCGGAGCTGGCGGAGCAGGTCGCCAAGGAACTCGACATCCAGGTCACGCCGCAGACGGCGACCGACTTCGCGAACGGCGAGATCTTCGTCCGGTTCGAGGAGTCGGTTCGCGGCTCCGACGCGTTCGTCCTGCAGAGCCACCCCGCGCCGCTGAACACGTGGGTGATGGAGCAGTTGATCATGATCGACGCGCTCAAGCGGGGTTCCGCCAAGCGCATCACCGCGGTCCTGCCGTTCTACCCGTACGCCCGTCAGGACAAGAAGCACCGTGGGCGTGAGCCGATCTCCGCGCGTCTGATCGCGGACCTCCTCAAGACCGCGGGCGCGGACCGCATCATCACCGTGGACCTGCACACCGATCAGATCCAGGGCTTCTTCGACGGCCCGGTCGACCACATGCACGCGCTCGGCCAGCTCGCCCAGTACGTGCGCGAGAACTACGGCACCGACAACATCTGCGTCGTCTCCCCGGACGCCGGACGCGTCAAGGTCGCCGAGAAGTGGGCCGACGAACTCGACGGCGCACCGCTGGCCTTCGTGCACAAGACCCGCGACCCGCTGGTCCCGAACCAGGTGAAGTCGAACCGCGTCGTCGGTGACGTGAAGGGCCGCACCTGCGTGCTGATCGACGACATGATCGACACCGGCGGCACCATCGCGGGCGCCGTGAAGGTCCTCAAGGACTCGGGCGCGGGCGACGTGATCATCGCGACCACGCACGGTGTGTTCTCCCACCCGGCCGCCGAGCGCCTCGCGAACTGCGGCGCGAAAGAGGTCATCGCGACCAACACGCTGCCGATCCCCGAGGAGAAGCGGTTCCCGACGCTGACCATCCTGTCGATCGCGCCGCTGCTCGCGCGCACCATCAAGGAGGTCTTCGAGAACGGCTCGGTGACCTCCCTCTTCAACGGCAGCGCCTAGGCACCCGTGCGCGCTTCTGGTGGCCGGAACTGCCAGAAGCGCGCACAGGCGTAGGGTTTTCGTGTGTTCACCGGTTTCCCTGTCGCGGCACTGGACTTCTACGAGGACCTCGAGGCCGACAACAGCAAACAGTTCTGGACCGCCCACAAGGCCCTGTACGACGACGCGGTGCGGGCGCCCATGGTCGCGCTGCTCGACGAGCTCGAACCGGAGTTCGGTCCCGGCAAGGTGTTCCGGCCGTACCGTGACGTGCGTTTCGCGAAGGACAAGTCGCCCTACAAGACCCATCAGGGTGGGTTCGTGTCGGTGTGCCCGAGCGGCGGCTGGTACGTGCAGGTCGACGCGCGCGGACTGTTCGTCGCTGGTGGCTTCTACTCGGCGACGCCTGCGCAACTCGCGGCGTACCGCACGGCGGTGGACGCCGACCTGCGCGGTGGGCAACTGGAGACGATCGTCGCCGACCTGGAAGCAGGAGGCCACCAGATCGGTGGTGACACGCTCAAGACCGCACCCCGCGGATTCACCGCGGACCATCCGCGGATCGACCTGCTCCGCCACAAGTCGCTGACCGCGGGCCGGTTGTTCGCCTCCCCCGACTGGATCGACAGCACCCGCACGCTGAGCGAGGTTCGCGCGAGCTGGGAGTCGATGCGTCCCCTGGTGGAGTGGGTCACCGACGTGATGGGCGGCGCGTGAAGGGCTGACGTGACGGCGTAACCCTGTCACCATGGTCACATGGGCTTCGTTCGGCGAATGTCCGCGTTGGTACTGACCGTCGGTGTCGTGGCGGCCTGTGGATCCGACGGATCCACCGGCTCCGGGTCCCCCGATCCGGCGAAGTCCGACGAGATCATGCAGGTGGTGCGCGACACCATGGAGGACGCGCACCTCAAGGCCGTGATCGTGAAGGCCTCGGTCGATGGCGACGTCCTCGTCGACGAGGCGGTCGGCGAATCGATGTCCGGCGTGTCCGCCACCACCGACATGCACTTCCGCAACGGTGCCGTCGCCATGTCCTACGTCGCGACGCTGCTGATGGTGCTCGTCGACGAGGGTGCGGTCAGCCTCGACGACAAGGTGTCGGAGTGGCTGCCGGACCTGTCGAACGGCGACCGCGTGACCCTCGGTCAACTCGCACAGATGACGTCCGGCTACCGCGACTACGTGCTCGGCAACGCCGAGTTCAACGCGGAACTGGACGCGAACCCGTTCCGGCAGTGGACACCGGAGGAGTTGATCTCCTATCCCGTCTCGCAGCCGCTGCTGTACGACCCCGGCACGAACTGGAACTACGCGCACACCAACTACGTGATCCTCGGACTGGCGCTGGAGAAGATCACCGGGACCCCGTTGAACGAGGCGTTGCAGGAGAAGGTCCTCGGACCGATGGGTCTGGACGCGACCACCGACCCGGGCACACCGGCGATCGCGGAGCCGGCGCTGCACGCGTTCACGTCGGAGCGCAGGGACGCGCTGCGGATTCCGTCGGAGGTCCGGTTCCACGAGGAGTCGACGTACTGGAATCCGTCGTGGACGATGGCGCGCGGTGCGATTCAGACCACCGACATCGACGACATGCACACATCCGCGATCGCGATCGGGAACGGGGACCTGCTGACCGCGGAGTCGTACCTGCAGATGGTGACACGGAACCTCATCGGCAGGACGACGGAGCTGGAGGGTTGCGCCACATGCTTCGCGCAGTCGGACGAGTACTCGTACGGACTGGGGATCATCAGCACCGGTGACTGGCTCCTGCAGAACCCGTTCTTCTCCGGTTGGTCCGGCGCGATGGCGTACCTCCCGTCGGACAAGGTGGCGCTCGCGGTGGCCGTCACCTACGACGAGGACGCGTTCGACGGGTCGGGAAACACGTCGAACAAGGCGGAGGAACTGTTCCAGAAGATCGGTGCGGTGCTCGCACCCGATCAGGCCCCGCCGACACCGTAGGGGTGACCGGAACTGCTTGCGCGACAACTGTTCAAGGGGTCGGCACCGGTGCGCGACCTGGGCAAACATGACATTACTCACGGCCGGAGCGGGAACCTGCAGGTGCGGAGTCGGAGAGTGACGGAGCCGGTGTGCGGCGCGATGCCGCTCTCCTTTATTGTCCTACGTCGTGATTGACGCGCAGACTCTCGATGCTCCGGCCGAAACCACGCACACACAGACGGACCGGCCGACATCGCGACGAGCGTGGGTTCCCGGGGCATGCGTCTGGTGCGGCGACGACGATGCGGTCGAGATGTACCGCAACGAGCCGCGGTGCGGCACCTGCCGCGAGAAGGAAGAGATCATCGAGGGCGCGCGCCGATTCCTCGGGATGTACGGCCTGCGTCCCCTCGGCGGCACCCTCCAGTCCGACGACGAGGAAGAGCGCGAGTGGCGCGTCAACGCTCGTGACGCTCGTCAGGTTCTGAACCAGATCAAGCTGGCGACACCGCCCGACCCGGCACTCGTCCGCAAGGCTCTGCGTCCGCGTGCCGCGGCCGTCGTCGCCGAGTCCCCTTCGGCCCCCAGCTCGTCCGCAGCGGCCTCCGCGCGGGTTCGGGCACCGAAGGCCCCGGCCGCACCCTCCGCGCCGGTACGCACCGATGCCGTGGACCTCGACGAGATCCAGACGCGGGCACTGGCACTGCTCGACCAGATGTCGACGATCGACTCCGAACTGTCGCAGCTCGACGGTCAGGCCGGTCTCGCCGCCCGCGCCCGCCGGAGCGACCTGGAGAAGCAGAAGGCGACGGTGATGCGCACCCTCGGCGCACTGGAGAAGGCACGCCTCAGCGCTCAGCGCTGACACCGAGTGTGGGGCACCATGGAGCGGTGACCATCGAGATCCGTGACGCCCGCGACGAGGACCTGCCCGGCATCCTCGAGATTCACAACGAGGCAGTCCGGAACACGACGGCGATCTGGGACGAGGAGACCGTCGACGTCGGCGATCGCCGCGCCTGGCTGCACGATCGTCACGCCCACGGCTTCCCCGTTCTCGTCGCGGTGTCGGGGGGCAGGGTCTCGGGGTACGCCTCCTACGGGGTGTGGCGGGCCAAGAGCGGCTACCGTCACACCGTCGAGAACTCCGTGTACGTGCACCCCGACCATCACGGGCGCGGGATCGCGTCGGCGTTGATGACCGAGTTGATCTCCCGCGCCCGCGCCGGCCGGGTTCACGTCATGGTGGCGAGCATCGAATCCGGCAACGCCGTGTCGATCGCACTGCACGAACGCTTCGGCTTCCAGGTCGTCGGTGTGATGCCGGAGGTGGGCGTCAAGTTCGGCCGGTGGCTGGACATGACGTTCATGCAGTTGAATCTCTGAGCGGCATCCGCCCCGGCTCACCGGCGCACCCGGCCGCGGTCGAACTCGATCCCGCCCCACACGCCGGTCTGCCCGGTTGCGACCGCGAAGTGGGTGCATTCCAGCCGGATGGGGCAGCCGGAGCAGACGGCCCGCGCGTGTGCGAAGTCGTCCGCCGGGAACGGGAACCAGCTCTCCGGATCCGGGTCGTCCCGACAGGCCGCGTCGCGCCAACCGGTGGGCAGGTTCACGAACACGGACGTCGTCATCGTCGTTCTCCTCTCGGTCGTCAGATCGCCGCCAGCCGACGCCAGATCCGTTGCTGCGCCTTCTCGATGTGGTTGGGCACCTTCGGCTCCCACAGCAGTGCCATGCCGGCTTCCTCGGGGGTGCGATCGGCCTTGCGCTGGTTGCACGGCCCGCAGCAGGCCACGAGATTCGCCCAGCTGTTCGCGCCACCGCGGCTGCGCGGCACCACGTGATCGATGGTGGTCGCCGCGCGGTCAGCGCAGTACGCGCAGCTGTGCCGGTCCCGACGGAAGACACCCGCGTAGGTGGCGCGGGCGCTGTCGGTGACCGTGACGGCGTGCGGCACGTACACGTACTCGAACAACCGGATCGTCACGGGCAACGCGATTTCGGCGTGCTGCGACCGAATCGGCACCCGCGGTTCGTGATCCACGACGGACTCGGCGGCGCCGATCGCGACGAGGGCCACGGCACGTTCGGCCGGCGCCTCGCACAGAACCTGGAAGGTCGCGTTCAGCACGAGTACGCGGGTGCGGTGCCAGTTCCTGCTGTCGACGGTGTCGGGTGGGGCGCGCATCGGATTCCTCGTTCTCGGGGGCGAAAGGGGCGCGCCGAGAACCGGATCGGATCGAGACGCGTCAGGTGACGAGTGGGTGCTTCGGCTGGGAGCCTGCGTACATGCGGCGCCGAAACGGCGACAGCGTCCGGAGCGGGGTGGCTCCAGGTTCCTGAACTCGCACGGCCGACTCCTCTCGACGCTCGTGTGACGGGGACGCCCATGGTGGCACGGACGGGCGGGCGGCGCACCCGAATATCCGGGCGCTCGCGACAGATGCCGACTTCCTGTCGACCTGGCGTTCACGCGGTGCGAGAACAACACTCTCGATGAGTTCGGATCAGGTCTCACTCAGCGAGACCTGACACCCGATTGCGCCAAAAGTCCGGTACTGCAACGTAATTCAGGTATCCGTTACTCCACATTAACCCCTTCAACCTGGGAGTTCTCAGATATTGATACGCATAGTTGTTTGATCGTTCGTGTGTGGTACGAATGTCCCGTGACGCTGAGACGTGCGTCACTCACCCCACGAATACAGGAGACCTCACATGGGTTCGACCGCTGAAGACCTGAAGCTTGCCGGAGACGTCCAGAAGGTCATCGCGGCCGCCGGCGGCGTCATCGTCGGTGTCGGCGCTGCCGTCGGCCTCGGCCTCGCGCTGGTGCCGTTCCTCTCCGCGTAAGGTCTGAGCACTTCGGCCGGATCCGTCACCGCCCTCAGCCGTGACGGATCCGGCCGACGCTCGTTGTCAGGCTCACCGGCCCGCGAACGCTCCGTCCCGTGTCGTACCCCTCCCCTACGGTCTGACGCAGCGGGACGACATTCGAGCAACGGGCGCCGGCGAGAGAAGCCACCCCGGATCTCTCCGATCCAGCACTCCTCGTCACCGGGGCGGCTGGACGTCGGGATCTCTGCTCGGTCGCACTGCCGTGGAACCACCAGTGACCGACAGGAGCAGCCGATGAGCCTCGCCGTGATTCTCTCCCGCCAGACCACCCGCCTCGGCCTCAGCTTCGCCGGCGTCGCCGTCACCGACGGCAACTCCCTGCACACCCAGGTCCTGGTGCGGGCGGGCGCGGACAGCGACAGCCGACAGGCCGTCGTGCTCGACGCGTTCGAAACCGTGTACCGGCAGGCGATGACCGCATCCGAACCCGTCACCCTGCACGTGAACGATGCCGAGGTCCGCGCCAGACTCCGCGTGGCAGGCGACTCGTTCCCGGCGGTCCACATCGTCGACACCGCACGCGGCCGGGTACCAGCCCTCCTGCAAGTCGCCGGCACCGCGATATCCACACACCTCGCCGAGTTGACTCCCCGACGCGGACGCGCGGCCACGCCACAGACCGAGGCGACCGTCGCCACCGACGCCTCGAAGTGCACCGGCCGCCCCGGTGTCGGAGTCGCCTGCGTCCGATCCGACGGCGCACATCGGCAGAAGGTCCTGCCGGACGTCCGGTCGGTCCTGCACGGCGAACTCCTCGCGATCGAACTGGCGGTCGCCAGTTTCGCGAATCGTCCGCTGCACGTCCTGTCCGACAGCAAGGGCGCGCTCGCCTGCCTCGGCGGTGATCACCCGAACCTCGGAGACGTGGCGACCACTGTCGAGCGGATCCGCCAACTGGCCCGTGGTCGCGCGGTGCGCTACTCCTGGGTTCGTGGACACGACGGCCACCCGCTCAACGAAACGGCGCATCGACTGGCAGTCGCGGCGCGGCGCGGACACGAGGCGGACATCCCATCCGAGACGCGAAATGCCCTGGCCGACAACATCGTCGCGAACCTCGTCGCGGCATCGCCAGGCACGAGATCCGCCTCGAACGCCACCGCGGAGACCGGAGGACGGCTCATCGGCCGCGCTGCCTGACCGGCTCACCGCGAGCGTCGGACCGTCCCACGGAACGAGCGAGGCCCCGGCGGACGTCCGCCGGGGCCTCGGGTCACGACTTCCCGGACTACGCCAGTCCTGCGAGCTCCGCCTCGATGTCGGCCGGCAGGACCGTCGGCTCGAAACGCTTGACGACCTTGCCCTCGGGGTCGACGAGGAACTTGGTGAAGTTCCACTTCACCGCGTCGGTGCCGATCGTCTCGGGCATCGTCTTGCTGACGTGCTCGTACAGGAACCCGTGGTCGGGACCGAAGTCGCCGGGCGCCTCGGCGCGCAGGTGCTGGTACAGCGGGTGCGCGTCGTCGCCGTTGACGTCGATCTTCCCGTACACCGGGAAGGTGACGTCGTAGTTGACGCGGCAGAACTCCTGGATTTCGGCGTCCGTGCCCGGCTCCTGCCCGGCGAACTGGTTGCACGGGAAACCGATGATCTGCAGGCCGAGCTCGTCGGACTTGCGGTTCAACGCCTCGAGGCCCTCGTACTGCGGGGTCAGGCCGCACTTGCTGGCGACGTTGACGACGAGCAGGTACTTGCCGGCGTAACCGGCCAGGTCCTCGGTGGTGCCGTCAGCGGTCGCGACGGTGAAGTTGTGGACGCTCATGAAGTCTTCCTCTTCGATGTCGTGCGGATGAAACGAAACGGACGCTTCGGATCGTGCACTGGAAGTCTCGCGCACACGAGTTTCACGAGGAACAGCCGGGCGCGGAATTCGGCCGGGAACGCGGACGTGCCCGGCCACACCATCGCGTGTTTCTCGATCCGAGGGACGCGAAGTGGGCCGGGCACGGGATGCCGATGTGCGCGGTCCGCTACGGGACGATGATGTAGCCGCTGCTGGGTGTCCCGAACTGGGGCCGCAGCTCGGTGTAGAACTGGTTCACGTAGCTCGCGCCGATCCCGACAAGGTGCAGTCCGGGACCGGTGACGATCTCGGCACTGATGGAGTCACCAGGGCTACGTGTCGGCTTGAACTCGACGGTCTTCACCTGATGCCCTGCGACGGAACCGAACCCGAAGGCCGCGGCATCCCAGATGACGTCGAAGTCGATCGGGCAGACCGGGTCGGCCTCCCATGCCGGCCCGACTCCGTTCATCCCGCGTGAGGTGAAGGTGATGATGACGACGCCCGGCTTCGCGGGGTCGGAGTCCAGCCTGTAGTCGACCAGACCGTTACAGCCCGAGTTCTGCCCCAGGACCGCGATGGTCTGGCCGTAGTAGAACAGGCCCGGGATGGGTGCGGCGGAGGCCGTTCCGACGCCGACCCCACCCACGATTGCGGACACGGCCACCGCTGCGACTGCGGCAGCACGCGTGACGATGCGACGAATGTTCATGTTTCCCCTGTTGATTGGTTTCGTGATGTCCGAGGGAAGGACAGCGCGAACTCGGGTGATCGGGCCACCGCACTCGGCCGGTGTCGACGTGCACCGACGATCCACCCCTGTGTCGGCCGCCCGAGTCGGTACCGACTCGACTACACCTGCACGCCGGCCGATCTCCGCTTGCGGACGGCCGGCCCTGCGGCCGCGATTCCTGCTGCGCGCACGGCGATACGCCGAACGTTCACGATTCCCCCAGTATTCGTGTCCTGCGACTTCCCCCGGTGCCGGACGAGATCGTCCGCACTCGCGAAGTGTGCCACAGTGCGGGGCCTCGAGCGCACCCCGACCCTGCCCGGGCACCCAGGTTTCGATCACACGGAACCGTGTGCCGTCCTGCGCCGTCCAACCCTCTGACGGGTCACGAGAGGGGCGACAGCATGTTCACCCGGAGTGTCAGGCGCCTACAGGACCTCCGCCACGGCCGACCGGAGTGGCCGACCGAGGAGGGACACCGAGGCACCCCGAGACCGATGACGGCGGGGGCCGTGGTGGCGCCGACCGAGTTCTGCACGCGGTGGGACGAGGAGTACCGGTGAGAGCGGCCAAGTCAACGCACCGTGACGTACCTGAGGTAGACGACCTTCCCGACGGTGCGGTTCTCGACGAGATCGAGGTTCACCAGCCGCTCGTTCCTGGCGAAGAAGGGGATGCCGCCACCGACGAGTACCGGGAACACGCGGATCTTGTACTCGTCGATCAGGTGCGCCGCCGCTTCGGCGAGACCGGCGCCGCCGATGGCGATCTCACCGTCCCCCGGCTCGGCACGCAGCCGCTCGATCTCCTCGGCCACGCCACCGGAGAGCAGGCGGGCGTTGCCCTGGACCTCAGTCAGCGTGGTGGAGAAGACGACTTTGGGGAGCGAGTTCCACAGGGCGGTCCACTCACGTTCGGCGGCGTTGAGCGTCGGGTCCTGATCGGCCGTCTCCCAGTACAGCATCACCTCGTACAGCCGTCGTCCCATGAGGTGCACGTCGACGTCGTGGATCTCGTCCATGGACAGCTGGAAGACGTCGTCGTCCAGCCCCGGCCAGTCGAACCCTCCGTCCGGTCCGACGATGAACCCGTCGAGCGAGACGCCCATCGAGTACGTGACTCTGCGCATCGAATGTCCTTCGCTGTCGATTCCCTGGACAACCGGTGGAGATCACACGCGGTCGGCGAGCACCAGAGCGAAGCGCTCCTTCGGGTCGGTCCACACCCGGTCGCTGCCGAACCCGGCCTCCCCCAGTTCCTTGCAGATCCCCTCGACCCGGAACTTCGCCGAGATCTCGGTACGCATCTGTTCCCCCTCGGCGAACGACACCTCCAGCCCGAGCGCGGGCACTCGAACCGTGACGGGCTCGATTGCCTCCAAACGCATCTCGATCCAGTCGTCCACTTCGTCCCAGAGCGCCGCGTGCCGGAACTGCGAGGGGTCGAAGTTCGCTCCGAGCCTGTTGTTCAGCACCGAGAGCACATTGAGGTTGAACTGCGCGGTGACACCCTCCGCGTCGTCGTAGGCGGGCAACATCACCTCGGGATCGGTCACCAGCCCCACCCCGAGCAGCAGCTGCTCTCCGGGTTCGAGCACCTCCGCCACCGAGGTGAGGAACTCTGCTCGCTCCTCGGGCACGAGGTTCCCCAGAGTGCCGCCGAGGAACGCGATCATCCGACGTCCGCCTCTCGGCAAGGAGTGCAGGGTGTCGGTGAAATCGCTGACGATGCCGTGCACGGTCAGCGTCGGGAACTCCTCGGCCAGCTGATGGACCGCCGAATCCAGCGCCGCCGCGGACACGTCCTGCGGTACGTACCGCTCCAGCGTGCCGTGTGTGGTGAGCGCGTCCAGCAGCAGCCGGGTCTTCTCCGAGGACCCCGATCCCAGCTCCACGAGTATCTGCGCGGACGACTCCTCGGCGATCCGGGCGGCGCTGGCCCGCAGCAGTTCTCGCTCCGTTCGTGTCGGGTAGTACTCGGGCAGCCGCGTGATCCGGTCGAACAGCTCGCTTCCGCGCGCGTCGTAGAACCATTTCGGCGGCAACCACTTCGGTGACGCCGTCAATCCCACGCGGGCGTCCTCTCGGAGATTCTCGTCCAGTTGTTCCGGCGCGAGGTGCACCTCGATCGTCGGTTCGCTCACGTCCCGTCCTCCCCCGGTCTCGCACCCGGTATCTCGGTGATCTGCAGATGACCCGGCCAGGCCTCCACACTGTGCATGTCGGGCACCTCGACCCAGCCGCCCCGGTCGTCGACCGGCTCCGACGTGACGATCGCGTGCTTGTCGTCGACGCGAACCGACAACGCGTGGTCGACCGCCGTCGCCCAGATCCCGGCGCCGTCGCTGAGCAGCAGGTTGAGCCGGGACAGCGGGGCCGCGTCGAGCACCGACGCCACGACTTCGCGCAGTGCGTCCCCCGGTGAGGACGCGGCGAGGCGGCGGTGTACCAGGGTCCACAGCAACGCCGAATCGGTGAGTGCAGGCATTCGCAGCAGCTCCACCGCGGGTAGCCATTCCGCCAGCGCAGCAACCGAATCCGGCCAACCGTCGATGCGGCCGTTGTGGCTGAACGCCCAGGGGCCGTGGGTGAACGGCGCGCACGCCTCCGCGGTGATCGGCATGCCCTCGGTGGCGGATCTGACGGCGCCGACGACTCCGGTCGAACTCACCTGCGTCAGCACGCCGAGCACCGCCGGATCCGTCCAGATCGGCGCGGGGTTGCGGTGCCCGACGGCGTCCGCACCGTTCCCGGGCCACCAGGCGACCCCGTAGCCGTCCGCGTTGACGACGCCGCCGCCTCGCATGTCGGCGGGCGCCCACGACTGCCGGACCAGGCTGTGCGGGCCGTCTGTCAGCACCTCGGCCACCGACCGCGGAGGACCGAGGTACGCGAGATGCCTACACATCCTGCTCCAGGTCCCGGGCGCACCGGAATCCGGCGAAGATCTGCCTGCGGACCGGATGGTCCCAGTTCCGGAAGGTTCCGCGGCACGCCACCGCGTCTGTCCCGAAGGATCCACCGCGCAGCACCTTGTAGTCGCCGCCGTGGAACACCTCCGAGTACTCCCGGTACGGGAACGCCGAGAAGCCCGGGTAGGGAAGGAAATCCGATGACGTCCACTCCCAGACGTCACCGATGAGCTGGTGCACCCCGAGCGGCGACGCACCGGCCGGGTAGGCCCCGATTTCCGCCGGCTCCAGGTGCCGTTGCCCGAGGTTCGCCTGCTCCGTCGTGGGTTCGTCGTCGCCCCAGGGGAATCGACGTGAGCGTCCGGACACCGGATCCCAGCGGGCCGCGCGCTCCCACTCGGCCTCGGTCGGCAACCGTTTACCCGCCCACCGGGCGTACGCCTGCGCCTCGAACCAGCACACGTGCACCACCGGCTGGTGGTCGCGGAGCGGCTCCATCGCGCCGAACGCGCGCCGCCACCACGAACCCGCGCCGTCGTCGACCCAGAACTGCGGAGCGTCGAGTTCGGCGGCGACGCGATGTGCCCAGCCGCGCGCGGTCCACAGTTCCGGCCTGCGGTAGCCGCCGTCGGCAACGAACTCCAGATACTGCGCATTCGTGACCGGTGCGACGTCGATCGCGAACGCGGGCAGGGTGACCCGGTGCGCGGGACGCTCGTTGTCCAGCGCCCACGGATCGGTGTCGGTGCCCATCTCGAAGTCGCCGGCAGGAACGACGACCTCGCCACGGGGCACGGCCGTCGTTCGCGGCGCCGCCGATGCGGTGAGAACGGACGGTCCGCGGCGGAGCTGGTGCGTGGCGAGCATCGTCTCGTCGTGCTGCTGCTCGTGCTGAGCGATCATCGCGAAGGCGAAGCCGTCCTCCTCGAGCCGGCACCCCCGCAACGGCGAGCGGTCCAGGACGTCCCAGGCCTTGTCACGCACCTGCGCGACATAGCTCCGCGCCTCCGCCGGATTCAGCAGGGGCAGAGACGGTCTCGTCGATCGCGGGTGCGCGAACGCGTCGTACAGTTCGTCGATGTCACAGCGCACCGGCTCGCGTCCACCGACGTCGCGTACCAGCCAGAGCTCTTCCTGGTTGCCGATGTGCGCGAGGTCCCACACGAGCGGGCTCATCAGCGGCGAGTGCTGGGTGGCGAGATCGTCGTCGTCGACGCAGTCGGTGAGCGCCGTACTGCGGTCCCGCGCCCTGGTCAGGACCTCGGCCAGGCGGCTGCGGACGTCCTCAGGTGTGGTCATCGACGGGCCACCTTCGTTCCTGCGGGTTCCCCGGTCACGGTGCGGCCACGGCGACATCGCTCCGCGGCCACGTCGAGGTCGGGCGCGAACGTCCCCGACCGGGACGCGGCGAGATCGAGCAGAGCGGCTGCAGCGGTGCGTAATTCGGGTTCGATCAGCCCGAGCTCGGCGGCGCAGCGCCACCGTCCTGCGGTGGGTGCGGCGATCGCGGTGGCTTCGTCGACGGTGGCCGGATCGCCGAACAGTGCGAACAGCGCGGCAAGCGGGGTCCGCCATCCCGTGCCGGGTTGCGCGTCGAGGTAGCGCACCTCGAAGTACCCGGTGGCCCGCACCGGCGGGAACAGTGTGGTCAGGTGGTAGTCCAGGTCGGACAGCGTCGGCCCCCGCCCGATCACCGAATCGAGTCCTCCGGCAATCCACTCCGCGAAGCTGGCGTCACCCGGAACCGACCAGTCGTCGTCGGGCCGGCCTCCGCATCCCCCCCGGACACACAACAGTGGCGCGTCCACCGCCCACTTCGCGTAGTCGCCGATCGGGTCGGACAGCAGTGGCGGAGCGGTGCGCCCGGGATCGAGTTCGAACCAGGTCCGCATCCGCTGCGAGGCCCACCGGCCGCCGGGGATCCCGGCCAGCCGGGGCGAGCACGCGAACGCAGCGACCATGGCGGGGCCGATCGCGTACAGGGCGCGCCAACGCCGCGCGATCTCGTCCTCGTCCGCACCTGCGTCGACGCTGACCTGAGTGGCGGTCGTGTTGCACATCATCAGTCGCCCGAACGGGCCGATGCGGTCGAAACGGTCCTGCATCGCCCGGTATCTGGAAGCGGGGAGGATGCGCTCCGCGGCGCGTTCCGTGTCCGCGGCACCCGATCGCATGGAGATCGCCGATTCGGCGAGCAGTCGCTCCAACCTGTCGGCGTCGGCGGTGAGCGCCGCGCTCAGTTCCTCCACCGAGGACATCGGGGCACTGGACAGTTCGATCTGACCGCCCGGTTCGAGGGTCACCACGCTGCCTCCGGGAAGTGGCCGCGCGGGTGTGTCCGGGACGATCGAGGACGGCGCGTGCGGCCCGAGCGCGACCGCGAAGTCCTCCGGGCGTGGACGGCCCCCGTCGGGGGTGCTCGTCAGCCACTCCAGCTCCGCACCGACGAGCCGCGGGGGCCCGAGTTTGAAGCAGACGCCACCGACATATGCCTCTGCCGCGGCCCTGGTGGTGAGCCGGGCCGATCCCGTGCGTGTCGCCATGGTCATCGCCGCGCTCCGATCATCGGAAAGCATGTGCGGATCACAGAACGTGACCGAGGGTAGACCGGATTCGCCGTCCCTGTCATCACGCACACACCACGGTGCCCGGGTAGCGTCGAACCAGACCTCGACCGATGCATGGAGGCCCGATGCTCGATCTGGACCGCGTCCGCGCCGACACTCCCGGATGCGTGGATCGGGTGTTCCTGGACAGCGCCGGATCGTCGCTGCCATCGGCCCCCGTCCTCGACGAGGTCGTCGGCCATCTGCGGCGTGAGGCCGAGGTCGGTGGCTATCGGGCGGCCGCCGAACGCGCCGACGACCTCGCCGACGTCAAGGTCGCGATCGCACAGTTGATCGGCGCCCAGCCCGCCGACCTCGCGCTCGTCGAGAGCGCCACCCGCGGGTGGGCGGACTTCTTCTACTCCGTTCCCCTCGGGCCGGGCGACCGCATCCTCGTCAGCGAGGTCGAGTACGCCAGCAACGCGATCGCGGCGTTCCAGCGGGCCCGATCCAGCGGCGCGAGTGTCGAGGTCGTGCCGTCGGCCCCGTCCGGCGAAATCGACGTCGACGCCCTGCACCGGATGCTCGACGAGCGGGTGCGGTTGGTCTCCCTCGTTCACGCCCCGACGAACGGGGGCCTGATCAATCCCGTCCGGGAGGTGGTCGACCTCGCCCACGGGGTGGGTGCGCTCGTTCTGCTCGACGCCTGCCAGTCGGTCGGCCAGGTCCCGGTCGACGTCCGCGAACTCGGTGTCGACGCCCTGTCCGCGACGGGACGCAAGTGGCTCCGCGGCCCGCGCGGCACCGGGTTCCTGTACCTGCGACCCGAGCTCGCACGGAGCATGGAGCCCGCGGCGCTCGACCTGCACGGAGCCCAGTGGGCGGAGGAGACCGGATACCGGCTCGCTCCCGACGCCTCACGATTCGAGTTCTGGGAGTGCTCGGTCGCGGCCCGGCTCGGCCTCGGCGCGGCGGTCCGGTACCTGCTCGACCTCGGGATCGACGAGGTGGCGTCCGCGGTCTCGGCGCGAGCGGAGTTCGCCCGCACCGAGCTGGCGTCCCTCCCCGGAGTCACCATCCACGACCTGGGCGGACACCGCAGCGGCATCGTCTCGTTCACTGTCGACGGGATCGATCCCGCCGCGGTCCGGGAGTCGTTGGCAGCCGACGACATCACCGTCACGGTCAGCGGCCGCGGGTCGACCCGAGTGGACATGACGCGCCGCGGACTCGACGGAGTGCTGCGCGCGTCACCGCACTACTTCAACACCTTCGAGGACCTCGAACGTCTCGTCGCCGCGGTCGGGGGACTGTGACCCCCACCACACCGCTCGCCGGCACGTCGCCGGTTCCCGGTCGGTGTCACCTGTGTGAACGCGGCGGGGCGAGCGCACGCCTTCCCGTCGCGACGAGAAGGCGTGCAACCGAACCCGGTCAGCTCGGATGGTGTACCTCCTGCAGCCCGTACACCGGTGTCGGAATGCCCTCGTACCGCGCCTTCAGCTGCAGTGCCAGGTACAGCGAGTAGTGCCGCGACTGGTGCAGGTTGCCGCCGTGGAACCACAGCGCCTCCTGCTGCGTCGGCTTCCACATGTTGCGCTGCTCTCCCTCCCACGGTCCCGGATCCTTGGTGGTCTCCGAGCCCAGGCCCCAGCACTTGCCGACCTTGTCGGCGATCTCCTGCCCCATCAGGTCCGCGGCCCAGCCGTTCATCGACCCGTACCCGGTCGCGTAGACCACGACATCGGCTTCGAGCTCGGTGCCGTCCTCGAGAATCACCGAGTTCTCGGTGAGTTCGCGCACGTTGCCGTGCGCCAGGGCGATGTCACCGTTCGCGACGAGCTCCGCGGCCCCGACGTCGATGTAGTAGCCCGAGCCGCGGCGCAGGTACTTCATGAACAGTCCGGAGCCGTCGTCACCGAAGTCGTGCTGGAAACCGACCGCCTCCAGGCGATCGTAGAAGTCGGCGTCGCGGGCGCGGATCTTCTCGTAGATCGGGATCTGGAACTCGTGCATGATCCGGTACGGCAGGGACGCGAACGTGAGATCCGCCTTGTGCGTGGTCATTCCGGCCGCCAGCGCCCGCTCGGAGTACAGGTCGCCGAGACCGAGATCCATCAGGGAATCGGACTTCACGATGTGCGTCGACGAGCGCTGGACCATCGTCACGTCCGCACCGTGCTCCCACAGCGCGCCACAGATGTCGTGAGCCGAGTTGTTCGCACCGATCACCACGGCCTTCTTGCCCGCGTACGCGTCGGGACCGGGATGCGCACTGGAGTGGTGCTGGTCCCCACGGAACCGCTCCATGCCGGGGAACGAGGGGACGTTCGCCTTGCCGGACATTCCGGTCGCGAGCACCAACTGTCTCGGCCGCAGCTTGACCGGCTCACCGTCGCGGACCACCTCGACGGTCCACGTGCCGAGCTCCTCGTCGTAGGACGCGGACGTACAGGTCGTCCGCGACCAGTACGGAACCTCCATCACCCGCGTGTACATCTCGAGCCAGTCGCCGATCTTGTCCTTCGGCGCGAACACCGGCCAGTTGTCCGGAAAAGGCATGTAGGGAAGGTGGTCGTACCAGACCGGGTCGTGCAGGCACAACGACTTGTAGCGGCCACGCCACTGGTCGCCGGGCCGGTCGTGCTTGTCGAGCACCAGTGTCGGCACGCCCAGCTGCCGCATCCGGGCGCCGAGCGCGATGCCACCCTGCCCGCCGCCGACGATCACCACGTAGGGCTGGGTCGTGTACCCGAGTTCCCGCTCCTCGATCTCTCGCTGCTCGGACCAGGTGACACGGTTCGGATCCGCGCCGTGCTTCGCACCCATCGGACGGCGGGCACCCTTGCCCTCCTCGTGGCCGGTGAGTTCCTGCAGCGTCGTCAGGAAGGTCCACGCGACGTCCCGACCCCCCGGCCCCCATGGCTCCTCCTTCAGGCGCAGGTGCCCCTCGCCGCGGCCCGTGGCCGTCTCGAAGACGATCCAGGCGGACACCACCCCGTCCGCCTCCATGGGTTCCTCGGTGGCACGGAAGCCGGACGGGTCGGTGTCCTCGAGGCGCTCGCGCAGCATGTGCGCGACGCCGTCGCGCCCCTCGACCGTCTTGATGTTCCACGTGAACGAGACGAGGTCGCGCCAGAAGCCGTCGACGGCGAACAGATCCGCAGCCGCCGGCACGTCCCGGGCCGCGAGCGCGGCCTCGAACGCCGCCAGCCAGGCGTCGACGCGCTCCCTCGGTGACCCGGTGTCGGTGCGAACCGCAGGGTCGAGTGTCTGTGTCATGGCGCCAATCCCTTCCGTCCTGTGTGTGACACAGAGCACACTCCGGCCGGGCGTCGCCGACAAGCGTTGCAGCGCGTTGCACGAATCCCGAACGGACGAACACCCACCTCGGCACGTGTGACACCCGACACAGTCACGGCATATGCTCGCGACACCGGCGACGAGAGACGGAGTGCGTGGGCAGCTTCAGCGCGATCGAACCGGGCACGGACCTCTCCCGCCGTGCCCGCGACCTGGTGCGCATGCACGACGCCGTCATCAGTGGCGGCCGGACGGACGTGCAGCCGCGCGCCGTCGTGCAGCGCTCGTGGAGCCGCGCGCTGAGCTCCGGCCTCACCCCCGACGGCGCCAACGCGCGGGCGGTGCTCGCCGTCGACGAGATCGAGCGACGCCGCAGGCGATCGGCCCTCGCCGAGGTGATCGCCGACCTCGACCAGGTGATCTCCGCGGTGGCCGACGCCTCCCACCTGTTGATGGTCGTGACGGACGCGGACGGAGTCATCCTGTGGCGTTCGGGTTCGGCGCGGGTGCGCGCACGGGCGGATGCACTCGGATTCCGGGAAGGCGCCACCTGGACGGAGGAGGCCGTCGGAACGAACGCGATCGGCACCGCGATCGCCGAAGGCGCTCCGGTGCAGCTCTTCTCGGGCGAGCACTTCGAGCAGACCCAGCACCCCTGGTACTGCACGGCCGCTCCCGTCCACGACCCCCGGACCGGTGATCTGCTCGGTGTCGTCGACGTCAGTGGGCCCGCTCTCACCCTGCACCCCACCGTCGTCGCACTGGTCGAGACCGCCGTCAGGCTCGCGCAGGCACAGCTCTGGCGGCACCGCGAGTCGCGGCTCGAACGCCTCCGCCTGACCGTGGCGCCCGTGCTGGCGTCCAGCGCCGGACCCGTCCTCGTCGTCGACGACAACGGCTGGGTCGCGCACGCGTCCGGGGTCGCGGCCACCAAGCGTGTCGCGGCGCCGCGGAGCGACCGGACCGTGACGGTCCCCGGACTCGGCGCGTGCTCCCCGGAGCGCGTCGCCGGCGGCTGGGTGATCCGTCCCGCAGGCGAGGACGCGCGTATCGTGATGCGGTTGGACCTGTCGGGTTCACCGGTGGTCGTGGTGTCCGGATCCGACAGCTCCTGGCGCGCTCCCCTGTCGAGCCGGCATGCCGAGATCCTGCTCCTGCTGCACCGCGCAGGGGCGCGTGGACTGTCGGTCACCGAGCTCAGCTGCGGCCTGTACGGCGACCCCGATCACGCCGTCGCGATTCGTGCGGAGATCTCACGGCTGCGCCGTACCCTCGGTTCCGTGATCGACGGCAGGCCGTACCGGCTCGCGGACTCCGTGCACCTGTCACTGGACCTCGGCCGCACCGATCGGCTCACCGAATGCGACTTCGTGCGCCGCTCCACGAGCCCCGCCGTCCGCGCACTGTCCGACGATTAGCCGTCCACGCCGCGGTCCGGTAAGCTGTCCTGCGTTGTCTCGGCGAGGGCGGACCCGCTAGGTGCAGGTTCACCGTGATCGACGCGGCCACGGCTACACCAGTGAGCGTTGCTCCGGGGCCGTGCGCGTCAGTCGCCCCCCGTAGAGCCGATACCCAGCAAACCCCTGATGTGAGCCGTAGGAGCTGTTTCCCCATGTCGACCGACGTCAACAACCTCAACGCCGCCGTCCGCACCGAGTTCGGCAAGGGCGCCGCCCGCCGCGCCCGCCGCGACGGCAACGTGCCCGCCGTCCTGTACGGCCACGGCACCGACCCGCAGCACCTCAGCGTCAACGCTCGTGAGTTCGCCGCGATCCTGCGCGCCCACGGCACCAACGCCGTCATCAACCTCAACATCGACGGCGCGGAGCAGCTCGCACTGACCAAGTCCGTGGTCGTCCACCCGATCCGTCGCCACATCGAGCACGCCGACCTTCTCGTGGTCAAGAAGGGCGAGAAGGTCACCGTCGAGGTCCCCGTCGTCCTCACCGGCGAGGCCGGCTCCGGCACCCTCGTCACCCAGGACGTCACCACCGTCAAGGTCGAGGCCGACGCCCTGAACATCCCCGAGCAGGTCGAGATCTCCATCGAGGGCGCCGAGGCCGGCACCCAGATCCTCGCCGGCAGCGTCACCCTGCCGTCCGGCGTCGCGCTGCAGGACGACGCCGAGCTGCTGCTCGTGAACATCGTCGAGGCGCCGTCCGCCGAGTCGCTCGAGGGCGCCGGTGAAGAGGCCGCCGAGGGCACCGAGGCAGCCGAGGGCGAAGAGGCCTGATCCGCTCCGCGGACCACATCAGTTGACGTCGACGACGCGTCGCCCACCGAGGGCGGCGCGTCGTCGCGTTTCACAGGACAGGAACGAACGCGTTGAGCGACTCCACCGACACCGCACTCGTCGTCGGCCTCGGCAATCCCGGCCCGCAGTACGAGAAGACCCGGCACAACGTGGGATTCATGGTCGTCGAGGCACTCGCCGCCCGTGAGCGGGCGCGGTTCAGCGCGCACAAGAAGTCCGGCGCCGACGCCGTCACCATCCGACTCGCGGGTCGCCAGGTGATCCTCGCCAAGCCCCGGTCGTACATGAACCTGTCGGGGCGTCCCGTCGCAGCGCTCGCCCGGTTCTTCTCCGTCGATCCCGGCAATCTCGTGGTCGTGCACGACGAACTCGACCTCGACTACGGCACCCTGCGGCTGAAGCTCGGCGGCGGCGAGGGTGGGCACAACGGCCTGCGGTCCATCTCACAGGCCCTCGGCACCAAGGACTACCTGCGCACCCGCGTCGGCATCGGCCGGCCGCCGGGCCGCATGGACCCCGCCGACTACGTGCTCAAGCCGTTCTCGTCGGTCGAACGCAAGGAACTCGACCTCGTGTGCGAGGAAGCCGCGGACGCGGTCGAGCTGCTGTTGCGGGTCGGGCTGGAAGCAGCGCAGAACCAGCTGCACTGACGAAGCGACTGCACCGGGACGAGGCGCGGCGCACCCGAGTGCTGCCGAGGCTCGGTCCACGCCCTCGACACGCAGCATCTCGGGATCTCGCAGTCGGCCGTGTTCAGCGGGCCACCCGGCGGACCGGTGCCCTTCCGATGCATGTTCGGACACGACGCGTCACGGTCGTGCCCTGACGGCGCCGATGACACCGTGACGGGTCAACGCGGCCAGGAAGCCGTCGTGGTCGTCCAGATGGATCACGTGCCCCGAACCGGGGACGACGTCGACGGCGAAGCCGCGGCCGGACAACGTGTCCGCGAAGGGCGGCGGAACGAGCCTGCTCGGGTCCGCCAGCACGATCACGGAGGGCACGACCGCGGTGGCGACCGGAGCGGGTGCGAACGAGCCGAAGTGGTCGACTGTCGTCGCGTCCCACGCCGCGAGCGCGGCGAGTTTGTGACGCAGGCTGGTGTCCTCCCAGCGTGGGTGCTCCCGCTCGAAGTCGGCGATGCCCCACCGCTTCTGCCGACGAAAATGCTCCGCGACAGCCGGATCCGGCGACACGACGAACGCGGGGTCCTCGTACACCGCGATCTCGGGGCGTAGCTCCGAGACCGCATGCGCGAGGACGAGGCCGCCGAGCGAGTGGCCGATGGCGAGGGCCGGCTCGCGCGGCACCGATGCCACGACCGCCGCCGCGAGGACCTCGGTGTCGTAGGCGGCGAGCGGTGCGCTTCTGCCGTGACCGGGGAGGTCGACGGCGACGACCCGGTATCCGTGCTCCGCGAGGGCCGGGCCGACCCGCCACCAGGAATCGCTCGAGTTGCCGAGTCCGTGGATCAGGACGGCGACTCGGTCCCCGCTCCCCCATTCCTGCACGTGCAATGTCATGACAACCCTTCCCGGAGCGAGCGGAACCGGCTGCGGTGGAACACGATCGGTTCCACGTCGGGCTGCAGGCGCACCTCGTTGACATGGAGGATCACGACGGCGTGGTCCCCGGCGGGCACCTGCTGCGAGACCGACGTGTCCAGCCACACCGACGCTCCACCCACGAACACCGCGCCCTCGTCGGTCGTCTCGGTGGCCAACCCCTCGAACCGGTCACCGGCCTTGGAGGCGAGGACACGAGCCGCACCGTCGTGGGCTTCGCCGAGCACGCTGATGCCGATGTGCGCGGCACCGTCGAGTCTCGGCCACGTGGTCGACGTGTTCTGCACACAGAACGCGACGAGCGGCGGGTCGAGCGAGACCGGGACGAAGGTGCTCGCGGCGAATCCCACCCGTTCGCCGTCGACCTCCGCACAGACTGCGACCACACTGCTCGGCACGAGACCGAAGGCCCCCCGCAACGACGCCGGGTCGAGTGGTGCAACAGTCCTGGTCACGAGAGCTCCGTTCGCGTAGGTGGTTCGCACGATCCACGATAGGCGCTGATACTCCGGGAGTCGAACAGACCTGCTGCACAACATGTCTGGGCTACGATCTTTGCGATCAGCATGATCGCAAACGTTCCGGCTCCGGCACGTCCGGCCTAGACTGCGCCTCCGGCCGGACGCGCCGCGCGTCTCAGCCACGCAGCTCGCGTCGCAGCAGCTTCCCTGTCGCGGACCGGGGCAGCGAACCCACCAACTCCACCTCACGCGGGTACTTGTAGGCCGACATCCGCTGACGGCAGTACTCGACGAGATCGGCCTCGGTGGCCGTACCGCCCGGCGCCAGGACGACGTAGGCCTTCGCGGACTCTCCGCGGTAGTCGTCCGCCATCCCCACGACCGCCGACGCGACCACGTCGGGATGCGCCGCGAGCACCGACTCGACCTCGTGGGGCCAGATCTTGTAGCCCGACGCGTTGATGACGTCCGTGCTGCGGTCCACGACGTAGAACCAGCCGTCGGAGTCCATGAATCCGATGTCGCCGGTGCGTAGCTCGCCCCCGGCGAGGGCGGCGGCGGTCGATTCGGGGTCGTCCCAGTAGGCGCCGATCACCTGCGGGCCGCTGGTGACCAGTTCGCCGATCTCCCCGACCGGCAGGTCCCGGCCGTCGTCGTCCACGACCCGGACCACGGTGCTCGACACCGGGATGCCGACCGACAGCACCCCGGTCTCCACGTCGACCGGCGCTCGCGACTCGGGGGGCACGATGTGGGTCGGGGACGTCGCCTCGGTCTGACCGTAGATGTTGTGGATGTAGCCGCCGAGCGCGTCCTCGAGCCGGTCCACCACGGCGGGTTCGACCGGCGCCCCACCGGAATAGCGCAACCGGAGCGGCGCCATCTCGGCGGGCGTGATGTCCGACTCGTCGGCGAGCCCGATGTAGGCCGTGATGGCGGCGACGGCGAACACGGGCCGACGCTCCCGGATCGCATCGGCGATCACGCCCGGATGGATGCGATGTGTCAGCACCAGTGGCGATCTCAGCAGCATTGCGAGGGTGACGGCACCGACGAGACCGGTCACGTGGAACACCGGTGCCAGCGCGAGGATCGGCTCCCCGGGTCGAACACCGGTCCAGTCGCGATACGTCTGTGTGTTGAAGGTCAGGTTCGCGTGGCTGACCCGTGCACCCTTCGGGAATCCGGTAGTTCCCGACGTGGCGAGCAGCACGGCGACGTCGCCCGGCCCGACCGGACGGCGACGGGGCGCGGGCCCGCCGAATCCGGCGATCAGCGCGGCGAGGTCGATCGTGTCGTGCGGTCGGACCCGTTCGATTCCGTCGAACACCCGGATGTCGTCGCGCGACCGGCCGTCGAGGGCGGACACCGTCACCACGATCGAGACGGCGAGGTCGGGATCGGCAGCGAGAACCGGACTCACCACCTCGACGTACAGGTCGGTGAGCGCGAGCAGCGCCGTGGGCCGGTAGCGACGCAGGAACCACGCGAACTCGTCGGCCTTGCTCATCGGGCTGATGGCGGCGGGGATGCCGCCGACCTTCCAGGTGGCGACCAACCCGGTCACGAAGGCCGGATCGTTCTGGACGTAGAGCGCACACCGGTCGCCCGGCCGGAACCCGCGCGCCACGAGCAGAGCGGCGAGCGCGTCCGATGCGCGGTCCAGCTCGGCCCACGTGGTCGTCCCGTCGAAGTAGTGCACCGCGGGATCGTCCGGGGCGGCCGCGACCGCGGCGTCGAACATGTCCATCGCCGTGCCGAACTCGACGCGAAGGTTCGCCGGTCGTCCTCCGTAGTGCGCGAGCCACGGCCGGTCGTCGTATGCACTCACCCGACCCTCACTTCGTCACACTCCTGTCCGGCCGCCGTCGACGCCCGGTGCAGTCTACGGCGGGCTGCGGTCGGCGCTACCGTGTTCAGTATGGCCGAACACAACCCGACCGGAGCCGCGGTGCGCCGGGCCCGCGCGCAGTCCGGAACGACGCTGCGGGCCCTCGCGGCCGGGATCGGCGTGAGTGTGGGAACGATGAGCGCGATCGAGAACGGGAAGGTGGCGCTGACCATCGACCGACTGCACGAGATCGCCCGCTACCTCGACGTCCCGGCCTCCCACCTGCTGACCCCGCTGCCCGACCGGGCGCCCACCGAGCCGGCGGCGGGACCGACGTCGACCGGCTGGCGTACCTTCGCGGAGCTCGACCTCGACCCCGCACTGCGGGCGGCGGTCCAGGTCTTCACCGACCTGGGTTACCACGGTGCGACGATGCGCCTGGTGGCACATGCCGCGGAGAGCAGCGTGGCCGGCATCTATCACTATCACCGCAGCAAGCAGCACCTTCTCGTCACGTTGATGACGCGAACCATGGAGGACATGGAGTGGCGGGTCGCGGCCGCGGACGCCGAGGGCGGGACGCCGGCCGAGAGGTTCGCGCTCATGGTCGAGGCGATCGCCCTGTGCCACACGGTCCGCCGGGACCTCGCCTTCATCACGGCCACCGAGATGCGGAGCCTGGAGGAACCCGATCGCAGCGCGGTCACCGAGGCGCGTCGACGTCTGCAGGGGCGACTCGACGATGCCGCCGTCGCGGCCGCCGCCGACGGCTCCTTCACGACCTCCGACCCGCGCAACACGGCACGGGCCGTGGCGACGATGTGCATGGCCCTGCCGTACTGGTTCTCCCCCACCGAATCGATGACTCCTGCCGAGGTGGCCCGCGACTACGCGGGCCACGCGCTGGCGATGATGCAGGTTCAGCCTGGCTGAACTCGGAAAGTCGCTGCCCGGGTGCAGATTTCGGCGGCGGTATGACACTTGACCGCCGCGGGAATTCGTGTGACGCTGATCTCACTGAACCGGCCGAACGTTCGATCGAAAGGTTCAATCCTGCAAACCCGAGCCACTCGAGAGGTGCACATGACCACCACCCCCGATCTCACCGAGCTTCTCGCCGACTCCCCGTCCAACTGGGGCAAGTGGGGAGCCGACGACGAGGTGGGCAGCCTGAACTACCTGACCGCCGAACAGGTCCTGGCGGGTGTCGGCCTCATCCGGAAGGGCGCACTGTTCACCCTCCAGCGCCTCATCGGCGACCCCAACGGCGACCCGGTGTGGCCCGGACGCAGCCCGGCGACGCGGGAGATGATCCTCGACGAATCGCATTGGGACGAGGGCGGTGACGGCCCGGCGTTCCCCGGCGGACTCCACTACGCCGACGACAAGATCAACGCGTTCCTGCAGGGCAGCACACAGTACGACGCGCTCGGTCACGTCTGGTACGACGGCCGGATCTACAACGGCTACGACGCCCGCACCACCGTCGGCGGCCTGGAGAAGGCGAGCGTCGAGCCGATCGCGCAGCGCGGTGTCGCCGGCCGGGCGGTGCTGCTGGACATGGCGCGGTACCGGGGCGCGGGCCACCTCGGCGCGGGTGAGACCTTCGATCACACCGACCTCGAGAAGTGCGCCGCCGCACAGGGAATCGAGATCAAACCGCGCGACATCCTGGTGATCCGCACCAATCACCTCGACCTGTTCTTCGAGGACTCGGAGGCCTTCTACGGGAACTTCTGCGAGCCCGGCCTGGTGTACTCACCGGAGCTCGTGCAGTGGTTCCAGGACAAGGAGATCCCGAACCTGGTGACCGACACGATCGCGAACGAGGTCACCACGGATCCGCACAACGGCGTCGCGCTCGTTCTGCACAACGCACTGATGCGCAACCTGGGCATCGCCTTCACGGAGATCTGCGATCTGGAGAAGCTGGCCGACGACTGCGCCGCGGACGGTGTCTACGAGTTCTTCTACGTCGCAGCGCCGCTCAAGATCCACCGCGCCACCGGCGCGCCGGTGAACCCGGTGGTGATCAAGTGAGCTATCTCGACCGGCCCTGGCTCGCCCGCTACCCCGAGAGCACTCCCGCGGACATCGACGTCGAGTACGCCACCGCGCTCGACGTGTTCGACGCCGCGGTTTCGGAGGACGGCGACCGTCCCTTCGTCCACTACTTCGACACCACACTGACCTTCGCCGACATCGATCGCGCCGCGAACGCGCTGGCGTCGGCACTCGTCGCGGACGGTTTCGCGGCGGGCGATCGCCTCGCCGTGTACGTCCAGAACAATCCCGCGTACGTGATCGGCATCGTCGCCGCCTGGAAGGCGGGCGGCGTCGCGGTCGCAATCAACCCCATGAACCGGCAGCGGGAACTGTCCTACATGCTGGTCGACTCCGGGGCCACGGCCCTGCTCACCCTCGACGACCTGTACGTCGACGTCGCCGCCGAGGTGATCGCGGGCGGGACCACCTCTGTGCGCACGGTGTTCACCTCGTCGCCCCTCGACTTCCAGACGCGCAACGATCCGCGACTGTTCGAGGGAGTCGAGCGGCGACGCAGCGAGGGCACCCGCGACCTGGTCGAGACCATCGAGTCGTACGACGGCACCCCGCTTCCCGCGCCTGCGCTGGCCTCCGGCGACGTCGCCGTGCTCACGTACACCTCGGGGACGACCGGGGAACCCAAGGGCGCCATGAACACCCACGGCAATCTGGCGTTCAACGCGCAGACGTACCGGGACTGGACCGGACTCGCACCCGGGGAAGGAGTCCTGGGCATCGCGCCGCTCTTCCACATCACCGGGCTCGTCGGGCACGTGATGCTGGCCATGCTGGCCCGCTCACCGCTGGTGCTCACCCACCGGTTCGCCCCGGACGTGACACTCGACTCGATCCGCGAGTGGAAGCCGGTCTTCACCGTCGCGGCGATCACCGCGTACAACGCATTGTCTGCGGCGCCCGGTGCCACACCCGCCGACTTCGAGAGCCTGCGGGTGCTCTACTCGGGCGGCGCCCCCATCGCCCCCGCCATGGCGGACCGTCTGGAGAAGGTGTTCGGGGCCTACATCCACAACATCTACGGCCTCACCGAGACGTCGTCACCGTCCCACGGTGTTCCGCGCGGAGTCCGCGCGCCCGTCGACCCGACGTCCGGTGCGTTGTCGGTGGGTGTCCCGGTGTTCAACACCGTCGTCCGCGTCGTCGGCGAGGACGGCGAGGACGTCCCCGTCGGTGAGGTCGGCGAGTTCGTCACCTCGGGCCCCCAGGTGGTGAGCGGGTACTGGAACAAGCCCGACAAGACCGCCGAGTCGATCCCGGGCGGCGAACTGCACACCGGCGACGTCGGATTCATGGACCCCGACGGATGGTTCTACGTCGTCGACCGCAAGAAGGACATGATCAACGCCTCCGGGTACAAGGTGTGGCCGCGTGAGGTCGAGGACGTGCTCTACGCGCATCCCGCGGTCCGCGAGGCCGCGGTCGTCGGGGTGCCCGACGAGTACCGCGGCGAGACCGTCAAGGCGTACGTCTCGCTGCGCAGCGGCGAGTCGGTGGACGCGGACGAACTCGTCGCGTTCTGCAAGGAGCAGATGGCCGCCTACAAGTACCCCCGTCAGGTGGAGTTCGTCGTCGACCTGCCCAAGACGGTCACCGGCAAGATCCTGCGCCGGGAGCTGCGGGAAGCCCACTGACCCCAAGGGTGAGGGGAACCCTCGGCCGGTCTGACCGGTCATGGGTTCCCCTCACCCGAGGTAGGGGGCCGTCAGGGCAGCAGGGAGGCCGAGTGGGTGCGCCGCAACTTGCCGGAGGAGGTCTTCGGGATGCTCCCCGGGCCGAGAACGGCGACCGTCCGGGGCCGCACCCCGACCTCCGACACCACCGCGTGCACGACCTCGTGTTCGATCCTGTGCACCTCGGCCGGATCGTCGATCGCGTTGGTCTCGACCGCGACGGCGAACGACTCCCGCTTCTGCCCCGCGTCCAACCGCACCGCGACCGCGTTGCCGGGGCGCACGCCGCGGACCGACAGCGCGGCCCGTTCGATGTCGGTCGGGTACACGTTGCGGCCGCCCATGATGATGACGTCCTTCACGCGTCCACAGACCACGACGAGCCCGTCCTCGGTGAAGTACCCGACGTCGCCCGTGTCCAGCCAGCCGTCGGCGTCCTGCGCCGGCCTCGGGCCTTCCGTCGTGAGGTAGCCCGGGGTGACCGACGGACCGCGGACCTCGAGTATTCCGACGCAACGGGCGGGCAGTTCGCGGTGGTCCTCGTCGACCACCCGGCCCTCGAGGTCGGACACGAGCTTGCCGAGGGTGACCATCCGGCGGGCGTTGCTCCGCGTCGACGGCACGGCACGGTGCATCGCACCGAGCAGGTCCGGGTCCACCAGGTCCAGCACCATCCCCTGCCCCGGCGACGGCAGCGACACCGCGAGCGTCACCTCCGCCATCCCGTACGTCGGCGCGAGGGCCGCGGGATCGAGACCGAAACGCTCGCCCGCCGCCGCCAGCGCGAGCACCGTGTCCGCGTCGACCGGTTCCGCGCCGTTGAGCAGACACCGCATCGACGACAGGTCGACCGAACCGTCCGGCGCCTGGCCCAGTCGGCGCGCCAGCATCGAGTAGGCGAAATTCGGTGCCGCACTGATCGTTCCGCGGTACTTGCCCATCAGGTCGGCCCACAGCAGTGGCGCGCGCAGGAAGTCGAGCGGGGTGACGCTGACGATCTCGGCGCCGAACTGCATCGGCAGCGTGAGGAATCCGACCATGCCCATGTCGTGGAACAGCGGCAGCCAACTGATCATCACGTCGCTCTCGGCGTCGAACTTGATCCGGTCCAGCATCGCGTTCGCGTTCGTCCAGAAGTTGGCGTGCGTGATTCGCACCGCCTTCGGCGAGCCGGTCGATCCGGACGTCAGCTGCTGCAACGCGACGTCGGATTCCCGCGCGTCCAACGGATCGACGGGTCGAGCAGAGCGGAGTTCGTCGACGGTGACGACGGGTATCCCGTGCGCCACCAACACCTGCTCCGCGGCCTCGAAGGGCGACCCGACGACGACGGCGTGGGCGCCGATCATCCGGACGACGACCTCGGTGTCGTGGGCCCACACGTCGATGTCGGTGCGGGGTGTCGGCTGATGCAGCATCGTGACCGCGGCGCGGCGCATCCAGACCGCCTGGCAGACGGGCGCGATGTCGGCGGGCTGTCCGGCGAGCACGGCGACCGAGTCACCCGGCCCGATGCCCGCGGCACCGAGTCCTCCCGCGACGTGTTTCGCGAGGGCGTGGATCCGGCCCCACGTCTGCCGTGCGGGATGGTCCGGTTCGCCGATGACGAGGCCTCTGCTGCTGGTCGCGGCGGTCTCGTACATCTCGTCGGTGAATCTGCTCATGGCGTGACTCCTCACCGGGTCGCACCAGGTATTTCTCTCTCCACTCACGTTGTGTTACACGTCACGTTCCCGCCACGGCCGAGACCGGGAAGGACGGCGCGAATCGAGCCTCTCGACGGCGGGTAACCTGGACTACCGGCCGATCGCCACGGCACATCCGTGCGCGCCCCGACTCCGCCAAGCAAAGGAACTCCCCGGTGACCACCGAGCCCGCGTCGACGACACCTGCCTCCCCCTCCGAGCCCGGCTCCGCCGGGTCCGAGGCGGGCGCGGGCACGATCGACAGGTCCGCGCGTGCGCTCGCCGCCGAGGCAGGCCGTCGCCGCACCTTCGCGGTCATCTCCCATCCCGACGCGGGCAAGTCGACGTTGACCGAGGCCCTCGCGCTGCACGCGAAGATGATCGCCGAGGCCGGCGCCGTGCACGGCAAGGCGGGCCGCAAGTCGACGGTCTCCGACTGGATGGAGATGGAGAAGGCCCGCGGCATCTCCGTCAGCTCCACCGCGCTGCAGTTCAACTACAAGTCGCCGGAGACCGCTCCGGACGAGGAACCGAACGTCGTCAACCTCGTCGACACCCCCGGCCACTCCGACTTCTCCGAGGACACCTACCGCGTGCTCACCGCGGTCGACGCGGCCGTCATGCTCATCGACGCCGCGAAAGGACTCGAACCGCAGACCCTCAAGCTGTTCCAGGTCTGCAAGCACCGCGGCATCCCCGTCGTCACGGTCATCAACAAGTGGGACCGGCCAGGCCAGTCCCCGCTCGAACTGCTCGACGAGATCCAGGACCGCATCGGGCTGACACCGACACCGCTGTACTGGCCGGTCGGCATCGCGGGCGACTTCCGCGGTCTGCTGCGCCGCGGCGAGGACGGTGCCCCCCGCGAGTACATCCGTTTCACCCGCACCGCGGGCGGCGCGAAGATCGCGCCCGAGGAGATCCTGGACGCCGACAGCGCGGCCGCCCGCGACGGCAGCGAGTGGGAGACCGCGGTCGAGGAGAGCGAACTGCTCTCGGCGTCCGGTCAGGACCACGACCAGGAGCTGTTCATCGCCGGGCAGACGTCGCCGGTGATCTTCGCGTCCGCGATGCTCAACTTCGGTGTCCGGCAGATCCTCGACACGCTCGTCGAGCTGGCACCGTCGCCCGGTGCCCGGTCCGATCTCGCCGGCAACGACCGTGAGGTCACCGACCCGTTCAGCGCGGTCGTGTTCAAGGTGCAGGCGGGCATGGACACCGCGCACCGGGACCGGCTGGCGTTCATGCGCGTCGTGTCCGGGGTGTTCGAGCGCGGCATGGTCGTCACCCACGCCCAGACCGGAAAGCCGTTCGCGACCAAGTACGCGCAGACGGTGTTCGGCCGCGAGCGGTCGACCGTCGACAGCGCCTACCCCGGTGACGTCGTCGGCCTGGTCAACGCGACCGCCCTCGCACCCGGGCACACCCTGTTCACCGACAAGAAGGTCGAGTTCCCGCCGATCCCGTCGTTCGCGCCGGAGCACTTCTCGACGCTGCGGGCCGAGAGCGCGGGCAAGTACAAGCAGTTCCGTCGCGCGGTCGACCAGCTCGACTCCGAGGGTGTGGTGCAGATCCTGCGCAACGACATCCGCGGCGACGCCTCCCCGGTGATGGCGGCCGTCGGCCCCATGCAGTTCGAGGTCGTCGCGGCCCGCATGAAGGCCGAGTTCAACGTCGAGGCACGAATGGAGGGCCTGCCCTACCAGCTGGCGCGGCGCACCGACGCCGAGTCCGCCGTCGAGCTCGGCCGCCAGCGCGGCGTCGAGGTGTTCACCCGGTCGGACGGTGTCCTCCTCGCCCTCGTCAGCGACAAGTGGCGCCTGCAGTACATCCAGAAGGAGCTCCCCGACCTCACGCTCGAGCCCCTCGTCGCGACCGCCGACTGACTCCGTGAACCCGCTGCTCACCCTGTTCGACGCGGAGCTGCACATCGGCGGGGCAACGATCCTGTGGCGCGAGATCCTCGGCAACACGTTCGGTATCGCCTCGGCGATCGGCGGGATGAAGCGCGTGGTGTGGGCGTGGCCGGTCGGTATCGCCGGGAACGCCCTGCTGTTCACGGTGTTCATGGGTGCGTTGTTCCACACGCCGCAAGAACTGAACCTGTACGGCCAGGCAGGCCGCCAGCTGATGTTCATCACGGTGAGCGTGTACGGCTGGACGCAGTGGCTACGGTCGCGCCAGGTGTCGGGCCAGGCCGTCCTCCCGCGGTGGGCACCGGGCCGGGACCGGCTCCTGCTGGTCCTCGCGATGGCCGCGGGCACCATCGCGTTCGCGCAGCTCTTCGCCTGGCTGGGGTCGTACGGACCGTGGGCCGAGGCGTGGATCTTCATGGGCTCGATGCTCGCCACCTACGGCATGGCTCGCGGCTGGACCGAGTTCTGGCTGATCTGGATCGGCGTCGACGTCGTCGGGGTGCCGCTGCTGCTGAAGGCGGGTTACTACCCGTCGGCGATCCTGTATCTGGTGTACGCGGGATTCGTGTTGTGGGGGTTCGCCGTGTGGCTGCGGATCCAGCGCCGCGGAATCGAGTTGCAGACCCGCGGGCTCTGACCGACCCCGAGTGCGGCCGCGCCATAGTTTCACGTTGAGGCAAGTTCCACCGCCGAAAATGGGGGCGTCCCGAAGGTGGGCGAAACGCGCCGTCCAGGGGACTTCAGCGTCAGTGTCCACCTCGTCGCGCCCTGCCAACGCCCCGACCCTCGGGAAATGCCCGGATCCCACCAGACCCCAGTCGCACGACAAGCCCCCCGCCTCAAGCGAGACTGGGGGGCTTCGCGACCCTCTGAGGGTGACTACTCGGCTGCGGAGTCCGCCACCTCGGGAGCCGGGGTCTCCTCCTCATCGGGAGCCAGGGTCTCCTCTTCGGGAGCCGGGGTGGCCTCCTCCTCGGTCTCCTCGTCGTCAGTGGCCGGGTCCGACGAGCCTCCGAAGATCCACCCAATGATCGTGCGGATGTTGTCGAAGAAGGACGGGGTCGGGTTGTCGGCCTCGGCCTGCTCTGCCGCGTCCTTGGCCTTCTGCTCGGCGTACTCCCGCGCCTCCCAGAAGCTCATGTCCGGAACCTTCGGGGTGCCGTCCGTGTAGCAGCCGAGCGAGAACTCGGCGTCGTCGCACCACTGCACGGGGTTCGCCGACGATCCCTGAGCGGACGCGACGGCGGGAGACAGAAGGCCGGCGGCAACGATGGAGCCTGCGGTGACTGCGGTGAAGAACCTACGCATGCGAATCTCTCTTTCGGTTGGTGTGGGTGGATCAGTAGTTGATGCGGACGGAAGCGAAAGTGTCGCCCTCGGCTTCACCGATCACCTTCAAGGTCTCGGTCTCTCCGCTACCGAGCGATCCGAACGACAGCGAACCTGCCGGCTCCACGACGACCTGCTCAATCTTGATGGTCACCTTCGACGCACCGGAGCTGGTGATGTCCGCGTAGATCGGCTCGGTCTCCGCTTCGATGGTCTCGACGTAGGTGATGCAGTACAGGCCCTCCTCGTTGACCGGCGAGAACTGCTCCGGGGTTGCGATCTTGTTGTCCGCAAACATCCCTGGGGCCGCCGTCACGGTCATCGCGACCGAGTGGTCGAGGTTGTCGGTGCAGAAGGTGTGTTTGACATCCACGGGGTCCGGGGCCGCCTCAGCGAAGGCGACGGCGGGGAACAGCATCCCGGCCGAGATGGCGCCGGAGGCGAGGAGAGTGCTGGTCTTCCTCACGTGGAGTTTCCTTCCAGTTCGGGCAAAAGTCATGGAGAGGACATTCAACCAGACCTCCCGGTCGTATTTGCTCTTGTCCTTCGTTCAGCTGACACGGAGCGCGCGGCACGTTCCCTGGACGCGGGAACCGCCAGCAGCCCAGGCGTTGCAGCGTGTGCACCGCGGCGCAGGCGAGGCCAGCGTCGTGTGGCTGGCGGTTTGCTCTGCACTCGCGGCGCGAAAGCGGGCCGGCGCTTCCGACTTGTATGTCGGAGCGGCGTCGCGGTTCAACCGACGGGTCGTGGCGTGCCGCAGAGACCGTGGGGATGGCTCGGTGGCTTCCTGCCACTCGTCCTCCCCGCGGTCTCCGTAACCAGCTCCATGCCCTGCCGAGTGAGCTGTTCCCGGGCGGCGGGCAACGCGAGTTCGACACCGAGGACGCCGCGTGCCGGCTCGCGGACAGCGCGCTCGGCGGCGCCCGGCTCGTCCTACGACTGCCGCCGAGGCCCCCCTAGATACCGGCCCGGCGGACGAGGGCGTTCGCCGCGGTCGGGGACACGGCACCGAGGTACCGCAGCAGCTCGGCGTACGCCGGGGCGATCTCGACCGGGCGCGACCGGACGGCCTCGACCAGCCAGCCCGCCGCCTGCTCCGCCGTCAGTGCCGGCATCCGGTCGTAGTCCTCGGTGGGCGCGATCATCGGTGTCCGGATCAACGGGAAGTGCACGGTCGTCACCGCGACGCCGGTGCCGTCCACCTCCGCCCCGAGATCGCGGCCGAACGCGCTGATCGCGGCCTTCGAGGCGTGGTAGGCGCCGAACCGCGGCATCACACCCCCGGGCACACCCCACGTCGCGACGTTGACGACGTGGCCGTGGCCTCGTTCCAGCATCCCCGGCAACACGGCCAACGTCAGCCGGACCGGCCCGAAGTAGTTGAGCGCCATCGTCCGCTCGTAGTCGTGGAACCGGTCGAGGGATTCGACGGCGGTGCGCCGAATCGAGCGGCCGGCGTTGTTGACGAGCACGTCGAGGGGGCCGAACTCCGAATTCACCCGCGCCACCAGCGACTCCACGTCGGCGGCGCTGGTCAGATCACACGGCACGCTGTGCGCCACACCGCCCGCCGTCACGATCCGGTCCCGCACCGCCGCCAGGTCCTCCGCGCCGCGGGCGACCAGGATCACGGATGCTCCCCGCTCGGCGAAGGCCGACGCCGCGGCCTCGCCGACCCCCGAGGAGGCGCCGGTGACGAGGATCGTCGCCCCCTCGATCCGGTCCGGACCCGGACGGACCCGGGTGACGAGCGAGCGCAGGGACGGCGGCGGGTTGAGTGCCGCGCGGGTCAGCAGTGCACCGATCATGCGACGAGTGTGCCTCGTGGGGCACCTCCCTGCACGCAGTGCTCGGGGCGACACCGCCCGTCGCTGGAGTGGCTCGGCCACGCCCGGTGCACGACCGGGCGTCAGCGTTCGAGACGACGCTCCAGCCCGTCGAGGATCACCGCCAGCTTGCCTTCGAGCCACCCACGGCCGTGCCATGCGGCCTCGTCCAGCCCACCGGCCGTCACCACACCGGACTCGCGCCAACTGTCCTGATGGGCCTGCCGGGTCGACCGCGAATCCGCGTCGCTCACGACGTCGTCCAGCGCGGCCATCGACGCGTGCTGCAGGATCGTCACCTCCGAGACGAAGTCGACGGCGAGGACGGCGTCGTGGATGACGAAACCCTGCGCGCACAGCGAGGCGACGATCGCGTCCACCACCGTCACCAGCGCCGGTGGGGTCCCCGGCAACGTCAGCGCGACCTGGGCGAGGCCGGGATGCGAGTCGAAGCACGACCACAACGCGCCCGCCATCGACGACAGCAGATCGCGCCACGGCTGGTCGACGTCCGGCCAGTCCGTAGCGCGCACCACCCGGTCCGCGCACGCGCGCAGCAGCGACTCGCGGTCCGGGAAGTACCGGTACAGCGCCGAGTGGCTGACGCCCAGCCGCTTCGCCACCGCGGGCATGCTCAGTGCGGCGAGATCGCCGCCGAGGGCCGCGGTGACGATGTCGTCCGCGGTCAGGGTCGGGGGGCGGCCCGTACGTCTGCCCACTCGTGCATCGGCCACGGCCTCCACTGTGCCACCGCCCAGTCAGCCGCCGACCAGTTGCCAGCCCGTCGCGCGGGCACGCAGCTCCCAGAAGTCGGCGTAGCGTCCGCCGCGGGCGAGCAGATCGTCGTGGGTGCCGGACTGCGCGACGGTGCCGTCGTCGCCGAGCACCACGATCCGGTCGGCGGCGGTGACGGTGGTGAGCTTGTGTGCGATCACCAGCACCGTGCTCGTCTGCTTGAGCGTCTCCATAGCCCGCTGCAGGTGCGCTTCGTTCTCGGGGTCGAGCGCTGCGGTCGCCTCGTCGAGCAGGACGATGGGAGCCTGCTTGAGCAGGGCTCGGGCGATCGAGACGCGCTGGCGTTCACCACCCGACAGGGCGGCGCCACCCTCACCGACGCGGGTGTCCCAGCCGTCGGGCAGCCTGTCGACGATCTCCCCGACACCCGCGGTCCGCGCCGCCGACCTCACCTCGTCGTCGGTGGCGTCCGGCCGGCCGATGCGAATGTTCGCGCTCAGGGTGTCGTCGAAGAGATACACGTCCTGGAACACCAGGGACAGTTGCGCCATCAGGTCGGCGGTGGTGAGGTCGCGGACGTCGACACCACCGACTCGGACGACGCCGCCGTCGACGTCGTAGAAGCGGGCGATCAATCGGGTGACGGTGGTCTTGCCCGAGCCGGACGGCCCCACCAGCGCGATCATCGACCGCCGCGGCACCGTCAGGTCGATCCCGCGGAGCACCGGCGCCGCCGCGTCGTAGCCGAAGTGGACGGAGTCGAATTCGACGGCGGGGGCCTCGGGAGCGGTGGGCTCACTGCTCTCGGGTTCCGGCAACGGCTCCGCCTCCAGCACCTCCGACATCCTCCGCATGTCGTTGCGCGCGAGGCGGACAGCCGCGCCGAGATCTCCGATCTCGTTGAGCGGCTGGATGAATCGCGCGATCAGTCCGAGCAGCGCGACGAGGGTGACGGCATCGATGTCGCCGTCGAGCGCGAGGACGGCTCCGAGCACGATCAGCGCCGAGAACACCAGCTGCAGGGCGAACCCGTTGACGACCGATCCGGCGACGACCAGCCACATCTGCCTGCGCCCCGCGACCCGCTGCTCCTCGATCGCCGCATCGAGCGGTTCGTAGACGCCGTGGGTGCGACCGAAGGCGCGCAGCGCCTGCTGACAGCGGGCGTACTCGAGTACCCGGTTGTTCGACTCCACCGAGGCCGCGTGCGTCCGGTCGTCTACCCGGGCGGTCATGTCGGTTGCGAACCGCGCCGCCGCCCAGATCACCGGAGCACTGACGACCATCGCGACGCCGAGCCGCCAGTCGAAGAAGAACATCGACACCGCGATCGTGGCGGTCGTGACGACGCCGCTGATCAGCGGCGTCATCAGGTGCGCGATCGCGCCCATCACGCCGATCGTGCCCTTCGTCGCGATCTGCGACACCTGCCCGACGCGGGTGGCACCGAACCAGCCGAGCGGCAGCGTGACGAGGTGGCCTCCGAGCCGCAGGTGCATGGTGCGCAGCAGGACCAGCGCCGACTCGAAACCCTTCATCGCCTGCACGTAGTGCGCTGTCATGCAGAGCAGGGTGGTCACCGCCATCACGCCCAGCCACCGCCAGAACGACTGCCAGTCGGCGTCGAACAGGGCGCGGGTGACCGGCACCAGCAGTGCGACCGCCACTCCCTGCAGGAGGCCGTACGCCACCGCCCATCCCAGGAACACCCGGTAGCGGGCGTCGTTCCCGGGGCCGAGAATGCGCATCAGATCTCGAATCATCAGTTGGTCCCCCGTTCCCACATTCGGGCGTACCGGCCGCCCGCTGCCGTCAATTCGTCGTGCGATCCGCGTTCGACGACGCGGCCCCGGTCGAGGACGACGATCTGGTCGGCCCCGACGATCGACCCGAGCCGGTGTGCGATGACGAGGACGGTCCGATCGATCGCGAGCCGCGTCAGCGCGGCCTGGATGTCGGCCTCGGATTCGGGGTCCGCGAACGCGGTGGCCTCGTCGAGCACCAGTACCGGGGTGTCGGCGAGCAGGGCCCGGGCGATGGACACCCGTTGCGCCTCACCGCCGGAGAACATCGCGTCCTCACCGACCACCGAGTCGTAACCGCGGGGCAGCGCCATGATGCGGTCGTCGATCCGAGCCGCCCGCGCGGCCGAACGGACCGAGTCGAGATCGGCGTCGGGCCGGGCGAGGCGGATGTTGTCGAGCACCGACTGCCGCAGCAGTTGCACGTCCTGCAGTACGAAGCCGACGTGTCGGTACAACTCGTCGGACGCGATCTCCCGGACGTCCACACCGCCGAGCCGGACCGATCCCCCGGTCACCTCGTGAAACCGTGGGACCAGCGTCGCGAGGGTCGACTTTCCGGACCCGGAAGGCCCGACCAGCGCGGTCACGGTCCCCTGTGGCAGTTCGAGGTCGATGCCGGACAGCACGTCGGTCCGTCCGTCGTAGGAGAAGCGGACGTCGTCGAACTGGACGGTGTGGCCGACCGGCGTCCGCGGCCGTGCCGGTTCGGGGAGCGTCGGGGTCGAGAAGAGGTCGAGGAGGCGTCCCGCCGCCGCCGAGGCCTCGCGGCGGGCCTGCATGCCGAATCCGATGGACGTCACCGCGACCGGGATGATCAGTGCCACGAGGGTGGTGGTGAACAGGTCGATCGCCGACACCCACCCGGCCCGGACCATGAGCGCGCCGACTCCGAGGTTGACGAGCAGCACCACCGGCGCACTGAGCGCCATCGACGCGAGGGCCTCGGTGCGCAGCATCGGCCGCACCCACCCGTCGTAGGCCTTCGCGGTCTCGGTGGCCGCGTCCCGGTAGCGCGAGTGCGCGCGTCTGGTCTGTCCGAACGTCTTGACCACCGCGATGCCGGTGACGAACTCGACGACGGTGGCGCTGATCGCGGCGAGACCGCGGTTCATCTCCTCCATCTTCTCGGTCATGCCGCGCGTCATCACTGCATACGCGACGACGTACACCGGCAGGGTGGCGACGGCGAGGAGCGCGAGCCGCCAGTCGACCGAGATCACGTACGCCAGACCGGCGAGCGGCACCGCCACAGCACCGGTGGTCTCGACGGCGCTGTGCGCCACGAGGTAGTGCATGTCGCCGATGTCGTTCTGCGCGGCCTTGCGTACCTGCCCCGACGAGTGCGTGGTGAACCAGCCCAGCGGGAGCCGTCCGAGGGTGGCGGCGATGCGCCGCCGGAGGATCGCCTGCAGGCGCACGTCCGCGAAGTGGGTCACCATGAGCGCGCCACCGCCGAATCCGGCGCGGAGCCCGAGGCCGGCCACGACGATCCACACGATCGTCCACACCCGCTGCGAGTCCACCGGCCCGTCGGCGAGCAGGGTCTTGCCGAGTTCGGCGATGGCCACGTACGGAACGATGGTCGCGAACGCGGCCACCACCTGCATCGCCATCGCGACGCGGGTCTGAGTTCGTACCGGCGCCAGCAGTTCTCGCAGCGCCTGCCGCTCGGCGGTGGCCGGTGGATCGGCGGCGGGTCCGTCGACGGCCCGCGGCTCGTCGACCGGCAGGGTCAGGGTGGACGTCATGGGTGGGCTCCAGGGATCCGACTTAGTTACAGGCTGTCTTGGTTAGGACAGCCTAGCTTTCCCTGCCGTGCTGCGGGTGCCCTTCATCGAGATTTCGACGTGCGGCGAGGCGGGGTTCGGTCGCGGTCCCGCCGCGGGATCACTCCGTGACGCGCTCGCGCGGTGGCGTGGAGTTCAGCGTCAGAGCCCACCGGTTCGACGTCAGTTGCAGGCTCGGGAGGTCGGCGAGCGAGAGCACCAGCTCGAAGGTCCGCTCGTAGCCGGTGTGTGCGATCCGCCATTCCCCGGCCTCGTTGCGCGCATACCTGTCGTGATAGAAAGCCGCGCCGCGCAACATCATTCCGTCCTCGGGAATGATCACCATGTCCTGCAGGAACCACGTCCCGGTGGCGACGTCCCCGTCGATCTCGATCTCCGGCTGGGCGCACAGGTGCTCGGAGAGCACGTGCGGGCCCAGCGTGATCTCCATGAACGAGCAGAGCGCGTCGCGATCCTCGAACCGGAGGTGCTCACCGTAGGTCGCGGTG
This sequence comes from Rhodococcus triatomae BKS 15-14, assembly GCA_000341795.1. GTDB lineage: Bacteria > Actinomycetota > Actinomycetes > Mycobacteriales > Mycobacteriaceae > Rhodococcus_G > Rhodococcus_G triatomae_A. The sequence continues at coordinate 68,125 of AODO01000024.1, read as the reverse complement.
GCGTCGGGAAGCAGCGTCTCCCGGAACAGCGGCCAGTCCTTCGTGTCGAGCGCGCGCGAGTAGCGGTGCTTGAGCCTGGCGATCTCGGCAAGAGCATCCAGATCCATGACGCGCGCCTTTCACGACGGAACCATGAACGACAAGAACGACCTGAGCCGCAGCCTAGTCGCCTTCCGGCGTACTCGCGGGATGAACAGACTCCGTGCGCGTTGCAGATACCACCATTGACCTGCTCAGTCGAGCTCCGCGGCCAACTCCATCCACCGCTCCTCCGCGGACTCCTTCTCCGCCACCACCGCCCGCAGCTCGGAGTCCAAGCGCTGCAGCACCTGCACGTCCGTGGCCGCCGCCGCCAGTTCCTCGTGGAGCGCGTTCTCCCGCTCCGACAGCTTCGCGACCTGGCGTTCGATCCGGCTCAGTTCCTTGCGGGCGGCACGGTCGGCGGCGCCGTCGCGGACCACCGTCGGACCGCCGTCGGTCGAGGCCACCGCGACCCGCACCGGAGCGGGGCCGGGAGCCGCTGCCGCGACGACCGCGGCGCGGCGGCGCAGGTACTCCTCGATGCCACCGGGAAGGTTCGTCAGCTTGCCGTCCCCGAACAGGGCCCAGGTGCTGTCGCAGATGCGCTCGACCAGGTAGCGGTCGTGCGAGATCACCACCATCGTGCCCGCCCAGCCGTCGAGGATGTCCTCGAGCTGCTGCAGGGTGTCGATGTCGAGGTCGTTGGTCGGCTCGTCGAGCAGCAGCACGTTCGGCTCGCTCATCAGCACGCGCGTCAGCTGCAGGCGACGCCGCTCCCCGCCGGAGAGGTCACCGACCGGCGTCCGCTGCCGCGCGGGCGTGAAGCCGAGCCGCTCCGCCAGCTGACCGGCGGAAATCTCCTTGTCCCCCAGCATGATCCGCTCGGCGACGTCCTTCACGGCGTCGAGCACGCGCATGTCGGTCGGCAGGTCGTCGAGTTCCTGACGGAGCCACCCGATCTTGACGGTCTGGCCCTGGATCCGCCTGCCCGACGCCGGCTGCAGCTCACCGGCGAGAGTGCGGAGCAACGTCGTCTTGCCGGAGCCGTTGACCCCGACGAGGCCGACCCGCTCACCCGGCGCGAGTCGCCAGGTCAGGTCGTGGACGAGCTCGCGGCCGTCCGGCGTCGTCAGCTTCGCGTCCTCGAGCTCGATGACGACGCGGCCGAGGCGGCGCTTCGCGAACGACGCCAGCGCGACGGAGTCACGGGGCGGCGGCACGTTCGCGATCAGGGCCTCGGCGGCCTCGACGCGGTAACGGGGCTTCGACGTGCGCGCCTGCGGCCCGCGGCGCAGCCACGCCAGCTCCTTGCGCGCCAGGTTCTGACGCCGCTCCTCCGCGGCGTCCGCCTGGCGGGCGCGTTCGGCGCGGGCGAAGATCCAGTCGTTGTAGCCGCCCTCGTAGCTCTCGACCTTGCCTCCGACCACCTCCCAGGTTCGCGAGGCGACGGTGTCGAGGAACCAGCGGTCGTGGGTGACGACGACGAGCGCACTGCGCCGGGTCAGCAGGTGCTCGGCGAGCCACTGCACTCCCTCGACGTCGAGGTGGTTGGTGGGCTCGTCGAGCACGAGCAGGTCGAGGTCGCGGACGAGCGCCGCGGCCAGTGCCACCCGGCGGCGCTCGCCACCGGACAATCCCTCGACGGTGCGGTCGAGACCGAGCGAGTCGATACCGATTCCTGCGAGGATCGACCGGATCCGGGCGTCACCGGCCCATTCGTGCTCCGCGAGGCCGAGTGGCGCGAGCACGACCTCGGCGACGGTCGCGCCCTCCGGCAACGCGCCGCGCTGGGTGACGACGGCCATGCGCAGTCCGCCGACCCGGCTGACGCGGCCGGAATCCGGCTCCTCGATGCCGGCGAGGACCTCGAGCATCGTCGTCTTGCCACCGCCGTTGAGGCCGACGACGCCGATGCGTTCGCCTTCCTGCACCCCCAGTGACACGGAGTCGAGCAGCGGCTTGACGCCGTACGACTTCGAGACCTGCTCCAGATTGATCAGATTGGCCATCAGTGTTCCGTTCCGCGGGAGATGTCGTCGAGGACGCGGGCACCGGGGACCGGCCCGTGCGCCACCCGGATGGTGCGGCACACGCCCGCACCGGCGAGCTCGGCCGCGACCTCGACCGCCGTGTCCTCGTCCGAACACAGGAAGACGCAGGTGGGGCCCGACCCGGAGACGATGCCGGCGAGCGCTCCGGCCGTCACCCCGGCACGCAGCGTGCGACGGAGCTCCGGCTTCAGCGACAGCGCCGCGGCCTGCAGGTCGTTTCCGAGCAGCGGGGCGAGCGCATCGGCGTCGCCTGCCGCGAGCGCGTGCATCAGCTCGTCCGGGTCGCCGATCCGCGGCGGGTTGCCCTCGGCGCGCAACCGGTCGAGTTCACGGAACACCGCGGGGGTGCTCAGCCCACCCTTGGCGAGCGCGATTACCCAGTGGAAACTGTTGCGGGACAACACAGGGAGCAGCTTCTCGCCGCGTCCGGTTCCCAGCGCGGTCATTCCGTGGAGGGTGAACGGCACGTCGCTGCCCAGTTCGGCACCGAGTTCGAACAACTCCGCCCGGTCGAGACCGAGACGCCAGAGCTCGTTCAGGCCGACCAGTGTGGCAGCGGCGTCGGCGCTGCCACCGGCCATTCCGCCCGCTACGGGCACACCCTTGACGATCGTGATCGCGACACCGGCGGCCCTTCCCGCGCGGCGGGCGAGCAGTTCGGCAGCCTGCCACACCAGGTTGCCACGGTCGGTGGGCACCGACTCGGCGTCGACGCCGCGGACGTGCACCGACAGGGCGTCGGACTCGGTCAGGTGCACGTCGTCACCGAGCGAGAGCGCCTGGAAGACCGAGGTCAGCTCGTGATAGCCGTCCTCACGCAGGTCACCGACCCCCAGGTGGAGGTTCACCTTGGACGGGGCCCGGACGATCACGGGGCGGGGAACGACGGACAGCACAACCAGACAGCCTAGTTGAGCGGCCGAGGCGCCCGCACCGTCGCACCCGTCCGTCGCCCGCGTGGAGTCCGGTTCGGCTGCGGTGCCGCCGTTTTCGGTCGATCAGATCATGATTCCGGCGGCGCCCACCCCGAGTACGGTGCCGAGCCCGACGAGCAATGCCAGTGGTATCGACCCGCTCACCGCAGCGGTGGGCACCGCCGCCGCCACCGCAGAGGTCGACGCGATCACCCGCGCGGACCGCAACCGCAGCGTCTCGGCGCTCTCGGGCAGCCGGTGACGCCCGTGCGGCACGGCCATCCGTCCGTGCGCCGCGGTCACAGTCCCACCGCCCGCTCGAGCAGCGCGAGTTCCTCGTCGAGGTGGGTGACCATCGGCACCAGGTCGGGCAGGCTCCGGCAGGCGGTGAGGCCGAAGGAGATCTCCTCGTCGGTGCTCGTGCAGGTGATGTTGAGCGCCTGCCCGGCGACGGGGATGGACAGTGGATACAGGGCGGTCATGCGAGCTCCGTTCCAGTAGAGGGGCACATCCGGTCCCGGCACGTTCGAGATCATCACGTTCGCCGGCCGGATCGGGAGGCTCCGGCCGAGGAGCATGCCCAGTGCGAGCGGCGCCACGCCCAGTGCGCTCATCGCCCGGATCTGGGTGGCACTACGGGTGCGCATCGTCTCCTTCCCCTCCCGCATCGACGCTCTGACGGCGGCGAGGCGATCTCCGGCCTCGGCATGATGAGTGCCGAGATTGCAAGTGAGAACACCGATTTCGTTTCCACCTTCCGATCGCTCACGCCGGAGCGAGACCGGCACCAGCGCCCGCAGCGGATCACCGGGCAGCGCGTCGACTCCCGCCAGGAAGGTGCGCAACGCCCCGGACGACATCGCCAGCACCACGTCGTTGACGGTGGCGTCCGCACACTTGGCGACCAGCCGCAGACGCTCCAGACGCCAGGTCCCCGCGGCGAACCGGCGGGCGCCCCCGATCGGCACGTTCAGCAGCGAGGACGGCGCAGTCAGCGTCAGCGCACCGCCTCGGCCGTGCAACGCACGGTCGACGGTGTCGACGAGCGCGGGCACCAGACCGGCCACCTCGCCGACCGATTCCCGAGCGACACGGACGGCGGCGCCGGCGAAATCGACGGTCCCCGTCACCGGCGAGACCACCTCCAGACGCGGCGCCCCCGGCTCCCAGGGAGCGCGGAGGTTACGGGCGTCGGGGTCGTCGCTCAGGGCGCGGCGCAGCATCCGCATGACCGAGATGCCGTCGGCGAGGGCGTGGTGGACCTTCATGTACACCGCGAACCGCCCGTCGGCGAGACCCTCGATGAGGTGCATCTCCCAGAGCGGCCGGCTGCGGTCGAGCAGGCTCGCGTGAAGCCGGGAGACGAGTTCCATCAGTTCGCCCATGCCGCCGGGCTTGGGCAGGGCGTCGTGCCGCACGTGATGGGCCAGGTCCACGTCGGTGACTGTCTCCCACCCCCACTGCCCGAGCGTGCCGAGGGACCGCCGGGCCCGGCGGCGCAGTTCGGGAGCGACCCAGTCGCGGGCGAGCGCGGTGTCGAGCATGGCCCGGACATCGCTCGCTTCTCCGCCCTCGGGCGGCTCGAAGAGCACGAGCCCCCCGACATGCATCGGGCACTCGCGCGACTCACCGATCAGGAACATCGAGTCGGTGGGCGACATCGGAAGCAACATTCTCTGGCATCCCCCTCGGTGATGTATGTCACCACAGATCACAAACAAATGTGATAATGGTCACGATTCTGTCGTGACCTAGGTGTTGTACCGCATCGCGACACGCAGCACCACACGGGCAAACGTCCAATTGGCGCGGCCCGACGGCGCCGAACCCGGCACTTGACAGCACTCCCGGGACGGGAAGTGTTCCGCGCATCGCGCCCACCTGCACCTACGCTCCCGTAGGTTAGCCGTCCGGTACCGCGGGTCACAGACAGCGCGGAGGGTAGAAATTCATTCACCCGAAGTACCTACTCGCGAGTACACGAAAAGCTACTCGAAAGTAGCCACCCGCCCAGGGTAGAAAGAGCCGATCAGTGGTCGAATGTCGTTGCAGCGAAACGATGTTGAGTGACCTTGTAACGACATGACACCACCGCCGAAATAATGCATGCTGGCATTCCGGAAGCGCCGATCACGCACCGGAGGGCGACCGGGTTCTCCCGGCCGAAAGCGGTCATCGCCGACCCCCTCCGTCCGCGCGGCGTCCGGTGATCCGGCGACCATCCCCGAACACGGGGCTGTGCAGGTCGCAGGCAGTCGAGGGGGCCCCGGCTCGCAGAGGTTCGACACGGCTGCCGCATGTCCGCATCCAGTGCTCCGGCACTGGCGGTGGACGACACGACACAAGTGAGAAACGATGTACGAGGGAATGGTGGCCAACCAGATGTTCAGACGAATCGCAGTCGTCAACCGTGGCGAGGCGGCAGTACGCCTGATCCGCGCCGTCCGGGAACTCAACGCCGAAAACTCCTCGGGCGACGCCTCGGGCAATCCCGCTTCCGACGACATCACCGTCATCGCACTGCACACCGACGCCGAGCGTCGCGCCATGTTCGTCCGGCAGGCCGACGAGGGCGTCACCCTGCGCCCCTCCACCACCGCCGCCACCCCCTACCTCGACCACGCCGAGCTCGAGCGCGCCCTGATCGAGGCGCGCGCCGACGCCGTCTGGGTCGGCTGGGGATTCGTGGCCGAGGACCCGGGCTTCGCCGACGTGTGCGCCCGCCTCGGCATCACCTTCATCGGCCCGTCTGCGGAGGCGATGCGCCTGCTCGGCGACAAGGTCGAGGCGAAGCTGCTCGCGGAGAAGGTCGGCGTCCCCGTCGCGCCGTGGTCCGGCGGCCCCGTCGAGACCCGCGCCGACGCGCGCAGGCACGCCCAGGCCATCGGCTACCCCCTGATCATCAAGGCCCGCTCCGGCGGCGGTGGGCGCGGCATCCGCAAGGTGTACTCGGAGGACGAGCTCGAACTCGCCCTCGAGCGCACCCAGGGCGAGGCCGAGCGCTCCTTCGGCGACCCGGTCGTCTTCATCGAGCGACTCGTCACCGAGGCCCGGCACGTCGAGGTGCAGGTCATCGCCGACGCGCACGGGAACGTCTGGGCACCGGGTGTCCGCGACTGCTCCATCCAGCGCAAGAACCAGAAGGTCATCGAGGAGTCGGCGTCCCCGCTGCTCACCGCGGAGCAGTCCGCCGAGCTGCGGAAGGTGTCCGCCGAGCTGGTGAAGGCCGCGGGCTACTGCGGCGCCGCCACGGTCGAGTACCTCTACCAGCCGTCCCAGAAGGTGTTCACCTTCCTCGAGGTCAACACCCGACTGCAGGTCGAACACCCGATCACCGAGTTCACCACCGGACTCGACCTGGTGAAGCTGCAGATCCACGTCGCGGGCGGCAACCCGCTCGTCGGCGAGTGCCCCACCGAGTTCGGCCACGCGGTCGAGGCCCGCCTGAACGCGGAGGACGCGGACAACGGCTTCGCGCCCGCCCCCGGCACCGTCCAGCTCCTCAAGTTCCCGCTCGGCTCCGGTCTGCGCGTCGACACCGGCATCGCCCAGGGCGACGTCATCCCGCCCGACTACGACTCGATGGTCGCGAAGGTCATCGCATGGGGCCGCGACCGCTCCGAGGCGTTCGCCCGGCTGCGCACCGCGCTCCGGGAGACCACCGTCGTCCTCGACGGCGGCACCACCACCAAGTCCTTCCTGCTCGATCTGCTCGACCGCGAGGAGGTCGTCAGCGCCTCCGCCGACACCGGCTGGCTCGACCGCACCGGTGCGGGCACCGACAACGGCCCCACCCCCGCGGCGGCGATCGCGCTGCTCGCCACCGCCATCGGCGTCTACGACGCCGAGGAGGCCCGTGAGCGCACCGCCTTCCTGGCCTCCGCGCGCGGTGGACGTCCGCGCACCAAGAACACCCTCGGCCGCGGCGTCGAACTGAGCTACCAGGGCCAGGCGTACCAGTTCGAGGTCGGGCAGGTCGGACCGCACCGCTACCGCGTCGACGGTGACAGCGGCGAGGTCGAGGTCGATGTCGACCGGCTCGGCGAGTTCGAGCGCAGGCTCACCGTCGGCGGCCGGCGCCATCACGTCGTCTCCGTCACCGGACCCGCCCACCACCTGGTCGAGGTCGACGGGGTCAGCCACCAGATCAGCCAGGACGAGGCCGGCGTCGTCCGCGCGCCGTCGCCCGCCGTCGTCGTCGCGCTGCCCGTGGCGGTCGGCGACGAGGTCGAGGCCGGCGACACCCTCGTCGTCCTCGAGGCGATGAAGATGGAGACCGCCATCCGCTCGCCCTACGCGGGCACCGTCCGGGAGGTACTGGCCATCGTCAACGGCCAGGTCGACGCCGGCGCCGCGCTGCTTCGCGTGGACCAGGTCGCCGAGGAGGCCGTGACCTCGACCGCGCCACGCGTCGAGTTCGCGGCCCACGAGGCCACCGATCGCGACGACCTCACCGAGGCACTCGCCCGACTGGACTCGCTCACCGCCATGATCACCGGCTTCGACGTCGACGACACCCGCGCGAAGGCCCTGCTCGCCGAGTACGAGACGCGACGCGACCGGCTCCCCGAGTCCGACCCGACCCTGGTGCGGGCCGAGCTGGCACTGTTGACCACGTTCGCCGACCTGTGCGAGCTGTCCCGGAACCGGCCGGCCGGCGGTGAGAGCGACGAACGTGTGCACTCCCCCCGCGAGCACTTCCACTCGTTCCTCCGGTCCCTCGACGTCGAGCTCGAAGGACTCCCGGAGTCCTTCCGCGCACGGCTGTCCCGGTCGCTGCTGCACTACGACATCGTCGAGCTGGACCGCACGCCGGAGCTGGAGGAGGCGGTCTTCCGGCTGTTCCTCGCGCTGCAGCGCCTCGAACACCAGGTTCCGGTCGTCGCCGGTCTGCTCTCGCACTGGCTTCGTGAGTTCCCGGTCGGGGACGCGCTGTCCGCCGAGGTGGGCGAGGTCCTCGACCGCCTGGTCCTGGCCACCCAGCTGCGCTACCCGCTCATCGGTGACATGGCCCGCGGCCTGCACTTCCGGATCTTCGACGAGCCCGTCGTCAAGCGTGCCCGCGACGCGATCTACGACGGTGTCCGCGGCAGCCTGCAGTACCTGGCGAAGCAGCCCGGCGCGACCGATCGCGCCGCGCGCATCGACGCGATGGTCGACACCCCGGAGCCGCTCGTCGGCCTGCTGGCGGAGCCCTGGTCCGCTCCCGGCGACCTGCTCGAGGTCGTCACCCGGCAGTACTACAAGATCCGCGGACTCTCCGACGTCAAGTCCGTCGACGGACATGGATTACCTTGTGTCACCGGAATTTTCGAGCTGTCCGGCGAGCACCTGAACCTGGTGTCGGTGGCGGCCGAGCGGTCGCGCCTGACCGACGCACTCGCCGTCGTGGACTCGGTGGCCGGGCCCGCACCGGTGAACCTCGTCGCCGACCTGTACCTCCCCTGGCCGGACGCTCCCGCCGACGACGACGAGCTGGCGGACACGCTGCGCTCGGAACTGCTGTCGCACAACGCATCGGTGCCGTGGCGGCGGGTCACCGTCACCGTCACCGTGCCCGGCGCGATGACCACCCAGCGCCAGGTGACGTTCCGCCCGGCAGCGGACGGCGGCCTCGACGAGGACCGCATCATCCGCGGCATGCACCCGCTGACGGCGCAGCGCCTCGACATGTGGCGCCTGAAGAACTTCGACGGCACCCGGCTCCCGGCCCCGGCGGACACCTACGTCTACCACCTCGCCGCGAAGGACAACCCGTCCGACGAGCGTCTCATCGCGATGGCGCAGGTGCGTGACCTGACCCTGCAGTTCGACGAGGGCGGCGAGATCGAGGCCGCACCCGCGATCGAGCGGGCCGTCGCGTCCTGCCTCGCCGGCATCCGCAACGCCCAGGCCGCCCGCGGCCGCAAGCGCCTCGACAACAACCGCGTGGTTCTCTACGTGTGGCCGCGCCTCGACATCGCAGTGGACCGGATCGCGGCGATCGCCGGTCACGTCGCGCCGTTGACGGTCGGTGCAGGCATCGAGCAGATCACCCTGATCTGCCGGATCCAGGAGTCCCCCAACGCGACTCCGCGTCAGGTCGCACTCCGGTTCTCCTACCGATCCGGCGCGGGCCTGCAGGTCGCGGTCACCGAGCCTCCGACCGAACCGCTCAAGCCCCTCGACGACTACACCCTGAAGGTGCAGCGTTCGAAGGCCCGCGGCACCGTCTACCCGTACGAGCTGATCCCGGCGCTGAGCGCGGGCGGCAGCTTCGTCGAGTACGACCTGGACGAGACCGGAGCGTTGGTGCCGGTCGACCGCCCGTACGGCCGCAACAAGGCCGGCATCATCGTCGGCGTGGTCACCACCGCCACGGAGCGCCACCCGGAGGGCATGACCCGCGTGGCCCTCTTCGGGGACCCGACCCGCGCCCTCGGCACCGTGGCCGAGGCCGAGTGCTCGCGCATCGTCGCGGCCATCGACCTCGCCGAGTCGATCGGCGCCCCGGTCGAGTGGTTCGCGCTGTCCTCCGGCGCCACCATCTCGATGGAGTCCGGCACCGAGAACATGGACTGGGTCTCGCGTGGTCTGCGCCGGATCATCACGTTCACGCAGAACGGCGGCGAGATCAACGTGATCGTCGCGGGCATCAACGTCGGCGCCCAGCCGTACTGGAACGCCGAGGCCACGATGCTGATGCACACCAAGGGCATCCTCGTGATGACCCCGGAGTCGGCGATGGTGCTCACCGGAAAGCAGTCCCTCGACTACTCCGGTGGCGTCTCCGCCGAGGACAACTTCGGGATCGGCGGCTACGACCGTGTCATGGGACCGAACGGCCAGGCGCAGTACTGGGCGCCCGATCTCACCGCGGCCATCGACGTGCTGTTCTCGCACTACGACCACGCGTATCTCGTTCCGGGAGAACGCTTCCCCCGCAAGGCCGAGTCCACCGACCCGATCGAGCGGGACGTGCGCTGCTTCCCGCACGTGCACCCGGCGAGCGAGTTCACCACCGTCGGGGAGATCTTCTCCGCGGAGACCAACCCGGACCGGAAGAAGCCGTTCGACATCCGCACGGTGATGCGCGCCGTCGTCGACCAGGACCACGCGGTGCTGGAGCGCTGGGCGGACATGGCCGACGCCGACACCTCCGTGGTGTTCGACGCGCACCTCGGCGGCAACGCCGTCACCGTCGTCGGCATCGAGTCCCGGGCCATCGCCCGCAAGGGTTGGTTCCCGACCGACGGCCCGGACCAGTGGACGTCGGGCACGCTGTTCCCGCGGTCGTCGAAGAAGACGGCCCGCGCGATCAACGCCGCCTCCGGCAATCGTCCGGTGGTGGTGCTGGCGAACCTGTCCGGCTTCGACGGGTCCCCGGAGTCGCTGCGGAACCTGCAGCTGGAGTACGGCGCCGAGATCGGCCGCGCCATCGTCAATTTCGACGGCCCGATCGTGTTCGTCGTGATCTCCCGCTACCACGGTGGCGCGTTCGTGGTGTTCTCCGGCGCACTGAACGAGAACATGGAGGTGCTCGCGGTCGAGGGCTCGTTCGCGTCGGTGCTCGGCGGCGCGCCCGCCGCGGCGGTGGTGTTCACCCGCGAGGTGAACGCCCGCACCGCCGCCGACCCGGCGCTCAAGGCACTGGAGGCGAGCCTCGCCGAGGCCACCGACGACGCCGAGCGCGCCCAGCTGCGCGTGGACCTCGCCGCGAAGAAGACCGAGGTCCGCAACGCCAAGCTCGGTGAGGTGGCCGCGGAGTTCGAGGCGATCCACAACATCGGTCGCGCCAAGGAGGTCGGATCGGTTCACGACATCGTGTCCGCCGCGGACCTGCGCCCACGTCTCGTCTCCGCCGTCGAGCGGGGCATGGGCAAGGCACTGAAAGCCCAGGGCTGACCTGTAGAACACGAACGGCGCCATCGGAGTTCACTCCGATGGCGCCGTTCTGTTTGGCGACTACGTATTTCCCACGTCGTCGTAGCCGTGGTCACACTTGTAGACGATGCAGTGGACGACCCCATCGATGTATCGCAGAAGCCCCCCGAGAAGGAAGAAGTCGACGGCCTCATCCGCAAGGGACGCGGTGGAGCCGAGGAGGGTCTCCTCCCCCGTCTCGGGATCCGTGAGCTCCGCGCTCCCCGTAAGCGCTGTCGACGACGACAGATCCGTGGACTGCGCCGCAGCGGTGCCGGCACCGGCACCGACCCCTCCGGCCAGCACAGCCGCAACGGCGACGGACGCCAGCAGGCGGCGCCCAGAACGTGACGACATGAGACCTCCCCAGGTGACGGCGGGCACCCGCCGACCCTCGACGGCTGCAGAAAACTCCACTGCCCTGTCGGCATCGTAGGCGGGAATCCAGGATCTGTGATCCGAATCCTGTTTTCCCACTGAACAATTCAGTTGGACGCTACCGAGTGCACGACGACTGGGATTCGCCGCGAAACCCGAGGCGTGACCGCACTCTTGCCAGACATACCCACGGGGGGTATGTTCATCTCACCGAGATACCCCCACCCGGTATACTCGAACCCGAAAGGAGCTTCCCATGCAGAGCAACTACACCGTCACCGGTATGACCTGCGGACACTGCGTGGCGTCGGTTCGCGAGGAGGTCGGAGCCGTCGCGGGCGTCACCGACGTCGCCGTGGACCTGGCCTCCGGCCGCCTGACCGTCACCAGCGACGTCCCCGTCGACGAGGCAGCCGTCCGCGCCGCCGTCGACGAGGCCGGATACAGCGTCGAACCGTGAACACCGCAACCAAACTGGTCGCCTACACCGCAGGGCTCGCCGCGATCTTCGCGGCGGCCCTCGGTGTGGGCGCGACCGTGGGGAGCCCGATCGACATGTCCAGCACCACGCACGACAGCCACACCGCCCCGGTGAGCGACGCCGCGACTGCCGCCCCCGCCGGACTTCAAGTGTCCGACGAGGGCTACACGCTCACCGAGATCTCCGCTCCGAGCACCGCGAACTCGCCGGGGACACTGCGCTTCCGGATCACCGGGCCTGCCGGCGAACCGGTCACCGCGTTCACCGACCAGCACGAGAAGCCGCTGCACCTGATCGTCGTGCGCACCGACACGACCGGGTTCCGGCACGTCCACCCGACGATGGATCCCGACGGAACCTGGTCGATCGACTGGACCTGGCCGACCGGCGGCACCTACCGGGTGTTCGCGGACTTCCAGCCGGCCGGCGGACCCGCCCTCACACTGGGCCGGAACGTCGACGTCGCCGGCACCGTCACACCGGCCGCGACTCCCCCGACGTCCCGGACCACCGAGGTGGACGGATACCGCGTCGACCTCACCGGCGACCTGACGACCACCGGTGGCCCACTCACCCTCACGGTGAGCCGCGACGGGAAGCCGGTGACCGACCTGCAGCCCTACCTGGGCGCATACGGGCACCTGGTGGCGCTCCGCACCGGCGACCTCGCCTACCTGCACGTGCACCCCGAGGGCGAGCCTGGAGACGGCACCACCGCGCCCGGCCCCGACATCGTCTTCCATTCCCAGGCACCGAGCGGCGGCACGTACCGGCTGTTCCTGGACTTCCGTCACGAGGACACCGTCCGCACGGCGGAGTTCACCGTCGACGCCGCCACCGACTCGACCACCCCCGCCGCACCCGCCGCGCCCGCAGGCCACGGCCACTGACCGAACACCGGAGAGGAGCCACGATGAACCCCGTCGCGCAGTCGCCGACCGCGGGCCGGATCGAGCTGGTGATCGGCGGCATGACCTGCGCGTCCTGCGCGAACCGCATCGAACGCAAGCTCAACAAACTCGACGGCGTGACCGCCACCGTCAACTACGCCACCGAGAAGGCGCACGTCGAGTACATCGGCGACGTCAGCGCCGACGACCTCGTCGCCACCGTCGAATCCGCCGGATACACCGCCGCCCTGCCTGCACCGCCACGCGGCACCGACGCCGAGGAACCCGCCGAGGTCGACCCGTCGGCCTCTCTACGCCGCCGGCTGCTGATCTCACTCGCGCTGAGCGTGCCGGTGATCGCGATGGCCATGATTCCGGCTTTGCAGTTCACCAACTGGCAGTGGCTCTCGCTCACCCTGGCCGCGCCGGTCGTGGTGTGGGGAGCGTGGCCGTTCCACAAGGCCGCCTGGGCGAATCTCCGCCACGGCACCGCCACCATGGACACGCTGGTGTCGATGGGCGTCCTCGCCGCATTCGGGTGGTCGCTGTACGCACTCTTCTGGGGCACCGCGGGCACCCCCGGCATGACTCACCCCTTCGAGCTGACCATCGCGCGGACCGACGGCACCGGCAACATCTACCTCGAAGCCGCCGCCGGCGTGACGACCTTCATCCTGGCGGGACGCTATTTCGAGGCCCGCGCCAAGCGTCGCTCCGGGGCCGCACTGCGTGCGCTGCTCGAAATGGGCGCCAAGGAAGTGTCGGTGCTGCGGAACGGCACCGAACACAGCATCCCGATCGAGCAGCTCACCGTCGGTGACCTGTTCGTCGTCCGGCCGGGCGAGAAAGTCGCCACCGACGGCGAGGTCGTCGAGGGAGCATCCGCCGTCGACGCCTCCATGCTCACCGGCGAGTCGGTCCCCGTCGAGGTGACCGTCGGCGACGCCGTGGTCGGCGCCACCGTCAACGTCGGCGGCCGGATCGTGGTGCGCGCGAACCGGATCGGTTCCGACACCCAGCTCGCGCAGATGGCGAAGCTCGTCGAGGACGCGCAGACCGGCAAGGCCAAGGCCCAGCGGCTCGCCGACCGCATCTCCGGCATCTTCGTGCAGATCGTCATCGCGCTCGCCGTCGCGACGCTCGGCTTCTGGCTCGGCACCGGCGGATCCGTCGCCGCGGCCTTCACCGCCGCCGTCGCCGTGCTCATCATCGCCTGCCCCTGCGCGCTCGGGCTCGCCACACCCACGGCGCTCATGGTGGGGACCGGTCGCGGCGCGCAGCTCGGCATCCTCATCAAGGGCCCCGAGGTTCTCGAATCGACTCGCCGCGTCGACACCGTGGTCCTCGACAAGACCGGCACCGTGACCACCGGAACCATGACCCTCCAGGACGTCCTCTCCGCCGACGGCGAGACCGCCGAGGACGTGCTGCGGTACGCGGGGGCACTGGAACACGCATCCGAGCACCCCATCGCCCGGGCGATCTCCACCGCGGCAGCCGAAGCGGGCACCCTGCCCGCCGTCGCGGAGTTCGCGAACATCGAAGGGCTCGGCGTGCAGGGCGTCGTGGACGGGCGGGCGGTCGTCGTCGGGCGTCCCGGACTGCTCGCCGACTGGGCGATGCCGCTGCCCGCCGATCTCCAGTCGGGTCTGCGAGCAGCGGAAGCCGCCGGGCGCACCGCCGTTGCGGTGGGCTGGGACGGGCGCGCCCGCGGCGTGCTCGCCGTCGCGGACGCCGTGAAGCCGACGTCGGCGGAGGCCGTCGCCGAACTCAAGGCGCTCGGCCTCACCCCGATCATGCTGACCGGCGACAACGCCGACACGGCCCGCACCATCGCCGCACAGGTCGGCATCGACGAGGTGATCGCCGAGGTACTGCCGCAGGACAAGGTCGCGACCGTGAAGCGGCTGCAGTCCGAGGGGAAGGTGGTCGCGATGGTCGGCGACGGCGTCAACGACGCGGCCGCCCTGGCGCAGGCCGACCTCGGCCTGTCGATGGGAACCGGCACCGACGTCGCCATCGAGGCCAGCGACCTGACCCTGGTGCGCGGCGACCTACAGGCCGCGGCCGACGCGATCCGGCTGTCACGCAGGACCCTCCGTACGATCAAGGGCAACCTGTTCTGGGCGTTCGCCTACAACGTCGCGGCCCTGCCGCTGGCCGCTGCGGGCCTGCTCAACCCGATGCTCGCCGGTGCCGCCATGGCGTTCTCCAGCGTCTTCGTGGTCAGCAACAGCCTGCGCCTGCGCCGCTTCAAGTAAGCGCTTCGCGCCTGTGCGCGTGTGTGGTAGCCGGAGCTACCACACACGCGCACAGGTCATTTCGCGAACAGTGCCGCGGCCTTCGCGGACAGCGATGCGTCGTCGGCCCGTCGGAACAACTCGGCGGGACGGCCGGCCCCCTCTGTCGATGATGCACCTGTCGGTTCGAGTGCTCCGATGACGTGCCGGCGAAACGAATCCTTCTGCAACCGCTCCAACGCGAACACGACCCGGTAGAGCTCGTTGAGCTGGAGCATCGTGAACTGTTCTCCGAGAAGGCCGTCCGGGTCCACCTGCTCGGTGTAGCGGTCGCGCAGATCCCGCACCGCCAGCGACACCATGTCGGCGTGGTCGAAAAGCAGTTCCTCGGCACACCGCCCGTCCGTAACCTGGACCAGGACGGCCCCGTCGGGCAGCTCGATGTCGGGGACGGCGGCGGTGTGCGCCATCGAGATCACCCAGCCGCGGTCGTCGCGGTCCGGGTCGTCGAACATCGCCAACTGCCGGAACGAGGTTCCGGAGAGTCCCGCCTTGTCGCGCAGGGCTCGTGCAGCGGCGTCGGCCAGCCGCTCGCCCGAGTGCAGGAAGGTTCCCGGTAGCGCCCGGCCTCCGAGATGCTCGTGTTCGACCACCAGGACCCTGATCTCGCCGTCGACGTAGGTGAGGACGGCGACGTCCACCGCGACCGACGGGCGGTCGTAGTCGGCGAACGTCTTCCCGTGGGAGTCGGCGGGTCCGGGCACTCCGGAATTTTAGCTCACGGTTGATCTATCCGGGTCGCCCGATCGTGTCCGCGCTCCGCCCAGAAGGAGATCAGGTTGATGATGCGTGCACCGCGGCCGGTCCCGTCGGACTACTCGACGTTCGCCAGCCGCACGAATGCGGCCGCGTCGAGCACCTCACCGCGCGCGGACGGCTCGATACCGGCCGCGAGGAGCCGGCGCTCGGCCTCGGCGGGCGAGCCGGCCCAGGTCGCGAGCGCGGCGCGAAGTGTCTTGCGGCGCTGCGCGAATGCGGCGTCGACGACCGCGAACACCCTCTTGCGATGCTCGGGGTCGAGCGGCCACGGCGCTTCCTCGAAGCGGTCGATGCGAACCAGACCCGACTCGATCTTCGGCTCCGGCCAGAACACCTGACGGCCCACGGCCCCCGCCCGGCGCACCCTCCCGAAGAAGCAGGCCTTCACGCTCGGCACGCCGTAGATCTTGTTGCCGGGCTGGGCGGCGAGCCGGTCGGCGACCTCCGCCTGCACCATCACCAGTGCAGTACGCAGCGACGGGAACTCGGCGAACAGGTGCAGCAGCACCGGAACCGCGACGTTGTACGGCAGGTTCGCGACCAGCGCTGTCGGCTCGGCAGGCACCTGCGAGGGCATCACCTTCATCGCGTCCTCGAGGACGACGTCGAGCCGGTCGGACAGCTCCGGCGCCCGTTCGGCGACAGTCGTGGGCAGCCGGGCCGCGAGCTTCGGATCGATCTCGACGGCGACGACCCTCTCGACCACGTCGAGCAGCGCCAACGTCAGCGAGCCGAGACCCGGTCCCACTTCGAGGACCACGTCGTCACGGGTGACACCGGACACCGCGACGATCTTGCGGACGGTGTTGCCGTCGTGAACGAAGTTCTGTCCGAGCTGCTTGGTCGGCCGGATGTCGAACTCGGCGGCCAGTGCCCGCACCTCGGCGGGCCCGAGCAGGGCGGCCTGGCCTCGTGGAGCGGATTCGGGCAGGTCGGACGCGGTCGAGGGTTCGTCGGGCACGTGGTGAATCTAGCGCAGCGACGTCAGCGCAGGCCGAGTCGGCTGGTGCAGGACGGCCACGCGCCCCAACCCTGCGTCTGCTGGGTCTTCGACGCGATCGCGATCTGTTCCTCGCGGGTCGCGAGGTCGGCGCGGGGCGCGTACTTGAGTCCACCCTGGCGCTCCCAGGTGTTCTGATCGAACTGGACGCCACCGTAGAAGCCGTTGCCGGTGTTGATCTGCCAGTTACCGGTGGCCTCGCATTGCGCGAGGGCGTCCCAGGTGGCGCCGTTCGCCACCGGAGGCACCTCGGTGCCCGGCTTGGCCCCGACCCGCACGACCTTGGGCGTCGGCGGCGTGGTCACGGTCTCGGACAGTTCCTCGCGGCCGGTCTCGACGCCGTTCACGGTGGTGACCGCATACGTCACGTCACGAACGCCGGGGGCGCCCGCGCTCTCCTGAACCGTGCGGCTCATGTTCATCGTCGGATCCTCGATGCGCTGCTCCGGCGCCGCGACCGTTTCCGTCTCCTTGCGGGTCTCGGTGCGGACGCGCGTCACGGACACCTCGAGTCCGTCGGTGACCGGCGTGTCCGCGGCAGGTTCGACCGTGTCCTGCTGCTCGAGAGGAGCGCCCTGCGCCTCGAGAAGCTCACCGACCGTCGGCGCCGCGAGGCGGACGTCCGCGGGAGCGCTCGCGCCGTCGACCAGGCGAACCGCCTTCGGGCTGACCACCTGGAGGTCCGACCCCTCGAGCGGCAGACGCTCCGAGCGGGACGCGGAGACGTGCACGTCGCCGGCGAGCCGCTCCTGGGTGAGGGCCTCGTCCACGGTCAGGGCGGTCGTCCACAGCGTCCGCGGCTGCCCGTCGACGGTGAGCGTCAGCTCTCGAGCCCGCCGCAGCACGACCGTGTCGCCGTCGGAGACGGCGCTGCCGCCTGCCGGCGCGACGACGTCGTGCTCGCCGATCCGGTAGCCGGCGTCGTCGAGGACCGCGCCGACGTCGGAGGACATCGTGCTGAGCGCGACCGTCTCGCCGTCGACGTCGACATAGACCGTCTTGTGGCGGGAGATGGCCATGGCACCGCCTGCGATGAGGGTGAGGAGCAGGGCGGCGGCGACGATGCGCAGCAGCGGGGAGTTTGCCGTGTTGATCCGAGAAAGAGGTGACACGAGGAAGTCCTGAGTTCGGTTACCGGAGCGTGACCGCATCCGTAGTCGATCACAGCACGGTAACGAAAGGGCTGAGCTCCGGCAACCACCCGGACGCGTACCGCCGCCCCGGGAACATTCGAAACTAGGGTCGGGAACGGCCACCACCGCGCATGACGACGAGGAGGGTCGGGATGCCCACGACCAGTCCGCACCGGCGTTCGAACCGACCGCACAATCGCCAGGTCAGACGGGCCGGTGTGGTAACACTGCTGGTCGGAGCACTTGCCGTGCTCGGCACACTGCTCGGACTGGCCCCCGCGACCGCCCAGTCCGACCCCGGCAAGACCTACGTCATTGCGACCGATGTCACATTCGCTCCGTTCGAGTTCCAGAACGAACAGGGCGATTTCGTCGGCATCGACATGGACCTGCTCGCCGCCATCGCCGAGGACCAGGGTTTCCGATACGAGATCAAACCCCTCGGTTTCAACGCGGCCGTCCAGGCGCTGCAGTCGCGTCAGGTGGACGGCGTCATCGCGGGCATGTCCATCACCGACGAGCGCAAACTGGTGTTCGACTTCTCCGACCCGTACTTCGAGTCCGGCGTGCAGATGGCGGTGGCGGAGGACAACGACGACATCACGTCCTACGAGGACCTGCGTGGCCAGCGGGTGGCGATCAAGACGGGCACCGAGGGCGCGGCCTTCGCCGACTCGATCAAGGGCCGGTACGGATTCACCACCGTCACCTTCGACGACTCCGCGTCCATGTACGACGACGTGCGCACGGGCAACTCGGTCGCCGTGTTCGACGACTACCCCGTCCTCCTCTACGGCATCGCGCAGGGCAACGGCCTGAAGACGGTCACCGACAAGGAGGCAGGCGCCTCCTACGGTTTCGCCGTCTCCAAGGGCCAGAACGCCGAACTGCTCGGCATGTTCAACGCCGGCCTCGCGAACGTGAAGGCGAGCGGCCAGTACGACGAGATCATCGACACCTACCTCGGCGAGGGCGCCCAGGCGGCACAGGGCGGCAACACCTTCTTCTCACTCCTGCGCGACAGCTTCCCCCTGCTCATGGAGGGACTCTGGCTCACCATCGTCCTGACCGTGGTGTCGCTGGCGATCGCGCTCGTGCTCGGCCTGATCTTCGGGTTCTTCCGGGTCTCGACCAGTCGCATCCTGCGCGGCATCGGCGTCACCTACGTCGACATATTCCGCGGCACACCACTGATCGTGCAGGCCTTCTTCATCTACTTCGGCATCCCCGCGGCGCTCGACTTCAAGATGCCCGCGATGACGGCCGGCATCATCACGCTGAGCCTGAACGCCGGCGCCTACATCACGGAGATCATCCGCGGCGGCATCCAGGCCGTCGACAAGGGCCAGATGGAGGCGGCACGCAGCCTCGGCATGGGATATCTGCCGACGATGCGCAAGGTGGTGCTGCCGCAGGCGGTGCGGACGATGATGCCGTCCTTCGTCAACCAGGCCGTCATCACACTGAAGGACACGTCCATCCTGTCGGTGATCGGCATTGCGGAACTCACCCAGACAGGCAAGATCATCATTGCCAGGAATTTCGAGTCGTTCAACATGTGGCTGATCGTCGGCATCTTCTACTTCGTGATCATCATGGCGCTGACCAAGCTGTCCGACCGGCTGGAGAAGAGGATAAACAAGTGAGCGAGAGCGTCACGAGCACCGAGCCGAAGATCGCGGTCGCCGGGCTGATCAAGTCGTACGGCGACAACGAGGTACTGAAGGGCATCGACGTCGAGATCGCCCCGGGCGAGGTGGTCTGCGTCATCGGACCGTCCGGATCCGGAAAGAGCACCTTCCTCCGCTGCCTCAACCGGCTCGAGGACATCACCGGCGGATCGGTGGTCGTGGACGGCGTCGACCTCACCGCCAAGAAGGTGGACATCGACCAGGTCCGCCAGCACATCGGCATGGTGTTCCAGCACTTCAACCTGTTCCCGCACATGACCGCGCTCGAGAACGTGATGCTCGCGCCGGTCCAGACGAAGAAGTCCACGAAGGAGGAGGCCCGCGAGAACGGCATCCGCCTGCTCGGCCAGGTCGGCCTCTCCGACAAGACGGACGCCCGCCCGGCCAATCTGTCCGGCGGACAGAAGCAGCGGGTCGCGATCGCCCGCGCCCTTGCGATGAACCCCGACGTGATGCTGTTCGACGAGGCCACCAGCGCGCTCGACCCCGAAATGGTCGGCGAGGTCCTGCAGGTGCTCCGCGACCTCGCCGCAGGCGGCATGACGATGGTGGTCGTCACGCACGAGATGGGATTCGCCCGCGAGGTGTCCGACCGCGTCATCTTCATGGCCGACGGCTACATCGTCGAGGAGGGCACCCCCGAGGAGGTCTTCGGCAACCCCCAACAGCCGCGCACGCAGGAGTTCCTGCGAAAAGTGCTCTAGCCGGTCAGTCCCTCGTCGACCAGGTCGACCGACCCCGACCCGCGCGTGAGGTCACGGGTGATTGCAAGCTCGATGTCGACGCAGGTCCGTCGCCTGCGATCGCCGTTGGGCAGATCCGACCACTCACCGAACCATCGTGGGCTCCGGAAGATCCGGGACGCCACGTCGCTGCCCGGCACCGCTCTCCACACTCCCGTCTCGTCCTCACGGAAGCTGTGGGTCACCTGCCACAGTCGCAACACGGTGCCGCGAACGGTCCGGGTGACGGGCCGTCCGGCATGCGCGGTCCCCCAGAGTTGGCCGCCACGGATCTCCGCGTCCAGCTGCCAGGTGGACGACTCCCCCACTTGCGGTGGCGGCGCACAGCATTCGATCTCCCAGGAGGCGATGCGGATGGTGATGATCTCGACTGTCGAGGCGATCGGCGTGGGTTCGGTGAACCGATGCTGCATGTGTCGCACCCACGCACTCGGAAGGTCCGGGGCGCGACGGCCCCGGGCGCGGGTGTACCTGTACCCGGCAGGCTACCGGCGCTGGGCGTGATCGATACCCCAACCGAGATGAAAATCGGTCACAGGCGCGGCAGCGCGTAGACCCGTTCGGCGTTGGCGGTCGCGGCGGCGGCCAGCTCGAGCGGGTCCTGACCGCGGGTCTCGGCGAGGGACCGCACCGTGTACGGCAGGCAGTACGGCTCGTTGGGGGCACCGCGGAACGGATGCGGCGTGAGATACGGCGCATCGGTCTCGACCAGCAACTGGTCGTCGGGGACGAGCTTCGCCGCCTCGTGCAGTTCGCGGGCGTTGCGGAAGCTGACGGTGCCGGAGAAGCTCAGCACGTAGCCGGCTTCGACGCACGCCAGCGCCATCGTCGCGTCCGACGAGAAGCAGTGGAAGATCACCGTCTCCGGGGCGCCCTCGTCGAGCAGCACCGTCAGCAGGTCGTGGTCGGCCTCACGGTTGTGGATCATCAACGGCTTGCGGAGCCGCTTCGCGAGGTCGATGTGCCAGCGGAAACCCTCGACCTGCTCCTCGATGCCGGCGCAGCCCTCGAGCTTGCCGGGCCAGTAGTAGTCGAGGCCGGTCTCCCCGACCGCGACGGTGCGCGGGTCGGAGGCGAGCCGCTCGATCTCCGCCTTCGTCACGTCGTCCAGAGCGTTGGCACGGGTCGGGTGGATCGCGACCGCGGCAAACACCCGCGGATCCCAGTGCGCGGCATCCACTGCGAAGCGTGCGGCGGCGAGGTCGTCCGCGACCGTCACGACCCGGCCGACGCCGACCCGCGCGGCACGATCGACGATCTCGGTCACCGTCGCCGCGTCACGCGCTCCGCACGAATCGAGGTGGGTGTGAGCGTCCACGAGAGGCGCGAGGGGCTCGGGCAGGTCCGGGGCCGGACGATCCTTGGGCACACGGATACGATATGCGCATCATGACTGCACCCAGCCGGCCCCCGTTCTTCATGACCACCGCGATCGCGTACCCCAACGGTGCCCCGCACATCGGTCACGCCTACGAGTACATCGCCTCGGACGCCCTGGCGCGCTTCAAGCGGCTGGACGGGTTCGACGTGTTCTTCATGACGGGGACGGACGAGCACGGTCTGAAGATGCAGCAGACCGCGGAGAAGCAGGGCATCGAGGTCCGGGACCTCGCCGCCCGCAACTCCGATGTCTTCCAGGCGATGGACAAGGTCCTGGGGATCTCCTACGACCGGTTCATCCGGACCACCGACTCGGACCACTACGCGGCCAGCAAGGCGATCTGGGAGCGCATGGTCGCGGCCGGGGACATCTACCTCGACACGTACTCGGGCTGGTACTCCGTGCGCGACGAGGCCTATTACACCGAGGCCGAGACGACGCTGCAGGAGGACGGCAGCCGCATCTCCACCGACACCGGGACCCCGGTGGAGTGGACCGAGGAGTCGACGTACTTCTTCAGGTTGTCCGCCTATCAGGACAGGCTGCTCGCGCTGTACGAGTCGCACCCGGAGTTCATCGCTCCCGCGACCCGCCGCAACGAGATCGTCAGCTTCGTCTCCGGCGGACTGAAGGACCTGTCGGTCTCGCGCACCACCTTCAACTGGGGTGTGCCGGTGCCCGGCGACCCGGACCACGTCATGTACGTGTGGGTGGACGCGCTGACGAACTACCTCACCGGCGTCGGCTTCCCCGACACCGAGTCCGAGGCGTTCGGCAGGTACTGGCCCGCGAACCTGCACATCATCGGCAAGGACATCAGCCGCTTCCACACCGTGTACTGGCCGGCGTTCCTGATGTCGGCAGGTCTGGAGCTGCCGAAGCGGGTGTTCGTCCACGGCTTCCTCTACAACAAGGGCGAGAAGATGTCGAAGTCGGTCGGCA
Organism: Rhodococcus triatomae BKS 15-14; assembly: GCA_000341795.1. Lineage (GTDB taxonomy): Bacteria > Actinomycetota > Actinomycetes > Mycobacteriales > Mycobacteriaceae > Rhodococcus_G > Rhodococcus_G triatomae_A. Next base: position 45,539 of record AODO01000024.1, on the reverse strand, counting down.
ACGTCGTCGACCCGCTCGAGATGGTCGAGGAGTACGGCCTCGACGCGGTCCGCTTCTTCCTGCTCCGCGAGATCTCCTTCGGCCAGGACGGCAGCTACAGCCACGAGGCGATCGTGACCCGGATGAACACGGACCTGTCCAACGAACTCGGCAACCTGGCGCAGCGGTCACTGTCGATGGTCGCGAAGAACTGCGGCGGGCAGGTTCCGACCCCGGGCGAGTTCACCGACGCCGACAGCGCCCTGCTCGCGCAGGCGGACGCACTGCTGGAGAAGGTCCGCGCCGAGTTCGACGTGCAGGCAATCCATCTCGGCCTCGAAGCGATCTGGCACGTGCTCACCGAGACGAACCGGTATTTCAGCGCGCAGGAGCCGTGGGTGCTGCGCAAGACCGACCCGGCTCGCATGGAGACCGTCCTGTACGTGACCCTCGAGGTCGTGCGGATCGTGGGCATCCTCGTGCAGCCGGTGATGCCGGACGCAGCCGACAAGATCCTCACCATCCTCGGTCAGGAGCCCGAGGCACGGCAGTTCACCGACCTCGCGACGCGGATCGTCGCCGGCACACCGCTCCCCGCGCCCGCGCCGGTGTTCCCGCGCTACGTCGAGCCCGAGGACGCCTGACACCCGGCCCGACCTGGGCCGACGGAACCTGTCGTACCCCTGCGGCACACTGCCCGCATGGGGAGCATTCGAACAGACATTCGAGAAGGACGCGCCGGCGGCGATGACGCGGCGCTGCTGCGTCACGCCTACGAGATCGGCTGGCAACCGGGCGACGTGCTGCACGTCGCCCGGCGCGGCCTCGCAGCGGTCGAACTGGCACCGATCGCCCTGTTGATCCAGCGGGAAGCGCACCGCAGCGGCGCGTGGGCACGCGCCCCGCTGCACTGGGTCGACCAACTCAAGGCCATCGCGTCCGTGTACCCGCGCCGTCCCGACGAGCCACCACTGTCGACGGCGGCGGCCCGGCTGCTCGGTCGGCTCGCACCGCTGCGCCGGCTGTGCCCGCCGCCGTCGCAGTGGCCCGACATCCGCCCCGACGACACCGGGACACGCACCGGGACGGACGCGAAGGTGCTCGGCCGGATTCGAGGCCTGCTCGCCAAAGCCGAGAGCACCGAGTTCACCGAGGAGGCCGAAACCCTCACCGCCAAGGCCCAGGAGCTGATGACCCGGCACTCGGTGACCACGGCCCTGCTCGACGCGACCTCCCCGGACCGCACGGTCGCGGTGCACGCCAGGCGGATTCACCTCGACCGTCCGTACAGCAAGCACAAGGGACTGCTCCTGACGTCGGTGGGCGACGCCAATCACGTTCGCACCCTGTTCAATCCGGTGGATGCGATCGCAACCGTCGTCGGCACCCCCGCCGATCTCGAACAGGTCGACCTGCTGTTCACGTCGCTGCTGATCCAGGCCACCCGGGCGATGCGGGTGGCAACCACACGCGGAACGACCCCGTCCGAGTCCGGCGCACACACGACGAACACCGCAGCGTTCCGCCGCGCCTTCCTCTACGGCTTCGCGGTTCGGATCGGACAGCGACTCACCGAGGCCGAGAAGTCCGCGACCGCGGAGGCGGTGGTGGACGCCGGCGTCACCTTCGGCGCCCTGCTTCCGCTCCTCGCCCGCCGATCCGACGCGGTCCAGGCCGAGGTCGACCGACTGTTCGGACCCGCGTTGCGTTCCTGGGGATTCACCGTCAGCGACCACGCCGGCATGGCCGCCGGCCGCACCGCCGCCGACGCGGCGAGTCTCACCCCGGGCCCTCGGGCGGTGACGCGCTGAGGGACCCGATCCCACCTGCCGTTTTCGTACTCTCGCCGCATCGTGAAACCCTTTCCCGGTGCGAGTGGAACGGTTGGGTGGGGGCGGCACCCCGGCGGCGGTGTTGCGTACCCTGGCTCGTGTCAACGCCGAGCGTGGCATGCCCGGCCCGGCTGCTCTGATCGGCGACTGGTTCGGGGCGCGAGCCGTGCTCGCCCCCGCCGTCACGACCCGGCCGGTCGACCCGCGGAACGCGTTCGACATTCCGACGCACCGGCCGCGCGTCGAGTCGCGACCGCCAGGCGAGAAGCCGTCCGCCACCATCGGCGGCGGATGGATCGGCTACCGGAGCTACCCCGACCTCCCCGCCGACGGCCGCAGACCGCCGTTACCGGAAGCCGCAGGCGGATGGACCGATTCGGTCCTTCGCCTCGACGACGACGGATGCTGGTGGTACGAGTCGCTCACGGACGCGCACTGCCCTCCGCACTGGGCCGAGGCGGTGACAGTCCCCGACTCGGCACACACCCCATGGCACATCGACTGGACGCCCCCGGACCGCGCAGCCCACCGTTCCGGTGTCCTGCAGTGCCTGGACGCGATCGCCGCAGGCGAGGTCTACCAGGCATGCGTGTGCGGACAGTTCACCGGATGCGTCACCGGAGACCCGCTGCACTTCTTCGCGGACGCGGCGGAGGCGACCCGACCGGCACGCGCCGCATACCTGCACGGCGAATGGGGTGCCGTGGCGTCGCTGTCCCCCGAGCTGTATCTCGCCCGGCACGGAAACCGTGTCACCTCCAGTCCCATCAAGGGGACCCTGTCGATCGACGCCGATCCGAACGAGCTCCGCGCCTCCGTGAAGGACGTCGCCGAGAACGTGATGATCGTGGACCTCGTTCGCAACGACCTCGGGCATCTCGCCGTCCCCGGATCGGTGACGGTGACCGACCTGCTCGGTGTGCATCCCGCGCCCGGCGTCTGGCACCTGGTCTCCACGGTCACCGCCACGGTGCCACCGGACACCGGGACACCGGACCTGTTCGATGCGAGCTTCCCACCCGCATCGGTCACCGGCTGCCCGAAACATCGGGCACGGCAACTGCTTTCCGCCTGGGAGCCCAACCCGCGGGGGGTCTACTGCGGGACCGTCGGATTCGCGTCGCCGCTGGCAGGCACCGAACTCAACGTCGCGATCCGCACCGTCGAGTTCGATCCGAACGGCAACGCGACCCTCGGTGTCGGCGGCGGCATCACCATCGACTCCGACCCCGACGCCGAATGGCAGGAGTGCCTCGACAAGGCGTCGAGCATCCTGGCGCTGCGGACCGGCGCCCTGCCCTGACGCCGGACTACGTCGAGCACTCCCCTCGCGCCGATCCGGTCAACTCGTAGTCCGCCTCCTGCTGGGTGCTGAGCGGCGACGACGCCGCGCAGACCCGGTCGATGATCGCGTCCACGTCCAGGCGCAGGATCCTCAGCACGCCGTCGCCGTCCGCCGCCACGACCGTGTTCGAGTTCGGCAGGAACTTGACCTGCTGGCGTCCCGGCCCGTCGACGAGGATCGGCCCACCGACCTCGCGCATGGTCGCGGGATGGGAGACGTCCCACAACCGAACGGTGCCGTCGTCACCACCCGACACCACGTACCGCCCGGTCGAGTCGTAGGACGTCGAGTAGACGGTGCCACTGTGGCCCCGCAACTCGGGTTCGCGCGCCGTCAGCGAGCCGTCCTCCGCGCGGTCCCACAGCACGACGGTCTGGTCGTCCGTGCCTGTCGCCAGGGTCCTGCCGTCCGGCGCGAACGACACCGCGTTGATACCGGACCCGCCACCGCCCTCCCGGACCGTCAGTGCCTCGGGAGCGGCAGGATCGGTCACCCGCCACGTGAACATGCCGCCGTCCGCGTCCGCCGCGACCAGCGACGACCCGTCGGGACTGAACGCCGCGGTCCGGACCAGGTTGGTCGGCCCGTCGAGTCGTTCCCCCCACGGCACCGGCCTGGCGGGGTCGGTGAGATTCCACAGCCGCACGCTGGTGTCGTCGTCGCCGGCGGCGAGAGTACGGCTGTCCGGCCCGAACGCCAGCTCCCATGTGAAACGTGTCTGAGTGACGATGGGTGCACCCAGCGCGACCGGACGATCCGGGTCCCGGACGTCCCAGATCTGCACCTGTCCGCCGGTCGTGGGCGCCGTCGCCATCAGTGTTCCGTCCGGGGCCAGCTCGACCACGTACGCGCCGCCGAAGGGCCGGGGCAGCTCGACCGCCCCCGCGGCCCCGACACCGCCCACCGGATTCACCCGCCAGAGCCGGACCACCGAGTCGTAGCCGGCTGTCGCCATCAACCGGCCGTCCCGACTGATCGACGGCAGGGTGAGGGCCGAATCCGCCGCCGCCACCGCGGTACGCGGGAGCGTCCACACCCGCACGCGGGAATCCTGGCCGCCGGTGAACACCGTCGCCCCGTCGGGCGACAGCGCCAACGCAGGCACGCCGCCGCCGTTGCCGGTCATCGGGGGCTGCAGCTGCCGCATCGTGCTGCGGCCGTCCCCCACCGACCAGCGTTTGACCGTGCCGTCCCAGGACGCGCTGACCAGCGTCGTGCCCTCGGGTTCGAAGGCGATCGTCCAGATCGCGCCGGTGTGCGCCTGAACCGGTGTCCCGACCTCCCGGACCGCCCGGACGTCGGTGGTGTCGAACAGCCGGATGACGCCGTCGTCGCTGCTCGCCGCCAGCATCCGCCCGTCCGGCGCGAACGCCACCGAGTGCACGACGTCACCGAACTCCGCGGGGACCGGCGGCAACAACACCGGAGTCGTGCGATTCGACAGGTCCCACAGCCGGACACTGCGGTCGTCGCTCGACGTCGCCAGCACCGCCGAGTCGTTCCGGAACGACACCGTGCGGACCCCGGCGGGGTGCGCCGCCAGGATCGTGGCCGGATACGGTCCCGGAGCGGGCGTCTCGCCCAGTGCCGACGAGGTGTCGAGGAGGGTCACGGTGCCGTCGTCGTTCGGCACGGCCAGAGTTCTGCCGTCGGGGCTGAACCGGATGTTGTGGACGGCCTTGGTGCCGGTCCGCACTCCGTCGAGGAGCAGACGCGGGACGGCGGGGTCCCGGACGTCCCACATGCGCACCGTGCCGTCACCGGCGCCCGCGGCGAGCACGGTCCCCGACGGGGAGAACGACACCGAGGCCATGTACTTCTCGGAACCGCTCAGCGGCGCCCCGACCTGTGTCGGCTCGGTGCCGCCGAGCTCCCACAACCGCACCGTGCGGTCGTCGCTGGCCGACGCCATCAGAGTGCCGGCGCTGTTGACCGCGACCCCGTACACCGGCCCGGTGTGACCGTCGACCGCCCGGCCGATCGGTGTCGCCTCGGTGGCGATCAACCGGGAGTACGCGTCGTCCGAGCCCGGCCGCATCTGCCAGGCCGCCAGCGACAGCCGCGCCGAGGTCGTCGGGTCGGTGGTCCGCAACGAATCGGCGAGCGCCATGACCTGCCGGAACTGGGCGGCACTCCGCTCCGACTCGGCGCGGTTCTTCGCCGACCACGCCATCGACACCGCGACCAGCGCGATCACCGTCGACACCACGAGCGCCGCCATCACACCGCGGGCGATCCACGTACTGCGGCGGGAGTGGCGGGTCGATGCGGCGAGGAACTCGGTCGCCGACGGCGTCATCGACGTCGCGACCAGGCCGACACCTCCCGAGCCGACGTACCCCACTCCGGCACTGCCCTCGGTGGCCAGGCGCGACGCCTCGTGCACGATGTCGAGGCGGCCGCGCTGGTACAGCAGGCTCGAGTCCCGGCTGGACTGTTCCCACCGTGCCGCGTCCTCCTCGATCTGCTGCCGCAGGGCCGAGTACGAGCGGTCCTCGTGGATCCACGTCTTCAGCCGGGGCCACGCCTCGATCACCGCATCGTGGATCAGCTCGACGCTGTCGGCGTCGGCGACGAGCACCCGGGCCGCGATGAACCGGTCGACAACCTGCTGGACCTCACCGGGGTCGTCGGTCAGGGCCAGAAGTTCGGGCAGGGTGCGGCGCATCTTGACGTCGGCGCCGGTCTGCGTGACGTACACCATGTGCACCATGACGGCGCGGGCGAGGACGCGGCCCCGCTCGTCCAGCCCCTCCCAGGTGCGCTCCGCGGTCGCGGTGACCGATCCGCGGACACCGCCGGTCGCCCGGTAGGCGGCGACCGTCAGCTGGCCGCCGCGGCGGCGCTCCCACATGGTGTCGAGCAGGTGAGAGAGCAGCGGCAGGACGGTGCTGCCGCCGTCGTCCGCGGTGAGCACGCCGAGGTCGTGCAGGATCAGGTCGACGAGGCCCGACTCGAGCTTGAGCCCGATCAGCTGCGCCGGCCGGGTGATGACATCGACCATGTCGGCTCGCGTCAGCGGGGACACGGCTCGGCTGCGCCGTTCGAGGGCGTCGGCGAGGACCGGGTGGGCCAGCGCCTGCGCGTAGAAGTCCGATCGCATCGTCGCGACCACGACCGGGGCCGCGTCCGGCGTCTCGTCGGCGGCCAGCGCGGAGGCAGCGGCGTCGAGCACGGCCAGGAAGCGGTCGCGGGCGTCCGGATCGTCGCACTGGGTGAACAGTTCCTCGATCTGGTCGACGATGAGCACCAGCTGCGAGACGTCGAGCCGGTCCGCGGCCGCGCGGACCGCGCGCCGGACGTCCTCCCGCCCGAAGTCCGGGGGCAGGTCGCCGAGCTCGGGAAGTGCCGCGGCGAGCGAACGCATGGGATCGGGACCCGGGGTCAGCACGATCGCCGTGCCGGGCGTCCCCTCGGGCCGGAGCGGACCGGACCCGAGCAGTTCGGGCACGAGCCCGGCCTGCACGAGTGACGACTTCCCGACTCCGGAGGCGCCGGTGACGATGGCGATGCCGTGCCCCTGCGCCGCGGTCACCACGTCGACGAGGCGCCTCAGACTCTCGGTCCGGCCGAAGAACAGCCGGGCGTCCTGGGCACGGTACGGCTGGAGTCCGCGGTACGGGCGGACCCCGGACATCGGGACCGCGGCGGGCTTGTCGGACTCCACGCTCGCGCGGGTGGCGCTGCCACCGTCACGGGCGCCCTCCCACCACACCTGCCACTGCTTGAGCGAGTACAGGCCCGGCGACGGCGGCTGGCTTCCGTGCAGCGACTGGGCCGTCCGGATCAGCGAGACGAGGACGGGACGCAGCGAGTCGAAACTGGCGGGTACCCGCTTGCCCGAACGCCAGTCACTGAGCCGCTGGATCGACACCTGCTTCTCCGCGCCGATCGCGCGCCCGAGCGCGGCGGCCTCCGACACGACCGTCTTCAGCGGCGGCCCGCCCGCGGTCGCGAACAACAGCCTCAACTGGTCGGCGAAGTGCAGCCTCGCGTCGTGCTCGTCGGTCATCGGGCCGCCCGTCTACACCAGTTCCCACCCGCGGAAAATCCGCTGCGGAATAGTTCCTCACCACAATTGAACTGGGAGAATACCGGATCGGCGGCACAGACCTATTGGTCAGGTCCAATCCGGGCGGCACAGTTGTGAGCACCGCAGGCAAGGCCCTGCGTACGTCGCAGCACCGGCGGGAACTGAAGAGATTCGAGGGGTAGTTCCCGCCGGGCAGCGCACATCGACGTGAGGAGTGAAGGGTGAGCCGCATCGCCATCAGGATTGTCCAGAGCATCCCGCCGACCCTGTCCGCCGCGCTCGTGATCGCGGCGTCCGTCGCACTCATCGTCGTGCTGGCCGGAATGCCCACCTGATCGTTCCTGCCCACGGCAGGCGACCGCCCTGTGGCACGGCGCCGCCCACGCTCGGCCGGCACGTGTCGCCGTCACCGCGCCGCGAGCACGGGGTGTCACCCCCGGCGCGCGGCGAGCACCGCTTCGTACACCTCACGTTTGGAGACGCCGTCCGTCGCGACATCCGCGCACGCGTCCTTGAGCCGAGCCCCCTCGGCGACCAACTGTTCGACGGTGGCGACCAGATCCTCGGGCCGCGCCGCGACCGGGCGGGCACCCTCCAGCACGACCGTGATCTCACCGCGCGCGCCGTCGACGGCCCACGCCGCGAGCTCGGCGAGCGTGCCGCGGCGAACCTCCTCGTACGTCTTCGTCAGCTCACGACACACCGCGCCGCGGCGCTCGCCGCCGAGGACATCGACGGCGTCGGCGAGGCAGTCCGCGAGCCGGTGCGGGGCCTCGAAGAACACGCACGCCCTGGCCTCGGTCCGCAACGTCTCCAGCCAGGCTCGGCGCGGCCCCTGCTTCCGCGGCGGGAAACCGTCGAAGCAGAACCGTTCCACGGGCACTCCGGACAGTGCCAGCGCCGTCGTCACCGCGGAAGGACCGGGCAGGCACGTCACCGGCAGGTCCCGTTCCACACAGGCCGCGACGAGTCGATAGCCGGGATCGCTGACCGAGGGCATGCCCGCATCGGTGACCAGGAGCACGGTCTTCCCCGCCGCGACGTCCTCGACGAGCGCGGGCAGCCGGGCCGTTTCGACCTGGTCGTAGAAGCTGACCACGCGACCGGAGATGGTGACGCCGAGCGCGGACGCGAGATGCCGCGTGCGGCGGGTGTCCTCGGCGGCGACCACGTCCGCTGTCGAGAGGGCGGTCCGCAGCCGTTCCGAGGCGTCGCGGACCTCCCCCATCGGGGTCGCGGCCAGGACGAGACAACCGTTCATGTTCGACAGCCTACGATCGATCGGTGACCCAGTTGACCGACGAGCGCTGGGCGGTGGACGACCGGGTGCTGATCAGCCCGGGGCCCGCCGCGCCGGTACCGGACCCGCCGCCCGACGACCGGCTCCGCGGCTGGGTGGTCACCCTGTTCCTCACCGCGATCGCGGCGATCACCCGGTTCACGATGCTCGGGTACCCGACCGACGCCGGTACACCGGTGTTCGACGAGAAGCACTACGCGCCGCAGGGTTGGCAGGTGCTCACCGGCGGCGGGCTGGAGGACAACCCCGGCTACGGGCTGGTCGTGCACCCCCCGGTCGGCAAGCAGCTGATCGCCCTGGGTGAGGCCGTCTTCGGTTACAACGGCTGGGGCTGGCGGTTCGCGGCGGCCGTCGCGGGCACGCTCCTCGTGCTGCTGGTGATACGCATCGTGCGCCGTATGACGCGGTCGACGCTGGTCGGGGCGATCGCGGGCATCCTGCTGATCGCCGACGGTGTCACCTTCGTCTCGTCGCGGATCGGGATGCTGGACATCTTCATGGCGTTGTTCGTGGTCGCCGCGTTCGGCTGCCTGGTCGTCGACCGCGACCAGGTGCGGGAACGGTTGGCCGTGGCCTTCGCGGAGGGCCGGATCGGGGTCTCCGAGTACGGTCCGCGGCTCGGCGTCCGCTGGTGGCGGTTCGGCGCCGGCGTCATGCTCGGTCTGGCGTGCGGCACGAAGTGGTCCGGCATGTACTTCATCGCGTTCTTCGGGGTGATGTGCGTGGCCTTCGACGTCGCGGCCCGCCGGTACCACGGGGTGCGGCGGCCGTGGGCGGGTGCCGCGCTGCGTGACATCGGTCCCGGGCTGTACGCGCTGGTCCTGGTCCCGCTCGGGGTCTACCTGGCGAGCTACTGGGCCTGGTTCGCGTCGGAGACCGGGGTGAACAGGCACGCGGTGGGCGACGAGATCGGGTTCGGGGGCAGCTTCTCGTTCGTGCCGGACGCGCTGCGCTCGCTGTGGTACTACAGCGCGAACGTCCTCGAGTTCCACTCCGGCCTGACCAATTCGGCCGGCAACCACCACCCGTGGGAATCCAAGCCGTGGACGTGGCCGATGGGGCTGCGGCCGATGCTGTACTACTTCGCCGAGGGCGATCAGGTGTCCGGTTGCGGCGCCGACAGCTGCGTCAAGGCGATCATGCTGATCGGCACCCCGGCGCTGTGGTGGTTGTCGTTGCCGATGCTCGCGTGGGCGCTGTGGCGCTCCGTGGTGGGACGCGACTGGCGGTACGCCGCGGTCCTGGTCGGGTACGCGGCGGGCTGGCTGCCGTGGTTCGTGACGATGGACCGGCAGATGTACTACTTCTACGCGGTCGCACTCGCACCGTTCCTGGTGATGGGGCTGGCACTGGTGTGCGGCGAGGTGATCGGCGCCGCCCGCGGACGCGTCGGTGCGACCCGGGCACAGGCCGACGAACGCCGCGGCACCGGCCTGCTGGCGGTCGCGCTCTACCTGGGGCTGGTGATTGCGAACTTCGTCTGGCTGTGGCCGATCCTCACGGCACTGCCCATCACCCCGGAGATGTGGCAGCAACAGTTGTGGCTGCCGAGCTGGCGGTGATCCTCATGCCGTGGCCGTCACTCGGGGATGCGATGACGGCGCAGCGGTAGCGGCAACCGGCGGCGTTCCCGCGGCCGCAGGATCAGCGGATCGTGACAGAGATCTCGGTACAGGGAGACGCACAGCCCGATCATCACCACGACGAACGGCGCCGCGGCGATGATCGTCATGGTCTGGAGGCCGTCCAGCGCGTTCGTCCCTCCCGTCCACAGCATCAGCGCGGCGACGCCACCGGTGAGCGCTCCCCAGAACACCACGTTCCACCGCTGCGGCGAGAGCGTGCCACGTTGGGACAGGCTGCCCATCACCATGGATGCCGCGTCCGCACCGGAGACGAAGAAGATGGCCACGAGGATCATCACGAGCACCGTGGAGATGCCTGCCAGCGGCAGGTTGTCGAGCATTCCGAACAGCTGCGCCTCGGAGGAGTCCCGGCCGGCGAGGTCGATACCGTCGCGTTGCTCCCCTATGCCCGCACCGCCGAACACCGAGAACCACAGCAGGCTCACCACGCTGGGCACGAGGATGACACCGGCGACGAACTCACGGATGGTTCGTCCCCGGCTGATCCGTGCGAGGAACATCCCGACGAACGGGGTCCACGAGATCCACCACGCCCAGTAGAAGATCGTCCACGAGGACAGCCACTCCCCCACCTCGGGGTTCGCGGACGCGGCGGTACGCGCGGACATCTCGAACAGCTCGCCGAAGTACGCACCGAGCGTCGTGGGAATCAGGTTGAGGATGAGCACGGTCGGACCGAGCACGAACACGAACACCGCGAGCAGGAGCGCGAGCACCATGTTGATGTTCGACAGCCACTGGATGCCCTTCGCGACACCCGACACGGCCGATGCGACGAAGGCGAAGGTCAGCACGGCGATGACCGTGACGAGGAGCATGATCCCGGCTTCCTCGACCCATCCCGCGACCTCGAGGCCGGATCCGATCTGCAGGGCGCCGAGGCCGAGCGACGCGGCGGTACCGAACATGGTCGCGAAGATGGCGAGGATGTCGATGACCCTGCCGATCGGGCCTTCGGCGCGCCGCCCGAGCAGGGACACGAAGGCCGAGCTGAACAGCTGTTTGCGGCCCCGTCGATAGGTGCCGTACGCGAGCGCGAGCCCTACGACGGCGTAGATCGACCAGGGATGCAGACTCCAGTGGAACATCGTCGTGGCCATCGCGGTGCCGATGCCACCGTCCGTGCCGGGAGGCGGCGTCACGTAGTGGGCGAGCGGTTCCGCGACTCCGTAGAACATCAGGCCGATGCCCATGCCGGCGCTGAACATCATCGCGATCCAGCTGACGGTCTTGAACTCGGGCTTCTCACCGTCCTTGCCGAGCGGGATCCTTCCGAACCGGCTGAACGCCAGCCACAGCGAGAAGAGCACGAAACCGCTTGCGGCGAGGATGAACAGCCAGCCGACGTTGGTGACGATCCAGTCGAGCACGTGCCCCGTCACCGTCTGCAGGTTCTCCGGGGAGATCAGGCCCCAGACCAGGATGACGCCGACGATCGACGCGGTGACCCCGAACACGACGCGGTCGGTACGTACCGGCGTGCCCGTCGTGGTGTCGGCACCGCGGGATCCGGTGCCGCCCGTCGCGGTCGTCCCGGCACCGCCCGTCGCGGCGCGAGCGATACCCGTGTCGTCGGGATCACTCTGCCCGGAACCCATTCCTGGAGAATCGGTTTTCGCAACCATGATCACCTACGTTGCTCGGCTGCGGCAGCAAAAGCAAACTGCCGCGCGGTCCACGAGCGGAACCGCGCGGCAGGGCGTTGCTACGTGGTAACGGCTGTTCGCTTCCGACCGCCCAGTACTCCGTCGACGCTGAGCCGGCCGGCCCCGATCGCCGCGATCAGCAGCGACGACACGCCGAGCGCGAGGACGAGTTCGTAGCCGCCCTCGGAGACGAAGATGCCCTTGTCCATGTGCACGATGAAGAACGCCCCGAGCATGTCGAGGAAGAGCAGGATGCCGACGACGGGGGTCGCGATGCCGGCGATGAGCGCGAAGCCGCCGACCAGCTCGATGGTGGCGGCCGCGATGGCGGAGACGTCGGGCAGTGGCACGCCCATCCCGTCGAACGCCTTCTGCGTGGCGTCGACGCCGTTGGTGAAGAACTTCTGCCAGCCGTGGGCGACGAAGATGACACCGATGCCGATTCGGGCGATCAGCAGGGCCAGGTCGCGGAATGCGCTGGATTTCATGTCTTTGCCGTCCTTTGCGGTTCGAGGCTCGGGCCGACGTTCCGGTGCCGGCCCGCGTCCCACTGTGGCACGATTTAAGTTGAAGCGTCAACTAACCGGGTGTGGCGCAGTCCCGGCGCGCCGCGCCCGCCGGGCACATCCCACCCACGACACTGCGACGACCGCGACGACCAGCAGCCGCACCGGAGTCACCGCCGACTCCGGATACAGGACCCCCGTCAGGTAGTGCGCGATGAACCCCGACGACGGCAACGGTGGACGTCCACCGGACTCCCGCGCCCAGTTCTGCAGCCAGGTCAACGGGCACTCGTAACCGACCAGCACGGACCCGACACCCCACACCACGGCAGCGACGTGCAGGGCCAACGTGCGCGGCCACCGCCACGCCAGGAATCCCCCGAACACCAGGTAGCCGATGAACGCGAAGTGCAGCACGATCACGAACACCTCGACGACGAGGTACATCGGCCTCACCTCCGTCACGCACGCACACAACCGCGGCGTTCGGCACGTCCGATGTCGAGCGTAGCCCCGGAGCAGGTCCTACGCGCCCCGGATGGCCGCCTCGACCAGCGAGCGGGCCATGTCGTCGGACAGGCCGAGTCCGCGCACCGTCGCCACGTACTCCGTGGCCGCCTGCGCCGCGACTCCCGCCGACGCGTCGCCCGACGCCGCGACGAAGGACCCGAGCCTGCCCCGCGTCTCGATCGCGCCGAGCGCCTCCAGTTCGCGATACGACTTCGCGACCGTGTTCGCCGCCAGACCCAGCTGCTCGGCCAGCGCCCGGACGGTCGGCAGCTTCGTCCCCGCGATCAGCCGGCCGTCCCGCACCTGATCGAGGATCTGCAACTTCACCTGCTCGTAGGGTGCCGTCGACGAGTCCGGCTCGATGTCGATGCGCATGTCGCGAGGCTAGCCCCGACGAGCCCCGACGGCACGCCACACGCCCATCGGGTCGCGAGCAGCCCCGGCCTCGTCAGGCCAACCGGTCCAGCCCGTCGAACCACGCCGACTCCTCGTACAGCTTGCGGCTGCGCCAGCCGTCCTCCGTCCGAACCAGTTCGTGGTGGTACCAGCCGCCGCAGTAGAACTGCTTGGCCGGGACGCCGTCACTCGCCTCCGACACGATCATCGGATTGAAGAACATGGCCTGCACGCTCGCAGTGTCACCGTCGAGGTCGACGGCGATGTTGGACACGAAGTGCTGGGTGCGGGCGAACAGGTCGAGCATCGGCGCGAGCTGCGTGACCACCTCGTCGAGCGATCCGGCCGGACCACCTGCAGTCGTGTAGTCGATGGCGGCGTCGGCCGTGAACACCGTCCGGTACAGCGACCAGTCCTTGGTGTCCACTGCCTGCGCGTACCGCGTCAGCAGGTCCGTGATCTCGATGCGGTCGGCGATCGTCCGAAGGTCCATCCGGACATGAAACCGCACCGGAGTCACCGCTGTCCCGGATTCCGGCCGCCGAGGCAGAATGTCCCTCATGGCATCCACTTCCTCCGCGACCAGGGCGACGATCTACCACAACCAGCGCTGCTCGACCTCCCGCAAGGTGCTCGCACTGATCGAGGAGGCCGGCATCGTCCCGACGGTCGTCAAGTACCTCGACACCCCGCCGTCGCGGGACGGACTGCGCAAGCTCCTCGACGACGCGGGTCTCGAACCGAGCCAGGCGATCCGCAAGAAGGAGGCCGTCTACAAGGAACTCGGCCTCGCGGACGCCGGTGAGGACGAACTGATCGACGCCATGGTCGAGAACCCGATCCTGATCGAGCGTCCCCTGGTGGTCACCGACCTCGGCACCGTCCTCGCCCGTCCGGTCGAGAAGGTCACCACGATCCTGTAGTCCCCGGACGGCCGGCGTCAGTCGCGTGCGATCGGGCAGGACATGCAGCGGGGACCGCCCCGGCCCGAACCGAGCTCGGAGCCGGCGATGCGCAGCACCTCGATCCCCGACGCCTCGAGTCGCGCATTCGTCTCGACGTTGCGTTCGTAGGCGACGACGACCCCGGGCGAGAGGGCGAGGGTGTTGTTGCCGTCGTCCCACTGCTCACGTTCGGCGGTGACGTGGTCGAGTCCGGTGTCGATGACACGGAGCTTGTCGATTCCCATCGCCGCGGCCGCCGCGTCCAGGAAGGGCTCGGCGCCGCGGATCGTGACACCGTCCCCCTCGAACTTGAGCGTGAAAGCCGAAAGACTGTCCGCCACAGCCGGGTACATCACGACCGCGTCGACGTCGACCATCGTGCACACGGTGTCGAGGTGCATCGACGCCCGCCGCTGCTCGATCGGGACGACCACGACGGTGTGCGCGAGCCCGTCCTCGAACACGCTGCGCGCCAGTGCCTCCGCGCCCGCGGGGGTCGTCCGCTCCCCCACGCCGACGGCGATCACCCCCGGCGACAGCAGCAGTACGTCCCCACCCTCGACCGGAGCCGTGTGCGATTCGTACGCGCGGCGCACACCACGGAATCCCGGGTGGTGCGCGTAGATCAGGTCCGTCAGGGACGCCTCCCGTACCCGAGCCGGCAGTGCGAGCGCGGTGATCGCGACCCGGTCGGCGATCCAGAACGACGAGTCGCGGGTGAACAGGAGGTTGGGCAGCGGTTCGATGACGAAATCGCCGCCGTGGTGCATTCGCCGCACAAGGGACGATCCGCTCGGCCCGATGGGCAGCTCGTCGAACGTCATCCCGGCGGTCAGCACGGTCGACAGCGCCGCCGGGTCGACGGTGCGCAGGTACGCCGCGAGTTCCTGCGCCAGGGGGTGCCCGAGCCGGCGCGGGTCCACGGCGGCGGCGATGCCCTGGATGCGGGCGGCTCCGCTGACCGTCAGTGCCTCGGTCAGGACGTCGGCCAGAAGCAGCACCTCGACGTCCCGTGACCGCAGCAGCTCCGCGAAGGCGTCGTGCTCCTCCTGCGCGCGGTCGACCCAGGGCAGCCCGTCGAAGAGCAGTTGATCGTTGTTGCGCGGCGTCAGTCGCCTGAGCTCGTCCCCCGGTCGGTGCAGCAGCACCGTCCGCAATCGGCCCACCTCGGAATCGACCCGGAAGGGCTGCGGCGCCGGCGTCGGCGGTGGAGCGGCGTTCTCGCTCGTCATGAGTAGACGGTAGTTCCCGCCGACGGCAGCCGCGACCGGTGACGCGCGGGTCTCGTCAGCGGAGCAGCCCACGATCGCGGGCCACCGCGACCGCGGCCGTGCGGCTGTCGACGGACAGCTTCGAGAACACGTGCACCAGGTGGGATTTCACGGTCGCCTCGGTCACGAACAGCTCCCGTGCGATCGCCCGGTTGGACAGTCCGCGGGCCACCAGTGCGAGGATCTCCGTCTCCCGGGCGCTCAGTTCCTCGTGCGGGGCGCGGATCCGGCGGTAGAGTCGCTGCGCCACACCGGGATCGAGCACGGTTTCCCCTCGCGCCGCGGCCCGGACCGCGTCGATCAGCTTCTCCGGGTCGCTGTCCTTGAGCAGGTAGCCGGACGCTCCGGCCTCCACTGCCCGCAGGATGTCGGCGTCGGTGTCGTAGGTGGTGAGGACGATCACCTTCGGGGGCCGGTCCCCCGCGATGATCGCTCCCGTCGCCTCGGCTCCGTCCATGCCCGGCCCCAACCTCAGGTCCATGAGCACGACGTCCGGCCGCTGCTCGCGGACCGCGTCCAGCGCCGCCTCCCCGGACGACGCCTCCCCGACCACCTCCAGTCCGTCGGCGGAGGCGAGCAACGCCCGCATCCCGGCGCGGACGACCGGATGATCGTCCACCAGGACGATCCGCAACGCAGCCGATCCTGTTCCCGAGGGCGACGTCACGACGGCACCGGAAGGGTCGCGGCCAGTGCCGTCCCGTCGCCGGGCGCCGACTCGACCACCAGTGAGCCGCCCAGCGAATCGAGGCGCTCGCGCATGGACCGGATCCCGAACGAGCGACCGCGTGGTGCTGCCGGGTCGAAGCCGACGCCGTCGTCGACGACGTCGAGGCGGACCTCGTCCTCGCCGTACGTCAGCGTCACCCGGACCCGCTCGGCGTCGGAGTGCAGACGCACGTTGGCCAGCGCCCCCTGCGCCACCCGGAGCAGCGCGACGTCGTACTCCATCGGCACCGACACCGGTGCGCCGTCGACGACGACGGTGGCTTCGATCCCGGTGTGGTCGTGCAGCTGCGCGGTCACCCGACCGAGCGCCGAGACCAGCGACGCGCCGTCCATCACCGCGGGGGTCAGCGCCCCGACGACGCGCCTGGCGTCGTCGAGGCCGGCGCGCGCGGTGTCCTCGATCTGACCGAGCGCGGACTCCGGGTCGCCGCGCTGCCCCGCGCGCGCGAGCAGGACGATCGAGGAGAATCCCTGCGCGAGGGTGTCGTGGATGTCACGAGCCAGCCGGGCACGTTCCTGCGCCGCACCGGCCTCGCGCTGCAGCGTGGCGAGTTCGTCCTGGGCACTGAGCAATTCGTTGTGTGCGAGCGACAGTTCCTCGTACAGCCGGCCGCGCTGGCGGGCGTCCTCGAGAAGCTGCTGGTAGACCAGCGCCATCCCGGCCGCGGCCGCGGCACCGAAGATCGGGCCGAGAATCGAGGCAACCGTGTTCGTCGGGCCCTGCAGCAGCGTCGCACCGATTCCGACAACGGTGATCCCGACCGTCGCGCCCAGCGCCGGCCCGGTGGACAGCAGGTGGAAGCACAGGAAGTACAGGGGGAACGCCACCCACACGAAGCTCGAGTCGAGCAGCACCAGGACCAGCCAGCCACCCACGAGGACACCGAGCCACAGCAGGCCGCCGACGCTGCGCCCGGTGGTCGCCGCCCGCCGGGAGAAGCGGATGCCGAGCACGTACCACCCGAGGAGCGCGGCAGCGAGCACCGACGTCGGGACCGGATCAGACCCGCTGACGATCACTCGGGCGACACCGACGCCCAACAGGAGGACGAAGAGGACGTGCGCGCCGACCGTCATGACGCGCAGCATCGGGGCGGACGTGTGCTGCATTTCGTCCACGCTAACACCACCTGCGTACCCGGAATGGCCCCCGACCAGCGGATTCAAACTTTCGATTGATCGCCGAACCCTACCGTCGCGCGATGCCTCCCGCGCCGGGGATGACGACTGTGGAGTTCATGTTCCTCGCTGTGCGTGACCTCCGCTTCGCCACCGGCCGCTTCGCTCTGACGATCGCGGCCGGGTTCCTCGTCTCCCTGATGGTGGTGCTTCTGTCGGGTCTGACAGCCGGGCTCGGACACGAGTCGACATCCGCTGTCCAGCGCATCGGCGCGGACCACTACGCGTTCGCTACCCCCGGGCCGAACCAGCAGCTGTCGTTCTCCGACTCCCGCGTCACCGAGGCGCAGCTCGCGTCCTCGGCGTCCCTGCCCGGCGTCGACGACGCCACCCTCGTCGGCGTGGCGCCTGCACGGGTCGGTGTGAACGGCGCGGACGTCGGAGTCAGCGCGTTCGGCGTCGACGGCACCTCGTTCGCGTCGCCGGTACCGCTCGGCCCGGGCCGAATCGCGATGGACCGCACCTTCGCCGAGGACAACGGATGGCAGGCGGGTACGCAGGTCGACGTGGGCGGTCGCGCCGTCACGGTCACCGCGCTCGTCGACGACTCGTCGTACAGCCACCAACCCGTCGTCTGGCTCGATCTCACGGACTGGCGGGCACTTCCCACCGCCGCGGGCAGCGACGGCACCACGATCGCCCTGCGGACGTCGGCAGGTTTCGACGCCGCCGCGGCCGAAGCGGCCACGGGCGCCGCGATCACCGACGAGGCGGGCGCGTTGAACGCCATCGGCGGCTACAGCTCGGAACGGGGATCACTGTTGCTGATGCAGGGCATGTTGGTGGTGGTCGGCTCACTCGTCGTCGGCACGTTCTTCACCGTGTGGACGATCCAGCGCGGCCAGGACCTCGCCGTCCTCAAGGCTGTGGGCGCCTCCACGTCCTACCTGGTCCGGGACGCGCTCGGCCAGGCGTTCGTCGTTCTCGTCCTGGGCACGACGCTCGGCACGCTTGCCGCCGCAGCCTTGGGTGTCCTTGCAGCGCAAGCAGTTCCGTTCACCCTCACCGCGACCGGGGTGGCTCTGCCCTTCGTCGCACTGATCGCTCTCGGCATGATCGGGGCCGCGGCCGCCCTGACCCGGATCGTGACCGTCGACCCCCTCACCGCACTCAGCGCAGCCCGCTGACCTGCGACCCCGGAGAAGGAGAACCCATGGGAATCGCGCTCCGCAACGTCGTCCTCACCTACCCCGACGGCGACGCCCGCCTCCGCGCACTCGACGACGTCGACTTCACCGCCGAACGCGGAAGGCTGACCGCCGTGACCGGACCGTCGGGCTCCGGGAAATCCAGCCTGCTCGCCGTCGCCGGCCTGCTCACCACCCCCGATTCCGGCCAGGTCGTACTGGACGGCAGCGACCTCACCGGGGCCACCCGAGCCCAGCGCACCGCGTTGCGTCGCGAACGGCTCGGGTTCGTGTTCCAGCAGTCGAATCTGCTGCCCTCCCTGACCGCGACGGAACAGCTGCTCGCCGTCACCCATCTACGCGGGGAACGCGTACGCGCGCACCGCGACCGGGCCCGTGCGCTGTTGACGGAACTCGGTCTCGGCACCCACCTCGACAAGCGCCCGCATCAGCTGTCCGGGGGACAACGACAGCGGGTCGCGATCGCCCGGGGCCTCGTGAACGACCCGGCCGTGCTGTTGGTGGACGAGCCGACGTCCGCACTCGACGAGGACCGGAGCAGGCAGGTGATCGCTCTGCTGGCCGACCTCGCCCACGACCGGGACGTCGCGGTCGTGATGGTCACCCACGACCTCGGCCAGCTGGACCTCGTCGACGACTGCCACCGGATGCACAGCGGTCGACTCACTTCCGGGTTTCCCGCACGGCTCTGACAGCACGGCGCGCCCCGTCCCGAAGCCGGGACGGGGCGCGCCGTGCGAATACTGGTGACTACTGCCCGAACAGACCTCCGAGGTCGAGACTTCCGGTGCCACCGCCGGTGCCCGGGACGGGCTCGTCGGTGACGGTGATCGTCGTGGTCGACTCGGACGGGAGGAATCCGGGTGCACCGCTGTAGACGGCGCGGACGTCGAAGATGCCGCTGGCATTGAACACGTAGCTCTGCTGCGCCAGACCGTTCTTGACGGCTACGGGGTTGCCGAGCGGCTCGGAACCGCTGAAGTACTGCACGGTGCCGGCGCTGGCGGTCGGGGCCACGTTGGAGCGCAGGAACAGGAACACGCCCTTCTGCGCCAGGGCCGGGATGTTCAGCGTCAGTGTCGTCGCGACATCGGTGGCGCCGGGCTCGCTGACCTTGATCGTCCGGGCTGCCGAGGTCGACACGGCGAATCCGGGCGCGCCGTTGAACACGGCGGTGATGACCTTGTCGCCGGTGACGTTGAAGTTCTGCACCAGGCCGGCCTTGCCGGTGGCGTCGACGTCGACGGTGCCGAGGACGGTCGCCCCGCTCTTGAAGCTGACGGTTCCGGCGCCCGGAGCGGGCTCGACCTGAGCCTCGAGGACGACGTCGGTGTTGATCAGCGAGGTGGCCGGGACGCTGAGCGTGGTCTGGGTGCTCTGATCGCCGGCCTCGATGGTGACGGTCTGCGCCGGCGACACCGACTCGAGCGCGTACGGGGTGCCGAGGTACTTGGCGGTGATGTCGAAGGTTCCCGCGTCGACATTGGACGGGGTCCAGGCGAAGGTGGCGGTTCCCGTGCTGTTGAGCGCGCCGCTGCCGACCTCGTCGGGCCCGCGGTAGAACTTGACCAGGTCGCCGGTGCGGCCGCCGAGGACGTTCGCGGTCAGTGTGGACTTGACGCCGCCCTTGAGCGCGCCGACGGGCTTCAGTTCGGTGGTCGTGACGTTCTTGGCGACGTTGAGGGCGGGGCCCTGGCCACGGAACTCGCCGGGGGTCGTGCCGCCGTACGCGACGCCCGTGTTCTGGGCGATCTCCCGGACACAGTTGGCGCCGACGGAGTACTGGAACTCGAAGGTCTGCGTGGCGGTGGCGTCCCAGGCACCCGACACCCGGACGAGTCCGGCGCCGACGCTGGACACGGCCACGGGCAGGCCGTTCACCTTCGCGGTGTTCTGCAGGTACGTCAGGCAGGTGGGGCGGACGTCCTCGACCCAGTTCACGGTGCTGCCGGCACCGGTGATCGTGGTGACGGCGGTGAGGATCTCGCCCTCGGCGGGAGTCGCGTTGCTCACCGTTCGGGTGAGCGAATCGCCACCGTTCGTCCACGACACGGTGGCGGGCTCTGCCGCCGCGACACCGGTCGAGACCACCGCCACGAACCCCGCGGCCACCCCGACCGCGCTCGCGAGGGCGATCGCCCTGCGTCCAGACATCCCCGACATGCCATTCCTTCCGAATCGGGCCTCGACGAAGGCCCCGGTGGTGGTCTCGAAACGCCCGCGTGTGGGGCGGTTCGGACTGAGATCGGGGTGCAGTAGATCACGGTGCGATCACTCGTCACGGTGGATTCGACGAACTTGTCGGTTGTCCGTCCAGCGCAACGACGGCGTCAGCGCAGGAACTTCGAGAACTGCCGATTTGCCCTGCGCATCACGAACTCGTAGGGCAGTGCGAACTTGCGCGCCCACCAGTAACCGAACCTGACGTCCGGCGAGGTGTAGACGAGGAAGCGCCGCTTCTCCATTCCCCGCACGATGCACCGGGCCACCTTCTCCGGAGTCACCGCGCGCCGCTCGAAGAGGTGGACGGCCTTCTGGACCTGCGGATCGTTCCGATCGACGCCGGCGATCTCCACCGTCCCGACGAGCGGTGTCCGAACCGCGCCGGGAACGACGAGCGAGACGTCGATGCCGTGCTGCTCCAGATCGAACCGCAGCACCTCCGAGACGCCGCGCAGACCGAATTTGCTGGCGCTGTACGCGGCGTGCCACGGCAACGCGAGCAACCCGGCCGCCGAGGACACGTTCACCAGGTGCCCGCCGCGTCCCGCGCGGACCATCGGCGGCACGAAGTTCTCGATGATGTGGATGGGACCCATCAGATTCACGTCGACCATCGACTTCCAGTGCCGGTGCTCGAGATTCTCGACCGTCCCCCATGCCGAGATCCCCGCCACGTTCATCACGACGTCGAGCGATCCGTGCGCCTCGTGAATATCGTTCGCCCACTCCGTGACCGCGTCGTGGTCCACGATGTCGAGCGCGCGGGACTCCGCCACGTCACCACCGCGGGCGGTGATCGCGGCGACGGTGTCCGCGAGGCCCTCCTCGTTGATGTCGGTGAGGAACAGGCGCGCGCCCTCGTCCGAGAGGGCGAGTGCCGTGGCGCGGCCGATGCCGCTGCCCGCCCCGGTGATGAGGCACTTCCTGCCGCCGAGATTCCGCACCGTCACGCCCCCTGCCGCCGTCCGCCGTTCACGGCCGGAGTCTACGGGTGCCGCTCCCGGCGCACGGTGACGCCGCGCGGGCTCGCCCACACGCGGCCGCGCACACGGTCCCGTCAGAGGCGCGTGGCCATCTCCTCCTGGTAGCCGCGGATGGTGCGCTCGATCTGCTCGGCCGTGGCCTCGTCCTCGTGACCGCGGGCGTAGTCGGCGCGCTCCCGCAACTTCCGGATGGCCGTGCGCAACTCGTCGTCCGACATCCTGTGATCCATGCCACTCAGTGTGCTCCGTTTCGCGCGCGCGGCCAACACCGAGAACCGGCGAAGCCCCGGCGTTATCCTGAGAGTGACAGGCGTCACACACTCACGGACGGGCGCGAGCGCCTCGGGATTCGGGACCGGCGGCTATCGAAGGAGACCCCATGAGCTTCGACACCCTCTGCGCGGCGTTCCAGGACACCGCCGCCAGACATCCCGCCAAGGTGGCGCTCCGCACCCACGACGACAGCGTCGTGATCACCTGGCGCGAGTATGCGCAGCGGGTCCGCTCGATCGCCGCCGGCCTGGCCGGACTCGGCGTCCGGCCGGGCGACACCGTCGGGCTGATGCTCACCAACCGACCCGAGTTCCACCTGGTCGACACCGCGGCGCTGCACGCGGGCGCGACCCCCTTCTCCGTGTACAACACGCTGGCCCCCGAGCAACTGAACTACGTCCTGAAGAACGCGGGCAACCGCGTGATGGTCTGCGAGAACCAGTTCCTGCCGGTGATCCGGCAGGCGGTCGAGGGGACCGCCGTCGAGCACATCGTCTGTGTCGACGACGCCCCCGAGGGCACTCTCGCGCTCGCCGACGTCGAAGCCACACCCGACGCCGGATTCGACTTCGAGTCGACCTGGCGATCCGTTCGGCCGGACGACCTGCTGACGATCATCTACACGTCCGGGACCACGGGTCCGCCGAAGGGAGTGGAACTCACCCACGCCAACGCGGAGGCACTGAGGGCCGCTCTCGCCGACGCCGCGCACGTGGGTTCCGACGACCGGATCCTGTCGTACCTTCCGGACGCACACATCGCCAATCGCGGTGCCGCCCACTACCTCGCCATCTACTTCGCGATCGAGGTCACCACCCTGGCCGACGTGAAGCAGGCCGTGACCGTCCTGCCCACCGTCCGGCCCACCGTGTTCTTCGCCGTGCCGCAGGTCTGGTACAAGGTCAAGGCCGCGATCGAACTCGCGCTCGAGGCCGAGAAGAGCCCCACGAAACGACGCCTCGCCACCTGGGCCATCGACGTCGGCAGGCGGACCGCGCGGATGCGGTCCGACGGGGTGCCGGTACCGCACCGCCTGGAGTTGCAGCACGCCGCCGCGGACCGGCTCGTACTCGCCTCGATCCGCCGCAAACTCGGCATGGACGAGGTCCGCCTCGCCCTGACCGGATCGGCCCCGATCTCCCCCGACGTGCTCGAATTCGTTCTCGCACTGGGCATTCCATGCAGCGAGGTGTGGGGCATGTCCGAGACGGCGGCGGTCGGGGCGTCGAACCGACCCGGCGCCATCCGCATCGGCACCGTCGGCGAAGCGGCGGCCGGAGTGTCCTTGAAACTGGCGGACGACGGTGAACTGCTGATCTCCGGTCCGTGCGTGATGCGCGGATACCGCGGCGAGCCGGAGAAGACGGCCGAGGCCCTCGACGCCGACGGCTGGCTGCACACCGGAGACATCGCCACCATCGACGCCGACGGCTACGTCACGATCGTGGACCGCAAGAAGGAACTGATCGTCACCACGGGGGGCAAGAACATCTCACCCGCCGCCATCGAGGACGCCCTGCACGCGGCGAGTCCCCTGATCCGGGGCGCCGTCGCCATCGGAAACGACCGGCCCTACGTGACGGCACTGCTCACCCTCGATCCCGACATGGCCGCCGCGTTCGCCGAACACTCCGGCACCGAAAGCGATCCCGGCTCACTCGCGCAGAACCCGGTGATCCGCACCGAGATCGAGCGCGCCGTCGACGACGCGAACACGCACCTCTCGCACGTCGAGCAGGTCAAGAAGTTCGCGCTGCTCCCCGACGTCTGGGAGCCGGGGGGCGACGAGTTCACCCCGACACTGAAGTTGCGCCGCAAGCCCATCGAGACGAAGTACGCCGGTCGGATCGAGGAGCTGTACGCGGGCTGAGCCCGGACACGACCGATCCCCGGCACCACGTGATGCCGGGGATCGGTCGCTGTGGGAACTAGCTGGAACCGAACGAGGCGCTGCCGCTGCCGCCGTCGGTGCCGCCGTCACCGCCGCCGGGCGCGACCTGGACCGACTCCGCGTCGCTGGACGCGTTCACGGTGCCCGCACCCGAGTACTCGGCCCGGATGACGCGCTGCCCGGCAGTCGCCGGTGTCCACGCGAGGCCGGCGACGCCGTTGGCGTCGACCTGTGCGGTGCCGATGACCGTGTCACCGTCCTTGAACGTGACCGAGCCGCCCGCGTTGCCCGGGGTCACCTGAGCGGACAGCATGCTGGACACGCCGACCGTCCGGGCCACACCGATCGCCAGGGCCGTGGTGGACGCGACGTTGTCGACCGATGCCTGCTCGACGGTGATGGTTGCGTTCGCCGTCGACGGGGTCACGCCCGAACGGCCGGAGAAGGCCGCGCTGATCGCATGGCTGCCCGCGGTCGACGGCACCCAGGTGTAGCTCGCCTCGCCGTTCGCGGCCACCGGGACCTCGGCCAGTGTCACACCGCCGTCCTTGAAGGTGACGGTGCCGCCGGCACCCGCCGGGGTGACCGTCGCCCTCAGCACCGACGACCGTCCGACCTGCGCGCCCGTCACCGCGGCGAGCGCGGTCGACGAGGCGGCGTCGGCATCGGTGATCTGCACTCCCTGCGTACCGGACTCCGATGCGTTCGCCCGCGCGGTCGCGGGGAACTTCGCGGCGAGGGTGTGCGAACCGCGGTTGGCCGGGGTCCAGTCGAAGGTCGCGACCCCGTTGTTCAGAGCGCCCGTGCCGATCTTCGCACCACCGTCGTAGAAGTCGACCGGGTCGCCGTTGGCGCCACCGGTGACCGCCGCGGACAGGGTGATCGCCTGGCCGACCTGACCACCCGCGACTGTCGCGAGGTTGGTGGTGGTGTCGTTCTTGCGGACCGTCGCGGACGGACCCTTGTTCTGATAGGTGCCGGAACCGAGGGACCCGCCGTAGTGCATGGACGTCGACAGCGCCACGCCTCGCTCGCAGTCCGCGCCGACGCGGTACGTGAAGGAGAACGTGCGCGACTTCGGGTTGATGTTCGGGTAGACGGGCCAGTCCGTGACCGAGCCCTTGACCTTCGCCCAGTCCGCGGCCGAACTGTCGAGGCCGCGCGCAGAGCCGTCGACCTTCGCCTCGACGAACGTCCAGCAGGCCGGGTGCAGGTCCTTGACCTCGTAGATGTACTCGACCGGAATCCCGGTGCGCTCGAACGTCGTCGAGCTCGTCACGAGGTCACCCTCGCCGAGGTTCGTCTCGCTGAGCGTGCGGGTGAACTTGCTGTTGCCGTCCTCCCACGAAACGGTCGCCGGCGCCGCCCCCGCGACTCCCGCCCCGGCGACGACGGCGAATCCCGCCGCCACCGCGAAGGCGCTCACTCCACCGACGACGCGGCGAATGTTGTTGTCAGCCACTGCTTTCCTCTCCACTGCGAAGGGTATTCGAGATCAGGAACCGAAAATGTCGTCGACGGACCCGGTTCCACCGGCGCCCGGATCGACCGGGGGTTCGGTGACCATCACCGTCGCGACCGACGAGGTCGAGCCGAGATGACCCGGCGCGCCGCTGTAGACCGCGGTGATCTGCCGGTCGCCGGCCGCCGCCACGGTGTAGGTGCGGGTCGCCGTGCCCCCGGTCACCGCGACGGGAAGACCGATTCGGGTGGTGCCGTCGAAGAACTGCACCGTGCCACCGGACGGAACCGGCGCCACGGTCGCCGTCAGGGTCACTTCGGTGCCCCGTACCGCGGTGGCGGGCGCGGAGACCGCCGTCGCTGTCGCGACGTCGGCCGGGTCGGGATCGGAGACGCTCACCGACGCGCCCGGCGCCGACGAACCGGAGAAGCCCGGTCCACCGGAGAATGTCGCCTGAACGGACACCGCGCCCGCGGAGTCGAAGGTGTGGGTGAGGTCGGCCACGCCGTCGACGACACCGACGGGCGCAAGTGCCTGTCCACCGATGACGAACTGGACGGTGCCGACCGACCCGACGCCAGCGAGGTCGGGACCGTTGACCGAGGCGAACAGGTGCACGGGCTCACCGGTCCGCGCGGTCGCCGGGACGGTCAGCGTCGTGGTGGTCGCCTTGTCGGAGACGACGACCGGCGACACCGTCACCGTCCGCGACTCCGACACCGAGCCCACGAAACCGGCAGCTCCGGAGAAGACCGCCGTGATCTGATGCGTGCCGACCGGAAGCGTCTCGGTGATCGCCGCGGACCCGTCCGGCGCGACGGCAACGGCTGCGCCGAGCGCGGCGTCGCCACGCCTGAACTGGACGGTGCCACCCGCAGGTGTCGGCGCGACCTGCGCTGTCAGCGTGACCGCCTGTCCTTCGTCAGCCGTCGCCGGCGCGGTCAGCGTCGTGGTGGTCGCCCGGTCCGGGACCGATGCGGTCACCGTGAACGGCGCCGAGGTGGAGCCGGTGAATCCGGCGACGCCCGAGAACACCGCCGTGATCTGGTGTGCGCCCGCGGCGAGCGAGGGCACCGACAGCACCGCCTTGCCGTCGGCCCCGACCGGGACGGGGGCACCGAGATCGGCGGCGCCGTCCTTGAACTGCACGGTGCCACCGGCCGGGGTCGGCGCGACCTGCGCGGTCAGCGTGACCGCCTGCCCGACCTCGACGGCCGCGGGGCCGCTGACGGTGGTGGTGGTCGCCGCGTCCGGCACGGTGACGGTGACGTTCTGCGCGGGCGACGTCGAACCACTGGTCGATGCGTTGCCAAGGTACTTCGCCGTCAACGCGTGAACGCCACCCGACGACGGCGTCCAGCCGAACGTCGCGGCGCCGTTGTTCACCGTCCCGGAACCGATCTTGGTGGCGCCGTCGTAGAACTCGACCGTGTCCCCGTTCGCGCCGCCCGTCACGGACGCCGACAGCGTCACCGGCTGACCCACGGTCGCGGACGCCACACCCGCGAGGGTGGTGGACGACGCACTCGTCCGGACCGTCGCGGTCGGACCCTTGTTCGGATAGCTGCCGTCGCCGAGCGAGCCGTTGTAGTAACTCATCGACGTCATCAGCGGGGTGTTGCGTGCGCAATCCGCGCCCACTCGATACGTGAACGCGAACGACCGCGACTTCGGGTTGATCAGTCCCCCGGAGTTGTACACCGGCCACTGGGTGATCGACCCCTTGATCTTCGCCCAGTCGGCGCCGGAACTGTCCAGGGAGCGCGCCCCGCCGTCGACCGTGGCGGACACGAACGTCCAGCAGGCGGGATGCGCGTCGGTGACCTCGTAGATGTACTCGACGACACCGGTGCGCTCGAACTTCGTCGTCGACGTCACGAGGTCACCGACGCCCAGATCGGTCTCACTGAGTGTGCGGGTGAACCTGGTGTCGCCGTCGCTCCAGTTCACGGACGCCGGGCCCGCTCCCGCGACGCCGGCGCCCGCGACGACGGCGAATCCGGCCGCAACCGCGAAGGCACTCACTCCGCCAACGACACGGCGAAAGCTGTGTTCTGACATGTGTCTCCTCCACGCCGGACCGGCACCGTCAGGGGCCGCCGGATCCGTCGTACTCCTGCATTCGGTGCGCCAGTTACCTCGGCATGTAGCCTCGCGGGCACAAAGTCGCAGAGGAGTAGACCACAAAAGCTGTCAGGTCAATGGCGTTTTCATCCAAAAAACTGGACGAGCGTCCGACAAACCCAGTAAATGTCCAGCAACAGAGGTTTCGACGCCGAACGCACGAGAGGCGCTTCCGCTGTGTGCGGAAGCGCCTCTCGTGACCTGCTGGTGGAGCTGAGGGGAATCGAACCCCTGACCTCTTCGATGCGAACGAAGCGCGCTACCAACTGCGCCACAGCCCCAGTCCTCACACTCCCCTCGAGGAGTGCTCGGCAACTCTAACAGGCCCATCCCGCCACGGGGAAATCGCCTGGTCACAGACCATTTCTCGAAGCTACTGCCCGACGACGCGACGGACCTCCGCGGGCCCGTCGTCCTCATCGAGGTGCGCGTCGTAGTGATCCAGGTGGTCGAAGACCGGATCCTCGTCGTCGACCTCGAGGACGACCGCGCCGGGTCGCCGCAGTCGCGACGGCACGAGCCGCAGTTCCTCGTCGTCGCGGGACTCCACGCCGAGCCTGGAGCGGCTCAGCCGAGCCATCCGCCGCCGGCGGATCTCGTGCTCGATCTGCACCTGTCGGCGCAGATACGCGAGGTACCCGCCGAGTGCGACCACCGCCGCCGCGCAGGCCCACCAGACGGTCGACGAGATGATCAGCGCGAGAGCCGCCGCCATGATCGCGGCGAGAACCAGTCCGAGGACTGCCCGCTGCCGGAACGCGTACCGAGCGGCCCGTGCGATCGCGTCCGCCTCGGGGTCGAAGCCACCGCGCCCGCGACGGTAGGGCGCCCGCTCGCCGGACCGCGCACCGGTGTCGTGCGCGTCGTCCTCGAACTCGTCGTATTCCTCGTACTCGTCGTGTTCGTCGTACTGGTCGGGCTCCGCGTCCGCTCGCGCTTGCGATTCCATCCAGTCCTCCGCATGCATCGGCCGATTGGGATCAGGGCGCCAGTGCGGGTCGCTCCGGTGCCCGGTCGCCGGGCCGCGGCGATTCTGCCGCGCGTGCTGATCACGATCGAGGACTCTGGTGGCCAGGGCCGCGTCCGTCGTTTGCCGGATGCGGGGCCGCCGTTTCGCCTGCATCGGAAGAAGCACGAACAGCCACATCGCGACCAGCGCAACGACCACCAGCGAGTTCGGCATGTCGGCGACCTCCCTCCCTGTCGTCTTGCCAGCACAGCGTTCACCTGCGTATTCGACCCGGTAGGCCTACTCAGGCTAAATGTCTCGACTCGCTGTTCCCCGCAGACGCGCCGACATCAGCTTTCTCATATGCCACAGTAGTCACTACTGCCGCATGAATGCATCTCGATAGCGGAAATGTAACCGGGTGATCAGCCCCACGTTGCGCGGCCGGCCCGGACCAGTCGATCGGCGGCCGTGGCCTCGAGTTCCTCGACGGTGAGACCCACCAGGAGGTGGTCCCGGAACTGCCCGTCGACATCCAGATAACGCTCGAGCAGACCTTCCTCGCGAAAGCCGACGTGCCGCAGCACGGCCCGGCTCGCCATGTTCTCGGGGCGCACCGTCGCCTCGATCCGATGCAGACCCACCGGTCCGAAACCGTGATCGAGTCCGAGCGCGAGCGCCGCCGTCGCAACGCCCCGCCCGCCGTCCGCCTTAGCCACCCAGTACCCGATCCATGCGGAGCGCAACGCACCGCGCACGACGTTCCCGATCGTCAGCTGACCGCAGAACCGGCCGTCGAGTTCGATCACCATCGGCAGCATGCGTCCCTTGCGTGCCTCCGCTCGCAACGACGAGCACAGCCCCGGCCAGTTCCCGATGTGATGGCGTGCTTCCCACGGGCCCTCACCCGTCGGCTCCCACGGCCGGAGGTGGTCCTCGTCGCGGATCCGCAGCCTGCTCCAGGTGGCCGCGTCCCGCAGCCGGATCGGCCGCAGTGTCACTCTTCCGGCAGGAACCACCAGTGGCCCCAGACGCGCCGGCCAACCCGGATGCACCGTGTACCGGCGCAACGACGTGCTCACGTGGTCAGCCGCGCTGCGCCAGGAAGGCGACGTCGACCCGATCGCCGGTGCGAACGTCGGTCACATCCGGATCCACGAGGACCAGACAGTTCGCCTCGGCGAGCGTGGCGAGCAGATGCGAGGAGGAACCGGGCGCCCCGCCGAGCGCCTGGACCAGGTACTCCCCCGTCGATTCGTCCCGCATCAGCTGCCCCCTCAGGAACCCCTTGCGATCCTCGATCGAGGTGATCGGCGCAACGGTCCGCGCCGAGACGATCCGCCGCATCGGCTGTCGGCGACCGAGCGCGATTCGGATGAGCGGGCGCACCATCACCTCGAACACGACGAGAGCACTGACCGGATTGGACGGCAACAGGAACGTGGGCACCTCGTCCCGGCCGAGCTGCCCGAAACCCTGCACCGACCCGGGATGCATCGCGACCCGCTCGACCTCCAGGTCGCCGAGTTCACGCAGGGCCTCACGGACCTGGTCGGAGGCTCCGCCACCGACGGCGCCCGCGATGACCACGATCTCCGAACGAATCAGTTGTCCCTCGACGACCTCACGCAGTCGGCGCAGATCGGTGCCCGCGATGCCGACACGGTTCACGTCCGCGCCCGCGTCCCTGGCCGCGGCGGCGAGCGCGTACGAGTTCACGTCGTACACCTGCCCCGGGCCGGGCGTGCGGTCGACGTCGACGAGTTCGCCTCCGACACTGATCACCGACAGTCGCGGGCGCGGGTGCACGAGCACCTTGTCGCGTCCGACCGCCGCGAGCAGCCCGACCTGGGCCGCGCCGATGATGGTGCCGGCCCGTACCGCGACGTCGCCGGGCTGGACGTCGTCGCCGACCCGCCGCACGTAGTCTCCCGAACGCACTGCTCCCAGAACCCGGACGCGGTTGCGCCCGCCGTCGGTGCGGTCGAGCGGAAGGACCGCGTCCGCGAGGGTCGGCATCGGAGCCCCGGTGTCCACCCGAACCGCCTGACGCGGTTGCAGACGGGTGGGCTGCCGGGAACCCGCGGCGACCTCACCGACCACCGGAAGCACGATGTCGACCGGTGCGCCGTCGTCACCGACGGCCCGGCCCGCTCCGGCGACGTCGACGCTGCGGACGGCGTAGCCGTCGATCGCTGCCTGGTCGAAGCCGGGAAGGGGCCGTTCGGTGACCACTTCCTCCGCACAGAGCAGACCCTGGGCCTCGGAGATGGCGACCCGCACGGGCCGGGGTGCGACGGCGGCGGCGGTCACCCTGGCCTGCTGCTCCTCAACCGAGCGCATGTGGATGCTGCCTCCCGACCCCACTTACCGCTCCGTCTGCTGAAGTCTCTCGACGAGCCACTCACGCAGGGACGGACCGTACTCTTCGCTGCCAAGCGCAAAGTCAACCGCAGCGCGCAGGTAGCCGCCGGGATTTCCGAGGTCGTGTCTCCCACCCCGGTGCACGACCACGTGCACGGGATGACCTTCGTCGATCAGCATCGCGATCGCATCGGTCAGCTGCAGCTCGCCACCCTTGCCCGGCTCGATCCGGCGCAGTGCGTCGAACACCGCCCGATCCAGCAGGTAGCGGCCGGCTGCGGCGAAGGTGGACGGAGCGTCCTCGACCGTCGGCTTCTCCACCATCCCGACGACCTTGAGCACATCCGGGTTCACCGCGTCCGGCACCTCGACGACGTCGAACACGCCGTACGCGCTGACCTGGTCCTTCGGCACGTCGATCGCGCACAGGACGCTGCCACCGCGCTTGGCCCGGACCCGGGCCATGGTCTCCAGGACGCCGCGCGGCATCACCAGGTCGTCCGGCAGGAGCACCGCGATGGCGTCCTCGTCGTCGTCGAGGACCTCTTCCGCGCACGCCACCGCGTGCCCCAGTCCTCGGGGCTCGTCCTGCACCACCGACTCGACCTTGATCAGACCCTGTGCCTTGCGAACCTTTTCCAGCAGGTGCGACTTGCCGCTGGCCTCGAGCTTGCTCTCGAGCACGAGGTCCTCGACGAAGTGGGCGACCACACCGTCCTTGCCCTCCGAGGTGACGATCACCAACCGCGTTGCACCCGAGTCCGCAGCCTCGCCGGCGACCAGCTCGATGCCCGGCGTGTCCACGACCGGCAGGAGCTCCTTCGGCACGGTCTTCGTCGCGGGAAGGAACCGGGTGCCCAGTCCTGCCGCGGGGACCACCGCCGTGCGGAATGCCCTGTTGTCGTTGGTGCCGGTGTCTGTCATGGGCCACACCTTAGCCGTCTCGCCTGTGGGTTCGGGATTCTAGGGTTGGCGGTATGAGCAGAACGTCGACGGTCCGATGACCTCGCCGACCAAGTCGCAGTGGCGCACGGCGATCCTCGCGTCCCGCCGGGAGGTCGACGCCGCCACCCGGTCTGCGGAGGACGACGCCCTGGCGACGGCTGCGGCCGAACTCGGCGCGGAACTGGGACCGGGTGCCACGGTGTGCGCCTACGTTCCGGTGGGCCGCGAGCCCGGCTCGGTGGCCCTGCTCGACGCACTCGCCGGTGCGGTCGAACGGGTGTTGCTGCCCGTCGCGCGGGATCCCGGACCGCTGTGGTGGGCGCCCTACCTCGGAGCGGACTCCCTGGTCCCGGCGCCGTTCGGGCTGAAGGAACCGGAACCGCCGTTCCTGCCCTCCTCCGCGGTCGCCGACGCGGCCCTGTTGCTGATCCCGGCGCTGGCGGTGGACCGGCGCGGGGTCCGCCTCGGCCGGGGTGCAGGGTTCTACGACCGAACGCTGGCGCTCGCGCGGGGTGCACGGCTGGTGGCGGTCGTCCGCGACAGCGAATTCGTCGAGGCACTGCCGGAGGATCCGCACGACGTCCGGATGCACGCGGTGCTGACTCCCCGCGGCGGCCTGCACCCCGTGGAATAGCAGGCAGAGTGGCAGCGTTGGCACTCCTGACTGTAAAGTGCCAATGCCTGTCGAATGTCGAATCAGGCACCGAGTACCCGCGCGGAGGAACCTGCAGTGCCCACCTACTCCTATGCCTGCACCGAATGCGACAACCGCTTCGACATCGTGCAGTCCTTTTCCGAAGACTCCCTGACCGTCTGCAACGAGTGCAACGGCAAGCTCCGCAAGCTGTTCAACTCGGTCGGCATCGTCTTCAAGGGCAGCGGGTTCTACCGCACCGACAACCGCGGCGGCGGCAGCACGACCGCCAGCGAGCCCGCCGCGAAGTCCTCCGACTCCTCGTCCGCGACGAAATCCGAGTCGTCCGCCGCCGCGAGCACTCCCGCGCCCGCTGCCAGCTGATTCACAGTTCATCCACAGGCTCCGGTCTGTCCACAGGACGGGTCGGCGCGGCCCGACGAGCGAGGACCGCGGCCCTAGCGTGAGGGCATGGCACGTGATGTCGGGCGGCTCCGCGACGCCCTGTCCCCCACCGCACTGGACCGCGTCTCCCGCCTGACCCGGCCCGACTGGACCCGGTCGACGACCGGTCGCCGGGCCGCGGCGGGGGCGTTGGCGCTTCTCGCTCTGGTACTGGCGATCCGCGGCGACCCCGACGACGACCGGGTCGAGGTGGTCACCGCCGCCCACGACCTCACACCCGGAACCCTCCTCGGCGAGGCGGATCTGCACCTGACCGCGCTTCCGGCCGCAGGCGTACCCGACGGCGCCGTCCTCAGCCCCGACGACGTGGTCGGCCGCACCCTCGCCGGGCCCGCCCGCGCGGGTGAGCCGCTGACGGACGTCCGGGTACTGGGGTCGCGACTGGCGGATGCCGCCGCCGGACCGGACGGCCGGATCGTTCCGCTGCGCATCGACGACACCGAGGTCGCCAGGCTGCTGCGCGCCGGAGACATCGTGGACATCCTGACCGTCGACGCGGAGGGCTCCGCAACACCGAGGGTGCTCGCGACCGATGCGACGGTGGTGCTCGCCGCGACCCGCGAGTCCGGGAGAACGTCGGGCGAACCCGCCGTTCTCGTGGCGTTACCCGAGGCCAGCGCCACGGAGGTCGCCGCGGCGACGATGACGGGAGCGATCACGGTCACCCTGCACTGAGCGTGTCCGAGAGCGCGACGAGCTCGTTTCTTTGGCATCCTGAGTTCGAGTACCAGCCAGCCGATCCAGCGAATCGAGGACCGATGCTCAAGGGCTTCAAGGAATTCCTGCTGAAAGGCAACGTGATCGACCTGGCCGTCGCCGTGGTCATCGGCGCCGCGTTCACCGCCATCGTCACCGCCTTCAGCGACAACATCATCAATCCACTGGTTGCGGCCGTCGGCGGTTCCGACGAGATGGGCTTCGGCTTCCAGATCACGGACAACCCCGAGACGTTCGTCAACATCGGCGCCGTCATCACCGCCGCCATCAACTTCCTGATCATCGCCGCGGTCGTGTACTTCGTGCTGATAGTGCCGTACAACCACGCGAAGGAACGGTTCGGCGGCCCGAAGAAGGGCCCGGAGGCCACCGAGACGGAACTCCTCGCGGAGATCCGTGATCTGCTCGCCGAACGGCCGACCGCGCGCGACTGACCCCTGTGCTCTCGCGCCTCGGTCAGCCGTGGTGCGGGGGAACCTGCCTGCGCAGCCACTCGTCCGAGGAGGAGTCGCGGCCGTCCTCCGGTGCGCGCTCGTCACCGGTCGTGTCCGGGAGGACGTCGCCGAAAATGCGCGCCAGCCGGGCCCGTGTCTCCGGGTCCCGGCTGGTGCGTGCGCGTGGCGCGTCGTCGGTGATGGTCACTCCTCGATTCGGGACACCTCACCGATCACCTGGCTGGCAAGCGGTGTCAGGGTGGCCATACCGTCGCGCACCGCGGCGCGGGACGAGGCCAGATTCACCACCAGGGTACTTCCCGAGACACCCGCGACTCCGCGGGAGAGTCCGGCGTCGAGTGATCCGGCGGCCAGACCCGACGAACGCAGCGCCTCGCTGATCCCCGGAATCTCCCGGTCCAGAACGGCCGTGGTGGCATCCGGGGTGACGTCGCGCGGCGAGACACCCGTGCCCCCGACGGAGATCACGAGGTCGACGCCACCGATGACCGCGGTGTTGAGTGCGTTCCGGATCTCCACCTCGTCGGCGGCGACGGCGACCACCGCGTCGACGAGAAATCCTGCCTCGTTGAGCAGTTCGGTGACGAGCGGTCCCGTCGAGTCCACTTCGACACCGTGCGCGGTGCGATCGTCGACGATGACCACGAGCGCGCGGCCGGCCAGCGGGGCTTCGATGTCCATGGTCCCTACGGTAGTGGTACCCGACGATCCCGGTCCGGTGTGGAGTCGAAACGACACCGGGAGCGACGGCATCAACGACCACCCTGCGTCGGAGCGGTTCCGAGGGTCACCTCGACGGTCTTGGCGTTCTTGCCGTTCGCATCGGTGTACGTGACCTCGACCTTGTCGCCGGGCGCGTGCGAACGGATCGCGGCGATCAGTGCGTCGCCGCTGTCGACGACCCGGTCGTCGACGTGGGTGATGACCGAGCCCTTCGGAATACCGGCCTGTTCGGCGGGGCCGCCCGCGGTGACATCCATGACACCGGCACCGTTCGAGGTGTCGCGCGACGACACGGACACTCCGATGATCGCCTGGGTCGCCTTGCCGGTCGTGGACAGTTCGTCCGCGATGCGGCGGGCCTGGTCGACGGGGATCGCGAAGCCGAGCCCGATCGATCCGCCCTGCTGGCCGCTGGCCGCATCGCCGCCGAGGGTGGCGATCGCGGTGTTGATGCCGATCAGCCGGCCGTCCATGTCCACGAGCGCGCCGCCGGAGTTGCCGGGATTGATCGCGGCGTCCGTCTGAATGGCGTCGATGACGGTGTTCTGGTTGCCGGATTCACCGCTGGTGGACACCGGGCGGTTGAGCGCGGAGACGATTCCGCTGGTGACGGTACCCGCCAGCCCGAGCGGGGATCCGATCGCGACGACGGGCTGGCCGACCTGCAGGTTCGCGGAGGTGCCCAGTTCGATCGGAGTGAGATCGGTCCGGCCGTCGACCTTGATGACGGCGATGTCGGACATCGGGTCGGTGCCGACCAGCGTGGCGGACGCCGTCGTTCCGTCGGAGAAGGCGACGGCGATCTTGCCGTTCGCGCCCGCACCCGAGGCGACGTGGTTGTTGGTGAGGATCAGACCGTCGGAGGACAGGACGACGCCGGATCCCTCACCCTCTGCCTGTGCACCCGCCACCTGAACCTGGACGACACTGGGCAGCACCTTCTCGGCAACCGCCTGCACGGTGCCCGCGGGGGCGTTCGCCGTCTGCGTCGCGTTCGTGCGCGGTGAGTCGAGTGCGTTGGTGACCGACGCCGTGCCCGAGTCGCTCTGGGTCCAGGCACCGACGGCGCCGCCGATGCCACCGCTGACGAGGGCGAGCGCAACGGCACCCGCGACGATCGCGGTGCGCGCCGACTTCGGCTTGGTCGCAGTGGTCGCCGCGTACTCGCCCGCCGTCGGGTTCCCCTGGTGTGGGCCGGCCTGGTGCTGCGCGTCGTGCGACTGATAGGCGCCGTACGGCGCCTGGCCGTAGGCCGACTGCTGATATGTCGGGTACTGCGCGGTCGGCTGGTCGCCGGCACGGTACTGCGTGGTCGGCTGATCTGCGGACGAGTGCTGCTGCGGTCCGGGGGTCGGAGCCGACGGCTGATGCGGCTGGGGGTGTGCCGAGTGGTTGGGCGCCCACGGCGAGCCGCCCTGATCGGCTCCGCCGCCGTGGCCCTGGCTGTGATCGTCGGTCATGCGTGTGATCCGTTCTCCCCTTCGACCCGAGTGGGTGCGATGTAGTCAAATCTCGTTGCTTCACAGCCTGCCGGTCAGGGCTTAGAGAGTCCTGAGACCTCGCTTTCAGTTTGCCGAGATCCTGCTGTCCTCCTCGTCCTCTACGGACGCGCTTGCCTTGCCCGGCAACACGATCGTGAGCAGTGCGCCGCCGCGCGAGGATTCACCCGCCGTGACGGTTCCGCCGTGTTTGACGACGACCTGACGGACGATGGCGAGCCCCAGCCCGGAGCCCGGCATCGAGCGCGCCTCGGTGGAGCGGTAGAACCGTTCGAACACGAGTTCCCGGTCCTCCGCAGGGATTCCGGGCCCCGCGTCGTCGACGACGAGCGCCACGTGGCCGGCGTCGAGTTGACGCATCCGAACCCGGACCTGTTCGCCGGGCGGGCTCCACTTGGCCGCGTTGTCGAGCACGTTCAGCACCGCCCTCGCCAGCCCGGCTCCGTCGCCGTGGACGAACCACGGGATGATCTCGGCGTCGAAGTCCACCTCGTTGCGGCGCCGCCGCACCCGCTCCAGCGACCGCTCGACCGTGTCGCCGAGGTCGATCTCCTCGTGCACCGTCTCCGGTGCGTCCTCACGGGCGAGGTCGACGAGATCGCCCACGAGCGTGGACATTTCCTCGATCTGCGCGATGACGTCGGTCCGCAGCTCGGCCATGTCCTCGTCGGGGATGTGCGGCGCGCCCGGCCGGCCGGCCGCGATCAGCAGTTCCATGTTGGTCCGCAGCGAGGTCAACGGAGTGCGCAACTCGTGTCCGGCGTCGGCGACGAGGCGGCTCTGCCGGTCGCGGGACTCGGCGAGGGCACGGAGCATCGTGTTGAACGAGATCGTGAGCCGGGCGAGTTCGTCGTTTCCGGTCACCGGGATCGGGGTGAGTTCGTCGGTGCGCGCGATCCGCTCGGTCGCGGCGGTCAGTCTGCCGATCGGACGCAATCCGGTGCGTCCCACGGCCATACCGGCGAGCGCCGCCAACGCGACACCACACCCGCCGACCACGAACAGCACCCAGGCGAGACGTTGCAGCACCTCCCCCGTCGGGGCCAGTCGCTGCGCGATGACGAGGGTCGACCCGAGATTCGTGCGTTGCGCGAACACCCGCTGCCCGGCGAACGTGCGCAGTGTCGACTCGTGTTCACCACGCGCAACGGACATCTCGGCCTCGCCGATCGGGGTGTTCGACCCCGGCGGCATGTACACCGTCAGATCGGGGAACACGAGGGCGACGCTGATGTCGTTCGAGTACACCGTCGCCAGCGAGATCGTGCGAATGTCGAGGGCGTCGAAGTTGTTGGAGATCAACGTCGTCGACCGATTGCGCAACTGGGAGTCGACGTCGTTGTACAGCGCGCGCGAGACGACGGCGTACGCGGCGATCGCCATGACGGCGACCGCGATCGCGACCACGGACGCCGCGAGCAACGTCACCCGCCATCGCAGCGACACCGACCGGGTCAACGGCATCGGCGGGCGCATCTCGGGGATCTCGGGGGGCGTTGTCGGCTCGGCAGACGATCGTCCGAACGGGGCAACCATCACGGAGGTGTCTCCCGGAGCACGTAGCCGACCCCGCGGACGGTGTGGATCAGGCGTGGCTCACCGTCGGCCTCCGTCTTGCGCCGGAGGTATCCGACGTACACCTCGAGGGCGTTGCCCGAGGTGGGAAAGTCGTAGCCCCACACCTCCTCCAGGATGCGACTGCGGGAGAGCACCCTCCTGGGGTTCGACATCAGCATCTCGAGGAGCGAGAACTCGGTGCGGGTGAGGCTGATCGGCCTGCCCTTGCGGTTGACCTCGCGGGTGACCGGGTCCAGGGTGAGGTCCTCGAACGCGAGGACCTCCGAGGCGGCGTCGGGGTCCGGAACCGCGCGGCGCAGGAGCGCGCGCAGGCGGGCCAGCAGTTCCTCGAGTGCGAACGGCTTCGGCAGGTAGTCGTCTGCCCCGGCGTCGAGGCCGGCGACCCGCTCGGACACCGAGTCGCGAGCGGTCAGCACCAGGATGGGGAGGTCGTCGCCCGCGCTGCGCAACCGTCGGCACACCTCGAGACCGTCCAGCCGGGGCATCATGACGTCGAGGACCACGGCGTCGGGCCTGGACTCGGCGACCTTCTCGAGCGCGTTGAGGCCGTCGACGGCGAGGTCCACGGTGTACCCGTTGAAGGTGAGGGAACGGCGGAGTGACTCCCGCACGGCTCGGTCGTCGTCGACCACCAGGATGCGCATTGTTCTAGTTTCCCCCGGAGATCTGAGATCGTGCTGAGAGGTCCCTGAACGTGTCGCGAGGTTCACGACCGCGCGGTTCGCCTCCTCAGTCCACGATTCGCGGTCCGGGGAGGTTCCACTTGCGCCACAGCGCGAGCAGCCGCAGCACCGACGCCGACACCGTTCCGGTCACCAGTCCGACGTTCGTGCCGAGTCCGGCCGCCGCGCACGCGACGACGACGCTCGACCCGATCAGGGCGGGGATGGCGTAGAGGTCGCGGTGCAGCAGCAACGGCACCTCGTTGACGAGGATGTCGCGCAGCACACCGCCGCCGATCGCGGCGGTCGCGCCGATCAGCATCGCGGCCTGGTTGCTGGCGCCGACACCGAGCGCGATCGTCGCACCGCTGCTCGCGAACAGACCCATGCCGAGGGCGTCCAGGACGAGGATCTCGCGGCGCAGTCGTCGAATCGCGGCGTGGGCGAAGAACACGACCACCGAGGTCACGAGCGCGGTGGTGAAGTACTTCCAGGTGGTCAGCGAGGTCGGTGGGGTGATGCCGAGCAGGACGTCACGCAGCACACCGCCGCCGATGGCGGTGAACACCCCGATCAGGCAGACCCCGAACAGGTCGAGGCGCTTGGTCACCCCGACCATCGCGCCGGACGCCGCGAAGGCGACCACGCCGACCAGTTCGAGAACGATGAGCAGCACCACGCCTCCCGTCACCCCTCCCCGCTCGCTCCCAGCGCCCTCGCCGTTCGGCATGAACGGAACCGTTCAGTCGATCTGACCGAGTGAACGGTTCCGTTCATGCCGAGAATTCATCCTGCCCATGCAGCGGGGCGGCGGGGGTCAGCGTGGGTGCGTGTCGCGCGCATCCGCTTGGTGGGCCGCGGCGCGGGCCATCTGGACCGGGCGACGGCGCAGGACCGACCACACCACGCCGAGGACGACGAACCAGGCGGGCGTCACGAGTAGTGCATGCAAGGTGTCGGTCTTCTGGGTGAACGCCCACACGAGGAAGCCGAAGAACGCCAGCACGACGTAGCACATCACCACGCCGCCGGGCATCGGGAAGGCGGATCGTTCGTGCAGATCGGGGCGGCGGCGCCGGTAGACGATGTAGCTGACGAGGATCATCGACCACACGAACATGAAGCACAGCGACGAGATGGTGGTGACGATCGTGAACGCCTCGATGATCGAGTCGCCGACGACGACCATGACCACGCCGGACAGCAGGAACACCCCGGACAGATAGAGCGCGTTGGCAGGCACCCGCCGTGGCGTCAGCCGCGCGAAGACGCCGGGCGCGTCACCGTCCTGGGCGAGTCCGTAGACCATCCGGGAGGTGGAGTAGATGCCGGAGTTCGCCGAGGACGCGGCCGAGGTGAGGACGACGAAGTTGACGACCGAGGCTGCGATTCCGAGGCCGGCGAGCGCGAACATCGCCACGAAGGGACTGCTGTCGCCGCTGATCTCGCGCCACGGGGTGACCGACATGATGACGGCGAGCGCGACGACGTAGAACAGCATCACCCGGATCGGGATCGAGTTGATCGCCTTGGGCAGGTTCCTCTCGGGGTCCTTGGTCTCGGCGGCGGCGGTGCCGACGAGTTCGATCCCCACGAAAGCGAACGTGGCGATCTGGAATCCGGCGACGAAGCCCATCGGTCCGGTCGGGAAGAAGCCGCCGTCGTTCCACAGGTTTCCGAACGACGACTCCGAGCCGTTGGGCGCGACGAAGCTCGTGAAGACCATCGCGAGACCGACCACGATGAGGGTGACGATGGCGACGATCTTGATGAGGGCGAACCAGAACTCGGTTTCGCCGAACGCCTTCACGGTCGGGAGGTTGAGCGCGACGAGCAGCACGACGGCCGCCAGTGCGGGTATCCACAACGGCAGCGAGCCCCACCAGTAGGCGACGTATCCCGCGATCGCGATGACGTCGGCGATGCCGGTGACGATCCAGCAGAACCAGTACGTCCAGCCGGTGAAGAAACCGGCCCACGGTCCGAGGTAGTCGCCCGCGAAGTCGGCGAAGGAGCGGTAGCCGGTGTTCGACAGCAGCAACTCGCCCATCGCCCGCATGACGAAGAACAGCATCGTGCCGATGATCATGTAGACGAACAGCACCGACGGCCCGGCGAGCGAGATGGTCTTGCCGGAGCCCATGAACAGGCCGGTGCCGATGGCACCGCCGATCGCCATCAGCTGGATGTGCCGGTTCGACAGTTGCCGGGACAGTCCCGGCTGCTCGTCTGTGTTCGTGATGATCCGGGTGTCTTCGGACACGGGTGCTCCCTCGCCACGGGATCACCGTGGATGACTGCATGGGTCCCTGGCGTCGTCGCGCACGGATGGGCCACGCCAGGCGCTCGTTATCCTAACGAATGGAATCGGGAGCCCCCAAAATGCCGTCAGCGACCGGACGGGTCGTACACCCCCAGTTCGACGGCGCGGACGAGCCGTCGGGGAACGCGATGCGTGACACCCGCGACGGTCACCGCCACGAGGTCGGGCGCCTTCGCCTTCCACTGCGAACGGCGGCTGCGGGTGTTGGACCGCGACATGCGGCGCTTCGGGACTGCCATCGGTGATGCTCCTGTCGTGTCGTCTGGGGGTGTGTCAGCGAGCCGGGCGCTTCCGGACGCCGTAGCGGCGCTCGAACTTCTCGACCCGACCTTCGGTGTCCATCACACGGGCCGCGCCCGTCCAGAAGGGGTGCGAGTCGCTGGTGACGTCGACGACGACGAGTGGATAGGTGTTGCCGTCCTCCCACTCGGTCGTGCGATCGCTCGTCGTGGTCGAGCGGGTCAGGAAACGGGTTCCGGTGTTGCCGTCCTGGAAGACGACGGGCTGGTAGTTCGGGTGGATGTTCGGCTTCATGCTCGATCCTCGCGGTGGTTGTCGATGGGGAGGGCGGCGGTGAGGGCGGCGGTCGGGTCCTGATCGCCGCAGGGGTCTTCGTGCCAGTCGGCGAACGGGTCGTCCCACCGGACCCAGCTGTCCGGATCTGCGAGTTCCTCGTCGGTGACGAGCGCCCACTGGAAGGCCCGGTCGATCTCCGTGGGGTCGGCACCGGAGGCGAGCGCGACAAGGGAGGTGTGCCGATCACCGCGCCGTTCGTCCCAGTGCAGGGCGGCGAAGGCACGACGGGCCGCCGACTCGGCGTCCTGCTCGGCCGGGCTCATCGCGGCGAGCCAGCGGCCCGCCCGCCCGACACCCAGACCACCGCCGGCGGATTCGAGCCACAGCACGTCGTCGGGTTGGGTCGCCAGCCACATCCGGCCGCGGGCGGTGACGACACCGTCGAACAGCACGTCGACGGCATCGTGCAGCCGACCCGGATGGAACGGCCGGTCGGCGACGAACTCGACGAGCGTCACGCCGCAGTCGGTGGCCAGTGGCGGCTCGCCGTGCAGGAGCGGTGCATGAGCTCCCCGGGCGGCACCTCGCCGGGCTCCGGCGGGGATCCGGGCGAGGACGCGCTCGGCGTCCGGTGGGAGGTCGTCGCCGATCCAGTCGATCGGAGCGGCGGGCGCGAGCCTGACCAGGACGGCGTGCAGCCTGGCCTGGCTCCAACCATCGGCTCCGCGGCCGGCGACGACGATCGCGTCCGCGAGGTCGACCTGACCGACGACGACTTGCGCGACGGTGCGGTCGTCGTCCGAGGTCACCGCGACGCCGCGTTCACCAAGGTCCTCCTCCCCGGTCGCGTCGTCGAGCCACGTCTCGGCGTCGAGACACGCAACGACCGCGTCGATGCGCACGTCCCGGGAGGCCGGGCCGTCGACCTGACCGACCACTCCGGTGACGGCGACGTCGTCGATCGCACGGCACACGGATTCCGGTTCGAGGATGCGATCGAGGTGCAGGACGATCCGCTGCACCGAACTGCGTCCGTGCAGGCGCCGCAGCAGCGGGAGCAGGTCCTCCCGCAGCGTGCAGTTGACGCAGCCGTGCGCCAGTTCGAGGACGGCGGTGTCGGTGTGGTCACCGGTCGTGACGGTGCGAGTCACGACTCCTTCCCGCAGGTGGGCGAGGTCGTGGTGGACGACGACCGTGCCCGGCCCGCGCAGGGACGCGGCGACGGCGTCGGTATGCGTCCAGCCGGTGACGAGGACGACCGGGGTTCGGCGGTCGAGCACTCCCGCTCCTTTCGATAACGATTGTCATTTGCTTTGAATGACGGTAGCGTCCCGGCGAGGATTTGTCGACAACCGTTTTCAAGAACGGAACGAAAGGAGGCGACATGTCGGCGCACTGCCAGGTCACCGGGCGCACACCCGGCTTCGGCAAGTCGGTATCGCACTCACACGTGAGGACCAGCCGGCGCTGGGATCCGAACATCCAGCGCAAGACCTATTTCCTGCCGAGCGAGGGCCGCCGGATCACGCTCACCGTGTCCGCGAAGGGCATCAAGACGATCGACCGGGACGGCATCGAGTCCGTCGTCGCCCGGATGCGGACCCGAGGGGAGCGCATCTGATGGCGAAGAACACCGACGTCCGGCCGATCGTGAAGCTGAAGTCGACCGCAGGGACCGGTTACACCTACGTGACCCGCAAGAACAGGCGGAACGACCCCGACCGCATCGTGCTTCGCAAGTACGACCCGGTCGTCCGCCGCCACGTCGAGTTCCGCGAGGAGCGCTGATGGCGAAGAAGTCGAAGGTGGTGCGCAACGAGCAGCGGGCGCTGGTCGTCGCTCGGTACGCCGAGCGTCGGGCCGAGCTGAAGGAGATCCTCCGGAAGCCGTCGAGCACCGACGAGGCCCGAGCCGGTGCTCGGGCCGCGCTGCAGCGGCTGCCGCGCGATGCCAGTCCGGTACGATTGCGTAATCGTGACGCTGCGGACGGTCGTCCGCGGGGCCACCTGCGAAAGTTCGGGCTCTCCCGCGTGCGCGTGCGCGAGCTGGCCCATCGCGGGGAACTGCCAGGCGTCCGCAAGTCCAGCTGGTAAGACTCGAGAGGGAGACAATGGCAGTCAAGAGGGGCCCGTCCAAGAAGTCCCGCGGTGCGGACGCCGGCCGCAAGCCCAAGAAGAACCCGCTGTTCGCGGCGAAGATCGAGCACGTCGACTACAAGGACGTGAACCTGCTCCGCACGTTCATCTCCGACCGCGGCAAGATCCGCAGCCGTCGTGTCACCGGCCTGACCCCGCAGCAGCAGCGGCAGGTCGCCGTCGCGGTGAAGAACGCCCGCGAGATGGCACTGCTGCCGTTCACCAGCCGGTAGTCGAGGTTCCCGAGAGGCCGCACAGTCCCCGACTGTGCGGCCTTTCGTGTGTCCCGGCTCAGCTGGACACGACATCGACCATCGCGGGCGCCATCACGCCCCGCAGCCGATCCCACGGGACCGTCACCTGCACCAGTCCGATGGCGTGCGGTCCGACCTGGTAGTCGGAGAAGTGGACCTCCATCCCGTCCGGGGTGGCGAGCCAGTTCGCGAAGTTCTCGTGCGTCGGCTCGATGCCGGAGCGCTCGAAATCGGGGCCGGCTGCGGTCCCGGGCAGCAGGAGCGCGGATTCCTCGGAGAGCCGATCGAGCCCGGCCTGCAGATCGGGGAACAGGGTGTTGAGGGTGATCGGCTGACCGTTGTCCGTGTCGACGACAACTGTCGCGACCAACGGGGTCGGGTGCGCCCCCGGCGGGTCGGCGTTCCACGACGTCACGAGCAGTCCGGCGAGCACCCGCGACCCGATGTGCGCGACCTGCGAATCATTCAGGCCGTCAAGGGTGAAGCTCTCCCCCGCCGACCCGTCGATCTGGTCCTGCAGGGCCGCCCGCATCGACTCGTTGAACTCCGCCGCAACCGCCGGGTCGCCGCCCTCGACCTGCGGGACCTCCACGTCGT
This sequence comes from Rhodococcus triatomae BKS 15-14, assembly GCA_000341795.1. Lineage (GTDB taxonomy): Bacteria > Actinomycetota > Actinomycetes > Mycobacteriales > Mycobacteriaceae > Rhodococcus_G > Rhodococcus_G triatomae_A. The sequence continues at coordinate 1,303 of AODO01000024.1, read as the reverse complement.
AGCGAACGAGGCCGGTGTCCCCCACCACCCGGGCTGAGGTCGCGGTGTAGCCGGTCTCGACGTTCTGCTCGACCGGCGGCAACGACGCCGGCGCCGCACCGGTCGCGGTGGCGCCTGCCGTCGACGTGCCCTCGCCCGGCTCGTCCGAGCAGGCTCCGGCTCCGACCAGGACGGCCGCCGCCAGCGGCACCGCGATGATCCGGGAAATCGCCATCCGCCCATCCTGGCGAGCGCCGCGATCGCGAACAAGGCGACGCGCGGTCCGCGACTTCGGATATCGGCGCGTCAAACCGTTGACCGTGGGGCGTCGCAGCGCGATAGTCACCGCTGACCCGCCCCGGCACCCCGTGGTCGAGGCGACGACGTTGCGAGGTGCCGTGTCGACTTCACCACACCAGTCACGCTCGGGTTCGCAGGCGGTCGAACGTGCCGTCGCCGTCCTCGGGTGCTTCGAGGACGGCGCCACCGAGTTGACGATCAGTTCGGTGGCCGCCCGGACGGGGCTACCGGTGAGCAGTGCGCACCGGATCGCACAGGCACTGGTGCGCGGCGGACTCCTCGAACGCGGACGTGACGGCTACCGCATCGGAACGGGCCTGATCTCGCTGGCCGTTCCGCCGCTCGTCCGACTCGGCGCCGATGCGTGCGCTCCGCAGCTGTACGCACTGGCTGCGGGCATCAGCATCACCGCGAGTCTCGCCGTCGTGCGAGACGGCGACGCGGTGACCGTGTTCTCGGCGCGGCCACCGGAGCGCTTCTGCGACATACAGATTCCTCGGTCCCGTCAACCCGCGGCAACCAGCGCGATGGGCCGCGCGGTGCTCGCGTTCACGTCGCCACGGCAGGGCCGGACCGCCCGTGCGCCCGAACCGGATCTGGACCGAGTTCGCCGACGTGGATTCGCCGTCGACGCGACCGACCCGACGGTGCTCGCCGTCGCGGTACCGGTCTTCGACGCGACGCGCCGCCCGTGGGGGGCGGTCGGCGTCCAGGCGCGGCGCAGTCGGCTGACCGAACCGACGGTGCGGCGCATCGTTCCCGCGATGCAGCGAACCGCCGCCCTCATCGCACGGTCCGCGGTGTCCTCCCCCATGAGGGTCGAGATAGATTCACGCTGAGTGTTTTTCGCATCGTGGAATCACCCTTTCCCCTGACCCGAACCGTATTCATCGTGGTGTCGTACGACCTGAACGAATGCGAGAACCACACAGCCCGAGGAGATTTCACATGACCATTGCGCCGGAAGCATCCATCGCCACCGATCTGCAGATTCGGCCCGTCGCCGGGCACATCGGCGCCGACG
>AODO01000023.1 GCA_000341795.1 Rhodococcus triatomae BKS 15-14 | reverse complement strand
CGACACCGTCCGGGTGGTGCGACCTCGCGATGCGGACCCACCCGACCGCGCCGCACCCGACGATCCGGTGCGCCCCGTCGATCGAGGCGCACTCGTGGATGTTCGGGTTCCGGACTTTCCAGCCATGACGCCCAGGCTAGTCGCTTCGGCCCCATCGGGACCATCCGCAACACGTGCCCCAGCGGACTCAGACGCCGCGTGGAAGGGCTTTCACCGCGGCGATCGACGATTCCGGGCCGTCGAACCCGACGTGGACCGCGTCCCGGCCGAAGACGTACAGGAGCAGTTCGGCGGGCGTCCCGGTGAGTACCACCTCACCGGTGCCCGATGCGCGACGCGGGGTCACGGTCCTCCCCTCCCCCGCGTCCAGCACCACCGTGCACGAGGCCTTGCGGAACACCATCCGGCCCAGTTGCCTCGCCGGCGACCACAGTGCAGCGTCCCATTTCGGACCGAGGTCACGCGGCTCCCAGTTCGGCCCCGACCGCCGGACGTCCTCGTGATGGACGAACATCTCCGCGAGATTGGCCTTGGCGTCGACGAGCTTGAGCGGCGACCACAGCGGAGGACCCGTCCGAACCAGTTCGAGGAGTTCCGCGTAGGGCCGGGTCGCGTACTGCGCCCGGATCTTCTCGGTGTGCGGGGCGAGGGGCTTGATCACGATCCCCGGCGACGCATCGAGGCGCCGCTCCCTGACCACGAGGTGCGCGGCCAGGTCGCGGGTGGTCCAGTCCCCGCAGAGCGTCGGGGCGTCGGGGCCGACGGCGGTCATCGTCGCCACCAGCGCGTGGCGTTCGTCACGGGCAAGACTCATGCCGCGCAGGCTACCGCTCGACGTCCGGGTCATCATCTCGGCCCGGCCGACGCCGGCCTCCCGAGACCTCTCGGATGCACCTCGGCGAATCAGTTGTCGGAGAAGCCGATCCCGGGAGGCGGGCCGAGGGTACCGGCGCCGCCGTCGACGTGGCGGGGCGACGAGTGGACGCCGGGGTCCCGCCGAGGGGATCGGGAGGCGTGGCCTAGCGTCGAGGCGTGTCTGCTGTCGAGATGATCGTGATCGCTGTTGCCGGCTTCTGTGCGGGCGGGATCAATGCGATCGTCGGCTCCGGAACACTGGTGACCTTCCCGACCCTCGTCGCCTTCGGATATCCCCCGGTGGTGGCGACGATGTCGAACGCGGTCGGCCTGGTCGCGGGCGGTGTCTCCGGGACGTGGGGGTACCGGCGTGAGTTGCGCGGTCAGTGGGATCGGTTGCGGTGGCAGATTCCCGCCTCGGTCCTGGGCGCCGCGCTGGGGTCGTGGCTGCTGTTGCGCCTGCCCGAGAAGGCCTTCACGACGATCGTTCCGGTGCTGCTGGTCGCCGCGCTGGTCCTGGTGGTCACCGGTCCCCGAATCCAGACCTGGGCGCGAGCCCGCGCCGAGGCGGCGGGCCGCACTCCCGACCACGTGGGCACGGGACGGATGCTCGCGCTCACTGCGGGGACGTTCGCGGTCGGCGTCTACGGCGGATACTTCACTGCCGCGCAGGGCATCCTGCTGATCGGCGTGATGGGCGCGTTGCTGCCCGAGTCGATGCAGCGGATGAACGCGGCGAAGAACCTGCTGTCTCTGCTGGTGAACGTGGTCGCCGCGGTCGCGTACACCACCGTCGCCTTCGACCGAATCGACTGGGCGGCAGCCGGATTGATCGCCGTGGGCTCGCTCGTCGGCGGCTCGGTCGGCGCTCGCTACGGCCGACGCCTGTCCCCCACTGCGCTGCGCGCGGCCATCGTCGTGCTCGGCGTGATCGGACTGTGGCGCCTGCTGGCGGGCTGAATGTCACATCGTGCGCTTCCGGTGCGCACGATGTGACATCGCGCCGAGGGCGCGGGTGACCCGACGGCGTCAGACGCCGATGACGGTCGGCACGATCATCGGTCGGCGCCGGTACTTCTCGGCGACCCAGCGCCCGACGACACGGCGCACCGCCTGCGCGATCCGGTGCGTGTCGGTGACGCCTTCACCCGCGAGCCGGGACAGTTCCGATTCGACGAGCACCGCTGCTTCCTTGAGCGCAGCCGGGTCGTCGGAGAAACCGCGGCCGGAGACCTGCGGGGTGCTCACGGCCTTGCCGGTGTGCTCGTCCACGGCGAGCGAGATCGAGATGAACCCACCTTCACCCAGGACCAGCCGGTCCGACAGGGTCGAGTCCCCGACGTCGCCGACCGAGTTGCCGTCCACGTACACGTGCCCGACCGGAACGCGGCCGACGATCTCGGCGAGTCCGTCGACCATGTCGACGACGACGCCGTCCTCGGCGAGGACGATCCGCTCCTCCGGAACACCGGTCGCCGCCGCGAGCGCAGCATTGGCGCGCAGGTGCCGCCACTCGCCGTGCACGGGCATCGCGTTGGTGGGCCGCACCGCGTTGTACAGGTAGAGCAGTTCGCCCGCGGAGGCGTGCCCGGACACGTGAACCTTCGCGCTCTGCTGCGTCACGACCGTCGCGCCGCGCTTGGCGAGCCCGTTGACGACCGCGAACACGGAGTTCTCGTTGCCGGGAATGAGCGACGACGCGAGCACGACCAGGTCGTTGGCGCGGATGTTGATCTGCCGGTGCTCACCGCGAGCCATCCGGGACAGCGCCGAGAGCGGCTCGCCCTGCGATCCGGTGGAGATCAGCACGAGCCGGTCGTCGGGCAGGTTCGCGGCGGTGTCGATGTCGACGACCACGCCGTCCGGGACGGTGAGGTAGCCGAGATCCTGCGCGATCTGCATGTTCCGGACCATCGAGCGGCCGACGAACGCGATCCTGCGGTTGTAGCGCACCGCGACGTCGACGACCTGCTGGATGCGGTGCACGTGGCTGGCGAACGACGCGACGATGACCCGCTGCTTCGCCTTGCCGATGACGCCGTCGAGGACGCCGCCGATCTCGCGTTCGGGGGTGACGAAGCCGGGCACCTCGGCGTTGGTGGAGTCGACGAGGAAGAGGTCGACGCCCTCGTCGCCGAGCCGGGAGAACCCGGCGAGGTCGGTGAGCCGGCCGTCGAGCGGCAGCTGGTCGAGCTTGATGTCACCGGTGTGCAGTGCGACGCCTGCGGAGGTCTTGATCGCCACCGCGATCGCGTCCGGGATCGAGTGGTTCACGGCGAAGTACTCGCACTCGAACGGGCCGTGTGTGGTGATCTGGCCCTCGACGACCTCGACGAGGTTGGGGCGCTGCCGGTGCTCGCGGCACTTGGCGGCAACCAGTGCGAGGGTGAACCGGGATCCGATGACGGGAACGTCGGGGCGCAGGCGCAGCAGGAACGGCACCGCGCCGATGTGGTCCTCGTGGCCGTGGGTGAGGACGACAGCGACGACGTCTTCCATCCGGTCCTCGATGTGGGCGAAGTCGGGCAGGATCAGGTCGACGCCGGGCTGCTGGTCCTCGGGGAACAGCACGCCGCAGTCCACGATGAGCAGCTTGCCCTGGTGCTCGAAGACGGTCATGTTGCGGCCGATCTCGCCGATGCCGCCGAGCGCGACCACCCGGAGCCCGTTCTTCGGCGCCTTCGGCGGCAGACCGAGCCGTTCCGTCGGGTCGACGCTCGCGATCCCGTCGGGGCGGCCCTTCGGCTGCCGTTGGGGGCGGTTCGACCCGCCCTGCGACTTCCGTCGGCGACCCGCCTTCTCGCCGTCGCCGGAGGTACGCGCACGACCGCTCTGGGCCTTGTTCGCGGCCGGGGGCTGCTCGGCAGGCGACGTCTGCGGTGCCGCCGGCGCGGTCCGGGGCGCGGCCACCGGTTCCTGGGCTGCCTGCGTCTCCGCGGGCGTCACCACCTCGGGCGCACTCGGCGGCCCGGCCTGACGGCGCGCGCTCCGACGGCGCGGCGGCCGCGTCATGACAGTGCTCCGGCGGCCCGCAGATCGGTCGCCAGCAGGTCCAGCTCCTCCGGGCTCGGCGCGACCTGTGGCAGTCGCGGATCGCCGACCTCGATGCCCTGCAACCGCAGCCCGGCCTTGGAGGCACTGACACCGCCGAGACGTCCGGTCGCCCGCATCACCGGAAGCAGTCCCGCGTTGATCTGACGGGCGCGGACGATGTCGCCCGCTTCGTACGCGTCCAGCAGCGCGCGCAGACGGCCCGGCACGAGATGCCCGATGACACTGACGAATCCGACCGCACCGACCGACAGCCACGGCAGATTCAGTGGGTCGTCGCCCGAGTAGAAGGCGAGGTCCGTGTTGGCGATGAGCTCGGCACCCGCCGCGAGATCACCCTTGGCGTCCTTGACCGCCATGATCCGCGGATGCTCGGCGAGTCGGTAGATCGTCTCGGTGGCGATCGGAACCACCGAACGCGGCGGGATGTCGTAGAGCATCACCGGCAGGTCGGTGGCATCGGCGACCGCGGTGAAGTGCGCGAGCAGACCGGCCTGTGGCGGCTTCGAGTAGTACGGCGTCACGACGAGCAGGCCGTCGGCGCCAGCCTTCGCCGCGTCGCGCGCGAGTTCCACACTGTGCGCGGTGTCGTTGCTGCCCGCGCCTGCGACGATCGTGGCGCGGTCGCCGACGGCGTCGATGACCGCGCGCATCATCTCGAGCTTCTCCGACTCCGTGGTCGTCGGCGACTCGCCGGTGGTGCCGGCGAGGACCAGACCGTCGCATCCACCGTCGACCAGGTGAGCAGCCAGCCGCACACCGGCATCCACGTCCAGTTTCCCGTCGGCTGTGAACGGGGTCACCATCGCGGTCAGGATGGTGCCGAACGGGCGCTCGACTGGTGCGGATTCAGCATGGGTCATGGTTGTCAAGGTTACCCGGTCACGGAGCCCTCTCCGCACACCGATCACGCCGGGCAGGGGTGGGCCCGTCAGGCACCCGCGCCGAACTCGGTGACCGCGACCTCGGATCCGTCGGACAGCGCCGCGATCTCGAAGTCTCCGAACACATTCGGTGCCGCGACCCGGAGCTGCCGCAGGCACTCGACGGCGACGGCGCGAATTTCCACGTCCGCGTGCTCGGTTGCCCGCATCGCCACGAAGTGCCGCCAGGCCCGATAGTTGCCGGTCACCACCAGCCTCGTCTCGGTGGCGTTGGGCAACACGGACCGCGCGGCCTGCCGGGCCTGGCGCCCCCGCAACGACCCGTTGGGAACGTCCGCGAGCTTCGTTTCGAGCGCATCGAGCAGGTGCGCGTACGCGCTGCGGCTGGCGTCGGTGGCAGCGGCGAACAACGACTCCAGCTCGGGATCGCCTGCGATCGCGGGCGGAACCACGACCTTGGCCTCACGCTCGGAGACGGACCGCTGCGAGAGCTGCGAGAAGGACAGGTGCCGATGCCTGATCAGCTCGTGGGTGCAGGAACGCGAGATCCCGGTCACGTAGAAGCTGACCGTGCCGTGCTCGAGCACCGAATCGTGACCGACCTCGAGCAGGTGCCGCAGGTAGCCGGCGTTGGTCGCGGTGCGCGGGTTCGGTTTGCTCCAGCTCTGATAGCAGGCCCGCCCGGCGAACTCGACGAGCGCTTCGCCGCCGTCGGCATCGGTGTCCCAGGGCACGTCGTCAGGCACGAAGAACTCGGTCTTCGCGATGAGTTGGACCTTCAGGGACACCGCTCGCTGCACCGCACACCCTCCTCGGATCCGACCGGATCGTGACCGAAACCCTATCCGCCGCCCACCGCCGACGGCACGCACCCGGGCCACGCCGGTCCGACACCACACCCGACTCCATATGACGCCATAGTGACGCCAGATGTTTCATTGACAGGCGTCTTACTCGACGTCACACTGACGTCATGGACATCTCCGAGTACACCCAGTCCCTGCGACGCGACCTGGCGGCGGCGGCCGCACTCGGCGACGAGAACACGCGGCGAATCGCGGAGGCCCTCGCCGACGCGGCCGAGAACTCGGCGCGCCTGATGCTGATCGGCGCACTGTCGGATCTCGCCTCGGAGGTCACGGCCGCGCTGGGCGATCGCACCGTGCACGTACGGCTTCGCGGCTCCGAGGCCGCCGTCGAGGTGACGGCCGGCGACCGCACAGAACAGACAGCCGACGAGACCGAGACCGAGACCGAGACCGCGCGCGAAACGCCCAGGACTGCAGGCGAATTCGACGACCTGAGCGGCGACATCTCCCGGGTCACCCTGCGCCTGGTCGAGCAGGTGAAGTCCCGGGCCGAGGAGGCCGCGGCACAGAACGGCGTGTCGCTCAACTCCTGGGTGGCGCAGGCGGTGCAGGGTGCGCTCAGCGACCAGATGCGGCGAAGCCGCGAGAACACCAGGTTCGGCCTGTGACGCACCACCCGTCGACGCGCCGACCACTCCCGGGGCAGGCGGACGAGGTGAGCACCTTCCGTGTGGTGAACTACTGACGAATCAGTCGGTGTGCACCGGTCGTCGGTGCGAGCGCGGAGGGGTGTGCCATGGCGGTGTCCGGGTCCAAGGAGTTCGATGTCGATGCCGATCCGGCGACGGTGATGGCGGCGCTGGTCGCCGTCGAGCGGCTGCCCGAGTGGTCGTCGGCGCACAAGTCGGTCACCGTCGAGTCCACGCACGACGACGGCCGCCCGCACCGCGTCCGGATGACCGCGTCGGTAGTCGGTATCACCGACGAACAGGTCGTGGACTACACCTTCGAGGGCGACGAGAAGCTCATGTGGACGCTGGTCTCGAGCAGCCAGCAGAAGCAGCAGGACGGGAGCTACGTGCTGACCCCCAACGCGGACGGCGGCACCCACGTCGCGTTCACGCTCACCATCGACCCGAAGATCCCGGTGCCCGGGTTCCTCGTGAAGAAGGCCCAGAAGATGGCGCTGGACACGGCGTCGAAGGGTCTCATCAAGTTCGTCACGAGCTGACGGCCGCGAGGATGTGACCGACCCCGACCCCACGGGCGGGCCCCCGAACGCGATCGGGCCCGCCCGGCCGTGACGCGACACCGGAGTGGTCGTGGCACTCGTCGAGGCCGGCATCGGTGCGGCTGGATGCTCGGCCTGTGGCCGCCGGGCAGAATTGTCCCCGCCGGCCCGAGCGGGCCCGCACACCGATCCACCCCGGAGGTACCCGAATGACCGAGCGCGACATCCCCGAGACCGGCTACGACGCGGGACTCGCAGTCCGGCGTGCGGTGATGAGCGACGAGTTCGTGGACCGCGCCCTCGACCGGACGCGCGGGACCGACTCGGCAGCGCTGCAAGAGCACGTCACCGCGACCGTCTGGGGCGGTGTCTGGACGCGGCCCGGTCTCGAGCGGCGGGATCGGAGCTTGCTGAACATCGGCATGCTGATCGCCCTGCGCGCCCACGAGGAGCTGGAGGGACACGTCCGGGGCGCCCTCACGAACGGCCTCACGCGCACGGAGATCACCGAAGCCGTGATCCATTCGTCGGGCTACTGCGGCGCGCCGGCGGCGCTGTCCGCGATGAAGGTGGTGCAGCGGGTTCTCGACGCCGAACTCGGTCCGCTCGACTCGTAGCGCGCCGAGGACGGAACGCCACCGACACCGCTCGACGCAGTTGGCGGCGATGTCGTGGACCCGGGCAGGATGGCAGACATGGATGCGGGCGAATCGAGTGGGCTCGATGCCCTGACCGACGCCATGGTGGGCCGGGTCGACAGCGGAACCGATCGGGTTCTGGCCGCCTTCGACCGGTTCGGCGCGACGCAGGCGGAACGTTCGTCGTTCATGGAGGCGGTGCGGCTGCACCGGGCAGAGGTCGGGCGGCTGGAGCGGCGCGAACGTGAGCTCGCCGCCCTCTACTCGAGCGCGAGAGAGTTGGCACAGCTCCGCGACATCGACGCACTGCTCGACCGACTCGTCACCCGCGCCCACGAGATGATGGGCACCGACGTGACCTACCTGTCCGAATTCGATTCCGACACAAGGGAACTCCGGGTACGCAAGACAGCGGGAGCGGTCACCCGGCAGTTCCAGAACCTGCTCGTGCCGACAGGAATGGGTCTGGCCAGCCAGATCGTCAGCTCGGGATCTCCGCAGTCGGTGCGGCGGTACGACCAGTACTCGGAGGGGTCGCACGCGGACACGATCGACGAAGCGGTCGCCTCGGAGGGCATCGTGTCGATCCTCGGTGTACCCATGTTGTCCGACGGGCGGGTACTCGGTGTGCTGTTCGCGGCCACGCGCCACGAGCACACGTTCGCCCCCGACGAGATCGCCATGTTGGCGGCGCTGGCGGACCACGCGTCGGTGGTCGTCCAGACCGCGAACACTCTCGAACAGGTCCGGCGATCCGAGGACGAGGCCCGGTCCGCGCTGGAACGCCTCACCGAACACGTCCAGGCCCGGGACCTGTCGAACGTCGTCCACCAGCAGCTGATCGAGGCCGTGCTGCTCGGCGGCGGTTTTCCGCAGATCGCCCGCACCCTCGCGAGCACACTGGGGCGGGAGACCACCATCGTCGACGCCGAACTCCGTCCGGTCTCCTCGAGCGTGCCGGACGGAGCGTCGGAGCACACGGGCGCGACACCCGCGGTACGAGAGGCCGTCGGTGCGAGCCGGGCGACCGGCCACTGCTGCATCGTCGACGATCCGTCCACGAGCGCCGTCGCCGCCATCACCGCGGGCGACGTCTTCTTCGGTGCGATCCTGTTGGGCCGAGGCGATCTCGAGCTCGGCCCGGTCGAGCGTCGAACCGTGGAACGAGCGGCGCAGGTCGGCGCGGTCCTCGCCCTGCAGCAGAACGCCGTCGACGACGCGGATCGACGTGCCCGCGTCGAACTGGTCGCCGATCTGCTCGATCCGGCCCCCGAGCGACGCCGGGACCTCGAACGGCGGGTCCGCGCCCAGAACGTCGCGCTGGCGGACCTCGACACGGTCGTACTGCTGTCACCGGCGCCCGACGATCGGGCCGCTGTGGCGCGTGTCGTCGCGAGGATGCTCGACGGCGTCGGCCTGGTCGGTGAGCACGGCGGTGGTGTCGTCGTCGTTCTCACCGCCGCCGCGCCCGCGGACACGGTGGCGCGGCTGCGCGGTGTCGTGAAGGACTCGTTCCGCGGTGCCGTCCGGACGGTCACCGCGCCCCGGGTGTCCGTTCCGGACGATCTGCCTTCGGCGTTCGAGACGGTGCTGCGGACGGCACGTCTGCTCGACGCCCTCGGCTCCGCGGACGTCGACGTTCACACCGATGCGTACCTCCCCTACGCCGTCCTGTTCGACGCGGACGGACGGACCTTACGGGCCTTCGTCGACCGGACGATCGGCGTCGTGCACCGCTACGACGCGGCCCGCGGCACGGACCTGGTCGCGACCCTGCGGGCGTTCGTCCGCAACGACGCCAGCCCCACGAAGACCGCGCGGGCCCTGAACTACCACACCAACACCGTTCTCCAGCGGCTCGACCGTCTGAAGTCCCTTCTCGGCGAGCACTGGCGTGAGGACGAGCAGCTGTTCCGCATTTCGGCGGCGGTTCGCCTCGACGAGCTCGACGGTCGCTGAAGACGCAGACAGTCACACACACATACGTGAATTCAGTGTGGGAATCACCCATGTCGCGGCGCTCTCACCCCTCCTACCGTGTGAGTCGAAGCACATGCCGGGCGCACGACGGTCACGAGCGTCCGCCCACGAAGTCCCCCCTGGAGGAACCTGCAGTGTCTGTCAACAGCCGAATCCCCGGATTCAAGGATTCGACCCCGGAGCAACGCCGCTCCGTCCTGGCCGAACGGACCGGCCTCGCCGCCGACGACCTTGCCGTTCTACGCCCGGATGCGGGCCTCGCCGTCGAGCAGGCCGATCACATGATCGAGAACGTCGTCGGCGTGATGGGGATCCCGGTCGGCGTGGCGACCAATTTCGTGATCAACGGCCGCGACCGCCTCGTTCCGATGGCGACCGAGGAGCCGTCCGTCGTCGCCGCGGCGAGCAACGCCGCTCGCATGGCTCGGGTCCACGGAGGGTTCCACACCTCCAGCACGCCACCGGTCATGCAGGCACAGGTACAGCTGCTGGACTGCACGGATCCGCATTCCGCGCGCCTGCGCATCCTGGAGGCCCGACGGGAGATCGTCGACCTCGCCAACGCCCAGGATCCGATGCTGACGACGTTCGGCGGTGGCGCGCAGGACATCTCGGTACGCATCGTCCCGACCCGGACCGGCGTGCACGTCGTCACCCATCTACACGTCGACGTCCGCGACGCGATGGGCGCCAACGCGGTGAACACCATGGCCGAAGCGATCGCTCCGCGCCTCGCCGAGCTGGCGGGCGGACGGCCGCTGATGCGCATTCTCACCAACAAGGCGGACCTGCGGCTGACCCGCGCTCGTGCGGTGTTCGACCAGGACATGCTCGGTGGACGGGACGTGGTGGAGAACATCGTGCACGCGTCGGCCCTGGCGGAGTCCGATCCGTATCGTGCCGCCACCCACAACAAGGGGATCATGAACGGCATCACGGCGGCTGTTCTCGCGACCGGGAACGACACCCGCGCAGTCGAGGCCGGGTGCCATTCCCACGCCGTCGTGGAGGGGGCCTACCGGTCCCTGTCGCGCTTCGAGATGACAGCCGCGGGCGATCTCACCGGGATTCTCGAGGTACCGATGCCGGTCGGCCTGGTCGGCGGGGCGACCAAGGTTCACCCGGTCGCCCAGGCCGCGGTCAAGGTCCTCGGCGTCACCTCCGCGATCGAGCTCGCGGAAATCGTCGTCGCGGTCGGGCTCGCCCAGAACCTCGCCGCGTGCCGCGCTCTGGCGTCGGAGGGTATCCAGCGCGGGCACATGAGCCTGCACGCCCGCACCGTCGCCGCGTCGGCCGGCGCGACCACCGCCGAAATGGACGGCGTGGTGGCCCGGCTCATCGCCGATCGAGCGATCCGGGTGGACCACGCGGAGCGGGTGCTCGCCGAACTCCGTGCGGGGAACTGACATGTCGTCCCCCACCACGGCACCGCCGCAGGTGTGGTCACCGAGACCGCAGCCGTTCCGGGATCCGGATCTGCCCGACAGGGTCCGAGTCCACGAGGTCGGCCCTCGCGACGGACTACAGGCGGAGGAGGCCTTCGTCCCCACCGCGGTGAAGGCGGAGTTCTGCCGACGACTCGTTGCGGCCGGCGTCTCCTCGCTCGAAGTGACGAGCTTCGTCTCACCCCGGTGGGTTCCCCAGCTCGCCGACGCGAAGGACCTGATGCGCGAACTCTCGCTTCCCGGCGCGGTGCGCCAGGTCGTCCTGACCCCGAACCTGCGCGGACTGGAGCGCGCCCTCGCGGCGGGCGCACACGAGGTCGCGGTGTTCGTCAGCGCCACCGAGACTTTCGCGCGCCGGAACCTCGGATCGACCGTTCGGGGAGCGATGGACGCGGCCCGGCCGGTCGTGTCCGGAGCTCACGCCGCCGGTGTTCCGGCGCGGGGCTACGTGTCGATGTGCTTCGGCGACCCCTGGGAGGGGCCGGTGGAGCCGACACTCGTCGCCGGGATCGCCGCCGACCTGATCGAGGCCGGGTGTGCCTCCGTCTCACTCGGCGACACGATCGGCGTCGCGACGCCGGGACACGTCCGCGCGGTGATCGACGAGGTCGTGCGCGCCGGTGTCCCGCTCGACGCGATCGCCTGCCATTTCCACGACACCTACGGGCAGGCACTCGCGAACGTGCACGCAGCGCTGATCGCGGGTGTGACCGAGTTCGACAGCTCCGCCGGAGGACTCGGCCGGTGCCCGTACGCGAAGGGCGCGACGGGCAACCTCGCGACCGAGGACCTGGTGTGGATGCTGCACGGTCTGGGGATCGACACCGGCATCGACCTCGGTGCCCTGTGCGACGTGTCGCACTGGATGGCCGGACGGAACGGCCATGCGATTCCCTCGCGTGTGGCCACCGCACTGCTCGCGGCCCGTTCCTGACCCGGCAACGACCATCCGCTCGCCGTTCCGGCTTTCGGTATTCGACTCAGACACCAACGGAAGTGCACCATGTCCATCGACAGCACCATTGACTCACACTCGCCCCCGTCCACGGGACCTCAGATGACATCCGACCCGACCGAATCCACAGCGTCCGATGCGCGGTATCTCGAGGTGTGGGGTGACACCGTCGTCGGCCGGGACCTCGCCGTGTCGGTTGTCATCGGTGTCGCGGTCAGTGTCGCGGCCCTGCTCGGCGCGACCGCTCTGTTCTCGTCGTTCGTCGAGGACGAGGCTCTCGCGGACGCCTACGCCCTCCTGGCCGGGATCGGGTCCTGCCTCGTCGCCGGCGTCGTCTGCGGAAAGCTGTTCCGCCCCAAGCGGAACATCGCCGTGGAGTCCACCGAGGGAGCCAAGGTCGACGACGTCATCGCGACGCTGAAGGAGGAGCGGCGTGGCCTCGGCTCGGTCGACGACCTTCCCGCCGCCACCGTGCGAGAGCTGAAGGAACTCAACCTCTACGAGAGGTTCCGCGCGGCCGAAGCGAACGGGAACGGTGACCGACGATGAGCGCTCTGTTCACGAACGACGTCCTGATCGCGATTCTGCTCGGAGTCATCGGTGCGATCGTCTTCTCCCTGATCGGCCTCGTGTCGGGCACCGACGAGACGGCCACGATCGCGCCGTTGACACTACTGGTCATCCTTCTGGGGGCGCCGCCGGCCGCGGTGTTCACGTTCTTCCTCGCCGGCGCGGTCGCCAAGCACATGACGCACGCCGTGCCGACCACACTCCTCGGCATCCCGGGCGACACGATGGCTGTCCCGCTGATGCGCGAGGCCCGACTGCTCCGCGCACTCGGTGTCCCCCACATCGCGTTGCGCAAGGCGATCTCCGGCGCGATCGTCGCCGCGTTCATCGCGGTGCCGGTGGCCGTACTGTTCGCGACCCTCCTCGCCCCGGTCGCGGACACCGTCCAGTCCGTCGCGCCGTGGCTGTTCCTCGTCGCCGCCGTCGCGATCGCGTACACCTCGCCCGGCCGGTGGGCCGGAGTGATGGCGTTGGTCCCCTTCGTGGTCCTGATCCTCGGCCTCAAGGCACTCACCGCGAACTACGACGTCTCCCTGAACATCAGCTACTTCCTCGGGATCGCGGTCGGCCCGTTGATCGCGGACCTCTTCCTCGTGCTCGGTCCCGCGGGTCGCCGGGAGATGTCGAGGAAGGACCCGGACACCGTCTGGCTGGCCCCCGACGTCAAGGGCTGGAGCGGGTACTTCCCGAACCCGCTCCGGTTGCTCGACCGCAGGCAGGCGGGGTACGTCGCCGGGACCGCCACGGTGTCGAGCGCGACCTTCGTCTTCAGCCCCGTCGCGATGACGGTGCTGATGGGTGAGGTGGTCGGGTCCCGGGTCAAGCAGGGCTACCACCGTCTCACCTCGGTGATCTCGGCCCGCAACGGAACCACCGAGTCCACGTACATCGCCGAAGCGCTCATCCCCCTGATCGCGTTCGGGCTCCCGCTGAGCCCCGTCGCGGCCGGCCCTGCCGCTCCGCTGTTCAACGCGCCACCGGTGTTCACGACGGACGACGGCAACGGCAACATCGACAACCTCTCGACCGCGTTGTCGAACTGGGAGTTCCTCCTGTACGGGCTGGGTGCTGTCGTGATCGCCGCGATCATCGCCTACCCCTTCGCGATGAACTTCGCGCACCGGGCCGCGACGCTGGTGGTGCGCCACGTCAGTCACGAGGCCATCATCGCCACCTTCACCGGGCTGGTCGTCGTGATCAGTGTGTGGGAGGGCGGCATCCTCGGCCTGGCCGTGACGCTGACCGTCGGGCTCGTCGGCGGACTGTTGTCCCGGATGTTCAAGATCCACGCGGGTGTCCTCTTCATGGGCTATTACGTCGCGGTCCTGAGCGTGCCCGCGATTCTCGCCCTCTGACGATCGCCCCACGCACCGCCGCCCGCGTCCACTCGGTCGCGGGCGGCGGTGTTCACACCCTGACCGCGAGTTCGGCTGCGAGGTCGCCCCGGTCCCCGATCACGACGTCGGACAGGCCGAGCCACGTTGCCATCGAGCGCAATTCGACGGCGAGCGCCTCGGCGACCTCGCCGGAGTGCCGTCCGTCCTCGGCGAAGGCGCCCGGCACCCGAAGCGCGTCGGCTGCGCGATCGGCCTTGATGTCCACCCTTCCCACCAGCTCGCCCCGATGCAGGAACGGGAAGACGTAATAGCCGTGCACCCGCTTGTGCGCGGGCGTGTAGATCTCGATGCGGTACCGGAACCCGAAGACCCGTTCGGCGCGGGGACGGAAGAAGACCAACGGGTCGAACGGGCACAACAACGCGGTGCCCGCCGCGCGGCGCGGGATGCGTGCATCCCTCGACAGGTATGCGGGGGCGTCCCAGCCGCGGACCGTCACCGGGACGAGCGCACCCTCGTCGACCAGGTCGGCGATCGCGGGCGCGGCCTGCCCCACGGACAGTCGGTGATAGTCACGCAGATCCGCGGCTGTCGCGATGCCGAGCGCGTGAGCTGCCCTGCGGATCAGCTCTCGGATCGCATCCGGCTCCGAGAGCTCCACAGCCGTGATCGCCGCCGGCAGGACACGCTCGGCGAGGTCGTAGTGGCGGACGAAACCGACACGACGGTCCACCGACAGCGCCCCGGACGCGAAGAGCTGCTCGCAGACGACCTTCGTGTCACTGCGCCCCCACCAGGGCCCCCGCGTACCGGTGGAGTCGATCTGCAGATGCCGCTCCACCTCGCCCGCCGACGCCGGACCGATCTCGGTCACGACGTCGAGGACGTCCTTCCCGAGAGTGGGATTGCGGTCGAGGACGCGCCGCTCGCCCGCCCAGCGTCCGCCTTCGTAGCGGCGCATCCGCCACCGCATGAGTGGCCAGTCCGCCACCGGTATCAATGCGGCCTCGTGCGCCCAGTACTCGACCAGGGCGCGGGGTTTCGAGGTGCTGTGCCGCCAGGCGGCGGCGTCGAGGATCCCGCGGTCGTACCCGCCGATCCGGCTGAAGACGGGCATGTAGTGCGCCCGCACTGCAACCGACACGGAATCGAGCTGGAGCAGTCCGGTGCGGTCGACCGTGGCGAGGATGCGCCGGCGGGTGGGCGGGGTCGCGGATCGCCGGTCGGTGAAACCCTGGGCCGCCACGGCGGCACGTCTGGCCGCGGCAGCGGTCATCTCCAACATGCCCCCAGGGTGCCACCGGACGCCGACAGGTTCCCGTCAGCCGCGGTGCAGCGCCGGCCGTTTGCTGTCGAAGGTCCAGCCGGGAATCAGGTACTGCATGCCGATCGCGTCGTCACGGGCGCCGAGTCCCTCGCGGCGATACAGCTCGTTCGCGGCGGCCACCTGGTCGAGGTCCAGGTCCACCCCGAGTCCCGGCCGATCGGGGACGATGAGGTAGCCGTCACGGATCTCGAACGGTTCGCGCGTGAGCCGCTGCCCGTCCTGCCAGATCCAGTGCGTGTCGATGGCGGTGATGTCACCGGGTGCGGCCGCCGCGACATGCGTGAACAGTGCGAGCGACACGTCGAAGTGATTGTTGGAGTGGGATCCCCACGTCAGGCCCCACGCGTCGCAGAGCTGCGCGACCCGGACGGATCCGGCCATGGTCCAGAAGTGCGGGTCGGCGAGCGGGATGTCGACGGCACCGGCACGGATCGCGTGCCCCATCTCGCGCCAGTCCGTGGCGATCATGTTGGTGGCGGTGGGCAGGCCGGTGGCGCGTTTGAACTCCGCCATCACCTCGCGGCCCGAGAACGCACCCTCCGGCCCGACCGGGTCCTCCGCGTAGGCGAGCACGTCACGAAGTCCGCGGCAGGTGTCGATCGCTTCGCTCAGCAGCCAGCCGCCGTTCGGATCCAGGGTGATGCGCGCCGACGGGAAGCGCTCGTGCAGCGCGGTGACCGCCGCGGCTTCGTCGCGAGGTGCGAGGACACCGCCCTTGAGCTTGAAGTCCTCGAAGCCGTACCGGGCGTGTGCCGCCTCGGCGAGCCGGACCACAGCCTCGGGGGTGAGTGCCTCCTCGTGCCGGATGCGCATCCAGTCGTCGGCTTCCGGTGCCTCGTCGGCGCCGGACCGATAGGCCAGATCGGTCCTGGTTCGATCGCCGACGAAGAACAGATAGCCGAGCGCCTGGACGCGGTCGCGCTGTTGACCGTCGCCGAGCAGCGCCGCGACCGGCACCTCGAGGTGCTTGCCCAGCAGGTCGAGCAGCGCCGACTCCACCGCGGTGACCGCGTGCACCGTCACCCGCAGATCGAAGGTCTGTGCGCCGCGGCCGCCGGCGTCACGACCGGCGAAGGTGTCGCGGAGGGAACCGAGGATCGCGTGGTAGGTGCCGATCCCCTGCCCCACCACGAGGGGGCGCGCATCCTCGAGCGTCTTCCGGATGGGCTCTCCGCCGGGCACCTCGCCGACGCCGGTGTTGCCGTCGGAGTCGGTGAGCACCACCAGGTTCCGGGTGAAGTAGGGGGCGTGTGCACCACTGAGGTTGAGCAGCATCGAGTCGTGGCCCGCGACGGGGATCACCTGCATGTCGGTGACGACGGGGGTCTTGCCGGCGGCGTTCATCTGGATCGGCTCCTGGTCGAGGGGTGATGTCACCGGGTACCGGCGTCGACGCCGGGCTTTCCGGTCGGTGTGCGGGATTCGTCGTCCGTGGCGGCGTCGGCGCGACCCGGGTGGCGGGAATCGACCACCTGCTTCGGGGACTTCACCAGGTAGACGGAGGCTGCGGCGAGAAGGGAAGCCGCGGCGAGGACGTACAGCCCCCAGGTGACCTCACCGGTCGTCTCCTTGATCAGACCGAAGCCGAACGGCGCCACGAATCCGCCGAGATTGCCGAGGGAGTTGATGATGGCGATCGCCGGTGCGAGCACGAACGGGTGCAACGTCGACTGCGGGATCGACCAGAACAGTGGGCTGGCGCTCTTGAAGCCCATGGCGGCGATGCAGAGGAAGACCAGCGCGAGCCACGGCGAGACGATCGCGGCCATGTAGGTACCGATGGCGGCGACGACGAGGGCGACGACCAGGAGGGGCTTTCGGTTCCCGGTCCGGTCACCGATCCGCGACGACAGGTACATCGCGACGACTGCGCAGATCCACGGCAGCGAGGAGAGCAGTCCGACCGTGATGTCGTTGGTGCCGTCGATGCGGCGCACGATGGACGGCAGCCAGAACGTGTTGGCGTAGATGGACAACTGGATGGCGAAGTAGATTCCGCAGAACAGCAGCAACTGTCGATCGAGCAGCATCTTCCACCGCGAACCCTTGTGCGCGACACCGGAGTTGGCAGCCTTCTCCGCTTCCTCGGCCGCAATGGTGCCGGCCAGGGCTGCCTTCTCCTCACCCGTCAGCCAGGTGGCGTCGGAGATGCGCGAGCTGAGCAGGAAGTAGGCGACGATGCCGACGGCGACGGAGGTCACACCCTCGATGCCGAACAACCACTGCCAGCCGTGCAGGCCTCCGGTGCCGTCCATCGACAACAGCGGACCGGAGAGCGGGCCGGAGATCGCGGCGGCGACGGACGACCCAGCGACGAACAGGGCCGTCGCCTTGCCCCGAGACCGGTTGGGCAGCCATTTGGCGAGGTAGAAGATCACGGCCGGGAAGAATCCGGCTTCGGCTGCACCCAGCAGGAAGCGCAGGATGTAGAACATCGTGGCGTTCTGCACGAACATCATGGCGGCGGACACGAGTCCCCAACTGACCATGATCCGCGTCAGCCAGATGCGCGCTCCGTACTTCTCCATCATCACGTTGCTCGGCAGTTCGAACAACGCGTAGGCGATGAAGAAGACGCCCGCGCCGAAGCCGTACGCGGCGGCGCCGATGCCCACGTCGGCTTCGAGGTATTCCTGCGCGTAGCCGATGTTCGAACGATTGAGCTGATTGCAGATCAGCATGACGACGAACAGCGGAACCATCCGCTTGTAGAACTTCGACACCGCGGACTGCACCGCGGAATCGAACTCCAGAGTGAACGACATCGTTCCCTCTTCCAGATCCGGCAGACCCCGGAGAACCGGGCCCTGCGACGTACACGATCAATGATGCTCGCTGGTGAGTCACCTCACATCCGACGAATGTACGGGCCAGCAGCGATACTCGTCCAACACTGAATTCGCATCGATCAATACCGATGTTGAATTCGGGGAGGGCCTGCGGAATGGGTTGCGGGCAGGCCGATACCGCGGGATCAGACTCGCGCGACGACACGTTCGAGGGGACGCCCCTCGGCCAGCCGGCAGATGTTGTCGGTGATGTCGTGAACCCTGCCTACGAAGGTCTCGTGCGTGACCCCCGACGTGTGCGGCGTCATGAGCACGTTCGGCAGGTCACGGAACGGTAGGTCGGACGGCGCGGCGGTGTCTCCGCCGTCCGGGTAGCGATACCAGACGTCGATCGCGGCGCCCCCGATCTCGTCGTGCCGCAGGGCGCCGTACAGCGCCTCCTCGCGGACCAGCGGCCCCCGGCCGACGTTCACCAGCACGCCGTCCGGGCCCAGCCGGTGCAGTTCGTCCCCGCCGATCATCCCGACGGTCCGCTCGGTGAGCGGCGCGGAGACCACGACGACATCCGCTTCGTCCATCAGGCGCCCGAGCTCGGCGGTGTCACCGTGCCAGTCGAGGCCGGCGGCGTCCGCGACCCGGCCGGATCCGGTGACGGCGACGCCCCGCGCCCCCAGCGCGCCGAACAGGTCCGCGGTGCGACGGCCGATGTGTCCGAAGCCGACGTAGCCGACGGTCGCGTCGCGCATCGTCCGAGGCTGCAGGAGCTCGGGGCGGTAGACCGACGTCGCCCACGTGTCCTCGCGCAGGGCCCGATCCTGGCGCAGCAGTCCACGCCGCAAGGACACCGTGGCGGCGAGGACGTACTCGGCGATGGAATCCTCGTGATGGAAGGTGTTGGCGACCTCGGTCGACTCGGGCAGGTCCGCGAACGACACCTTGTCGGTGCCCGCGCCCCCGGTGTGAACGAGGCGAAGCAGCCGGCCGGCCGCCGCCATCGCGGGCGTCACCCGCCCACCCACATAGACGTCGGCATCCGGCAGATCCCCGACGATCGTCGCCTCGTCGAAGGCTTCGTGCCAGGACACCGAGACGCCCGCCGGCAGCAGTGACTCGAACAGCTCCCGATGTGGCAGCAGATTGCGCTCTCCGACAACAATTTTCACGCTTGTTCCTTTCACATCCACGTTGTGGATCCTCGGATCAGCTCGCGAGCCACACCTGTTGCCCGACGAGCAGAGCCGCGCCGACCGCCGACACGGCGATCGAGACGGCGCGCAGCCGATCCCTGTCGAGCAGTCGGTTCACCCATCGCGACAGCAGGAACCCGGCGACGATCGCGGGCACCAGCCACGCCGACACGACAGCGGTGTGCGCGTCGACGTGCCCGGTCACGGCGAGCACCGCGAGCGAGAACATGCTGCCGACCAGGAAGAAGGCGCTGAGGTTGCTGCGCACCGCGGTGTTCTCCGCACCGGAGAAGACGAGAGCCATCGGCGGCCCGCCGATCGACGTGGCGGTCCCGAGCAGTCCGGATGCGGCACCGGCGGTGACGAGGTTGCGGCGTACCGGTGCGGGGTTCCAACCGAACCCGGTCAGCACCACGCCGCCGATCACGACCAGCGCAAGCAACAGGGACAGTCCACTCTCGGGCAGCCACACCAGCAGGAGGGCACCGGCGATGGTGCCGGGAACCCGGCCGGCGAGTGCCCAGCCCGTGCCACGCAGATCGAGGCTTTCCCGTTCGCGGAGCAGCACCAGCAGTGTGACCACAGTCGCGGACATGATCAGCGTGCCCGGCAGCAGCGTCGGGTCCACCAGTGCGACGACGGGCGCCGCAAGCATTCCCATCCCGAACCCGATCGACGCCTGCATGCACGAGGCGAGCGCGACGGCGAGCGCGACAACCGAGAAGGCGGCGCTGCTCACGCCACGGCCGGCATACCCAGCGAGACCCGGCCGCGGGGATGGAAGCACTCGGCGACGTGCCCGGACTCGGCGGTGTCGGACACGGCCGTCGGGACGGTTTCGGCGCAGACGTCGGTCGCGTGGGCGCAGCGGGTCCGGAATCGGCACCCGGACGGCGGGTTCAGCGGCGACGGCACCTCACCCTCGAGGAGGATGCGGGAGCGTCTGGCCTGGGCGTCGAGTGTCGGTGCCGCCGACATGAGCGCCTCGGTGTACGGGTGCGCGGAGTGATCGAACACCGCGTCGGTGGAACCGGTCTCCACGATTCGCCCGAGGTACATCACCGCGACCCGGTCGGCGACGTGCCGGACCACCGACAGGTCGTGCGAGATGAAGATGTAGGAGATGCCGAGTTCCTGCTGCAGGTCGTTCAGCAGGTTGAGCACCTGCGCCTGCACGGAGAGGTCGAGCGCGGACACCGGCTCGTCGCAGATGATCACCTCAGGGTTGAGCGCCAGCGCCCGGGCGATGCCGAGTCGCTGCCGCTGACCACCGGAGAACTCCTGGGGGCTGCGGTGTTCGTCGCTCGGCCGAAGACCGACCAGGTGCAACAATTCTCGGACACGCGCCGCGCGATCCCGCTTGGACGGGTACAGGTCCTTGTGGGTGCGCCACGGCTCCGCGATGATCTCCGCGGCGCTCATCCGGTTGTTCAGCGAGGCGTACGGGTCCTGGAACACCATCTGCACCTTGCGGCGCAACGCGAGGAGGTCCTTGCCCTTGAGGGTGTACGGGTCGGTGCCGTCCCAGCGCACGGTTCCGGTGTCCGGGCGTTCGAGCATCATCAGGGTGCGGGCGAGAGTGGATTTGCCGCAACCGGATTCACCGACGAGACCGAGAGTTTCGCCCCGCTTCAGGTCGAGGTCGATACCGTCGAGGGCGCGGAGCTGCTTGCGTCCCGCCTTCCCCGACACGGTGAACGTCTTCCCGACATCCCGAACCTCCAGTACACGGTCGACGGTGGCGGTCTCAGGCATTGGGGGTCTCCTCGGGGAAGTGGCAGGCCGCGGCCTGGCCGGGCGCGGTCGTGCGCAGTGCGGGCCGTTCGTCGACGCAGCGCTGACGCGCGAGCGGGCACCGTTCCTGGTAGACGCACCCGGTCGGGATCGAGTGCAGGTCGGGTGGGGTGCCGCCGATGGACTTGAGGTCCGCGCCGCGGTCGACGCTCACCGGCACCGAGTCCAGCAGGCCCTTCGTGTACGGGTGGCCGGGGCGCTCGAAGACGTCGGCGACGGGACCGGTCTCGACGACCGAACCGGCGTACATGATCGCCACCTGGTCGGCCTGCTCCGCGACCAGCGCGAGGTCGTGGGTGATGAGGACGACGGCCATGTCGTGCTCTTCACGCAACCGCTGCAGCAGCGCCATGATCTGCGCCTGGACGGTGACGTCGAGGGCGGTGGTCGGCTCGTCGGCGAGCAGCACCTTCGGGCTCAGCGCCACCGCCATCGCGATGAGGAGCCGCTGCCGCATACCTCCGGAGAACTGGTGTGGGTAGGAGTCGGCACGCGACTCCGGCTCGGGGATCCCGACGTGCCGCATCAGCTCGATGGCCTCGCGCCGGGCCTTCTTCCGCGACATCCGGCGGTGGATCCGGAACGGTTCGGCGAGCTGGGTGCCGACGGTGTAGACGGGGTTCAGCGCGGTCAACGCGTCCTGGAAGACGATGGCGAGCTCGGTGCCTGCCATCGCGCGCCGCGTCGATCCGCTCGCGGACACGAGATCGACTCCGTCGACGGTGACGGAGCCGTCGGTGATCTCGGCGATCGGCGCGAGCAGGCCGACGAGAGCCTGCGCCGTCATCGACTTGCCGCAGCCGGACTCGCCGAGAAGGGCGAGTGTTTCGCCCTGCCGGGCGACGAAGGAGACGTGGTCGACGGCCCGCACCGTGCCGGTCGGGGTGTGCAGGTCGACGGTCAGGTCGTCGACGTCGAGCGCGACGCGGTCGTCGCCGTCGGCGGTCACCCGGTTCTCGAGGGCTGGAGCACTCATCGCACGGCCTTTCGGGAGGAGAACATCGACTTGCGGGCCTTGGGGGTCGTCAGACGCCACCGTTGCCCGGGATCTGTCGCGATACGCGCCCAGGCGGCGAGGATCGTCGCCGACACGGTGGTGATCACGATCGCGAGTCCGGGGAAGAAGGACAGCCACCACGCGGTCTGCAGATAGGTCCGCCCTTGCGAGACCATGAGACCCCAGCTGATGTCCGGCGGCTGGATGCCGATGCCGAGGAAGCTGAGCGACGACTCGGCGAGCATGACGTAGCAGAAGTCGAGGGTCGCGACGGTGAGTAGCGTCGGGAGCAGGATCGGCAGGACGTGCCCGCGAATGATCGCGCCACTGCCGGCCCCGAAGGTGCGGGCCGCGTCGACGAACACCCGGCTCTGCAGTTCCGCGGACTCGGCGCGGGCGGTGCGCAGGTAGATCGGGATGCGGGTGATCGCGAGGACCGCCACGATGTTCGCCGCACTCGGCGAGAACACGTAGAGCACGACGACGGCGAGGAGCAGCGACGGGAAGCTCATGATCACGTCGGCGATGCGCATCGCGGTGGTCTCGCGCCACCCACGGTGGTAGCCGGCCCACATGCCGATCGCAGACCCGACGACGCACGAGACGATCACCGCGGGCAGCGAGACCATCAACGTCGTCTGGCACGCGACGATCAGTCGGGCGAGCATGCTGCGACCGAGCGGGTCGGTGCCGAGCACGTTCATCCATCCGGTGTCCAGGTTGAACGGCGGCAGGTTGGATTCGTCGAGGTTCTGGTCGGTGGCGGCGTCCCCGACCAGCCACGGCCCGAAGATCGCGACGAGGAGGACGAAACCGAGGATCACCGCGGCGACGGTCGCCAGCTTGTCGCGAAGCAGCAGCTTCCAGAGCGGCAGCTGCCCGGCGGGCACCTTCTTTCCTGCGACCGTGTCGCCGGTCGGATCGGTGGACGCGACCGGGCTGCCCGGGTCGAGGGGATCGGTGACGAGTGACATGTTCTCTCCTGGATCCGTGGCCCGGTCAGACCGTGGCCTTGTCGCGAACCCGCGGGTCGAGCAGTGCCAGCACCGCGTCGATCACGATGTTCAGGATGAAGATGCTGACGGCGGTGAGGAGCACGGCAGCCTGCAGGACGGCGAAGTCCCGCTGGAGAATCGAGTCGATCATCAGCTTGCCGATGCCGGGCCACCCGAAGATCGCCTCGACGACCACCGCACCGTTGATCAGGCCGACGGCCAGGTCGCCGGCGACGACGAGCGCCGGCGCGGCGGCGTTCCGGAGCGCGTGGTGGGTGACGACCCGCAGGTCGCCTGCCCCCTTGCTGCGGGCGACCTTGACGTACGGCGCGGACAGCGCGGACACCATCGCGCCGCGGACGACCTGGGTGAGCACGCCCAGCGGGCGGATCATCAGCGTCGCGATGGGAAGCACCCAGGAGAGCACGCCTCCGGTTCCGGAGGTCGGCAACCAGCCGAGGACGACCGCGAAGATCCAGATGCCGGTGATGGCGAACCAGAAGTCGGGGACGCTGGCGGCGGTCATCGACAGCAGACTGGACGCGCGGTCGGCAATCGAGTTCGGCCGGTACGCGGCCCAGCATCCGAGGATCACCGAACCGAGGATCGACAGCAGCAGCGTCATGAACGCCAGTTGCAGTGTCGCGGGAAACGCCTTCAACGCCATCGCCGCGGCGTCCTGCCCGGTCTTGAGGGACTCCCCGAAGTCGAGGTGGACGACGCCGGCGAGGTAGTCGAGCATCTGCTGCAAGACCGGCTGGTCGAGCCCGTTGGCGGCGGCGAACTCGGCCCGTTGTTCGGGGGTGGCCGACACCGGGAGGTACAGGTTCGTCGGGTCGCCGGTGAGGCGGGCCATGAGGAACACGCCGAACAGGACGATGACCAGCGGGATCAGGCTGGTGAACATCCGGCGTCGGAGGAAGGGGAGCATCTTCGCCTCGGTTCGTGGGACGGGGTGGCTGGTCAGGGGGTCAGTCGTGGGATGCGTCGGCCTGGGTCATCTCGGCCAGACGCATCTCGTCACCGGTGGCGGAGTTCGGCTGGTAGGCCACGCGCGGCGACTTGGCCAGGACCGCCTCCATGTGGGCGATGTAGGCGTACTGCCGGATCTCGGCCGGTTCGTCGCCGAGTACTGCGGCCAGTGCGGTCTGTCGCGCGTCCCCGGTGAGCGCCTCGGCCGCCCGGATGTCGTCGTCGTATTCCGCTGTACCCCAGGAACTCTGGTAGCCCTCGCTGAGCATGTACTGGTCGAGCGTGAACTGGGTGTCCCCGGCCTGGTTGCCGTGCATGATCATCAGCAGGAAGGGGCCTGCGCCCGGCACGAACGGCCGGACCTGGTACTGCATCTGACCGGAGGTGTCCATCATCTCGATCTTGACGTCGAGGCCGATCTCGCTGAGGGAGAACTGGATCGCCTCGATCGTCTCGTTGATCTTGGGGAACTGGCCGGTGCGGCCGATGAGCCGGATCGTGCGGTCGACGGGGACGCCGTCGGCGCGAGCCTCGTCGATCAGCGCCTTCGCCCGGTCCAGGTCGTACGGCGTCGGAGTGAGCGCGTCGTTGTATCCGACGATGTTCGCTCCGACGAGCTGCGCGGCGGGCAACCCGAGCCCCTGGAAGAGAGCGTCGACGATTCCCTCGCGGTTGATCGAGAGGTCGATGGCCTCGCGTACCCGCAGGTCGTCGAGCGGCGCCTCGGTGGCGTGCATGCGCAACGCGGTGGTCTCGTTGTTGACGTAGGAGATACCGAGATCGCCGGCGCCGTCCTCCGGTCCGAGCGAGGTGGCGATGTCCGCCTCGTCGTTGGTGACCATCGCTGCGCGGACGCTGCCCTCGGCGCGCCACTGGTAGACCGCCCGTGTGAAGGCCGGCGTCTCGCCTCGGTAGTTGGGGTTCGCCTTCAGTGCGATCCGCTGCCCGGAATCCCAGAAGTCGACCATGTACGGGCCGGTGCCGACCGGTTCGCGGACCTTGCCCTCGGAGTCGGTGGTGCGCGGCACCATCTCGATGAACGACAGCCGCAGCGGCAGAATCGGATCCGGCGCCTCGGTTCGCAGTTCCAGTGTGGTCGGGTTGACCGCGTCGACCTGGATCTCGCTGTCGTCGAAGACGTAGCCGTTGACGTCGCATCCGATGGCGCCGTTGAAGGTCCGCTCGATGGAGAACGCGGCGTCCGTCGCGTCGAAGGGCGCGCCGTCGCTGAACTGGACGCCGGAGACGATGTTCAGCCGCCACAGGTTCGGCTCGACCTGCTGCCACGAGTCGGCCAGCATCGGCTCGAGGTCTCCGGTGGCGGGATTCCGCTCGATGAGCGGCTGGGTGATGTTCGAGCGGACGACCACACCGGTGGCGGTGAGCGAGGCGTCGCACGGTTCGAGGGTCGGCGGCTCCTGCGGCAGCACGATGCGCAGGGTGTCGGCGCTGGCGCTCTCACTCCGGGTCGTGTTCGCGACCGAGCATCCGCTGACCGTCAGCACTGCGACCGCCGACGCGACCAGAGCACCGGTCACGCGATTCCGCGGCTGCCGTGCGATCTGCATGGGGACCTCCGATGGGAGAAGACTGCGAGAGTGACCTCGCGGACGGTGTGCCCGTCGTTGTGACGGTAGACACACGCTAGGAGCGCGGGAGAACGGCCGTCAACCGAGGAAAACAGCCGCGAACTGGGATTTTGATGCGCCGAGGGCCCCCGAGAAGCGCATCACCGAACGCCTCGGGAGACGCGGATCACAGCTCTGACCTGTGAGTTTCCGACACCGGTCCACGCGAGAAGGTAACGACAACGGGTCGTCAATGCCGTTTCGGCATCGATCCATGTTATTTGCGTCTTGGACAGCGATTCGAGCGGAGCAATACCGTGAATTCGTGCCCGGTTCGACAGGGAACCGGCCCCGCACGCGAGGAGTCCACCACGTGACCAGCGTCGACGACACCGTCGGAACGCCCGAACCGATTGCCGCACAGCCATTCCCGGAGGTCGTTCCCGGTTCGGTGCTGCAGGTCGGCCCCCTGAAGCCGTCTCTCGAGGAAACTCTGGCCGACAGGTACGGGGCCGATCGCCTCCCCGACGGGGAAGCCCGGGCACACTGGCTCGCCGAGAACGCCGACATCGTGACCGCGGTGGTCACCTCGGGTCGCACCGGCGTCGACGCGACCCTGATGGACGCACTGCCGAACCTGGGCGCCGTCGTCCACTTCGGCGTCGGCTACGACAGCACCGACGTCGATCGGGCGGGTGAACTGGGCGTCGGCGTCAGCAACACGCCAGACGTGCTCACCGACTGCGTCGCCGACACGGCCGTCGGACTGCTGCTGGACACGATGCGCGGCTTCAGCGCAGCCGACCGCTACGTGCGCGCCGGGCGCTGGCCCGCCCTGGGCAACGTCCCGCTCACCCGCAAGGTGTCCGGATCCAGGGTCGGCATCGTCGGACTCGGCCGGATCGGATCGGCGATCGCGGACCGGCTCGTCGCCTTCGGCTGCCAGATCGCGTACCACAACCGGCGCGAGATCACCGGCAGCCCTTACCGTTACGCGGCTTCGCCTCGCGACCTGGCGACCTCCGTCGACGTGCTGATCGTCGCCGCCGCCGGTGGCGCGGGCACCCGGCACCTGGTCGACCGGGACGTACTCGAGGCGCTGGGGCCCGACGGCTTCCTGATCAACGTGGCCCGGGGCAGCGTCGTCGACGAGGCCGCCCTCGTCGAACTGCTCCGCAGCGGCGGACTGGCCGGCGCAGGCCTCGACGTCTTCGCTGACGAACCCCACGTGCCCGCGGAGCTGATCGACCTCGACACCGTGGTCCTGCTCCCCCATCTCGCCAGCGGCACCGTCGAGACGCGGGCGGCGATGGAGGCCCTCACCCTTCGGAACCTTGACGAGTTCCTGCGCACCGGCGGACTCGTGACGCCGGTTCCGACCTCACGGAAGGACGCCCGATGACCGTCGTACTGAGCTATCTGCCGACGGTCGAGGGCAGGGGCGCGCTCGCGTTCGGATTCGCCGAGGCACGGATGCGCGCCTGCGACCTGCTGGTGATCGCGGAGAAGGACACGATCACCGACGAGGTGTTCGCCGACGACCTGAACTCGGCCCGCGCGGCCGCCGACGCCGCGCACGTCACCTACCGGGTCGCCGAGAACGACCCCGGCCTCTCGCACGCCGACCAGCTGATCGACGCCTCCTTCGACGACGCCGTCGAACTCGTGGTCATCGGACTCAAGCGCCGCTCCCCTGTCGGCAAGCTGCTCACCGGCAGCGCGATGCAGCGGGTTCTGCTCGATGCCCACTGCCCGGTCGCCGCGGTCAAGCCGCCCGTCCGGGCGGCGGTGTGAGGTTCGACGCCTTCAGCGCCATTCCCTTTCCGGCAGAACGTCGTTCATCACCCTGACGAGCGCCGGGTTGGGGTTGTCGCTCCGCCAGGCGATGTTCATCTGGACCGGGCGGTCCCGGACGGCGTCGACCTCTCTGAAGACCACACCGTCGGGGTGCATCGTCGTCGCCGATTCGGGCACGAGCGCCAGGCCCAGGCCGGAATGCACGAGCACCAGCATCGTATGGACCTGCGTCACGTACTGCACGTATCGCGGTGACGCCCCGACCGCAGTGAACGTGCTGATGAGGAGCTCGTTGAAGTAGCGGGCGTCGACGGGCGAGTACATGATCACAGGCTGGTCGTCGAAGTCCTCGATACGCAGCTGCTCCGCGTCGGCGAGAGCGTGCCCCGCGGGCAGCGCGGCGACGAGGCGCTCGCGGTGCAGTGCCCGGCTCAGCACGCCGGGACGCGACACCGGAGGCCGAACGATCCCCAGGTCGAGTTCGCCCGCCGCGAGCGCCTCGATCTGAGCCGAGGTCACCATCTCCCGCAGTTCCAGTCGCACGTCGGGGAGCTTCTCCCGCGCCGTCTGCAGCAGACGCGGCAGCACTGCCCGCGCGGATGCGCCGGTGAAGCCGATGTTGACGGTCCCGAGGTCTCCGGCCGGCACTCGCCGCACCGTCATGGCGGCACCCTCGGCCAGTGAGACGATGCGTCGCGCGTCGGGGAGGAAGGCCGCACCTGCGGCAGTGAGCGCGACCGCCCGGCTGCTGCGCTCGATCAGCTGGACACCGAGCTCGTGTTCGAGCTGCTGGATCTGTCGGCTCAGTGGTGGCTGCGTCATGTGCAATCGCTCCGCAGCCCGGCCGAAGTGCAGTTCCTCGGCCACAGCGATGAAGCAGGCCAGTCGTGACAACGAGAACATCGATCCACCTTCGGTATCGGTTCCGTCGCGCATACACGGAATCCGTATCAGCCTACGGCAGCGGCCCGGACGGGCCCGACATCGTCGGCGGGCACATCCGGGCCGGTGGGTCATGCGGGGCCGGTGGGTCACCGGGACGGCGCGGTGCGCCTCAGCGGGACGGCGCGGTGCGCGTCACCACCGCGGGCTGGTGTTCTCGAAGGTGGGGTCCACCGACTTCATGTACCCGGTGTCGTCGCGGTCGCGGATCCCGCAGTCCAGGTACTGCTGGTGCAGCGTGGCCAGGGCGTCCTCGTCGATCTCGACGCCGAGTCCCGGCCCGGTGGGCACCGGGACCGCACCCTCGACGAAACGCAGCGCACCGGGCACGACGACGTCCTCCGACTTCCACGGCCAGTGCGTGTCGCACGCGTACGTGAGGTTCGGCGTGGCCGCCGCGAGGTGGACCATCGCCGCCAGGCTGACGCCAAGGTGCGAGTTCGAGTGCATCGACAGTCCGAGGCCGAAGGCGTCGCAGATCCCACCCAGCAGACGGGAGCGCTGCAGACCACCCCAGTAGTGGTGATCGGAGAGCACCACGGAGACCGACTTCTTCACCACCGCCGGCTTCAGGTGCTCGAAGGCCACGACGCACATGTTGGTCGCGAGCGGCATCTTCGCCTCCCCGGACACCTCGGCCATGCCGTCGAGTCCGGGGGTCGGGTCCTCGAGGTATTGGACGATGCCGTCGAGTTCCGAGGCGACGCGGATCGACGTGTCCACCGACCAGGCGGCGTTGGGGTCGAGACGCAGTGGCACGTCGGGGAATTCGGCGCGCAGGGCCTTGATCGCGGCGATCTCCTCGTCGGGCGGGAACACCCCGCCCTTGAGCTTGATCGCGGTGAACCCGTACTCGTCGATCATCCGTCGCGCCTGACCGACCAGGCCCTGCGGGTCGAGAGCGGCACCCCACTCGTCTTCCGGGGCGAGCGAAGCGACGGGGTGTGTGCCGGCGGCGCCGGGGTGACCGGCCCACTTGTAGAACAGGTAGGCGCTGAACGGAACCCGGTCGCGAACCGCACCGCCGAGCAGGTCGCTCACCGGCCGGCCGAGTGCCTTGCCCTGGATGTCGAGGCAGGCCACCTCGAACGGGGAGAACACCCGGTCGGTGGTGCTGGCGGTGGTGATCATCCCGGCGACACCGTCGCCACCGGTGACGGACAGCCGGGAGATCCGGTCGTCGATCACCGACCTGATGGTGTTGAGCGCGAACGCGTCCAGCCCGATCAGCGCTTCGGCCGCGGCCTCCATCCGGGTGAGATGGGCGGTGTCGGCGTAGGTCTCGCCGACACCCGTGAGTCCGCCGTCGGTGCGGATCCGGATGATCGCGCGCAGGGCGTACGGTTGGTGCACACCGACGGTGTTCAGCAGCGGCGGATCACGGAACGCCACCGGCGTGACCTGGACCTCGGTGATCGTGGTGGGGTGCATCAGACGGTCGCCGCCAGCGAGTCGGCCAGCACCGCCCGACCGGCGGCGATGATGTCGACGAGCGCCTGCTGATCCTCGATGCTCGGGTCGACGAGCGGGGCACGCACCGAGCCCGCCTCGACGCCCTCGACCGTGACGCCGTGCTTGACGAGAGCGACGGCGTATCCGGGAACGGTGTTGCGCAGTCGGACCAGCGGGTGGAAGAAGTCCCGCAGCAGCGCGTCGGTCAGTTCGACGTTGCCCGACTCGAGCGACTCGTAGAACGCCAGAGCGATCTCGGGGGCGAACGCGAACGTCGCCGACGAGTAGAGCGTCACGCCGATGGCGCGGTACGCCTGCTGGGTGATCTCGGCGGTGGGCAGACCGTTGAAGAACAGGAATTCCTTGCCGGAGTCGGCCAGTGCGCCGCGGACCGCGGTGACGATGCGGCCGACGTTGTCCAGGTCGCCCGTGCCGTCCTTGAAGCCGATCACGGTCGGGAGCTGGGCCACCTCGACGGCAGCGGCCTCGTTGTAGACGGCGTTGCCGCGGTTGTACACGATCAGCGGCAGGTCGGTGGCGGCGGCGACGGCGCGGGTGTACTCGACCAGGCCTGCGGGCGGCATCGTGACGAGGTACGGCGGGAGCAGCAGGATGCCGTCGGCACCGTTCTCCTGGGCGCTGACCGCGAACTCGCGGGCCTGGACGAGGGAGCCGCCCGCGCCGGCGAACACCGGGACGCGGCCGCCGACGACCTCGACGGCCTTCTCGACGATGCGGCCGAACTCGGTCAGGCCGAGTGCGTGGAACTCGCCGGTGCCGCAGGCGATGAAGACACCACCGGGACCGGCGGCGACGCCGCGCTCGACGTGCTCGGCGAGCCGGTCGTAGTCGACCTCGCCGTTGGTGTCGAAGGGGGTGACGGGGAAGAACAGAACACCATCGAGCATGGGAACTCCTAGGAGAGCGGGTTGTGGAGGTTGTCAGTCGCGGGTGAGTTCGCCGTCGACGCGGCGCCAGATGCGATCCGGGTTCCCGTCGGCGACGGCCGTGGGCAGGAGTGCCGGCGGGACGTCCTGATAGGCGACGGGGCGCAGGAACCTTTCGATCGCCAGCGAGCCGACCGACGTGGTGCGGCTGTCGGAGGTGGAGGGGTACGGTCCGCCGTGCACCATCGCGTGCCCGACCTCCACCCCGGTCGGCCAGCCGTTGAACAGGATGCGTCCGGCCTTGAGCTCGAGCAGTGCGAGCAGTGCGCCGGCGTCGTCGTGGTCGTCGGGATCGGCGTGGATCGTCGCCGTGAGCTGTCCCTCCAGGCGTTCGGTGACCGTTCGCACCTGCGCGAGGTCTCGGCAGCGGACGATCAGGCCGGATGCTCCGAAGATCTCCTGCTGCAACGTCTCCGAGTCCAGGAACTCGTCGGCCGCGACGGTGAACAGCGCGGGTCGGCAGCTGTTCGGCCCGCCCGCGGCGGCACCCCGTGCGACGACCGTGGCTTCGCCGGCGAACTCCTCGACCCCGCCGGCGAAGCTGCGCGCGATGTTCGGGGTCAGCATCGGCGTGGCTGCACTCGCGTGCAGCGCCTCGGCGGCGGCTGCGACGAAGGCGTCGAGGTCGGGGCCGTCGACGGCGATGACGAGACCGGGATTCGTGCAGAACTGCCCCGAGCCCATCGTCAGCGATCCGACGAATGCGGTGCCGAGTTCGGCGGCGCGCTCACGGAGCGCTCCCCCGAGCGGATAGACCGGATTGATCGAACTCATCTCGGCGTACACCGGGATCGGCTCGAGGCGGGCGGCCGCCGCACGGACGAGTGCCGTTCCGCCGGAACGGGATCCGGTGAATCCGACCGCCTTGATCCGCGGGTCGGTGACGAGTGCGATGCCCAGTTCCTGGCCCGAGCCGAAGAGGAGCGAGAAGGTACCCGCGGGCATTCCGGTGGCGGCCACGGCCTCGGTGACTGCCCGCCCGACGAGTTCCGAGGTGCCCGGGTGTGCGTCGTGCGCCTTCACGACGACGGGGCAACCCGCCGCAAGTGCGGATGCCGTGTCGCCGCCTGCCACGGAGAAGGCCAGCGGAAAGTTGCTCGCGCCGAACACGGCGACGGGTCCGAGCGGTACCTTGCGTTGCCGGATGTCGGCACGCGGAAGCGGGCTCCGGCCGGGCTGCGCCGGATCGATGCGGGCGCCGTTCCAGCTTCCCTCGCGCAGCACACCGGAGAACAGACGCAGTTGGCCGCTGGTGCGGCCGACCTCACCGGTCAGGCGGGCGACCGGCAGTCCGGTCTCCGCGTGCGCTCGCTCCACGAGGTCGTCGCGGACGGCGTCGAGGTTGTCCGCGACGGCGTCGAGGAAGGTCGCGCGATCCTGCGAGGAGGTGGCGCGATAGGCACCGAACGCCCCGGCGGCGGCTGCTGCGGCGCGGTCGACGTCAGCGGCGGTGCCATGGGCGTAGGCGGGCTGCAGCTGCTCGTTCGTCGCCGGGTTCACGCCGTGAACGACCTTGCCGGCACCGGTGACGGCGTCACCGGCGATGATCATCTGTCCGGTCAGTGTCGCGTTCCGCTGCGCGGTGGTCATTGGGTCCGTCCCTTGTCCGTCGACTACGTGGGGAGCTCCGATCACGTCCGCGTTCGGGGGGGTACCGCCGACATGACCGGAGCCGTACGACGACGGTAGGACGGCCCATCCATTCATGTCCAAGTCAAAAATGGACCGCATTGATACAGAAACGGTATTCACGCTGGTGTGAGCGATGACACCGCCGCGATCACGGAGAACGGCCGCGGGCGCGACGGCCCCCGCACGCGCTCTCCGGTGATCGGATCGAGATCGCCGTACCCACCGGCCTGCGTCCTCAAACGTACGACTTCTCACAGGGAAATCGACAAAAGTTCATGCGGCGCAAGGCACATGGGCTCCCGGCCCGTCCGTAGCATCGGCGACATGAGTACCTATGTGACCGCGAATCCCACGACAGGTGAAACCGAGCGAGAATTCACGTCACTCACCGACGGTGACCTCCCCCGGGTCGTCGCCCGAACGGTGGCCGCCTACGAACACTGGCGCACGGTGCCGGCGGACGAGCGCGCCGACGCACTGCGTCGAACCGCGGACCTCTACGAGGAGCGAGCCGACGAACTCGCGCGGACCATCACGACGGAGATGGGCAAACCTCTCGAGCAGGCGGCGGGCGAGGTCCGGTTGGCCGCCGACATCTACCGGTGGTACGCCGACCACGGCCCCGAGCTGCTCACGGCCGAGACCCTCGACCCGCAAGGCGCGACGGAGTCCATCGTGCAGAAGCGTCCGGTCGGCCCCCTGGTCGGCGTGATGCCGTGGAACTACCCGTACTACCAGGTCGCGCGGTTCGCGGCGCCCAACTTGCTGGCCGGCAACACGATCATCCTGAAGCACGCGTCGATCTGCGCCGCGTCCTCGGCACTGATGGCGGAGATCCTTCACGCCGCGGGCATCCCGGAGGACGCGTACATCAACGTCTACGCCAGCAGCGACCAGGTGGCATCCCTCATCGAGAACCCTGCGATCCAGGGCGTTTCCCTCACGGGCAGCGAAGCTGCGGGAGCCGCGGTGGCCCAGGTGGCGTCCCGGAACCTCAAGAAGTCGGTGCTCGAGCTCGGCGGCTCGGATCCGTTCGTGCTGCTCGACACCGACGACATGGCACGCACGGCCCACGTCGCCGCCACCGCGCGCCTCTCGAACGCCGGGCAGGCGTGCAACTCGCCCAAGCGGTTCATCGTCCTCGAGGAGCTCTACGACGACTTCGTCGGGAAGCTGGTCGCAGAGTTCGAGAAGACCCCGGTCGGAGATCCGACGGACTCCGAGACGAAGGTCGGCCCACTCTCGTCGGTCGACGCCCGGGACGCGGTGGCCGAGCAGGTCCGCACCGCCGTCGAGCAGGGCGCCCGGCTGGAGACCGGAGGCTCCCCCGTCGACCGCGCAGGCGCCTTCCTCGAGCCGACGGTGCTCACCGGAATCACGCCGGACATGGACGCGTACTCCGAGGAGATCTTCGGCCCGGTCGGCATGGTCTACAAGGTGTCGTCGGTCGACGAGGCGGTCCGGCTCGCGAACGACGTCGGGTTCGGTCTCAGCGGCTCGGTCTGGAGCACCGACGCCGCGAAGGCCCAGGACGTCGCCGACCGCCTGGAGGTGGGCATGGCGTACGTGAACGAACACGGCACCACCTTGCCCGGTCTTCCGTTCGGCGGCGTCAAACGATCCGGCTACGGTCGGGAGCTCGGACGCTGGGGCCTCGGAGAGTTCGTCAACACCCGCTTGCGCCGCACCTCCTCCGCGTGACGCGTCCCGCTGGCGAGGACCCGCACCCGACTGCGGGGCTCATCGTCGCCGGGCGTACTCCGAGACGATCGGTTCGATCTCCGCGGGGGTCGATCCGTGCAGGATGACACCGTCACAGCCAAGGTCGAACTGGTGACGAACGGCGGACACGCAGTGCGCCGGGGCGCCGGTGGCCGCGTACGACAGCCACTCGTCGGGGAGCAGGGTCGCGGCGTGTTCGAGCTGATCGACGGTGCCGACGACGTCGAGACCGGCGACGGTGCTGATCACGGGGTCCGACAGGAAGCGCTGCAGGACCGCGGGGTCCCATCCGTTGGTGTCCACCAGCAACTGCCCGTAGCCCTGCAGGTAGGTGCCGAGCCGGCCGACTGTCTTACGCAACCGGTCCACCTCGGGAACGTGGTCGCCGACGGTGGCGAGGCACGCCCACACCTTCACGGCGTCGGGGTCGCGTCCAGCCGCCTCTGCAGAGGACTTGACCAGTTCGACGCACCGCTTCGTGGTCTCGTCCGTGAAATAGGTGTGCAGGACGACCTCGTCGAACATCCGGCCCCCGAGTTTCAGGGTGTTGGGCCCGAAGGCCACCAGCCCGAGCGGGAGGTACTCGTCGAGCGTCGCGTCCAGGTGCAGGACGGGGTAGCTGCCCGCGGGACCGTCGTGGCCGACGATGACCTCCCCTCGGAACAGGCGTCGCATGAGCTGCGCGAAGTCTGCCATCTGGGCGGTCGTGACCGGCGGAATACCGTAGGCGCCCTGCAGTATCGGCACCCCACGCCCGATGCCGAGCGTGAAGCGTCCTCCCGTGAGGTCGCGCAGGGTGCGTGTCATGCCTGCCGTCACCATCGGGTGCCTGGTGTTGTGGTTGGTCGCACCGGTGCACAGCTGAATCGTCGAGCTCGCGGCGGCGGCGGCCCCCGACAACGCCGCGATCTCCTTCTTGTTGTACCGCTCGGAGATGAACGCGGTGCCCAGCCCGAGACGTTCGGCGTCCGCGACCTCGCCGAGAATGTCACGCGCAGAACGAGGTTGGCCGCCGAGGAGGTAACAGCCCAGTTCGCGCAGCGGCCCGGACCCGGTCACAGCTGCTCCCGGATCAGGTCGAGGGACCCGAGATCACGGATGGCCGCGCAGCCCCGTTCGAGCATCGTCACGATCATGTCGTCGCCGCGTTCGGTGGCGGCGGCGAACGCGAATCCGAGGGTGGTGATCATCGGCATCTGCAGCGCGGAGAGCCGGTAGTCGTCCCAGCATTCGGCGCGTGTGTAGTCGACCACGCCGCACTCGGTCAACGCCCGGTGGTAGGCGTCGACGAGTTCACGCTCGTACTCCGCGCGCACAGCCGGCTCGAAACTGGTCCCGATGAAGTAGGCGAGGTCGCGGGCGGGCAAGCCGACGGCCATCGTCTGCCAGTCGACGACGGTCACCCGTTCCCCGCCGGGATGGAACATCAGGTTGTCGAGACGATAGTCGCCGTGCAGGATCCCGAACCGGTCGGGCACCAGCATCAACCAGGCGCCGACGAGGTCCGCGGATTCCCGTAGCGTCGCGACGTCCTCGTCGCTCAGCCGCGCCGCGAGAGTGTCGATGGTCGTGGTGGTCGCCAGTGCCGTGACGTCGCCGAGACCGGTGGCTGCCGCCACGTCCGCCGGTTTCGGCATGACTGTTCCGGTGAAGTCCGCCCACCTCGGATCGCACCACCCCGGACCGTGCAGACCCGCGAGCGCCTCGACGGCCAACAGGGCGTCCGGCAGTCCGCAACCGCGGATCTGGTCCCCTTGGATGGCGGGTGCCAGGTCTTCGAGAAGGAGTGTGAACTCCCTTCCCCCGTCGTCGATCTCGCACTGGAAGCACCGCGGAACGGGAATCCGCGTCGATTCCGCGACCTGCGTGTAGAACGCGTGCTCCGACCGGTATCCGAGCGCGACACGGTCCCGGACCGTCAGGTCCTGGGACGGCAGTTTGAGAACGAAGGTGTCCGGAATGTCGGGACCACGGCGGCGGTAGCGAACGGCCAGGTGGTAGGTCGCCGCGGTCTGTCCGGTGCCGACCGGCGTGATGTCCACGGCGTCGACGATCACCCGGTCGTCGGTTGCCGCGAGGACGGCGCCGAGCCACTCGGGCGTCACCTGCTCCGGCGATCCGGGCAATCGGCCTCCGGGCACCGTCACGGTGTCGGCCGGTTCACTTCTGCTCATCGAACCCTCCATCGGCGTCGGGGCACAGCAATGGGGCGCAACAGAACCACTCGGGCAACGGCATTGCGTGCCGCCGTGACGTGGACCATACATCTGCGGGAATTGTGTATGGCCGTTTTCGGCGACTTCGGGGTCGAGCCGCATCTCTCCCGTTAAACTCCCGCCCATGGCAGGCCCGAGATGAGGACACACGGCTGGGCCGGGTCACCCCCGCAGTCGGACGACGAGGCCGTCGGCCGGATCGTCGCCGCCGCCCTCACCGTCGTCGAACAGCGCGGAACCGACATCACGGTCGCCGACGTGGCGCGCCTGCTCGGCGTCACGCGGCAGACGGTGTATCGCTACTTCGACGGCACCGACGCGCTGCTCACGGCCGCCGCGACCGCGGCCGCCGGCGAGTTCCTCGACACCGTGCGCGCCCTGGTCGGCGACGAGGACCGCCCCGCCGAGGCAGTCGTCACAGCCGTCGCGCACACCCTGGAGTTGCTCCCCCATCGCAGGCCGATGCACCTGCTGATAGACCCGGCGCAGCAGGGACGCTTCTCGGCCGGTGTCACGTCGAGCGTCGCGCGCGGTTTCGCCCGGGCCATGCTCGAGAACCTGCCCGTCGAGTGGCACTCCGCCGGTTTCGACGACACCGCCATGGACGAACTCGTCGAGTTCGTGCTTCGGGTCATCCAGTCGTACGTCGTCGACCCCGGCGATCCGGCGCGAACCGGCGACGACCTGCACGGCTACCTGTCGCGCTGGCTCGGCCCCGCGGTCGCGACGCACACCGCGCGCGATCAGCCCGCGACGGTCACCGCCAGCGTCGCACCCAGTTCGTAGCAGCGATCCCGCGCGGTGGCGTCGACCCCACTCGTCACCTCGACCGTCGCCGCGGCCTGTGTCAGCGCGAGACCGGTGACGATCTTCTGCACGGCGGTCACCGCTCCGGCGGTGTCGTTGTTGCCGTGGACCCACAGCCCGTACGGGAGCCCGGCGACTGCGTCGAGGCACGGGTAGTACACGGTGTCGAAGAAGTGCTTGAGCGCCCCGGACATGTAGCCGAAGTTCGCGGTGGTGCCGAAGAGAAATCCCTTCGCGGACAACACGTCCGGAATGGTCGCTCCGAGCGCGGGCACCGACCTGATCGTCACACCCTCGATGTCGGGGTCGTTCGCGCCGGCCAGCACCGACTCCAGCAGCTCCCTCGTCGGCGGGGAGGGCGTGTGGTGGACGACGAGGAGGATCGGGGTGTCGGCGGTCACGAGTGGCAGCCTACGACCCGTTCGGCTCGGACGTGCTCCCCGCCCCGCGCCGGACCGGACCGACGGTCCGGCAGAGTCGCGGCGCTCTACGACGGAGGCCCCGGCCAGGGGTGGTCGGGGCTGACGACGTCCACGATCTCGGTGACGAGGTTCCACACGCCCAGTGGGTCGACGTTCGAATTGACCAGCACCACCATCGTCTTGCCCTCGGCGGGAAGGCGATAGGCATAGGCCTGGTAGCCGACGATGTTCCCGTTGTGGCCGATCCACCCGTTCTGGTACTCGACACCGAGGCCGTACAGCGAACCGTCACCTTCGGACGGCGCCGGCTGAAACTGCTCCCGCTCGTGCTGCGTGGCCGGCGTGAGCAACGCTCCGTCTGCCAGCACCCGCGCCCACACGCTCAGATCGTCGAGTGTCGAGATCATGTTTCCCGCGCCGTAGCCCCAGGACGGGTTCCAGTCGGTCGCGTCCACCGTCGCCCCGTCGGATGCCCGGGTGTATCCGCGGGCGTGCGGCGACGGAAAGGCCGCGGTGTCTGCGACCGACGTGTGGT
The DNA here is from genome assembly GCA_000341795.1 of Rhodococcus triatomae BKS 15-14. Taxonomy (GTDB): domain Bacteria; phylum Actinomycetota; class Actinomycetes; order Mycobacteriales; family Mycobacteriaceae; genus Rhodococcus_G; species Rhodococcus_G triatomae_A. The sequence continues at coordinate 40,260 of AODO01000023.1, read as the reverse complement.
CGAGTGCCTCGGGTCCCGTGATGTGTTCGGCGATGTAGTCGTCCAGCGGCCGCCCCGACGCCTTCTCGACGACGAGACCCAGGAGCACGGTGTTGGTGTTCGAGTAGTCGAACGCGGTGCCCGGCGGGAACAGCGGTGGACTGCTGAAACCGACGTCGAGCAACTCCTGCGGCGTCCACTGGCGCTGTGGCCGGCTCGGGAGCGTCGGAATCACCATCTCGCCGTAGTCGGGGAGCCCGCTCCGCATGGCCGCCAGGTGGCGGATGGTGATCGTGTCGCCGTTGGGGACTCCCGGCACGTACCCGTCGATCGGATCGTCGAGGCCGACCTTGCCCTGATCGACCAGCTGCAGCACGGCCGTGGTGGTGAACGTCTTGGTCACGCTGCCGACACGCATGAACAGGTCGGTCGACATGGCCTCGCCGGTGGCCGTGTCGCGGACCCCGAACGCCTCCGCGTAGGGCGCGATGCCGTCCTGCCGGACACCGACGATCGCCCCGGGTACCGAGGCGTGCTCCATCGCCGCCGGAATCGCCTCGGTGAGCCGTGCGTACGGCAGCGCCGCTGGAGCGCCGTCCGAGTCGTCGCATCCCACCAGCCCCGCCGCCAGGAGTGACAGAGCGGCCACGAATCGCCGGATCGAGGAGGGCCGTCCCGTGTCGGGCCGCGGGCCGCGCCTCGCACCGCGCACGCGTGCGAGCGACAGATGGTGCAGCCCCTCCGCGATCATCGCCTCTCCCACCGGAACGGAAGGAACAACGGATGTGGCCCGGGCATACGAGTGTGGGCGCCACGACCAGTATGGGCCGCCCTTCCGACGCAGTAGGGCGGATCGCGCCTAACGCTCGCGGTCCGCTGCCTCCAACGCGACCGCGCGCTTCATGATCTCGCGTGCCCGCGACCGGTCACCGGCGTAGTCGTAGGCGCGGGCCAGGCGGTAGTTGGTGGCCCAGTTGTCGGGATCGGCCTCCCACTCGCCCTTCACCTCGGCGAACAGGGCGTCCGCAGCATCCCGCTGAACGCGTCCGGACGGCATCTTCGGCAGGTCGGACACGTCGAGGTCGCGTCCCTCCGCACGTGCCCTGGAGACGAGGTGCTGATGCTGGAAGCCGGATCGGATCGTCGACCACACCATCCACACGCCGAGAATCGGGAGCACGAGCACGGCGATGCCCAGAACGACGGGAACGGCGCCGCCGTCCTGGATCAGCGAGATGCCGCGTTGACCGAGGAGGACGAAATAGACGCTCAGTGCGACGACGATGCCGACGATCGTGGCGACGACCTTCGTGGACGGACCTGTGGATTCGCTCACGGCACGGTCACTCACAGGTCGAGCAGGGGGTCGATTCCGACGGTCAGACCCGGACGGGCACCGATCTCGCGCACGCCGAGGAGCACGCCGGGGGCGAAGGAATTGCGGTCGATGGAGTCGTGCCGGATCGTCAGCGTCTCGCCCTGGGTCCCGAGCAACACCTCCTGGTGAGCGACGAGGCCGGCGAGCCGGACGGAGTGCACCCGCACTCCGTCGACGTCGGCGCCCCGGGCACCGTCGAGTTCGTCGGTGGTGGCGTCCGGGCTCGGTCCGCGGCCGGCCGCCGCTCGCGCTTCGGCGATCAGGGCTGCGGTGCGGTAGGCGGTACCGGACGGCGCGTCGACCTTGTTCGGGTGGTGCAGCTCGATGACCTCGACGGAATCGAAGAAGCGGGCCGCCTGCGCGGCGAACCGCATCGACAGCACTGCACCGATCGCGAAGTTCGGTGCGATCAGGACGCCGACCTCCGGCTTGCTCTGCAGCCAGCCGCGGACAGTCGCGAGACGCTCCTCGTCGAAACCGGTCGTGCCGACGACGGCGTGGATTCCGTTCGCGACCAGGAACTCCAGGTTCGGCATGACGACGGCCGGGCTGGTGAAGTCGACGACCACCTCCGTCCGGCTGTCGACGAAGGTCTCGATCCGGTCGCCCGCGTCGACCTGCGCGACGAGCTCGAGGTCCGGCGCGGCCTCCACGGCCTCGCAGATCGCGCGACCCACCTTGCCTTTGGCACCGAGGACTCCGACCCGAATCACCGTCACTGACTCACTCCATCTGCTCGCGCTGCACGTCGGGACAAGCCTACGCAATCGGTGTTCTGCGGCTTCGGGTGGTCGCGGCGTCATCCGGGGCGGGCACAGCGGGCGACTCGCACGCGCCGTCTTGTGCGAACGGGACGGATACCGCACGATCGTGGTCAGTCATCGCAGCAGTCGCGGTCGTGCCCGGCTGCAGCACTCGATCTCGTGACGGGGGCAGGACAGCACGTATCGCCCTTCCACGCGTTCAGACCTTCCTTCACTGCGATCGCCGCGCGACACCCGCGCGCCCTCGCTGATCGCAATGACCGACTCGATCGCGTTGTAGCTGATCGTCGCGGCCACGAACCAGCGGATCCGCTGGGACAGCTCTCGCCGCCGCTCATCCGTCAGCATCGGCCGTACCGTCGGCAGACCGAGATGCGACGACGTCAACAGCACTCATCCCGCCCGGCGTCCGGGCAGCACGCCGGATCCACGGCCAACACCAGCCCGAGCAGATCGTCGAGCGCACGCGCGATCCTCGGGTCCGCCAACTCGTAGCGACTGCGGCGACCTTCCGGAACTGCAACCACCAGTCCGCACCTCCGATCCGAGTTCGACGACGTGCGGGGTGTCCGCGCCGATCCCCGCGAACGCCGCGTGGCGGATCGTCCTCGATCAGCGTTCCGGATCGAGTCGTTCACCCACGGTGTGCACGATCAGCAGGCGGGGATCCCAGGGGACGAGGTCGTCCACCGACTGCTGGAGTTCGTCGATCGGAGGCAGATCGGCCGGACCCAGCACCGACACCGTCGCCGTTCGGCCCTGCCAGGTGACCCCGGTGACCTGGGCGCCGGGTACATCGTCCAGCCACACCTCGGCGGCATCCGAGATCTGGCCCGCCCACACCGAGGACAGCGAGTTGAGCACCATGGGGACGACGACGACACACGTTGCGAGCGCGAGCAGCACGTAGGCGCGGGCGTGGCCGCGACCCCGGGTCGCCGTGGCGTCTCGGCCGTATCCGGCGGCGAACAGCACCACCATCGCGGTGATGACGAGCGCAATCACATTCGAGGCGAACAAGACGAAGGCGCCCGCCGCGAGCGAGGGTGCCCCCGATCCCAGGCACACTCCGACCACTCCGAGCGGCGGCACGAGGGAGATCGCGATCGCGACGCCGGGCAGGACGTCGCCGACGTCGCGACGCGTGACCGCGACGGCGCCGGCGAACCCGGTCGCGATCGCGGCGAGCAGGTCCATCAGTGTCGGCGACGTCCGTCCGGTCACCTGCGAGTTGGACAGCACATTCGTCGGGTTCGGCAGCAACTGCGCGACGACGGCACCGACCACGACCACCAGGACGACACCTGCCGCGACGTACAGCAGGCTGGTGGCCACGAGGCGCCCACGCCCCGTCGTGATCCCGAGCCCGATGCCGAGGATCGGGGTGGACAGCGGCGCCACGATCATCGCCCCGATCACGGTGGCGGTGGAGTCCCCCGCGACACCCGCGACGGCGATGACCGCGGACAGCGTCAGCATCACCCAGAACGCGGACCGTTTGGCGCGCCGGTCACCCGATTCGAGGTCGAGTCGCTCGTCCAGCTCCTCCAGGGTCCGTCTCTGGTTCTCGGGTATCAGCAGCATGTCGACCTTCCGTCCCGGAGGCCCGCACACCCTCGTGGACCGGCCTTCCGCGAGAATGACCCATCCACGTCCCGCCGGCGTCACCCGGCCGGGGTGAACTCCACCCGCCTGCCGCGCCAGCGCGCTCAGTCGAAGACGATGACCTGACGGATCGCGTTGCCGTCGGCGAGTTCGTCCATTCCCCGGTTGATCTCGTCGAGGGTGATCCGCGACGAGATGAGCTTCTCCACGGGCAGCCTGCCCTCGCGCCACATCTGCGCGTACAACGGGATGTCCCGGGATGGGAGCGCCGACCCGAGGTAGCTGCCGACGATCGTGCGTGCCTCCGCGACGAGACCGAGCGGCGAGATCGACGATCGTGCCTCCGGGTTCGGCAGCCCGACCGTCACGGTGGTACCGCCCGGGGCCGTTGCGGCCACCGCCGTCTCGAAGGCCCGTGCGTTGCCGGCCGCCTCCACGACGAGGTCGGCACGGACACCGCGTTCGGCGAGCTCGGCGGGCGTGTAGACCTCGGTTGCGCCGAGTTCGGTTGCGGTGGAGAGCTTCTCCGGCATCGCGTCGACGCCGATGACCGGCCCGTGCCCGAGCGAGACGGCCGTCAGCACCGCCGCCATCCCGACACCACCGAGTCCGACCACCATGATCGAATCACCGGGCGTGGTGCGCGCGGCGTTGAGGACGGCTCCCCCGCCCGTCAGAACCGCGCACCCGAGGACCGCCGCGATCTCCGCGGGCACGTCGGACTCCACCGCGACCACCGATCGACGGTCCACGACGGCGTGCGTCGCGAACCCGGACACGCCGAGATGGTGGTGGACGTCGTCGCCGTCGCGGTGCAGGCGCCTGCCACCCGCGAGTAGAACACCCTCGTTGTTGGCGACGCTGCCCGTGCTGCACGGCATCCGGCCACCGGTGGCGCAGCCCGCGCAGTCGCCGCAGCGCGGGAGGAAGGTCATCACGACCCGCTTGCCGAGGGCGATGTCGCTCACCCCGTCGCCGAGCGCCTCCACGCGCCCGGCCGCCTCGTGCCCGAGCAGCATCGGCACGGGGCGCACGCGATTGCCGTCGACGACCGACAGATCCGAGTGGCACAGGCCGGCGGCCTCGATGCGGACGAGCAGCTCACCGGGGCCGGGTCCGTCCAGCTCGAGATCCGAGATCGAGATGGGACGAGACTGTGCGAACGGCCGCGACCTCCCGATCTCCTCGAGTACCGCACCGCGAATCCGCATGTCTGACCTCCCAGATCAGTCGACGTCGGCTACCGACTTCCTTCTGCCACCCTGCCATGCCGCAACGATGCCGAGCCCCAGCAGCACCCCCACCGCGTCCGCCGCCCAGTCCCACACCGACCCGCTGCGCTGGATCGGCAACGCCGCCTGCAGCACCTCCGACACGGCCGCGTAGAGCAGACCGCCGAGCAGCACCCAGCGGAAACGGAATCCCGCGTACCGGGCCGCGACGGCGAGAGCGAGGAACATCAGCAGGTGGGTGACCTTGTCGCTGTTCGGCGGTCCGCTCGGCACCGCGCTGCCCGGCGAGAACAGCATCACCAGTGTCACCGCGGACACCACGAGGAACGGCACCAGTCGCGGCGACCGCAGCCTCTGCATCAGACGATCCCCCGCACCACCGCGGGCAGATCCCTCGTTCGCCGGTACGGGCCGACCACGGACGCAGCGAACGGGCGGGTCAGCAGCATCGTGGCGACCTCGCTCACCTCCTCGGTGGTGACGGCGTCGATGCGCCGCAGCGTGTCGGAGATGGTCCGGTGACCGCCGTAGTTCAGCTCCTGACGGCCGATGCGGTGCATCCGCGAGCCCGAATCCTCCAGGCCCAGCACCATTCCACCGCGGATCGACCCCTTCGCGCGCGCCACCTCGGCATCGGTGATGCCACCCGACGCGACCTGCGCGAGCACCTCACGGATCAACGTCGTGACGTCGGCGAGATTCTCGGGCTGGCACCCGGCGTACACGGAGAACGCGCCGGTGTCCGCGAACGTGTCGACGCTCGAGTACACCGAGTACGCGAGGCCGCGCTCCTCACGAATCTCCTGGAACAGCCGTGACGACAGTCCGCCGCCGACCGCGGTGTTGAGCACCGACAACGCCCACCGGTGGCCCTCGTGCCTGCCCAGCCCCCGCACTCCCAGACACAGGTGCGCCTGCTCGCTGTCCCGCTCGAGAACGGTCAGGGCAGGCGCGGTCCGCACACGCAGGCGGCCGGCCCGGCGTGGTGCCGGCTCCGCCCCACCCACGAGGTGTCCGTCGAAGGCACGGCGGACGAGCTCGACGGTGTCGTCGTGATCGACGTTGCCCGCGACGGCGACCACCATCCGCTCCGGCGTGTACCGGCGGACGTGGAAGGAATGCAGCTGCGCACGCGTCATCGCCTCGATCGACTCCGTCGACCCGATCACCGGCCTGCCGACCGGATGGTCGCCGAACAACGCGGTCAGGAACTCGTCGCCGAGCAGGTCCTCCGGGTCGTCGTCGCGCATCGCGATCTCTTCGAGCACCACCTGGCGTTCGACGTCCACATCGGCGCTGCGGCACTTTCCGCGCAGCACGACGTCGCTGACGATGTCGATCGCGAGCGGCAGATCCTCGTCGAGGACGTGCGCGTAGAAGCACGTCTGCTCGCGGGAGGTGAAGGCGTTCAGCTCACCGCCGATGCCGTCGACGACCTGTGCGATGTCGAGGGCGGTGCGGGTCGGGGTGGCCTTGAACAGCAGGTGCTCGAGGAAGTGCGCGGCCCCGGCGACGGACGTCTTCTCGTCGCGGGAGCCGACACCGACCCAGACACCGACGGACGCCGAACGCACTCCCGGCATGTGTTCGGTGACCACCCGCAGACCACCCGGGAGCACGGTGCGGCGCACCGTGGACCGCGGGGCGCGGACCTTTTTCTTCGTCGTCACGGAGGTGGTCGAGCGGGTACGTGCGGTGGCGGCCATGTAGTGGTTCAGCGGTCCTCGGTGTCAGCTCTCAGGGTGTCGGCTCTGAGGTTCGGTCGAAGACCAAACAGTACAGGCCCCGATCACCACCCGCGCCGGTGCGGCCCGGAGCCGACGAGTTCCCCCTTGCCTGCCGCGTCGCGGCTCCGGTACACGATGTACGGCCGGAACAGGTACGCGAACGGCGCGCTGAACGCGTGCACCAGACGGGTGAACGGCCACAGCGCGAACAGCACCAGCGCCACCGTGACGTGGATGTGGAACGACAACGGCGCCGCCGCCATCAGTTCACCCTCGGGCTGGAAGTACCAGATGGACCGGAACCACGGTGAGACGGTCTCGCGGTAGTTGTGCGCCTCGTTGCCCTCGAACGCGCCGATCATCGTGGTCCCCAGTCCGGCGACGATCGCCGCGACGAGCACCACGTACATGACCTTGTCGTTCAGGGTCGTCGCAGTGAACACGGGGCCCGTCGACCGGCGCCGGTAGATCAGCAACGCGACCCCCACCAGTGTCGCGACACCGGCGATGACACCGGGGATCGCGGCTCCCCAGTGGTACATGTGCTCACTGATGCCGACCGCCTCGGTCCACAACTCCGGGATCACCAACCCGATGACGTGGCCGAGGATCACGACGAGGATGCCGAAGTGGAACAGCGGGCTCGCGATCCGCAGCAGCCGGTTCTCGTACAACTGCGACGATCGGGTCGTCCAGCCGAACTTGTCGTAGCGGTAGCGCCACCACGTCCCGATGACGAGGATCGCCAGGGTCACGTACGGGACGACGTCCCAATAGACTTCGCCGGCCGACATGTCACTGCGCTCCTTCGGATCGTCGTGTGCTCTGGTCCCGGCGTGGCGGCACGGTCAGCGTGAACGGCTGCAGGCCTACCGCTTCGGCAGGCGGCCCGGACAGGGCGAGTTCACGCGCCCGTCGCCGCTCCAGTTCGCCGGCGGGCGGCAAGGTGTCGGCGACGGCACCGAGTACCCCCGCGTACGGCGACCCCGAGTCGCTCAACTGCTCGTGCAGCATGTCGATCGCCGTCCGGTTCGCCGCGAGCAGGCGGCCGCCGCTGTCCGGGTCGACCGTCGCGGCGAACTCCAGGACCACCGCGAGATGGTCGGCGGACTCGTCGCCCGGAGGGCGGGCGCCGGACGCCCGGTAGGTGTCGGCGAACCGGAGGATGGCGGCGCCGCGGTTGCGGGTGTCTCCGTCCGTCCAGTACGTCAGCAGCAAGGTGGTCCTGCGCCGCAGGTCGAACGTCTCGACGTACGCGGTGGCCGCGTCGAGGTCCGACTGTTCCCGCAGCGCCCGAATCGAGGTCACCAGGGGCGCGGCTGCCTCGTGCGGGAGCAGCGCGATCAACTCGTCGACCGTCGCCAGCCGGGCGCGGTGTTCGTCGTCGGGGTAGGCCAGCAGCAGCGACGCCGCCTGCCAGACGACGCGGTGCTCGCGCAGGGTGCCGGCGGAGTCCGCGCGAGCCGGGCGGCGGAGCAGTTTCATCGCCCACCCCCCGGGAACATGCCCTCGGGCGCGCCCTTGCCGTCCCAGTTCAGCAGGTTCACCCGCGACGGCCGGCTCTCGTTCGCCCCCATGGCCTCACTGGTCTGCCGTTGCCGCAACGCGTGGAAGGTCTCGACCGCGACCGGAACCGGTGTTCCGCTGGCCTCGCCGAACGGTCCCGACCCCTGGTCGTACAGCCCGGGCCCGCCCTCGAAATCGAGGGCACACTCGGTGACCGTCTCCTCCAGCCCGTGCGCCTCCGCCGCGTAGGCGGACGGAATGACGTACCGCTCTTCATATTTCGCGATGGCAAGCAGACGGTACATCTCGTACATCTGTTCCTCGGTCATCCCGACCGCCGCGGGAATGTGTTCCTGCGGCGCCCGCCCGAGATTGATGTCCCGCATGTAGGACCGCATCGCGGCGAGTTTGCGCAGCACTCCCCCGACGATCTCGGTGTCACCCGCGGTGAACAGTTCGGCCAGATACTCGACAGGGATCCGCAGCGACTCCAGCGCGCCGAACAGGTTGCCGACGTCCTCACCGTCGTGGCCGTCGCGGCTGACGGCGTCGACCACCGGCGACAGCGGCGGGACGTACCAGACCATCGGCATCGTCCGGTACTCGGGATGCAGCGGCAGGGCCACCCGGAACTCCTTGATCAGGGTGTGGATCGGTGACCTCTGCGCCGCCTCGATCCAGTGGTCCGAGATGCCCGCGGCGTGCGCGGCCGCGATGACCCGCGGATCCCTCGGGTCGAGGATCGTCTCCAGCTGGGCCTCGTAGAGATCCTTGTCGTCCTCCACGGACGCCGCCTCGAGCACCCTGTCGGCGTCGTAGAGGACGAGGCCGATGTACCGCAGCCGCCCCACGCAGGTTTCCGCGCACACGGTCGGCAGCCCCACCTCGACACGGGGGTAGCAGAACGTGCACTTCTCGGCCTTGCCGGTCTTGTGGTTGAAGTAGACCTTCTTGTACGGGCATCCGGACACGCACATTCGCCAACCGCGGCACTTGTCCTGGTCGACCAGGACGATGCCGTCCTCGACCCGCTTGTACATCGCACCCGACGGGCAGGAGGCCACGCACGCCGGATTGAGGCAGTGCTCACAGATCCGCGGCAGATAGAACATGAACGTCTGCTCGAGCTCGAGCCTGACCTGCTCGCTCACCTTCTTGAGCACCGGATCGTCGGCGAGGATCTCCGTCGACCCGCCGAGATCGTCGTCCCAGTTCGCCGACCACTCGACCTTCATCGGTTCGCCGGTGATCAGGCTCCGGGGCGCCGCCACCGGCATGTGTTCACCGAGCGGAGCGTTCGTGAGGTTCTCGTAGTCGTACGTCCACGGCTCGTAGTAGTCCTGGATGGCGGGCATCTTGGGATTCGAGAAGATGCGCGACAGCTTCCTGAGCCGGCCCCCGTCCTTGAGCCGCAGACGCCCCCTGGAATCGCGCACCCAACCGCCCCGCCAGCGTTCCTGATCCTCGTACGTACGCGGATACCCCTGTCCCGGACGGGTTTCCACGTTGTTGAACCACACGTACTCGGTTCCCGAGCGGTTGGTCCACGCCTGCTTGCACGTCACCGAGCAGGTGTGGCACCCGATGCACTTGTCGAGGTTCATCACCATCGCCATCTGCGCCATGACCTTCATGAGATTCCCCTCGCTCCGCGGGCTCCACTCGCCGTCACTCCGGTCGTCGCCATCAGTAGGTGACCTCCTGGCTACGACGGCGAACCACCGTCACCTCGTCGCGCTGGTTTCCGGTGGGGCCGAGATAGTTCCACGCCCACGCCGTCTGGGCGTAGCCGCCGGCGAGATGCGTCGGCTTGATCAGCAGCCGCGTCAGTGAGTTGTGGATACCGCCGCGATTGCCGGTCGTCTCGGTACGCGGAACATCGATCGTCCGTTCCTGCGCGTGGTAGACGTACACGACGCCCTCGGGCATGCGGTGCGAGACGATCGCGCGACACACCACCACGCCGTTGCGGTTCACCGCCTCGATCCAGTCGTTGTCCTTGACGGAGATCTTCGCCGCGTCGAGCGGACTCATCCACATCGTCGGCCCGCCTCGCGACAACGACAGCATGAAGAGGTTGTCCTGGTACTCGGAGTGGATCGACCACTTGCTGTGCGGCGTCAGGTAGCGCACCGTCAGCCCGATCCCGTCGCGCATCTCGCCGACGTGCGGCTCCTCGAACAGTCGCGCCATGTCCAGCGGCGGCCGGTAGACCGGCAACTGCTCGCCGAGTTCCTCCATCCAGTCGTGGTCGAGGAAGAAGTGCATCCGGCCGGTGAGAGTGTGGAACGGCTTGAGCTCCTCGATGTTCACGGTGAACGGTGCGTATCGCCTGCCACCCGTCTCACTGCCCGACCACTCCGGACTCGTGATCACCGGGACCGGCCGGGCCTGCGTGTCCGCGAAGGTGATGCGCTTCTCCTCACTGCCCTCCGCGAGGTGAACCAGCCGTCGCCCGGTCCGCTGTTCGAGCTGACGGAATCCCTCGACGGCGAGCCTGCCGTTGGAGGTGCCGGACAGCCGCAGCACCGCCTCGCACATCTTCTCGGCGGTGTCCAGGGCCGGACGGCCCGCGGCCGCACCAGAACTCATCACGCCGTGCTTCCCGGCGAGCTCGACGACCTCCTCGTCGGGATGGAAGGTGACCCCCTTCGTCACCAGCCCCGCCTTCTCGACCAGTGGGCCGAGCGCCGACCACTTCTCGGCGATCGCCCCGTAGTCACGTTCGACGACCACCAGCGGGCCCATGGTCCTGCCGGGCACGGGCACCTCGCCCGTCGTACGCCAATCCGATTCGGTACCACCGGGATACGCCATGGCTCCCGGGGTGTCGTGCTGCAACGTGCCGAGTACCACGTCGGTGCGGGTGCCCAGGTGCGTCTTCGCGAGCACCGAGAACGCCCGAGCGATCGCGCCGAACGCGTCGAAATCCGACTTCGTCTCCCACGGCGGGTCGATCGCGGCGGTGAACGCGTGGATATAGGGGTGCATGTCGGTGCTCGACAGGTCCTGCTTCTCGTACCAGGTCGCCGCCGGGAGCACCACGTCCGAGAGCAGGGTCGTCGACGTCATCCGGAAGTCGATCGACATCACCAGGTCGAGCTTGCCTTCCGGTATCTCCTCGGTCCACTCGACGTCGTTCGGGCGCAGCCCCTCCCTCGTCGGCTCGGCCTGCAGGTTGGAAGTGGTTCCGAGCAGGTGCTTGAGAAAGTACTCGTTGCCCTTGCTCGACGACCCGAGCAGGTTCGCCCGCCACACGCTGAGCACCCGGGGCCAGTTCCGCGGATTGTCGGGATCGGTGACGGCCAGCGCCAACTCGCCGGACGCCAACTGCCGTGCCACGTGCTGCGGTACGTCGAGACCCGCGGCGACGGCCTCCTCGGCGACGTCGAGACTCGACCTGTCGAACTGCGGGAAGTAGGGCGTCCAGCCCATCGCGACCGCGGACGCCATCACGTCCATCGTGTGCCTGCCGGTGAACAGGCCGCGCCCCGTGGGGCTCGCCAGCGCATCGGCTCGGTATCCGTCGTAGCGCCACTGGTCGGTGTGCGCGTACCAGTAGGACGTGCCGGCCATCTGCCGAGGGGGCCTGCTCCAGTCGGTACCCATCGCGACGGTCGCCCATCCGGTGACCGGACGGCACTTCTCCTGCCCGACGTAGTGCGCCCAGCCACCGCCGTTGCGGCCCATCGAGCCGGTCAGGAGCAACAGGCTCAGAATCGCCCGGTAGGTGGCGTCGCCGTGGAACCACTGGCAGATACCCGCGCCCATCACGATCATCGTCCGGCCGCCCGAGTCGATCGAGTTCCCGGCGAACTCGCGGGCGACGCGAATCACCTGCGCCGCCGAGACACCCGTGATCGGTTCCTGCCACGCGGGCGTGTACAGCGCGGACCCGTCGTCGTAGCCGGTCGGCCACTCGCCGGGCAGGCCGGGCCGCGCCACCCCGTACTGCGCGAGCATCAGGTCGAACACCGTGCACACCCGGTGGCCGGCGACGGTCCGCACCGGGACGCCACGATCGATCGTCTCGCCACGACCGTCGACGGTGTCGAAACGGGGGAACGTGACGACCGCGATGTCCCCGGACACCGCACCGCCGGATCCGTCGGCGGGGGCCGCGGTCAGCGCGGGGGCCAGATCCTCGAGGTCGAGGTTCCACCTGCCGACACCCTCCTCGCCGAACCTGAAGCCGAGGGAACCGTTCGGAACCGCCGGACGATCCGTCGCGCCGTCGATCAGCACGGGCTTGAACGCGGCGTTCTCGACATCCTCACCCAGATCGGCTGCGGTGAGTGTCTTTCCGGGGACGATCCGCCCTCCCCGCTCCTCCAGCTTGATCAGGAACGGCAGATCGGTGTACCGCTGGACGTAGTCGACGAAGAACGGCTCTCGGGTCTCGACGAAGAACTCGGACAGGATCACCTGCCCCATCGCCATCGCCATCGCACCGTCGGTGCCCGCCGCGCACGGCATCCACTCGTCGGCGAACTTCGTGTTGTCGGCGTAGTCGGGGCTCACGGTGACGACCTTCGTCCCGCGGTAGCGGACCTCCGCCATCCAGTGCGCGTCGGGCGTCCGGGTGACCGGAACGTTCGACCCCCACATCATCAGGTAGCTCGCGTCCCACCAGTCACCGGACTCCGGTACGTCGGTCTGGTCGCCGAAGACCTGCGGGGACGCGACCGGAAGGTCGGCGTACCAGTCGTAGAAGGACGTCATGACGCCGCCGAGGAGTTCGATGAACCGGGACCCCGCGGCGAACGAGATCATCGACATCGCCGGGATGGGCGAGAACCCGGCGATCCGGTCCGGTCCGTACTCCTTGATCGTGTGCACGTGCGCCGCCGCGATCATCTCGGTGGCCTCGTCCCACGTCACCCGGACGAGTCCGCCCTTCCCGCGGGCCTGCTGGTAACGCCTGCGGCGCTCGGGGTCGTTCTGGATGTCCGCCCAGGCGAGCACCGGATCACCGAGTCTCGCCCTCGCTTCCCGGTACATCTCCACCAGGACGCCGCGGGCGTACGGATACCGCACCCGCGTCGGTGAGTACGTGTACCAGGAGAAGGCCGCACCGCGCGGACACCCGCGGGGCTCGTACTCGGGACGGTCCGGCCCCACCGACGGATAGTCGGTTTCCTGGGTCTCCCAGGTGATGATCCCGTCCTTGACGTAGATCTTCCACGAGCACGACCCCGTGCAGTTCACCCCGTGCGTCGAACGGACCACCTTGTCGTGGCTCCAGCGATCGCGGTAGAAGATGTCACCCTCTCGACCACCGTTGCGCGTGACGGTGCGCCGATCGGGTGAGAACTGCCCGGGAGTGAAGAACCTCCCGCTCCGCAGCAGCACGTCCTCGACCGCGCCTCCGGTGATCGAACCACTCGACGTCACGTGTCCTCCTCCGCGCGGGTGAGCGCTGAGATCTCGCTCGGATCAGGGTGTCTTCGACGCCGCGCCCGCCGTGTCCGGCTCGCGGGCGTGCAGTTTGAACGCCGTGTACAGGAAGGCGACACCCGCCGTGATCGCCAGCAGGAGCAGCCCGACCGTGTAGTCGTTGTCGGTCTCGTCGTAGGTTGCGCCCATCACCAACGGCGGGAAGTAACCGCCGAGGCCACCTGCGGCCGCCACGATGCCGGTGACGCTGCCGACGTTCGACGCGGGCGAGCGCTTCGCGACCCAGGCGAACACCCCACCGGTGCCGATCCCCAGGAAGACCGCGAGCAGGGTGAAGGTCAGTCCGGACCAGAAGTCGGGCGGCGGCTGCAGGATCTCCACCAACGCGAGCAGACCGGTCCCGCCGAGCGATGCGAGCACCACCCATTTCGGCGCGATCCTGTCCGACAGTGCGCCGCCGATCGGCCGGGCGATGACGGCCGCAAGCGCGAAAGCAGCGGTCCGGGTTCCGGCGTCGACCGCCGAGAAGTCGTAGACGGTCTTGATGTAGGTCGGCAGGTAGTTGCTGAAGGCGACGAACCCACCGAACACGATGGCGTAGAGGAACGACATCTCCCATGTCACACCGAGTTTCGACGCCGCAACCAACTTCGGGACGACGGGGTCCGTGTTGGGGGTGAACCCCGGCGAGTCCTTCATCAGCGCCACACACAGACCCGCGGTGGCCGCCAGGGCGACGGCGACGATCAGGTGCGTCGGGATCAGCCCGAACCAGCGGACGAACCGGGGCGTGAAGAACGCCGAGAGCGCCGTGCCCACCATGCCCGCACCGAAGACCCCCGTCGCGAATCCGTGCCGGCTCGCCTCGTACCAGGACTTCGCGAACGGAATGCCGATCGCGAACACGGTGCCGGCGACGCCGAGCAGGAAGCCGGAGACGAGCAGCCCGACGTACGAGTCGGCGTTCGCGGAGAATCCGACGGCGAGAACGGGAATGATCGATGCGAGCGACACGAAGACGAAGAGCGCTCTGCCGCCGTAACGGTCCGTGAGCGGGCCGGTCACGATCCGGCCGAGCGAGCCGACCAGAATCGGCGTGGCGACCAGCATCGACGCCTCGGAACTACTGAGATCGATGCGGTCGGCATAGGTGGTCGACATCGGTCCGATCATGTTCCAGGCCCAGAAACAGATCGTCGACGTCCAGGTGGCCAGAGCCAGATTTCGAGCCTGGGCGGACTTGTCGAAAACAGGTGCTCCTGTGTTCACGCGTCCAGCAAATCATTCACCGGGCGGGGGCGCAGTCCGAAACACGTGTCCTTCGGCAACGTTCGGGTCACGACCCGCCGAACGGGGAGGTGCCCCCGACCTCGCGGTCGGGGGCACCTCGGTGACCTGTTGCGCCGATCGGGTCGGCGACGTCGACTACTCGGTGTCGGCGTCCTTCGCCTCGGCGGCGGCGCCGTCTTCCTCGACGGGAACGAGCGAGATCTTGCCACGGTTGTCGATGTCGGCGATCTCCACGCGGAGCTTGCTGCCGACGCTCACGACGTCCTCGACCTTGTTGATCCGCTTGCCGTTGCCCAGCTTGGAGATGTGCACCAGGCCGTCGCGGCCCGGGAGCAGCGACACGAACGCGCCGAAGGCGGTGGTCTTGACGACCGTGCCCAGGAAGCGTTCGCCGACCTTGGGCAGCTGCGGGTTGGCGATGGCGTTGATCTTGTCGATCGCGGCCTGCGCGGACGGGCCGTCCGCGGCACCGACGTACACCGTGCCGTCGTCCTCGATGGAGATGTTGGCGCCGGTCTCCTCGGTGATCGAGTTGATCATCTTGCCCTTGGGGCCGATGACCTCGCCGATCTTGTCCACGGGCACCTTGATGGTGGTGATCCGCGGTGCGTACGGGCTCATCTCGTCCGGGGCGTCGATGGCCTCGGCCATGACCTCGAGGATCGTGGTGCGGGCGTCGTGCGCCTGCGACAGAGCGCCGGCCAGAACCTGCGACGGGATGCCGTCGAGCTTCGTGTCCAGCTGCAGCGCCGTGACGAAGTCCTTCGTGCCCGCGACCTTGAAGTCCATGTCGCCGAAGGCATCCTCGGCACCGAGGATGTCGGTGAGTGCGACGTAACGGGTCTCGCCGTCGACCTCGTCGGAGACCAGACCCATCGCGATACCGGCGACCGGCGCCTTCAGCGGGACACCGGCGTTCAGCAGCGACAGGGTCGAGGCGCAGACCGAGCCCATCGAGGTGGAGCCGTTGGAGCCCAACGCCTCGGAGACCTGACGGATCGCGTACGGGAACTCCTCCTGGCTCGGCAGGACCGGCACGAGGGCGCGCTCGGCGAGAGCGCCGTGGCCGATCTCGCGACGCTTCGGGGAACCGACGCGGCCGGTCTCACCGGTGGAGTACGGCGGGAAGTTGTAGTGGTGCATGTAGCGCTTGCTGGTCTCGGGACCGAGCGAGTCGACCTGCTGCGCCATCTTCACCATGTCGAGCGTGGTGACACCCATGATCTGGGTCTCTCCGCGCTCGAACAACGCGGAACCGTGCGCCCGCGGGATCACGGCGACCTCGGCCGACAGCGACCGGATGTCGGTGATGCCGCGGCCGTCGATCCGGAAGTGGTCCTTGAGGATCCGCTGGCGGACGAGCTTCTTGGTCAGCGAGCGGAACGCTGCACCGATCTCCTTCTCGCGGCCCTCGAACTGCGGGGCGACCTGCTCGAGGACGTCGACCTTGACCTCGTCGGTCTTGTCGTCGCGCTCCTGCTTGCCTGCGATGGTCAGCGCCGCCGACAGCTTCTCGGTGGCAGCGGTCTCGACGGCCGCGTACACGTCGGCCTGGTACGCCGGGAAGACCGGGTACTCGCCGGTGGGCTTGGAGGACGCGGCGGCGAGCGCCTGCTGCGCCTCGCACAGGCGGGCGATGAACGGCTTGGCGGCCTCGAGACCCTCGGCGACGATCGCCTCGGTCGGCGCCTGCGCGCCGCCGTCGATCAGGGCGATGACGTTGTCGGTGGCCTCGGCCTCGACCATCATGATCGCGACGTCACCGGACTCGACGACACGACCCGCGACGACCATGTCGAAGACGGCGTTCTCCAGCTGCTCGACGGTCGGGAACGCGACCCACTGGCCGGGCTTGTTCTCGTCCGAGGTGATGAGCGCGACACGGACGCCACCGACGGGGCCGGAGAACGGCAGGCCGGCGATCTGGGTGGAAGCCGACGCGGCGTTGATCGCGACGACGTCGTAGAGGTCCTTGGGGTCGAGGCTCAGGACCGTCACGACGACCTGGATCTCGTTGCGCAGGCCGTCGACGAACGACGGGCGCAGCGGCCGGTCGATCAGGCGGCAGGTCAGGATCGCGTCGGTGGAGGGGCGACCCTCGCGACGGAAGAACGAGCCCGGGATGCGGCCCGCGGCGTACATGCGCTCCTCGACGTCCACCGTCAGGGGGAAGAAGTCGAAGTGCTCCTTGGGGTGCTTGCTGGCGGTGGTCGCCGACAGCAGCATGGTCTCGTCGTCGAGGTAGGCGACGACGGCGCCGGCGGCCTGCTGGGCGAGGCGGCCGGTCTCGAAACGGATGGTGCGGGTTCCGTAGGACCCGTTGTCGATGACGGCGGTCGACTCGTAGACGCCCTCGTCGACCTCGACTGCGGTGTTTGTGCTCATGTTCTCTTCTTCTCTTCCCTCTCGTCTTCGCCGTATCCGCATGGCCGTGGCCGCCCTCCTGGCGGTCACGGCGCACCTGCCGGGTGCATTCCCTTTTTCGCGGAGGCGGCCATCGATCGAAGCCAATCGCAGATCACCCGTCGTGGGTGATCGTCCGAGTGGCCACTACCGAGGACCGACTGCCACTACTGCAGGTACGTACGGCGGGATCCCTCGTGGATCCGATGGTTCGCGATGGAACCGGTCCGCCGGGTGCCTCGGCCGCCCACTGGGCGCCCGGCCACCCGACAAACACCGGTAGCCAACGAGGTCAGTCTATGCACTCGCCTCGTTGGCTACCGGGATGTTCACGTCCGGGTCGGTGCGCTGTGTCGCGCACGCACCCGGGCCGTCGAATCTCTTATCGACGCAGGCCCAGACGCTCGATGAGCGAACGGTAACGCGCGATGTCGACCTTCTGGACGTACTTGAGCAGGCGACGACGGCGTCCGACCAGCAGCAGCAGGCCGCGGCGGGAGTGGTGGTCGTGCTTGTGCGTCTTCAGGTGCTCGGTGAGCCCGACGATCCGCTTGGTCAGCAGCGCAACCTGCGCCTCCGGCGAACCGGTGTCGGTCTCGTGCAGCCCGTACTCGGAGAGGACGGCCTTCTTCTCTTCGGTGGTCAGCGCCACTGTCACTCCTGTTACTGATGTCCGCGCGATGAATCCCGTGGCGTGGACACGTGCGCTCACGCCGGGGTGGCATGGCCGCCGCAGACCGCAGCACACACCGGGAAAACATCCTACCAGGGGCGACAACGCCACCCCGACCCGCCGGTCAGTCCCGCACGCCTGCGCGTTCGAGCAGCTCGCGGGTGTCGTCGACGTCCCGGCCCATCTGCGCGACCAGCGACTCCACCGAGTCGAACTTCTCCATCCCGCGCAGACGCCGCACGAAGTCGACCGCGACGTGCTGTCCGTACAGGTCCGCGCTGGTGTCGAGGACGTATGCCTCGACGGTGCGCACCCGCCCGGAGAACGTCGGATTCGTTCCGACGGACACGGCGGCCATGTGCCCGACCCCGGGCGCCAGCGAACCCTCGACCGCGTCCTCGGCGAGCACCGTGAACCATGCCGCGTACACGCCGTCGGCGGGGATCGCGGCATGCTCCGGCGGCGCGATGTTGGCCGTCGGGAAGCCCAGGTCACGGCCACGGCGCTCGCCGTGCACGACCACACCCTCGACGCGGTGCGGCCGCCCGAGTGCCTCCGCCGCCGCCGTGACGTCGCCGGCGTCGACACAGGACCGGATGTAGGTCGAGGAGAACGTCACCGCGTGCTCGGCGACCAGGCTGACCCCGTCCACGGCGAAACCGAACCGCGAGCCGATCTTCCGCAACAGGTCCACCGTTCCCGCCGCCTTGCGACCGAAGGTGAAGTTCTCCCCCACCACGACCTCGGCGACGTGCAACCGCTCGACCAGGATCTCGTGGGCGTACTGCTCGGGGCTCAGCTTCATGAACTCGGCGGTGAACGGGACGACGCAGAACACGTCGATGCCCAACTCCTCCGCCAGTTCGGCGCGCCGGCGGAGCGTCGTCAACTGCGCCGGGTGACTGCCCGGACGCACGACCTCCATCGGATGCGGATCGAAAGTCATGAGCACACTGGGAATTCCGCGTTCGCTCGCCGACTTCACCGCACGGCTGATCAACTGCGCGTGCCCACGATGAACACCGTCGAATACGCCGATCGTGAGTACGCAGCGGCCCCAGTCGGCTGGAACGTCGTCGAGCCCTCGCCATCTCTGCACGACTCGAAGCCTACGACCCACCGCGGCGAGCGTCACGCTCGGTGGGGGTTCGGCGCGCTCACATGCGTTTCGGCGAGCCTTCCGGTGTCGAAGTGCAACGCCGCCTGTGCATTGCCTAAGCTCGTTTTCGTGACTGAGCGCAGAAACCGACCGGAGGCAGCGACGGCCGAGGACGTGCCGTCGGGCGGGCGCGCGCAGTCGCTCACGACGGTCGCGCAGGACTACCTGAAGGTGATCTGGACCGCCGGGGAATGGTCGGGCGAGCAGGTGTCGACGAAGATGCTCGCCGAACGGATCGGCGTGTCCGCATCGACCGTCTCCGAGGCGATCCGCAAACTCTCCGACCAGGGGCTGGTCGATCACGCCAAGTACGGCTCGATCTCGCTCACCGACAGCGGCCGCGCCGCAGCCGTCGCCATGGTTCGCAGGCACCGCCTCATCGAGACCTTCCTCGTCGGGGAACTCGGATACGGGTGGGACGAGGTCCACGACGAGGCCGAGGTCCTCGAACACGCCGTGTCCGACCTGATGATCGAGCGCATCGACGCCAAGCTCGGACACCCCGAGCGCGACCCGCACGGAGACCCGATCCCGGCCGCGGACGGCACCATCCCCACACCGCTGGCGCGCCAGCTCAGCGAGCTCGCCGAGGGTCAGTCCGGCACGGTGGCTCGCATCTCCGATTCGGACCCCGCGATGCTCCGGTACTTCGACAGCGTCGGCATCTGCCTCGACCTGACCATCACCGTTCTCGAACGCCGTGACTTCGCGGGCACCATCTCGATCCGCCTCGGCGACGGCACCGTGATCGAGTTGGGAAATCTTGCCGCCGAGGCGATCTGGATCGTCGAACGCTGACCCGGGTCAGAGTCCGCGCAGGGTGGCGGGTCGGACGACCATCACCGAACTCGCCCGCCGGCCCTTCTCCTGGAGCAGCGCGATCGTGTTGCCGGCCGGGTCGATCGCCGCATAGGTGCCGGGGATACCGACCGGGTCGAGCCACCGCCCCTGGCTGATGGACTCCGCTTCCTCCACCGAGATCGGACGGTGCGCGAACGCCGTCCGGCACGCCTGATCGATGTCGAGGCTGACGGCCGGGTCCTCGGCCAGTTGGTCGAGGGTGCGGGCGTGCTCGAGGGTGAACGGCCCGACGCGGGTCCGGCGCAGCGCGGTGAGGTGTCCACCGACCGCCAGCGCCGCCCCCAGATCCCGGGCCAGCGCGCGGACGTACGTCCCCGACGAGCACTCCACCTCGACGTCGAGGTCGACGAACGAATCCTGTCGGCGCGAGGCGACGACCTCGAACCTCTCCACCGTCACCGGACGCGCCTCGAGCTCGAAGTCCTCCCCCGCCCGAACGAGCTTGTGCGCCCGCTGACCGTCCACCTTGATCGCGCTGACCCGGGTCGGCACCTGGAGGATGTCCCCCGTCAGGGTCGCCACGACCGCCGCGACGTCGTCGTCGGTGACCGCGGACGCGTTCGCGGTCGAGAGCACCTCACCCTCGGCGTCGTCGGTGGTCGTCGCCTGCCCGAGGCGGATCGTCGCCGAGTATGCCTTCGTGGTCAGGGACAACAGGCCGAGAAGCTTCGTCGCCCGCTCGACACCGAGCACCAGCACACCGGTCGCCATCGGGTCGAGTGTTCCGGCGTGCCCGACCTTGCGGGTGTGCAGGATCTTGCGGCACCGCGCGACGACGTCGTGGCTGGTCATCCCGCCGTCCTTGTCGACGATCAACAGCCCGGCGCCGAGGAGGCCGGAGGACGGGGGACGGTGAGCAGACACGGGGTTCGACCCTACTGGACGGTGATCGCGGCGATGACCAGACCACCGTCGACCAGCCACCGGCCGTCGAACCCGGTGAGCGGTGGCCCCGACGTCGTGTCGCCCGGCACGAGGAGGTCGGTGTGGAAGGTGCCCGTGATGCCGTCGGCCCCCGAGCGATCACGCTCGAAGGTGATGTGCGCGTCCTCGAAGCCGAGCCACCGCTGCGTCAGCGGGAACCACGCCTTGTAGGTGGCCTCCTTCGCGCAGAACAGCAGCCGGTCCCAGTGGATCTCGTTTCCGGCCACCCCCAGCCAGTCGCGCTCCACGGGGAGGCTGACCGCGTCGAGCACACCGTCCGGCAGCGGCCCGTGGGGTTCGGCGTCGATGCCGACCGACCGCACGGCCATCGAGTACCCGAGCACCGCGCCCCGGTAGCCGTCGCAGTGCGTCAGGCTGCCCACCACCCCACTCGGGAACAGCGGCACACCACGCTCACCCTTGAGGATCGGCGCCGGGTCCACACCCAGTTTGCCCATCGCCTCTCGGGCACAGTGTCGGACGCTGACGAACTCCCGGCGACGCTTCTCGACAGCACGCGCGATCAGGGCCGCCTCGCTGGGGTGCGGCTGGAGCTCCGGCGGATCCGAGAACAGCTCGGCGTACTCGACCCCACTGGGCAGAATCTTCTCGATCACGCGCGTGCCGCCCTCATTCGTTCCATCTCGGCTTCCTGCTCGGGAGTGACCTTGAAGTGGCCGCCCCACTTGTTCAGGGTGCCCGGCGCGTAGTCCGGCACCGGCAGGATCTGCCGCAGCAGGCGTTCGGGCAGTCCCCGACGCTGCCACTCGCGCGGATAACCGAGGGACACCTCCTCGAACCGCACGCCGTCGTACCAGGTGGTGCGGGGAATGTGCAGATGCCCGTAGACGCTGCAGATCGCGTTGTAGCGGGTGTGCCAGTCCGCGGTCTGCTCGGTACCGCACCACAGGGAGAACTCCGGATAGAACAGCACTCGCGTGGGCTCGCGCACCAGCGGGAAGTGGTTGATCAGCACCGTCGGGATCGACAGATCCAGCGCGTCGAGGCGCGCACGCGTCGCCTCCACCCGGGCGGCGCACCACGCGTCGCGGGTCGCGTACGGCTCGGAGGCGAGCAGGAACTCGTCGGTCGCGACGACGTTCTTGTCGCGCGCGAACTCGAGCGCCTCCTCCTTGGTCCGCGTCCCCTCGGGCCGGAAGCTGTAGTCGTACAGCAGGAACATCGGCACCAGGGTGGCAGGACCGCCCTCGCCGTCCCAGACCGGATACGGATCCTCCGGAGTGATCACCCCGAGTTCCCGGCACATCGCCACCAGGTAGTCGTACCGGGCGACCCCGTGAATCTGGACGGGGTCCTTCGCCGTCGTCCACAGCTCGTGGTTGCCGGGAACCCAGATCACCTTCTCGAAGCGCTCACGCAGTGTTCGCAGCGCCCAGGCGATGTCGTCCGTCTTCTCCGAGACGTCGCCGGCGAGGATCAGCCAGTCCTGCGGCGACTCCGGGTACAACTCCTCCGTGATCGGCCGGTTCCCGCGATGCCCGACATGGGTGTCGCTCACCGCCCACAACTTGCGTGTCACGCCCACTACCTTCCCACCTGATCGTCGTCCGACCTCGACCCCGCCTCGGCGCCTGCCACGGACCGGCGGTCGCTGCCGGTTCTCAACTGGATGTCGGCGCCGCCGACTGCCCAACGGCCCGAACTCGTCCGCCACACGACGGCAAGCATCCTCAGCACCATGAACACCGTCAGCCCCGTCCAGATTCCGGCGAGCCCCCAGTCGAAGACCAGTGACAGCCAGATCAGCGGCAGGAAGCCGACGGCCGCGCACCCCAGCGTGGCATTGCGCAGGAACGCGGCGTCACCCGCCCCGAGCAGCACGCCGTCGAGCGCGAACACCACTCCGGCGACCGGCATGATCGCCACGAAGAACCACCACGCCACAGCGATCTGGTCCTGAACGGCCACATCCGAGGTGAACAGCCCCGGAATCACCGAATAACCGAGAGCGAACACGACCGCGAGCAGCGACGCGAACACCGTCGACCACGCGGTCAGCCTCCGCGACAGTCCCCGTGCGCCGGACACCCGGCCGGCACCGAGTGCCGCGCCGACCAACGTCTGGGCGGCGATGGCCAGGGAGTCGAGGGTCAGCGCCACCAGGTTCCACAGCTGCAACACCACCTGATGCGCGGCCACCGCCGCGGCCCCGAACCGGGACGCAACCGCGGCCGCCGACAGGAAGCACGCCTGGAACGCCAGGCTCCGCAGGATCAGGTCTCGACCGAGGACGAGTTGGGCGCGCATCACCGATGGTTGCGGGCGGAGCGGCGCGCCGGAGCGCGCCAGCGCCACCACGAAGCACACGGCGGTCACCAGCTGCCCGGCCAGGTTCGCGACGGCGGATCCGACCAGTTCCAGGCGCGGCGCTCCCGCCAGGCCGTGCACGAGCATCGGACACAGGATCGCCGACAACGCCAGACCCGCGAGCACGAGGCGCAGCGGCCGAAGCGTGTTCTGCACCCCTCGCATCCAGCCGTTGCCCGCCATCGCGATCAGGATCAGCGGCGCTCCGAACACGGCGACACGCAGCCACGACAGCGCTGCCTCCGCGATGTCGTCGCCGCCCGCGATCACGGTGGTCACCGGCCGGGCGACGACCTGGACGACAGCGACGATCGCCACCCCGATCCCCGCGGCGAGCCACGTCGCCTGCACGCCCTCCGCCACCGCGCCGCGCTCGTCGCCCGCGCCGTGCAGCCGGGCCGCCCGCGCGGTGGTCCCGTAGGACAGGAACGTCAACTGGGTGCTGACCTGGGCGAGAATCAGCCCACCGACCGCGAGACCGGCGAGCGCGAGCGCCGTCAGGTGACCGACGACAGCGATGTCGAACAGCAGGTACAGCGGCTCGGCGGCGAGCACACCGAGCGCGGGCAGGGCGAGCCCCAGGATTCGGCGCGCGGATGGCCGGTCGCCCACGCCGAGTGCTCCGGTGGCGTCAGCCAACGGTGCCCAGCAGTCCGGCCACCACGTCGTCCGCGTCGCCCTCGGCCGTGTAACCGGACGCGAACCGATGCCCGCCGCCACCGAGCCGGGCCGCGACCGCCGAGACGTCCACCTCCGACTTCGACCGCAACGACACCGACCAGACGCCGGGGACGTTCTCCTTGAACACCGCTGCGATCTCGGCCTCCGCCGTGGTCCGCACGATGTCGATGACGGATTCGATCTCCTCGGCCCCCATCCCCTCGGTGTCCCGGTACCGGACCAGCGCGTACACCAGCCCCAGGCCACCGGCCGCCTCCGGCATCAGCTGTGCCGACGCGAGGACGGACGAGAGCATCGGCAACCACCCGAACGGGTGCGTGTCGAGAAGTCGGCGGGTGATGCCCGCCGAGTCGATCCCGGTGTCGATGAGCCGCTCGGCGAGCGCATGTGTGCCGGGCTGCACCCACCGGAACGAGCCGGTGTCCGTGGCCAGTCCGGCGAACAGGCAGTGGGCGAGGTCCCGGTCGATCTCGACACCCCAGACGTCGAACAGCCGGCTCAGCACGGCGGCCGTCGCCTCCGCCGAGTCGTCGATCAGGTTGTGCCTGCCGTACCGGGTGTTCGACCGGTGATGGTCGATGACGAGGGTACTGCCGGCCGTGTCGAGTCGCCCACCGAGCGATCCGAGCCGACCGCGGCTACCGCAGTCGACCGTCACCACCAGGTCGGCCGCGTCCGCCACCTCCGCCGCCGGAACGAGCAGGTCGATTCCGGGCAGCGTGCTCATCGACTCCGGCAACACCTCCGGCTGCGCGAACGACACCTGCACGGGCGTCCCCCGCCGATCGAGCGCGATCGCCAGGGCGAGCCCACTGCCGATCGTGTCCGCGTCGGGTTGGACGTGGCAGAGCACGGTCACCGAACGCGCATCGGACAGCAGGGCAACCGCGCCGGCGAGGTCGATGTCGGCGGGCTCCTGCGGGCGCGTGGTCTGCGACGTCACGGTCATCGCCGAACCCTAGTCGCGGTCGGCGTCGGCGTCGTCGTCCGCTGCACGCGCTTCCCGGTACGGGTCCTCCTCGCCGGCATGGGACGCACCCTCACGTGTCTTCGCGACCTCGTCGTCCGCGGCGCGGGCGCGGGCGAGCAGTGCCTCCATGTGACGCGCCGCATCCGGAACCGTGTCCGCCACGAACGTCAACGTCGGCGTGAATCGGACCCCGGTGCCCGCGCCCACCTTCGACCGCAACACGCCGGTGGCCTTCGCCAGCCCGGCCGCCGCGCTCTCGAAGTCGGGTTCGGTGGCCAGATCGACGCCGCGAACGGTGTAGTACACCGTCGCGTCGTGGAGATCCGCCGTCACCTTCGCGTCCGTGATGGTGACGTAGTCGAGCCGAGGATCCTTGATCTCGTGATCGATCGCCGACGCGACGATCGTCGAGATGCGCTTGGCGAGCTTTCGTGCCCGAGCCGGATCTGCCATGACCGAAGTCCCTTCTCAACACGACGGCATCGCCGTCGCAAAACTCTCGACGGCACCGCCGCCGTCAATCAATTGGACTACACCCTGAATCGAACTACACCGCGATGTCGCCGCGAACGGCAGGGCCGCCCTCTGGCGGTGTCAGTCCTCGGGACCGAAGATCCGCCGGCGTGCCGAGAGCAGCTGGAACTCCGGCCGGGCCGCCACGGTCCGTTCGCAGGTGTCCAGGATGTCGCCCACGTGCCCGGCGTCCGCCCCGGCGACGGCCACACCGATGTGCGCCCGTCGGTAGACGTCGTGATCACCCGTCTCGGCGACCGACACCCCGTACCGGGCCAACGCCGCGATGACGGGTTTGACGACGGACCGCTTCTCCTTCAGCGACCGGACGTCACCCAACAGGATGTCCAACTCGAGGGCACCGAGATACAACGAACCTCCAGATCGTCCGAACGGACCCGACGGCCCGACCCCGCGGGCCGCGAACGAATCGCGGCCCGCGGGGTGCCGGAACCTAGTCGCGCGGCTTCTCGCGCAGCTCGTACGCCTCGATCACGTCACCGACCTTGATGTCGTTGTAGGTGACGGTCAAACCGCACTCGTACCCTTCGCGCACCTCGGTGGCGTCGTCCTTCTCCCGCTTCAGCGAGGAGATGGTGATCGTCTCCGCGACAACCACGTTGTCACGCAGCAGGCGTGCCTTCGCGTTGCGCCGCATGATGCCGGAGGTGACCAGGCAACCCGCGATGTTGCCGACCTTCGAGGACCGGAACATGGCACGGATCTCCGCCTTGCCGAGCTCGACCTCTTCGTAGATCGGCTTGAGCATGCCCTTGAGGGCCTTCTCGATCTCGTCGATGGCCTGGTAGATCACCGAGTAGTACCGGATGTCGACACCCTCGCGGTTGGCGAGCTCCGTCGCCTTGCCCTCCGCGCGGACGTTGAAGCCGATGATGATCGCGTTCGACGCCGACGCCAGGTTGACGTTGGTCTCGGTGATACCACCGACACCGCGGTCGATGACCCGCAGCTGCACCTCGTCGTCGATCTCGATCCCCAGCAGCGCCTCTTCCAGGGCCTCCACCGTGCCGGAGTTGTCGCCCTTGAGGATGAGGTTGAGCTCGTTGTGCTCCTTGAGCGCGGCATCCAGATCCTCGAGGCTGATCCGCTTGCGGCTGCGGGCAGCGAGCGCGTTGCGCTTGCGTGCGTTCCGCCGGTCCGCGATCTGCCGGGCGATCCGGTCCTCGTCGACGACGAGCAGGTTGTCACCTGCGCCGGGCACCGACGTGAAGCCGACGACCTGGACGGGACGCGACGGGAGCGCCTCGAGGACGTCCTCGCCGTGCTCGTCGACCATGCGCCGGACGCGGCCGTACGCGTCGCCGGCGACGATCGAGTCGCCGACGCGCAGGGTGCCGCGCTGGATGAGCACGGTCGCCACCGGGCCACGACCACGGTCGAGGTGCGCCTCGATGGCGACACCCTGGGCGTCCATGTCCGGGTTGGCGCGCAGATCGAGCGACGCGTCCGCGGTGAGGAGCACGGCTTCGAGCAGCTGCTCGATGTTGGTGCCCTGCTTCGCGGAGATGTCGACGAACATGGTCTCGCCGCCGTACTCCTCGGCGACGAGGCCGTACTCGGTGAGCTGCCCGCGGATCTTCGCCGGGTCGGCGCCTTCCTTGTCGATCTTGTTGACCGCGACCACGATCGGCACGTCGGCCGCCTGGGCGTGGTTGATCGCCTCGACCGTCTGCGGCATGACGCCGTCGTCGGCCGCGACGACCAGGATCGCGATGTCGGTGGCCTTCGCACCACGAGCACGCATGGCGGTGAACGCCTCGTGACCCGGGGTGTCGATGAACGTCACCAGACGCTCGACGCCGTCCAGCTCGGTCAGCACCTGGTAGGCGCCGATGTGCTGGGTGATGCCGCCGGCCTCGCCCTCGCGGACGTTGGCCTTGCGGATGGTGTCGAGCAGGCGGGTCTTGCCGTGGTCGACGTGACCCATGACGGTGACCACCGGCGGACGCTGTTCGAGGTCCTCCTCGCCGCCCTCGTCCTCGCCGTAGGTGAGGTCGAACGACTCGAGCAGCTCGCGATCCTCGTCCTCCGGGCTGACGACCTGGACGACGTAGTTCATCTCGCCGCCGAGCAGCTCGAGGGTCTCGTCGTTGACGGACTGCGTCGCCGTGACCATCTCACCCAGGTTGAACAGCGCCTGGACCAGGGCCGACGGGTTGACGTCGATCTTCTCCGCGAAGTCCGACAGGGACGCACCGCGAGCGAGACGGATGGTCTCGCCGTTGCCGCGCGGCAGCCGCACGCCGCCGACGGCGGGTGCCTGCATGGAGTCGTACTCTTGCCGCTTCTGACGCTTCGACTTGCGGCCACGCCGGGGCGCGCCGCCGGGACGACCGAACGCGCCGGCCGCTGCACCACGCTGACCGGGACGGCCACCGCCGCCGCCGGGACGACCGCGGAAACCACCTGCGGGAGCGCCGCCACCGGGAGCACCTGCGCCGGCACCGGGAGCGCCGCCGCCACGGTAGCCACCGCCACCGCCGCCGGGACGTCCACCGGGACCGCCGGGACGACCGCCGCCGGGGCGGCCGGCGCCGGGTGCCGGACGGGACGAACGCGCGGGCATGGCGCCCGGGTTCGGACGGGGGGGCATCGAGCCGGGGCTCGGACGAGGTCCACCCTGGCCCGGAGCCGGACGCGGACCGCCGGGACCCGCAGAGGGACGCGGCGCGCCCTGACCGGGACGCGGGCCTGCCTGGCCGGGGCCGGGCCGAGGTCCACCCGGACGCGGGGCGCCCGGAGCGGGACGGGGTGCCGGACGCTCGGCGGGAGCCGAGGAGTACGGGTTGTTACCGACGCGCGGCGTCTTCGGGCCGGGCTTCGGGCCGGGTGCTGCCGGACGCGGGGCGGCCGGTCGGGGCGCCGGCGCGGGTGCGGACGCCGCCGCTGCGGGTGCAGCCGGGGCGGGAGCCGCGGGCTTCGGCGCCGGAGTGGCCGGCTTGGGTGCTGCCGAGGCCGGTGTGGGTGCCGGCGCTGCCGGTGCGGGTGCTGCCGCCGCCGGGGCGGCCGGCGCGGGTGCGCTCGGCTTCGGGCCGGGACGCGGTCCGCCGGGCTTCGCGGTGGTGGCTGGCTTCGCGGCCTCCGTACGCGGTGCGGACTGTGCCGCCTCGCCCTTGGCCGACGGGAACGATTCCCGCAGCCGTCGCGCTACCGGCGCCTCCACGGTGGAGGACGCCGACTTCACGAATTCGCCCTGCTCCTTGAGCCGAGCGAGAAGTTCCTTGCTTGTGACACCGAGTTCCTTGGCCAACTCGTGCACGCGGGCCTTGCCTGCCACTGCTCTCCTCTACTGAGAGGTCGAGCGTGGCTGTTGCCCGCACGACCTCGGGTTAACTCCGATGGACGATCATCGTTGGTGCTTCACGGTGTGCTCATGAGTGTGTTTGCCTGACTCTGCTCGAGAGATTGCCCTGTGTTCCGGCAGGTACCGGACTACGAGGTACTGCTCTGTTGTGGATGCGGTTCGCTCGCAGGATCCGAATCGATCGAGAGAACGAGGGCCGCCGTGTCCAGGCTTCCGGACACTCGAAGCGCTCTTCCGAACGCTCGACGCTTCTCCGCCTGACTCAGACATTTCCGATCGCGGTGCAACCACGCACCTCGACCGGGAAGCCTGCGCCGCGGATCGGGAACCACCGCCCAGCCATTCGGCTCGACCGGTTGTGCCACGATCCTCAGCAGATCGGCGGCCGGCGCAAGCTGACGACATCCGATACACGTACGCACCGGATGTCCGGGACGCAGGCGCACTTCTGCCGAGTGCTCATGCCGAGCCATTGACCACTCTACCGCTGTTGTCCACCCACATGCGCACGGCGTCCACTAGGACCTCGCCGACGGCGCGTCGGAGGCCGATCCACCGTCCGCCGCGGCATCGCTGCGGATGTCGATCCGCCATCCAGTCAGCCTCGCAGCCAGACGGGCGTTTTGCCCTTCCTTGCCGATCGCGAGGGACAACTGGAAGTCCGGCACCACCACGCGGGCCGCCCTGGCGTCGGGGTCGACGACTGTGACGGACACCACCTTCGACGGCGAGAGTGCGTTGCCGACGAACTTCGCCGGGTTGTCGTCGAAGTCGATGATGTCGATCTTCTCGCCCGCCAGTTCGCTCATGACGTTGCGGACGCGCTGTCCCATCGGTCCGATGCACGCGCCCTTGGCGTTCAGGCCCGGCACGCGCGACGCGACCGCGATCTTCGACCGGTGGCCCGCCTCGCGGGCGACGGCGACGATCTCCACCGAGCCGTCCGCGATCTCCGGCACCTCCAGCGCGAACAGTCGCCGGACGAGGTTCGGATGCGTCCGCGACAGGGTGATCTGCGGTCCCCGCTGGCCACGGGTGACACCGACGACGTAGCACTTGATTCGCTCGCCGTGCTCGTAGACCTCGCCGGGGACCTGTTCGGCGGCGGGCAGGATGCCCTCGGCACCGTTGGCCTCGCTGCCGATCCGCACGACGACGACGCCCCGGGCGTTGGCGCGGGTGTCACGCTGGATGACGCCGCCGACGATCTCGCCCTCGTGGGTCGCGAAGTCTCCGAAGCTCTTCTCGTTCTCTGCGTCGCGCAGACGTTGGAGGATGACCTGACGCGCGGTCGTCGCGGCGATCCGCCCGAACCCCTCGGGGGTGTCGTCCCATTCCTCGCCGACGGTGCCACCCTCGGCGTCGACCTCGTGCGCCATCACCCGCACGAGTCCCGTCTTGGTGTCGACGTCGATCCGAGCGTGCTGCTGGTGACCTTCGGTGTGCCGGTAGGCGGTGAGCAGTGCGCTCTTGATCGTCTCGATGATCGTGTCGACCGACACTCCCTTGTCGTCCTCGATCGCGCGCAACACCGACATGTCGATATTCACTTGTCCAACCCTCCACCTTCGATGTCGTCGTCTGTCTCGGCGCCTTCTGTGATCTCGCCCGCGGCGGCACGCCCCGCGGCAAGTCCACCGGCCAGTTCCATCTCCTGCGCGTTCGGCGGTGAGAACTCCACCTGCACGACGGCCTTCAGCACGTCGCCGATCGCCACCTCGCGCACCACGGGCCCGCCCTTGGCCGGCACCACGAGGTCGATCGTCGAGTCCCGCAGCTGCCCGACGCGGCCCACGACCTTCTCGTCGGCGAGCGTGATCTGGACCCGGCGCCCTCGTGCGCGACGCCAGTGCCGCGGCTCGGTGAGCGGGCGATCCACACCGGGTGAGGTGACCTCGAGGGTGTACGGGGCCTCCCCGAATTCCGTCGCCGCGTCGAGCCGGTCGGAGATCTGCCTGCTGAGTTCGGCGACGTCGTCGAGGTCGAGGCCGGTGTCGCTGTCCACCATCACGCGGACCACACTCCGGCTGCCGGCCTTGCTGACCGTCACGTCCTCCAGGTCGTAGCCCTGGTCGGGCATGAGCTCGGCGAGAAGCTCGATCACCCTCTCCCTCGACGGAACCGGCATCAGTGGAGCTCCTCGTTCAGTTGTGGTCGTCAGCACGCGGTCGGAACATGAACACGAGCCGCGGCGACACGTCTGGTCGCCGGGCGTGAGAATTCAGGATAACCCGCCCGGGACTGCTCGGTGACCACGCGACGACCCGCGCCGCGCCGATCACACGCGACGACCGCGGGCCGGAACCCCTCGGCACACCTGACAAGATGTGCGACGTGCCAATTGCCCCCACTCCCGCGCCGCCGGACGGCGCCACCCCGCCCCCGCCCCGGGTCCCGTCGCACACCGGCGCAGCACGGCATCGGATGTTGTCCCGCCGCGCGGCATTGCGGTTCGGGGCCGTCGCGATCGGAGCGACCGCCGCCGCGGCCGGCGCCGCGGGATGTTCGAGCGCGGACGACGACCGCGCCGCCGAGCCCGATCCACTGCTCACCGCACTCGACGCCGCGCGCCGCGACGCCGACGCTGCCGCGGCCGCGGCCGCCGTGACCCCGGACCGCGCCGGCGCGCTCGCGGTGATCGCCGCGGAACGAACGGCGCATGCAGATGCACTCGCCACCGAAATCGCCCGTGCTGCAGGCGAGGACCCGACCTTGCCGTCCGCGACGACGTCCGCCGCCGCGACGTCGGCGGCGCCGATCACGCCCCCGACGATCGACGCACTCCGGTCCATGCTGGCCGAATCCCAGCGCGGCGCCGCGGCGCTGGCGCGAAGCCTGGACGGTTACCGCGCGGGCCTCACCGGGTCGATCAGTGCTGCCGTCGGCGCACAGCAGGCGGTGCTGCTGCGATGACCTCGCCCAACACCACGCCGACGACCCTCGGGCCGGAGCAGCAGGCTCTCGTGGACGCACTGAAGGCCGAGCACGCCGCGATCTTCGCGTACGGCATCGTCGCCGCGTACTCCAATCCCACCCGGGCGGGACAGATCGCGGCGGACACCGCCGCGCACCGAGCCCGCCGAGACGCGACCGTCGACGCGCTCGCGGCTGCAGCGGTCCCCGCTCCACCGACCGAACCGGGTTACGTCGTCCCGTTCCCCGTGACGGACCCGACCGCTGCCATCCAGCTGGCCGTCGAGGTCGAGGAGGACACCGCGACGGCGTGGCTCTCGGTGATCGAACGGGCGCAGTCGGAGGCGACCCGGGCGACGGCGGTCGACGCCCTCACGGAGTCCGCCGTACGTGCCGCGAACTGGCGTGACGTGCTCGGTGTCGCGCCGGCGACCGTCGCCTTCCCCGGACGCCCCTGACGCGTCCGTGGGTGGTTGTCACCTTCATCGGGGTGACGACCACCCACGGGTGCGGGGCGCCTCAGGTGCCCTTCACATTGAGGATCTGCCGCAGTTCGTGGACGACGCGCACGAGGTCGCGCGCATCGTCCATGACGACGTCGATGTCCTTGTAGGCGTCGGGTATCTCGTCGACGAACTCGGAGCTGTCGCGGTACTCGATCCCGACCATCCGGGCCCGCAGGTCGTCCTGCGTGAACCGCCGCTTGGCCTCCGTGCGGGAGAACCGGCGGCCGGCCCCGTGCGGAGCCGAGCACAGGCCCTCGGCGTTGCCGAGTCCCTCGACGACATAGGACCTGGTGCCCATGGATCCGGGGATCACGGCCCGGACCCCGGCGTGAGCGTCGACGGCACCCTTTCGGGTCAGCCACACCTGCTCGCCTCCGTGCACCTCCTGCCTCGTGTAGTTGTGGTGGCAGTTGGTCCGCTCCGTTTCACGGTGATCGGACACACCCATCCACCGGGCGAACACGACGCCGAAGCGATCCATCATCTCGGCACGGTTGAGGTAGGCGAAGCGCTGGGCCCAGTGCAGATCCGTCAGGTACCGGTCGAACTCGACGGTGCCCTCGGTCAGGTAGGCGAGGTCACGGTTGGGCAGGTCGACGCCTGTGCACATGCGCTGTGCGACGCGAATGTGGTGCTGCGCGATCTTGTTGCCCACTCCCCTGCTTCCACTGTGCAGGAACAGCCACACCCGGTCGGTCTCGTCGAGGCAGAGCTCGATGAAGTGGTTTCCGCCGCCGAGGGATCCGAGCTGCCGACGCCACTTCGGAGAGTGTGACAGGTCGACCCCGCCTGCGTCCGCGAGCTCCTCGAGCTCGCCGAGCCGCGCAGCCGTGAAGCCCCAGTCGCCGACTCCGCGGTTGTAGTTGCCGGGTGACAGCGGGATCGCGTCCTCGACGGCTTCGCGGAGCGCGGCGAGTCCGTTACCGGTCGCGGCGGTGCGCGCGTCGACGTCCGCGTGGGTGAACTCGGTGCGGGCCGCGATCATGCCGCAGCCGATGTCGACGCCGACCGCGGCCGGCATCACCGCGCCACGGGTCGGGATCACGGTGCCGACGGCACTTCCCTTGCCGCTGTGGGCGTCCGGCATCAGTGCGACGTGCGGATGGATGAACGGCATGGCGGCGGTCTGCCGTGCCTGCACGAGGGTGGACTCCTCGAGCTGGGACGCCCAGCTCAGCAGCGTGGGACCTTCCCGTGTCGGGGACATGACTGCGACACTCCTTCTGTTCTCGACGCAGCCGCCGAATGCGGACTGCTCCTTCACCTTTGCACGGCGTCGGGGCTGTCCGCATCCGGTTTTCGTCAGCGCCGGGAGCGTCCGGGAATCCAGAACGCGGCGACGAGCGCGACGAGGACGGAGACCGCTGCCACCAGCAGTGCCGGCTGCAACGCATCGGCATAGCCTGTGGGGGTGAGGGTTCCGCCGTTCGCCAGGAACACCGCAGTGAGGATCGCGACACCGAGTGCGACACCGACCTCCCGGATGGTCGAGTTCACGGAACTGGCTGTGGCATGGTCCTGTTCCGGCATGTCGACGAGCACGGCGGTGGCGCTCGGGGCGAAGGTCATGCCCATGCCGACGCCTGCCATCGCCAACGCGGGCACCATCGCGGGGTAGCCGGTGCCCGCGTCGAAGACGAAGGACATCCAGACCAGCGACGCCGCCTGTAGCGACAGCCCGGTCACGAGCAGCACCCGGAGACCGACCCGCGGCGCGAGGATCCCGGCGATCGGAGCGACGATCATCGGCGCGGCGGTCCACGGCAGCGTCCGGAGGCCGGCCTGGAACGGGCTGTACCCCATCACGATCTGCAGGTACTGCGAGAGCAGGAACACCGAGCCCATCATGCCGAGGGTGAACGCGAGCCCGATGACGTTGGCGGCGGAGAAGTTGCGCGAACGGAACATGCGCATCGGCATCAGCGGGTGCTCGGCACGCAGTTCCCGAATCACGAACGCCACCAACGCGCTCACGGACACGGCAAGCGAACCGAGCACAGTGGCGGACGTCCAGCCGTCGTCGTTGCCCCGGACGATCGCCCACACCCCGAGAAACACGCCGACCCCCGCGAGAACCACCCCGGTCAGGTCGAGGGGACCAGTCCTGCCTCGTGACTCACCGAGGGCCCGGAGTGCCAGCGGGACGGCGACGACGGCGACGGGCACGTTGATCCAGAAGATCGCCTGCCACGAGAAGCCGTCGACGACCGCGCCTCCGATCACGGGCCCGAGGGCGACACCGAGGCCGGCGACGCCACCCCACACGCCGATGGCGAGCGCCCGTTTCGCCTCGGGCACTGCAGCGGCGAGCAAGGTGAGCGACAGCGGCATGATCGCGGCCGCACCGACACCCTGAACGGCGCGCGCCGCGATCAGCATCCCGGCGGAGGTGGAGAGCGCCGAGGCGATCGACGCGAGCGCGAACACGCCGATCCCCCAGAGGAACACGCGGCGCCTGCCCATCCGATCCCCGAGTCCGGCCGCGGCGAGCATGAGCGTGGCGAACGCGAGGGTGTACGCGTTGAGGAACCACTGCAGTTGCTCGACCGAGGCCCCGAGATCCACCTGGATCACGGGCAGGGCACTGGTCATCACCAGGTTGTCGAGGGTCGCCATGAACATGGGCAGCGACGCCGCCAGCATCGCGAGCCAGAGCGGAACGCGTCGGCGCGGCCCGGTTTCCGGCGCGAGCGAGGCGAGTTGGTCTGTCGAAACGGTCATCACGGCTCCCGGAGTGGAGTTACCAGTGGACTCGAGACTTGTAAGCATCGAATGATTACTTAACTGCCACGACGCTAAGGCATCGAGTGATAACCTGTCAAACATGCCCGCGACGAAGACCTCCCGCCCGGCCACTCGAATGAACGCCGCGGATCGGCGTGAGCTCGTTCTCGCCGCCGCGACCACCGCGTTCGCCCGGGGCGGCTGGAGCGGCACCAGCACGGATGCCGTCGCCAAGGAGGCGGGCGTGTCGCAGCCCTACGTGGTGCGCATGTTCGGCACCAAGGCCGAGCTCTTCCGGGAGGTGTTCGCGCGCGCTCTCGGCCGGATCGTCGAGGCCTTCGACACCGAACTGGACCGGATCGAGGCCGATCCGGACGCGCCGGCCGCGGGCAGCGAGGACTACTGGTCCCGGCTCGGGTCGGCATACGGCGATCTGATCGCGGACGGCGACATGCTGCTCGTGCTGATGCACGGCTTCACCGCAGGCGGGACCCCGGAGATCGGAGCACAGGCGCGGTCCGCGATGGCGCAGATCTACACCCTGATCCGAACCCGCACCGGGTGCGCACCCGAAGTGGCACGGCAGTTCATCGCGAACGGCATGCTGCTCAACGTCCTGCTCTCGATGCGGGCGCCGGATCACGTCGAGGACGAGCCCGCGCTGGCCGAACTGACCGAGTGCGCGTTCGGGGAGGCGCTCCCCGACGCCGCCGAACGCGACTGACGGGCCGCTTCGGTCAGCGCACCGGGATCAACGCGGCGGCCGGCCGCACGCCCCCGAGCAACGCCCCGACCGAGGCTCCGCACTCGGGCGGCTCGATCGTTCCGGTGCAGTAGTGCGTCGCCGTACGCGTCCCGGTCGCCAGGTCGCGGGCCCAGACACCGCCGAACTCGCGCAGGCGCGCCGTGTTCGCGGGAGCGGGCGCGCACGCCGCCCCGAGGATTCCGATCAGGTCGGTGTCCTCACCCTCGACGTCGACGTGGCAGCTGCCGCCGAGCAACTGAACCCCGACGAAGTCCGCTCCGAGGGCCGCGAGCGCACCGAACGAGTTGTCGAAGAGGTTCACGACGCTCGGACTCGCGGCGATCGAGAGCACGGGCCGGGCTCCTCCCGCCGACACCGACCGCACGGCCGCCGAGAACCCCTCGGCCGCGACCGGGTCGAACAGCACCGCTCCCGCGAGGTCCGGATATCCGCGTTCGACGAGTCCGGCACCGACCAGTGCCGCGAAGTGCCCTCCGGCGGAATGACCTCCGACGACATAGCGTCCCGGCAGCGGCAGACCGTTCGGCGGGACAACCGACCGTTCGGCGAGGGCGTCCGCGAAGTCGCGGGCGAGCGACGGGTTGCCCGCCGTCATGTCCTCGTCGAGGCAGACCACCATCAGGCCCTGGGCGGCGATCGCCCGCGCGGTGCCGCCCACATTGGCGCAGCTCCGGCTGAATCCGTGTTCGAGCAGCATGAGCGCGCTCGCCGGGCCGTCCGGGAGGTACCAGACGGCATCGCGCGCGGTACCCGCCACCTCGATCGGTGACTCGACGCAGGTGCCCACGTCCGATGCCGCACATCCTCCCGAGGACGACGGGAACGACGACTGCGCGCTCACGGCGGCCGGCGTGACGGCGAGGGCAGCCGTCACCGCCACCGCGAGGGCGGCGGCGCGGCGGCGCGCGGCGCGTCGACGAGAGGTACGACCGGGCATGACGACTCCTGAACGTCGGGGGACGATCGGCGAACCGCCGCGCGGTGTCCCCCGTGGCCGCGTGCGTGAAACCAGCACCCGGACACTAGTTCCTGCGTGATCGTCACGCGGCCGAACCGCGGGAGAAGGTTCGCCCGCCCACCGGGAGAACCGCCCCCGGCGCATGCCCGGACGCTCTAGGGTCGAGTGCGTGACGGACATCATGGATTCCGACCTCGCGCGACGCGTCGAGAGGCTCGAACAGGTCGAGGCGATCAAGGCACTCAAACACGGCTACTGGCGAGCGTGCGACGCCAAGGACCCGAAGGCGTTCCGGGACAGCTTCGTTCGTGAGGGCGCCCGCATCGACTACGGGCGGCTCGGTGCGTTCGACGACGCCGCTCCGATGGCGGAAATCTTCGCCCGGGTCGCGCTGCACCGAGTCGACGGCGGGCACGTGATCTTCGACATGCACCACGGCGCGCACCCCGAGATCACGGTGACCGGTCCCGGAACCGCCACCGGCCGGTGGACACTGCGGTTCCGCCAGGTCAACCTGATCGACAACACCGAGAAGCTGATGACCGGCGAGTACGACGACGAATACGTCATCGAGGACGGCAGGTGGAAGATGTCGAAGTGCCGCTTCACCGAGACGTGGGCGATGGTCCGTCCCCTGCCGGAGGGGACCGCGGTGACCCCGGGCGAGTTCGCGGCGGTGGCGGAATGAGCGGGGACCGGCGGGTCGCGCTGGTCACGGGGGCAAGCCGCAGTGTCGGCAAGGGCATCGCGCTTGCCCTGGGTTCCGACGAATGGACGGTGTACGTGACCGCGCGCCGCGAGGTCGGCAGCGGCGGCAAGCTGGACCGAACGGCCGCGGAGGTCGGCGCCCGTGGCGGCGCCGGCGTCGCCGTGCAGTGCGATCACACCGACGACAAGCAGGTCGAGGCGCTGTTCGCGCGGATCGCGGACGAGCAGGACGGCCGCCTGGACCTGCTGGTGAACAACGCCTGGGCAGGGCCGTCCGACGGGTACGCCGGGTTCGCGCAGCCGTTCTGGGAACGTCCGGTCGACGACTGGGACAACCTGATCGGCCTCGGGCTGCGCGCGCACTACGTCGCGAGTGTGGAAGCGGCAAAGCTGATGGTGCCGCGGGGATCGGGTCTGATCGGCAACATCTCGTCGTTCGGCACCCGCGGGCACCTGCACTCGGTGCTCTACGGCATGTCGAAGGCAGGTCTGGACAAGATGGCCGCCGACATGGCCGTCGAGCTGAAGGGCACGGGCGTGACGGCGCTGAGCTTCTGGCTCGGGCTGATCCGGAACGAGCGAATGGTCGCGAGCGGAATGACGGACTTCGAGGGGTTCTCGCTTGCCGACGCCGAGTCGCCGGAGTTCGTGGGGCGAGTGATCGTCGCGCTGGCGAACGATCCGAACGTCGGTGACCGAAGTGGCCACACCCTGATCACGGCCGAGACCGCGCTGGAGTACGGCGTCACCGACGTGGACGGTGGCCAGCCGGTCTCCCATCGCGGCGCGTTCGGGGGCGGGCCGCTCTTCGGTCCGGGCGCCTGACCCGAACGGCATGCCGGTCGCCCGACGTCACAGGCGTCGGGCGACCGAGCCGACTGGCACGCCGGCCGCGCGCGGGGGACGATGAGTCCGTGACCGCGGAAGCCCTCGCGTACGTCAGGCTGGCCACCCCGGACGGGCGGGGCGAACAACGATGGGACCTCACCCCGGACCGTCCACGCCTCACCGTCGGGCGGTCGGCCGAGTCCGACGTGTCATTGCCCGACGACGAGGAGATCTCGCGAGTCCACGCGGTGATCGAGTTCGTCGGTGGGCACTGGACACTCCTCGACGACGGACTGTCCCGGAACGGGACGTACGTCAACGGCGATCGCGTCAGCGGGCGCCGGAGACTGCGGCCCGGTGACAGCGTTCGTGTCGGGGGGACAGTGCTGATCTTCCAGGAGTTCGGCGCCGGCGAGGAGGACGCGACGATGGTCGCGGGCACGGTTCCGGACGTCCGATCGGTGACGCAGACCCAGCGGTCGGTGCTGATCGCGCTGTGCAGACCGTTCAAGCACGGCGCCTCGTTCGCGAATCCGGCGTCGAATCAGCAGATCGCGGACGAGCTGTTCCTGACGGTGGACACCGTCAAGGCGCACCTGCGGACACTGTTCGGCAAGTTCGGAGTGGAGGAGCTGCCTCAGAACCGCAAGCGGGTCGCGCTCGCGGAACGGGCCCTGCAGCTCGGGGTGGTCACCGGCCACGACCTGTGAGATCAGCCGGTGGCGGCGAGGCCCGTGGCGGCGACCCGCTGGACGAGGGAGTCGAGAGCGGCAGCCACCTCGCTCGTGCGATCCAGGATGATCGAGTGCCCCGCGCCTGCGATGCGCACGAGCTGCGCCCCGGGTAGCCGCGCGGCGAGCGATTCGGAATGGGCGACCGGGGTGAGCAGGTCCGCGGTTCCGCAGACGACGACGGCGGGTATTCCGGCGAGAACGGCCGTCGCCTCCGCCTCGTCGAACTCGGCGAGGGAGGCGAGGAAGCCGGCCATCGTCACCACCGAGGCCTCGGCCGCCATCGCCGCGGCGACCACGAGGATGCGGGGGTCGACGGCCCGGCCACGATTCCGGGCCACCCGCATGGCGGCCCCGCTGACGAGGCAGGTGACCCGTCTCGACCCCGCGGCGACTCGCGGTGCACGGCGGACGGCGACGTGGACAGCGCCGACGACCGGGCTGCGCAGCAGCCTGCCGAGACCGAGTTCCGCCAATCCTCCTGCTGCGGTGGAGATCAGGGCGATGCCGACGAGGCGGCTCCGAACCTCCTCGGGTTGCTGCCGGACGTAGGTGAGTGCCGCCATCCCGCCCATCGAATGACCGACGAGAAGCAGTGGACCGGTCGGCGCGACTGTGGATATGACGGCGGAGAGGTCTCGGCCGAGCTGCTCGATGGTGTACGTGGCGGTCGGCGCGTGCCCGGACTCCCCGTGGCCGCGGTGGTCGTAGAACACCATCCGCACCCGGCCACGCCAGGAGGACGCCAGCACGTCGCGCAGCAGGCTCCACGCCTGCGATCGCATGCAGTGGCCGTGCAGGAAGACGGCGGTGACCTCCGCGTCGGGTGGCCCGTACTCGTGGACGGCGATGGGGACGCCGTCGTCCGCGACGACCGTGGCGCGGCGGGGGTGTTCGCCGTTCGTGTTCGACATGTCGCCTCCCGTGCGGAGTGTGACGGGCAATCTGTGTATCGCCGCGGCGAGCCGCGAAATTACAGCTGTCGGCGAGCCGCGAAACCACGACTGCGGGTGCGGCGGGGGTACGACAGCGGCGCGGCGCGACTCTGCGGATGCTGCGCGCCTGCGGTCACGGACCGCCGACCGGGGGCAGTCCGGTTCCGTTTCCGAGACCGCCGATGTCGATGCCACCGAGCAGTACTCCACCGGGTCCGGCGGTCACGCCGCCGACGCCGAGAGGTCCGACGTTGGCTCCGCCGAGTACCACTCCCCCCGGCGCGTTCTGCGTCGGGGCGGCGACCCCGGGGTCGGCGACCGTGCCGGGTGCGGGGGTGATCGCGGCGAGTGCGACTCCGCCGGTCATCAGGGTGGCGGTGACGGCGAGCCCGACGGCGGCTGCCCGGACTGCAGTGGCGGTGGTGGCGTACATGAGGGTGGGTCCTTTCGTGACTGTGGGTGGGGTGTTCCCGGGG
>AODO01000022.1 GCA_000341795.1 Rhodococcus triatomae BKS 15-14 | reverse complement strand
TGAAACGATTCTCGATCCGATACAACGTGTGTTGTTTCAGATACCGCACAGTGGACGCGTAGCTTCTTTGTGGTAAGTCCTCGGCCTATTAGTACCAGTCACCTCCACACATTACTGTGCTTCCAGTTCTGGCCTATCAACCCGGTGGTCTGCCGGGGGCCTTACCCCCTCAAAGGGGGTGAGAAACCTCATCTTGGAACAGGCTTCCCGCTTAGATGCTTTCAGCGGTTATCCCTTCCGAACGTAGCTAACCAGCAGTGCCCTTGGCAGGACAACTGGCACACCAGAGGTTCGTCCGTCCCGGTCCTCTCGTACTAGGGACAGCCTTCCTCAAGTTTCTAACGCGCGCGGCGGATAGAGACCGAACTGTCTCACGACGTTCTAAACCCAGCTCGCGTGCCGCTTTAATGGGCGAACAGCCCAACCCTTGGGACCTACTCCAGCCCCAGGATGCGACGAGCCGACATCGAGGTGCCAAACCATCCCGTCGATATGGACTCTTGGGGAAGATCAGCCTGTTATCCCCGGGGTACCTTTTATCCGTTGAGCGACACCGCTTCCACATGCCGGTGCCGGATCACTAGTCCCGACTTTCGTCCCTGCTCGACCTGTCAGTCTCACAGTCAAGCTCCCTTGTGCACTTGCACTCAACACCTGATTGCCAACCAGGCTGAGGGAACCTTTGGGCGCCTCCGTTACATTTTGGGAGGCAACCGCCCCAGTTAAACTACCCACCAGGCACTGTCCCTGAACCAGATCATGGTCCGAGGTTAGATGTCCAATACGATCAGAGTGGTATTTCAACAACGACTCCACGAACACTGGCGTGCCCGCTTCACAGTCTCCCACCTATCCTACACAAACCGAACCGAACACCAATACCAAGCTATAGTGAAGGTCCCGGGGTCTTTTCGTCCTGCCGCGCGTAACGAGCATCTTTACTCGTAATGCAATTTCGCCGAGTCTATGGTTGAGACAGCTGAGAAGTCGTTACGCCATTCGTGCAGGTCGGAACTTACCCGACAAGGAATTTCGCTACCTTAGGATGGTTATAGTTACCACCGCCGTTTACTGGGGCTTAAATTCTCAGCTTCGCCAACAAGTTGGCTAACCGGTCCTCTTAACCTTCCAGCACCGGGCAGGCGTCAGTCCGTATACATCGTCTTACGACTTCGCACGGACCTGTGTTTTTAGTAAACAGTCGCTTCTCACTGGTCTCTGCGACCCCCACCAGCTCACGGAGTAAATCCGGTCACCAACAGAGGTCCCCCTTCTCCCGAAGTTACGGGGGCATTTTGCCGAGTTCCTTAACCATAGTTATCTCGATCGCCTTAGTATTCTCTACCTGACCACCTGTGTCGGTTTGGGGTACGGGCCGTGTGAAAACTCGCTAGAGGCTTTTCTCGGCAGCATAGGATCACTGAATTCACCTCAATCGGCTACGCATCACGTCTCAGGCACATGAGTGACGGATTTGCCTACCACTCGCCCTACACGCTTACACCAGTACTACCACTCACTGGCCCAGCTACCTTCCTGCGTCACCCCATCGCTTGGCTACTACCAGCTCAGGTTCCGTGCATCCACACCCAGGTTCCCCGAAGGGAAGTAAGGGCACTTCAGGACGGTTAGTATCACTGATTCACCATTGACGCGTTCACACGGGTACGGGAATATCAACCCGTTGTCCATCGGCTACGCCTGTCGGCCTCGTCTTAGGTCCCGACTCACCCTGGGCGGATTAACCTGGCCCAGGAACCCTTGGTCATTCGGCGGACAAGTTTCTCACTTGTCTTTCGCTACTCATGCCTGCATTCTCACTCGTGCAGCCTCCACGGCTAGTTCACACTGCCGCTTCCACGGCTGCACGACGCTCCCCTACCCATCCACACACCTGGCCAATCCCCCGTAGGAGAAAGGCGGGCTCATGTGAATGCCGCGGCTTCGGTGGTGTACTTGAGCCCCGCTACATTGTCGGCGCAGGATCACTTGACCAGTGAGCTATTACGCACTCTTTCAAGGGTGGCTGCTTCTAAGCCAACCTCCTGGTTGTCTTCGCGACCCCACATCCTTTTCCACTTAGTACACGCTTAGGGACCTTAGCCGGCGATCTGGGCTGTTTCCCTCTCGACTACGAAGCTTATCCCCCGCAGTCTCACTGCCACGCTCTCACTCACCGGCATTCGGAGTTTGGCTGATTTCGGTAAGCTTGTGGGCCCCCTAGACCATCCAGTAGCTCTACCTCCGGCGAGAAACACGTGACGCTGCACCTAAATGCATTTCGGGGAGAACCAGCTATCACGGAGTTTGATTGGCCTTTCACCCCTACCCACAACTCATCCCCTCAGTTTTCAACCTAAGTGGGTTCGGGCCTCCACGACGTCTTACCGTCGCTTCACCCTGGCCATGGGTAGATCACTC
Source organism: Rhodococcus triatomae BKS 15-14 (assembly GCA_000341795.1). GTDB lineage: Bacteria > Actinomycetota > Actinomycetes > Mycobacteriales > Mycobacteriaceae > Rhodococcus_G > Rhodococcus_G triatomae_A. The sequence goes on along the minus strand of AODO01000022.1, from coordinate 827 downwards.
CGCTTCGGGTCTAGAACATGCCACTACGAACGCCCTATTCGGACTCGCTTTCGCTACGGCTACCCCACACGGGTTAACCTCGCGACATGCCACTAACTCGCAGGCTCATTCTTCAAAAGGCACGCCATCACCCCCCACCCGAAGGTGCAAAGGCTCTGACGGATTGTAAGCGCACGGTTTCAGGTACTATTTCACTCCCCTCCCGGGGTACTTTTCACCTTTCCCTCACGGTACTAGTCCGCTATCGGTCACCAGGGAGTATTCAGGCTTATCGGGTGGTCCCGACAGATTCACAGCAGATTTCACGGGCCCGCTGCTACTTGGGCATCACCTACAACAGTCACCATGTTTTCGTCTACGGGACTCTCACCCTCTACGACAGGCCGTTCCAGACCACTTCGACTAACACGATGATTTCTTACTGTCGGCCAGCTCGGCAGAACTGACAAAGATGACCCCACAACCCCGCAAGTGCAACGCCTGCCGGCTATCACACACCCACGGTTTGGCCTCCTCCGCTTTCGCTCGCCACTACTCACGGAATCACGGTTGTTTTCTCTTCCTGTGGGTACTGAGATGTTTCACTTCCCCACGTTCCCTCCACACACCCTATATATTCAGATGCGGGTAACACGACATCACTCGTGCTGGGTTTCCCCATTCGGAAATCCTCGGATCTCAGCTCGGTTGACAGCTCCCCGAGGCTTATCGCAGCCTCCTACGTCCTTCATCGGCTCCTGGTGCCAAGGCATCCACCGTACGCTCTTCATTACTTACAACAAAGATGCTCGCGTCCACTGTGCAGTTCTCAAACAACACACAAACAA
>AODO01000021.1 GCA_000341795.1 Rhodococcus triatomae BKS 15-14 | reverse complement strand
TCCGTTCAGTCGATCTGATCGAGTGAACGGAACCGTTCATGCCGGGGGCGAGGGGTCCGTTCGGGGTGGGTGGGGAGATCCGATCGTGGCGTGGAAGGTGTCGTCGGGGCCGCTGCGTAACCTGGACGGGTGCCGCGCATCGCTTACTTCGGACCGTCCGGAACCTTCACCGAGATGGCGCTCGACCAGTTCGAGTCGACCGGTGTCCTCGGCGGCCCTGTCGAGCGGGTCGTCGCGGCGAGCCCGCCCGCCGCGCTGGCCCTCGTCCGCGACGGCGCCGTCGAGGGCGCCGTCGTTCCGATCGAGAGTTCCGTCGAGGGTCCGGTCCGTCCGACGCTCGACGCGTTGGCGGCCGGTGAGCGGCTGCAGATCATGGCCGAGACCGAACTGGACGTGAGCTTCACCATCGTCGGCAGGCCGGGGACGACACTCGACACGGTCCGCACGATCCGCGCCTACCCCGTCGCCGAGGCGCAGGTGCGGGAATGGATCGAGCACACCCTGCCGGGCGCCGTCGTCGAATCCGCGTCGTCCAATGCCGGTGCCGCCGAGGACGTCGCGGCGGGACGAGCCGACGCCGGCGTGTCCACCGCGCTGGCCGGGGAACGTCTCGGCCTCGTCTCCCTCGCCTCCGGTGTCGCCGACTTCGCCGGTGCCAGAACGCGATTCGTGCTCGTCACCCGACCCGCGCCGGTGCCGCCCGTGACCGGATCGGACCGCACGTCCGTCGTGCTCCAGCTCAACCACGAGCCCGGGTCGCTGGTCGGTGCGATGGCCGAGTTCTCCACCCGCGGCATCGACCTCACCCGCATCGAGTCCCGTCCGACCCGAGTCGAGTTCGGCACCTACCGCTTCTACCTCGACTGCAGTGGTCACATCGAGGACTCCGCGGTCGCCGAAGCACTGAAAGCGCTGCACCGCAAACACACCGTCCGATTCCTCGGGTCCTGGCCCGCAGCGACGGACGGCGGTAGGCGCCCGCCGTCGGACGACGAGGCGAACGAGTGGCTGCGGCGGGTCGTCGCAGGCGAGAGTGAAGGGACGAATTGAGTTGGCGGGCAAGCTGATCCTGGTCCGGCACGGCCAGACCGAGGCGAACGTGGCCAGGCGGCTGGACACAGCGCTCCCCGGTGCCCGGCTGACCGAGATCGGACACGGGCAGGCGAAGACCTTCGGTGCGGGGCTCACGGGCGCGCTCCCCAAGGCGCTCGTGGCGTCCGAGGCGGTCCGCGCCAGGCAGACCGCGAGCTACATCGAACACGCCTCCGGCCTCGTCGTGCAGGTGCGTGAGGGCATCCACGAGGCTCAGGCCGGAGAACTCGAGGACCGCGCCGACCGCGCATCGCACGAACTGTTCGCCGAAGTGTTCCACTCGTGGCACGTCGGCGAACTCGGCGCCCGGATTCCGGGCGGTGAATCCGGCGAGGACGTCCTGGAGCGGTACCTGCCGGTGGTCGAATCGCTCCGCGGCCAGTACCTCGAGAAGGACGACAGCGACGGCGACGTGCTCGTCGTCAGTCACGGCGCCGCGATCCGGCTGGTCGCGGCATACCTGACGGGCCTCGACGGCCGGTTCTCCGCCGACACGCACCTCGACAACACCCAGACGATCGAGCTCCTCCCGACCGCGGCCGGCGGATGGGAGTGCGTGCGCTGGGGAACCGTGCTGCCGCCGTTCCGGGTTCCCGCGGTGGATGTCGTCGACGACCCGATGGGCTGACGGGTTCCACCCGGGCGGGCTGACGGGTTCCGCCCGTGCGCACCGGCACCGGATGACGTGCTCGGCCCGGCGAGGACCGGTCGGCGCCGTACGCTTGGCACGTGACGGGGACGGAACGTGTCGACCGGCGGACCCTGCGATACGCGGGGCGCCGTGACGAGTTGCTCGACGCCGTCACCGCCTACGTGATCGAGCACGGCGTGGCGGAGCTGTCGATGCGGCCGCTCGCGAAGGTGGTCGGTGTCTCGCACGCCTCGCTCCTGCACCATTTCGGGAGCAAGGAGAACCTGCTCGCCGAGGTCGTCGAGCGGATGCGCAGTGACACCATCCCCACCGAGCTGACGACCGGCGACGTCGACGACCCGATCGCACTCCTGCGTTCGTGGTGGAGCGTGCGGATGGCGCCCGGCGAACTGCTGCGGTTCCGGGTCATGCTGGAGCTCTACGTCCAGGCAGTCCTCAAGCCCGACCAGAACCCGCGGTTCCTCGACAAGTTCATCGGGCAGTGGCTCGCGGCGCTCGAATCGGGGTTGCGCGCGGTCGGCTGTCCGGAAGGCGAGGTGTCCGCGCACGCGACGCTGATCCTGGCCCAGATTCGCGGCCTGTCGCTCGACCTGCTGGCCACCGGGGACCGCGACCGGGTGAACGAGGCGTTCGAGGTGTACGTGGGTCTGCTGACGGCGACGGTCGCCGGCTGGTCCAGCGCTGACTGACGCGCGGACCGCGACCGACGCCGTTCGTGCCCGACCGGGTTCAGCGCGGCAGCAGCGCGGGCACCACGAATGCGCGGAGCTTGATCCGCACCCGGTCGAGGGCGCTGTCGTCGGTGCCGTACTGGCTGATGTACATGATCTCGAGTTCGGAGATCCACTCGGACACCAGTCGCGGGTCGAGGTCGGCGCGGATGTTTCCGGCCGCCTGTTCGTCGGCGATGATCGGGCCCCACAGCTCGTGGGTCAGCTCGATGGCGCGCCCCGATTCGCTGAGCAGCTGGATCGACAGCGCCATCGACTCGGGTGAGACGAGCCGAGTCACCAGTGGGTCGAGGTGGCCTTTCCGGATGTCCTGGCAGATCCCCTCGACGATGCGTTCCTCGACGGTCGGCCAGCGGGTGATGTTCGCGCGGGCGCGGGGCATGTTCGCCCGGGCCCGCCGGACGACGGATTCGGTGATCAGCGCCTCCCGGTCGGCGAAGTAGCGGTACACCGTCGCCCGCGACATCGCCGCGGCCTTCGCGACGTCCTCCATCGTCGTCTTCGCGATGCCGAATCGCGCGAAGCATTCCTCGGCGGCCGCCAGGATCGCTGTGCGGGCGTCGGTCGAGGTGTCGGTGCCGGTGCGTGCTGCCACGGGAGAACGGTACCAATCGGAAAACAACCGAAAGTAGTTAGATAAGACGCTAGACATTGATTGTCTCGTGTGTCACCCTCGATCCATGGAGCGCGACGAGAAGATCAGGCTCACGCAGCGGCTCATCGCCCACGTGGACAACGACACCACCGACTACGCGGACGACCTGCTCCGCGTGCCGTTCTCGGTCTTCAACGACCCCGAGCTCGCGGCCAAGGAGCGCGACGTGGTGCGGCGGTTCCCGCACATCGTGGCCCACGTCGACGAGCTGCAGAAGTCCGGCGACTTCCTCACCACGGAACTCATCGGCACCCCGCTGCTCGTCGTCAAGCAGAACGACGGCAGCGTGAAGGCGTTCTCCAACGTGTGCCGCCACCGTGGCTCCAAGGTCGAGTTCGGCGAGTCGGGCTGCAAGCGTGTCTTCGCCTGCCCGTACCACAACTGGTCCTACGGCAAGGACGGCGCGCTGCGCGGGATGCCGCACGCCGAGGGCTTCGACGGCATGGACCGCGGCGAGTACGGCCTGGTCGAGTTCCCGTGCGAGGTCCGGCACGGACTCGTCTGGGTGGTGCCGACGGTCGGCGCCGACCTCGACATCGCGACCGTGCTCGGCGCCAAGCACGACGCCGAGGTCACCGACACCGGTATGACCGACTCGTTCCAGGTGCGCAAGGAGACCTGGAAGCTCGACATGAACTGGAAGATCGCCGTCGACGGCGTGCAGGACTCGTACCACCTGTGCCAGTTGCACACCAAGACCGTGTGCAATTACCTCGAGGGCAACATCACCGCGCTCGACGTGGTGGGCCGCTCGTGGCGACTGGTGGTGGCGCGCAAGGCGATCACCGAGGTCCGCGACGCCGATCCGGACAGCTTCGACGTCCGTGACTACTCGCTCGCGAACTACACGATCTACCCGGGCACCATGCTGGTCACCGAGCCGAATCACTTCGAGATCTGGACCATCGTGCCCGACAAGGACGATCCGAACGTCAGCTACTGCACGATCCGGCTGCTGTCCCCGAGGAAGCCCGAGACCCCCCGCGAGGAGCGGATCCTGGAGAAGAACTGGGAGCTGCTGATGGAGACCCTGCACGCCGAGGACTGGTTCGTCACGAAGACCATCACCGACAACGCCGCGCACGGTCAGGTCGAGGAGCTCATCTACGGCCGAAACGAGTTGCCGGGACAGCTTTTCCACAACATGGTCGCCGGCGACGTCGCGGAGCTCGACCGTGAGCGGTCCGCACAGCTCGCCGCGGCTCGGTAGCCCGGTGGCGGACCTGCTCCTGGATCACCCCGCATCGGGCGTGGTCCGGGTGACGCTGAATCGTCCGGAGGTCCGCAACGCGATCTCCCTGCCGCTACAGCGGGAGCTGGACGCGGTGCTCGCCGAGGTCGCCGAGGACGACGCGGCCCGGTCGGTGATCGTGACCGGTGCCGGCTCGGACGCCTTCTCGGCGGGGTACGACCTGACCGAACTCGCCGCGATGTCCCCGGACGAGACGACGGCGGCGATGCTCGAACGGGAGGAACTGCTGTGGCGGTACCTCACGTTTCCGAAACCGATCGTCGCGGCCGTCGCCGGGGCCGCGCACGGTGCGGGCAACATCGTCGCCGCCGCCTCGGACCTGCGGGTCGGCGGCCCCTCGACGCGTTTCACGATGAGTTCTGCCAGGTACGGTGGCGCGAACCTGACCTGGTTGCTGGACGGCCTGGTCGGGGCGGGTACGGCCCGGGATCTGTTGATGACGTCGCGGACGGTCGACGGCACCGAGGCGCTCCGGATCGGTCTGCTCAGCCGGTACGCCGAGGACGGGGACGTGGCACGACTCGCGCTCGACGCGGCGACCGAACTCGCCGCGCAGCCGCCGGAGGGTCTGCGTGAGATCAAGGCCCTGCTCCTCGACGGGCCGGGCCGGGACCTGCGGACCCGCTACGACCGGGAGAACACCGTCGCCCGGACCACGCTGCGGCCCCGTCCGATCACCGACCTGTTCTCCGGATTCTTCACCCGACCGGGACGGACGGCGCGATGACCGAGCCGACCACCCTCGACATCTGGAACCCGGGCTGGCCGGATCCCTTCCGGCCGACCGTCGACGCCGACGACGAGTACGCCGATCTGGTCGACGCGCTACGCGAGGTCCAGGAGGCGGTGACGCGGAGCCTGCCGACTCCGGAGGCGGCGGCGGAGGTCGCGGCGGCGCTGCGCGAGGCCGCGCGGCGGATGCGCGCCCACGAGGTCGACGAAGACACCCAGGCTGCCGGAAAGCGCTGGGAGATACCGGGAAAGGGGCACGCCCTCGCGCCGGTCCTGCACATCGACACCGTCACGGACACCACGGCGACTGGTCGGGTGACGGTGGGACGGTTCCACTCCGGCCGGTACGCGATGAACGGCGGCGTGACGCCGCTGATCTTCGACGAACTCCTCGCCCGCCTCGCGAACAGCGCGGGCAGGCCGTGGGGTCGCACCGCATACCTCAACGTGAACTTCCGAGCGCTCGCCCCGTTGCACACCGAACTGACGGTGACGGCGGAACTGGTCGGGCAGGAGGGCCGCAAGCGCTTCCTGCGCGGGGCGATGTACGACGGTGACACCCTGGTCGCCGACGTGGAGGGACTGTGGGTCGAGCTCAAACCCGAGCAGACACAGAACATTTCGAAAGACCGTGAAGGAAGTGAAGGATGAGCGGCTTCTCCCTGCTGGACGGTGTGCGCGTCCTCGAGGTCGCCCAGCTGGCCCCGGCCTCGCTGGGCGGGCATCTCGCGGACCTCGGCGCCGAGGTGATCAAGGTGGAGTCGGGACCGTTCGGCGACCCGGTTCGAGTCGGCGGCAGCCGGGCGATCGGCGACGCGGACGGTCCGGCGTTCATGCACCTGCGCTGGAATCGCGGCAAGAAGTCCGTCGTGCTCGACCTGCGCAGCCCGGGCGGGAAGCAGGCGTTCCTCGATCTCGCCGGCTCGTGTGACGCCGTGATCGAGGGCATGCGCGGCGGGTACCTGGACTGGCTGGGGATCGGCTACGAGCAACTGCGGCAGGTGAATCCGAGGATCGTCCTGTGCACGGTGTCCGGGATGGGGACCGATGGTCCGTACCGGGTTCTCGGCACCGGCGGCCCGGTCTTCGACGCCTACGCGGGGCTGCGTGAGGTGAGTACGCCTGCGAACCCGCCCACCGAGGGTATGGCCGGCTCCACCACACCCCCGATCGCGATGTACGCGCTCGGCGCCTACGGGGCGATGGGCCTGCTCGCCGCACTGCACAAGGCGTCGGCCACGGGTGTCGGCTCCCACGTCGAGGTGGCGGGCATCGACGTCGCCGCGGCCTGGATGCCGGACCTCGTCGACGCGGAGCTGAACAAGGACCGATCGATTCCGCGTCCCACCTGGCTGCCGGACGGTCGCCTGCCCGACTGGCCGCGGCTCGAGGCCTACCGCACCAGTGACGGCGAGGCGATCCTGTTCGGATCGCACGTGGACAAGTTCTGGCGCAACTTCCTGGTCGCGGTCGGCCGTGAGGACCTCGTCGGGGTCGACCTGACCAGCGTCGACGACGGCGCCGCGGCACGTGCGGACCTGGTGTGGCGGGCGCTGACGGAGATCTTCGCCACGCGCACCCGCGCGGAGTGGGTGCACCTGTTCCTCGAACACGGTATCGCGGGCGGTCCGGTGAACAGCGTCGCCGACATGCTCGCGGACCCGCACTTCCGGGCGCGGGACAACACCTACCGGGTGGACCACCCGCAGGCGGGCGAACTCGAATTCGTGGTGAGCCCGGTCCGGGTCGCCGGAGAGAAGTTCGCTCCCGAGCTGCCCCCGGCCGTCGGTGCCGACACCGTCGAGGTGCTGCGGTCGGTGGCGGGCTACGGCGAGGACCGCATCGCGGAGATTTCCGGCAGTGGGTCGCTGCGCGGCGAGGTGCCGACCGCCGGCTGACCGACGTCCGACACGGTCGACGACACCCACACGAATCAACTTGTGTGGGTGTCGTTTTCGTGTCCGTGACCGCGTACCGGCGACGAGGTCGAAGGTCTCGAATCGGGCATTGCGCCCGGTGCCTATAGCTGTTAGGTTTACGGGCATCAAGTGAGGGCGGTCACACCCGCCGACGCCGCCGCACCAGCTGACGACCCGCCGGTGAACCGGCGCACGACATCGAGGAGCACAGATGAATCTCGCGGACCTGACCCGGTTCTGGGGCAAGACGCGCTCGCAGCAACAGGCGATCGTTTTCGGGGACACCTCCCAGACCTGGGCCGAGGTCGACGCGATCACCGACGCGCTCGCTCGCGGCCTCGCGGCGCGCGGCGTCCGCAAGGGCGACCGCGTCTCGGTGATGATGCTCAACCGTCCCGAGCTCGCGCACGTCATCCTCGCCACCCTCAAGCTCGGTGCGATCAGTGTTCCGCTCAACTTCCGGCTGACGGCCAAGGAGCTGGCGCCGATGATCGTCGACTCCGCCCCCCGGGTGGTGATCGTCGAGGACGCGTTCGCGCCGCTGCTGGAGGTCGCCGCGGAGCAGGTGGAGTTCGAGACGTACTCCATCGGCGGCGACGCCCATCCGCCGTACGAGCGGCTGATCGATCCGGGCACCGCTCCGGTTGTCGCCATCGACGCCGACGACCCCGGATTCATCTGCTACACCTCGGGAACCACCGGCGTGCAGAAGGGTGCCCTGATCACCCACCGCAACGCGATGACCCCCGGCATCTCGCAGTCCCTGACGTTCGGCTTCTCCTCCCGGGACCGTGTGCTCTGTTCGGCGCCGCTCGTGTACACCGGCTCGGTGCTCTCGATCTTCATGCAGCTCGTCGTCGTGCCCGGAGCGACGATGGTGCTGCTGCGCGAGTACGACCCCGAGATCGCGCTCGACACCTTCGAGCGCGAACAGATCACCGCCACCACGACCGTCCCCGTGATCTGGGAGCGGATGACGATGCTGCCCGACTTCGGCACCCGCAAGCTCGCGAAGTTCACCTTCGCCGGCACCGGCGGCGCACCGGTCAGCCTCGACCTGCTCGACTTCTACCGCTCGCACGGCATCCCGCTCACCCAGTGTTACGGATTGACCGAGGCGTCCGGCATGGTCTCGACCCTCGCCTACGAGGACGCAGTGTCCCGCCCCGGCTTCGCGGGCCTGCCGCTGGTCGGCACCCACGTGAAGATCGGGGACCCCGGCATCGACACGCCGGCCGGTGAGGTGGGCGAGATCCTGGTCCGCGGCGAGCACGTCCTGCGGGAGTACTGGAACAAGCCCGAGGCCACTGCCTCGACCCTGGTCGACGGGTGGCTGCGCACCGGCGACCTCGGCATGCAGGACGAGGGCGGCTTCCTCCGGATCGTCGACCGCAGCAAGGACATGCTCATCTCCGGCGGACTGAACGTCTACCCCGCGGAGATCGAGAAGGCGTTGCACGGCATCGAGGGTCTGGTCGATCTCGCGGTCATCGGTGTCAAGGACGACCGCTGGGGCGAGGTGCCGATGGTCGTCTTCCACAGCGAGCGCCCCGCCGCGGAGATCGTCGCCGACATCGCGGAGGTCGCCGGCGAGAACCTCGCGAAGTTCAAGCGCCCCAAGCACGCCGTCGCCCTGGGCGAACCGCTGCCGCGCACGTTCTCCGGCAAACTCGCCAAGCCCTCGCTGCGCCAGCGCTTCCCCGAGGTCCCCACGGACGCCTTCGCCGTCGACGGGCCGGTCGCCTCGACCGTGAGCGGCACCGTCGCGCCCGCCTGACCCACCCGGCATCACCGATGTACCGCGCCGGCTCCGACGGGGCCGGCGTCATCAACTGCAGTTCCCCCTTCCGAGAGGAATGCACGTCGTGGCCCCAACCCGTGAAGTCAACATCTCCCGCCTCATCGACACCGCCCCGGTGTCGGCCCTCCAGAAACGTGCCATCGCACTGTGCCTGGCGCTCGCCATCCTCGACGGGATGGACGCCCAGCTCATCGGGTTCGCGATTCCCGCACTGTCCGAGGACTGGGGCGTGGCCAAGGCGTCGTTCGGCCTGCTGCTGGCGCTGAGCAGTGGCGCGATGGTCGTCGGCAGTCTGCTGTTCGGTCCCGTCGCGGACCGGTGGGGCAGGCGCCGCGTCATCCTCGTGTGCACCGTGATCTTCTCGGTGTTCACCCTGGCCTCCGCGTTCGCGCCGTCGATGGGTGCGCTGATCGTGCTGCGCATCCTGGCCGGAATCGGGCTCGGCGGCGTCACCCCGAACCTGATCGCCCTCACCAGCGAGTACAGCCCGGCACGCAGCCGCGCCACGATGGTCACCATCGTCGTCGCCGGCATGTCCCTCGGCGGATTCCTCGGCGGCCTCGCGGCGGCTCGGCTGATCCCGGCGTACGGATGGGAGTCGATCTTCGTCGCGGGTGGCGTCCTGCCACTGATCGCGGTCGCGTTCGCGTGGAGGTGGTTGCCGGAGTCCGGCAAGTTCCTCGCGGCACGCGGCGACCACGTCGCCGTGTCGAAGATCGTCGCGGCCATCTCGCCGCAGACCGACCTGTCCGAATCGGTCCGGTTCACGCAGGACTCGGTGGCCGAGGCGAAGTCGCCGGTGCGAGAGCTCTTCGCGAGCGGCCGCGCGGTCGACACCGCACTGCTCTGGGTGGTCTTCGTCGTCAACTTCCTGGTGATCTACTTCCTGTTCGGATGGATGCCCACGCTGTTCAGCGAGGCGGGGCAGACCTCGTCCAATGCGATCCTGGCGGCCGCACTGTTCAACCTCGGTGGCATGGCGGGTGCCTTGTCCGTCGGCCGCATCACCGACCGGGTCGCGGCGGCGTGGGGACGTTCCGACGGCCCTCGTGCGGCGTACGCGGTGGTCATGGCCGGCTACACCCTCGGGGCGCTGTTCATCGGCGCCGTCGCGCTGTCGCTGGCGAACTCCACCCTGCTGCTCCTGGCGATCTGCGTCGTCGGCTTCGGCATCTCCGGCAGTTCGGCGGGCATCATCGCGATCGCCGCGTCCGTCTACCCGGTCGCGGCGCGCTCGACCGGCATCGGCTGGGCGATGGGCGTCGGCCGCATCGGATCGATCGTCGGCCCGACGGTCGGCGCCGCGCTCATCGCCGCGGGAATGGACGCCCGCACGATCTTCCTGCTCATGATCGCGCCGACCGCGCTCGCCGTCCTCACCCTCGGTGTGCTGTTCGCCCGCGAACGCCGCCGCGAACGGGCCGCGCTCGCCGCAACTGCGACCGCACCCGTCGCCGTCCGGGTGGACTGACCGCCGTGCGATCCGCCACGTCCCGCCACACATCGTTCTGCAGGCTCTGCGCCTCCTCCTGCGGCGTGCTGCTCGACGTGGAGGACGGGCGGATCGCACGGGTTCTCGGCGACGCCCACCACCCGATCTCCGCTGGGTACACCTGCCCGAAGGGGCGCCGCGGGGGCGATCTCGGCCACGGGCCGGACCGACTGACCACCTCCATGCGACGCACCGCCGACGGCACCCACGAACCGGTGCCCGTGGCGAGGGCAACCGTCGAGGTCGCCGACCGCCTGCGTGCGATCGTCGACCGGTACGGCCCCGACGCGGTCGCATTGTTCATGGGAACGCAGCAGAACTTCGCCGCGCTCACCCCGCCGATGGCCCGCGCCTGGTTCAAGGGCACCGGCTCACACAAGCTCTTCTCCACGATGACCATCGACCAGTCCGCGAAATGGGTTGTCGCCGAACGAATGGGGACCTACCTCGGCGGCAGGCAACGCTTCGAGGACGCCGACGTGTGGCTCCTCGCCGGCACCAACCCCGTCGTCTCCGGAAACGGTGGTGACGGCGACGGCGCGGTGGTGCAGAACCCGTCCGTCACCCTGCGTGCGGCCCGCGACCGTGGTCTGCGCCTGATCGTCGTGGATCCGCGGCGTACCGAGACCGCCGCGCTGGCCGACATTCATCTCGCGCCCAAGCCGGGCACGGACGCCGTGCTGCTGGCGGGCCTGCTCCACGTGATCCTCGCCGAGGGACTGCACGACGGCGGTTTCTGCGGCCGCCACGTCGCGGACCTGCCCGCGCTCGCGTCCGCGGTTTCCGGTGTGACTCCCGCGCTCGTGCAGGACGTGTGCGGAGTCCCGTCCGACCGCGTTCGCGAGGCGGCCCGGGTGTTCGCCCGCGGTCGCCGTGGCATGGCCACCAGTGGTACCGGCCTGTGCATGGGACCGCACTCGAATCTCGCCGAGCATCTCGTCGCCGCACTGAACGTCGTGTGTGGCCGGTACCTGCGCGAGGGCGAGCGGGCGGACGACCGTGCCGTCCTGACCCGGCACGTGCCCGCTCGCGCGGAGGTCGCCCCGCCGGCGCGCGCCTACGAGAGCGGGTTCCGCAGCCGCGTCGGCGGCGTGCGGGCGATCCGCGGCGAACTTCCGTCCGGCATCCTCGCCGACGAGATCCTCGAACCAGGGCCGGACCGGGTCCGGGCACTCGTCGTGTCCGGCGGCAATCCCGCCGCGGCACTTCCGGATCGCGCGAAAGCGCTGCGCGCGTTGGAGTCCCTGGACCTGCTGGTGTGCGTCGACCCGCGGATGTCCGACACCGCACGGCTCGCGCACTACGTGATCGCGCCGACGACGATGTACGAACGCGCCGACCACACCGCCATCATGGAGCCGTTCTTCCCACGCCGGTTCGCGCAGTTCACCCCTGCCGTCGTGACGCCGCCGCCCGGCGTGGTCGACGACTGGCGGTTCTTCCTCGGCCTCGCCGCCGCGTCGGGGCAGCCGCTCAAGTTCGCCGGCCGTATTCTCGACCCGGCCGCACCGCCCAGTTCCGAGCAGATGCTGGCGATGACGGCCGAACGCGGACGTGTCCCGTTCGCCGATCTCGTCGCCGCCCCGCACGGGCACCTCGCCGGCGACAGCGGCGCCGTCGTGGGCCCCGCGACCGAGGACGCCGCCGGGCACCGCCTGCAGTTGCTGCCCGACGACGTGCGCGCCGAGCTCCGGGCCGCGCTGACCGAGGGGGCGGTCGACCCGCGGTTTCCGTTGAGTCTGGTGGTCCGCCGTATCCGGGAGTCCGTGAACTCCACCGGAATCCGGGTTCCCGGGCTCGTTCCGGGTGCAACCAATCCGGCTCGCATGCATCCGCGAGACCTCGCCGACCTCGGCGTCACCGACGGGCAGCAGGTGACCGTGCGCTCGGCGTCCGGGCGGGTCCGGGCCACCGCGCGCGCCGACGGCACCCTTGCGCGAGGTGTGGTGTCGATGACGCACTGCTTCGGCAGCCTCGACCCGGACGACGACGTCGGGGTGAACGTGAACGAACTGACCGGAACCGACACGGGCGTGCAGACGATCAACGCGATGCCGACACTGACCGCCGTGCCCGTCGCGGTCGAACCCGCCACCGAAGGAAGGGGCGACGAGGGGTGACCTCCACCGAAAGACGGACCAGGCACCGCATCTGTCCGCTGTGCGAGTCGACGTGCGGGCTGCTCGTCGAACTCGACGGACGATCCATCGTGCGGGTCGCCCCGAATCCCGACGATGTGATGAGCGCCGGGCACAGCTGCGCGAAGGGCCTCGGCCTCGGGCTCATCGAGGGCGACCCGGACCGGATCAGGACGCCGCTCCTCCGCACCGGGGGCGGTGGGTTCCGTGAGGCGACCTGGGCCGAGGCGTTCGCCGAGATCGAACGACGGCTACCGGAGTTCGTCACCGGGGATCCCGGCAGTTGCGCCATCTACCACGGCAATCCGGCTGCCCACCACCTGGATGCGACGTTCTACCTCGGGGAACTGATCGGTGCCGTCGGCACCCGGAACGTCTACTCGCCGGCCAGCGTCGACACGTGGCCGAAGAACCTCGCGCACATGCTGCTCTACGGCACCGGGCTGGGGTTGAGTCTGCCCGACATCGACCGCACCGACTACCTGCTCGTCCTCGGCTCGAATCCGATGGTCTCCAACGGCAGTACGGTGACCGCGCCCGGCATGCACGCCCGCCTGCGTGCGCTGCGGGAGCGGGGCGGGACACTCGTGGTCGTCGATCCGGTACGGACCCGCACCGCCGAGGTCGCGGACCTGCACGTGCCGATCCGGCCCGGCACCGATGCGCTGTTCCTCCTCGGTGTGCTCGCCGTGATCGCAGAGGAGGGCCTGGCCCGGCCGGGCCGCGTACCGGACGTCGTCGACGGTCTGGACGAGGCACTGGCGCTCGCACGTGAGTACACGCCGGAATCGGTCGCCGAGGCGTGCGGGGTCGACGTCGCGTCGATCCGGACCGTCGCCCGAGGCTTCGCGGGAGCACCTGCCGCGGTGGCGCATTCGAGGATCGGAACCTGCATGCAGGAGTTCGGCACCCTCTCGAACTGGCTCGTCGAGGTCCTCACGATCGTCACCGGGAACCTGGACCGACCCGGAGGCGCCATGTTCTCGCTGCCCCCGGCCGGTGGCCAGAACACCTGGCCGGTCACGAAACCGCCGGCACTGATGTTCGATCGCTGGCGGTCCCGGGTCCGCGGGCTGCCGGAGGCGATGGGGGAGTTGCCCGCCGTGTGCTTCGCTGAGGAGATCCTCACCCCCGGACCGGGACGCACCCGTGCTCTGATCACCCTCGCGGGCAACCCCGCGCGGTCCCTCCCGAACAGCGGTGCGATCGAGGACGCGCTCGACGCGCTCGAGTTCATGGTGTCGGTGGACTGCTACCTCAACGAGACCACCCGCCACGCCGACGTCATCCTGCCCCCGCCGCCGGTCACCACCCGGGGCCATCACGACGTGACGTTGTCGCACTTCCAGATTCGCAACGTCGCTCGCTACACACCGCCGCTGCTGGACCTCGCGGACGGCGAGATGGCGGAGTGGGAGATCCTGCTGCGGCTGGCCGCGATCGCGAGGGGCACCCCAGACCGGTCCGTCGACGAGATCGACGACGAGGTCGCGACGATTGCCGCGCGGCGGGCCGCGAAACTGGCCGGCTGCGAGCCGGAACGCGCCGTCGCCGCGACCACCGGTCGTCGCGGGCCACTGCGGCTGCTGGACCTGCGGCTGCGCAGCGGGCCGTACGGCGACCGGTTCGGACTCGACCCGGACGGGCTGACCCTGGCGGTGCTCGAGGACAACCTCGACGGCATCGACTACGGACCGCTGACGCCGCGACTGCCCGAGGTGTTGCGGACTCCGGACGGACGGATCGACCTGGTGCCCGAGATGATCGTCCGGGATCTGCCCCGGTTGCGCGCGAGCACGACCCGGCAGGCGCCGGACCTGGTGCTGATCAACCGGCGCCAGCGCCGCGGGATGAACTCGTGGCTGCACAACGCGTTGCCGCAGCCCGACGGCGGGCAGTGTGCACTGCTGATGAATCCACACGATGCGGCGACGCGCGGTCTCGTCGACGGCGACCGGGTGGCGGTGACGTCCCGCGTCACCACCGTGTCCGCCGAGGTGCGGATCGACGATGCGCTGCGGCCCGGTGTGGCGAGCATGCCGCACGGATGGGGTCACAACGGTCCGGGACTGCGCACGCCCCGGTCGGCCTCGGCTCCCGGCACCAACTACAACGCGCTGGTGGACGACGACACGGCACTGGAGGCGCTGACGGCGTCCCCGATCTTCAACGGCGTCCCGGTCACGGTGACGCGCACGAGCGAGGAGCACTCCTGATGGCGTACGTGGTCACCCAGAACTGCTGCAACGACGCGACCTGCGTCGCGGTGTGCCCCGTCGACTGCATCCATCCGACTCCCGCCGAACGGGAGTACCGGCGTACCGAGATGTTGTACATCGATCCGGCTGCCTGCATCGACTGCGGTGCATGCTCCGACGTCTGCCCGGTGGACGCGATCGTCCCCGGTGACGCCGTCGTGCCGGACATCGACCGCTACCGCGACATCAATGCCGAGTACTTCCAGCGGAATCCGCGCACCGCGTCGCCCGGTGCGCACGTCCAGCCGCTGCCGCCGGCAATCGCGACCGCGGGGGTGAGCGACCCGCCGCCGCTGAGGGTGGCGATTGTCGGCTCCGGGCCGTCGGCGTTCTACGCCGCCGAGGAACTCCTTGCGCGCCGCGACATCGCGGCCGAGGTCACCATGTTCGAGCGGCTCCCCGTCGCAGGCGGACTGGTGCGGTTCGGCGTGGCACCGGATCACTGGCACACCAAGACCGTGGATCGGGTGTTCGACCGCACGGCACGTCGGGACGGTTTCACGTTCCATCTCGGTGTCGAGGTCGGGCGCGACGTGACGGTCGAGGAGGTGTTGGGACACCACCACGCGGTGATCCACGCGTCGGGCGCCTCGGGGGATCGCCGCCTCGGTGTCCCCGGCGAGGACCTGCCGGGCAGCCACGCCGCCAGGGAGTTCGTGGCCTGGTACAACGGTCATCCCGACCACGCCGATCGCTCCTTCGACCTGGCCGGCTCGCGGGCCGTGGTGGTCGGCAACGGCAACGTCGCGCTGGACGTGGCGCGCATCCTCGTGTCCGACGTGGAGACGTTGCGCCGCACCGACATCGCCGACCACGCGCTGTCCGCGCTGGCGGACAGCCGGATCGAGGAGGTGGTGGTGCTGGGCCGTCGCGGCCCCGAGCACGCGGCCTGCACCACCCCCGAACTGCTCGCACTCGGATCGCTCCCGGGGATCGACGTGCTCGTGGACGGGGTGGTGGACGCGGGCCCGGACGCACCGACGAAGCTGCAGATCCTGGCGGACTACTCCCGGCGGACCCCGACGCCCGGCAACCGGCGGATCGTGCTGCGGTTCGGGTGCACCCCGACGGAGGCAGCAGGCGCGGGCCGCGTCGAGGCACTGCTGGTGGCGGACACCGAGTCCGGGGCCCGCGACAGCATCGAGTGCGGGCTGGTGCTGCGGGCGGTCGGCTATCGCGGGCTGCCGATCCCGGGTCTCCCGTTCGACGACGCCGGCGGAACGGTTGCGAATGTCGCGGGCCGGGTGGTGGAGCCCGACACCGGTAATCCGGTCGCCGGTCAGTACGTGGCCGGGTGGATCAAACGCGGCGCGACCGGGGTGATCGGCACCAACCGTTACTGCGCGGCGGAGACGGTCGAGTCCCTGCTCGCCGATCACCGGGAGGGCCGGTTGACCACGCCGGCCGGGTCGACGGCGGACCTCACGGCACTGGTCCGTGCCCGACGTCCCGACGCGCTCGGGGGTGGGGACTGGCGCGCGATCGACCGTCACGAGCGCGAACAGGGCCGCACGGCGGGGAGACCGCGGGTCAAGATCGTCGACGCCGCAGTTGCTTTCGAGGTTGGGGCGGCGGCGAGGGTGTCCCGGTGACGCACCGTGTCCACACCTTCTGCCGCATCTGTGAGCCGGGGTGCGGCCTGCTCGCGGAGGTCGACGACGGCGTGGTCACCCGGTTGCAGCCCGACCGGGATCATCCTGTGCACCGCGGATTCTCGTGCCACAAGGGCGTGCACTACCTGCAGGTCCACCGCGATCCGGATCGGCTCGACCGGCCGCTCCGGCGGGTGAACCCGCGCAGCGAGGAACGTGGTGTCTTCGAACCGGTCGGCTGGGACGACGCCGTCCGGGACATCGCGGCCCGGCTGCAGGACATTCGTCGGCGGCACGGACGGAACGCGCTCGCGGTCTACCAGGGTAATCCGTCGGCGTTCAACGGCGCCTACTACGCGAACGCCGCCACGATCGCCCGCGGGTTCGACACCCGCATGCGATTCAGCGCAGGGACCCAGGACACCTCCGCCAAGTACGCCGCCAGTGAGGCGATCTACGGGGCGTCGATGGCGCACCCGATTCCCGACCTCCTGCACACCGACCACTTCCTGTGCCTCGGCAGCAATCCGCAGGTGTCGCACATGACGTTGATCCACATCTCGGATCCCATGGCGAAGCTCCGCGCGATCAAACGGCGAGGTGGGACGGTGCGCTTCGTCAACCCGCGCCGTATCGAGTCGTCGTCGCCCGAGACCGGCGACGTGCTGCAGATCAAGCCGGACACCGACTTCTACTTCCTCGCCGCGGTCCTGCACGAGATCGTCTTCCGGATCGGGTTCGACCGGGCCGCGGTGGAGCGGCGTGCGCGACGGGTCGACGAGTTGCTCGACTTCGTCCGGCACTACCCCGTCGACCGGGTCGCCTCGGTCGTCGGTGTCCCGGCGGAGGAGATCCGGCGGGTCGCGGACGAGTTCTGCGCGGCGCCGAGTGCCAGCATCTACATGGCCACGGGCGTGAACCAGGGCCGCCAGGGCGCCCTGGCGTACTGGATGCTGACGATGGTGAGCCTGTTCTCCGGCAATCTGGGCAGGCGCGGCGGCAACATCTACTCCCGCGGTGTCGCGGACACGGTGCACCACTCGAAACGCAGACGGGAGGACCCGTTCTTCGACGGCCCGCTCGGGGAGATGCGCACCGTGGGCGGAGACCTGCCAGCGGCCCTGCTCCCGGACTTCGTCGAGAACGCCGACGACCCGATTCGCGCGCTGATCGTGGTGTCCGGCAACCCGTTGCTGTCGGTCGGTGGCGACGACCGGCTGCGCCGGGCGCTGCTGTCACTGGACCTGATCGTGACCGTCGACCTGTACCGGACGGTCACCGGGGAGATCGCGGATTACGTTCTCCCGGCGACGGACTGGCTCGAACGGGAGGACGTGAACTTCCTGAACACGATGGGCGTCGCGATGGAACCCTACGTGCAGTACACGCCCGCGGTGGTCCCGGCGCGGGGGGAACGCCGTGACGACTGGTGGATCCTGTCGCGCATCCAGCAGGAGATGGGTGTCCCCGGACTGCTCGACGACCCGGAACCGAACCCGCTCGCGGCCGTCGACGCGGTGATGCGGGACTCGGGTCTGACGATCGACCGGCTGAAGGAGATGCCCTGCCAGACGGCGGTGTTGCCGGAGGCGGTGCCGACCGACGTCTTCGACATCGCGGTGCAGCACGAGGACGGACTGATCGACTGCTGCCCGGCTCTCTTCCGGCGCTCGTACGCGAGCGCCGAGCGCATCTTCGCGGATCTCGACGCCGAACCCGCCGACCAGCTCAAGCTGATCACGCGCCGGACCAACTACATGGTCAACAGCTGGCTGCACAACGTTCCGGTACTCAAACAGGGTGTCCACCAGAGCAATCCGCTGTGGATGAGTCCGGACGACGCGCGCGGCCGGGGCCTCGTCGAGGGCGACGACGTCACGGTGCGCAACCGGCACGGGGAGGTCGACGCGGTGCTGGTGTACGACGACGCCCTGCGTGCGGGGGTCGTGGCGATGACGCACGGCTGGGGTCAGGGGACCGCTCGCGGTCTCGACGTGGCCCGCCGACACCCCGGCGTCAACGTCAACCGGCTCGCGCCCACCGGACGGGAGGGCTACGACCCGCTCAGCAATCAGTCCCAGCTCACCGGGATCAACGTGGACGTGCGCCGTCGGTGAGACCGGAGAGCTCGGACGGCTGCCACAGCCGCACCGCTCCCGAGGACCAGTCGTAGCCCGCGTACAGCCCGTCGTGCCCACCGACGAGAACGGTGCCGTCCTCCACGCCGGTGGGGCGGTCGAGTTCGGTCCAGGATCCGAGGTCTGCGGCGGCGGCGAACACCCGCTCCTCGTCGTCGCCGGCGCACGCCACGAGGCGATCCCCGACGGCGACGACCCAGTGAAACGGCACGCCCTCGTCCATCCCGTCGCCGATCTCGTCCGAGCGTGCCGTCGCGATCGAGACCGCGCCCACGGTCGATCGAACCCGCAGGACGTCCGTCTCGTGCGTCAGCGTCACCACCGAATCCTGTCCGCGGACGTCGAGGAGGATCTCGTCGTCGTAGACGGTCGAATCGAGTTGTCCGCCGCGCGTCCGAGGGTCGACCCAGTAGACCGCACAGCCGTCCTGACCGGCGCCCATCGACAGCCCGAGCCTGCCGTCCGCGCTGCGGGAGACGTGCGATCCGCCCGCGGTCAGCTCGGTGAGCTCGACGGATGCCGTGGTCATCCCGTCATGGACGAAATGCCAGAGGTCGCTGTCGTCGCCCGGTTCCGTGAACGCGAACGTCTCCGTCGCCGAATCCCAGTACGCGGAACCCGTTCCCCACTGCGGCCAGCCGCCGTGCACGTGCTCCCAGAGCACGGCTCCGTCGCGTCCACGCAGTTGCGCCCGATCCCGGAGGGTGACCGCGGCGTAGTCGAGGGCGTCCGAGACCGTCGAGGTGCCGCACCCCTCGAACCGTGCGGTGAAGAGCGCCCGCTCGAACCTCGCGTCGTACACGTCCACCCCGCCCGGTGACCGCACGAGCCAGCCCGCCGGGTGCGCTTCGACCGTGCTGCGCTCCGGCATGGTCAGCTCCACCCCGACCGCCGTCAGGAATTCGTTCGACATGGGATGCAGCGTACAAACTCTCGACCCGTCAGCCGGCGGTCGCGAATCGCCCTTGTGCAAAGAACCAAATGCCATTAGGTTTATCGATGTGACGTGGGACACCCGGCGGTGGCCACGCACCCCTGTCCTGCGCCGCGGCGGTCGACGAGAATCCGGCCGCGACGACTCCTCGGGAGGCATTCCATGAGCGGAACCGTGATCGACGCACTCACCTACTGGGCGCACACCGTCCCCGACCAGCCGGCGATCGACTTCGCCGGCGACGTCGTGACCTACCGCGAACTCGACACCTGGGCGGACGGCGTCGCCCACGACCTCGCCTCGCGCGGCGTCACGGCCGGGGATCGCGTCAGCTACCTCGGTACGAACTCCCTGGAATGGTGCGTCGCCGCCCTCGGCGCGATGAAGGTCGGCGCGATCTCGGCGCCGTTCAACCAGCGGATGCTGGCGGGCGAGCTGACCGTGCTGGTCGACGACTGCGAACCCGCCGTCGTGTACTGCGACGCGGCGCTTCGGTCGCGGCTCGACGAGGTGCACGCCGCGCGTCCCTCCTTCGGGATCGCGGAGTTCGAGACGGACGTCCGCCCCCTGCGCGGCACCACCCACCTGCCCTTCCGCACCCCGCTGTCGGACCAGTCCGACGCCACCGCGATCGTGTTCACCAGCGGCACCACCGGCAAGCCGAAGGGCGTCGTGTTCACGCACGCCACCATCGCCGGCGAGATGCACGAATGGTCGCTGATGGAGCCGATCGAGCAGAACCGTCTGCGCCCGCTGCTCGTGCTCCCGCTCTTCACCGCCGCCGGCATCATCTGGGGCATCTCCCGCACGGTGCTGCACGGCGGCACGTTGCTGCTGCAGCCCGGGTTCGACCCCGAGAGGGCCCTGCGGGTGATGATCGACAGTCGCGCCACCACCCTGACCGGGCCGCCGATCCTGTTCGAACAGATCTCCCGGGTGCCCGGTTTCGACGACGCCGACCTGAGCCACCTGACCACCGCCCACGTCGGCGGCGCCCGCGTGCCCTCCGCGCTCGTCGGGGTCTGGCTCGACCGCGGGGTCCAGCTGCGCCAGATCTACGGGCAGACCGAGATCGGCGGCTCGGCGACCGCGATGCCGCGTCACGAGGCTGCCGAGCATCCCGACAAGTGCGGCTTCGGTGGCATCTTCACCAAGATCCGCGTCGTCGACGCCGACGGAACCGACTGTGCGCCGGGCGAGGTCGGGCAGATCCTGCTGCGCGGCCCCGGCATGATGCCGGGCTACTGGCGCAACGAGGACGCCACCCGGTCCGCGCTGATCGACGGCTGGCTGCACACCGGCGACCTCGGAAAGCTCGACGAGAACGGTTACCTCACGTTCGTGGACCGGCTCAAGGACATGATCATCTCCGGTGGCCTCAACATCTCGCCCGCCGAGATCGAGCAGGTGATAAACCGGCTCCCCGGAGTCGAGGAGGTCGCGGTCATCAGCGTCCCCGACGACAAGTTCGGCGAGACCCCGGCCGCGATCGTGAAGAAGGTGGAGGGGCTGACGGAGCAGGACGTCGTCGCCCACTGCAACAGCAACCTCGCCGACTACAAGGTGCCGCGGTACGTGGTCTTCGTGGACGAAGGGCTCCCCCGGATGGCCAGTGGCAAGATCTCCAAGCGCGACCTTCGGGAGACGTATTCCGATGTGCCGCAGACCTACCCGAAGGTGCGGTGACCGGCGTGACACAGCAGCAACGAGTCGCGGTGGTGACGGGCGGCGGCCGGGGGATCGGCGCCGCGATCTCGCGGCGGCTGGCTGCGGACGGATTCGCGGTCGCGGTCAACTACTCCTCCAGTGCGGCGGACGCACAGGAGGTCGTGGACAAGATCGTCGCGGGCGGTGGCCGCGCCGCGGCGATCCGCGCGGACGTCTCCGACGCGGCGCAGGCCGAGGACCTGATCGCCGCGACCACCTCCGAACTCGGCGCACCGACCGTGCTGGTGAACAACGCCGGGATGAACATCGCGGGCGCGGCCCGCAAGCAGTCGCCCGGCGACTGGGACCGGGTCATCGGGGTCAACCTCAGCGGCGCCTTCTACTGCACGCACGCCGCGCTGCCCGGGATGTACGACAGCGGCTGGGGTCGCGTCGTGTTCGTCAGCAGTCCGTCCGGAGGGCGACGGCCGTCCCCCGGTATGAGCGCCTACTCCGCCGCGAAGGCGGGACTCGTCGGCATGACCCGGTCGATGGCCCTGGAGGTCGCCCGCCGCGGTATCACCGTCAACACCGTGATGCCCGGCTTCGTGGAGACCGACATCATCGCCTCGGGCGGCGACAACGCGGTGGAGACGCTCGCCGCGCACTGGCCGAAGATCCCGGCCGAGTCCATCGCGTCCACGGTGTCCTTCCTGGTCAGCGAGGACGGCCGCCACGTGTCCGGCGAAGAGGTCGGTGTCTGGCTCGGCGGCCCGGTCGGCATCTGAAGGTAGTGCGTCAGCGCCTGTACACCGTCCGATCGGGTAGGCGGAACCCGGACGCAACGTGGTTGCAACGACGGGCGGAATAGTGTCGTCGATCACAGCGGAGGCATCCATGCCTTCCCTCTGACACGACACAGGGGTTCGACGATGACTGTGTATCCCCGCTCGGGTGTTCCGGGCGCAGCCCTCCGTGGGAGGCCATCGGGCCGGACGGTGACGAACGAGGTGGCGACATGTCACTCGTAGAGCGTCCGCAGGGCGTCGACACCGGCGCACACCACGACGGCGCGGACTTCCACGACGAGGACCGCGCCTACCTCGAAAAGCGAACCCTGAGAAAGGGTTCCGCGGGGTGGCTGCTGCTCGCCGGGCTCGGTGTCAGCTACGTCATCTCCGGCGACTACGCGGGCTGGAACAACGGCCTCGCGGAGGGCGGTTTCGGTGGTCTGCTGATCGCCGCCGTCGTCATCGCCGGGATGTACCTCGCGATGGTGCTCGGCATGGCCGAGATGTCGTCCGCGCTGCCCGCCGCGGGCGGCGGTTACACCTTCGCCCGGAGGGCACTCGGTCCGTGGGGTGGATTCGCCACCGGCACAGCCATTCTCATCGAGTATTCGATCGCCCCCGCGGCGATCGCGACCTTCATCGGCGGCTACGTCGAGTCGCTGAACCTGTTCGGGATCACCGACGGGTGGTGGGTGTACCTCGCGGTCTACGCGATCTTCATCGGGATCCACCTCACGGGCGCCGGTGAGGCGCTGAAGGCGATGTTCGTCATCACCGCGATCGCCCTCGTCGGACTGGTGGTGTTTGCGATCTCGGCGATCGGGCTGTTCGATCCGGGCAATCTCACCGACATCGCACCGACCGACGCGGCCGGGGCGTCGGAGTTCCTGCCGTTCGGTTTGTTCGGCATCTGGGCCGCGGTCCCGTTCGCGATCTGGTTCTTCCTCGCCGTCGAAGGTGTTCCGCTCGCCGCCGAGGAGGCGCGGGAGCCCGAGAAGAACGTGCCCCGCGGCATCATCATCAGCATGCTCGTCCTGCTGGTCACCGGCGCGACGGTGCTGTTCCTCGCGACCGGCGCGCTGGGCGCCGAGGCGCTGTCGACGTCCGGGAACCCACTCGTCGAGGCGCTGGGCGACGGCACGGCCGCGAAGCTCGTCAACTACATCGGCCTCGCGGGCCTCGTCGCCAGCTTCTTCTCGATCATGTACGCCTACTCACGGCAGACGTTCGCGCTGTCCCGCGCGGGCTACCTGCCGAAGAACCTGTCGGTGACGAACTCCCGGAAGGCGCCGACGCTGGCGCTGATCGTCCCCGGCGTGATCGGCTTCGCCCTCTCGCTCACCGGTGAGGGCGCGATGCTGCTCAACATGGCGGTGTTCGGCGCCGCGGTCAGCTACGTGCTGATGATGGTCAGCCACATCGTGCTGCGGCGCCGCGAGCCCGGCATGCACCGGCCGTACCGGACGCCGGGCGGTGTCGCCACCACGTCGTTCGCCCTTGTCGTCGCGGCCGCCGCCGTCGTCGCGACGTTCCTCGTCGATCCGATCGCCGCACTCTGGACACTCGGCGCGTTCGCCGCGTTCATGGCCTACTTCGGCCTCTACAGTCGACATCATCTCGTGGCGAACTCCCCGGACGAGGAGTTCGCGGCCCTCGCACAGGCGGAGGAGGATCTGGGATGACGACCTACACCCAGCAGGTCGCCGGGGTCGGCCACGCCTTCCACGGGCTCGTCGACCTGATGGCGAAGGCCACCCCGTTGCGCAGCGGCGACGAGCTCGCCGGGTGCGCGGCCGCCTCGGACGCGGAGCGGGCGGCGGCGCAGTGGGCGCTCGCGGACGTCCCGCTGGGCACGTTCCTCGAGGACCTTCTGGTTCCGTACGAGGACGACGAGGTGACACGGCTGATCGTCGACACCCACGACC
Source organism: Rhodococcus triatomae BKS 15-14 (assembly GCA_000341795.1). Classification (GTDB taxonomy): domain Bacteria; phylum Actinomycetota; class Actinomycetes; order Mycobacteriales; family Mycobacteriaceae; genus Rhodococcus_G; species Rhodococcus_G triatomae_A. The sequence continues at coordinate 90,623 of AODO01000021.1, read as the reverse complement.
GGGTGGCGTTCGCGGAGATCTCGCACCTGACGGTCGGCGGGTTGCGGGACTGGCTGTTGGCCACCGCGGCGGGGCCGAACCCGGCGGAGGTGCTGCGCCGCGTCGCGCCGGGGCTGACACCGGAGATGGTCGCGGCGGTCAGCAAGATCATGCGCAATCAGGACCTGATCGCGGTGGCGCGGGCCGCGGAGGTGACGGCAGCGTTCCGGACGACGCTCGGGTTGTCGGGACGGCTGGGCACCCGCCTGCAACCGAACCATCCGACCGACGATCCGCGGGGCATCGCGGCGGCGACCCTGGACGGGCTGCTGCTCGGCTGCGGGGACGCGGTGATCGGCATCAACCCGGCGACCGATTCGCCGCACGCCACGGCGGACCTGCTGCACCTGCTCGACGAGATCCGGCAGCGCTTCGACATTCCCGCGCAGTCGTGCGTGCTCTCGCACGTGACGACGACGATGGGCCTGATCGACGAGGGGGTGCCGGTGGATCTGGTGTTCCAGTCGATCGCCGGCACGCAGGGCGCCAATTCGTCGTTCGGCGTGGACATTGCACTGCTGCGGGAGGCGAACGCGGCGGGACGGTCGCTGCGCCGCGGCACCGTCGGTGACAACGTCATGTACCTCGAGACCGGCCAGGGCTCCGCGCTCAGTGCGGGTGCGCACCTCGGCGCCGGGGGCCGCCCGGTGGACCAGCAGACCCTCGAGACCCGCGCCTACGCCGTCGCCCGCGACCTGGAGCCGCTGCTGGTCAACACCGTCGTCGGGTTCATCGGGCCCGAGTACCTCTACGACGGCAAGCAGATCATCCGGGCCGGGCTCGAGGACCACTTCTGCGGCAAACTGCTCGGCCTGCCGATGGGGGTGGACGTCTGCTACACGAACCACGCCGAGGCCGATCAGGACGACATGGACACGTTGCTGACCCTGCTCGGGGTGGCCGGTGCCGCGTTCGTGATCGCCGTCCCCGGCGCGGACGACGTGATGCTCGGCTACCAGAGCCTGTCGTTCCACGACGCCCTCTACGCCCGGCAGGTGCTGGGGTTGCGGCCTGCGCCCGAGTTCGAGGACTGGTTGCGGCGTCTCGGCCTGATGGACGACAGCGGACGGGTGCTGCCGGTGGACGCGACGACGTCGCCGCTGCGCGCGTTGACGGGGGTGAAGTGACGTGGACGATCCTGCACTGCAGTCCTTCTGGGACGACCTGCGGACCACGACGCAGGCACGGATCGGACTGGGCCGGTCCGGTGACGCGTTGCCGACGGCGCGGGTCCTCGAGTTTCGCGCCGCGCACGCCGCGGCCCGCGACGCCGTCCACCAGCCGCTCGACACCGGGCCGCTCGTGGACCGCGTCGCCGAGGTCGGGGTGGGGCGGCCGGTGGTCGTCACCAGCCGGGCGACGGACCGCGGCGAGTACCTGCGCCGCCCGGACCTCGGGCGGACGCCGGCCGATCTGTCGGCCGTGCCCGTCACGTCCGCGGACATCGGATTCGTTCTCGCCGACGGGCTCTCGCCGCGTGCGATCACCGATCACGCCGTGCCGCTGCTCTCGGCGCTCGTCGCGGAGTTCGACGGACGCTTCACCCTCGCGCCGCCGGTGATCGCGACGCAGGCGCGGGTGGCGCTCGGCGACCACATCGGCGCGGCACTGGGCGTGCGGACGGTGCTGGTCCTGATCGGGGAGCGCCCCGGTCTGTCGGTCGCGGACAGTGTGGGCGTCTACCTCACCCACCGGCCGGTCCCGGGCCGCACCGACGCCGACCGGAACTGCGTGTCGAACATCCACCCGCCCGACGGGCTCGCGTACTCCGTCGCCGCGCGGGTGGTGTCCGGGCTCGTCGCCGGTGCCCGGCAGTTGGGGCGTTCGGGGGTGGATCTCAAGGACACCTCCCGCGCCGACGCGATCGCCGGCGGGCCCGAGGTTCACGTGATCGAGTCGACCGCAGGGTGATTCGTCGCCGGATCACCCTGTTGTCGGATCACACTGCCGCGGCCGCCGCGGCTCCGGTGGCCTCGGCGCGATAGTTCCGCGGCCACGCCTTGCCGAGGGTCAGCCCACCGTCGACGACGATGTTCTGCCCGGTGACGAAGGTGGCGTCGTCGGAGACCAGGTAGGCGATGGCGCCGGCGATGTCCGCGCCCTCGCCCGCGCGGGGGATCGGCTGGAACGAGGCCAGCCCCCGGCGCACCTCGTCGACGCTGGCGTCCAGTGCGTCGCCCTCCAGGCCGGCGCCGTGGCCGGTGATCCGGGTCGCGACGCCGCCGGGGGTCACGGCGTTGACCCGGACACCGAACTCCGCGAGTTCCCGTGCCGCGCTGCGGGTCATCTGCAGCACCGCGGCCTTCGCGGCGCCGTACGGGTGCGGGCCGAATCCGGTGCGCACCCCGGCCACCGACGAGACGTTGACGACCGCGCCGAAGCCCTGCTCGCGCATGACCCGGGCGGCGTGCTTGGTACCGAGGAACGCGCTGCGTGCCAGCACCGCGAACGAGGAGTCCCACTCGTCGGCCGGGGTGTCCGCGATGTACGTCCAGGCCCCGACCCGGCCCGCGTTGTTGACCATCGCGTCCAGGCGGCCGAACCGGTCGGTCGCGGCGCGGACCGCGGCCGCGACGTCCTCTTCCCGGGTGACGTCGGTGTGCACGTAGAAGCCGTTCGTCCCGAGTGTCGCGGCCACCGACTCGCCGCGTTCGTCGTCGATGTCCGTGACCACGACGCGCGCACCGCGGGCCGCCAGGAGTGTGCAGGTGGCGGCGCCGATTCCGCTCGCGCCACCGGTGACCACCGCGACCGTGCCGTCCAATTCCGTCATCGTGTCCTCGCCCTTTCGTCGCGGTTCGTCCGAACCGGGGATCTTGAGGTATTAACCTAAAGGCATTAGCTTGATATGTCGACGGTCACACCGCACTGCGCCGGCCGTCGGGACCACACGACGGGAAGGCGCCGCATGTCCGAACTGATCCAGACCGAGCGGCCGCGACCGGGCGTCCTGCTGATCCGCCTCAACCGCGGGGACGCCCTGAACGCGATGAACGTCGAACTCGTCGAGGCACTGCACGCCGTGCTGGCCGAGGTCCGCCACGACTCCGAGACCAGGGCCATCGTGCTCACCGGCAACGGGCGCGCCTTCTGCGCGGGAATCGACCTGCGCGGCTACGGCACCCCGCCCGGTGCCGCCGAGGGTGAGGGGAGAGCGCAGGCCGGTATGCGGGTGCAGCAGCACATCGCCTCGCTGGTCGAGGCGTTCCGCGGCGCGCGGCCGCCCGTCGTCGCAGCGATCAACGGCGCCGCTGCGGGTGGCGGGATGGCGCTGGCCCTGATGGCCGACGTCCGGATCATGGCCGAGGACGCTGCGCTGCACGCGTCCTTCATCAACCGCGGGCAGTCCAGCTGCGACATCGGCGTCAGCTGGCTGCTGCCGAGGATGATCGGATTCTCCAGGGCCGCAGAGATTCTCCTCACCGGACGACCCGTCGACGCCGCCGAGTGCGAACGCGTCGGCATCGTGTCGTCGGTGCAACCGGCCGAGCGCCTGCTCGACACGGCGCTCGACACCGCGGAGAACATCGCCCGCAACAGCCCGTTCGGCGTGTGGATGACCAAGGAGGTGATGTGGTCCAACCTCGAGGTCCCCAGCCTGCGCGCCGCGATCGACCTGGAGAACCGGACCCAGATCCTCGCCGCCATGACCAAGGACCACCGGGAGGCCGTGTACTCGTTCCTCGAGAAGCGACCCCCGATTTATCGGAATCACTGACAGCTCTAGCAGAACCACTGAAGGACAACGACTGTGACGAACAGAAGGTGGCGGCGATGAAGGTCGGCGTGATGGCCGGGTACTGGGGCTCGGGACCGCCGAAGCGGATGGAGCAAACCGTCGCGGAGGCCGAGGCCCTCGGTGTGGACAGCTTCTGGACGGCCGAATCCTACGGGTCCGATGCACTGACCCCGCTGGCCTGGTGGGGAGCACGCACCTCGACGATCGCCCTCGGTACGTCGGTGTGCCAGATGTCGGCGCGCACCCCCACGGCGCTGGCGATGGCCGCGCAGACGATCGACCACCTCAGCGGCGGCCGGCTGATCCTCGGCATCGGTGCGTCGGGCCCGCAGGTCGTCGAAGGCTGGTACGGCCAGCCCTACCCGCGTCCACTGGAGCGGACCCGCGAATACATCTCGATCATGCGGTCGGTGTGGGCCCGGGACGAACCGGTGACCTTCGACGGCCGGCACTACCAGCTGCCGTACCAGGGTGGCACCGGTCTGGGGAAGCCGCTGAAGTCGATCGTGCATCCGCTGCGCCGCGACATCCCGATCTACATGGGGGCCGAGGGGCCGAAGAACGTTGCTCTCGCCGCGGAGATCGCGGACGGCTGGACACCGCTGTGGTTCTCGCCGAAGACCGACGACTTCTACCGCGTCGCGCTCGCGGAGGGCTTCGGTCGTGACGGCGCCCGACGCACCGCCGACGACTTCGAGATCGCCAACGTGTGCTGGCTCGTCGAGGACGACGACGTCGAGCGTGCGGCGTCCCGGCTGAAGCCGGTGGTCGCGCTGTACGCGGGAGGCATGGGCGCCAAGGACGCGAACTTCCACAACGACGTGTTCGTCCGCATGGGATGGGGCGACGCGTGCGCCGAGATCCAGGACCTCTACCTGAAGGGCCGCGCGGACCTGGCCGCGCAGGCCGTCCCGACCGCGATGGTCGAGGACGTGGCCCTCGTCGGCCCCGCCGACAAGATCTGCGAGGACATCGAGAAGCGCTGGAAGCCGACCTGCCTGACGACGCTGATCCTCGGCGGCTGGCCTAGGCCCGAGAACAGGGAGAAGATCCTCGATGCCATCCGATAGTGCAGCTACGCTGCCTGTGCGCGAGTTTGGTAGCCAGAGCTACCAAACTCGCGCACAGGCGCGGAGCGCCTCGCTCGACCCGCGAACCCCCGTCCTCGTCGGCGGCGGCCAGATCAACGACCGCGACGGCGGGCGCGAACCGGTCGACCTGATCGCCGATGCCGCGCATCGGGCCGCGGCCGAGGCGGGCAGCGCCAGGCTGCTCGAACTCGTGGACTCCGTCCGCATCGTCGGTCTGCTGTCGTGGAAGTACCGCGACCCGGGCGCGCTCGTCGGGGAGCGGATCGGTGCGGCGCCCCGGCACACCGCCTACACCGGCAGCGGTGGCAGCACCCCGCAGGTGCTCGTCAACATGGCGTGCGAGGACATCGCCGCCGGGCGGTCCGACGTCGTGCTGATCGGTGGTGCCGAGTCGTGGCGAACCCGGATGAAGTTGCGCGCACAGGGTATTCGTCCCGACTGGACGGTGCAGGACGAGTCCGTGCCGAAGGCGCCGCTGGTGGTCGACGAGGTTCCGATGCAGTCGGAGACGGAGATGCGCGCCGGGCTCGACCGGCCCGCCTACATCTACCCGCTGTTCGAGCAGGCGCTGCGGATCGCGTCGGGCAGGTCGGTGGCCGAGCACCGCGACGCGATCGGTGCACTGTGGTCGGGGTTCAGCAAGGTCGCGGCGACGAACCCGCACGCCTGGACGCAGCGCGAGTACACGGCGGACGAGATCGTCACCCCGTCGGCGGACAACCGGTGGATCGTCTCGCCGTACACCAAGCTGCTCAACTCCAACAACATGGTCGAGCAGGGCGCGGCGCTGCTGCTCTGCTCGGTGGAAACCGCGACCCGGCTCGGGATTCCTCGTGAGAACTGGGTGTTCCCGCAGTCGGGGACCGAGTCGCACGACACCTACGACATCGCCGAGCGCGGTGCGTTGGACCGGTCACCGGCGATCCGGATCGCGGGGGCGCGGGCGCTCGAGCTGGCCGGTATCGGCGTGGACGACCTCGCGTACGTCGACGTGTACTCCTGCTTTCCGTCCGCGGTGCAGGTCGCGGCGCGTGAGCTGGGGCTCCCGTGCGGCGATCCGGGGCGGCCGCTGACCCTGACCGGCGGTCTCACCTTTGCCGGTGGGCCGTGGAACAACTACAGCACGCACGCGATCGCGACGATGGCCACGCGTCTGCGGGAGTCGCCGGGCAGCTACGGACTGGTCACCGCGAACAGCGGGTACCTCACGAAGCATGCCTTCGGGGTGTACCGGACCGAACCGCCGACCGAGGGGTTCCGCCGCGAGGACGTGCAGGCGGCCGTGGACCGCGAGCCGACCGTGCGCGCGCACCCGGCGTACGCCGGGCCGGCGACGGCCGAGTCGTGGGCGGTGCTGCACGACCGGTCGGGCGCGCCGGAGCGCGGCTTCCTCGCGGCGCGCACCCCGGACGGTGGCCGCACGCTCGCGTCCGCCACGGATGCCGAGGCTCTCGACCGACTGCTCGCCGCCGACGCTGCAGGTCAGAGCGTCGTTATCGCGGAGGACGGCGGGTTCGGGTTCGCCTGAGCCCTGCCGTCCGGCGGTGGGTCTCCGGCACCCATTGACGTTCCGTTACCTAAAGGCATAAGGTAAATCGCATACCGGCGCATCGCGCCGAGCCGGTGCCGAGGGCGCCCGTGGATCAAGGAGAACTCGAATGTCTGCAGAGGACTTCCGGACGCTGTACGAGCGTCACGTGGGATATGTCGTCTCGGGAAACATGAAGGCGGCCATCGCCGACATGGTCCAGGAGAACATCCCGGCCGTCTTCGACGGAGTGTCGGTGCCGCGGGGTGCCGTCAACGCCTTCGAGATCAAGGACGTACGCACCGAGGGTGACCGGCAGATCGGCGAAACGGTGTACGACACCCCCGAGGGCGTCATCGGGCTCCGTTCCATCTGGGAACTCCACGACGGTCAGTGGAAAGCCGCTGCGCTGGAGAACTTCCCGGTCACCGGAGCGACCGCGTGAGCGGCGCCGCTGCGATCGAATTCCCCTGGGGACCCGCCCCGGACGGGCTCGACCAACCGTACTGGGACGGCCTGCGTGCCGGCGAACTGCGGCTCCAGCGTTGCGGCAACTGCGCCGAGTGGATCTGGGGCCCGCAGTGGATCTGCGCGCACTGCCACACCTTCGACCCCGGATGGGAGCGGGTCGAGGCGGTGGGCACCGTCTACAGCTGGGCGCGCAGTCACTACCCGTTCATCACCGAACTGGCCGACCGAACCCCCTACGTGACGGTCCTCGTGGAACTTCCGGAAGCCGGAAACCGCAGGGTCCTCGGCATTCTCACCGGCGACGACACCGACGTGAAGATCGGCGACCCGGTGATCGGGCACATCGAACTCGACGAGGGCGCGACATGGCCGCTGCTGCGGTGGCGTCGACGCGAAGGAGCACAGGCATGACCGGGATCTCCATGCGCGGTGTGGCAGCCGTCGTCGGCGTGTCCGAGCTGCACTACAAGCGAGGTGAGGCACCGCACGGCGAGCTGCGGATGACCCTCGAGGCGATCGTCGCGGCCTGCACCGACGCCGGCATCTCACCGCGCGAGCTCGACGGCTTCGTCTCCTATGCCGGCGGCGGACACGACGGCGCGATCATCGGTGGCGCCCTCGGCGTCGACGACGTGCGATGGTCGAACATGATGTGGGGCGGGGGAGGCGGCACCGTCGCCGCCGCCGTCAACAACGCGGCCGTCGCGATCGCGGCGGGCCAGGCCGAGTGCGTCGTCGTCTACCGGTCGATGGCGCAGGAGGACACCGGACGCCTCGGGTACGCCAGGTACTTCTACGGGTCGCACTACCTCGCGCACGGCGTCGGTTCTCCCGCCCAGGTGTGTGCCCTGCGCACCCAGCGGTTGCTCGAGCACGACGGCGTGCCCCGGGAGGCGATGCGGGCGCTGGTGCTCGCCGCGTACCGGCACGCGCAGAACAACCCGACCGCCGCCGGGTACGGCAGGCCGCTCGACGAGGCGACCTACGACGCATCCCGGATGATCGCCGAGCCCTTCCACCTGTTCGACTGCTCCCGCGAGAACGACGGCGCCGTGGCGCTGGTGCTGGTCTCCGCCGAACGGGCGAAGAGCATGCGACCCGACGCCGCCTACCTGCTCGCCGGCGCGCAGGGCGCACCCGGTGGCTATTCGTCGATCATCGACAACGACGACCTCTACACCAGTGCCGGCTTCGCCGGTCGTCCCGGTCGCCCCGGCGTTGCCGAACGGCTGTGGACCGCAGCGGGTCTCGGCCCCGACGACGTGGACGTCGTGCAGGTCTACGAGAACTTCAGCGGACCTGCCGTCGCCGCCCTCATCGACCACGGACTCGTCCCCACCGGTCCGGCCGCGGGCAGCGTGCTCACCGTCGACAACCTGACGGCGGGCATCGGCAAGCTGCCCGTCAACACCAGCGGCGGCAACATCGCCGACTCGTTCGTCAACGGCATGGGGCTCGCCGTCGAGGCGGTCCGGCAGATCCGCGGCACCTCCACGAATCCCGTCGAGCGAGCGCGCACGTCGCTGTTCATCGGCGGACCGATGGCCCCGGTCGTCAGCTCGACGCTGTTCGGACACGAAGACACCCTCTGACCCGTCCCCGAAGACCCGAGGATCCCCATGGACATCACCCTGGACCGCCGCACCCTGTTCATCGACGGCGAGTGGGCCACTCCCACGAGCAGTTCCACGTACGACGTGATCGAGGCCGCGACCGAGAAGGTGCTCGGCACCACCGCGCTCGCGGAGACGGCCGATGTCGACGCCGCGGTGGCGTCCGCCCGGCGGGCACTGGGTCCGTGGCGGGCGTTGACCGCTACCGAGCGTGCCGACCACCTCGACAGGTTCGCGGCGGCGCTGAAGGCCCGCGCCAAGGAGACCGCGGTCCTCACCAGCCGTGAGAACGGCATGCCCATCGCACTGTCGGTCGGCGTCAACGGCTACGCGCCGGGCCTGATGCTCAAGTACTACGCCGACCTGGTCCGCGGGCAGGAGTCGGAGGACGTGCGCCCCAGCGCGCTCGGCGGCCGCACAGTGGTGCGGCGGGAACCGGTCGGGGTCGTCGCCGCGATCACCCCGTGGAACTACCCGCAGTCCCTCGCCGCGATGAAGATCGCCCCCGCTCTCGCCGCGGGATGCACCGTCGTGCTCAAGCCGGCACCGGAGACCGCTTTGGACGCCTTCGTGTTCGCGGACGCGGCCGCGGAGGCGGGGCTTCCGCCGGGCGTGCTCAACGTGGTGCCCGCGGGGCGGGAGGTCAGCGCCTACCTCGTCGAGCACCCGGGTGTCGACAAGGTGGCCTTCACCGGTTCGACCCCGGCGGGCCGGGCCATCGGCGAGGTCTGCGGCCGGCTGCTGCGCCCGGTCACCCTGGAGCTGGGCGGCAAGTCCGCCGCGATCTTCGCCGCCGACGCCGACCTGGACGTGTTCGCCGCGAACCTGCTGGAGGTCTCGCTCGTGAACAACGGGCAGACGTGCCATGCGAGCACCCGGATCCTCGCTCCCCGCAGTCGCTACGCCGAGGTTGTCGACGTGGTCACCGAGACGGTCCGCGGGCTGCGGATCGGGGACCCGCTGGACAAGGCCACGCAGATCGGGCCGCTGGTCAGCGCGGCCCAGCGCGATCGGGTCCTCGGCTACATCGAGTCCGGGCGCGCCGACGGCTACCGCGTCACCACCGGCGGCGGTGCACCCGTCGACCAGCCCGTCGGCTGGTACGTCGAGCCGACGGTCTTCGAGGGCGTGGACAACGCCGCCCGCATCGCCCAGGAGGAGATCTTCGGTCCCGTCCTGACGGTCACGCCCTACGGCGACGAGGACGAGGCGATCGCGATCGCCAACGACTCCGAGTACGGGCTCGGCGGCACCGTGTGGACCACCGACGAGGAGCGGGGTCTGGCGATCGCCGACCGCATCCACAGCGGCACGGTGGGTGTGAACCACTACCTGCTCGACCTGGCGGCGCCCTTCGGTGGCGTCAAGGCGTCCGGGCTCGGCCGCGAGCTCGGGCCGGAGGGTCTGGCTCCCTACTACAGCGCCAAATCCGTCTACTTCCGCTGAGTCAGCACAGACCGAACGGAGACCCACGATGACCCTTCCGCTGCGCGGTGTACGCGTTCTGGACCTCACCGACGGCCTCGGCGAATCCGCGGGGCGCTACCTCGCCGACCTCGGTGCCGAGGTGATTCGTGTCGAGGTTCCCGGCGGCTCGCGGTCGCGGTCGGCCGAGCCGGTCGTCGACGGCGTGAGCATCCCGTTCGCGCTGCGCAACGCCAACAAGCTCGGCATCGTCCTCGACCTGGACGAGGACGCCGGCCGGACCCGACTGCGGGAGCTCGCGTCCGACGCGGACATCCTGATCGAGTCGCACCGCCCGGGATGGTTCGCGGAGCGGGGGTCGGGCCCGGACGAGATCCGAGCCCTGGCACCGGAATTGGTGTGGGTGTCGGTCACCGGATTCGGCCAGACCGGGCCGTACCGCGACTGGACCGCCACCGAGCAGGTGCTCTACGCGCTGTCCGGGGTCCTGTCCCGGTCCGGCGCGCCCGGCGCCGCCCCACTGCTGCCGCCGGCCGGTCTCGTCGAGGAGAGTGTGGGCGCCCACGTCGCGTGGGCGGCCCTGCTGGCGTACCACCGCAGGTTGGCGAGCGGACGCGGCGACACCGTCGACCTGTCCGCCTTCGAGGCGATCGTGCACGGCTTCGATCCGGGATTCGGTGCCCAGGGATCCGCGGCGGCGGGCCGATCCGAGGACTTCCCACGCGGTCGACCCGACGCGGCCAACTTCTACCCGGTCTTCCCGTGCAAGGACGGACACGTCCGCATCTGCCTGCTCGCCAAGAGGCAATGGCGTGGAATGTTCGAATGGCTGGGTGAGCCTGCGGAATTCGCGGATCCGGCGTACGACACCATTCCCGCCAGGTTCGCCGCGGCGGACACCCTGCACCCCCTGATCGAGAAGCTGTTCGCCTCGCACACCCAGGCCGAGCTGGTGGCCGAGGGGTCACGTCGGGGTGTCCCGGTCGGTGGCGTGCACACCCTCTCGGAGGTCCTCACCACGGAGCACTTCGCGGCGTCGGGGTCCCTGGTGGACGCCGAGATCGCGCCCGGGCTCCGCGCTCGCGTCCCGTCCGGCTACGTCAGTGTTGCCGGTGAGCGTGCCGGAGTCCGGACGCGGGCACCACGGCCCGGTGAGCACGACGACCGCATGTTCGGGCCTCGGGAACCGCTGCCGGCCGGCACCGGTGATCCGTCCGCCGCGCCCCTCGCCGGGCTGCGCGTCCTCGACCTCGGTGTGATCGTCTTCGGCGCCGAGCTCAGCAGGCAGTTCGCGGACTACGGCGCCGACGTCGTCAAGATCGAGAACGCCAACTTCCCGGACGGACTGCGCCAGTCGAAACGCGGTGCGGCGCTGGCGGCGTCGGTTGCCTGGGGGCACCGCAACAAGCGCAGCCTCGGCATCGACCTGCGCAGCCCGGAGGGCGCCGACATGTTCCGTCGTCTGGTCGCCGACGCCGACGTGGTTCTCGCCAACTTCAAACCGGGAACGCTGGCCTCGATGGGCTTCTCCTACGACAGCCTGGCGGAGATCAACCCGCGGATCGTGGTGTCGGAGTCCAGTTCCTTCGGCAGCACCGGACCGTGGCGCAGCCGCCTCGGCTACGGCCCGCTCGTGCGGGCGTCGTGCGGGGTGTCGGCGCTGTGGCGGTATCCGGACAACGCGGAGCTGCTCTGCGACGGCCAGACCGTGTACCCCGACCACATCGCCGCACACGTCGCGGCGGTTGCCGTGCTCTCGGCACTGATCGATCGTCGCCGGACCGGTCGCGGCACGAACATCGAAGTTGCCCAGGCGGATACGGCGCTGGTCCAGCTCGGAACCCAACTGGTCACCGAGGGGCTGCGCCCGGGCGCGATCACCGCCCCGGGCAACACCGACCCGTACGCGGCGCCGAGCGGCGTGTACGCATGCTCGGGTGACGACGAGTGGTGTGTCGTCACGGTCCGCGACGACGACGAGTGGGCCGCGTTGTGCACTGTCCTCGACCGCCGGGATCTGCTGGAGGACGACAGATTCGCCACGGGAGCGCTTCGCCTCACTCACCGGGCCGAGGCGGACGCGGTGGTCGCGGAGTGGCTGCGCGATCGCGACCCGCGCGCGGCGGCGGCGACGCTGCAGGCCGCGGGCGTGCCCGCGGGTGCGATGGTGCGCCTACCGGAACTGCTCACCGATCCGCACCTGACCGCACGGCGCACGTACACGACCATCGGCCACGACCTGCTGGCCGCGGATCTGCCCGCGACCGCCCGCGTCGCGGTGTTCGACGAGATCGCCGACCCGCCGGCCAGGCAGGCCCCGCTCGCGGGCGAGCAGACGCGGCAGATCTGCACCGAACTGCTCGGCCTCGACGACACCGAGGTCGACGAGTTGGTTCGCTCCGGCGTGCTGCAGCCACCGGCGACGGACCCCGCCCTGCGGTCGGCGGTCACCGCCGGGTAGCCCACGGGCACGGTGATCAAGCTGTGACCTGCAGTTTTCGGGTCCGGTGTCCGATCGTCGGGTGTACGGTGATCGGGGGCGGGTAACCGGAAGGTGCGCACGATGGGCGGCCGTATTCGGAGCTTGACCACGGTGCTGCTGACGGTCGTCAGCGCCACGTTCGCGATTGCGCCGCCGCAGGCGCAGGGATTCGCGGAGGACGTCTGCTACACCCCCGGCGGGGCGCCACCGCACAATTGCGCGCCCCTGCCGCCGCCGTGCCCGGTGGACGATCCGAACGGTGCGCTCTGCGGCCTGGAGGCGTTCGTCCGTTACGGCTACACGCTTCGTCAGCCGCTCGGTGGCCGTAGTCTCGTGCATGCCGACTCCACGTACATCATCGCCCGCACCGTCGGGTTCTCCGAGCGGGACGCGTACTGGATCGCGGCGTACGACGAGGCGACGGACCTGGGCACCTTCGTGCCGCGGGATGCGGACGGAGCGCCGGTGCCGGACGCCGCCGCCCTGACCACCGCCGACATCAGCGGTCTCGTCCGGACGCACTTCGCGACCGGCGGGTTCCTGTTCCACTTCCTGCCGACCATGCGCGACCCACGCGACCCGGAGCCCGACGGGCTGCGTCCGGACGTCGACGACCCCGCGCACGAGGTGATGCTCACGCACGTGCGGCGGTGGGCGATGGCCGGGCCGGGCAGCGCGGTGCCGCTGTGCACAGGCGGTTTCACGAACCCGTCGGCCTCCGGTGACTACGCCACCGGTGCCGAGTGTTTCGCCGATCCGGGGCCGGCGCAGATCAACGGCACCTACAGCGTGCAGGCCCCGATCGCCATCCCGTTCACCAACGTAACTGGACCACAGGTCATTTCGGACGGCGTGCTCGCGCCGCAGTTCGACACCTGGGTGGGTGCCGAGTCGTGGAACGCGAGGATCGGCATCTACATCCACGCGCTCGCCGACCGCATCTCGCACCACGCGTGTACCGACGCGGGTACGGTCACCGCGCCGTCGCCGGAACGCCCGGACTTCCGCATCGACCTGAACACGCCCACCTGCGACCAGGGCCCGCACGCCGTCCGGCACGAGTACGAGACCGGTGTGGACTTCGCGGGCCTCGAGCCGGAGGACGAGACAACCGAGGCCGCACTGTCGATGGTGTACGACGAACTGGTCGATTTCGCCCGTGTCCGTGGCACTCTCGATCCCGACGCACTCGATTCCGAAGCCAAGTCGACGCTGATCGTCGATGGACTGCTCCCGGCTCTGCAGCATCGGAACCCGGTGGAGCGGTTGAACGCGGTCACCGACGTCGGCTGCCGTGCAGGCGTTGCCGCCTTCCCCGGAAGTCCCTCCTGTCGCGGATGATTCGCCAGGGGAGCCGTCCACGATTCCCGCGAGATCCGTGGTAGATACACATATTTCGGCCGGTCCACGACGGCTCCCGGCGTAGACAAATCTAAAGGCTATCGGTTAACGTGTCCTGCATCACAGTCGTCTCGGGCCCTGCGCCCGGCTCACACGCGAGGTGTGCATGACCGAACCCCAACCCCCAGCCGCGCCGACGCGCGCCGACGGTGCGAAGACTCCCGCGGAGTCACGGCGGGCCAGCCGCGCGGCCTTCATCGGAACCCTGCTCGAGTACTACGATTTCAGCCTCTACGCGGCAGCGGCCTCGGTTGTCTTCGCCAGCGTCTTCTTCAGCGGGTCGAGTCCGTTCCTGGGGACCCTCCAGGCGGTCGGCACCTTCGCCGTCGGCTTCCTCGTCCGTCCCATCGGCGGTGTGATCCTCGGCAGCCTCGGGGACCGCATCGGCCGCAAGCGCATCCTCGTACTCACCCTGGTGCTGATGGGCGCGGCGACGTTGCTGGTCGGTCTGCTCCCGAGCTACGAGCAGATCGGGTGGCTGGCACCCGCGCTGCTCGTGTTCCTGAGGATCCTGCAGGGCATCGGCGCCAGCGCCGAGTACGGTGGCGCGACGCTGGTCGCGGTCGAGTTCGCGCCGGAACGCAAACGTGGCCTCCTCGGGTCCCTTCCCGGCATGGGTTCCGCGCTCGGCGGCGTGCTCGGCAGCAGCGCGCTGCTGGCCGTGTCCGCCGTGCTGTCCAAGGAAGCGTTCCTCGACTGGGGTTGGCGAATCCCGTTCCTGCTCAGCGGCATCATCCTCGCCTACGGACTGTGGCTGCGGCGCTCACTGCCGGAAACCCCGGAGTTCCGCCGAATCGAAGGTGCGGCGCAAACGTCGAAGACGCCCGTCCGTGACGTGATCCGTCAGCAGCCGCGTGCCCTGATCACCGTGATGGTCATGGCGATCGGCATGACCGGCATCGGCTACTTCTACCTGGTGTTCATGGGGACGTTCGGGCGAAACCAGCTGGGACTCGACCAGACCCGGGTCCTCGTCGGTCTGATCGCCGCCCAGCTCGCCAACGCCGCCCTCATTCCCGTGTTCGGCGGGCTGTCGGATCGCCTCGGCCGCCGTCCGGTGATCATGTTCGGGTTCGTCTACAGCGCCCTGTTCGCGTGGCTCGCGTTCTGGTTGCTGTCGAACCACACCACGCCGATCGTGTTCTGCCTGGTTCTCGCCTTCGGAAACGGCGTCGGCGTGGCCGCCATCTTCGGTCCCATGGGCGCCTACGTCACCGAACTCTTCGACACGAAGCACGCCTACAGCGGTCTCGGGCTGGGCCGGGAGACGGGCAACGCGCTCGGGGCGGCCATCGTCCCCGTCGTCGCGGTCCCACTGGCCTTCCACGACACCACGATCTGGCTCAGCATGTTGCTGTGCGGCATAGCACTTCTCGGGCTCGTCGCGGCAGCGTTCTCCCGGGTCCGGTCGGAATCGAGTACGGAACCGAACAGGAGTGAGGCGCCCGTACCCGTCTAGTGTCTCCCGAATCACGGCGAGGGTTCCGATCACGTGGATCGGAACCCTCGGTGTGCTCCGTCCAGGCGATAGTCTTGCCTACGAACATTAGATTTTCTACGCATGGCGGATCCGTGCCGTGCAGGATGGAGATGCACCCGTGTCCACCGTTCCCCTGCTCGTCGACGCCGACTGGCTCGACGCCCGCCGCTCGGACGAGAGCATCCGGATCTACGACGTCAGCATCTCGCACGGAAAGAACGAGGTGGGGGAGCCGTTCACCACGTCCGGTCGAGACTCGTACGAGGCCGAGCACATTCCCGGGGCCGCGCACGCCGACGTGTGCGGCGACCTCGCGGAGACCGACTCGCCGTATGCCTTCACCAGCCTCGACCACGACACGTTCGCAGCGCGGGCGGGTGCCCTCGGCATCGGCCCGGCCACCCATGTCGTTCTGTACGACCAGGGCGGCAACCTGTGGGCGACCCGATTGTGGTGGAACCTGCGACTCGAGGGATTCGACCGGGTGTCGGTCCTCGACGGAGGACTGGGCGCGTGGAAGGCCGCCGGCAAGGAGGCGGAGAAGGGCGGCGGCAACAGTTACCCGGCCACCGTCTTCACCGGCGAGCGCAGGCCCGAACTGCTGGCCACCAAGGAGAGCATCCTCGCGGGGATCGGCAACCCGGACGGCGTCCTGGTGAACTCGCTGGAGCCGCAGACGTTCCGCGGCGAGGTCGACACCTACGGCTACGGACGCCCCGGACGGATCCCGGACAGCGTCAACGTCTTCTTCGGTGACCTGGTCGCCGAGGACGGTCGGGTCGGTGGCCTCGACCAGGTGCGGCCGCTGTTCGCCGAGGCAGGCGCGCTCGACGAGGACAAGGCGGTGGTGACCTACTGCGGCGGCGGAATCGCCGCGACGTTCCTCGCGTTCCAACTCGCCCGGCTGGGCCGCGACGACGTCGCCGTCTACGACGGATCGATGAACGAGTGGGTCTCCGACGAGTCGCTGCCGCCCGAGGTCGGCTGACCCGACAGAGCCGTCGGGGATCTGTCGCATCGGGCCATCAGAGGTCAGCGGCAGCAGTTCGGGTCCAATACGACGCGCAGTGCGTCGAGGGCCTCGCTGCGCGCGCGGTGGTAGACGTTCATGCCGCGACGTTCGGATTCGACCATGCCGGCCTTGCGGAGCTGGGTGAGGTGATGACTGACGGTGGATTCGGCGAGGTCGACGCCGGTGGCGAGATCGCACGTGCACACGGCGCCGTCGGCGGTGGTGAGCAGGATCGACATCAGCTTGATCCGGACCGGGTCGGCGAGGGCCTTGAGTCGTAGTGCGACCTCGAGAGCGGCATCGTCGGTCATCGGTGCGGCCGAGACCGGGGCGCAGCAGATCGGTGCGGAGACGTCGATGACCGGGAGTGCCTTGGGCATGTCGTCGACCCTACTCCTGCTTCTTGACTTATGTCGAAAAGGTGGAAGTCTGTAACCGCAACTACTTCGACATATATCGCAAAGGTGGATGGTCATGTCACGCGCACAGCTCGCCCTCAACGTCGACGACCTGCAGGAATCGGTCACGTTCTACTCGAAGCTGTTCGGCACCGAACCGGCGAAGCTCAAGCCGGGGTACGCGAACTTCGCGATTGCCGATCCTCCGCTGAAGCTGGTCCTGCTCGAGAACCCGGGCAAGGGCGGCACCATCAATCACCTCGGTGTCGAGGTCGATTCGTCGGAGAAGGTGCACGCCGAGATCGCCCGCTTGACCGGCGAGGGACTGTTCACCGACGAGGAGATCGGCACCACCTGTTGCTTCGCCACCCAGGACAAGGTGTGGGTGACCGGCCCGGCGGGGGAGAAGTGGGAGGTCTACACCGTCCTCGCCGACTCGGAGACGTTCGGATCCAGTCCGCAGCACCTCGACGGACAGCAGACCGTCGAGGGTGGCGTGTGCTGCGGTGCGCCGACCGACGGTGAGGCGGGCGACAAGCAGCCGGCTGCCGCCGGAAACTCCTGCTGCTGAGTCCGGGACACCCTTGTCGGTCGCCCCACACGGAGACGGCCGACAAGGGTTCGCGGGGACGTCATCCCCGCCGATCCGAAGCCGCGTCGGCGGGCGCGAGTTCGGCAACGAGAGCTTCGACCTTCGCCTTGATCTCGTCGCGGATCGGCCGCACGGCGTCGATGCCCTGACCGGCCGGATCGTCGAGAACCCAGTCTCGGTAGGACTTCCCGGGGAACACCGGGCACGTGTCCCCGCAGCCCATCGTGATCACCACATCCGAGGATTCCATGGCGTCGACGGTGAGGAACTTGGGGCTCTCGCGGGAGATGTCGATGCCGATCTCGGCCATCGCCGCGACCGCGGCGGGGTTCACCTCGTCCGCGGGCGCACTGCCTGCGGAACGGACCTCGATCCGGTCACCGGCCAGCGCGCCGAGGAAACCGGCAGCCATCTGGGAACGGCCGGCGTTGTGGACACAGACGAACAACACGGACGGTGTGGCCACGATGTCAGGACTCCTTCACTGCCGGGGCGGTGACAACGGACGTGGGCGAGGCGAAGCGCTTGCGCAGCGCAAGCGAGACGTAGACCAGACCGACGAGGACCGGTACCTCGATCAGCGGTCCGACCACCCCGGCGAGGGCTTGGCCGGACGTGGCGCCGTACGTGGCGATCGCGACGGCGATCGCGAGTTCGAAGTTGTTGCCCGCCGCGGTGAACGCCAGAGTGGTGGTGCGTTCGTACCCGAGGCCCATCGCCGCGCCGAGCGCGTAGCCACCGCCCCACATGAGCGCGAAGTACACCAGCAGCGGGATCGCGATCCGGACGACGTCGACGGGTTGCGAGGTGATCTGGTCACCCTGGAGTGCGAACAGGACCACGATCGTGAACAGCAACCCGTACAGCGCCCACGGCCCGATTCGGGGAAGGAACGTCGACTCGTACCAGTCACGCCCCTTTGCCTTTTCGCCGTACCGGCGGGTGAGGAAGCCGGCGAGCAGGGGGATGCCGAGGAAGACCAGCACCGACTTCGCGATCTGCCACGGTGACGTGTCGATGGTGGTCTGCTCGAGTCCGAGCCACCCCGGCAGGACGGAGAGGTAGAACCAGCCCAGGGCGGCGAACATGATCACCTGGAACACGGAGTTGATTGCCACCAGGACCGCGGCGGCTTCGCGGTCGCCGCAGGCGAGGTCGTTCCAGACGATCACCATCGCGATGCAACGGGCCAGGCCGACGATGATCAGGCCGGTTCGGTACTCGGGCAGATCCGCGAGGAAGATCCAGGCGAGGGCGAACATCAGTGCCGGGCCGACGACCCAGTTCAGCAGCAGCGACCCGATCAGGAGTCGGCGGTCGCCGGTGACTGTGTCGAGACGGTCGTAGCGGACCTTCGCCAGCACCGGGTACATCATGATCAGCAGGCCCAGTGCGATCGGCAGTGAGATGCCGTCGATCTCGACAGCGGACAGGACGTCACCGATCCCGGGGATCAGCCGGCCGAGTAGCAAGCCCGCGGCCATCGCGACACCGATCCACACCGGCAGGAATCGGTCGAGAGTGGAGAGCTTCCCGACGACCGCAGGGTGCTCTGGCGTGGTGGTGGTCGTGCTCATGCCGTGATCTCCGCGCACTCCGCCGGCGGCAGTGCGGATTCACCCTCGGTGAGCAGGACCGCCGACAGCTGTTGCAGTGCCGACGGGATCACCCAGTAGTACACCCAGGTCCCGCGGCGCTCACAGTCGAGCAGGCCGGCCTCGCGGAGCACCTTCAGATGGTGGGAGATCGTCGGCTGCGAGAGGTCGAACGACCCTGAGATGTCGCACACGCACGCTTCGCCGCCAGCGTGGGAGGCAACCAGGGACAGCAGCCGCAGGCGCACCGGGTCCCCGATCGCCTTGAACATCCGGGCCAGGTCGCCGGCCCAGTCCTCGGTCAGCGGTTCGCGCACGAGCGGCGAGCAGCACGGGACAGCCGGGCCGACTTGATTCGACATGTGTCTATATTGACATCCATCGAACCCGGTTGCGAATCCGGCTGGCTGCCGTTTCGGCGCCAACTTCGTCGGGTGGCTTCGACGACTCTGTGAGTCCCTGCTCGCGCGCCGTCGCCCACGGCACGCTACGAGCCGTCGGGTCGACCGCGTGACCGCGAACCCGCTGACAACGCCGGAGTCATTGCCGAACTGCTGACAAATATCGATTGACGTCAGTTGTCAGTCGATGTAACGTCGATCACAGGCCGCGGGGCGGAGTGACGCACCCCGGTCGGGTTCTTCTTCGCCGCCGCTCCGGGCGGCGTTCCGTACAGCGCCGCGAGGCAGTTGCCCGCGTGCGGCCACACACTCCCGTCTCACAAGGAGCTCGGATGAATCCCAACGGCACATCGGCAGTCCGATTGGCTGTCGACCGCACCGCCTGTGCCGGGCACGGCCTCTGCTACGGAGGCTCGCCCGACGTACTCGACTGCGACGACCAGGGGGATCCCGTGATCCTGCGCGACCCGCTCCGGACGGAGGCCGAGGTCGAGTCGGCGCGGTCCGCCGCCCTGGTGTGTCCGGAGCGGGCACTCACCGTCGAATCGGTGTGATCTTCCGAAACAGACAGAAACTCAAGGCTTTCGAGGAAGGGAAAGACATGACCACGACAACAGTGGACGATGCGCCATCCGATCTCGTCGTCGACTTCGACATCTACGACCCGGGACTCACTCAGCCGGTCGACACCATCCAGGACCGTGTCGCCGCGCTGGCGGGCAAGGGGCCGGTCGTGTACTCGACCGCGCACGGTGGACACTGGATCGTCACGCGCTACAAGGAGATTCACGAGGTCCTCCGCGACCCCGACACCTTCTCGAGCTACCCGAACAACCTCGTCACCGGCCCCGGCGGAATGGGCAAGTTCATTCCGATCGAACTCGACCCACCCGAGCACACCGGGTACCGGCTCGCGTTGCAGCCCCTGTTCTCGCCGAACCGCATGAAGGCGCTCACCGCCCAGATCCGGGACCTCGTGGGCGAGCTGATCGACGGCTTCGCGGCGAAGGGGGAGGCGGAGTTCATCAGCGAATTCGCGCACGAGCTTCCGACGAGGGTCTTCCTCGCGTTGATGGACTGGCCGGTCGAGGACGCTCCGATGTTCACCGAGGCCACGGACATCGTCCTCACCGGGAAACCCGGTGCCAGCGAGGAAGAGTCGATGCAAGCGCGTGCCGAAGCCGGTATGGGAATGCTGGCCTACTTCCAGAAGATGGTCGACGAGCGGCGGGCCGCCCCGGGTGACGACATCACGTCGACGCTCATCCACACGGAGGTGGAACTGGAGGACGGCAAGCGGTTGCTGACCGACGAGGAACTCAACCGCATGTTCTTCCTGCTCCTGATCGCCGGGCTGCACACCGTGCAGGGGTCGCTGGCCTGGAGCATCATCCACCTGTACAACAACCCGGCCCAGCGTGCGGAGCTGATCGACAACGACGACCTGGTCGCGAGTGCGGTCGAGGAGATCCTTCGCATCGAGGCGGCGGTCGTGCCCGGCCGGTGCGCCACGCGGGACGTCGAACTCGGAGGTGTGCGCATCCGGAAGGGCGACCAGCTGATTCTCATGCTGTGCTCCGCCAACCGCGACGGCGACGAGTTCGAGGATCCGAACGACCTCGAACTGGATCGGCACCCGAACCGCCACCTGTCGTTCGGATCCGGCGCACACCGGTGCCTCGGATCGCACCTCGCCCGAATCGAACTGTCCATCGCACTCGAGGAACTACACCTTCGAATTCCGGACTACCGCCTGGTCGACGAGGATCCGCCGATCCTGCACGGCAGTCAGGTCCGCGGTTGCGTCCGCCTTCCCATCCGGTTCACCCCGGAGGCCTGAGGGCGACGCACCCCTTCCAGGGGGTGGGGCCGTCGCGCCGAGAAGTCGCGCGACTCCACCGCTCGCGGCGTGACCGAACAGGGGTGCGGTCACGCCGCGAGCATCCCGGCGACACTCGGTGGGGCCGCCGTTCCCGGGGCGGGGCCACCGCCGGGACCAGGGCCGATGCTTGTTAGGCTCTGCTGGCCGGATGGCGAGTGTGGAATCGGTGGAGTGGAGGGTCGAATGGCGCGCAGGCGCGTCGGCGTCCTGGGGGACGACGCGGAAGACGCACGCGCCAAGATCCTCGCCGCCGCCGAGGCCGTGTTCCAGCGCTACGGGGTGGTCAAGGCCACGATGGGTGACATAGCCCAGGAAGTCGGCGTGTCGAGGCCGACGATCTATCGCTACTTCGCGGATCGTGACGCGGTGCTCTCGGCGATCGTGGAGACGCGATCGCGTCGACTGTTCGGCAAGGCCCGAGCCTACCTGCGACGCCGGGCGACGTTCGGTGAGCAGGTGGTGGACGGTGTGGTGTTCCTCGTGGACCGCGGCCGTTCCGATCCGATCATGCGGCTGATCGTCAGCGCCGAGCACATGGACACCGCGACGGCTCTGCTCGGCAGCTCGGGTCTGGCGGCACGTCTGACCACCGAGATGTGGACCCCGCTCATCGACGAGGCCCGGGCGCGGGGTGAGATCCGGTCGGGAACCACGACCGAGGACATCTGCGACTGGATCACGATGGTTCAGCTGATCCTGATGGGACGCAAGGATTTCGGTAGCGGGAACGACCCCGAGCATCGGCGGATGCTCACGCGGTTCCTGTTGCCCGCCATCGTCGGGGGGACGGCGCAGGCCCCCGTAGAGACCCACCTCGGCGTGGCCGACGGCTCGGTCTGAATCGAGGAGGTGCAGATGGCGCGACGACGCGCGACGGGCGTTCTCAGCGCGGACGCGGGCATCGCCCGCGGGCAGATCCTTGACGCCGCGGAATCGACGTTCCAGCGGTACGGCGTCCTGAAGTCCACGATGGACGACATCGCCCGGGAAGCCGGGGTGTCCAGACCGACCCTGTATCGGTACTTCCGGGACCGCGACGCGCTGGTCACCGCCCTCATCGAGGTGCGGTCACGGCGGCTGTTCGACGAGACCCGCGAGTTCCTGCGCCGTTTCGAGTCGGTCGCCGAGCAACTCGTCGAGGGTCTGCTCCATCTCGTGGATCTCGGCCGTCAGGACCCGCTCATCCGCCTGATCGTCGGCCCGGAACACCTCGGCTGGGGTGCCCCGCTGGCCGGCAGTTCCGAACTCGCCGCCGAGCTGACCCACGAGATGTGGTCGCCGGTGATCGACGCCGCCCGCGAACGCGGCGAGATCCGGCCCGGCGCAACGAACCGCGAGATCACCGACTGGATCGTCCTCGTCGAGCTCATCCTGGTGGGGCGCATGGATTTCGGCGCTGCGAGTGACCCGGATCTCCGAGGATTCCTGACCCGCCTCATGCTGCCCGGGATCGTCGCCGAACGGCCGGCTGGAGACGCACTTCCGCCGCTGGGCTGACGCCGTACGCCGGTCCATGTCGTCGAGTGCGGCCGTTGTCGCGCTTCGGGCCGTTCCGCAACGCATCGGGTTCGGACCCTTGCGTGGTGTGGGTCACATGACGTATAACGGATGACAGAAACTGTAAGTTGTAAACCAGCTTGCCGAAGGACTGCACGCGGCGATCGCGTAACACTCACGGCTACAGACCTTCCCGAGTGCACCTCCGACAGACCCTTCCTTGTCCATTCGGCAGAGACGAGGGTCCGAGACAACAAGCGATGAGGAGCGACCAATGGCGCACGTGGTGACTCAGCCGTGCTGCAACGATGCGAGTTGCGTCGCGGTATGTCCGGTCGACTGCATCCATCCGACGCCACAGGAGCGGGTGAACATCCGGACGGAGATGCTCTTCATCGATCCTGGTGCGTGCATCGACTGTGGTGCGTGTGTCGACGAGTGCCCGGTCGACGCGATCGTGCCGCCCGAGGACATCACGCCGGCGACAGAACCTTTCGTCGAGTTGAATGCGGCGTACTTTCGTGACCGGCCTCCGGTCGTGTCGTCGTCGAACGAGGGCGCGCCGGGGATCGGGACGACCGCGCTCGGTTCCCTCCGAGTGGCGATCGTGGGCAGTGGTCCGTCGGCGTGCTACACGGCCGACGCGCTGTGTGGGACGAAGGGGCTCGACGTCGAGGTCACCATCCTCGAGAAGTTGCCCACCCCGGGCGGGTTGGTCCGCTACGGAGTGGCGCCCGATCACGCTGCAACCAAGGGGATCTCCACGCTGTTCGCGCGCACACTCGGCAGGAAATCCTGCACGGTTCACCTGAACACCGAAGTGGGCGTGCACGTCACGCACGACGAACTGCTGCGCCATCATCACGCGGTGATCTACGCCTCGGGTGCCGAGGGGGACCGGCGATTGGGCATTCCCGGTGAAGACCTGCCCGGCACGGTCGCCGCGCGTGACTTCGTGCTCTGGTACAACGGCCATCCGGACCACGCGGACCGGACGTTCGACCTGTCGGACGAGTGCGCCGTCGTGGTGGGCAACGGGAACGTGGCGCTCGACGTCGCCCGGATCCTGACGAGTGACGTGTCTCGTCTGACCGGCACGGATATCACCGAGAATGCCCTGGAGGTGTTGGCGTCCTGCAGGATTCGGAAGGTGGTGGTCCTGGGTCGGCGTGGGCCGGAGCACGCGGCGTTCAGCACCGCGGAGTTGCTGGGGCTCGGGCATCTGCCCGGGGTGGACGTGACGGCGTCGCACTCGTTCGATCCGGCTGCCGCCGACGCGTTGACACGTATCAGAGCCTCGATCCTCGACCGGTACCACAACACCGAGCCGGTTCCGGGCAACCGGCGGATCCACCTGCAGTTCTTCCGGTCGCCGATCGAGGTGATCGGCGCATCGGCGACGGACGGCCTGCGGGTCGAGGTCACCGGGACGGCGCTCGACGGAGAATCCGAGATCGAGGACATGACCGCAGGGCTCGTCGTCCGCTCGGTCGGCTTCCGGGGAAGGCCGCTGCCCGGTGTGCCGTTCGACGAGCGACGCGGTGTGCTGCCCAACCGCAACGGCGCAGTTCACGATCCTGCGACGGGCACACCCGTTCGCGGTGTCTACACGGCCGGGTGGCTCAAGCGTGGTCCGAGTGGCGTCATCGGTTCGAACCGGTCGTGCTCGGAACAGACGGTGGCAGAACTGGTGTCGGATTTCGCTGCGGGTCGCCTCGGAGTCGTCGAGGAGGATCCCCGCGAGTTCGGGCGGCTACTTGCGCAGCGGCACGCCGATCGCGTCGATCTGGCGGGGTGGAAGCGGCTGGACGCGCACGAACGCAAGCTCGGGCGGACCGCGGGCCGACCGCGGGTCAAGGTGGTGGACCGCCTCGGCATGGTCGACGTCGCACTGGGTCGACAGGTGTCGAAGTCGACATGAACACCTCACCGGCCGTATCGGGCCGGTGAATGCCCCCGCGGTTCGACAGAGCCACCCGGGAATCAGTGGACGAGACACGCCCTCCCGAAGCCCCGCGAGAAGTCGGGCGCAGATACGCCGCCGGGGCAGCCGTCGTCGCCGTCGCCGCGGCGGTGGCCGTCGGGGGCTGGCAACAGTACGAGGACACCGGGGGAGAACGGCGTGTAGACGGTGGACTGCTTCGTCAGCGTCTTCACCTCGAATGCCCAGGCGCCGGCGGGAATCCAGTCCACCGCCATACAAGCTGAGCATCGACAGCGCCGACGACTGGGTCATCACCGAGATCAGTGGAATCGGGCCCGAGTCGAGTGGTGGGGACCCGGCGCCGCGCTGACCGGCTGCGAGACCACGAGGGTGGGATGGATCGAGGGGCTGTGAGTTCCGGGCACGCAGCATCGACAGTCCGAAAGCGCTCGCGAGTGCGGCGCCGCCGGCTCCCAGAGTCGCTACTGGTTGTTAGCCAGAACCATGAGGTCATGTCCGTGGTCTGGCGGCCTGTGTGCGGGGTCGTGATGGTTGTGCTGGCCCATGCGTTGCCGGTGTGGCCTATTGTGGCGCGTACCGCTAGTTGAGTGGCATGTTCTGCTAGTGAACCCTGCTGGTTCGGTGCATAGCGTCTCCGACACGAGGCGACTGGCGCCTCGCGAATCGGAGGCAACTATGACCACATCCACGGTGGCGCTGGTGACAGGTGGCTCGTCGGGAATCGGTGAGTCGACGGCGATTACGTTGGCGGAGGCGGGTTTCACCGTGTACGCCGCTGCGCGGCGTGTCGAGCGGATGTCCCACCTCACCGATCATGGCATCCGCCCGTTGTCGATGGACGTGACCAGTGAGGAGTCGATGCGGGCGGGCGTGCAGCGGGTGCTCGACGAGACCGGCCGGGTGGACGTCCTGGTCAACAACGCCGGATACGGCTCCTACGGCGCGCTGGAGGACGTTCCGCTCGAGGAGGCCCGCGCTCAGTTCGAGGTCAATGTGTTCGGTGCTGCGCGCCTCACGCAGCTCGTGTTGCCAGTGATGCGCGCTCAATGCTCGGGCAAGGTCGTCAACGTCACCTCGATGGGCGGCAAGATCCCCACTCCCCTGGGCGCCTGGTACCACGCGACCAAGTACGCCCTGGAGGCGATCAGCGACTGCCTGCGGATGGAGGTCAAACCGTTCGGTATCGATGTCATCGTCATCGAGCCTGGCGGCATCCGCACCGAGTGGCCCGGTATCGCCGCGGAGAAGGTCCGCGCCGTATCCAGCGAGGGCCCCTACTCTCCGCAAGGCAACGCGGTCGCCGAGTCACTCACCTCCGAATCAACCCAGAAGCGGTCGTCAGAGCCCACGGTCATCGCCCGCGCGATCACAAAGGCCGTCACAGCGCGGCGCCCCAAGACCCGCTATGCAGTCGGGTTCGGCGCCAAGCCGATGATCTTCCTGCACGACGTGCTGCCCGACAGGGCCTTCGACAGCTTCATCCAGCGGGCCACAGGAATGCCCCGCGGTGAGGCCGCGATCGCCGCAGGCACGCAACGATGAAGCCCAGCGCTGGAGATACCGTCCGTTGACCGTGCAATCGGCGCCCAGCCCCGAGGGATGGACCAAGTGAGCGGAGAACGATTCACCGTCGACCCAGCGTTCCGCGCCTTCATGCACGATCTCCGGGTTTCACCCAGGGCCGTGCTGCGGCGGGCAGGAGTGCCCGACGGACTGTTCCGCCGCGGACCGGTCCGCCTCACCCCCGACGAGTACTACCGACTGTGGACCGCCCTGCAGGACGAGGCCGGCGACCGCAACCTGATCCTCGACGTCGGGGAAGCCATCTCCGCTGAAACGTTCAGCCCACCGATCCTGGCGGCGCTGTGCAGCCCCGACCTCTCCGTCGCCGCCCGCCGTATCGCCGAGTTCAAACCCCTCATCGGCCCACTGCGACTCGTCGTCGATGACGACGACAGTGAACTCACCATCAGCTACCGATGGCCCGGTACGAACGATCCGCCCACCTTGCTGGCGCTGTCGGAGCTCGTGTTCTGGGTGGCCCTCGCACGCATCGGCACCCGCCACCGAATCCGTCCCTCGCGTCTCACCGCGCCATCCAACCCCCAGACTGACGGCGAGCTCGAGAAGTATCTCGGCGGACGCGTCACCCGCAGTCCCGTGCACAGCGTGGCGTTCACGCACACCGACGCCCGTCGCGCGTTCCTCACCGAGAACGACACAATGTGGCGATTCATGGCTCCTGAACTACGCCGCCGCCTCAGCGACCTCGAAGCCGGGGCCTCCACCGCCGACCAGGTACGCGCAGCACTGATCGAGATGCTTCCCGCCGGCGACAGCTCCATGGCCACCGTGACCACCAAGCTCGCCATCAGCGCACGCACCCTGCAACGCCAACTCACCCACGAAGGCACCACCTACAAACAAGTCCTCGCCACCACCCGCGAGGAACTCGCCCGCCGCTACCTCACCCGCGACGACCTACGCACCGCCGACATCGCCTATCTCCTGGGCTACGACGACACCAACTCGTTCTACCGAGCCTTCCGCACCTGGACAGGAACAACACCCGACGCCGCGCGAACGCCCACCTGACCCACAGCTCGACCAACGCAGCCACACATCCCCAAGCATCAGCCGCACAACTCTTCCGCGCCGAACCGGACGTAACCAGGTGCACTTGATGCACGAACCCGCCAGTATCTGCCAGCCGTGGACGAAACAGGTTGTGTGCTCCTGCTTTCGAGGGCCAGGACGATCATCTCTCGTCGGCGGTATGAGCAATCCGGGCCGCTGCTCGACATGGCCTGCAGATCACCGCCCGCGCTGGTCTCAGGGACCACCTTTTCGGGGTTGTGGCGCCTGGTCATCCCGGCACCCCGACGACTCCGACCCGTCCGCATCGGTACCCAGCACATCCAAGTCGTGGTGCCCGAGGACCATCGACTCGCGACGGTGCGAAACCTTCCTACACTCCCGCCATCAGGAACCCGAGCAGTGCCAGACACACGAACCAGTTGGACACCGTGTGTGCGGCGGCCGCCGTCGCCACCGCTCGCGGCGCGCGCAGCGGTACTTCGGTGTCGACCTCGCCTGTCGAGTGCGCCAGGCGCCGCGCGCGGACCGCGGCGCGGGCGGCCAACGCCGCATCCCATTCCTCCGGGTCGTAGTTCCCCGATGCGGGCAGCGCTGGAAGCTCGGGCACGCTCGGCGCGGGAGTCGGGCTCGGTTGCGACCCGGGGCTGCGGCGAGCCGCGACCACATAGATGCGCCGGTAGTAGAGCCCGCTGAGAATCAGAGCCAGGCCGGCGGCGATGGGGACACCGGCGAACAGGCTGTGGGCGAGGCCGAATCTGGCCTGCCGAAGCAGGCCGGACTGCCAGGATTCGAGATTGCTGCCGTCGCGGAAGGCAACCTCTTCGTTGAACGCGAGGACGGGCACGAGCGCTGTGACCACCACGGGTATGGCGAACCCGACGATCGACCACCCGAGACCCTGTTCGCCGGTTTGGCCCAGCGCGACGTTCCCCACGCCGCCGAAGAGTCTCCACCAACCCCAACCGAGCAGCGGAAAGAGCGCAGTCAAAGCGGCGTAGGTACAGACGACGACGGTCAGGTGGAGAACCGCCGCCGGGACCATCCACCAGCGGATCGCGGAGATCGTCGCGACGTACTCGGCGCGGCGTGCCGGGTCTCGCGTCAGTCGAATGCCCGTCAAGCCCAGTCCGGCGGCCACGAGCAACAACACTGCGATGGTTGCGGCAAGCTCCAAGGGTGGTCCTCCACTGCTGACGTCGGCCGGTCGACGCACACTGTGGCACCTGGGTACGACATGACCCGGGACGCGCGAACGCCGGGGACCCGCCCAATCGGGTCCCCGGCGTTCCGGGTGTGTCGTGCCGAGCCTGTCAGGCCTTCATCAGGTCCCGGTGGATGATTTCCTTCATGATCTCGTTGGTGCCGCCGTAGATTCGCTGGATCCGGTGGTCGATGTAGGCCTTGGCGACGGGATATTCCATCATGTAGCCGTAGCCGCCGTGGTACTGGACGCCGGCGTCGACGACCTGTCCCTGCAACTCGGTGGCCCAGAGCTTCGCCTTCGACGCGTCGACGGCCGTCAGGGTGCCCTGGTTGTACTCACGGATGCACCGATCGATGTAGCTCCGGGAGACCTCGATCGCGGTACGCAGTTTCGCGAGATCGAAACCCATGCCCTGGAATTCGCCGATCCGTTTGCCGAACGCGGTGCGCTCCCGGACGTAGTCCATCGTCCAGGAGAACACGGCCTCCGCCGAGACCTGCGCGGCGATACCGATGCCGAGGCGTTCCAGCGGCAGTGACTGCATCAGGTAGGCGAACCCGGCTCCGCGGTCGCCGAGGAGGTTGTCGTGGGGGATACGGACGTTGTCGAAGAAGAGTTCGGCGGTGTCCTGTGCGTGCAGGCCCACCTTGTCCAGCTTGCGGCCGCGGGAGAACCCGGGTGTCCCGTCCTCGACGACGAACAGGCTGAACGCTTTCGACCCGGCGTCCTGGTCGGTCTTGGCGAAGACGATCACCAGGTCGGCGAGGATGCCGCTGGTGATGAACGTCTTGGCACCGTTGAGCACCCACTCGTCGCCGTCCTGGACGGCGGAGGTGGTGACGGCGCGCAGATCGCTCCCCGCGGCCGGTTCGCTCATCGCGATCGCGCCGATCGTCTCGCCGGTCACGAAGCCCGGCAGCCAGCGGCGCTTCTGCTCGTCGTCGGCGTGCCGCAACAGGTAGTTCAGGACGATGTCGTCGTTGGTGGAGAAGCCCGACTGCAGCGCCGACGCGCCGACGCGGGCGATCTCCTCCTGGATCACCACCCGGTACCGGTAATCGGATTCGCCGGGGCCACCGAACTCCTCGGGCACGGTGAGGCCGAGCAGGCCCTGACGGCCCGCGGCGAGCCAGGTCTCGCGGTCGATCAGCCGGTCGGCGTCCCATTTCTCCAGGTTCGGGACGACCTGCTTGTCGACGAACCCCCGGACCGAGTCGCGGAACAGTTCGTGATCCTTCTCGAAGAGATCGCTCTCCACGTGAGCCTCCTACGGACGGGACGCTCCACGGCGTCCCGTCCTGGTGTTCGGTGTCAGTTCTCGCTGACGAGTTTCTGGATTTCGCGGCGGAAGACCTGGTTGGCGACCTCGTTCTGGCCCAGGAGCATGTTGCCGGCGTTGGCGCTGGTCATCGCGCGCTGCGAGTCGCGCAGGATCGGGAAGTCCTCGTTGTGCAGGACCGCGACCAGGATCTCGACGTTCTTGTCCCAGATGCGGTTCCAGCGTTCCTCGGTCCATCCGCTGTCCTCGAGGGTCGGGCAGACCAGGCGGATCTCCATGCGGCACTGCTGCGGGTCGCTCGGGTGCGGCCGGAAGGTGAGCAGCTGGTAGTGATCGGGCTGCCGCAGCAGGGTGCTGTTCGGGCCTATGAAGTAAGTCTCGGTCGTGTGCTCGGCGAGACTGCGGTCGCCGGGATCCTCCTCGATCCACCGGTCGATGGTCTTGCGGAGATTCATGAACCGGCAGTGGTGACCGAAGTCCTCGAAGGCCATCACGTTGGTGTGGATGTGCTTCGCCGCGGTGTTCGGGTGCGCGTACTGGATGTGGTAGCCGTCGAGGAACGCGTCCTGCATCAGTTTCCAGTTGACGGGCTCCTCGAACACCTGGACCCGGGTGGTCACCTTCGTGCCGAGGTCCTGCGAGGCGAGGATGTCGTCCATGTCGCGGCCGAGCCAGCCCGCGACGTCGATGGTCGCGTCCGCGTCGTCGACGACCCAGATGAAGCCGTGCCGCTCCTCGGTGGGCAGCTGGACGAGGTTGCGCTCCGCGCGGTCGGCGTCACCGAAGGTGTTGTCGCGGGTGATCGTGCGGAGCGTTCCGTCGGTGTCGTACGACCAGCGGTGGTACGGGCAGGAGAACAGCCGGCACCGGCCCTTCTCCTCCTTCTCCACCATGGCGCCGCGGTGGCGGCACTGGTTCACCAGCGTCTTGACGCTCCCGTCCCGCTGACGAACGACGATGACGTTGTTCCGCGGCATCTGGAGGGTGAAGAAGTCTCCGGCGCGCGGGATCTCCGAGCCGTGGGCGACGATGGTCGGCACCCGGCCGAAGACGCGATCCCGCTCGCGCTTCGCGATCTCCGGGTCGGTGAACTCGACCGGTTCGAACCAGGTGATGTGCTCGAACTCGTCGGTGGTGTCGTTGCGCAGGTGATCCAGTGCCCGCCGGATGCGTTCTTCGCGGGGTGCTCCGACCTCGGTCATCGGGTTACCTCCATTCTCGTCTGGGTCGTCGGCCGGATCCAGGGGCGAGCTCGCTCCCGGACCGCCGATCCAATGCCCTAAATCTAAATCATTTAGATTTAGCTTGTAAACCCTCGGCTGCTGCCGCACCCTTGCGGCCTAAACCGATGACCGTTAGATTTACCTGCACATTCGCTCGACGAGGAGTTGGAATGATCTCTTACCGGTGGTGCGACGAGCTGCCAGTCGACGACCGTGACGAGGTGCTCGCGCTGGTACGACGAGCGGCGGAGTACGACGCCGAGGCGGGTTTCTCGGCCATCGACCCGCGTGACCTGGACGCCCGCCCGTCCGAGGGGGAGCGGGTGTGGCACCTGCCGATCCGGGCCCGTCGTGACCTCAGTGTCCGGCCGGACGTCCCGTGGGTGGTGGTTGCCTACCTGCGTCTCGCCGTCGACGTCGACGGGCTCGGCGCGGTGCAGTTCGTCGTCGACCCCGACTATCGATCGCGTGGGATCGCCACGCTCCTGGTCGAGGAGCTGGGGCTGGACACCACCGGTGACGGCGGGTGGGCGGGGACGGGCGCCCGGACCCTGCGGGCGTGGTCCTACGGATCGCACCCCGCCGCGGGTCGGCTGACGACGCGTTTCCAGGTGCCCGCCGTTCGGCGGCAGTGGACGTTGCTGCGTCACCTGTCGGGGCCGTGGGCGGAACCCCTCGATCCCGTGGCGACCGAGGCGACGTTGTCGGAACCGGTGCCGGTGGCCGCCGTCGCCGCGGACATGGCGGAGGTGGCAGCGGCCACCGCGATGCCGGCACGCCACCGCGACAGCCTTTCTCGCGCCGACGATTCCGGGCTCGCGATCACCGCGTCGCTGGGTGGCGTGCCGGCCGGCTACGTGCGCCTCGATCCGGCGCTGCACGAGCACGAGGAGCTTCGCGCGGCACGGCTCGGGGCCCTCGTCGTCTCGGATCGTGCCTCCGGTCGGGGGCTCGGTTCCGCGCTGCTGGTCCGAGCGCTCGTCGCGCTGCGTGACGCGGGTGCCCAGATCGCGCTGATGCGCATCGACCCGGACGACGAGCGGGCCGTGCGGATGTGCCGGCTGCTCTCGTTCGAGCAGGACGAGGCGCACGCCTGCTACCAGGTGGGAAGCATTGGACGTGAGACGAATGACGATCTATGTCAGGTGTTGACTGGTTCTCCTGCCGCGGGTAGCGTCCTGTGACGGCACTCACAGCGGCTGCGGGAAACCCGCCCGCGCCCAGATCCCCCGCATTCCGGGTGGTCGATTCCCCGAGCTGATCGGTCGCCGGCCGGCGACCGCGTCCGGGTTGACACAGTCATCGAGAGAAGGAATCCCATGAGCAGGCTCGAAGGCAAGGTTGCATTCATCACCGGCGTCGCGCGGGGTCAGGGTCGTGCCCACGCGGTCCGCCTGGCGGAAGAGGGTGCCGCGATCATCGGCATGGACATCTGCGCGCAGATCCCGACCGTCTTCTACCCGATGGCGACCGAGGACGACCTCGCCGAGACCGAGCGCCTCGTCAAGGCGGCCGGCGGCCGCATCGTCACCACCATCGGCGACGTGCGCAACCGCGAGGACGTCCAGCGCGCCTACGATGCCGGCATCGAGCAGTTCGGACACGTCGACATCCTGGTCCCGAACGCGGGCATCATGCCCGTGATCGACCAGGGCAGCGAGCCGCAGGCCTGGCACGACGCCGTCGACACCATGCTCACCGGCGTGTGGCACGTCCTCGAGGTCGCGGTGCCCGGCATGATCGAGCGCGGCGAGGGCGGATCCATCGCCATCACCAGCTCGGCCGCCGGCCTCACCAGCATCGGCCTCAACACGTTCCCCGGCCAGGCCGGTTACTCGGCCGCCAAGCACGGCGTCGTCGGCCTGATGCGGCTGTACTCGAAGCAGTTGGCCAAGCACTTCATTCGCGTCAACACCATCCACCCGACGGGTGTCAACACCCCGATGGTCGCGAACGCCGAGTACGGCGCATTCGTCAACTCGCACCCCGAGGTCGCGAACGACGAGTCCTACAAGAACCCGATGCCGGTCGAGCTGATCGAGGCCGTCGACATCAGCAACGCGATCGTCTTCCTCGCGTCCGACGAGGCGCGCTACATCACCGGTGTCACCCTCCCGGTCGACGCCGGCTACAACAACCGCTGAGATAAGAGGCCACACAATGACCATCACCGACACCACCGCGTCGGCCCCCGAGGTCGCCGACCGCGAGCAGGTCTTCATCGGAGGTCGCTGGGTCGACTCGACCGGCGACGAGTGGGTCGACCTCGTCGACTCCTGGAGTGAGCAGCCCGCCGCCCGGATCCGCACTGCCACAGCGGAAGACGTCGAGCGCGCCGTTGCCGCGGCCCGCAAGGCCTTCGACGACGGCGTGTGGTCGGGCAAGACCATGGCCGAGCGCGCCGACGTGGTCGAGGAGATCGCGAACCGGCTCGAGCAGCGCACCGAGGAACTGACGACGATCGGCGTTCTCGAAGTGGGTATCCCCGTGGCCGTCAGCGCGGGCACCCAGCAGATGACCGCGAGCCTGTTCCGCGCCGTCGCCGAGGAGGCACGCGCGTTCGAGGTGCGGGAGGACCGCACCCGCGCGGACGGCGGCATCTCGCGGATCCTCAAGGAGCCGACCGGCGTTGTCGCCGCGATCATCCCGTGGAACGGGCCGATCGGCACCATCGCGTTCAAGGTCGCCCCCGCACTCGCCGCCGGCTGCTCCGTGATCCTCAAGGGGGCCCCGGACGCACCGCTCTCGCCCGCCGTCTTCGCCGACGTCATCGCCGAGCTCGTCGCGGAGGGCCGCATCCCCGAGGGCGTCGTCAGCGTCCTCATCGCCGACCGGGAGGTGTCCGAGACCCTCGTCACCAACCCGGACGTCGACCACATCTCGTTCACCGGATCCACCGTCGCCGGACGTCGGATCGCGGCCCTGGCGAGTGAGCGTATCGCCCGGGTCTCCCTGGAACTGGGCGGCAAGTCCGCCGCGATCATCCTCGACGACGCCGACCTGAACCACGTGGTGCAGTCGCTGCCGATGGGCGGCTGCATGCAGTCCGGCCAGGCCTGTATCGCCCTCACCCGGGTGCTCGTCTCCCGCGCACGACACGACGAGGTCGTCGAGGTGCTCAAGGCGGCCTACGGCGCGCTCCCGATGGGCAACCCGTGGGAGCCGACCAACTTCCTCGGACCGCTCGCGGGCGAGCGGCATCGCGACCGCGTCGAGGGCTACATCGCCTCGGCGGTGGAGGACGGTGCGACCGTCGTGCTCGGCGGCGGCCGTCCGGAGGGTGTCGACCAGGGATTCTTCGTCGCCCCCACTCTCATCGACGGCGTGCGCAACGACATGCGGATCGCCCAGGAAGAAGTGTTCGGCCCCGTCATCTCCCTCATCACCTACGAGGACGAGGACGAGGCGGTCGCGATCGCGAACGACTCGATCTACGGGCTCTCCGGCGCGGTGTACACCGAGGACCTGGACCGCGGCTACGCGCTGGCGCAGCGCATCCGGACCGGAACGATCAGCGTCAACGGCGCCGTCATCGACTTCACGATCCCGTTCGGCGGATACAAGCAGTCCGGTGTCGGGCGTGAGGGTGGCGTCGAGGGCCTCGAGGAGTTCTTCGAGACCAAGACCGTGCACATGCCGGCGCCGTAGCCGACCGGCAGCCGACGACAGGCGATGTCCCCGGAATCTCGGTTCCGGGGACATCGCCTGTCGTCGTGGCGCTGCTATTTTGTGTTGGTCGCACAGGAAGATGTCTGTGCGGGAGATGTGCGCGGGAACCGAGGCGAGGACAGTGGACAGCACCGACGGGGTCGGGTCGGAGGGCATTGACTCCGGCGTGGGCGAGAACGTGACGACCACGATCGTGCGCCGGATCCGCCCCGGCCGTGACGACGAGTTCGCCGACTGGATTCAGAGTGGCCTCGGGCTGGCCCGGATGTTCCCGGGGTTCCTCGGGGGCGGATGGCTCAAGGAGAGCAGCACTTCCGACGTCTGCGTCATCGTGCTCCGCTTCGAAACCCGGACCGCCCTGGACAACTGGCTTCGCTCTGCGCTGCGCGGGGGTTGGCTGCGCACCGGCGCGAACATCGCGGAGGAACTGCCGGAGGAACGCGTCACCACCGCGGTGAACCTCTTCGAACGACCCTGACGCCGCGCCGCGATGTTCCCGAATGGCGCATCGGTCGGTCCGACCTCCCGAATGGGCCATTCGGGAGGGACCCGCGAGCACCCCGGTCAGGCGCGAGGAAGGTCAGGCCGACCTGACGTCCGCGCCTGTCTCGTTCCGGGTGACGCCGTAGAGGAAGCTGCGGACCATCTCCTCGTAGAGCATCTTGGAGGTCAGCTCGTTCTCGGCCAGCGCCCGGGCCAGCGTGGGCTGCGACTCCGCATCGACGTTCGGGAAGATCGTCTTGCGGGTGCTCGGCCCGCGCATCGCCTCGGTGAGAGCGGCACCGAGCGACAGTCGTTCCATTCCGTCGAGAATCTGTACGTGCAGCCGTGCCGGCACGCCCGAGGCCTCCAGGAACCGGGCGGTCTCCTCGTAGGTGCCGAGCAGCAGGTCACGCGGCAGGTACTGCAGCAGGATCGGGGCCGCGTTCCGGTGGCGCAGGATCGACTGCCGGAAGTTCAGGGCGATCGAGACGAAGTACTCGGGCCAGTCCGGTCCCGGCTTGCGTCGGGGAATCGACCCGGCGCCGGCGATCTGCCGGGCAACCGCCGAGAGGATCGCCGACTTGTCGGAGAAGTGGTGGTACAGCGACGGCGCACGGACACCGAGATGCTGCGCCAGGCGCGGCAGGCTGAACGCATCGAGCCCCTCGCTGTCGATGATCTCGATGGAGGCAGCCACTGCGGAGGCGCGGCTGATCAGCGGTTTCGACGGGCGAGGCATCTCGGGCTTTCCATTCGGCGGCACCAGACGGCGCGCCTGGTTGGTGGAACCGATCGTAACGGGTGGACGGTTCTGTGCCCGGTCACCGCGGTCGGGACGCGAGTACGTCCTCGGTGAGGAACTCGAGCAGTCCCTCGCTGAGGACGTCGTTGTCGTCCCCGCTGACCATGTGGCCGGCCCCGCCGACGTCGACCTGTCGCGACCCCGGGATCAGGTCCAGCAGGTCCCGGGCACCGTCGTCGCTTACGACGTCCGACTGCGCCCCACGGATCAGCAGGGTCGGGACGGTCACCGCGCGTGCGGCGGACCGCGCCTGTTCCTCCCGGACCCCCGCCTGCTCGGGAGCGTTCTCGCGGTGACTGAGCATCCGCGGATCCCAGTGCCAGTACCAGCGACCGTCGCGCTGGCGCAGGTTCTTGCGCAGACCGTCGGCTCGCGGGGGACGCCTGCGATGCGGGTTGTACGCCGCGACCGCGGCGGCGGCGTCGTCGAGGGTCGCGAAACCGGCCAACCCGTCGCGCATGAAGGCGGAAATCTTCGCCAGGCCCTCCGGTTCGGCCCGCGGCGTGATGTCGACGAGGACCAGCGCGCGGCCGAGCTCCGGGGTCGAACCGAGCGCGACGAGTGAGGCCATCCCGCCCATCGACGCACCGACCAGCACCGGGGGAGCGTCGAGGGTGGCCACGACGGAGGTGAGGTCGCGGGCGTGCGCCGCGACC
Source organism: Rhodococcus triatomae BKS 15-14 (assembly GCA_000341795.1). Taxonomy (GTDB): domain Bacteria; phylum Actinomycetota; class Actinomycetes; order Mycobacteriales; family Mycobacteriaceae; genus Rhodococcus_G; species Rhodococcus_G triatomae_A. Next base: position 54,118 of record AODO01000021.1, on the reverse strand, counting down.
GCGTAGTCGCCGTCCTCGGCCCAGTCGCTGTCCCCGTGGCCGCGGGCGTCGACGGCCAGCGCACTCCAGCCGTGCTCGGCGAGGCGAGCGCCGGTGCGCTGCCACGAGTGCCGCGTCTGGCCACCGCCGTGGAGCAGCAGCACCGTGCCGTGGGGCCGGGTGCCGTCCGGGTCCCAGCGGTCCGCGGTCAGGGTGACGCCGTCGCCGGGGAGGTGAACGGTGGAGGTGTCGGTCATGGTGTCGGCCTTTCGCGTGGATCAGTGCCCGGACGTGCCGCCGTCGACCGCGAGGGTCGATCCGGTGACGTATCCGGAAGCGGGACTTGCCAGGAACACCACCGCGGCGTCGATCTCGCGCTGCGTGGCGGTGCGGCCGAGCGAGGACTGCCCGACGAAGCGGGCCAGGGTGTCCGCCGACATCTCGCCGATCATGTCGGTGTCCACGAATCCGGGGGCGATCGCGTTGACCCGGATGCCTTTTCGTCCGGACCACTGGTTCGACAGGTCGCGGGTCAGGCCGATGAGCCCGGCCTTGCTCGACGCGTACGCGGCCTGGGGAAGGACCGACTTCACCAGGCCGAGCATGCTGGCGACGTTGACGATGCTCGACCCCGGTTGCATCACCCGGGCGCACGCCCGGGCTGTCCAGTACGCGCCGAACAGGTTGACGTCGAGCACGTTCCGGAAGTCCTCGGGGCGCTCGTGGGTGGCCGGTGCGGCGTGCGTGACGCCGGCGTTGTTGACCAGGATGTCGAGGCGGCTGAACTCGGCCATCGCGGCCCGGGCGAGGGCGTCGCACTGGTCCGGGTCGGTCACGTCGGTCGGTACCACCAGGCAACGTCGACCCAGGGCGGTCACGTCGGTCGCGACCTCGTCGAGCCGTTCGCGGCGCCGCGCCGCGACGACGACGTCGGCTCCGGCCTCCGCGAGGGCCCGTGCGAATCCCGCTCCGAGCCCGCTGCCCGCACCGGTCACCACGGCGACCGATCCGGTGAGGCGGAACAGATCGAGCACCGATCCGGGAGGGGAGGGTGCGTCCATGGGGTGTGCTCCTGTCGCTCTCGGCCGACCGGACTTCCCGACGGCTAACAACTATAGATTTAGACCCGACAGGCTGCTGTCTGCAAGTGCCGTCTACGTCGGCCTTGCGTCTCATTAATCTAATTGCATAAGATTTAGTCAAGTTGTGATCGAGTGGAGTGGACAGGCCGATGAGTGATAACCGGACCGCACGGTGGATGCAGGTGAGTGCCAAGGATCCCGCTGCGGACGGCGTCGTGCTCGTGACCCTCACGGACCCGGACGGTGGTCCCGTGGCGCACTGGGAACCCGGCGCCCATCTCGACCTCGTCCTCGGCGAGGTGACCCGGCAGTACTCGTTGTGCGGAGACCCCGGCGACACCTCGTCGCTCACCGTCGGCGTGCTGCGCGAACCGAACGGACGCGGCGGGTCGGCCTACGTCCACGACAAGCTCGCGGTCGGTGACCTCGTCGAAGTGGGCGGTCCACGCAATCACTTCGCCCTCGCCGACGCACCCTCGTATCTCTTCGTCGCCGGGGGTATCGGCATCACTCCGCTGCGCCCGATGCTTCGCAGAGTGGACGAGCAGGCGACGCCGTGGACGTTGCTGTACGGCGGCCGCACCCGCGCGAGCATGGCCTTCGCCGACGACCTGGCGGCCGCACATCCCGACCGGGTCCTCCTCCGTCCGCAGGACGAGTTCGGCATCCTCGATCTGGCCGCGGCCCTCGACTCCGCCCCGCCCGGTACCGCGGTGTACTGCTGCGGCCCCGAGCCGCTGCTGCAGGCGATCGAATCCGCGTGCCGCGAGCGCGATCACGTCACACTCCACGTGGAGCGGTTCGCGCCCAAGGACGTCGGTGACACCGAGAACGGTTCGTTCGAAGTGGAGTTGGGCCGCACCGGCGAGGTCGTCGAGGTCGCGGAAACGGAGTCGATCATCGACGCGCTGCAGCGCCGCGGGGTCGAGGTCGACTTCTCGTGCCGCGAGGGCACCTGCGGCACCTGCGAGGTCGCGGTGCTCGGCGGCACGCCCGACCACCGGGACTCCGTCCTCACCGCGGACGAGCAGGCGGCGGGCGACGCGATGATGATCTGCGTCTCCCGCAGCTGCACCCCCCGACTCGTTCTCGACCTCTGACCGTGCAGGAGACACCGTGACCGAAACCGAGCCCGCCGCCCTGTACGAGGTGCGCGAGCACGTCGCGATCGTGACGCTGAACCGCCCCGACGCGCTCAACGCCGTCAACTCCACGCTGTCCGCGGCGGCGGGCGCCGCGCTGGAACGCGCCGCCACCGACCCGCAGGTCCGGGTCGTCGTGATCACCGGGGCCGGCCGGGCCTTCTGCGCAGGCGCGGACCTGAAGGAGATCGCGGCGGGACGGGGCGTCTACGACCCCGAACACCGCGACCGGGACTTCGCGGGCATCGTCCGGCACTGGATCCCGAAGCCGGTGATCGCGGCCGTCAACGGTTTCGCGCTCGGGGGCGGCACCGAGATCGTGCTCTCGGCAGACCTCGCCGTCATCGACGAGCGGGCCTCCCTCGGGCTGCCCGAGGTCACCCGCGGACTCATCGCCGCCGCCGGCGGTGTCCTCCGCATCCACCGGCAGGTGCCGCCCAAGGTCGCGGCGGAGATCGCGCTGACCGGGCGCCCGGTGTCCGCGGCCCGCGCGTACGAGCTGGGGTTGGTCAACGCAGTCGCCCCCGCGGGCACCGCGCTGGAGGTCGCCCTCGAACTGGCGGGAACCATCGCGGCGAATGCGCCTGTCGCCGTGCAGCAGAGCAAGCGTGTGATGCACGAGTGCGCGGCCGCGACCACCGGCTGGGCGCAGGAGGACTGGACACTCAATCGCGACGCCGCGCGGATCGTCATGACGAGCGAGGACGCGAAGGAGGGGCCGCGGGCGTTCGCCGCCAAACGCACGCCGCAGTGGGCAGGCAGGTGACGGCTGTCGCCGGGGTCGACGCCCCGGCCACCTCGATACGCGGCGGGCGAGTCGTTGCCGCGCTGTGCTTTTCGGTGATGACGCTGTCCATCCTGCAGGCTGCCGTGGTGCCGGTGATTCCGACCATGGCCCGGCAACTCGGAGTGGGTCCCATCGCGGTGGGCTGGGTGCTCACCGCGAACCTGCTCGCGGCCGCCGTGTCGACCCCGGTCCTCGGTCGGCTCGCCGATCAGCGCGGAGGACGCCCGGTCCTGATCGGGACGCTGGTCGTCGTGGTCGCCGGATCGATCCTCTGCGTACTGGCGCCGTCCCTCCCACTGCTGCTCGTCGGGCGAGTGCTGCAGGGGACCGCCTTCGCGTTGTTCCCGGTCGGTGTCGGGGTGCTCCGTGCGCTCCTCGACGAGCGCAGACTGACCCATGCCATCGGTCTGATGTCGGGAATCATGGCGGCGGGCGGCGGCGTCGGCATGGTCGCGGCGGGTGTGCTGGTGTCCGGCGACGGTGGCTACCGCCGCGTCTTCTGGATGTTGCTGGCGCTCAGTGTGATCTCCCTCGTCGTCACCTGGTCGGCGATCCCGCGTACGCCGGTGGCGCAGCGGGGCGGGGAACGGTTCGACGTCGTCGGCGCCGCGCTGCTCGCGATCGGGCTCTGTGCGCTCCTGCTCGCCATCGCGGAGGGGAAGCGGTGGGGGATCGGTGCCGCACTCGCGCTGGCGCTCGGGGGTGTCGCGGTTCTGCTGTACTGGCTTCGGTACGAAAGGCGCTGTGTCGCCCCGCTGGTCCCGCCGCGAACGCTGATCGGACGGGCCGTTGCGCCCGCCCATGTCGCGGCGGTACTCGTGGGTGCGGCGATGTACGTCCAGTTTCTCGGGATCGCGCAGTTCGTTCAGGTCGACTCGACGGCCGCGGGCTACGGATTCGGCGTCAGCGTGCTGAAGGCCAGTCTGCTCTTCCTGTTGCCGGGATCGGTCGCGGGTGTGCTGTCGGCCGCGGTGAGCGGCCGCCTGATCCACCGGTTCCGTGCCGACCGGGTCCTGGTCGCGATGTGTGCGGTCGGAGTGGTGGGTTTCGGCGTGCTGGTCTTCGCGCACGACCGTCCGTGGCAGATGGTGGTGGCCGCGGTGGTGGTCAACGTGTTCGTCAGCGGTGCCTACGCGGCGCTGCCCTCGCTGCTCGTCGATTCCGTTCCGGCCAGCGACACCGGCGTCGTGAACGGAGTGAACGCGATCGCGCGCATCTTCGGCAGTTCGCTCGCCAGTGCGGCGGTCGCGATGATGCTCGCCTCGATGACGGCGCCGGGGACCGCCCTCCCGTCCGAATCGGCGTTCACTCTCGCCTTCTGTGTCGGTGGTGCCGCCGCTGCCGCCGCCGGGCTGGTCGGCGCCGCTCATCGCAGCTTGTCAAAGAACAAAATTTGATTGACGTAACACAGCTCGACGCGTAGCCTGGATCACATCGCGTCGGAGGTCGGTCCACCACCCCGAGCGCGACACCAGGCGCCGTGTTCGAGATCCGGTGCACATCAGCTCAATTCACGATCACGGACGCCTGCCGGACAGGCGTCGTCACTCGTCGGACCGAGGAGCCCCACATGAAACTGAACGACAAGGTCGCGATCATCACCGGCGGCGGCTCGGGACTCGGACGTCAGTCCGCCCAGCTGTTCGCCGCCGAGGGTGCGAAGGTCGCCGTCGTCGACATCGACCCCGAGCGGGCGGCCGGCACGGTCAAGCTCGTGCAGGAGCAGGGCGGCACCGCCATCGACATCGTCGCGGACGTCAGCAAGAAGACGCAGATGGTCGACGCCGTCGCCCGCACCGTCGACGAGTTCGGCAAGCTCGACATCATGTTCGCCAACGCGGGCGTGGTCTCGCGCGGCGGCGTGCCGTCCGTCGCCGGCGGTGAGCAGGTCGCCTTCGAGGACCTCACCGAAGAGGACTGGCAGCACGTCTGCGGCGTCAATCTCAGCGGCGTGATCTACTCCGCCCAGGCCGCGGTGCCCGCGTTCAAGGCCAACGGTGGTGGCGTCATCCTCGCGACCTCGTCCGCATCCTCGATCGTGTCCTACCACAGCATCGCGCTGTACCAGGCGACGAAGGCGGGCATCAACGGCCTGGTCCGCGGCCTGAGCCTCGACCTCGGCAAGTTCGGCATCCGGGTCAACGCGATCGCACCCACTCACGGAATGTCCCCGAACTTCCTCGCCCCGGCAGGCACCCCGGTCGTCGGGCAGTCCTACGAGGAGACCGCCGGTCCGTGGGACCCGGTCGTCTCGCCGATCCCGCTCAAGCTGAACCGTCCGCCGTCACTGGTGGACAACGCCAAGGCCGCGCTGTTCCTCGTCTCCGACGACTCCGCCTACATGTCGGGTGTCACCATGCCGACCACCGACGGCGGCACCCTCGCGCGGGTCGGTATGTGGTTCGAAGAGGACCTGAACCCGACCGCCGCTTCCTGACCACCCCACGAAATCTCGACCGAAGAAGGACGACATGGCTGCGACGATCGGATCCGCACTGCACTGGTGGGCCGACACCAAGGGAGATCAGCGGGCGCTGATCGTCGACGACGAGACGCTGACCTACCGGCAGCTGCAGGACTGGTCGAGCCGGGTGGCACGCCGGATCGCCGACGCGGGGATCGCACCCGGTGACCGCGTCGGCGTCCTCGGCCCCAACTCGATCACCTGGCCCGTGCTCGCCCTCGGAGTGATCAAGGCCGGCGCCGTCCTGGTGCCGCTGAACCCGCGTCTCAAGCCTGCGGAACTGCGCAAGGTTCTCGACGACGCCGGGGCCGTGATGACGATCGCCCCCACCGAGTTCACCGAGCAGATCGAGCAGACCCGGGAACTCGGTACCGACTTCCAGGCCCTGTCGTTCGGCGACTTCACCGGACTGCGCGACGGCGACCGCGACGACTTCCGCATCGACCGCGACTACGACGAACCGGTCGCCATCCTCTTCACCAGCGGCTCGACCGGGCTGTCCAAGGGCGTCGTCTGCACCAACAAGACGCTGCTCAACATCGTCTTCGAGGCCACCCTCACCGAAGAGGGATTCCGTCCCGGCGGGACGTCGCTGCTGCTGCTTCCGCTCGTGTTCACACCCGGCCTCGTGTGGGGCCTGGTGATGTCGGTGGTGCTCGGAAACACCCTGGTGATCGAGAAGGAACTCAACCCTGGACGTGCCGCGAAGCTGCTGGGTGAGCATCGCGTCAACGCCCTGTTCGGCGTCCCCCTCGTGTTCGAGGCCATCTCGCGTACCCCGGAGTTCGACGCCGCCGACGTGTCGTCGCTGCGCACCGCGATCGTCGGCGGCGCCGCGGTCGCACCCGCGCTCCTGAAGTCGTGGGCGGACAAGGGAGTCCAACTGCGCCAGATCTACGGCATGACCGAGGCCGGTGGCGTCGCGACCGCCACCACCCGGGAGGAAGCGTTCACGCATCCCGACACCTGCGGGACGGGGTCGATCTTCACCGAGCTCAAGGTGGTTCGCCCCGACGGCACCGACGCCGACCCGGGTGAGGCGGGCGAGATCGTCCTCCGCGGCCCGGGCGTCACCCCCGGCTACTGGAACGACGAGGAGTCCACCGCGCAGGCGCTGCGCGACGGCTGGCTGCACAGCGGCGACCTCGGCACGCTCGACGACGGCGGCCGTGTCAAGTTCGTCGACCGGATGAAGGACCTGATCATCACCGGTGGCATCAACATCTCCCCGGTCGAGATCGAACGCGTGATCGCCGGAATCGACGGTGTCGAGGAGGTCGCGGTGATCGCGGCGACAGACGCGCGGTTCGGCGAGACGCCGGCCGCGATCGTCACGGTCCGCCGCGACGTCGACGCCACGGCGATCGTCGAACACTGCGACAAGGTCGTCGCCGACTACAAGGTCCCGCGGTACGTGGTGATCAGGGACGAGCCGCTGCCCCGGCTGCCCAGCGGGAAACTGTCGAAGACCGCCATCCGCGACGAGTACCGTGACGTGGCAGAACGATTCGCAAAGGTGCGATGACGGACATGACAGGGGTTTCCATGAGCGACGACACGATCGCACGGGGCGACACGGTGCTTCTCGAGCGGGAGGGGGACATCGCCGTCCTCCGCCTGCATCGGCCGGACCGGTTGAACGCCTTCACCAACGAGATGTGTGATCGCGTCATCGAACTCATGGACGAGTGCGACGCCGACGACACGATTCGCGCGGTCGTCGTCACCGGCACCGGCCGAGCGTTCTGCGCCGGCGCGGATCTCGGCGGCGGGGGCGACACCTTCGTTCTCGACGACGATCCCGAGACCGGCGGTGCGCCCGCGGATCAGGGCGGTCGGGTCGCGCTCCGGTTCTACCGTTCGACCAAGCCGCTGATCGCCGCGGTCAACGGTCCCGCCGCGGGTGTCGGCGTCACGATGACGCTTCCCGCCGATGTCCGCATCGCCTCGGACACCGCCCGCTTCGGGTTCGTGTTCGTCCGCCGGGGCATCGTCCCCGAGGCGTGCTCGTCGTGGTTCCTGCCGCGGGTGGTCGGCATCGCCACCGCCCTGCGCTGGACCCTCGGCGGCAAGATGGTGTCCGCGGAGGAGGCCCTGGCCGGAGGTCTCGTCAGCGAGATCGTCCCCGCGGACCGGGTCCTCGCCCGGGCGATCGAGGTGGCGCGGGAGATGACCGCGGGAACGGCGCCGGTGTCGGTTGCGCTGACCCGTCAGCTGATGTGGCGCATGCTCGGGGCGGAGAGCCCAGAGGTGGCACACCGCGCCGACTCGCTCGCGGTCTATCTCCGGGGAACCTCGGGCGATGCGCGTGAAGGGGTCGAGTCGTTCCTGGAGAAGCGCACGCCCGAGTTCCCGGACCGGATCTCGGCCGGGTTGCCCGATCTGTTCGGCGATTCGGTGTGACAGCCCGTCGCAGGTGAGGCGGTAGCATCCAGGCCGGGGGTAGGGCGCTCGGCCCACACCAGGAGAAGGGTGCGATGGCGCGGCGGCGAACAGGCAGTGTGCTGAGTGAGGATCCCGAGAAGGCGCGCGGACAGATCCTCGAGGCGGCCGAACGCACCTTCGAACGATTCGGTGTCGCGAAGACGACGATGGACGACATCGCCAAGGAAGCCGACATCTCCCGGCCCACCGTCTATCGCTACTTCAAGGACCGCGACACCCTGATCACCGCACTGATCGAGGTGCGCTCCCGGCGAATGTTCACCAAGGCGCGCGCCTACCTGCGTCGGCGGCAGACCTTCGCCGACCAGATCGTCGACGGGCTCATCTATCTGGTCGATCGGGGTCGGGCCGATCCGGTGGTCCGGCTGATCGTCAGCCCCGAGCACATGGACCTGGCGACGGCCCTCGTCGGCAGTTCCGGTCTGGCTGCGCGCCTGACCGAGGAGATGTGGGGTCCGGTCATCGACGCCGCACGTGAACGCGGCGAGATCCGGGCGGACCGCACCAACGCGGAAATCTGTCAGTGGATCGCTCTCGTGGAGTTGATCCTCGTCGGCCGGATGGACTTCGGTTCCGATTCCGATCCCGATCACCGCAGGATGCTCACGCAGTTCCTGGTCCCGGGCATCCTCACGCCGGAGGCGGCGGCCGCGTACGGAGCCTGACGGGCCGCCGCGGCGGACGCCGTCGCCGGGCCCTGTGACGAGTACCCTAGCGATCGCTAAGTAAAGGTGAGATGCTCTAACGACCGACATTGCACAAGGAGAAACTCACATGGCCCTGCCCTCGATCTTGAAGGACCGGCTGCGCCTGCCCGTCGTGGCGTCCCCGATGTTCATCGTGTCCGGTCCCGACCTGGTCATCGCCCAGTGCACGTCCGGCATCGTCGGATCCTTCCCCACCCTCAACGCCCGACCGCAGTCGCAACTGCGGGAATGGCTGACCCAGATCACCGAGGCACTGGCCAAGCACGACGCCAACAACCCCGAGGCACCGTCCGCCCCGTTCGCGGTCAACCTCATCGTGCACAAGTCCAACGACCGGCTCGCAGAAGACCTCGCCACCGTCGTCGAGTTCGAGGTACCGATCGTCATCACCTCCCTCGGCGCCCGCGAAGACGTCAACGCGGCGATCCACTCGTACGGCGGCATCGTCCTGCACGACATCATCAACGACCGCTTCGCCCGCAAGGCCGTCGACAAGGGCGCGGACGGCCTCATCGCGGTGTCCGCCGGCGCCGGTGGTCACGCCGGCACACAGTCGCCGTTCGCGCTGATCCAGGAGATCCGGCAGTGGTTCGACGGGCCGGTGCTGCTGTCGGGGTCGATCGCACACGGACGCTCGATCCTCGCGGCCCAGGCCGCCGGCGCCGACCTCGCCTACGTCGGGTCGGCGTTCATCGCCACCGAGGAGGCCAACGCGGTCGACGGCTACAAGCAGATGATCGTCGACTCGAAGGCCGGCGACATCGTCTACTCCAACCTGTTCACCGGTGTGCACGGAAACTACCTGCGCGGCAGCATCACAGCGGCCGGCCTCGACCCGGACAACCTCGAGCAGTCCGACCCCACCGCGATGGACTTCGGCACCGGCGACGAGGAGACGGCAGGTAAGGGCCGCGACGCGAAGGCCTGGCGCGACATCTGGGGCGCCGGCCACGGCGTCGGGTCCGTCGAGGCCGTGCTGCCCGCGTCCGAGCTGATCGCCCGTCTCTCGCGCGAGTACGCCGACGCGAGGCAGGCCCTGCTCGGGCCCTGACCCCACCCACGCCACCCACCCCACGTTGCTCGGCTGAAGGTGGCCTTCATGCCGTCAGTCCGCATGAATGCCACCTTCAGCCATGTCGGGGGCGGGAGGGGAGGGGAGGGGCCGTCAGAAGAGGGAGTAGCCGCCGTCGATCAGGGTCGAGGTGCCGGTCTGGAAACGGGACGCGTCGGAGGCCAGATAGACCGCGATGCCCTCGAAATCCTCGGGAGTTCCCCAGCGACCCAGGGGAACCCGGGAGATCACGTTCTTCGTGAACGCCTCCCAGTGCTGCAGTCCGTCGGTCATGTCGGTGGCGATCCAGCCGGGCAGCACGCTGTTGACGCGGACACCCTCGCTCGCCAGCTCCACCGCGCAGCCGTTGGCCAGTGCGAGCACGCCCGCCTTCGTCATCGCGTACGCCTGGTTGCGGGCCGCGCCCTGCAGCGCGCCCAGGCTGGACGTGACGATGACCGATCCGCCGGTGCCCTGTCGCACCAGCTCCGCCGCCGCCTCCCGCAGTGTGAAGTAGGCACCGTCGAGATTGGTGGCCAACACCTTTCGGTACGCCTCCGTCGACGACTCGACGAATTTCGCCAGACCGGCACCCACTCCGGCGTTCACCACGACGACGTCGAGGCCGCCGAGCTCCGCGACGACCGACGCCACTCCGTCGCGGACGGCGTCCTCGTCGGAGACGTCCACCGACCGGGTCCCCACCCGGCCGGTGCCGTGCTGTGCGAGGTCCGCCGCGGCGGAGTCCAGGCGGGCCTGCCCGCGGCCCCACAGCACGACGTCCGCGCCCGCCTTCGCCAGGCCCCGTGCCATGCCCAGGCCGATGCCCGCGGAACCGCCGGTGACGAGCGCGCGCTTACCTGTCAGATCGAACACCGATGTCCTCCTTCGTAAACGGGTGAGGGGAACCCCGGACCGGTCCAACCGGTCCAGGGTTCCCCTCACCCGCGAGAGTGGATGCGACTACTTGAACTCGGCGGCGATGTCGCGGCCGATGATCTCCTTCATGACCTCGGTGGTGCCACCGTAGATCGTCTGGATGCGGGTGTCGGCGTATGCGCGGCCGATCGGGTACTCCATCATGAAGCCGTAGCCGCCGTGGACCTGCACGCCACGGTCGACGACGCGCTTCTGCAGCTCGGTGGCCCACCACTTCGCCTTCGACGCGTCCACCGCGGTCAGCTCGCCGGCGTTGAGGGCGATGACGCACCGGTCGATGTGCGACTCGGTGATCTCGATCTCGGTGAGCATCTCGGCGAGCACGAACCGGGTGTTCTGCAGGTCGCCGATCGGCTTGCCGAACGCCTTGCGCTCGAACGCGTACTGCTTGGTCCACTCGTACGCGGCGCGGGCGGCACTGATCGCGCCGACGGCGATGCCGATGCGCTCGAGCGGCAGGTTCTCCATCAGGTGGATGAAGCCACGGCCCTCGACGCCGAGCAGGTTGCTCGCGGGCACGCGGACGTTCTCGAACACCAGCTCCGCGGTGTCCTGTGACGCCAGGCCGACCTTGTGCAGCTTGCGGCCGCGGCTGAACCCGGGGGTGTCCCGCTCGACGACGATGAGGGAGAAGCCCTTCGAGCCGGCGCTGGGATCGGTGCGGCACACCACGATGACGAGGTCCGAGTGGATGCCGTTGGTGATGAACGTCTTCTGGCCGTTGATGACCCACTCGTCGCCGTCGCGCACCGCGGTGGTCTTGACGCCCTGCAGGTCGGACCCGGCGCCGGGCTCGGTCATCGCGATGGCGCCGATGTGCTCACCGGTCGCCATCTTCGGCAGCCAGCGTTCCTTCTGCTCGTGGGTGCCGAGATGAAGGATGTAGGGGATCGCGATGTCGTCCTGCAGCGCGAGGCTGCCGCCGAACGACGTGGCGTTGATGCGGCAGATCTCCTCGACGACCACCTGGCGGAAGCGGTAGTCGGTGACGCCGGAGCCGCCGAACTCCTCGGGGACGCCGAGGCCGAGGATGCCGGACTTGCCCGCGGCGACGTACGACGCGCGGTCGATCAGGCGGTCGTCCTCCCACTGCAGGTAGTGGGGTTCGACCTCGCGGGCGAGGAACTCGCGGACGGTGCCGCGGTAGTCCTCGTGGTCGGATTCGAAGTGTCTGCGCTGCATGATTTTCCCCTCGTTGAATCAGATGGTGACGGTACGGGCGTCCGGTGTGCGGCCGAGCAGCCCGAACAGACGCTCGGCGATCAGTGCCTCCGCGTCGGCGACGATCCGTTCGACGAGCTCGCCCGCCGTCGGAATGTCGTGGATGATGCCCTGCACGGTGCCGACCGTCCAGATGCCGGCCTCCGGGTCGCCGTTCTCGTACACGAGGCGCCCTCTCGCCCCGGCGACGAGCTCACGGACGTCCTCGAACTGCCCACCGCGATCGAGGATCTCGACGACCTCGCGGCTGACGGTGTTGCTGGCGACGCGCGCGGTGTTGCGCAGTGGACGGAAGATCAGCTCGGTGTCCGTCTCCTTCGCCGCGACGATCGCCTCCTTGATCGTGCGGTGGATCGGTGACTCCTCGGTGCACATGAAGCGGGTACCCATGTTGATCCCGTCTGCACCGAGCGCGAGCGCCGCGACCAGGCCGCGGCCGTCGCCGAAACCGCCGGACGCGATCATCGGGATGGTGATCTGTTCGGCCGCGGCGGCGATCAGCACCAGGCCGGGCACGTCGTCCTCGCCGGGGTGACCGGCGCACTCGAATCCGTCGATGCTGATGCCGTCGACGCCGAGATCCTGAGCCTTCACCGCGTGCCGGACGCTGGTGCACTTGTGCAGCACCTTGACGCCCGCCGCGTGGAAGTCGGGCAGGTGCGGGGCCGGGCTGGAACCGGCCGTCTCGACGATCTTCACGCCGGACTCGATGATGACCTGGCGGTACGCCTCGTACGGCGGCGGTGTGATCGCGGGCAGGATGGTGAGGTTCACACCGAACGGCTGGTCCGTCAGCTCGCGGGTGCGGGCGATCTCCTTGGCGAGATCCTCCGGTGTCGGCTGCGTGAGCGCGGTGATCAGGCCCAGTGCGCCCGCATTGGCCACGGCGGCAACGAGTTCGGCGCGACCGACCCACTGCATGCCGCCCTGGACGATGGGATGGCGGACGCCGAAGGTCTCGGTGAAAGCTGTGGTCAGCACGGTGCTCTCCTCGGATGTGCGTTGATCAGGAAGTGGTGGGGTGGCCGACCACCCGTAGTGCGATGGCGGTGTAGCGGTCCGCGACCTCGTCGGGCGTCAGGGGCCCGTCGATCTGGTACCAGCGAGCGATGGACTGTCCCATGCCGAGGAGGGCACGGACCGTTTCGGGGATGTCGTCGACGTCGAACACGCCTCGGTCGGCGCCGTCGCGGATGAGGTCGAGCAGCATGAGCTCGAGCTCCTTGCGGACGGCGGCGTAGCCACGGCGGTTCTCCGGCGACAGGTGCCGCACCTCGGAGTCGAGCGCGGACGGACGGGCGCGGTGCGTCATGTTCAGCACCACGGCCTCGTAGAAGTACGAGAAGCGCAGCACCGGATCGTCGCCGCCCTCGGTGACCGCTGCCCGACAACGGTCGATGAGGTTGCGTACCGCCGACTCGAGAAGCGCCACGAGCATCGCTTCCTTGTTCTCGTGGTGGTAGTACAGCGCGGGCACCGTCACCCCGACCCGGCGTGCCAGGTCGCGGACCGTTGTCCCGTGAAAACCGTTCTCGTGGAAGGCGTCCAGCGCATTGCCGAGGATGGGGCCGAGCTGCATCGGCTCGAAGTCCCGCCATGTGGCGGCGGTCTGCTGTGCAGTCATCGGCCCCTCCTCGGTTCGTGCGTGCGTCAGCGGGGTGCCATGCGGATGGCGCCGTCGAGACGGATGGTCTCGCCGTTGAGCATCGGGTTGGCCACGATGTGAGCGGCCAGTGCGCCGTACTCTGCGGGATCGCCGAGGCGGGACGGGTGCGGCACCTGCGCGCCGAGGGACTTCTGGGCCTCCTCGGGCAGCGAGCCCAGCAGCGGGGTCTTGAACAGGCCCGGTGCGATGGTGTTGACGCGGATCAGCAGCGACGCGAGGTCACGGGCGATCGGCAGGGTCATGCCGACGACACCACCCTTGGACGCCGAGTAGGCGGCCTGACCGATCTGGCCGTCGAAGGCGGCGACGGAGGCGGTGTTGATGATGACGCCGCGCTCGCCGTCGATCGGCTCGGTCTTCGAGATCCGCTCGGCCGCGAGACGCAGCACGTTGAAGGTGCCGATCAGGTTGACGTTGATGATCTTCGAGAAATCGGCGAGGGGGAACGCGCCGTTCTTGTTGACGGTCTTGATGGCGTTGCCGATGCCGGCGCAGTTGACGGCGACACGCAGCGGCCCGAGGGACTCGGCGACGTCGAGTGCCTCAGCGACGGCGGCCTCGTCGGTGACGTCGGCGGCGACGAAGCGGACCCGGTCACCGAGCTCCTTGGCGACGGTCTCGCCGTTGGAGGACGGCAGGTCGATGATGACGACCTGCGCGCCGTCGGCGAGCAGAGCCTTGGTGGTGGCGAGGCCGAGCCCCGACGCGCCGCCGGTGACGACCGCGACGCTGTCGTTGACGATCATGGAGTGCCTTTCGAATCAGGTTGTTACGGAGAGAGGATCGTGAATCGGGCGGTCAGATGCGCTCGATGATGGTGGCGTTGGCCATGCCTGCGCCCTCGCACATCGTCTGCAGGCCGTAGCGGCCGCCGGTCGCCTCGAGCTGGTTGACCAGGGTGGTCAGCAGGCGGGTGCCGGACGAGCCCAGGGCGTGGCCGAGGGCGATCGCGCCGCCGCGCGGGTTCAGCTTCGCGGGGTCCGCGTTGAACTCGTGCGCCCAGGCGAGCGGAACGGGGGCGAACGCCTCGTTGACTTCGTAGGCGTCGATGTCCTCGATGCTCAGGCCCGCGCGGGCGAGAACCTTGTGGGTGGCCGGGATCGGGGCGGTCAGCATGAAGACCGGATCGTCGCCCGCGACGGAGAACGAGTGGAACCGCGCCCGCGGGGTCAGGCCCAGCTTGTTCGCGGCCTCCTCGCTCATGATCAGGACCGCGGACGCGCCGTCGGTCAGCGGCGAGGAGTTGCCGGGGGTGATGTTCCAGCCGGCCTCGGGGAAGCGGGCCGCGTAGCCCTCGGTGTAGAAGGACGGCTTGAGGCCGGCGAGGCCCTCGGCGGTGGTCGCGGCGCGGACCGTCTCGTCGGTGAGGTGCTGCACCGTCTCGCCCGCGGCGTTCGTGACGTCGATCGGGACGATCTCGTTGTCGAACGCGCCCGCGGCGATCGCGGCGGCGGCACGCTGGTGCGACTGCGCCGAGTAGGCGTCGAGGGTGTCGCGGTCGAGCTTCCACTTCGCGGCGATGAGCTCGGCGGAGATGCCCTGGTTGACCAGGCCCTCGGGGTAGCGGGCGGCGATGCCCGGTCCGCCGGTGTCCTTGCCGAGCGTCGCGGTGCCCATCGGGATGCGGCTCATCGACTCGACACCGCAGGCGATGACGATGTCGTAGGCGCCGGCGATGATGCCCTGCGCGGCGAAGTGCGCGGCCTGCTGGCTGGACCCGCACTGACGGTCGATGGTGGTGGCGGGCACCGAGTCCGGGAAGCCGGCGGAGAGCAGCGCGGTGCGGGAGATGTTCAGGGACTGCTCGCCGACCTGGGCGACACAGCCGCCGATCACGTCGTCGACCTGTGCCGGGTCGAGGTTGTTGCGCGAGACGATGGAGCGCAGGACGGTGGCGAGGAGCTCGACCGGGTGCGTCCCGGACAGCGCGCCGCCCATCTTGCCCTTGCCGGAGGCGAGGCGTACGGCGTCGACGATGACTGCGTTCGTCATGACGGTGTTCCTTTCGTGGGGGTGGTGGTTGTGGCGGTCCGGCGCCCCGGAGGGGGTTCGACAGAGCGCCGGACCGAGATCGGGTGCCGCGCTGCGGCTACTTGCCCTGCCAGACGGGGGCGCGCTTCTCGGCGAATGCGCGGGGACCTTCCATGGCGTCGGCGCTGCTGAAGACGACCTGCAGGGCCTTGAGGTTGGCGTCCCAGACGCCGGACTCCCAGTCGGCGCCGGTCGCGGTGCGGTGGATCATCGCCTTCGACTCGCGCACCGACAGCGGCGCGTTGACGGCGATCTTCTCGGCCAGTTCGAGCGCGACGTCGAGCGCGGTTCCCGCGGGTGCGACCCGGTTGACCAGGCCCAGCTCCTTGCCCTCTGCCGCGCTGATCGGCTCACCGGTCAGCGCGATCTCGAGGGCGACCTTCTTCGGGATCTGCTGCTGCAGGCGGATGACGCCACCCGCTGCGGCGAACAGGCCGCGCTTGACCTCGGGCAGGCCGAGCTGGGCGTTCTCGTCGACGACGGCGAGGTCGCTGGCGAGAACCAGTTCGGTACCGCCACCGAGGGCGAATCCGTTGACCGCGGCGATCGTCGGCTTGCTCACCCAGTGCTGCGCGAAGCCGGCGAATCCCCACTCGGGGTGGCCCTCGGCCTCGAGCGACTGACCCGATCCGAGCGCCTTGAGGTCTGCGCCGGCGCAGAACGCGCGACCCGAGCCGGTGATGACGATGACCCGCACCTCGTCGTCGGCCTCGGCCTGCTCGAGGAAGGTGCCGACGGCCGTGGACAGCGCCCCGTTCACCGCGTTCATCGCCTTCGGGCGATTCAGGGTGATGAGTGCGACGTTGCCGCGGCGCTCGTACAGGGCGGCGGGCTCGGGTGCGGTGGTCGGCTCGTCGGCCATGGATTCTCCTCGGTATCGTTCGGTACTCGATTACTGAACGCTCGCTAAGAGGGTTACCACGAGGCCGCGGCGACGTCAATGGGCAACTTTAGCTAGCGCACGTTCAGTTGGGTCTGGTACTGATGAAACCGGCCGTGAACGCGGCCGAAATCGAACCACGCGGGAGTCGACATGCGCGCTGTGCAAGTGATCGAGGCCATCGGACCCGACGGCGTTCGCGCCGTCGACCTGCCCGAGCCCGACGCCGCCGGACAGGTCGTCGTCGACCTCGACGCCGCGGGTGTCTCGTTCCCCGATCTCCTGCAGACCTCCGGCGGCTACCAGGTGGTCCGCCCGACGCCCTTCGTGCCCGGCGTCGAAGGCGCCGGAATCGTCCGGGAAGCGCCCGGAGACAGCGGATTCCGCGCCGGCGACCGCGTCGTGGTCCTCGCCCTCGGCGGTGCCTGGCAGCGCACCGTCGCGGTGCACCCGAGCACGGTCTTCGCGCTGCCCGACGCCGTCACCCTCACCGCGGGCGCCGGGTTCCTGATGAACTACCTCACCGCCCACTTCGCGCTCACCGAACGGGCCAGGTGCCGCGCCGGCGAGACGGTCCTCGTCCACGGCGCAGCCGGTGGCCTCGGCACGGCGTGCCTGCAGGTCGCGGCCGCGCTCGGCCTCGACACCGTCGCCGTCGTCAGCACCGAGGACAAGGCCGCCGTCGCGAAGGCCAACCGCGCCACCCACACCGTGCTCGCCGACGGCTTCAAGGACGCCGTCGCCGAACTCACCGGTGGCCGCGGCGTCGACATCGTCCTCGACCCCGTCGGCGGCGACCGCTTCCTCGACAGCCTCCGCGCCCTCGCCCCGAACGGACGGCATGTCGTCCTCGGCTTCACCGGCGGCGAGATCCCGACGGTCAAGGTGAACCGGCTGCTGCTGAAGAACATCTCCGTCGTCGGCGCAGGATGGGGTGAGTACGTCCGCACCGACTTCGGGTACCCGGCCCGGCAGTGGGCCGAACTCGAACCGCTGCTGGCGTCCGGCGCGCTGCAGGTCGCGGAACCGACGATCTTCCCGCTCGACGCCGCCGCCGCAGCGCTCCGAAGCCTCGAATCGCGAAGCGCGACAGGCAAGGTCGCACTGTCGCTCGCGTAGCGAACACCGAACAGAAAGAAGGGCAGCAATGAGCACCGACACCTCCGAGGTCATCGTCGACCTGTCCGACGGCATCCTCCGCATCACCCTCAACCGGCCGAAGTCGATGAACGCCGTCACCACGGACACGCTCGTCGCCGTCGCCGAGGCACTCGACAAGCACGCCGACGACCGAGCGGTCCGGGCAGTGCTCCTGACCGGCACCGGCCGCGCGTTCTGCACCGGCGCCGACCTCTCCGCGAGCCAGGACAAGATCGGCGGCCCCGGCCCGGCCGACGCCTCCACCATCGACGCCGCCAACCGTGCCGCCGCAGCCCTCCGCGACTTCCCGCGGCCCGTCGTCGCCGCCGTCAACGGACCCGTCGCCGGTGTCGGTGTCTCCCTCGCCCTGGCCGCGGACCTCACCGTGGCGACGGAGTCGAGCTACCTCCTGCTCGCCTTCACCCGGATCGGCCTCATGCCCGACGGTGGCGCCACCGCCCTGGTCGCCGCGTCGATCGGCCGGGCCCGCGCGCTGAAGATGGCGCTGCTCGCCGAGCGACTTCCCGCGGCCGACGCCCTCGCCGCCGGACTGATCGCCGACGTCTACCCGGACGCCACCTTCGCCGAGGACGTCGAGGCACTGCTGCAGCGATTCGTCCAGGGCCCCTCGGAGGCGTTCGCGGCAACCAAGGCCGCCATCAACGACGCGACCCTCGAACAGCTCGACCCGGCCTTCGCGCGGGAGCGTGCCGGCCAGCTCGACCTGCTCGTGTCGCCGGACTTCGCCGAGGGTGTCGACGCCTTCCTCGCCAAGCGTCCGGCGGTCTTCGGTCGTAGCTGACGCACGCGATCAGCGGGGAGCGATCGGGTCGTTCAGCCAGATGTTCGGCGGGTCGGGGTAGAAGGAGCACATCAGGGACGAACCGGCCGCGATCTCGCTGGACGAGTCGTTCCACAACACCGGGCCGCCCTCGAAGCCCGGGTTCAGAAACCACAGCGGGTCCGCGACGATTTCGGCAGGCGGCACGAAAGGAGGGTAGGACGCGCACCTCGTCTCCGCGGTGGCCGTCGCGCCGCCGCAGAGCAGGACGGTCGACGCGAGAGCGAGGCCGGTGGCACCGGCGGCCCGGGTCAAGGTTCGAGCAATGGTCATCGTGCACCACTTCCGTCGACGCCCGTGGCGCCCACCGCCAGGTGCGCCGACAGTAACCGCGTCACGGATGGGATGTCAGTCCGCCGATCGGGGGACAGGCGGGGTGAACCCTATTTCGCACCAACAATTTTCATCGCGATCGCGACGTACTTTCGCGCGACCTCCTGCGGCGACAGGGTGCCTTCGGCGTGGTACCAGCGCGGAATCGACTGGCACATACCGAGAATGGCGCGAGTGATCTCGGCGGGATCGTCGACGTCGAACGCGCCGCTCTCGGCTCCCGCCTCGACGATCTGCAACACCACCTCTTCGATGCCCTTGCGGACCGCGCGATACCGCTGCCGGTTCTCCGCGCTCAGGTAGCGGACCTCGCCCTCCAGGGACGCCAGCCGCGGCCGCGTCGTCATCCGCAGCACGATCGCCTCGACGACGTTCGCGAGCCGCTGCACCGGGTCGTCGCCGCCGTCGGCGTCGGCGGCGTGCGCCCGCGCCAGCACGTCGGCCGTCGACAGCTCCAGCAGGGCGATCAGCAGGCCCTCTTTGTTCTCGTGGTGGTAGTACAGGGCGGGTACCGTCACCCCGACCCGGCGAGCCACCTCCCGGACCGTCGTCCCGTGGTAGCCGAGCTCGTAGAACGCGTCGAGGGACGCCGACAGGATCGGCGTCAGCTGCACCTCTTCGAGCCGCCGCCAGTCGATCTGCGGCTCGTCCTGTGCCGGTCCGACCGGTTCACCCATTGCCCTACCCACACGTCTCGATCGCCGGAATGTCACTGGGAAGGGTACCGGCAGGCGATCCGGGTTCCCGTCAGGACGATCCGGCTCCGTGCGGACGAGCCGCCCACGTCAGCAGTTCACCGACCGCCTGACGGACCCGAACGTCCCCGCCGGGCCCGAGCGTCGACCAGGCCGTACCGTCCGGCGCGACGGTGGAGGTGCCCACGATCCGGCCCCCGGCGGTGTCGAACACCGTCACAGGTGCGCTCGTCCACCGGCGCCCGTCGCCCTGGGCGAGGGCGACGATCTCGGCGTGCGCGGTGCAGGTCGACAGCGCCCACGCCAGCGTCTCGGTGTCCCGCGCACCCAGCTCGGTCAGCCGGTGGGCCACTGACTGCGGGTGGGTGAGGTCGCCGAGCGCGAGTACCAACCGGTCCGTGGGCGCGCTGATCGAGTCCACGTCGAGGGGGACACCGCGCCCGATGACGTCGAGCACCAGCTCCGCGCCAGCCGCCGCGACCTCCGTCAGGACGTAGGAGTCCGGGCCGCGCAGTGCCAGTACCGTCATCGGTCCGGCCTGAGCGAGGCACATCCGCGACACCGTGCCGTCGCGGTACCACCGCACCGCCAGCTCGACGTCGGCGCGGGCGAGGATCGTGAGCCGATCGACGAGGTCGGGATGAGGGTGGCCACCCGGGAGCAGGCCGCGTTCCGCGAGCGACTCGCGGCAGCGCTCGAACGCGGCGTCGCGCGCCACGACGGTGTCGAATCGCGACTTCGCATCGAGCACCACCGGCAGCTCGTCGATACCGGCGAGGTGGGTCAGCAGGTCGAGCTCGTCCACGCCGACCGTGACGGCAGGAAGCCGCAGTCCGGACGGCGTCACCTGTCGCCGCCGATGACCGACGGAATGACGACGCGACCGTCCTCGAAGTGCTCGAAGCTCTTGAGGTAGCCCGGGGTGCGACGCTCCTCGTCCTCGGCGGCGTGCGCGCCGCCGGAGCCGAGAGGCGCGCCGACGTGCGACGACCGGTTCGCTGCCGCGGAGTCGACGCGGACCGGCTCTGCGATCGGCGTGGCAACACCGGTGGATGCTGCGCGACCGGTGTTCGTCGCCCCGCCACCCCAGCCCTCGGGGAGTGTCACCCTGGACGATCCGGTCGCGCCGGACAGGCCCGAGATGCCCGGGGAGCCGGCCCGTGCGGCGCGGGTCTCCGCGCCCGTCGCCGAGCGCACCGCAGCCGGATCCGTCTGCGTGACGCCCGCGCCACCGATGGCGGCCGCCGCGGCGGGCGCGAACGACGCGGACGCCTGGGCGACCGTGCTCAGGCCCGTACCGACGATGCTGCCTGCCTGGGACGCCGCAGCGACGACCGCGGGATTCGCCGGCTGCGCGAGGGCGGCGCCGACCGCGTTCTGCACCGCCTGGGCCGGGTTCACGAGGAAGTCGGTGACCGGGTTGCCCGTCGGCACCGGTTCCTGCCCCGCCGCCGCGGGTGCGGCCGCGGTGACGTTCGACAGCGGCGGAGGGGAGGTGAAGCTCTGCGGTGACGCGACGATCGTGGAGGCCGACTCGTACGCCTCCATCACCAGGGATGCCCTCAGGTCCATCGCCCGATCCGCCGCTTCGGCCGCGGCACCCGCACCGACCAGGGCACCGCTCGCCGCGTATGCGGCGACCTTCGCGGCCTGAACCGCGGCGATCTCCGCGAGGCTCGGCATCGTCACACGTGCCACCGTGTGCGCGGTCGCGAGCGCTGCCGCCTTGCCCGACGCGGTGGCGGCCTGCGTCGACGCCTGCTCCGTCCACACCTGGAACGGGGCCAGCCTGCTCAGCGCCGCGGTCGCGGCGACGCCCTCCCAGCCGGCCGCGAGGTCGGCCATCACCTTCGCGACGGTGACGGTGGCGTCGGCGAAGCTCGTGGACACCGCTGCCCACGCGCTGCCGGCCGCGGTCAGGGGCGCCGGGCCGATTCCGCTGTTGAGGGCGGTCGAGTTCAGCGTCGCACCGCGCGGGTACCAGACGACACCGGTGAATCCCAGGGTCATGGCGAAGCTCCTACTGTCGAAGGTGGGCGGTCACATGCCGGAGGCGAGCACGGTGCCGAAGGAGGCGTCGAGGCCCTCGTACTCGGCGGCCTGCTTGCGCAGCGTGGCCGCGGCGGCCCACAGTTCCGCGATGCCTGCCGCCGCTGCCGGCAGGAAGCTGTCGGCGATCGAGTTGAAGTGCGATGCGGTCAGGATCGACACCTCCTCCGTGCCTGCGGGGGGCATGTGGAGGGCGGGCGCGGAGGAGTTCACAGTCGCCTGCAGCCGTTCCGCCAGCGCCTCGAGCTGGGCGGCCGCGGCGAGCAGTGCCTCGGGTGAGACGAAGACGTGTCCGGACAACGTGCGGCCCTCCTGGCTTGATCGAACTGATCCGTCAGGAGGTTGGACGCACCCCGTGCCGGAACGGTTCCACGATGTCCGCACGCCCCGAAGTGTCGGGGCGTGGGCGAGGGTGGTCAGCCCCAGCCGAGCTCGTGCAGGCGGTCCTCTTCGATGCCGAAGTAGTGCGCGATCTCGTGGATCACCGTGATCGCGACCTCCTCGACCACCTGCTCCTCCGAGTCGCACATCTCGAGGATGGCCTCGCGGTAGACGGTGATGGTGTCGGGCAGCGAGCCGCCGTAGTGGCTGTCCCGCTCGGTGAGCGCGATGCCCTGGTACAGCCCGAGCAGACCGGGATCCTCCTCGTCGCGGGCGTCGACGAGCACGACGACGTTGTCGATCGCGGCCGCCAGCCGGGGCGGGATCAGGTCGAGGGCTTCGGAGACCAGGTCGTCGAACCGGGCCTCGGACATGGTGACCGGCATCAGTTCTCCAGCGGAGCGGCGCCGGGCAACGGCGTCGGAACGGATCGGCCCTCGGGCAGTGGCGGCGGTGCGACCGGCGGCGCACCGTTGATCAGGATCTCGCCCTTGGCGCTGCCGACGATGGGCGAGAACCCGCCGTCGATCTCCTTGCCGACGGAGCAGTTGACCTTGCGGCTGCCGGCCAGCCAACTGCTCAGCTCCAGGTTGTCCCAGAACAGGGTCAGTGTCTTGTTTCTCAGGGCGTCGGGGGAACCGAGGTACTCGGCCGCGGCCTGGGTACACGTCTCCTCGAGATAGGAGTCCTGGTCCCCGACCGCGGGGTACCCGCCGGGGAACTTCGCGGCCAGGTCCACCACCGAGATCACCTCGAAGGCGTGCGCCTGTGTGCAGTCCATCGGATCGCTCGGCACGTTCTGGTTGATGCCGATGCAGGTGCCCGCGTCCCACACCTTCGACTGGTCCTGCCCGGCGACGGAGTTCGTCACCGGCAGGATCGTGCCCGTCGTGCTCGACCGTTGCAGCCCGCAGCGGATGGTCCGTTCGCCGGCCGCCCATCCCGCCTCGCCGGGATTGATCAGGCCGACACTGAACTTGCCGTGCGGGTCGAAGTGCGCGCCCAGGTACTCGGTGACGGCGGGAGTGCAGTGCTCGTCGCGCAGCTGGGAGAACCGCAGCACGCTGGGGAACCGCGAGCCGGGACCGAACTCGGCGCCGGGGAACACGGCCAGATCGATGTCCGCCGCCACCTCGAAGAGGTGCTCGTCCGAGCATTCGACCTGTTCCAGGTCGCTGGCATCCGTCTCGGACCAGGTCAGGCAGTCGCCCGTGGTTGCGGTCGCGAACGCCTCGCCGGCGACGGCGCCGGTCGGGTTGGGGCCGACGCTGCCCGCGTGCGTGGTCAGCTCGTCGCCGCCCTTGAACCCGCCGGAGACGACGATCGTCGCGAGTGCCGCGAGGACGGCACCGAGTGCGACGGCGATCAGGGCCCGCCGGGTGGTCTTCGCGGACATCTGGGTGCCGCCCGTCCAGCGCGAGAGCCCGGACCAGGCGTCCCCACGGGGAGCGCCGGAGCCGCCGGCCGTCGGAGTGTCACCGCCGTCGGGTGTCGGGTGGTCGCCAGGGGCGTTGCGTTCGTCGGACATCGCCTCCATCATGCCTGGCGGGCGCGCCAGGACCGCCGACACACCGAAACCGGACGGGCGGTCCGCGCGGCCGACCACTCCGCAGGCATCGCCACGAAGACGGACCAAGTAGGGTTCCAGGCGTGATTGACCTGAAGTTCCTGCGGGAGAACCCGGATGTCGTTCGCCAGTCGCAGCGCATGCGGGGGGAGGATCCCGCGCTGGTCGACGCGCTCCTGGCGGCCGACGAGTCCCGCCGCGCGGCAGTCCTCGCGGGCGACAACCTGCGCGCGGAGCAGAAGGCGCTCGGCAAGAAGGTCGGGCAGGCCTCCCCCGAGGAGCGGCCCGCGCTGCTCGCCGGCGCGAAGGAGCTCGCGCAGCAGGTCAAGGATGCGGAGGCGGCGCAGCACGAGGCCGACGCCGTACTCGAGTCCGCGCAGCGGGCGATCTCGAACATCGTCCAGGACGGAGCTCCGGCCGGAGGCGAGGACGACTTCATCACCCTCGAGACGGTCGGTGAGCCGCCGACGTTCGACTTCGAGGCGAAGGACCACCTCGAGCTCGGCGAGTCGCTGGGTCTGCTCGACATGGAGCGCGGAGCGAAGGTGTCCGGCGCCCGGTTCTACTTCCTCACCGGCCACGGCGCCCTGCTGCAGCTGGGTCTCCTCCAGCTCGCCGCGCAGAAGGCCACCGCGAACGGGTTCACGATGATGATCCCGCCCGTGCTCGTGCGTCCCGAGATCATGCAGGGAACCGGCTTCCTCGGCCAGCACTCCGAGGAGGTCTACCACCTGGAGCAGGACGATCTGTACCTCGTCGGTACCTCCGAGGTCCCGCTCGCCGGCTACCACTCGGGCGAGATCCTGGACCTGTCCACGGGCCCGAAGCGGTACGCGGGATGGTCGTCGTGCTTCCGCCGCGAGGCCGGCAGCTACGGCAAGGACACCCGCGGCATCATCCGCGTCCACCAGTTCGACAAGGTCGAGATGTTCACCTACTGCAAGCCCGAGGACGCGGACGCCGAGCACGAGCGGCTGCTCGGCTGGGAGCGGGAGATGCTCGCCGCGATCGACGTCCCGTACCGGGTCATCGACGTCGCCGGCGGTGACCTCGGGTCGTCGGCGGCCCGTAAGTACGACTGCGAGGCGTGGGTGCCGACGCAGCAGCGTTACCGCGAGCTGTCGTCGACGTCGAACTGCACCACCTTCCAGGCCCGTCGTCTCGGCGTCCGGTACCGCGACGAGAACGGCAAGCCGCAGATCGCCGCGACCCTCAACGGCACTCTCGCCACCACGCGGTGGATCGTCGCGATCCTCGAGAACCACCAGCAGGCCGACGGCTCCGTGACGGTTCCCGCCGCGCTGCAGCCGTTCGTCGGGACGGACGTGCTGCGCGCACCCTGAGCCGAGCAACCCCGAACGGGGCGGTCGCCGAACATCGCACGGGTCGATGGAGCGGTGACCGCCCCGTTCGCGGTTTCAGGTGGCGCGCACCGACGCCCAGATCCGGTCGGGGAGAACGCGGGCGGCCTCCTCGAGGTCGATGCCGGGCGCTCCCGCCAGCCAGCGCCTGCTCGTCTCGGCGACCGGCCCGATGACGAGCATCTCGATCAGCGGCAGCGGCAGGTCGACGACCCTTCTCTCGGTGATGTGCGGTTGCAGCCAGGCGGCGATCTCCAGCATTCGCGGCAGTTTCGCGGCGGCGAGCCGCTCCGCGTGGTCGGGGACGAACGTCGCGTATGCGGAGGCGTGGACGAAGTGCGCCTCCGTGCGGTGCGCGGCCACCCAGTCCAGGTAGGCGACGGCCATGGCCCGGGTTCCGGTGCGAGCGGTGCGGGAGCGGTGCAGCGCGGCGATCAACGTGACCAGCAGGTCGTCCATGCACCGTTCGTAGAGGACAGCGGCGAGACCGTCGAAGCTACCGAAGTGGTGGTAGAGGCTGCCGACGCTGACGCCGCTGACCTCGGTGACCGCGGTCATGGTGAATCCGACCGGTCCGCTGCGCTCGTACACCTCGAGCGCGCCGTCGAGGAGTCGCTGCACGGTCACCCGTCCGCGGGGCTGGGTCACATCGCTCCTCTCGGTGGTCGTGGTTGACATCGTGCCTCGTCGGCCAGAGACTTTCTAGAGAGTTCCTCTAGTTTCTCGTCCGTATGCGGCGCCAGGGAAGGGACCCGGACATGCGTGAGATCGAGATTCCGACGAATGTCGACGTGCCCGCCGACGTGTCCATGGCGGACACGGTCGCACGGCACGCGGCGCAGGCCGCGACGTTCGTTCCGTTCCAGGTGCCCGTCGCCGACGGCTGGCGGGACGTCACCGCGGCCGAGTTCGCCGGGCGGGTCGCCGCGGTGGCGAAGGGTCTCGTCGCCTCGGGTGTGCAGCCGGGTGACCGGGTGGCCCTGATGGCCGCGACCCGTTACGAGTGGGTGGTCCTCGACTACGCGATCTGGACCGCCGGTGCCTGCACCGTCGCGATCTACGAGAGTTCCGCTGCGGCGCAGGCGAAGTGGATTCTCGAGGACTCCGGGTCCGTTCTGTTGGTGGTGGAGACGGCGGCGCACGCGGACCGGGTACACGACGTCGCTGCCGCGGCGGCGGAGCTGCGCGAGACGCTGCAGATCGACGCCGGAGCGCTCGACGAGCTCGCCCACCGCGGCGAGACCGTCGCGGACGAGGTGCTGACCGAACGCCGTCGCACGGTCCGTGCGGACACGGCCGCCACCCTGATCTACACCTCGGGGACCACCGGGCGCCCGAAAGGTGTTGCGTTGACGCACGGCAACCTCTACGCGGAGTCGGCCGGGGCCCGCGCCGCACTCGGCGATGCGCTGACCGAGGGCAGACGGACCCTGATGTTCCTGCCGCTCGCGCACGTGTTCGCCCGCGCCATCTCCGTCGGCGCGTTCGACGCGAAGGTCACCGTCGCGCACACCTCCGACTGGACGACCCTCGCCGACCAGTTCGCCTCGTACCGACCGGATTTCGTTCTGTCGGTGCCCCGGGTGTTCGAGAAGGTCTACAACGGTGCCCGGCAGAAGGCCATCGAAGGGGGCAGGGGTGCCGTCTTCGATCGTGCCGCGGACACCGCGATCGAGTGGAGTCGCGCCCAGGACACCGGTGGTCCCGGGATCGTGCTCCGCGTCAAGCACGCCGTGTTCGATCGGCTCGTGTACTCCAAGTTGCGTGCCGCGCTCGGCGGTCGGTGCGAGCGGGCCGTTTCCGGCGGCGGGCCGCTCGGCGCCCGGCTCGGTCATTTCTTCCGCGGTGTCGGCGTGCCGATATACGAGGGCTACGGCCTCACCGAGACGACCGCCGCGATCACCGTGAACACCACCGCCCACCAGCGGGTCGGCAGCGTCGGCAGGCCCCTCGACGGGCACGCCGCACGGGTCGCCGACGACGGCGAACTGCTGGTCAGGGGTCCGGTCGTGTTCGGCGGTTACTGGCACAACGACGCGGCGACCGCGGACGCCTTCGACGGCGGCTGGTTCCGCACCGGCGACCTCGGTGCCATCGACGACGACGGCTACGTCACCATCACCGGCCGCAAGAAGGAGATCATCGTGACCGCGGCCGGGAAGAACGTCTCGCCCGCCGGGCCGGAGGACGCGCTGCGCGCGCACCCGCTGATCGGGCAGTGCATGGTCGTCGGCGATGCCCGTCCGTTCGTCGGCGCCCTGGTCACCCTCGACCCGGACGCCCTTCCCGGGTGGCGCGAACGCAACGGGGTGGCGGTGGACGTGACGCTCACCGAACTGGCCCGGCATCCGGCGCTGGTCGCGGAGATCGACGCCGCGATCGCCGAGACCAACACCGCCGTGTCGGGGGCCGAGCAGATCAAGAAGGTCCGCATCCTGGACGTCGACTGGACGCAGGAGACGGGCGAACTCACTCCGAAGATGTCGCTGAAGCGTGCGGTGGTGCTGGAGCGGCACGCCGCGGACATCGACGCACTGTACGAGGTCGAACGGGCCGAGCCGTGAACGTCCGTTCTCAGCGTTCGGGGAGTTCGACACCCCGACGGGCGGCGAGTTCGCGCAGCTTCGCGTCGGCGTCGATGTCCACGGCGACGTACACGTGCAGTCCGTCCGGGTCCTCCCGGAGCACGTACTCGTAGTCGCTGTCGGTGAGGAGGGCGCCTGCGTCGTCGGTGAAGTGCCAGCGCACGCGCACGCGCACCACCACCTCGGTGAGAGGTACGAACTCGAGCAGGGTGTGCGAGATGCCGCCGAGCCCGAGCCGTCGATACAACGGATGACCCTGTGACAACCCGGCCGCCATGTCGTCACGGCTCGAGATCGACCCCGTGAACGCGTCGGTGACCATCGTCCCCGGCATTCCCCACATCCTCGCCGTCGCGTTCGCGTCGAACGCGACGAGCGTGTCGCCGTAGGCGGTCAGGAAGTCGTCGACGGCTTCGCGTGTCGGTCCCATGACCCGACAGTAGCCACCTCAGGTGGGTGTTGGTCGACCTCGTACCGTCCCGAATGGCCCATGCGGTCGGACAGGCCGACCGCATGGGCCATTCGGGGAGGAGTGCCGGGGGCCGGTCAGAGCTTGGCGGTGCGGAGCTCGTGACCCTTCGACGTCTTGCAGCGGCCGGACTCGAGGTCCCACTGCCAGCCGTGCAGATTGCAGGTGAGGGTGGTGCCGTCGACGACGCCGAACTTCGACAGGTCCGCCTTCAGGTGCGGGCAGCGGCGCTGAACCTCGTAGCCGCCCAACTCGATCGACGCCGTGTCGTCGTGCGCCTCCGCGAACCAGCCGTCCGCGTACGCGATGCGTTCGTCGGTGAGGCACTTGAAGAAGGTGTAGAGGAACTCGTTGTAACCGCCGACCCGCCACGCCTCGAAGCGGGTGGACAGGAAGATGGTGTTCACCCAGTCGGGCTCGTCGTCCCGCAGCACCGTGCGGACCAGCTCGGGTGCGATGCGGAAACCGTAGCGGTACTTGCCTTCTCCGTCGATGGGCTCGCGGACGACGCGCTTCGGGAAGTCGAGGACGACGGTCTCGTCGCCCATCACGAGACCGATGGGGTAGCCGATGCCGTCGCAGATCAGGTCGGACTGCGCCATGATCGGCTCGAACTTCGCCTTCAGCGGTCCGAGCAGCGGTTCCCCCTCCGCGGGCGCCCACGACGCCTTCTCCGCGGCGATGACCGGCGCCATCCGCTGGGCCATCGCCTCGATGTAGGCGGCCTTGTCGGTGAAGATCGCGTCGACCTCGGCATCCGGGATCGGATGGGTCAGCGTCTGCTCGGAGCCGTGGATGTCGACGACCGAACCGGGGATCATCAGCAGGCCGCCGTCGTTGCCGTGGATGCGCATCTGCTCCAGGAACACGATCTGGTCGGGGAAGATGTTGCCCGGATCGTCGTGGTCGTCGTTGAGGTCGCGCAGCGCGTCGTCGAGGAACACCGGCGGTCCCGCGGACGGGACCACCCAGGTCGCGCCGACCTGCTCGATGTAGCTACGGCAGCGGTCCATGCCGCGCTGACGCTTCTGCTTGCCGAAGTTCCGCTTCGTCCCGGCCGGGATGTCGTAGACCATCGGGTACCAGATCGCGCCCGAGTACTGCAGCAGGTGGATGTCGACCGTGCCGAACGCGTCGTGCAGCACGTCCATGTCGACGGGACGGGCGTCGTTCATGTTGAAGCACGTGGTCTCGCCGTCCGAGACGACGATGCCGGAGTCCCCGATCGGCCCGTCCGCGGGGGCGCGCAGCGCGATGATCATCACGTCCAGGTCGCCCGCCTGGAGCGGAGCCTGCGGAGCGACCCGAATGCCGCCGGGTCCGATGCGGTGCTTGACCGAGTCCTGTGTCTCGAAGAACTTCGTGAACCCGAGCTTCTCCAGCTCGCGGCGCAGGTCCGGCACCGGGTAGTCGGGCAGCAGGACCGTCGCGTCCTTGTTGACGTGGTCGACCAGGGTCTTCGGGTCGAAGTGGTCCTTGTGCAGGTGCGAGACGTACAGGTAGTCGACGTCGCCGAGCGCGTCCCAGTCCAGGCCCGTGTTGTCCGGGAAGGGGAACCACGACGCGAAGTAGGCCGGGTTGACCCACGGGTCGCAGAGGATCGACCCCGCCTCGGTCTGGATGTGGAATCCGGCGTGTCCGACGCTCGTGACCTGCACTGCAACTGCCTCCTACGGATGTGCGACGACTACCAGGGTAGGCGGTCGGGCAAACCGTCCCCGGGCGGCGCGTGCCCGGCGCCCGGATCGGGACGAAGGTCCCGGGGAGGGGCGCTGTGGGCGGGCGCACACTAGGCTGGCCGCGTGGAACCCTTCTATCGCTCGATCATCGGTGTCGCCCGCACGCTGTTCTTCGCGCAGGGCCTGAAGTTCACCATCTCGGGATCCGAACACGTCCCCGCCCGGGGTGGCGCGGTGATCGCGATCAACCACACCGGCTACATGGACTTCACCTACGCGGGCATCCCCGCGCGCGACGTGAAGCGGTACGTCCGGTTCATGGCGAAGAAGGAGGTCTTCGACAACAAGATCTCCGGGCCGATGATGCGGACGATGAAGCACATCCCGGTCGATAGGGCGGCGGGCGCGGACTCGTACCACGCTGCCGTCGAGGCGCTGCGTTCCGGCGAGCTGATCGGGGTGTTCCCGGAAGCGACGATCAGCCGCAGTTTCGAGATCAAGGAGTTCAAGTCGGGAGCGGCCCGGATGGCGATCGAGGCCGGGGTCCCGATCATCCCGCTGGTGATCTGGGGGTCGCAGCGGGTGTGGACGAAGGGGTATCCGAAGCGCTTGGGCCGCACCAACACTCCGATATCGATGGCCGTCGGCGAGCCGATCGCACCGGTCGAGCCGGCCGAGGCCTTGTCGGCGACGCTGCACTCCACCATGGAGTCGATGCTGCACGCGCTGCAGGAGAGCTACGACCACCCGGCCGGGGAGTACTGGGTGCCCGCCCGGCTCGGCGGCGGCGCGCCGACGCTCGAGGACGCCAACCGGATGGACGCCGAGGAGGCGCAGGCGAAGGCCGCACGCCGGGCAGCGGGCGGCGCCTGACGTGCCCGTTCGGCGGACGGCCCGCCTGCTGCTGATCACCGGGGGCACCGTCGTCGCGGCGGGCGCGGTCGCCGCGGTCGGATCGATGGCCGTCGTCGCGGGCGCGGCGTCCGGCCGGGTGCACGAGGTCGAGGACGCACCGGAGGCCCCGGTGGTCATCGTGCTCGGCGCCAAGGTCCGGGACGGCGCCCCGATGTCCATCCTCGCCGGACGTCTCGATGTCGGCGCGGAACTCGTCCGGAGCGGCAAGGCCAGGGCCGTGCTGGTGTCCGGGGACGCGAACGGCACCTCCGGCGACGAGATCGCGGCGATGACGGACTATCTCGTCGAGCAGGGCGTGGACCGCGACCTGATCGTCGGCGACGGATTCGGGCTCGACACCTACGACACCTGCGTGCGCGCCGCGCAGACGTTCGGGGTGACGCGGGCGCTGATCGTCAGCCAGGAACCGCACGTGTCGCGGGCGGTCGCGCTGTGCGAGCACGCCGGCATCGACGCCCACGGAGTCCGCGGCTACTGCCACGACTGTCGTTCGATCACGGTGGCGCGCAACACCGCTCGTGAATGGCTGGCGCGTCCGAAGGCGGTGCTCGACATGCTCTCGAACCGTCCGCCGAAGGTGGAGACGGCTCCCACCGACGCTCTGGACCGGGTGCTGGCCGCCGACTGAGACGGGCCAGGGCATGCCTCCCAATCCCCGTTTCGGCGTACCCGGCGTCTGATCGCCGCCCTGCTGCGTTGTCGTCGGCACCGATACAACAGCGGTATCGGCTTCTCCTCCGCCTTGCCGGACGACGATCATCTCGCCAGGTGCATCCGAGAGGGATTGGGAGACACGCCCTAGTCGTCCGCGTTTTTCGCGATCTCCGGCGCGTTCTCCCGCGTCGCCATGCCGCCGTCGTTGCCGTGATCCTCGGGTCCGGCGCGACGGACCTCGTCGTTGTCGTCCTGTTCGCGCTCGTCGTCGCCGGTGCGTGGCGTGCTGCTCATGTCGAGCTCCTTCCGTCGCCGTGCCGTCCACGCTACCGGCGCCGCGACGGACGGGTCGGCGTCGCCGAGACCGGTGCGGCAAGATGGATGCAGTGCAGGACAACAGCCACACGAAACCCGAACTGATCGCCAGCGACGTCGACGGAACCCTGATCGACGACGACGAGCGGATCAGTGACCGCACGCGCGCCGCGGTTCAGGCCGCGGTCGCCGACGGAAGCCGGTTCGTACTGGCCACGGGCCGTCCGCCGCGCTGGATCGGACCGGTCGTCGACGGCCTCGGCTACGCACCCCTGGCGGTCTGTGCGAACGGTGCCGTCCTCTACGACAGCGACGCCGACCGCGTGATCAGCGCCCGCACCCTCGACGCCGACACGCTGACCTGGGTGGCACAGCTGGCGGTGGCCGCACTGCCGGGGTGTGGGCTCGCCGCCGAGCGGGTCGGGGCGAGCGCTCACGACGCCGCGACTCCGCAGTTCGTCAGCTCGCCCGACTACCAGCACGCCTGGCTGAACCCGGACAACACCGAGGTGTCGACGGAGGAGGTGCTGGCACATCCCGCGGTCAAGCTCCTCGTCCGGATGCCCGGTATCGCGAGCTCGCACATGATCGAACGGCTCGCGCCGCTGGTCGGGGACAGCGTGGATCTGACGTACTCGACGAACAACGGTTTGATCGAGGTGTCCGCGCCGGGTGTGACGAAGGCATCCGGGCTTGCCGCGCTCGCCGAGCACCTCGGCATCGACGACTCGGCGATCCTCGCGTTCGGGGACATGCCGAACGACGTCCCGATGCTCACGATGGCGCGGCACGGCGTCGCGGTCGCCAACGCCCACGACGACGCGATCGCCGCGGCCGACGAGGTGACGGCGTCGAACTCCAATCACGGTGTGGCGCGGGTGCTCGAACGGTGGTGGAACTGACCCGAAGACGACGGCAGGGCCCTCCGGGTGGAGGGCCCTGCCGTCGTTGGTTGTTCCGTCAGCCGGCGGGAGCCGGTGCCGGAGCCGGAAGGGGTTCGGGTGCCGGTGCCGGTGCCACCGGTGCGGCGGCGTCGGCGGGCGCCGTGAGCGCCTGCTCGTAGGTGTCGCTGTACGTCTTGAGGACGGTGGTGACGATCCCCGTGACCTCGTTGAAGATCAGCGATCCCTGCTCGAAGTCGGTGCGCATGCCGTCCGGCACCGCGTACTCGTCGCTGATCGGGAGACCCAGCGCGCCGGCGTCGAGACCGCTGGCCCGCCACGTGTCGTAGATCTTGCCGAGTACCGTCCACACGCCGCCGTTCGGTGAAGTGGAGATGGCGCCGTTCATGAACTGGACCAGCAGGTTCCCGGCCTTGGCGGGCAGTTCACCGGTCAGCGCGGCACCGAGACGGCCGGTGTCGCCGCCCTCCGCGAGCCACTTCTGCGCGATGGGGGACTGGTCGGTCAGGCGCAGGACCTCGGTGACGAGTGCGGAGACGGAATCCGCGGACGAGCCGGTGTCGGTGCCGCCGGGCGCCGGCACGCCGTCCGCGACGGGATTCGCCGGGGCCGCGGCGAGCACGCCGGAGCCCGCCGATCCGCCACCCGGGTTCGCCTTCGCGATCCCGCGGATCTGGTCCATCAGCGCGTAGGCGGCGTCACCGGGGCAGCTGGTCAGTCCGACGTCGCGGTGCGCGAAGATGATCGGCAGGTCGACGGCCTGACCCTGGGCGTACGGCGTGAAATCCGTTCCCTCCGACCACATCGTGGTGCGTCCCGTGGGATCGAGACCCGCCTTGGCGAGGCGCCAGCCGAGGAAGCGGCCGACCGAGTCGATCGCCGCCTGCGGCGGTGCGACGGTGGAGAAGTCGCCCATCATCGCGATACCGAAGGTGTTCTCGTTGAATCCGCCCGCGTGGGCGCCCTGCACGTTGCGATCGAGTCCGCCTGCGCGGCCTTCGAAGATCTGCCCGTAGCGGTCGACCAGGGCGTTGTACCCGATGTCGCACCAGCCGAGGGTTTGCGCGTGGTACGCGTAGATGGATCGGACGATCTCCGCGGACTCGGCGCGGGAGTAGTCGTTGCTGCCCGCGGTGTGGTGCACCGTCGCGCCGCCGAGCATGTCGTCGTACGTCGGGTCCTGGCAGCGCTGCGACTCGTCGGCACCCCACTGGGCGCGGGTGATGACCTTCGGTCCGCTACCGCCGACGGAGGTGGCGATGTCGGCGAGCGAGTTGTCGGTGTTGCCGGAGCCCGGCTGGATCAGCACGGCGGTGACCGCGTCGGCGAGTTCGCGCTGCTGGTCCTGGCCACGCAGCGGCGTGCTCACCGCGGCGGGTGCGAACGGGATCGGCGCGGCACCCGGCTCGGTCGGGGTGAGCTCGTCGGGGAGCGCAGGCGCCTGGTCCGCGGACCCCGTCGACGGAATGCCGACCGCTTCGGCGGCCTTGGTGACCAGCACCTGCACCGCGGTGGTGGCGCCGACGAAGATCGGCTCGGTGCCCGTCTTGCCGGACGGCGCGGTCAGGTCGGACCGGTTCGTCTCGAGTTGTTCCGTCGAGTACCAGGGACCCCACGAGCCGTCGGCGAGCCGGGCGCGGATCTGGGCCGCGGTGGCGCCGAGCTCGGAGGTCAGGGCGACCATGCTGAACGGGGTGTCGCGGGTGATCTCCTTCACCGCGGCACCGAGCTCCTCGGTGGGCGCGGGGGCGCCGGGCGTGACGGGCGACGCGACGTCGGCCGGTGCGGTGGCCGCAGGCGGAGCCGGGGCGGGTGTGGTGGTCTCGCCCGGAGGCGAGGGGATCAGCTCGGTCGGGATCTTGATCGTCTCCGGCAGGGTCACGCCCTCGGGGAGTGGAAGTCCTTGCGGGACCAGGATTTCCGACGGAATCGGCAGCTTCTTCAGGTCCGACAGCCGGAAGTTGGGCAGGCCCATTCCGATCAGGTCGCCGAGGGGGATGGCGATGTCGGGTACCTGTGTGAGCGCGATCTCGTCGATCTGGGTGGGAATGGCGGCTGGTGTGGAGTCCGCGGTCGAGCGGACGCCTGACGTACTGGTGACGCCCCAGACCGCGAAGGGGGTTGCGATGGCAACGGCAGCGACCGTCCCCAGGACGATCGACGACTTCGGTCGACGGTGCGGCAAGTCGGCTCCCTAGTTGGTGGGACGTAGGTCGTTACTGCTGTTACTCGTGTTACTGGCGTGACAGATGTTGCCAACGCCAAACACTCTTGCAACACTAGCCACACAATGCCTAAGCCTCAACCTTAGATTGAGACTTTATCGAGACCTGGGTCGACCCGACCCGGCGACGCCGCAGCCCACGAGGAGGCCGGACATGGCGAAAGTCCGTCGCACGACAACCACGCGTGGGCGCATCGACCGCGGAGGACGCACCTCGCCGATCCGGTGGGCCCTCGCGCTCGGCACGGTTCCGGCGCTCCTCGCAGCGGGAGCCGTCGGGGTCGTCGTCACCGACGCCCGCGGCGCCGACCCCGACGTGGCGGCCGCCGTCGCGGCGGACACCCCGTTCACCGTCTCCGGCCGCGGCAACGGGCACGGTCGCGGCATGGGGCAGTGGGGCGCATACGGATACGCCAGGAACGACGGCTGGTCGGCCGAGCGGATCGTCGGTCACTACTACGGCGGCACCGAACTCGGTCAGCTCGCCGAACGGCGGATCGGCGTCCGTCTCGTCGGCCTCGACGGCGGCACTCTCAACGCGTACTCGGACGCCGGCGCCCGGGTCGCGGGCCGCGACGTCGCACCCGGTGACGGCATACACCTGACCCCGGCCCCCGGCGGTGGTGCCGGAGTGGTCGTCACCCGTGGCTGCGACGGCGAAGTGCTGTGGCAGGACGCCACCGATCACCCGTGGATCGACCCGGTCGACCTCGGATCCGACCGTGCGGCGAACGAGCACCTGACCCTCTGCGGCGGACCCGCGTACCGGGGATCGCTCGGCGTCGCGCTCGACGGTGCGGAGACGCGCGTCCTCAACAATCTCGACATCGAGGACTATCTTCTCGGCGTCGTGCCGGTCGAGGCCCGCGCCGACTGGGCCGACACCGGCGGCGCGGAGGCCCTGCGCGCCCAGGCGATCGCTGCGCGCTCCTATGCCGCCGCCGAACACCGCTATCCCTACGCCGAGACCTGCGACACCCAGGACTGCCAGGTGTACGGCGGATCCGAGAAGGAGGATCCCCGGACGACCGAGGCGGTCCGGAGCACGGCGGGCAAGGTGATCACCCGGGACGGGCAGCCCGTCTCGGCCGAGTTCTCCTCGTCGACCGGCGGGTACACCGCCGGAGGCGACTTCGGCGCCGTCGAGGACCTCGGCGATGCGCTCTCGCCCAATCACAACTGGACGCAGACGCTCACCGCGGGGGAGATCGGAAAGGCCTTCGGGGTCGGTGAACTGCACAGTGTGTCCGTCGTCGAACGCAACAATCTCGGAACCGACGGTGGGCGTGTCACCGCCCTCGAGGTGGTCGGGTCCGACGGCACCGCCCGGGTGACCGGCAAGGAGGCCCGCGCCGCGCTCGGACTCAAGTCCGACTGGTTCACCGTCACCGAGGGTCTGGTCCCGGCCGCCCCGGCCCCCGATGCCGTTCCCGCGCCGGGTCTCGAGCGGCTCGCCGCCGGCGCTCCCGATCCGGTGGTCGAGCCGACCGAGATCGAGAAGAAGTACGCCGAGATCGGCGGCCCCGACGGTCCGCTCGGCGCACCGCTCGGCCCCGAGATGTCGATGCCGGACGAGGCAGGCCGATTCCGGATGTTCGAGGGCGGCGCCATCGTCTGGACCGAGACGCTCGGTGTGCAGGTCGTCGACGCGAGTGTCGTGATCTCCGAACTGCCGACGGGCAGCGCAGGCTGAGACGCCTCGCGGTGGACGTCGATCCACACCCTTTCGTTCGGGAAGGAAATCGGATTATCTTCTGAGGGAAACGCGGTTGTCGGACGGCCGCGTCACCCGGCGGAAGGACAAGAGGACATGGCACGGTTGAACGGCAAGGTCGCATTCATCACCGGGGTTGCCCGAGGTCAGGGGCGGGCCCACGCGGTGCGACTGGCGCGAGAGGGCGCCGACATCGTCGGCATCGACCTCGCGGGACCGCTGCCGGGCGTGCCCTACGACTCGCCGACGCCCGCCGACCTCGACGAGACCGCTGCCCTCGTGGAAGCGGAGGGCAGGCGGGCGCTGCTCCACAAGGGGGATGTCCGCGACCTCGACGGCATGAAGGCGATACTGGCCGCCGCCGTCTCCGAACTCGGAGGACTCGACGTCGTCGTGGCCAACGCGGGCATCTGCGTCCCGGCGACCTGGGAGGAGTCGACGCCCGAGATCTTCCGAGACCACATGGACATCAACGTCACCGGCGTGTGGAACACGGTCATGGCGTCCGCGCCGCATCTCGTCACCCGTGGCGGCGGCTCGATCGTGCTCATCAGCTCGTATGCAGGCAAGAAGATGCAGCCGTTCATGGTGCACTACACCACCAGCAAGCACGCGGTCACCGGCATGACCCGGGCGTTCGCCGCCGAACTCGGCGCACACGACATCCGCGTCAACAGCGTGCATCCGGGCGCCGTCGACAGCCCCATGGGCTCGGGTGACATGCAGGCGCGCATCGCGCAGACCGCGGAGTCGAACCCTCGACTCGCCGCGATGGGCACGCCGTTCCTCAACGAGTACGCCGCCTCGGTCGACAAGATCGCCGACGCCGTCGCCTTCCTCGTCTCGGACGAGGCGAGCTTCATCACCGCCGAACACCTCTCGGTCGACGGCGGAGCCCAGTACTTCTGACCGCCGACGGCACGGCGTGTGCGCCGGCGGCCCGCCGGGATCCAGGGCGTGTCTCCCGATCCCTCCCGCGCCGGAACGGGGATCGGGAGACATGCCCTAGGCTCGCGTGGTGTCAGCCGCGGAGTCGAATCGGAACTACGGCGGCCGGTCGGTCGCCGACCGGCGGGCCGAGCGCCGCGCTCGCTTCCTCGACGCGGCTCTGACGGTGTTCGCGGACCAGTCGTACGTGACCAGCACGATCACCGCGATCTGTGCGGAGGCGGGGCTGTCGCGCCGCCAGTTCTACGAGGAATTCGGTGGGCGCGAGGAGGTTCTGGTCGCGCTCTACGACCAGATCCAGCAGGAGGCGGGTGCGGCGATCGCCGCCGCGTACGACGCGGACGAACCCGACCTGTGGCGCGCCGCCGCGACGGTGATGACCGCGTACGTGACGGCGATCGGCACCGACACCCGCCGCGCGAAGATCGCCTTCGTGGAGATCGTCGGTGTCAGTGAGTCCGTGGAGCGGCACCGGCTCGCACAGCGCCAGGCGTGGGCGGTGATGTTCGAGACGCTGATCGCCGGATTGATCGGACCGGACGCCCGCCCCGCAGGCGGCTACGAGATGGCGGCGACGGCGTTCATCGGCGCCGTCAACGGCCTCGTCCATCAATGGAGCATCACCGAACCCCGCACTCCGGTCACGGATCTCGTGGAAGTGCTCAGCACCGTCCTGGTGGCGCTGGTGACGCCGCGCCACCAGGACGGCTGATCCCGTCAGCCCCCTGTGCCGACGGGTGATCCGACGGGCGCGACGCCGAGGGGCGCACCGAACAGTCCGGCGACCACCTCGCCGACGGTGTCGGTGAAGGCGGGCCAGGCGGACCGGTCCAACGCCATCGACCCGACATCGGTTGTGCGGCAGCCTGATTCGGCCGGGACGCCGTCGAGACGGTCCCGCATCCACAGCAGCGCCGTCGGTGCAGCCGTCACCTCCAACGTCAGGTGCTCGCTGAAGTGGTCGCGGGTGTACTGCACGCGGGCCGCCGGATCCTGGCAGTAGGTGTCGACGAGCGTGTTCACCTGCCCGACGGGCACGATCCAGTCGGGGTTGGACTGGTAGACGAACAGCGGCGCGGCCGGAAGGGCGCTGCCCATCCTGGTGCGGTCGATCACCGATCGCACAACGGGTTCGTCGAGGGGGTCACCTGGAACATCCAGCAGCCCTTTGTTGTTCGCGAACGGGATCAGCGCCGCATGGTAGGCGACGCACAGCGGCGACTTCACCGTCGTCAACGCTCGGCCGAGTGGGTTCATGCGTTCGTCGAGGAACTGCTGGAAGTCGGGGTACTCGCGGCCCAGGCCGAGGACGGCACCCAGGACCAGACCCGCCGGTGCCGCGTTGTTCGCGTTGTTCAGCAGTGCCGAGAGATCGGCGGGCACACCGCCTTCGACGACGCCGACCACGTCGAGTTCCGGTGCGTACGACGGCTGCAACTCCGCGGCGTGACCGGTGGCGATCGCGCCACCGGAGTATCCCCACAGCCCGACGCGGGTCCGGTCACCGGGCAGATCGAGGGGAGCGAATCGCTCGGCCGCCCGAACGCCGTCGAGGGCCAGGCGGCCACCGAGTGGTCCGGCCGCGTATGCGGAGTTCGGGCCCTGGTGATCGGGGACGGAGACCGTCCAGCCCTGCGCGAGTGCGGCCTGGACTGCGAGGAACTCCGCGGGGATCCCCGCCGAGCCGGTGGCGAGTGCGGGGATCGACCCCTGTTGCAGGGCGTACGACGGCGCGCAGTACCGGGCCGTCGAGTCCTCCGCCATCTGGAAGGAGACCATCTTGTCGCTGCCGGGTCCGCGCGGTTTCAGCACGGTCGTGACTGCGGCGACGGGTTCCCCTCGGGTGTCGGTCGACCGGTACGACAACTGCCAGGCGTCCACGTTGACGGGAATCAGTCCGAGGTTGGCCACCGTGACGGGTCGTGACGCGATGGCGTCACCGGGCGCGAGACGTTCGTAGGTGGCGAGGGGTGGAGCGTAGAAGGCCGGGTCGAGTTCGGGGGGCAGGGGCAGCCCGGCGAGCGGCGCCGGCAGGGCTGGTTCGGCAGCGGCGGGAACACCGCCGAGGCCGGCCAGCGCGGCCAGGGCCGTCGTCGCGACGGCTGCGCTGATGCGGCCCGTCCACCGTGTTCCGTTCACGTCCACCCCCGTGTCCAAAGTGAGACCGTGCCGTCTCACATGATCGTTCGAGGACTGTACCCACGTGACCGACGTCGCACAATGGCCTTGACACATTTGCAGAAGTGTCTCATTCTCGACACATGACAACGACAATGTCAGGGCATGTCGCCTACGTGCCGCCGTCCGGGGAGACGTGGCGGGAACCGTGGGGGATGTACGCGGCGCTGCGGGATCACGACCCGGTGCACCACGTGGTTCCGGAGAACTCACCGGCGGACGACTACTGGGTGCTCACCCGCCACGCCGACGTGTACGCCGCAGCCCGCGACCACGGAACGTTCTCCTCGGCCGACGGACTGACCACCAGCTACGGCGAACTCGACAAGATCGGGCTGCGGGACAACCCGCCGCTCGTCATGCAGGACCCGCCGCAGCACACCGACTTCCGCAAGCTCGTCGCCCGTGGTTTCACCCCGCGGCAGGTCGAGGCCGTCGAACCGGCGGTGCGCGCCTTCGTCGTCGAACGCATCGAGGGGTTGCGTTCGAGGGGCGAGGGCGACATCGCGGTCGAGCTGTTCAAGCCGCTGCCGAGCATGGTCGTCGCGCACTATCTCGGTGTCCCGGAGGAGGACCGCGGCCGGTTCGACGGCTGGACCGAGGCGATCGTCGCGGCGAACGCGACCGGCGACCCGCTGGAGGCCGCGAACGCGGTCGGCGAACTGATGGCCTACTTCGGCGAGCTGATCGCTCGCCGGCACCGCGAGTCCGCCACCGGTGACCTCGGCGACGACACCATCTCGCACCTGGTGGCGGCGGGAACGGGCGCCGACGGCGACATGTCCGGGCTGCTGTCGATCCTCGGTTTCGCGTTCACGATGGTCACCGGCGGCAACGACACCACGACGGGCATGCTCGGTGGGTCGTCGGCGCTGCTCACCGCCCGTCGCGACCAGCGCGCCCTGCTGCTCGAGGACCCGGCGCGGATCCCCGACGCGGTCGAGGAACTGCTCCGCCTCACCTCGCCGGTGCAGGGACTGGCCCGCACCACCACCCGGGACGTCGAACTGCACGACGTCACCATCCCCGCGGGCCGGAAGGCGTTGCTGGTCTACGGTTCCGCGAACCGGGACCAGCGGATGTACGGCGACGACGCCGACGAGCTGAACGTCCTGCGGGCACCTCGGCAGATCATGACCTTCAGTCACGGCAGCCACCACTGCCTCGGTGCGGCCGCCGCACGCATGCAGGCGCGCGTCGCGCTGGAGGAACTGCTCGCCCGGTGCCCCGATTTCGACGTCGACGTCGACGGAATCGTCTACGCGCCGGGAAACTACGTCCGGCGTCCGCTGCACGTCCCGTTCCGGGTGCGGTCGTGAACTGGTTGCGGGACGAGCGATCCGAGGCCGCCGCCGAGAAGATCCTCGACGCGGCCGCGGAACTCTTCGTCGCGCGGGGAGTCGCGCCCACCGGCATGAGCGACATCGCGAAGGCTGCCGGCTGCTCCCGCGCCACCCTGTACCGCTACTTCGACGGTCGTCAGGCGCTGCACCGCGCCTTCGTGCACCGCGAGGCGCGGAAGGTCGGCGACCTGGTGGCGCTCGAGGTCGCCGGCATCGCCGACCCCGCCGAGCGGATCACCGAGGCGATCCTCACCGCCGTCCGCCGGGTACGTGAAACGCCCACCCTCGCCGCGTGGTTCGCTGTCGGCGACGCCGGCATCGCGTCGGAGCTGGCGAGCACGTCCGAGGTGATCGAGGTGCTCGGTGTCGCGTTCCTCGCCGGGTCCACCGACGTCGATCCGAGCAGCCTGCCGCGGCAGGCGCGCTGGGTGGTGCGAGTGATCGTCTCGCTGCTCACCGTTCCCGGTGCGGACGCCGCCGACGAGCGAGCGATGGTCGAGCAGTTCGTGGTGCCTGCACTCGTCGGACCGTACGCGGGGTCACCTCACACGACCGTGCCGAACGCCTGA
This sequence comes from Rhodococcus triatomae BKS 15-14, assembly GCA_000341795.1. GTDB lineage: Bacteria > Actinomycetota > Actinomycetes > Mycobacteriales > Mycobacteriaceae > Rhodococcus_G > Rhodococcus_G triatomae_A. The sequence continues at coordinate 12,862 of AODO01000021.1, read as the reverse complement.
CCGATCGCATAGGTCACCGTCATCGCCAGCGCGCCGCCCAGTACCACTCGTTTCACGGCGCGGACGGGCTTCGCGCCGCCGAGCCGTGCGCTGATGCTGCCGGTCAGTGCGAGCGCGGCCAGCACCGCCACGAACGTGACCGGGATGCGGAGGTGCGGCGGCGTCGTCAGGATCGCGATCAACGGCAGCAGTGCCCCGACGGTGAACGAGACCGCCGACGAACCCGCGGCCTGCCACGGGTTGGTGAGGTCGTCGGGGTCGATGCCGAGTTCCGCGTCCGCGTGGGCGGCGAACGCGTCGTGTTCCGTGAGTTCCTCGGCGACCGTGCGGGCGGTCGCGGGGGACAGGCCCTTGTCCTCGTACAGGTCGGTGAGCTCGTCCAGTTCCTCCTCGGGGAGCTCCCGCAGCTCCCGCCGCTCCTGTGCGAGCAGAGCCCGCTCGGTGTCGCGCTGGGTACTGACGGACACGTACTCGCCCAACGCCATCGACACCGCACCCGCCGCGAGACCGGCCAGCCCGGCCGTGAGGATCGGCCCGCGATCCGTCGTCGCGGCCGCGACGCCGACGACGAGCCCGGCCGTCGAGACGATGCCGTCGTTCGCGCCCAGCACGCCGGCGCGCAGCCAGTTCAGTTTCGCGTTCAGACCGGGGCCCTGCTGCCGGCGGTCGCGCGGCGCATCGTCTCCTCGTTGGCGCTCAACCGATTCCATGGGCCGACGGTAGCGTCGTCGCCGGACCGGTTCCAGCAAAGCAAGGCTGCCCGAACCTGTTCGGGCCCAGCGTGGTCGGGCTCGGCGTGGCCGGTTCAGGGCAGCCGGGCGAACACCTCGTCCAGGCCGTCGATCCGAGCCGCGTCGATCAGGAAGTCCCGCGTCAGCACGGAGCGGAACTCGTCGACGTCGGCGATCGTGTTCTTCTCGGTCGTGCCGTCGAGGTGATGGACGCTCAGTCGCCTGCCTGCCAGCGCGAACCGTCGGTCGTCGGTCGCGCGCGCCGCCATCAGCGTCGAGACGAACCTCGACTCCGGCCAGGTGCACAGGTACCAGTTCGTGGGCTCGTAGTCGATCGGGTGCTGCGGGTGCAGGTCGAATCGGTAGGTGGTCTTCCACTCGTCGCCGACCCGCGCCTGCATCGCCCAGTCACCGTGCAGATCCACCAACCGGAACGGCTCCAGCGGGGTGTCCTGCGCGGTGTCGCGTTCGAGGCGCAGCGTGCCGGTCAGCGTCATCCCGCCGAACCCGGTGTCGATCACACGCTGCTCGCCGTCCAGGTCGACGAGCAGCAGCATGTGGGTACGGGCGGGGATCGCGCCCTGGTCCGGTGAGCCCCACAGCACCCGCGCCGCGAGGCCGGTGGCGGTGAACCCGAGTGCCCGCAACGCCGCCTGCAGGAGAAGTCCGTGCTCGAAGCAGTAGCCGCCACGACCGCCGTGGACCAGCTTCGCCTGGAGCGACTCCGGGTCGAGCCGGTTGACCACCCCGCGGAACGGGTCGAGGTTCTCGAAGGGAATGGCGGCGGTGTGATGGGCGGCGAGGGCGTCCAGCGTGGCGCGGGTCGGCGCCCGCTCGCCGTCGAAACCGATCCGGGCCAGGTACGCGTCGAGGTCGAAGCTCACCCCCGCAACGGTAGGCGCTCCGCACCCGTGGGGGGTCCCGACGGCCTTGACATTGACGCTGCGTCAAGATGCACGCTGGTTGTCATGCAGGAATGGTCGATACAGGACCTGGCCAAGGCGGCCGGGGTCACCAGCCGCACGCTGCGGCACTACGGGGATCGGGGACTGCTCGCACCGAGCCGGATCGGATCCAACGGATACCGCTACTACGACGAGGACGCGCTGCTGCGGTTGCAACGGATCCTGCTGCTGCGCGAACTCGGGCTCGGGTTGACCGCGATCGCCGACGCCCTCGGCGGCCCGCGGGACGCAACCGCTGCCCTCGAAACCCACCTGGACCTGCTCGAGCGCGAACGCGAGCGACTCGGGCGGCAGATCGCTGCCGTCCGAGCCACCCTGCACCGGACGACGAGAGGAGAACCGCTCATGGCGGAGGAGATGTTCGACGGCTTCGACCACACCCGGTACAAGGAGGAGGTCGAGCAGCGCTGGGGTGCGGAGGCCTACGCCGACGGCGACCGCTGGTGGACGTCGCTGACGGAGACCGAGCGCCGCGACTGGAAGGCCGACGTGGCGCGGCTGTCGCAGGACTGGACGGCAGCCGCCGAGTCCGGCGTCGCGCCCGACGGTCCGCAGGCGCAGGAACTGGCCCGCCGGCACGTCGCGTGGCTGTCGTCGGTGCCGGGTACGCCCGCGTCGGCGGGTGGAGCCGACGTCACCGAAGCGGTTCGGCAGTACGTCACGGGGCTGGCCGACATGTACGTCGAGGACGAGCGGTTCGCCGCGAACTACGGCGGACGAGCCGGTGCCGAGTTCGTCCGCGACGCCCTGCACGCATACCTGCGGTAGTCCCTCGTCGCTGCGCGCTCGCCCGCCGAACCGCGGGTGAGCGCGCGGCGGCTCGCCCAGGAAACCGCAGGTGAGGGCATGGCGGCTCGCCCCGGAAACCACGGACGAGCGGCGCAGCCGCCATCCGATACCCTGGTTGCCCGTGACCTCTGTATCCCCAGTCTCCGCGACCTCCAGCCGGTACGACCTCATCATCGTCGGGTCAGGATTCTTCGGACTGACGATCGCCGAGCGGGCCGCGACGCAGCTCGGAAAGCGGGTCCTCGTCCTCGACCGCAGGCACCACATCGGTGGCAACGCCTACTCCGAGGCGGAACCCGAGACGGGCATCGAGGTCCACAAGTACGGTGCGCATCTGTTCCACACCTCGAACAAGCGGGTCTGGGAGTACGTCAACCAGTTCACCGAGTTCACGAGCTACCAGCACCGTGTCTTCGCGATGCACAAGGGGCAGGCGTACCAGTTCCCGATGGGACTCGGCCTGGTCGCGCAGTTCTTCGGCAGGTACTTCACGCCGGACGAGGCGCGTGCGCTGATCGCCGAACAGTCCGCGGAGATCGACACGAAGGACGCCACGAACCTGGAGGAGAAGGCGATCTCCCTGATCGGCCGCCCCCTGTACGAGGCGTTCGTTCGCGACTACACCGCCAAGCAGTGGCAGACCGACCCGAAGAACCTGCCCGCGGGCAACATCACCCGGCTGCCGGTGCGCTACACCTTCGACAACCGCTACTTCAACGACGCGTACGAGGGCCTGCCCGTCGACGGTTACACCGCGTGGCTGGAGAACATGGCGAAGGACGACAACATCGAGGTCCGCCTGAACACGGACTGGTTCGACGTCCGCGACGAGCTGCGCGCCGCCAGCCCCGACGCGCCCGTCGTCTACACCGGACCGCTGGACCGCTACTTCGACTACGCCGACGGTGAGCTGGGCTGGCGCACCCTCGACTTCGAGACCGAGGTGCTGCCGACCGGCGACTTCCAGGGCACCCCGGTGATGAACTACAACGACGCGGACGTTCCGTTCACCCGCATCCACGAGTTCCGGCACTTCCACCCCGAGCGCACCTACCCGGCGGACAAGACGGTCGTCATGCGGGAGTTCTCCCGGTTCGCGGAGTCGACCGACGAGCCGTACTACCCGATCAACACCCCCGACGACCGGACGAAGCTCGAGGCGTACCGGGCGCGGGCCAAGGCCGAGACCGAGAACGCGAAGGTCCTCTTCGGTGGCCGTCTCGGCACCTACCAGTACCTGGACATGCACATGGCGATCGCGAGCGCGCTGAGCATGTTCGACAACCAGCTGCGTCCGCACCTGGAGTCCGGTGCCCCGCTCGGTGGCGGGGTGGATGCATGAGCCCGAAGCACCTGATGGATCAGGACACCCTGTTCGACACCCAGGACCTGCTCGGCAAGTCGCTGCTGCAGCGGGTGCTGCTGCCACGACCGGGTGAGCCGCTCGACGTGCGCACGCTGTACCTGGAGGAGTCGCCCACGAACGCCCGCCGCGCGCACGCGCTGTCGCGGACGTCGTTGTCGCTCGGCGCCGAGTCCGAGGTGTCGATGGCGAGCTACTTCAACGCCTTCCCGGCCAGCTACTGGCGCCGGTGGAGCATCCTGAAGTCGGTCGTGCTGCGGTTGGAGCTGGCCGGGCACGGCCGCGTCGACGTGTACCGCTCGAAGGCAGACTCGTCGCGTATTCACGTGCAGGGCAAGGAGTTTCGCGGCGACGCCTCGGCCGTGACCGTCGAGTTCGAGGTGGAGCTGGCCCCGTTCGAGGACGGTGGCTGGATCTGGTTCGACATCACCACCGACACGGACGTCGAACTCGTCGCCGCCGGGTGGTACGCGCCGATCGAGGCACCCGGCTCGGGCCGCGTGGCTCTCGGCATCCCGACGTTCAACCGGCCCACCGACTGCGTGAAGGCCCTGTCCGCCCTCGGCTCCGATCCGCTGGTCCTCGACGTCGTCGACGCCGTGATCATCCCGGACCAGGGCACCCGTAAGGTCCGCGACGAGCCCGGGTTCGCCGAGGCCGCCGCAGTCCTCGGCGACCGTCTCGCGATCCACGACCAGGCGAACCTCGGTGGCTCCGGCGGCTACAGCCGCGTCATGTACGAAGCGCTGAAGACCACCTCGGCCGAGCACATCCTGTTCATGGACGACGACATCGAGATCGAGCCCGACTCGATCCTGCGTGCGCTCGCCCTGTCCCGGTTCGCCAAGTCTCCGATGCTGGTCGGCGGCCAGATGCTGAACCTGCAGGAACGCAGCCACCTGCACACGATGGGCGAGGTGGTGAACCGGTCCATCTTCATGTGGTCGGCCGCCCCGAACGTCGAGTACGACCACGACTTCTCCCGCTTCCCGCTCAGCGACCGGGAGAACTCGAAGCTGCTGCATCGTCGCATCGACGTCGACTTCAACGGCTGGTGGATGTGCATGATCCCGCGCGTCGTCGCGGAGGAGATCGGGCAGCCGCTGCCGCTGTTCATCAAGTGGGACGACGCCGAGTACGGGCTGCGGGCCCGCGCCGCCGGCTACCCGACGGTGACGATGCCCGGTGCCGCGATCTGGCACATGGCCTGGTCCGACAAGGACGACGCCATCGACTGGCAGGCCTACTTCCATCTGCGCAACAGGCTCGTCGTCGCCTCGCTGCACATGCCGGGCAACGGCCGGGGCCTGGTCGTCAACACCGTGAAGGCGACGCTCAAGCACCTGCTGTGCCTCGAGTACTCGACGGTCGCGATCCAGAACCAGGCGATCCGTGACTTCCTCGGCGGTCCGGAGCACATCTTCGACCTGCTGCCGACCGCACTCGGTCAGGTGCACGCGATGCGCAGGGAGTACCCGGACGCGGTCGTGCTGCCGTCCTCGACGGAGCTGCCGCTGCCGTCGGGCGCGGGCGTCGGCGCCGTCGGCGACCCCGGCAACCCGCTGGCCAAGCTGGTCCGGCTCGGCAAGGGGCTCGTCCACAACGCGAAGCCCGCGAACGAGGACCACCACGAACGCCCGCAGCTGAACGTGCCGACGATCGACGCCCGCTGGTTCCTGCTCTCGCAGGTCGACGGAGTCACCGTCACCACCGCCGACGGGCGCGGTGTCGTGTACCGCAAGCGCGACCCGCGTCAGGCGTGGGGACTGCTCAAGGAAGCGATGCGTCTGCGTCGCGAGCTGGCCCGGCGGTTCCCCGAGCTCAAGGACGAGTACGCGGCCGCCGTGCCGTCGCTGACCAGCAAGGAGAGGTGGGAGAGTGTCTTCGGCATCTGAGGTCAGGATCCTGAACCGGGTGCAGTCGACGATCGGAGCCCGGCCCGAGGTTGTCGGTGCCGCCCGCGGGCTGTCCCACTTCGGTGAGCACGCGCTCGGCTGGGTCGCCGTCGCCGGACTCGGTGCCGCTCTCGACAAGCCTCGCCGCCGCCAGTGGGCGGGCGTCGCCGTGGGCGCCGTCGGTGCGCACGCCGCGTCCATCGTCATCAAGCGGGTCGTCCGCCGTCCCCGACCGAACGATCCGTCGGTGCAGGTCAACGTGTCGACGCCGAGCAAGCTCAGCTTCCCGTCGTCGCATGCGACGTCCACCACCGCCGCCGCGGTGCTGCTCGGCCGGCTCACCGGGCTACCCTTGCCCGCGGTACTGGTGCCCCCGATGCTGCTCTCGCGGCTGGTGCTGGGCGTCCACTACCCGACCGATGTGCTCGCCGGCTCCGCCCTGGGCGCGGCCTCGGCCGCAGTCCTGCTGCGCGCCGAACAGAAGTTTGGAGAGAAATGAGCGAGGAGCCGACCGAGGTCGCCGGCCCGCCCAAGACCCTGCTGGGCGGCGCGGTCAAGGCGATGCGCCCGCGGCAGTGGGTGAAGAACGTCCTCGTCCTCGCCGCGCCGCTCGCAGCAGGGACCGTCGACGAGCTCGACGTCCTGCTCCCGGTCGCGCTGGCCTTCGTCGTGTTCTGCATGGCGGCGTCGGGCATCTATCTCGTCAACGACGCGATGGACGTCGAGGCGGACCGTCAGCATCCGACGAAACGGTTCCGGCCGATCGCCGCGGGCGTGCTGCCCGTCAACCTCGCCTACGCGATGGCCGTCGTGCTGCTCGGCGGATCGATCGGGCTGTCGTTCATCGCGAACTGGCAGCTCGCGGTCGTCATGGCGATCTACATCGTGATCCAGCTCGCGTACTGCTTCGGCCTCAAACACCAGGCCGTCATCGACATCTGCATCGTCTCGTCCGGGTTCCTCATCCGCGCCATCGCCGGTGGCGTCGCCGCCGACATCCCGCTGTCCCAGTGGTTCCTGCTGATCATGGCGTTCGGCTCGCTGTTCATGGCCGCGGGCAAGAGGTACGCGGAGCTGCAGCTGGCGGAGGCGACCGGCGCCAAGATCCGCAAGTCGCTCGAGTACTACACCGCCACCTACCTGCGGTTCGTGTGGACGCTGTCCGCGACGGCGGTGGTGATCTGCTACGGGCTGTGGGCCTTCGAGCGTGACCAGGCGGAGAACTCCACCTGGTACGCCATCTCGATGGTGCCGTTCACCATCGCCATCCTGCGCTACGCGGTCGACGTCGACGGAGGCGAGGCGGGGGAGCCCGAAGAGATCGCGTTCCGGGACCGCGTGCTCCAGGTCCTCGCGGTCGCGTGGATCGGAGTGGTCGGTGTCGCTGTCTACATCGCCTGACGCGACCCGCACGGACGACGCCGCGGCCCCGGGTCGCGGCGCGTCGGAGTCCGTGTCGGCGCCGGTCACGCGGCTCGTGTACGTCGCGGGGATCGTGGTCACCGGCGCCCTGTTCCTGTGGGGCGCCTGGCAGCGCCGCTGGATCGCCGACGACGGCCTGATCGTGCTGCGGACGGTCCGCAACCTGCTGGCGGGCAACGGCCCCGTGTTCAACGCGGGGGAGCGGGTGGAGGCGAACACCAGCACCCTGTGGACCTATCTCGTGTACGCCTTCGGCTGGATCACCCAGGTCCGCCTCGAGTACGTCGTCCTGACGCTCGCGCTCGTCCTGTCCGTCGCCGCCATCGTGCTGGCGATGATCGGCACCGGCACCCTGTGGCGCGGCGGCGGTGCCGCTCATCGCAGCGGCGGCGGTGCCGCTCACGGCCGTGGTGCGGGACTTCTGCTGCTCCCGGCCGGCGCCCTCGTCTACATCGCAGTTCCCCCGGCCCGCGACTTCGCGACGTCCGGGCTGGAGAGCTGCCTCGTCATCTTCTGGATCGCGCTTCTGTGGCTGCTGATGGTGCAGTGGGCGCAGCGGGAGCAGCCGTCCACCGCACGCGTGCTGATCCTGGCGTTCATCGCGGGGCTCGGCCCGCTGGTGCGGCCCGAGATGGCGATGCTCGCGGCCCTCGTGCTGGCCATGATCTTTCTCACACCCGGGTCGTGGGGCCGCCGCGCGGCGATGGTCGTGGTCGCGGGTGCGGTTCCCGTCGGGTACCAGATCTGGCGGATGGGCTACTACGGACTGCCCTATCCGAACACCGCGGTGTCCAAGGACGCAGGCGGCGCCAAGTGGTCGCAGGGCCTGACCTACCTGTGGAATCTCGTCGGTCCGTACTGGTTGTGGCTGCCGCTCGCGGTCCTGGCCGGCTACCTCGGATGGGTGGCGTATCGGCGGTTCGGACTCGGCAGGCCCGGTGACCGGGCCGGTGTGACCGGATGGGCGAGGCTGCACACACCCGCCGCCGTGGTGTCGCTGTTCGTCGCGACCGGCGTCCTCCTCTGCGTCTACTCGGTTCGGGTGGGCGGCGACTTCATGCACGGCCGGGTGTTGCTGCCGGTGCTGTTCTGCCTGATCCTCCCGATCGCCGTGCTGCCGGTGCGGGTTCCGCGCCGGGACCAGTGGGGCGCGACCGGGGCCACCGCACTGTTCGCGGCGGGATCGCTGGCCTGGCTGGTGACGGTGACGTGGGCGATCGTCGCCTCGACCGCGCAGGGGATGCCGAACGGCACGGTGGTCGGCAGGTCGGGCATCGTCGACGAGCGGAACTTCTACGCGCTCGGAACCGGTCACCAGCACCCGATCCGCGCCGAGGACTACCTCGACTACCCGCGCATGCGGGCGATGGTCGAGACGATCAACAACACTCCCGACGGCGGCCTGCTGCTGCCCGCCGCGTACTTCACCTACTGGGACGTGGTGCCACCACCGCTGCCGATTCCGGAGGGCGGTGCAGGTCACACGGTGTTCTTCCTCAATCTGGGCATGACGAGCATGAACGTCGGCCTGGACGTGAAGGTGATCGACCAGATGGGGCTCGCGTACCCGCTGGCGGCGCACACCGAGCGGCTCGGCGACGGACGGATCGGCCACGACAAGAACCTGTATCCCGACTGGGTGGTCGCGGACACGGGCATGGTCGCGGTGCATCCGTGGTTGCCCTGGTACCTCGACGAGGACTGGGTGGCGCAGGCGCAGGTCGCGCTGACCTGTCCGGACACTCAGGAGTTGCTGGCCTCGTCGCGGGGCGAGCTGACCCGGCCGCTGTTCATCCGCAACCTCAAGCGTGCCTTCGACTACGCGGGGTATCGGATCGACCGGGTGCCCGCGTACGAGATCGAGCGTTGCGGGCTGGAGATGCCGCCGGAGCGGCCGAAGTAACAGATCACGAAACTGTCATGAAGGTCACGTTTCCGTAACGCTCGTGACCGGAATGCGATGTACAGAGATACATGAAGTTCCTGGAATTCGCGCGACTCGGGCGGATCTCGGGGTGAAAGACAGCGGTTGTAACGCGTTACGGGTTCGCATACGCTCCTGCGAGCGCAGTGTGACCTTGATCCGTTCCACTGTCGGACGCGCATGTGCGCGCCCGGCAGAGCCGTGGCCGTGTGCCAGACTTTCGGGTCCGTTTCGACGGAAACCCGCAGGAGAGAAAGAGAGCAGTATTCATGCGTATTGGCAGACCGAGGTTCCAGAACCTCAAGCGACGCCTCCTCGGCCTCTCGGCCGCAGCGCTCGTGCTGCCCGTCACTGCCGGTATCGCAGGGACTGCTGTCGCCGGTGCCGCACCTGTCGTTCATCGTGCGCCCGCGGGTGGTTACGAAGAGGTCACGGTGCCGTCCTCCATGGGCCCGATCAAGGTTCAGATCCAGTGGGCGAAGCGTGGCGGTGGAGCTGCGCTCTACCTGCTCGACGGACTTCGCGCCCGCGACGACAAGAACGCCTGGTCGTTCGAGACCAACGCGCTCGAGCAGTACGCGAACGACAACGTCACCCTCGTCATGCCGGTCGGCGGCCAGTCGTCCTTCTACAGCGACTGGATCGCGTCGTCGAACTTCAACGGCCAGAAGATCCAGTACAAGTGGGAGACCTTCCTGACCCAGGAACTCCCCGACTACCTGGCGACCCGCGGTGTCTCGCGCACCAACAACGGCATCATCGGCCTGTCGATGGGCGGGTCGGCCGCGCTGACCCTCGCGGCGTACCACCGGGACCAGTTCAAGTTCGCCGGCTCGCTGTCGGGCTACCTGAACATCTCCGCGCCCGGCATGCGTGAGGCGATCCGCGTCGCGATGCTCGACGCCGGCCGCTTCAACGTCGACGCGATGTGGGGCCCGCCGTGGAGCAAGGCCTGGCTGCGCAACGACCCGTTCGTCTTCGCGCCGAAGCTCGAGGGCCTGTCGCTGTACATCTCGGCCGCCAGCGGCCTGCCGGGTCAGTTCGACAACCCGAGCAAGTTCATCGACTACTACAACACCAGCAATGCGATGGCACTCGAGGCGCTGTCGCTGGTCAACACCCGCGCCTTCCAGGTCCGGATGAAGACCCTCGGCATCGACGCGACCTACAGCTTCCCCTCCAACGGCACCCATTCGTGGCCGTACTGGTCGGGCGAGCTGTTCAAGGCCCGCACCCAGGTGCTGGACGCCCTGAACGCCTGGTGACAGGCGACCGTCCATGACCGTCACGATGCCGCCCTGCGTTTCCCTTCGGGGGAGTGCCGGGCGGCATCTGCCGTTTTCGAGCACATCTCATAACAAAACCTTGAAGGTTCCGTGCGTCACAGGCGTCACTCCTTTCCGCCGTGTACAAAGGGACACGCGAGTGTCCAGGCGTAACAGCGATGCGTTACAGCATCAGGCGTAACAGCAGGCAGTTGTAGCAGCGATCAGTTGGTGACAGCGGTCCGTTGCAGGCAGTACCGGGGCGCGCGGGTCGGGTCAGCCGACGGGTGCCGGGTGGCAGACCGGCCGACAGAAAGAAACAGGAGTCACCTCACATGCGACCAGCATCGAGAAGATCGGATGTGCGGCGAACCGGCCGCAGCCGGTTCCAGGGCAGTGCCCGCGTGCACGACCGCAAGGGTCGTGCAATTGCGCTGCTGGCCGCCGCGCTGGTGTTGCCGACCGCCGCGGGGCTGAGCGCCGCGGGCGTCGCCGCAGCCCAGCCGCCGACGAGCACGTCGATCTCCGCGACACCGACTCCGACCTCGTCCGCCGCGCGGCAGACTCCCGGGAACATCCAGGAGACGGTCGCGCCGAAGGCCACCACGACGGTGGCCGGGACGACACCGGCTGCGACGGCCACCACCCCGCCGGCGACCACGACGACCGCGGCGCCCACCACCACCACCACCACGACCACGGTCGCGCCTGCCCCGGCGGCCGCACCCGTCATCTCGGCACGATCGGCGGCGGCACCGAGCCGGTCGATCCCGGGCGTCTCGAAGGTGCAGTGGATCAGCGACCGGCGCGTCGCGCTGTGGGTCGACTCCGCCGCGATGGGTGCGCCGTTCCAGGTGCAGATCCTGCTCGCGCGGGACTGGAACTCGAACCCCGGCGCCACCTTCCCCGCCCTCTACATGCTCGACGGCCTGCGTGCGCGCGACGACGAGAGCGGCTGGACCATCGAGACGGACGCGGCGAGCTTCTACGCCGACAAGAACGTCAACGTGATCCTCCCGGTCGGCGGCCAGTCCAGCTTCTACTCCGACTGGCTGGAGCCGGACAACGGCAAGTTCTACCAACTGGAGACGTTCCTCACGAAGGAACTGCCGCCGGTGCTCGAGAACAGCATGCGCACCACCAGCAGCCGTGGCGTGATCGGCCTGTCGATGGGCGGCACCTCCGCGATGTTCCTCGCGGCCCGCAACCCCGGCTTCTTCCAGTTCGCCGGTTCGTTCTCCGGCTACCTGAGCACCACGTCCCTCGGTATGCCGCAGGCACTGCAGTACGCGATGCAGGACGCGGGCGGTTACAACGTCACCAAGATGTGGGGCCAGCCGAGCAATGCGCTGTGGGCGGCGCACGACCCGTACATCCAGGCGGAGAACCTCAAGGGCACCAGCCTCTACATCTCCAGCGGCAGCGGCATGACCGGCCCGTACGACCAGCCGTCCGGCATCCCCGGCGTCTCCACCAACTACGCGGGCATGGGTCTGGAGATCCTCTCCCGTCTGACCTCGCAGTCGTTCGCGACCAAGCTGAACAAGCTCGGCATCCCGGCGCAGGTCAACTACCGGCCCTCCGGCACGCACTCGTGGCCGTACTGGCAGTTCGAGATGCACCAGGCGTGGCCGCAGGTCGCGAACGCACTCGGTGTCGCGGTGTCGGCCCCCGCGTGCGGGCTCGGCGGTGACATCGGTGCGATGGCGAACGCGAACCCGTGGCTCGGCGGCTGTGTCACCGGCGAGTACTCCGTCGCGGGCGGTCTGGCCCAGGACTTCCGCAACGGCCGGATCTTCTGGTCCGGCGGTACCGGTGCCCAGGTCGTGACCGGCATGATCGGCGGCGAGTACCAGGCGATGGGCGGTCCGTCCGGTCCGCTGGGCCTGCCGACCACCAGTGAGTTCGGCACCCCCGACGGCCGCGGTCGCGGCAACCACTTCCAGTCCGGGTCGATCTACTGGACCCCGCAGACCGGCGCGCACTCGGTGCGTGGCGCGATCCGGGACCTGTGGTCGTCGCAGGGCTGGGAGACCGGTCCGCTCGGGTACCCGGTCGGAGACGAGATCAACACCCCGTCCAAGGACGGGGCAGTGCAGGGCTTCGAGATCGGAGCCATCTACTGGAGTCCCACCACGGGCGCCAACGGCGTGCAGGGCCTGATCATGGGCAAGTACGGCGAGATGGGCTACGAGAACAGCTGGCTCGGCTTCCCGAGGTCCAGCGAGCGTGGGCCGATCCGTGACAACGGTCGCTTCAACGAGTTCGAGGGCGGCAACATCTACTGGAGCCCCGCCAGCGGAGCGTGGTCGATCAAGCACGGCGCGATCTTCGAGGAGTGGGGTCGTCAGGGTTACGAGGGCGGCCGCCTGGGCTACCCGATCAGTGACGAGTACGCCTTCGAGGGCGGTGTCCGGCAGAACTTCCAGTTCGGAACCATCACCGTGAAGGGTGGAAACATCCAGGTCGCCTAGTAGTACGACGTGGCGGGGGGGGGGGGGGGCGGGG
>AODO01000020.1 GCA_000341795.1 Rhodococcus triatomae BKS 15-14 | reverse complement strand
TCAGACGAGGAGCGCCCTGGAATCAGCACTGGCCGGGGTTTCGGCCGGTGCGGCCTGGGTGCGCACCTGGAGGTCGTGGCCGAGTGTGGCATTGGCGCGGTCGACGATGTTCTCGATCGGAATGCCGATGCTCGCGGTGCCGCCGTCCAGCGCCAGGACCAGATTCGCCTCGTTGCAGTTCGGGGCGCCGCTCGCATTCGACCCGGAGGAGATGCCGAGCGCTCGCGTGCCGGTGAGGATCGCGCCGCCGCTGTCGCCGCTGAGGGTGCACGTCGACCCGGCGAACCCGCGCACGAGACGGGAGGTGCCGTTCGCCATGTCCAGCGGCACGTCGACGGCGTCGGCGAGCACGATGCCGCAGGTGAACGCGGAGGACTGACCGGACTTGCAGATCGGGGCCCCGACGACCGGGCGCGCGGTGCCCGTGACGGTGACGGTGGTGCCGTTCGCGCCGCGGACGGTCGGCTGGTCGAGGCCCGCGTCGACACCCGCCTTGTTCAGGCGGATCACCGAGTAGTCCAGGCCGCCGGCCTCCTCGCCCATCTCGGAGTGCTCGAAGGTGCCGATCTGGCTGCTGCGATCGATGTTCGCGGGGTTGGGCAGGTACACGGGGGAGCCGCTGGCGACGCCCTCCTTCTCCTGGGCGGGGTCGCAGTGACCGGCGCTGAGGTTGTACGCGCCGCCGTCCGCACCGACCGCGTTGAAGCCGAACGAGCACAGACCGATCGATTCGGTCGGCGTCTCCGGCGTCAGCGGTGTCGCGGTGGTGACGTAGGTGTCACCGCCCTGGGGCCGCGGGTCGACGGGGCCACCGCCACCCGGGGAGACGATCACCTTGAGTTGCGCGAGAAGTGTGGGGAGGTTCAGGGCGCGGCCGACCGGGCTGTTGACGACATCGATGACGACCTGGTTGTTCAGCACGTCGATCGAGGTCGAGTTGACCTGTGCGGACACGTCCTTCGGAAGCGTGGTGATCCACTGGTTGAGCTGGCCGCGGGCGTTCTCGAGCTGCCGTTCCGAGACCGCGGCCATGTGGGTGCCGTAGCCTGCCGCCGACACCCGCTGTGCCGCCTCGGTCGTGGTGACGGCGACAATCGGACGCCCGTCGGTGGCGATCCACGATCCTGCGAACGTCTCGGGCTCGGACTGGCGCAGTTCGTCGGCGTAGGAGCCGAGGCGTTGCGCGAGCTCGGCGCGCTCGAGGTACTGCTGCGGGGTCATCTTCAGGTCGCGCGCAATCGCTTCCACCAGCTCGGCGGGGAGTTGCGTCACCTGCTTCTCGGTCACCAGGGGTTCACGCGGGGCGGCCTGCGCGAGTGCGCCGGCCGTGAGGAAGGTGGCAGAGGCCAGGATTGCGGCGCGAAGCGCCAGCGGCAGACGCATGAAAACCCTTCTGGAGGCGTTCGGACGGACGACGACGCCCCACCCTAGGGGAAAGTGCGCTGTGGCGTCGGTAACTCCTGGTCGCAGTATTCCTTGTCAGGAATTCTCTGCTCATTGCGCCCCGGGTTCGAGTTCCGCGTCGGGCTCGGACGCGGTCACGGTCTCCAACTCGGCGGGCGGCTCCGGCTCGGTCTCCGAGGCCGCGATCTCGCTACCCGTGTCGACGGAGACCTCGGGCGTGGTCGCCTCCGCCGTGGTCGTCTCGGTCGCCTCGGGAGTCGTGGTCTCGGGAGTCGTGGTCTCCGGCGTGGTCGTCTCGTCCGTTGTGGTCTCGGGCGTTGTCGTCCCGTCGTCCGGATCCTGCTCGTGGGTGGTCCCGTGAGGTGGCGTGGTCACGGTGGGGGTGGCGGCCGCGGACGGACGCTGCGTCGTGGCGACCGGCGGCGCCGTGGTCGCGGCGCTCGCAGGTGACCGAACGGTCGTGGCGGAGCGCGGTGTCGTCGGGGCGGCCGACCGGGTGGTCGTGGTCGCGGTCGCGCGGGCCGGTGTCGTGGCAGCCGGTGCCGGCGGTACGGCGGGAGTGGTGCCCGGGAGCGGGGTGGTTCCGCCGTTGCCGCCGCGTGTCGCCGCCGCTGCGCCTGCGATCGTCACGACGAGAAGGAAGAGGGCGATTCCGGCGGCGACGAGAGCGCGGCGGCTGGGTGTCGACGCATCGCGCGCAGGCGCGGCACGGACGGCCGTCTCCGCGACCGGAACCGGGTCCCCGATGGCCGACTCCGTGAACGCCAGGGGGCGGCGCGGTGGCTCGACGACGGGCAGGCGGTCGGTGAGGGTGCCGTCGAGGCCACTGCCCGCGACGGGTGCGGCCGGGGGAGTGGCGCTGCCGACGATGCCGGCCGCGAGAATCGCGGCGCCGTGGACCGCCGTCCGCGTCGGATGCGCGGCGACGACGACCGGCGCGGGGAGTGCGGATGCCGCCAGCTCCGCCAGGGACGGGATCGCCGCACCGCCACCGGTGAGCAGGACCCCGCGCACCACGTCACCGTCCAGTGTCTCCGCGATCAGCGCCAGCGCGCCGTCGAGGAACTCGCGGACGAGGTCGGCGAACTGCGACCGGGTCACCGACACCTCGCCGACGGAACCGAGGTCGACGGGGATCGTCACGGCGTCGACCGCGGACAGACGTTCCTTCGCGGCGTGGCAACGGTCCAGCAACAGGTCGCGGCCGGCGTCGGAATCGGTGTGGTCGGGGTGGGTGACACCCAGGACGTGGTCGGCGAGACCGATGACGTGGTCGGCGAGGAGTCCGTCGACGCTGTCGCCGCCGAAGAGTGAGGAGAAGGTCGACGAGACGAGTCGCGGCTCGTCACCTTCCGTGCGGACGAGTGACACGGTCAGGCCGTTCGCACCGAAGTCGCACACCGCGACGACTCCCTCGCCGGGCGGCGTCTGGGTGGCCTCGAACCAGGCGGCCGCGGCGACGGCGTCGGATGTCAGCCGCACCGCCGAGAGGCCCCCGCGGTCGAAGGCGGCACGCAGCGCGCCGACCTGGGATTCGTTCCACCGGACGGGGTGGACCGCGACGCGCGCCGAGTCGGCGGGGAATCCGGGGAACTGCCTGCTGGCGGTGGCGATCAGGCTCGCGGTCGCGGTCGCGACGAGATCCTCCGCGAGATAGCGGGTGCCGTCCGCGTCGATCAGACCGTCGGGGTCGCCGACGGCGCCGAGGAACCCACTGATCACGCCCGGTTCGGTGCGCGGAGCTCCGAGCCGGGCGGCCGTCGCGGAGATCTGCAGGGTCGCAGGTTGGACGAGCACCGGTCGGTCGGTCAGCGGCGCGTCGGACGACTGCAGGATCGCGATTGCGTCGGTGTTGCCGACGCCCAGTCCGATCCCGTGCCCGACGGTCATTCCACACACCCCTGTCCTTGGTTCGCCTTGTTCTTCGATGCTGTCGCGGTGGTCGACGAGCGCGCGCGCCGTACTTCGGCGCCGACGCGCCACACTAATCGGCCGCCCCGACGGGCAGTGTGCCGAGACCGGAGGGGTGGTCCGCCGGGTGGGTCCCGGTCCCCGTGCCTGGGTAGGCTCGTCCCGTACGCGTGCGCCGCCGACACGTCTGGAGTGCCATGAGTAGACCTGCAGCCCAACAGCTCCTGGAGCCGCTCACCGCCTCGGCGCTCTTCCTGGTGGTGACGGCCGGCCCGGAACGGTCCGATGCGACGACGGTGGCGGAAGTCGCGGCGGACGTCGGAAGCCTGGTTCGGGCCGTGGGATTCCGTGAGCTCGCCGGGTCACTGAGATGTGTCGTCGGTGTCGGCTCGGACTTCTGGGATCGGCTCGGCAAGGCGACCCGACCCGCCCACCTGCACCCGTTCGTCCCACTGGAGGGCCCGGTGCACCGCGCGCCCGCGACACCCGGTGACGTGCTGTTCCACATCAAGGCGTCGCGCCACGACCTCTGTTTCGAACTGGGCCGACAGATCCGTGACGCGCTCGGCGACGCCGCGACAGTGGTCGACGCGGTGACCGGCTTCCGCTACTTCGACGCCCGCGACCTGCTGGGATTCGTCGACGGGACGGAGAACCCGACCGAGGGCGGCGCGCAGGACGCCGCGGTGATCGGCGACGAGGACCCCGAGTTCGCCGGGGGAAGCTACGCGATCGTGCAGAAGTACCTGCACGACATGGACTCCTGGGGTGGTTTGAAGACGGAGGACCAGGAGCGTGTCATCGGCCGGACGAAGCTCGAGAACATCGAGCTCGAGTCGCTGCCGTCGAATTCGCACGTCGCCCTGAACACCATCGTCGACGCGGACGGGGAGGAACGGGAGATCCTGCGCGCCAACATGGCTTTCGGTGACATCGAGGCCGGCGAGTTCGGCACCTACTTCATCGGGTACGCGAAGAGTCCCGACGTCACCGAGGAGATGCTGCGGCACATGTTTCTCGGCGACCCGCCGGGCAACCACGACCGCATTCTCGACTTCTCGACGGCGGTGACCGGCACGCTGTTCTTCGTGCCGAGCGTCGACGTCCTCGAGTCCCTGGCCGATCCGGAACCGGCCGCCGCGGAGGCGCTGCTCGAGCCCGAGGACCTGACATCCCGGTACGGAACCTCACTGAACATCGGCAATCTCAAAGGAGTAGCTCAATGACTCAGTCCAGCAATCTGCACCGCCAGCTCGCGCCGGTCACCGACGCGGCATGGGAGCAGATCGGGGAGGAGGCGACCCGCACCTTCAAGCGGCACGTCGCGGGTCGGCGCGTCGTCGACGTCGACGGACCGCACGGCTACTCGTACTCGGCGCACAACCTGGGCCGGGTGAAGCCGATCACGTCCTCCGACAGTCGGATTCGCGCCCAGCTCCGCGAGGTCCACCCCCTGGTCGAGTTGCGTTTCCCGTTCACGCTGAGCCGCGCCGAGATCGACGACGTCGCTCGCGGGTCGCTGGACTCGGACTGGCAGCCGGTGAAGGATGCCGCCAAGGCGATCGCGTTCGCGGAGGACCGTGCGGTGTTCGCCGGCTACGAGGAGGCGGGGATCCTGGGTCTCGGGCCGTCGTCGAGCAACCCCGTGCTGCAGTTGCCGGAGGATCCGCTCGCCGTGCCCGATGCCGTGGTGTCGGCACTGTCGGCGCTGCGCCTCGCCGGTGTCGAGGGGCCGTACGCACTGGTCCTCGACGCGGATGCGTACACCGCCGTCAGCGAGACCCGCGACGAGGGACATCCCGTTTTCGACCACCTGAAGAACCTGGTCAGTGACATCGTGTGGGCACCGGCGGTCCGTGGCGGCTTCGTGTTGTCCACCCGGGGCGGGGACAACCAGCTGACCCTCGGAGTCGACCTCTCGATCGGCTACGACAGTCACACCGCCACCGAGGTGACGCTGTTCCTCGAAGAGACGCTGACCTTCTCGGCTCTCACCTCGGAGGCGTCGGTGGTACTCGCGCGCTGAGCGCCACCGACGCCGAGTGCGAGGCGGTCAGGCGTTGTGGCCCATCGCGCGCAGCATGGACAGCATCTCGGACCGGGACTGCGCACCGAGCCGACGGCGGATCCGGGCGACGTGGTGTTCGACCGTCTTCGCCGAGATGAACAACCTGGATCCGATGTCGCGGTACGTCAGTCCCGTCACCAGCAGTCGCGCGACGTCGGATTCGCGTTCGGTGAGCGTCGCACCGACCGTGGGGGTGGGGGCGCCGTCACGGTCGGTGGGAGCGGGGCGCAGGGCGCGCGCCACCTGGAGCAGCGCGGTGGCCGTCGTCGTGTCCCCGACCCGCAGCGCCGCTTCGCTCGCCAATCGGGCGCCGTCCCACGGCAGTCCGATCGCGCCGAGACCCGTCGCGGCCTGCTGTACCTCCGCGGCATCGGTCTCGCCCTGCAGCACCCGGAGCCAGGCGCGTCCCGCGCGTGCGAGACCCGCAGCGTACGAGCTGCTCTCGGCAGCGACGCCGAGCGCGTGGGCGTGGGGAACGAGGTCGGCGGGTGACTCGGTGACGATCGCGACCTGAACGCCGTACCAGTGCAGCGGAGTGGCCCACAGGATCGGCTCGCCGAGCCGCGTCAGCAGCTCGCGCGCCTGGTCGACGAGGTGCGCCACCCGATGGGTCGCGTCCAGACGTGCTGCGCCCAGCCACAGTTCACCGAGCGGCAGCAGGCTCAGCAGATCAACCGAGTGCTCGGCGACGACGGAACCGGCCGCGTCCCAGGCCTGGTGCAGCGCACCGATCTCACCGCCGCGCCGCGCCACACCCACGCGCAGTGCAGCGGCGAACAGTGCGTCGCGGGGACGCGCCGCGACCGCGGGCAGGGCATCGACGGTCCGGGTCGCCGCGTCGAGATCGCCGTGCAGCATCGACACCCATGCTGCCAGGAGCCTGTGCCTGTTGTGCGCGACTCCGGAGTCGGGGTCGGTGTCGGCCGCCCTCGCCAGGACGGTGGCGGCGCGATCCAGTTCGCCGCAGTGCATCGCGGTCAGCGCGGCGACCGCCGCGCCGGTGTCGGGGAGCAGTCGAGGCCGGGCTGCGGTGGCGGACAGGGACACCGCGCGGGTCATCGAGTTCAGGGCCACAGCGGTCGAGCCGTCGACCGACTGACGCAACCCCTGCGCGAGAAGCGTTTCCGCGGCGGTCGTCGACGTCGGGGGTGCGTCCGTCCCGCCTGCCGCCGCCGCGTCCGCCGCATCGGGACGGCCCGCCGTCAGCAGTACCGACTCGGCGATCGGCCGGTCGATGCCGAGCCGGTCCGGTCCCAGCCACTCGTACAGGTCTGCGCTGCGCACCAGCATCCCCTGGTGAGCGGCGATGCTCGCGGCGATGCGCACGGCGGCCGCCAGTTCGGGGTCGGGTGTCGTCGACGCTCGTTCCAGCAGTGTGTCGGTGAGCCGGGCGGCGGTCGCCAGGTCCCCGGCGAGCCCGGCGGCCTCCGCGCGACGAAGGGCGAGGGCGTCGGCGTCGGCGCCCGCCCACACCGCTTCCTCGTACAGCGCGGACGCCAGCCGGGGAGCCGCGAGAGCAGCCTGGGCGCACAGGTATTCGGCCAGGTCCGGGTCGGTGATCCCGACGGCGGCGAATGCGCGCGCGGAGGTGACGTCGAGCGTGCCGAGTTCGACCTTCACACGCAGGGTGTCGAGTTGCAGCCCGGCCACCCGCTGCGTCCCGACAGCGAAGCGCAACGGTTCGCATGCCGACGCGACGAGGTTGTCCCCGGGCAGCAGCAGTCCGCAGCCCCGGACCCGGTCCACCAGGTCGCGGCACTCCTCCTCGGTGAGCGTGAGTGTGCGGGACAGCTCGCCCGCGTCGAGCCCCGCCCCGGCCATCGCAATCGACAGCGCGCACAACATGGCCGGGTCCATCGCCGCGATCACCTCGGCGTGGCTGGACGCGACCGAGGCCGCGACCGCGCGGTCCGCCACCGCGGGCGACGGAATGTCCTTCAGCCCGGACAGTGCGGCGTCGACGGATCGCGGCACGCCTGCCGTGAGCCGATGGATCTGCGCGACCAGTGCCGGCGGGAGCGAGGCGCCCAGAACGGTTTCCGCGCGCCGTGCGACCTCGCGGGATGTCAGGTTGGTCAACGTCAGCGTGCCGTCGAGAGCGGCGGCGAGCGACTGCAGACCGGGATTGCCCGGACGCGGCTCCGTGGCGACCACCACCGTCGTGTCGGGACGCTTCGCGAGCACGGTGAGGGTGTCGAGTGCCGCCGCCGACAACAGCTGCGCGTCGTCCACCACGACGGCCGTGCCGGGGGCCGTGTCCGCGGCCGGGTCCGACGTGACCGGTCCGGGAATGCGGTCGCGCACCAGAGCCAGCAGCCCCGACTTGCCGGATCCGGACGTCCCCCGGATCAACACGCGTGGGTGACCGGATCGGACGCCGTCGAGCAGGGCCCGCGCCCCGGCCGAGGATGCGACGGCGGGCGCCGGGCGGGCGAGCTGTGTGGGCATGACGGTCTCCCTCCCGATGTCGGTGGACGAATTCACTGGCCGAGGATTCCGCCGACGACGCCGCCGACGCCGCCCACGACTCCGCCGAGGCCCTGACCGACACCGCCGACCACGCCGCCGAGGCCGTCGCCGACGCCGCCGACGACATTGCCGAGGCCCTGGCCTGCACCCGCGGCGGCATCGCCGACGTCCTGGCCGACGCCGGTTCCGCCGCCACTCGGTGCGGGCGCGGGGGCGGGGGCCGGGGGCGTGTAGACGGGTGCTGCGGGGGCGGGTGCCACCGTCGCCGCCTGGGTGGGAGCGGACCCGTTGGTCGCCGCCGCCGGATCGGCGGGTTTCGCACCCGTGGTTCCGGCGACGGAGACCGCGTTCGTGGTGCCGGACGAACCGGGCCGGGTTCCGGCAGGCACGTTCGCCGCGCCGGTCACGGCACTGCCACCACCGGCCGTGGCCGCGTCGCCGGGAGCCCCGGCCGTGGTCGGTGCCGCGGATCCTGTGCCGGACGCTCCCGGTGTGGCGGGGGAAGTGGTGGTTGCGGCGCCGGACGTCGAGCCGGACGCCGGACCGAAGGCGCCGGTACCGAGGGAGAGACCGCCCGCCGCGAGCACCGCGATCGCCGCTGCGGCAGCGGAGATCAGAGCAGCCTTCTTCGCGGTGGTCATGCCGGCGCCCCTGTCGGAGCCGGTGATCGTCGTCCGGCTCGCGGTGGTGGCCTCGGGTGCGGCCGGTGCGGGTGTGGCGCCGATAGTGGCGCCGAGTGCGGCGAGCGCAGCCGTGTCGGCGTCCGCCGTCGTCGCCCACGCGGCCGCGGCCGATTCCGCGGCGGACAGCGCGGCGCCCGACGCAGCGGTGGACGCCGGGTCGACGTCCGCCACCACCGGCAGCCGTAACGTCGACGACAGCAGCTCTGCGACGAGGGGAACGGCGGAACTTCCGCCGACGAGGAGAACCGACCCGATGTCGGACAGCTCGAGCCCGGCGCCGCGGACCGACTCGTGCACCACATTCACCGAATCGGCCAGCGGTTCCCGGATCAGGTCCTCGAGTTCCTCCCGTACCAGCCGGACGTCGCAACGCACTCCGGGCAGGTCCACGCCGACGACGGTCGCGGTGTCCGAGGACAGTGCCTCCTTCGCGACGCGGCACCGCGCCCGCAGGTCCGTCAGCGCGGCAGCCGTCGCGGGCTCGAACGGATCGATCCCGTCCACGCCGTCCGGGAGGGCGCCCAGGACGTGCTGCAGCACCATGTGGTCGAACGCGGATCCCGAGTACTCCTCCGATCTCAGTGGTGTCCCGAGGATCTCCGGATTCTCGGCCGGCCGGACGACGGTCACGTCCAGCGAACCGGCGCCGAGGTCGTACACGACGATCGGGGCGTCGTCCGTCGACGGATGCGTGTACCGCATCCACCCGACGGCGGCCTGCGGTTCGGTGACGAGAACGGTGTCCGGGAGACCCTCGCGGCCGAGCGCGTCGGACAGCATGTCCGCCTGGTGACCCGTCCACACCGCCGGGTGGGCCACCGCCACCGCGTCCGTGGCCGGTGCCGTGTCGACCAGGCACCGCACCGTCGCAGCAACCAGGTCCGTACCGGTGTGGGTGCTGCCGTCGTCGGCGATCAGCGCGACCGGATCCCCGACCCGGTTCGCGAAGCCCGACACGACGACGGCCGCGGCGTCGCCCTCGTGCAGCAGCGACACACTCGACCCGTCCAGGGCGAGTGCCGTCCGCACGGTGTGCGTCTGCGGGTCGGGCACCGTGCCGTCTCCCCGCGCCGCCGGATCGGCGGCGAGCGCCGCGGTCGACTGCATCGAGCCGACGGTCAGTCCGAGCCCTGTCGCCATCCTGCTTCTCCCGTCTCCGGGGTGTGGACCTCTCGTGCACGAGGTGCGCTCGAGGGGTCCACACCCGTGTCAGTGCGGTGGGCGTCAGCCCGTGTCCCCGGGGCCGAAGAGGGGCCCCAGCGGGCGGCCCCAGGGACCGCGCCATTGCCACAAGTGTCGTGCCCGGCAGTGATTCCGTTACTGGTAACGCGCCCATAACCGCAGTTGAGGGGCATTTCCCCCATAGGGAGCGGATCCCCTATGTCCCCTCCCCCCAGGTCGGCGTCCTCGAAGGGGGAGTCGACCCCGTTGGGAAGGCGGCCACCGCTGCCTAGTTTCGGAAGGGTCCTTTTCCTGTGGCGCGACGCCGCACCACACGACACGTCAGGAGTCCGAGATGGCCACCAACGCGCTGCTCGATTTCATCCTCAGCCTGCTGCGCGACGACGAGGCGCGGGCTGCCTACTGCGCCAGCCCCGATACCGTCCTCGCGGCCGCCGGGCTCGGCGACGTCACCCACGCGGACATCGCCGCGGTCGCACCGCTGGTTGCCGAATCCGGGCTGTTCGCGGGTGCGGGCACCGCACTCACCGGAATCCTCGGGGCGGGTGCCGGGGCGGGCGGCACCCTCGGCGGAGCCGTCGGCGGCGGCCTGGGCGGCGGACTCGGCGCGGGGCTCGGCGGCGGACTCGGACTGGGTGCGGGAGCGGGCCTCGGGCTCGGCGCGGCGGCAGGCGGAAGCGTCGGCGGCGGCGTCGAGGGCGGGCTCGACCTCGGTGCCGACCTCGCCGCGGCGCTCGGTGCCGCACTGCAGATCGGCGGCCAGATCGGTGCCGACCTCGGGGCGGCGCTCGGTGCCGCACTGAACGTCGGCGGCGGACTCGATCTCGGTGGCGCGCTGAACCTCGGTGGCGCACTGGATCTCGATGGTGCGCTCGATCTCGGCACCTCCGTCGCGGCGGCTCTCGGTGGTGCCCTCGGCGTCGGTGGTGACCTCACGGCCGACCTCGGGGCTGCGCTCGGGGCGGCTCTCGGCGCCGTCACCGACATCGATCTCGGCGGCCTCGTCGGTGTCGGCGGCGGTATCGATCTCGGTGCGATTCTCGGTGCGGCGTTCGGCGTCGGTGGTGACCTCGGCGCGGCCCTCGGAACGTCCCTCGGTGGTGTGCTCGGCGGCGCCGTCGACATCGGCGGTGGGATCGGCGGTGGGCTCGACCTCGCGGGTGGCCTGGGCGCGGCGCTCGGTGGCGCGCTCGGTGTCGGCGGCGACCTCTCCGCGGCGCTGGGCGGCGCACTCGACGCGGCTCTGGGAGCCGGCGGCGGGTTGGGTGGTGCTCTCGATCTCGCAGGGGGCCTCGGCGGTGACCTCACCGCAGCCCTGAGCACAGCGCTGGGTGGTGCGCTCGGCGCGGGCGGCGCCGTCGGCGCCGACCTGGGCGGCGCACTCGGCGGCGTCCTCGAGACACTGGTGAGCGCAGGCGGAGCGCTGGACCTGGGCGGTGAGCTCGGTGGTGCGCTCGGACTCGGTGGCGGCCTCGCCACAGCACTCGGGGGTGCCCTCGGCGTCGGTGGTGACCTGACCGCGGGCCTGGGCACGGCCCTGGACGCCGCGCTCGGTGCCGGCGGTCTGCTCGACCTCACGGGTGGTGTCGGCGGCGACCTCGGCGGTGCGGCGGAGGGCGGCCTCGGAGTGGACCTCGGTGCGATCCTGGGCACGGCGCTCGGCGCCGGCGGATCGGTCGGCGCCGACCTCGGCGCCGCGCTCGGTGGCGTCCTCGGCGGTGCGCTCGGAGCCGGCGGTGAACTCGGCGGGACGGTGGAGTCCGCACTGTCCGGCGGACTGGATCTCGGCGGTGCACTGAGCACGGCACTCGGCGGTTCCCTCGGACTCGACGCCGCCCTGACCTCCGATCTCGGCGCAGCGCTCGGTGGCGCACTCGAGGCCGGAGGGCTCACCGAACTCGACCTGTCCGGGCTGCTCGGTGCGGGCGGCGAGGCCGAGTCGTCGCTCGACGCCGTGCTCGGTGGGGTGCTCGGTGGTGGGATCGACGGTGCGCTCGGCGGGGTGCTCGGCGGCGGTGTGGACGGAGCGCTCGGTGGTGGGATCGACGGTGCGCTCGGCGCCGGGGTCGACGCGGGCGCCCTGCTCGGATCGGCGGGTGAGGTCGGGGCGAGTGTCGGCGGGCTGCTCGACGCAGGCGCCGGACTGACCGGTGGCCTCGGTGCGGCGCTCGGCGGCGCGGCCCAGGCGGGCGGTGGCGCCGCGGCCGATCTGAACACCGCCATCACCGGCGCGGCGAGCGGCGGCATCGACACCGCAGCCACGCTGGGGAGCGATCTGACGGCTGGGATCGGGGCTGGTGTCGGCGGTGCGATCGACGCCGGAACCGACCTCGGTGGCACCCTCGCCGGCACCGTCGGAGCCGTCGCGGACGCCGGCGCCGGGCTCGGTGGGGCAGTGTCCGGCGCGGTCGATGCGGGTGCTGCGATCGGCTCGGGGATCGACGCATCCGCGGGGATCGGAGGCCAGCTCGAGTCGGGGCTGGGCGGCGACCTCACCGCAGGCCTGCAGGGTGCCGCCGCGGGCGTCGGCAACGCCTGGAGCTCGCTGGACGCGTCGAGCACCTTCGGTACCGAAACCCACGGCGACCTCGGCGTCACGACGGCCGCCTCGGACGGCCTCTTCGCCACCGGTGAGGGCCTGTTCGCGCAGGAGCCTGCCGTCGCGGACACGGATCTCGGCGAGACCGCGATGCACGTCGAGTAGCGAACTCTGTAACGAATCCGGCCCCGCACGCGGTGACACACGTGCGGGGCCGGTCCTCGCGGAGGGAAGTGTGGGTCGGGTTCATGGACAACGCATCCGGTACTGCCACGCCGATCGGCGGGGCACGATCGGCGACACTGACCGGTCTCGTCGACGACGTCGCTGCCGTCGCGGCCGGTGTCGGCCGCACGGATCTCGTCGCACGGCTGGACGGTGCCCGCTCCCGGCTCGTCGACCCGAGAATGCGCATCGTCGTGGTGGGCCCCCTCAAGCAGGGCAAGAGCCAACTGGTGAACTCGCTGCTGAATCTGACCGTCTGTTCGGTGGGTGACGACGAGACCACCGCGGTCGTGACGGTCGTACAGAACGCGGACACCGCCTCCGCGGAACTCGTTCTCGCCGAGCCGGGACTGGACCCGGTGCGCGTTCCCGTACCACTCACCGAGCTCGCCGCGCTCACTCCCACGACTCCGGCGGCCGGTGGCCGCGAGATGCTGCGGGTCGAGATCGGCGTCCCCAGTGCGCTGCTGGCGGAGGGGGTGGTGCTGGTGGACACCCCGGGTGTCGGCGGCCACGGAAACCCGCACGCCGCAGCCACTCTCGGCCTCGTGACGTCGGCCGACGCGGTGCTGGTGCTCTCCGATGCGAGCCAGGAGTTCACCGAACCGGAGATCGCCTTCCTCCACCAGGTCACCGGCCTGTGCCCCGCGGTGGCGTGCCTGATCAGCAAGACCGACCTGTACCCACACTGGCGCGAGATCGTCGCCGCCGACCGAGAGCATCTGGCACGGGCAGGCCTGCCGCTGCCGCTGATCCCCGTCTCGTCCGCGCTCCGGACGCACGCCCTGCGTCTCGACGATCCCGAGCTCGGCGCCGAATCCGGATTCGCCGGGCTCTACGACTTCCTCCGCGAACAGGTGCGCACCCGCACCGTGGAGACGATTCACCAGGCAGTGTCCCTGGACATACGTTCGGCCGCGGAACATCTGTCGCTGTCGCTGGGCAGCGAGCTGGCGGCGCTGCGGGACCCGGCGAAGGGGGCCGCGGCGGTCGCCGAACTGCAGAAGGCGAAGGCCGTCGCGGAGGACCTGCAGAAGAAGTCGTCGAAGTGGCAGCAGACGCTCGCCGACGGCATCGCGGATCTCGCCGCCGACATCGACCACGACCTGCGGGACCGCCTGCGGCGCGTCACCAGGGAGGCCGAGGAGGTCGTGGACGAGGGTGACCCCGGCAAGGACTGGCCGCAACTCGGCGAGTGGCTCGAAGAGCAGGTGGCGATGGCCATCGGCGACAACTTCGTGTGGGCGCACGACCGCTCCGTGTGGCTGGCGGAAGTGGTGGCGGGGAACTTCTCCGACTCGGGTGCGGTGGCACTGCCGCATCTGGACGTCGCGGACCTGGACGGACTGCTCGACCCGGTGGCCTCGCTCGCCGACCTGGAATCCGGGAGAATCGGCATCACCCAGAAGGTTCTGGTGGGGATGCGCGGATCGTACGGCGGCGTGCTCATGTTCGGACTGATCACGACGATGATGGGCATGGCCCTGGTCAACCCGATCTCCGTCGGCGCGGGCCTGTTGCTCGGGACGAAGGCCTACCGGGAGGACCGGGAGTCACGAATCCTCAAGCGCCGCAGCGAAGCCAAGGTGGCGATCCGGCGGTTCGTCGACGACGTCAGCTTCCAGGCCGGTAAGGAGTCGAAGGATCGTTTGCGGATGATCCAGCGTCTGCTGCGTGACCACTTCACCGCTGTCGCGGAACAGACGCTGCGTTCACTCGCCGAATCCCTGCGCGCCGCGCAGGACGCGGCGCAACTCGCCGCGTCCGAGCGCACCCGGCGCGCAGCGGAGATCGAGGAACTGATGCGGGTTCTCGCGTCGGCGCGCGCCGCGGTGACGGGGGCGCCGTCGTGACCGGTGCGGCACTCGACTCCGCGCGGGAGCTGATCGGCGCGGCGCGCGAGGCGGTGGGCGGCCGAACACGTGCCGGGCTGGACGACTGCGCGCGACGACTCGAGGAACCCCTGCGCATCGCGCTCGCCGGCTCACTCAAGGCGGGAAAGTCGACCCTGCTCAATTCCATTGTCGGACAAGATATCGCGCCGACCGACGCCACCGAGTGCACGCGGGTCGTCACGTGGTACCGCAGCGGCGCCACTCCCACCGTCACGGCCCGGTACGCAGGGGATCGCACGGCGAACGTGCCGGTCCACCGGATCGGGGGTGCGCTCAGCTTCGATCTCGGACAGCTGACCGCCGCCGACGTGGACCGGCTGGAGGTGCAGTGGCCGGCTCGCGCCCTGCGACACACCACCATCATCGACACCCCGGGCACGTCGTCGCTGTCCCGGGACGTCTCGGCCCGGACGCTGCGCATGCTGACCCCCGAGGACGGGACGTCGGGCGCGGACGCGGTGGTGTACCTGCTGCGCACTCTCGGAGCCTCGGACGTGGACTTCCTCGGACGGGTCGCCGCGCACGTGGGCGGCGAGTCGGGTCCGCTCGGGGTCGTCGGGGTGGTGTCACGCGCCGACGAGGTGGGTGCGGGCCGCATCGACGCCATGTCGTCCGCGCGGGAGGTGGCCGACCGGTTCGCCACCGAACTCGAACGCACGGGGCTCTGCCAGGCCGTGGTGCCCGTCGCGGGACTCCTCGCGCTCGGTGCACGCACGCTTCGGCAGGCCGAGTTCGAGGCGTTCCGTGCCCTCGCCGAGGTACCGGCGGACGACCTCCAGGTCGCGATGTTGTCGGCCGACCGTTTCGCGCGCCCGGAGAGCCCGCTGCCCGTCGACGTCGACCTGCGGACCCAGTTGGCACACCGATTCGGACTGTTCGGGATCCGGCTCGCCGTCACACTCGTCAAACTCGGGACACAGGATTCGCCGACGCTCGCGGCGGAACTCGTCGAGCGCAGCGGGCTCGACGAGTTGCAGCAGGTGATCGACGTCCAGTTCGGGCAACGCGCCGATCAGCTCAAGGCCCATTCGGCGCTGCTCGCGCTCGAACGGCTCCTGGCGCACGAGCCGGGTGTCGATGCCGAACGGGTGCTGACCTCGGTCAAGCAGGCCCTGTCGGACGGTCACGGCTTTCAGGAGATCCGGTTGCTCGGACGACTGCGATCGACATCCGTGACGCTGGACGACGACGACACCCGACTGCTGCAGCGCATCGTCGGCGGGCAGGGCGTCGCCGCGACCCAACGGCTCGGGCTCGAACCCGACTCCGGTGTGGAGCAGCAGCGTGACCTCGCGCTGGGCGCGGTGCGGTACTGGCGCGCGCGTGCGGAGCATCCCCTCGTCGACGGGTTCACCGCCAGGGCCTGCGCCGTCGCTGCTCGCAGCGCGGAGGGAGTGCTCGCGGGCCTGCCGTGACCGTGAACGGGGTTGGCGCACGGCGACGTTCACGGTTCGTGTGAGAGCCGAGCCGTCAGGCGAACGCCGGTGCGACGAAGCGGCGGACCGCCTCCCGTTCGGCTCTGGAGTCGGGCAGCGGCCACGTCAGGAGCATGAGCACGACCCGGACGATCCAGCGTGCGCCGTCGTCGTCGCCGAGTCCGGTGAGCGTCGCCGACAGCGCACCGAGTTGTGCGGACGCGGCGAGGTAGTCGTCGACTGTGCGGGAGCGGGCGCCGGTGAACCAGGCGTTCAGTGCGGGGCTGGAGCGAACCGCGTCCACCGACACGAGGATCGCCTCGACCACTCGGTCCGCGCCGTCGAGGCCGTCGACGGCGGCGGTGACCCGGTGCGCGACATCGGCGGCGGCGCGGGCGATCACCCCGTCGAGGATCGCCTGTCTCCCGCCGAGGTGCCGGTAGAGGGTCGCGCGCGAGCAGCCGGCCCTCTCGACGACGGCGTCGACGGTGACGGCGTCGAATCCGCGTTCGGCGAGCACGGCCGCGGCCGCGGTGAGGATGCGGTCGGTCGCCGCCTCGCGGCGCGGCGCGCCGGTGAGCCAGTCCGTGCGGTCGGTCACCGAACCTCCTGAAATTCGACGAGGAAGGACGTCTCAGTATGAGACGAAACGGCGACCGTCGTCTACCGCGAAACACGGGTGGACCAGCGCCGACGCGCAGGAGCCGAGACGACGGCGCACCCGCTCCGAACTGCGCAATCTCACTTCCCCGGGAACTCTTGACCACCCCGAACCGGCCCTGCGACGGTGAGCCCGACCCGCAGGAACCACGACAGGAGTGAACATGACCGAGGTGCCGGCGTTGGACCTGTTCGCCCCGGACGTGCTGGCCGATCCGTACCCGCTCTACGAATGGCTGCGCAGGCACGCGCCGGTGTACCGGGTGCCCGGAACGGACAGGTACCTGGTGGCCACCGCGGAGCTGGTCGCGGAGGCATGCGCCCGCACCGACGACTTCTCGTCCCACCTCACGGCCGCCCTGGTGCAGGGACCCGAGGGGCCGTCGTCGTTCGACATGACCGGCGGTGGGAACGCCGTCCAGGTGCTGGCCACCGCCGACGACCCCGACCACGCCGCGCACCGCCGGCTGGTGCTCCCGAACTTGGTGGCCAAGCGGATTCGCGCACTCGAACCGCAGATCGACGTCCTCGCGGAGCGAATGTGGAGCGAGGGGCTCGACGGTCGCCTGATCGACTGGGCGGCCGTCGCGGACAGGGTGCCGCTCGCCGTGGTGACACGGCTGATCGGACTTCCCGACGAGGACGTGCCGCAGCTGCTGGCCTGGTCCTACGACAGCACCGAGATGCTCGGCGGTGTGGTGACCGAGACCGACCTGACGGCGTTGACGGCCTCGGCTGCCCGGCTCGCAGGCCACCTGTACGCCGCTTTCGAACGAGCGCAGCGTGATCCGCGCGACGACCTGCTCGGCGACCTCGCCCGGGCCTGCGCCGACGGCGCCGTGCGTGCCGACGAGGCGGTACTGATTCTCGTGCAACTCGTCGGCGCGGGGGGCGAGTCCACGGCCGCGCTGATCGGGTCCGCGGCACGGGTGCTCGCCGACCGGGCCGACCTGCAGGCGCTGGTGCGTGCGGACCCGGCCCTGGTCGCCCCGTTCCTGGACGAGGTGCTCCGTTACGAGCCGCCGTTCCGGGGGCATCACCGGCACGTCACCCGGCAGACCTCACTCGGTGGCGTCCCGCTCGCGGCGGGAAGCCACCTCACCCTGTTGTGGGGCGCGGCGAACCGCGATCCGGCGGTGTTCGAGGCACCGGACGAGGTGCGGCTGAACCGTCCGAACCTCAAGTCGCACATGTCGTTCGGTCGAGGGACCCACTTCTGTGTCGGTGCGGCGCTCGCCCGGCTGGAGGCACAGGTCGTGCTTCGTCGGCTGCTGGAGCACAGTGATCACATCGAACTGGTGGATGCGGAATGGGTGCCCAGCATGCTGGTGCGGCGGCAGTCACGCCTGGTGCTGTCGCTGCGCAGTGAGTGACCGGGCCCGGTGTCGGCCCGGGGTGCCGGACGTCGGGTGTCGTCGTGGTGCGCGGCCTCGTGACGTTCGTCACCAATGACGTCGCGGAGGGGTGAGGGGAACAAATTCCGATTCCGACCGGTTGAGCAGATCGACAGCCTTGAGTGTGGTCGACTCAAGTTTGGTTTGACTCCCCATCGGGGTCGGGTGCAAACTTGAGCGCGTGCCACTCACTTAGGGTGAGGAAGCTGAGAAGACCCACGCCGAACCGGCCACCAGGCCCGGCGCGGGCGCAACACGTAGGAGGAAACACCATGGCTCGTGCGGTCGGTATCGACCTCGGGACCACCAACTCGGTCGTCGCAGTGCTCGAGGGCGGCGAGCCCGTAGTGGTCGCCAACTCCGAGGGTTCGCGCACCACCCCGTCGATCGTCGCCTTCGCCAAGAACGGCGAGGTGCTGGTCGGCCAGCCCGCGAAGAACCAGGCGGTCACCAACGTCGACCGCACCATCCGTTCGGTCAAGCGCCACATCGGCACCGACTGGACCGTCGACATCGACGGCAAGAAGTACACGTCGCAGGAGATCAGCGCCCGCACGCTGATGAAGCTCAAGCGGGACGCCGAGGCGTACCTCGGTGAGGAGATCACCGACGCCGTCATCACCGTCCCCGCCTACTTCGAGGACGCGCAGCGCCAGGCCACCAAGGAGGCCGGCCAGATCGCGGGTCTCAACGTGCTCCGCATCGTCAACGAGCCCACCGCGGCAGCGCTCGCGTACGGCCTCGACAAGGGCGAGAAGGAACAGACCATCCTGGTCTTCGACCTCGGCGGCGGCACCTTCGACGTGTCCCTGCTCGAGATCGGTGACGGTGTCGTCGAGGTCCGGGCGACCTCCGGTGACAACCACCTCGGTGGCGACGACTGGGACGAGCGCGTCGTCAACTGGCTCGTCGACAAGTTCAAGGCGTCCAGCGGCATCGACCTGACCAAGGACAAGATGGCCCTGCAGCGTCTGCGTGAGGCCGCGGAGAAGGCGAAGATCGAGCTGTCGTCCTCGCAGTCGACCTCCATCAACCTGCCGTACATCACGGTGGACGCGGACAAGAACCCGCTGTTCCTCGACGAGCAGCTCACCCGCGCCGAGTTTCAGAAGATCACCTCCGATCTGCTGGACCGCACCCGCGCGCCGTTCCAGTCCGTCATCAAGGACGCAGGCATCTCCGTCGGGGAGATCGACAGCGTCGTGCTCGTCGGTGGCTCCACCCGTATGCCCGCAGTCTCCGACCTGGTGCGCGAGCTGACCGGTGGCCGCGAGCCCAACAAGGGCGTGAACCCGGACGAGGTCGTCGCCGTCGGCGCCGCACTGCAGGCCGGCGTCCTCAAGGGCGAGGTCAAGGACGTGCTGCTCCTCGACGTCACCCCGCTGTCCCTCGGCATCGAGACCAAGGGTGGCGTGATGACCAAGCTCATCGAGCGCAACACCACCATCCCGACCAAGCGGTCCGAGACCTTCACCACGGCCGACGACAACCAGCCGTCCGTGCAGATCCAGGTCTTCCAGGGTGAGCGCGAGATCGCCTCGCACAACAAGCTCCTCGGATCCTTCGAGCTCGCGGGCATCCCGCCGGCCCCGCGCGGCGTGCCGCAGATCGAGGTCACCTTCGACATCGACGCCAACGGCATCGTGCACGTGACCGCGAAGGACAAGGGCACCGGCAAGGAGAACACGATCAAGATCCAGGACGGCTCCGGCCTGTCCAAGGAGGAGATCGACCGGATGGTCAAGGACGCCGAGGCGCACGCCGAGGAGGACAAGGCCCGCCGTGAGGAGGCCGAGGTCCGCAACCAGGCCGAGTCGCTGGTGCACCAGACCGAGAAGTTCATCAAGGACAACGAGGACAAGGTCCCGGCCGACGTCAAGGAGAAGGTCGAGGCGGCGATCGCCGAGGCCAACACCGCACTCGCCGGCAGCGACATCGCCGCCGTCAAGTCCGCGGTCGAGAAGCTCGCGACCGAGTCGCAGTCGCTGGGCGAGGCGATCTACGCGGCGCAGGCCGCCGAGTCCGGTGCCGGTGAGGCTCCGGGCCAGGCGCAGGACGGCGACGTCGTCGACGCCGAGGTCGTGGACGAGCCCACCGACCAGGACAAGAAGTGACCGCGGAGAACCCCGACCGCGAACCGGCCGACACGCCCGACGTGGACGCCACCACCACCCCGGCCGCCGATGCGGCGGCCGGGGCCGCGGCCGAGGTCGTCGAGGTGGACGAACTCGCCAAGGTCACCGAGGAGCGGGACCAGGCCGTCAAGGACCTGGGCTACGCCAAGGCGGACCACGCGAACGACCTGCGCAAGTTCAAGATCCGGCAGGCCGAGGCGGTGGAGAACACCACGATCTCGATCGTCGGCAAGTTCCTCGACGTCGCCGACGACCTCGATCGCGCCCGGGCGCACGGCGACCTGGAGACGGGTCCGCTGAAGGCGCTGTCCGACAAGCTCTCCGGAGTTCTCGAGGGCATCGGTCTGGTCGCGTTCGGCGAGGAGGGTGACACCTTCGTCCCCGATCTGCACGAAGCCGTGCAGATGGAGGGGGAGGGGCACCACCCGGTGCTCGGCACGGTGCTGCGCAAGGGGTACAGGATCGGCGACCGCGTGCTCCGTCACGCGATGGTGACCGTCACCGACGGTGAGCCTGCCGCCGACGAGCCCGCACAGTAAGTACACAGAAAACAGCGAGAGGAGGAGACGCCCGGTGAGCCAACGGGAGTGGATCGAGAAGGACTTCTACAAGGACCTGGGCGTCTCCCCCGACGCATCACAGGACGAGATCAAGAAGGCGTACCGCAAGCTGTCGCGGGAGCTGCACCCGGACGCCAATCCGGGCGACACCGCGGCCGAGGAACGCTACAAGGCGGTCACCGAGGCCAAGGGCGTCCTGACCGATCCGGCCAAGCGCAAGGAGTACGACGAAACCCGCGCGATGTTCGCCTCCGGCGGCTTCGGGCGCGGCGGATACGCGCCCGGTGGCGGGTACACCACCACTGGTGGAGGCGGATTCGGTGGTGGCGAGTTCAACATCGGTGACCTGTTCGGTGGGGGCGCAGGCAACGACAGCGGACTCGGCGACATCTTCGGCGGGCTCTTCGGCGGTGGCCGGGGCGGCCGGACCGCGACCGCGTCGCGGCCGAAGCGCGGCGCCGACGTCGAAGCCGAGATCACCCTCCCGTTCCGCGACGCGACCACCGGCACCACGGTCCCGCTGCGCCTGACCAGCCCCGCCGCGTGCACAACCTGCCACGGCAGCGGTGCCAAGCCCGGCACCAGCCCGCGCGTGTGCCCACACTGCAACGGCTCCGGCATCGTCAGTCGCAACCAGGGTGCGTTCGGCTTCAGCGAGCCGTGCGACGACTGTCGCGGCACCGGGTCGATCATCGACGACCCCTGCACCGACTGCCACGGCACCGGCGTGCAGAACCGCACCCGGAACATCACGGTGCGCATCCCGTCGGGCGTCAGCGACGGACAGAAGATCCGCCTCGCCGGACAGGGCGAAGCAGGTCTGCGCGGCGCACCGTCGGGCGACCTGTACGTCACGGTGCACGTCACGGCGGACACGGTGTTCGGGCGCAACGGTGACGACCTCACCGTCATCGTGCCCGTCAGCTACGGCGAACTGGTTCTCGGCACCACGATTTCCGTGCCGACCCTGGAGGGCCGCGTCGGTGTCAAGGTGCCCGCGGGCACGGCCGACGGCAGGATCCTGCGGGTCCGCGGGCGCGGTGTCCCCAAGCGGTCCGGAGGTGCGGGCGACCTGCTCGTCACCGTGAAGGTCGCCGTGCCGACCCACCTCGACGACAAGGCCACCGAGGCGCTGAACGCTTATCTCGAGGCGGAGAAGGCCAGCGGATTCGATCCACGCGCAGGATGGGCAGGCGCATGACGGCCCGCCCACGCACGACGTCGGGACGCAACGGAGGTGAGTGATGACCGACCAGCAGAGCAGCGACGGGCCACTCGACCCCGACGCCCAGGTCTTCGTGATCTCGGTGGCCGCCGAGCTCGCGGGCATGCACGCCCAGACCCTGCGCAACTACGACCGGCTCGGTCTCGTCATCCCGCACCGGACGACCGGCGGCGGCCGCCGGTACTCGCCCCGCGACGTCGCGCTGCTCCGTGAGGTGCAGCGTCTGTCGCAGGACGAAGGCGTCAACCTCGCGGGGATCAAACGCATCATCGAGCTGACGAATCAGGTCGAGGCACTGCAGGCGCGGGTCACCGAGATGGCGGCCGAGATCGCGCGGCTCGCCGCCGGCTACCGTCGTGATCTGGTGCCCGCTCCGCGCAACTCGATCGTGGTCTGGAAGCCCCGGCACGAGCGCTGATCACCCATTCGCGCGCGGCCCGGTTCCGAGCTGGGTAACCTCGGGGCCGCGAGGTGACGAGCGGTGTCATCCCCCGCTGCAGGGGCGTGTCCGCGCAGGTCCGGGAACCGCACAAGGCGACGTGGGTCACATGATCACACTGGTCGCACAGCTTCACACCTGTACCTCTGGTCGCCTAGACTCTCTGAAACCCCACGGCGACCGCCGTGGGTGACCACGGCCTGCCGGGGACTGCGGTGGGCCGTTGCCTGTGCAGAACGGGGAACCTGCAGTGGATTCGACGGCTGTTTCACACATCCGAACGACGTTCAAGGCCCTCGCGGCCGCGGACGACGGCGGCATCGGGGTGACGCGGTCGTTCTACTCGATCCTCTTCGCCAAGTACCCGGACATGCGCGAGATCTTTCCGGCCGTCATGGAGATGCAGGCCGACCGGCTCCTCGAGGCCATCGCCTACGTCGTCGAGAACCTCGACGACATGGACAAGGTCCAGTCCTTCCTCGTCCAGCTGGGTCGCGACCATCGCCGCTACGGGATCACCGAGGACCACTTCATCGCCGTCGGCGGCACCCTGATCTCCACGCTCGAGCGGTTCGCGGGCACCGAACTGTGGACCGAGGAGGTCGACCTCGCATGGCGTGAGGCCGTCGCGCTCATCGCCGCGGTCATGCTCGGCGAGATCAACTCCGGAGACGGGCCGGGTACCTGGACGGGCACCGTCGTCGAGCACAAGCAGGTGTTGCAGGACGTCGCGATCGTGCGACTGCAGCTCGACCAGCCGATGACCTACGGCGCCGGACAGTACGTGGGCGTGTCGGTGCCGTCCCGTCCTCGCATGTGGCGGTACCTCTCGCCCGCGATCCCGGCGAACGACGCGGGGCAGATCGAGTTCCACGTCCGCCGCGTGGCCGGCGGGTGGGTGAGTCCGGCGATGGTCCGGGGCGTCACCCCCGGGGAACGCTGGAGCCTGAGCGCGCCGCTGGGCAGCCTCGGCGTCGACCGCACGACCGGGCGGGACCAGCTGATGATCGCGTCCGGGACCGGTATCGCGCCGCTTCGCGCGCAGATCATGGAGATGGCGATGCGAGGGAACAACCCGCGCGTGCACCTCTTCGTGGGCGGCACCTACCCGTGCGACCTGTACGACCTCGAGACGCTGTGGCAGCTGGCGCGGACGAATCCGTGGCTGACGGTCATCCCCGTGTCCGAGGAGAACGTCAACCCGTGGTGGCACACCGACCCGCCCCCCGTCACGCCGCCCGGAATGAGCGAGCGACTGACCGGCAAGCTCGGCGAGGTGGTCGCCGAGTTCGGGACATGGGAAGACCGCGACATCCAGATCGTCGGTTCGCCGTCGACGGTGCGAACCGTCAAGTACCGCCTCCAGGCCAAGGGCACACCGATGGAGAACGTCCGGCACGACCCACTGTTCTGAGCGGCCTCGCGCGGAGGCGTGCCGTCGCGGGTCCACGCGGCGGCCGGTCCGCACTCGCATCTTCCTGATCGGACGTCGCACCGCCTCGGTGCCGGATCGACGAATTGTCCAAACCCGTTGCAGTGCAGTGGGTTGCGTTTCCCCCTCAGTGGGACGAAATCTGGTGTGGCCCACGACGCCATTCCTAGGCTCCGATCCGAACAAGCGCGTGCTTGTGAGGAATCCAGGAGACCTGAATGAACAAGAGGCATTCCGTGCTCGTCGGGGCGCTCGCCGCGTCCACCCTCGCGCTGACCGGGTGTTCCGGCTCGACGTCCGAGGCCGGTGGATCGACGGACGGTCCCTACCGGGTGCTCGTGACCGGCGCGATCAGCGGTCAGGGTGCGCTGGCGGCGAACGCGAAGACCTCGATCCTCGCCGCGCAGGCCGGGGCGGACGCCGTGAACGCGCGCGGCGGAATCGGTGGCCGTCAGGTCGAACTGACCGTCGTCGACGACGGGGGTGACGCCACCAAGGCGGTCACGAACCTGCGGGAGGCGATCGCGTCCGGCAACAAGCCCGATCTGTACCTGAACTCGGGACTGTCGACCGTCTCGGCGGCCACGCTGCCCGTCCTCGCTCAGAACCGCATCCTCTCGTTCAATGTCGGTCCCACAGCGGATTCCGCCGATCCGGAGACGTTCCCGCTCAACTTCGACCTCTCGCCGTCGCCCGCCGAGTACGCCACCTCGATCGCCGGGTACGCGAAGGAGCGCGGCTACCGGAACGTCGGAGTCGTCCACGGCAGCAGCGCCTACGGCGAGGCGTTCAGCGAGGCGATGGCGCACTCGCTGACGGAGGCGGGCGTGAGCAGCGCGGGCAGCGAGGAGTACGACGTCGCGGCCCTCGACATGACCGCCCAGCTGCAGGCGCTGCGCAACCGGGGCGCCGAGGCGCTCGTCGTCGACGCGTACGGCGCCCCGCTCGGCTACCTGCTCACCAGCCTCGAGCGCCTCGGCTGGAACATCCCGCTGATCGGCAACACCTCCGTCGCCGGCACCAGCCTCGTGGCAACGCCGGCGCCCGACGGCGTGCTCGGCACGCCCGCGGTGGACAATCTTGTGCTGCAGGTGTTCCCGAGCACCGTGCACGACCCGAACGACGCAGCCGTGAACGCGATGGTCGACGCGATGGCGGCCAAGGGGCAGATCCCCTCGACGCTGATCCTCGCCGACAACTACGACCCGTTCGGTCTCGTCGCGGCGGCGGCCGAAAAAGTGGGTGACACAGGAGATTCGGCGAAGCTGGCGGAAGCGCTGGAGGACCGGTCGGTGCTCGACGCGGCGCAGACCGCGTTCCTGCCCCGGTACCGGTACAGTGCGGAGTCGCACTCGCCCAACCTCGAGCAGGACGGGTACCGGTACGTGCCGCCGAGCAAGCTGCTGAACGGACAGTACGGAAACCCCGCCGCCTGACCTTCGAGCAACCGGCGGCGCGGGCCGAGAGGCCGCGCGCCGCCGGGAGGAGTGAGTGATGACCATTCTCTGGTCCGGGCTCGCGCTCGGAGCCGTCTACGCGCTCGTCGCGATCGGGTACAACATCGTCTTCATCTCGTCCCACACCTTCAACTTCGCGCAGGCGCAGCTGATGATGGTGGGCACCTTCGTCGCGTACACCGGACTTGTCACGCTGGAGCTTCCCGTGCTCGTGGTCGCGGTCCTGGCCACCGTCACCGTGATGATCCTCGCCGGACTGGAGGAGATCGTCGCGGTCCGGCCGGTGGCGGACCATCAGACCCAGCTGGTCACGACCCTGGGGGCGGCGACACTGCTCAACGGGGCAACCCAGTTGATCTGGGGCAGTGAGCCTTTGACCGTCCCGTTCTTCGGCTCGAACGAACCGATCACCGTACTCGGCGGCCGGACCTATCCGGTGGAGATCACACTGCTGGTCCTGGCGACCGTCCTGGTGATCGTCCTCGGCCTGATCGGCAGGCGCACGATGACCGGGCTCGCCATGCTGGGCGTCTCGGAGGACCGGGAGGCGGCGACGCTGCGTGGAGTCAACGTCCGCGCCCTCGCCCTCGGTGCGTTCGCCGCGTCCGGCGCCCTGGCCGGGTTCCTCGGGCTGTTCGTGGGTCCGAAGACCTTCGCCGTCGCCACCCTCGGCGCGGCGCTCGCCATCAAGGGTTTCGTGGCGCTGGCGATCGGCGGCTTCGGATCACTGCCCGGTGCGCTGATCGGCGGGATGACGGTCGGAGTCGTCGAATCCTTCGCCGCCCTCGAACTCGGCAGCCAGTACAGCAACATCGCCGTGTTCGTCGTGCTGATCGTGATTCTGATGGTCCGGCCCGCCGGCCTCTTCGGCCGGGTGCACGAAAGGATTGTGTGACCATGCAGATCTGGCGCGCAGTGCGCGCGATCCCCGGTTGGGTGTACCCGCTCGCCGTCGGCGTTCTCCTCCTGCTGCTGCCGAGTCTCGGTCTCGGCTACGCCATGACACGGCAGGTGCAACTCGCGTGCATACTCGCGCTGGTCGTCAGCGGACTGAGCCTGAGCCTCGGGTATGCGGGTGAGCTGGCCCTCGGGCAGGCGGCGATGTACGCGGCGGGCGCCTACACCGCCGGCCTGATGTCGGAGCGTGGCCACACCGATCTGGCGTTGCAACTCGTCGCGGCCGGCGCCGTCGCGCTCGTCGTCGGAATCGCCACCGGCATACCGGGACTGCGACTCGGCAGCTGGTCCCTGGCGATGACGTCGTTCTTCCTCGTTCTGCTGGTGCCGGACATCATTGCCGTGTTCGGCGAGACGACGGGCGGACGCAACGGGCTCAGCGGCATCGAACCCGCCACGCTGTTCGGTCGGGCACTCACGCCCGAGGGCTTCTACATCGTGATCGTCGTGGTCACCGTCGGATGGTTCGCCGTCACCCGCAACCTGGTCGTGTCGCGGCACGGAATCGCGTTCCGCACCCTCAAGCAGAGCCCGGTCCTGGCGTCCTCGCTCGGTGTTTCGGTGTTCCGGATGAAGGTACTCGGCTACGCAATCGGTGCGTTCCCGGCGGGACTGGCCGGTGCCCTGTTCGCCAACCTGGACCTGTACATCTCGCCGGAGGCGTTCGGATTCACGTTCGCCACCTCGGTTCTCGCCGCCTGCATCCTCGGCGGGGCGGCCAGCGTCTACGGCGCCGCGATCGGCGCGGCGATCATGCAGTTCGGCCCCAATCAGGCCAGCGACTTCCAGGAGTACGCACTCGTCGTCTACGGCGGTCTGCTCCTCGTCGGCGGCGTACTGCTGAGCGGTGGGCTGGCGCGCATCGGGAAGGTGGTGGTCGGCCGCCTGGACCGCGCGGCAGACCTCGGTCCGGTCGGCGGAGTTCCGACCGGCGCCGCGACCGGAGCGGTGGAGGTCGCGCCCATCGACGGACGGCCTCTGACGGTCGACGGACTGGGCAAGGCGTTCGGCGGAAACCAGGCCCTGCGCGGGGTCACGCTGAACGCGCAACCCGGAGAGGTGACCGCACTGATCGGGCCCAACGGCTCGGGCAAGACCACCACCCTCAACATGATCTGCGGTTTCTACAAGCCAGACTCCGGTCGGATCCTGGTTGGCGACAACGAGATCCAGGGTTCGAGCCCGTACCGGGTGGCGCGGATCGGGGTGGCTCGCACCTTCCAGACCCCGAACATCCCGGACGAGATCTCCGTCCTCGAGGCCGTCGCATCCGGCCGCTACAGCACCGCCCGGTCGTCGATGGCGTCGACCGTGCTGCGACTGCCGGGCTTCCGGCGGGTGCGTGCCGCCGACCGCGACGAGAGCATGCGGGCGCTGGAACTCGTCGGAATGGCGCACCTGGCGGGAGAGACGGCGTCCGCGCTGCCGCTGGGAATGCGTCGACTCCTCGAGGTCGCGCGTGCGGTCGTGGCCAGGCCGCAGGTCCTCCTCCTCGACGAGGTCGCGTCCGGGCTGGACGAGGACGAGGTGGAGCGGCTCGCCGACATCATCCGCGGACTGCGGGACGCGGGCGCGACCGTCGTCCTGGTGGAACACAACTTCCGGCTGGTGCTCTCGCTGGCCGACCGTATCGTCGTCCTCGCGCAGGGAGAGGTGATCGCGGACGGCGTCCCCGCCGAGATCGAGCACGATCCCCGGGTGCTCGGCGAGTACCTCGGCGTCGTCGCCGGCGACGACGCCGCACACACCCGGGAGGTGACACCGTGACCGACGTGGCGAAACCGATTCTGCGCGTAAGAGATCTGGAAACCGGCTACGGGGACATGCGGGTTGTGTGGGGGGTCGACCTGGACGTCCGGCCGGGGCAGGTGACCGCGTTGCTCGGCCGCAACGGGGCCGGGAAGACCAGCACCCTGCGCGCGATCTCCGGGCTGAACAAGGTCTCGGCGGGTTCGGTCGAGTTCGGTGGCGACGACATCTCGTCGATGCCCGCACACCGGCGGGTCCGCAGCGGAATGGCGTACGTCCAGGAGGGCAAGAGGGTCTTCCACCGGCAGACGGTGGAGCAGAACCTGCTGCTCGGCGGGTACACCCGCCGGATGCGGCGCTCCGCCCTGCGCGGCGACGTCGAGCGGATCTACGACCTGTTCCCGATTCTCGGCGACAAGCGGGCGCTGCTCGCCGGATCGATGTCCGGCGGGCAGCAGCAGATGCTCGCCATCGGGCAGGCGTTGATGTCGAACCCCACACTCCTGCTGCTCGACGAACCGTCGGGTGGACTCGCGCCCGTCGTCGTCGGTGAGGTGATGGAACGAGTCCAGGCGCTGAAGGAGACGGGACTGGCGGTACTGCTGGTCGAGCAGGCGGTGGAAGCCGCGATGAGCGTCGCCGATCACGTCGTCGTCCTCGACATCGGCAAGGTGGTGATGGATTCGCCCGCCGGGGCGATCGACGACCTGGCGGTCCTGCGCGACGCCTACTTCGGCCGGACGGCGAGTTGACGACCTGCGCGAGTTCGGTGGTGGCAACCGCCGAACTCGCGCACCGGGTCAGCCGACCTGGATCGACCCTGCGGGGGTGCCGCTGTCGACGAGCGCCCGCACCGTCGAACGCACCATCCCCGGCGATCCGACCACCAGTACCTGGTGGTCGACGTACGCGCCGTAGGAGCTGACGACCTCGGCGAGCGTGCCCTGGATGAAGTGGTCGTCGCCGTAAGCGGGAGCACCGCGGACCCGTTCGTACCATTCGTCGGGCCACGCGGGGTCGTGGATCTCCTCCACGACCGGGATCACGGTCAGCCAGTCGAGTTGCTCGTCGAGCAGCCACAGCATGTCGGAGGCGTACAGGTCGCGGGGGTGCCTGCCGCCGACGAAGAGGAACACCTGCGGCGGATTCGGCCGCCGTGTCAGGTCGAGGATGATCGCGCGCAGCGGGGCCAGCCCGGTGCCACCCGCGACCATGATGACCTCCCGGGCGTCGCGGTCGACGGCGAGACGCCCGCTCGCCGGGGCGATCTGCCACTCGTCACCGACGACCGTGTCGGTGACGATGGCGCGACTGAGCCAGCCGGCGGGGACCGCACGCACGTGGAACTCGAGCTTGCCGTCCAGTGACGGAGGCAGAGCGGGGGAGTAGCGCCGTCCCACGTTGGGGTTCTGCGGGACGATGACGCCGACCGACTGCCCGGCTGCGAACGGGACGAACTCACCTTCGAGGCGAATGACCGCGAGGTCCTCGCGCAGCCGGTGATGCTGGACGACCGTCGCCGTCCACAGGTCCAACTCCTGCTCCTTCACGCCGTGCATGATATGCGGCTCGGCCGCAGTCGAGCGGATATCGATGCGCAACATCCGCAGGTGTACCGCTCGTCCTTGCGCAACCACTAGAACATGTGTCAGTTTTCGATCTACTGTGTGAGGCAGCACACGCACCCCGGCGCCTATCTGAGCGGAGTTTCCATGACCACCGACGTCCTGCATCGGCCGCAGTTCCTTGCGGACCTGCTGATCACCGCGCTCGACCGGAACGCCGACCGGCCCGCGCTGTACCTCGGCGACGTGGTGCTCACCGGCGGACAGATGCGTGACCAGATCAGCAGCTTCGTTCAGGCACTCGCCTCGCAGGGCATCGGCAAGGGCTCCACGGTGGCGATGCTGTCGAAGAACCGCCCCGAGGTCCTGATCAGCGTCGGATCGCAGATGATTCTCGGCTGCCGCAACACCGCCCTCGCGCCGATGGGGTCCGTCGACGACCACACCTACATCCTCGGCGACGCCGAGATCGAGACACTGATCTTCGACCCGACCGCCTTCGAGGGCCGCGCTGCCGAACTCAAGGCCACGGTCCCCACCCTGAAGAACTTCTTCTCGCTCGGCCCCTCCGAGGTGGGCACCGACATCCTCGCGTTGGCCGCGGGCTTCGAACCGGCCCCCCTCGTCGCCGCGGACGTCGACGGCGACGACGCGTCGAGCATGGTCTACACCGGCGGCACCACCGGCAAGCCGAAGGGCGTGGTCAACACGTTCGCCTCCGGCGTCACGCTGCCGCAGATCCAGATGGCCGAGTGGCAGTGGCCGGACGAGATGCGCTTCCTGGCCTGCACGCCGCTATCGCATGCCGGCATGGCGTTCTTCGTTCCGACCCTGATGCGGGGAGGTTCGCTCGTCGTACTGCCCGCCTTCGAGCCCGGCGCGGTGCTCGAGGCGATCGAGAAGCACAAGATCACGGCGACGATGCTGGTCCCGACGATGATCTACATGCTGCTCGATCACCCCGACCTGCAGACCCGTGACGTATCCAGCCTGCAGACCCTGTACTACGGCGCGTCCGCGATGTCCCCGGCGCGGCTGCGGGAGGGCATCGAGAAGTTCGGGCCGATCTTCTTCCAGTACTTCGGTCAGTCCGAGTGCGGCATGACCATCTCGGTGCTGCGCAAGGAGGAGCATCTCCTGGAAGCTCCGACGAACGGGGACCTGGACCGGCTCGCGTCCTGCGGTCGTCCGGTGCCGTGGCTGAACGTCAAGCTGCTCGACGACGACCTCAACGAGGTGCCTC
This sequence comes from Rhodococcus triatomae BKS 15-14, assembly GCA_000341795.1. Lineage (GTDB taxonomy): Bacteria > Actinomycetota > Actinomycetes > Mycobacteriales > Mycobacteriaceae > Rhodococcus_G > Rhodococcus_G triatomae_A. Next base: position 112,614 of record AODO01000020.1, on the reverse strand, counting down.
GCGGCGAGCTCGGCGAGATCTGCGTCCGGGGACCGCTGGTGATGAAGGAGTACTGGAACAAGCCCGCGGAGACCGCCGAGGCGTTGAAGGGTGGGTGGCTGCACACCGGCGACATCGCCCGCGCCGACAAGGACGGCTTCCTGTTCATCGTCGACCGCAAGAAGGACATGATCGTCACCGGCGGATTCAACGTCTTCCCCCGGGAGATCGAGGACGTCATCTCCGCGCACCCCGCCGTCGCGTCCGTCGCCGTCGTCGGTGTCCCCGACGAGAAGTGGGGCGAGGCGGTCAAGGCGTGCGTCGTCCTGCGTGACGGTCAGAGCGTCGACGGCGCCGAGCTGTCCGCCATGGTCAAGGACGCGAAGGGCGCGGTGCACGCCCCGAAGACCGTCGACTTCGTCGACTCCCTCCCGCTGACGCCGATCGGAAAGCTCGACAAGAAGGCACTGCGGGCCCGGTACTGGGAAGGCTCCGCCCGCTCGGTGTAGGCGACGCGCCGCCTCGTGCGTCCTCTCGGTGGCGAGAACCGCCGGGAGGACGCGCAGGCGCTAGCCTCGCACCATGGCGACCTACGTGCTGCTGCCCGGTGCCGGAGGTGACGCGGCGTACTGGCAGTTCGTCACTCCGCGACTGCGGGCGCGCGGTCACGAGGTGATCGCGCCGGACCTGCCGAGTGACGACGACGCCGCCGGACTGCGCGAGTACGCCGACGTCGTGGTGGATGCGGTCGGCGACCGTTCCGACGTGATCCTGGTGGCGCAGTCGATGGCGGGACTGCTCGTCCCGCTTCTCTGTCCGCGCATCGACGTGCGCCTCGCCGTGCTCGTCGCGGCGATGATCCCGGCCGAGGGCGAGGTGCCCGGCGACTGGTGGTCGAACACCGGTCAGGAGGCCGCCAGGCGGACCCTCGACATCCGGGAGGGCCGCGACCCCGACGCCGAGTTCGACCCGATGGTCACGTTCCTGCACGACGTCCCCGCCGACGTTCTCGCCGTCGCGCTGGACGGCGCCCGGCAACAGTCCAACACCCCTTTCGAACAGACGATCCCGATGCCCGCGTGGCCCGACGTGCCGACACGGTTCCTGCTCGCACGCAGTGACCGGTTGTTCCCCGCGGACTTCATGCGCCGTGTCGTGCGGGAGCGGCTCGGCATCGAGCCGGACGAGATCGACAGCGGTCACCTGCCTGCGCTGGCATGCCCGTCCGAGCTCGTGGACCGTTTCGAACGGTTCCGGGCTGCGCTTCCGAGGAGCCGGTGACGAACCGGTGGGCTGCGTGATCCAGGGACGGCGAGGCGAAAGGTGGGTGCTGACGCGGTGACGGTCGACACGCAGAGGGCGTCGACCGTGACGGCGCAGTCGGACGCGGTCGGACGGCTCCTCCGCACATGGCCGCCGTCGCCACGGGTGGTGCTCGGCACCGCGCTGGTGCTGATCGCCGCTCAGGCCGTCGTCCGTGGGTCGCTCGTCCTCGGCGGCAACCTCTACTGGGACGACCTGATCCTCATCGGACGCTCGTCCGCGATGCCGCTGCTCTCGCCGGAGTTCCTGTTCTACGACCACGACGGCCACTTCATGCCTGCGGCCTTCCTCGTCGCCGGTGTGACGACGATGCTCGCGCCCCTGCAGTGGTCGGTGCCCGCTGCAACGCTGATTGCGCTGCAGCTGCTGGCCGCTCTCGCCGTGCTGCGCGTGTTGTGGCTGGTGCTGGGCCCACGCCCGGTGCTGCCGGCAGTGCTGGCGCTGTACCTGTTCACCCCGCTGACCCTGCCGCCGTTCGCATGGTGGGCGGCCGGCTTGAACTCGCTGCCGCTGCAGGCAGCGCTCGCCTGGGTGGCGGGTGACGCACTGCTGCTCGCCCGCACCGGTCGCCGCAGGTACGCGCTGACGGGCACCGTGGTGACAGTCGTCGCGCTGGCGTTCTTCGAGAAGTCGGTCCTCGTTCCGTTCGTCGCGTTCGCCGTCGTCGCGCTGGCGGCGCGGGTCGACGGGACCCGTTCTCCGGTGCTCGCCGCGTGGCGGTCCGGCCGGCCGTTGTGGCTCGGGTGCGGTGCCGTTCTCGGGGCGTGGGCTGCCGTGTACCTCGCCGTCGTCGACTCGGAGCTACGTTTTCCGGCACCCGCCGAGGCGGCGATGTTCGTGCACCACGGAACCAGCCTCGGCGTCGTGCCCGCCCTGCTCGGTGGCCCGTGGCGATGGGAGCGGTGGCCGCCGGGCCCTCCGTGGGCGATCCCGCCGACCGGTCTGGTCGTCGCGGCCTGGGCCGTGGTCGCCCTCGCCGTCGTCCTGACACTGCGATGCAAGCAGCGGACCGGGTGGGTGTGGGTGACGATGGTCGCGTACGTCGCGGCCTCGGAAGTGGCGATGATGCTGGCCCGCTCCGGCCCCGACACCGTCTACGAGATTGCGCAGTCACTGAGATACACGAGCGACAGCGCCGTCATGCTCGTGCTCGGGCTCGCGCTGCTGATCCGGGCGCCGCGCCGCCCCGATCTCGGACGCGTCGGGCCGCTGCTGCAGCCCGTTTCCACGCCACCGTTCGTCGCGGCGATCACGGCCCTGCTCGTCACCTCCTGTCTCTGGTCGACGGTGACGTTCGCGCGCAGCTGGGAGGCCAACCCCGGGGCCGGGTACCTGGCCGCCGCCCGGGATTCGCTGGCGGAACACCGGGACGTGCCGCTGCTCGACCAGCCGGTGTCGCTGATGACGCTGCTGCCGGTCGCGGCGCCGTGGAACATGGCCTCCCGGGTGTTCGGGCCGCTCACCGACCGTCCCGCGTTCGCCTCGTCGACATCGGAGTTGCGCGCTCTCGACCAGTCGGGCCGTCTGGTGTCCGCGACCGTTGACCCGACGCGCTGGACGGTGCAGGGACAGGAGCCCGGCTGCGGCACCCGCATCGGCCCGGCCGGTGGGGACGTACCGCTGAGCGGGCCGCTGATGATCTGGGAGTGGACGGCGGTGCTCAACTATCACGCGTCCGTCGACGGGACGGTCTCGGTCGGTCTCGGTGCAGGTGCGCCGGTGGACGTGCCCGTGCGGGCCGGTCTGCACCAGGCGTTCGTGCGGATCTACGGGACCGGGTCGGCGCTGTCGGTGCGGCCCGTCACCCCGGGCCTGGAACTGTGCCTCGGATCGGGACCGGTCGGCGTCGTGGTGCCGGGCACCGAAGCGATCCCGTGACCGCCGGACGGCACCGCCGAACGACGACGGGCCCGCACCCGGGAAGGGTGCGGGCCCGTCGCCACGTGGCGGGGTGCGTTCCGGCTCAGGAGAGCGCGGTCGCCAGCGCCTCGTTGAAGGTCTTGCTCGGACGCATCACCGCAGCGGTCAGTTCGGCGTCGGGGGCGTAGTAGCCGCCGATGTCCACCTGGTTGCCCTGCACGTCGTTCAGCTCGCCCACGATGGCGTTCTCGTTCTTGGCGAGGGCCTCCGCGAGCGGGGTGAAGTGCGCGCGCAGCTCCTCGTCCTCATTCTGGGCGGCCAGCTCCTGTGCCCAGTACATCGCGAGGTAGAACTGGCTGCCGCGGTTGTCGAGCTCGCCCGTGGTCCGGGACGGGCTCTTGTCGTTCTCGAGCAGCTTGCCGGTCGCGGCGTCGAGGGTCTTGGCGAGGACGGTCGCCTTCTTGTTGCCCGTCTTGATACCAAGGTCCTCGAGGCTGACCGCGAGGGCGAGGAACTCGCCGAGCGAATCCCAGCGCAGGTGGTTCTCCTCCACCAACTGCTTGACGTGCTTGGGAGCCGAGCCACCCGCGCCCGTCTCGTACAGGCCGCCGCCGGCCATCAGCGGCACGATGGACAGCATCTTCGCGCTGGTGCCCAGCTCGAGGATCGGGAACAGGTCCGTGAGGTAGTCACGCAGGATGTTGCCGGTGGCCGAGATGGTGTCGAGGCCGCGGATGAGGCGCTCCATCGTGTACCGGATCGCGCGGACCTGCGACATGATCTGGATGTCGAGGCCGTCGGTGTCGTGATCGGCGAGGTACTTCTTGACCTTCCCGATCAGCTCGTTCTCGTGCGGACGGTACGGATCGAGCCAGAAGACGACCGGCATGCCGGAGTTGCGGGCCCGGGTGACGGCGAGCTTGACCCAGTCCTGGATCGGGGCGTCCTTGACGATGCACAGACGCCAGATGTCGCCCTCCTCGACGTTCTGGGTCAGCAGAACCTCTCCGGTGGCGAGATCGGTGATGTTCGCGACGCCGGCCTCGGGGACCTCGAACGTCTTGTCGTGCGAGCCGTACTCCTCGGCCTTCTGTGCCATCAGACCGACGTTCGGCACGGTGCCCATCGTGGTGGGATCGAACGCGCCGTTGGTCTTGCAGAAGTTGATCATCTCCTGGTAGATCCGGAAGAAGGTCGACTCCGGGCTGACGGCCTTGGTGTCCTTGGGACGTCCGTCGGCGCCGTACATCTTGCCGCCGGCGCGGATCATCGCAGGCATCGAGGCGTCGACGATGACGTCGCTCGGTGAGTGGAAGTTCGAGATGCCGCGCGCCGAGTCGACCATGGCCAGCTCGGGCCGATGCTCGTGGCACTTGTGCAGGTCGTCGATGATCTCCTCGCGCTGCGCGCTCGGCAGGGACTCGATCTTGCTGTACAGGTCCGACAGACCGTTGTTGACGTTGACGCCGAGCTCGTCGAAGAGCGCACCGTGCTTGGCGAACGCGTCCTTGTAGAAGACCTTCACCGCGTGGCCGAACACGATGGGGTGGCTCACCCGCATCATCGTCGCCTTGACGTGCAGGGAGAACATCATGCCCGTCTTGTAGGCGTCCTCCATCTGCTCCTCGTAGAAGTCGATGAGCGCCTTCTTGCTCATGAACATGCTGTCGATCACGTCGCCGTCGGTGAGCGACACCTTCGGCTTGAGGACGATGGTCTTGCCGCTGGTGGTCAGCAGCTCCATCTTCACGTCGCGGTCGCCGTCGACGGTCATCGACTTCTCGCCGTGGTAGAAGTCGCCGTGGCGCATGTGCGCGACGTGCGTGCGCGAGGCCGGGGACCACTCGCCCATGCTGTGCGGGTGCTTGCGGGCGTACTCCTTGACCGCCTTCGGGGCGCGACGATCGGAATTGCCTTCGCGGAGAACGGGGTTCACCGCGCTGCCCAGGCACTTCGTGTACCGGGCCTTGACCGCGGCTTCCTCGTCGGTGGTCGGATTGTCCGGGTAGTCGGGGAGGTCGTACCCCTTGCCCTTGAGTTCCTTGATCGCGGCGAGCAGCTGCGGGACGGACGCGCTGATGTTCGGCAGCTTGATGATGTTCGTCTCGGGGAGCTGGGTCAGGCGGCCCAGTTCGGCGAGGTTGTCGGGGACCTGCTGCTCGTCGGTCAGGTGGTCGCCGAACTCGGCGAGGATGCGGGCCGCAACGGAGATGTCGCTGGTCTCGACGTTGATCCCGGCCGCATCGGCGAAGGTGCGAATCACTGGCAGAAAGGCGTGGGTGGCCAGCATCGGCGCCTCGTCGGTCAGCGTGTAAATGATGGTCGGTTGTTCCGCACTCATGTTCTGTTCTTTGCTCCCGTCTCAGCAGACGCGATTGGTGTTCGCATCTCGTCTCGGCCACGTGGTGGTGACAGTGACCAATATCTCGTACAACAGCAGATGTGGTGTCGGCCCCGATGGGGTCCGGTTACCCGCCACCTAACTGACGCCCTGTCGAGACTAGTCAGGTCACCCGCGACGCACGACCCCGACCGGGATGTTCATCGTCACTGCGGAGGGGACGCTCGGGCCCGCGCACCGTTTCCGGCGGCGTGAATCGATCCCTGCACCTCGGCCGGCCCGACCCACGCCGACCGGTCCGGCAGTGGAGCGTGAGACGTGGAGTCGGCGAATCAGCCTTCGAGGTACTCGCAGAGGTAGGCCGTGGGCACCTCGACCTCGAGGTCGAACCCACTCGAACCCGGCACCTCGAAGCTGGTGCCGGCCGGGAACTGCTGCCACTCGGCGCCGGGGAGCTTCACACGGAGTTCTCCGTCGACGACGGTCATGCGCTCGGGGGCGTCGGTGCCGAAGTGGTACTGTCCGGCGTCCATGACGCCGACGGAGGCGCGGCCCGCCGATCGCTGGTAGGCGACGCTCTGCACGGCGTCGTCGAAGTAGGTGTTGTGCTGGAGACTCATGGGGGCATCCTGCCAGAACGGAATCCGCGCGTATTCCGCCCGGGCCTGCTGGAATGCGGCCGCGGTGACGCCACTCCGTCGGTTCACCAGATCATCGGGGCGAGGACCTTCGTGGCGTACTGACGCACCGCGTCGGGGTCGTCGAGGTCGAACGAGTGCGTGGGTGTCAGGGCGAACGACGTGATCAACCGGAAGACGGTCTCGGAGGCCTGACGCAGATCCTGATCGGGCATCGACGCGCCGACCGCGCGCAGCGAGTCCGCGATGCCCTTGCTGAACTCCCGTATCAGCGTCTCCACCTGCGGCGCCTCGAAGCCCACGAACATCTCGAGCGCCTCGGGCTGATCGGCCAGGATCTTCTGCACCAGGGTGTCCGATCGGAACCCGGTCACCGCGACGACGAAGATCTCGACGAGTGCCGTGCGTGGATCCGTCCCGACGATGCGGGATCCGATCTCCCCGGCGTAGCTGTGGCGCAGCTGGACGACGACCTCGCCGAGCAGGTCTTCCTTCCTGGGGAACCGGCGGTAGAGGGTGCTGCGACTGACGCCGGCCGCGTCGGCGATGCGGTCGATGCTGGCCCGCCTGACGCCGGCGTTCCGGAACTCGTCGGCCGCGGCGCGGGCAATCGTCGCCGTCTGCGCACGCTCGATCGTGACGCGTCGTTCGGCGCGGGAGCTGCTCCTTGCGGCACTGGACACGAGATGAACGTATCTCACTCGTTCGTCTCACGTGGACAAGTGGCCGATGGTGCCGAATCGGGCATGTGAGACGCGGACGGCAACGACGGCAGCGGGTTTAACCTGCATCGGCCGAAAGTGTGTGACATGACCCACATGCCTGTGTGATACTCGTCGCGTTCCGGCGCTGACACTGATTCAGTATCAGCGTTTCAAAACCAAGCAACCGCTTGGTCGTGGCGGGGGGTGTGCCAGGTGCCGATGGCCTCGAGCGTGCTCGGCTTCGGTCGCACGGTGCGTCTCGGCGTGCGGACGCCGGTCATCGCGCTGGCCGACATCGTGGGCGGACGGTTCCCGTTCCGGGAGGCGATCGTGCAGGCCTGGTTCCTGCTCAGCATCACGGTGCTGCCCGCCCTGCTGATGGCCGTGCCCTTCGGTGTCATCGTCTCGGTTCAGATCGGTGGCCTCACGAGCAACCTCGGAGCAACGTCGATGGCCGGTGCCGTCGGTGGCATGGGAGTCATCCAGCAGGGTGCGCCCATGGCCGCCGCGTTGCTGCTCGGCGGCGCGGGTGCCTCGGCCATCGCCGCCGACCTCGGAGCCCGCACCGTGCGGGAGGAGATCGACGCGATGCGGGTACTCGGCATCGATCCGACCCGTCGGCTGGTCGCGCCCAGAATGGTGGCGATGGTCCTCGTCGCACCGGTGCTGTCGATCCTGATCATCGTCATCGCGATCGCGGCGAGCTTCACCGTCTCGGTCGTCGGCCAGGGCGTGGTCTCGGGTTCGTACTGGCAGTCCTTCGGCAGCTACGCCTCCACCACCGATCTGGCGATCTGCCTGATCAAGTCCCTGGTCTTCGGGTTCGTGGTGGTCGTCATCGCGGCCCGGCGCGGACTGGAAGCCTCGGGCGGCGCCCGCGGTGTCGCCGACGCGGTGAACGCCGCGGTCGTGCTCGGCATCGTGGCGTCGATGGTCCTCAACGTGATCATCACCCAGGTGACCACCCTGTTCATCCCGGTCCAGGTGATCTGACGTGTTCGGACGCACCACGCACGTACCGAGCCGGCACTGGAACGAGGGCGGCCGACTGCGGGACGCCGCGGGCACCGCGGGACGCCCCCTCGAACACGTCGGCCGCCTCGTCACCTTCATCGTCGACGTCCTCGCCGGGCTGCCGCACACGATCCGCGTCTACCGCAGGCAGACCCTCGCCGCGTTCTCCGAGACGACGTGGGGCAACGGCTCGATCATCGTCGGCGGCGGCATCGCGGGCGTGCTGGCGATCCTCGGGCTCTCGGTCGGCGGGATGATCGGCATTCTCGGTGTCACCAGCCTGTCCTCCCTGAACCTCTCCCCGATGGCGGGACTGATCACCGGATACGCCGCCACCCGGGAGATGGCTCCGATGATCGCCGCGGTCGGGTTCGCGGCACAGGCCGGTTGCCGCATGACCGCCGAAATCGGGTCGATGCGCATCTCCGAGGAGATCGATGCACTCGAGGCCCAGGCGATCCGGCCCATCCCGTTCGTCGTCGGTACCCGCGTCGTCGCCGGCGTCGCGGCGATCGTCCCCTTCTACCTCGTGTCGTTGTGCATGGCGTTCCTGGCATCTCGCGTCGTCGTGAGCGTCTTCTACGGACAGTCCGCCGGTGCCTACGACCGCTACGTGGAGGCGTTCGTGAGTCCGGTCGACGTCCTGTACTCGACGATCAAGGTGGTGGTGTTCGCGGTCGCGGTGATCATCGCGCACACCTACTACGGCTTCTTCGCCAGTGGCGGCCCCGAGGGCGTCGGTATCGCCTCCGGCCGCGCGATCCGCGCGAGCCTGGTCGCCATCGTCGCCGTCAACATGGTCCTGTCCCTGATGTTCTGGGGCCTGAACTCGGGCCTGAACTTCGCATGAGTGGGGTGGGCGAACCTTCTGCCGGAACGCTGCGCGTCCGCGGCCTCGCCGCGGTTCTGATCGCCGGCGTCGCGGGCGCGATGGTCGTGGTCAACCCGTTCGCGGGTGACGATCCCACCGCCCGGTTCACGATCGTCACACCGGCCGTGCCGGACGGGATCCAGGCCGGGGTCCCCGTCGATCTGCGCGGCGAGACCGTCGGAACCGTGTGCGGGTTGGACATCTCCGACCGCGCGGTCACGCGAATGGACGTGTGCGTCGACGACGTCTCGATCGGGAAGCTGACCGTGGACTCACAGGTCAGCTTCGTCTCCCGCAACCTGTTCGGTTCGGACGCCGTCCGGCTCGTCCCCACGACGTCGGGGGCGCCGTTGTCCTCCGGCGACACCATCGTGATGGCGACGCCGCCGTCGGACCACACGATCACGGCCGCGGTCCGCAGCGCGGGGGCGTTCACCCTTCCCGTCCTGACTCCGGAACTGACGGAACTCCTGAACGACGTGAGCGACACCACCATTCGGATGACCCCGTTCCTCACCACCGCCACGCTCGCGCTGCAGACACTGCAACAGGCCGATGCCGCTCCGGTGCGCACCCTGTTGCCGACCGCCGCCGATGCCGTCGACGGTGTCGGGGAAGCCGGAGCGGGTGCGGTGACCGCGCTCGAGACCCTCGTGAACACCGACGACCTGCTCGACCGGCCGTACGTCGCCCGGGTGCATTCGATGATCGGCGACATCGGCACGCTCTTCTCCGGACTCGGTCTGCTGTTCACCGGTGCCGGCCCGCTCGCGTCGGTGCTCGACATGGTCACCTCGGTCACCACCCCGCTCGGCGGTGCGCTGAGCGGGGTCACCCCCGAACAGGTCGGCACCCTGATCGACCGGTTCGGCGGCGTCTTCCACACCGACGCGACGACGGGACGCACCACGGTCTCGGTGTCGGCGAACCTCGACGTCGTTCCGGGCGTGAGCACCCCGCTGAACCTGATCGCAGCACGGGTGGGGGCGGGATCGTGAGGAGCGTGGGTTCGGCGGTCACCCGCCTGCTGTTGGTGCTTGCGGTCGTGATCCTCGCGGTCTACGCGATCGTGCAGGCGATCAACCGTCCGGTCGGGGGGGACGTCGAGACGTATCGCGCCGAGTTCTCCGACGTCTTCGGGCTGCGTAAGAACGCCGACGTGCGTATCCGCGGCGTCCAGGTCGGCAAGGTGACCGACATCGAGCTGCAGTCGTCCGGAAATGCCGTGGTGGAGTTCACCGTTCAGGAGTCCCGGACACTGACCGGGCGCGACCGGCTGTCGATCCGTTTCCAGAGTCTGGTCGGTCAGCGCTACCTGGCGATCGCCAAGGACGAGGAGAGCCGGGGGGATCCGGGCCAGGTGCCGCACGGCTCGACGATTCCGATGACGATGACGACCGGCTCGTTCGACATCACCCGGCTGTTCAACGGTCTGCGTCCGATCCTGCAGGGAGCCGACCCGGAGGTGTTCAACACCTTCGCGACCAACATGCTGCACCTCGTCCAGGGGGACGAGGGGGTCGGGATCGGTGACGTGCTCGGCGACATCGACAGGCTCACCCGATACGCCGCCGACAAGCGGGAGGTGATCTCCGTGATCGTCACCAACCTCGGGGTCGTCTCCGAGCAACTCGAGGGGAAGTCCGAGATCGTCGAGACGCTGATGGACAACATGGCGATGCTGTTCGACACCCTTGAGGTCAACCTCGAGCGGCTCAAGAGCGCCTTCGGTGGCGGCGCCGACGTCTATCCGCCGATCGTCCGGGTCCTGGAGAGTGTGTTCGATCTCGGGCTCGGTGGTCACGACCATCTGACGGCGCGGCTGATGGAGGCCATCCCGGACACGGCCCAGCTCACCGACGTGCTCTCGGTGGTGCCGACGGTGACACGCACCCTGAACGCGTCCATGAACCGCGTCGGCTTCGACGACGGGTGCTCGCAGGGGAACGCGGAGCTGCCCGACATGGGCGAGGTCCTGCTCGGCGGCGGGAGGCTGACACTGTGCAATGGCTGAATCGATTGCAGGACTTCTCCATCCGCGAGGATGTGACCCCCAGGACGCAGGCTATGTGGGCGATCGGGGTGACGATCGTCCTCGTGGTGGTGACGGCGGTGACCTCGCTGCTCTACCTGCACCCACCGGGACGCACCCAGGTTCACGCACAGATGAGTGAGAGCGGGGGCGTCACCACCGGTACCGAGGTGCGCATCGCGGGCATCCCGGTCGGCAAGGTGAGCGCCGTCGACCTCCGTGACGACCACGTCGACGTGACGCTCGACGTCGAGGACACCGTCTTCCTCGGCGATCAGACCTCCCTGGACGTGCGGATGCTGACCGTGGTCGGCGGCGCGTACGTGGCCCTGGTTCCTGCAGGCGCACAGCCCCTGGGTGACACGACGATCCCGGCGGAACGCACGTCCGTGCCCTACTCCACGGCCGAGGTGCTCGACCAGGCGGCGGGACTGAGTACGCAGATCGACGCGACGACGATGCGTGACACGACGGTCGCGGTGACCGACATGCTCGACAGCGAACCCGGCGCGGTTCGCGGCATCGTCTCGAACGTGGCAGACCTGACGGAGCTCCTGGACAGGCAGCAGGCGCAGCTGACGAGCCTCGCCGACCTGGGAGCGGAGTACACCACGGAACTGGCAGGCCAGCGCGACGCCCTTCGGGAGATGATCCGGCGCGTGCGGGCCACCCTGCCGGTCATGGTCGGCTACAAGGATCGCGGGATGGTGACCTTCGACGCGCTGTCCCGGCTGGTGCTCTACATGGGCGACATATTCGACGAGCCGTACACCCAGCGACTGCAGGGCGTGCTGGACGAGGCGGGCACCAGCGGCGAGGCACTCGGTGCGTTGACCGCCGACATGAACGAGGCGATCGCGCAGGTGCGTGCCCTCGTGGATCGGGTTGCCGCGGTGGTGGATCCACAGGGGGTGTCGATGGATCTCGGGGATCGGGTCGTCGACGGCTCCACCCTGTGTGTCCCGATTGCGGGGCGGGCATGTTGAGAAGCTGGAGTCGGTGGCAGGCGCTGGTCGTCGCGGCCGTGGTGACGGCCGTGCTGGCCGGTGGTGTGGTGGTACTACGGCAGTCGTCGACGTCGGACACCCGGTCGCTGTGCGCGCAGCTGTCCGACTCGGCGGGTCTGTATGCGGGCAACGCCGTCAACATCCGCGGCGTCAAGGTGGGGCGGGTCACCGAGGTCACTCCCGACCGGGGCCACGTCACCGTGAGGATGACGATCGACGACCGGCCGGTGGCCGCCGACGTCCGGGTACTGGCCGTGAACAACTCCGTCCTCGCCGATCGTCGCCTCGAACTCGTCGGCGCCGAGGCGACGGGTGGCGCCGAGCTGGACCCGGACGAGTGTGTCCCGTTGTCGCGCACCGCGACCCCGATCTCGGTCAGCACCGCCTTCGACTCGTTCACGACGATGTTCGACGAGATCGGTGGCGCGGGCCCCGACTCGTCGGCGCCGGTCGGCAATGCACTGGCGGCGGCGAGCGGTCAACTCCGCGGCACCGGCGGCGACCTGAACCGGACGATCGAGAACCTGGCGGGCTTCATGTCGGACCCCGATGAATTCCTCGCCCGGATGCGGACGGTGTTCGACAACCTCACCGTCCTCACCGACCTGGCAGACGAGAACTGGACGGCCATCACGGATGTCGGCCGGAACGCCGCGTCGCTCACCAACTTCATGGGTGTCCTGTTCGGCGACTTCGCCGACATCTTCATCGGGTTCGGCCGGCTCGGCGTCGGACTGGACCACCTGCTGAGTGACCATCTGGCGCCACTTCTCGAGAGCATCCCCAGTGGTGGGCAGCCCGTCGACCCCGCTGCGGTCGCGAATCTGACCGCGATCACCCAGAAGCTGCCTGCGATCACCACGGGACTCACCGCGGCGGTCGGCCGCAGACCCGGAGCGATCTCGCTGGACCTGCAGGGACCCCGCTTCGCGGCCGACGCCTCCGACGCCACGTGCCTGGTCCTCAACCAGGTCGAGCCCGGCAGTTGTGATCCGCAGACAGGCAACGCCGCCGTCGTGGACCTCCCGGCCGTCGTGGCCTCGGCGATCCAAGGGGGCGGGCGATGATCCGTCGACGTCCGGGTCTGATCGTGGGGATCGGTGCGGTCGTCGCCGCGCTGGGCGTGGTGTTCGCCGGACAGGGTGTGAATCCGGCGAACACGTTGCCGCGTCTGGTGGCCGGGGGCTCCGGCGGCAAGGAGATCCACGTCGACTTCGTGTCCGTGGTGAACCTGCCGCTCGGGGCGCGCGTGCTCTCGCGCGGAGCTCAGATCGGCACACTCGAGGACATCGAACTGGTGCCGGACGCCGCGCGTCTCACCCTGTCGCTCTCGCCACAGGCCCAGGTGCCGAAGGGGAGCAAGGCGGAACTGCGGCAGACGACGATCCTCGGCGACATCTACGTTGCGCTCGTCCCGCCGTCCGAGCAGACCACCGAGTACCTCGAGGACGGTGACGCGATTCCCCTGTCCGACACCGATCCCGGCCCGCAGATCGAGGACATCATCACCAATCTCGCCGACTTCATGGCAGCGGGCTCGATCATGCGTGTTCAGGATGCCGTCCGGGAGGTCAACGCGTCGGTCGACGTGCCCGGCGGCGATCTGCCCGGCGCCTCGCGGGTGGGCGCCGAGACCATCGCGGATCTCGCCGCGGGGACGAACGAGCTCGATGCCGTCATCGAGAGCCTGCGACGGTCCACGACCTCCGTCGCATCCGACCCGGCCTCGCTCGGCAAGGCGTTCGGCGCCGACGGCCGGTTCGGCATCGGCGCCGTCTTCGGTGCCGTCGACGGTGGATTCAAACTGATCGCAGGCGTCGACAACCTCAACGCGGGCCTCATGTGGCTGGTGCCGCGGCTGGCGCAGCTGAATCCGTTCCTGGACCAGCTCGTTCCGATTCTGCGCTCGTACTCGGAGAGCTCGACGGAACTGGCGGGCAACGGTGGCAAGCTGGTCGGCCTGTACGACAACCAGCTCGTGCCGTTCGCGGCCAACGGTGCGATCGCGCTGGACAGGATCTCCTTCGGTGACAGTGACACCACCAGGTCGGTCACCTCGGTCCTGCGGATGATGGGGGCGCTGCGATGACCACACGCCGTGGAGTGCTGTCGATCGTCGCGACGGTCGTGGTGTTCGTGGCGGCGCTCGCCTACGTGGCGACGGGGGTGCTCGGGACGAGTCCGACCGCGCAGCGGACGACGATGTCGATCAGTGCGCCGACGTCCAACGGTCTGCACGCCGGCTCGGCCGTCCTGTACCGGGGAGTCCCCATCGGCAACGTCACCTCGGTGGCGGACAGTGGAGCGGACATCGAGATCACCGCCGATGTCGATGCGGCGTACGAGATTCCGGTCGCGAGTCGTTTCGTCATCGAGAACCAGTCGATGATCGGTGAGAGTGGACTCTTCATCTATCCGGACGTGGGTGACGACGGTCCGGTGATCGCGGACGGTCAGCAGTTGACGGCGACCGCAGCCGCGACCCCGGCATCGGTGCCGGAGCTTCTCGGCTCCACCCGGAGACTGCTCGATCAGGTGGACCCCGCTCTCGTCAACGAACTGATCGACACGATCTCGACGGCGCTCGCAGGCACCGACGAGGCGGTCGACCGGTTGACGCCCGCCGCGGAGGTCCTGGCGGCGACGATGATCCACTCGCAGCCGGCGCTGGTCAACATCATTCGCGATTCCTCCTCGCTGATCCAGCGTGGTGACTGGGTGGGTCCGTCGACGCGACCGATGCGGCCGGAACTGGAGATGACCGGTGACGAACTGCGGAAGGTCATCGTCAAGGTCCGCAGATTCGCCGACTACACCAACGGCGGGCAGATCATCCGGGAACGGTGGCGACCGGTCCTGGACCGCGGCGCCGCCCTCGCCACCGAGTACTCGCCGCAGGCCGGGGACTTCGCGTCGACGTTGCTGCCCTCGGTGCGGAGCTACGGGAGCCTGCTGTCCACCGTCGACATCGCATCCCTCGTGCAGCAGGCGATGGGTGCGATGCCCGACGGAAGCCTGCACCTGAACGTGACCGTCCCGAACTGAGACAGATCGGAGCTCCACCATGACCATCGACAGCCGAACGAACCTCGACGGGGACGCCCGGGACACGACGCCGGCCGACGACCACGCGGAGAAGGCGGCGATGGTCGGCAAGCCGAAGAAGAAAAAGAAGAAGAAGTCCGCCAAGGTCGTCGAGAAGCAGTCGGCCGGTGCGCGATTGAGGGAGTACTCGAATCCGAGGCGGCACCCCGTCGTCGTCGGGCTCGCGGCCCTGTGCGCGGTCGCGCTGGTCGTGACCGGTGTCCTCGCGGTGCTCCTGGACCGGCGATCGGACGAGCTCGCCGCAGCCCAGCAGGCGACCCGGGACGCGCACACCGCAGAGGACGTCGCCGGTTCGTACGCCGTCGGTGCCGCCCAGTTCGAGTTCGGCGACCTCGACCCGTGGGCCGCTGCGCTGAAGGAGGGCACGGCGCCCGAACTCACGTCGCGGTTCGACGTGGCGGTACAGACCCTGACCCCGCTGATCCAGGAGGTGCAGTGGTCGCAGACCGCGAAGCTCATCGCGGCGACGACCGTCGACATCAGGAGCGACGACGAGTACGTCGTCCAGGTGTTCGTGTCCACGCACATGACGAGCACGCAGAATCCCGAGGGAATCAACACGGTCACCCCCTACACGATCACGCTGGACCGCGGTGACGACTGGCTGATCACCGATGTCGCGGGCATCGCCGGGACCGCACAGGACGGGTCGGTCGGTGCCGGTGGGCCCGGCGCGCTCCCCACGGATCCGTCCTCGCCCGGTGTCGACTCGCCCGCCGCACCGGCGCCCGCACCGGCGCCGTGACGTCACCGGCCCGGACGCCCGCCACGCGATGGTCGCTCGCACTGCTCGGGGTGGCGGCCGTGGCCGCGATCGGCACGGTGATGCCGTGGGCGCGTGGCCTCGGCACCGTGATCCCGGACTCGTCCGATCTCACCGCTGCGGACGTGGAGCGCCCCGGTGTCGTCGAAGGCATGTCGGGCCAGGGCGTCGACGGGCCCACCGGGTCGGTCCTGCTGGCGTTGGCGTGTGCGCTGGTGGTGATCGCGCTGTGGCGCGCGAGCCCGACGTACCGGCCCCTCGTGGCGGGATACGTCACGATCGTCGTCGCCGCGGTGGCCGCCACGACGGTCTTCTGGTTCGTCGGAGACGACGAACTCCGACACGCGTCGTTCGGGCCCGGCGTGGACGTGCAGACGGACTCGGTCACGCTGACCGCGTGGCCGTGGATCACGTTGTGCTGTTTCGCCGTTGCGGTCGGGTTCGGCGTCCTGCTGGTGCCGCGCCGGGAGCGGGACCCGCGACATCGGGAGGTGCGCGAGCGGGCGCCGTCAGGGCACCCCGGCTGAGCGACCTTCCAGTGCTCGAACGGTGTGTGCTGCCGCGGTCCGCGTGTGGGCGACCGCGTCCGATCCACCGACCCCGGAGGACGCGGCGCGGAGCGCGTCGACAACCGGCAGCGCCCGCGCGCCGACCCGGTCCAGGGCGTTCGCCGACTGCAGCCGGACCCACCCGTCAGGGTGCTCGGTGAGCAACCAGGCCAGCCGGTCCAGGGCGGCGCGGTCGTCGACGGCGACGACGAGCGACTCCGCCAGCACGACCTGAACGTGTGGCGATGGCTCTCGGCCCAGCGCGGTGTCGACGGCCGCCGCCTCGGGCGCCGATCCAGTGCCGAGCAGTCGCAGGCCACTGGCCGCCCAGAACCGCACAACAGGGTTCGGATGGTCGAGTGACCGGAGGAACGCCGTCAGGTTCCGGCAGTCCCGGGTGATGGCGAGCGCCGCGACGCGCATCACCTCCCGCAACGGGTGGTCGGCGGGGGACCGGCTCGGGAGGTATCCCTCGGCGCCAGAACCCTCGGGGATGAAGCCGTTGTCGTTGATCGCGAGGATGTGGTCGTCGAGGGCTTCGCGCAGCCGGGACAGTTCGGTGGCGTACTCGGGTCGGTCCACGAGGTTGGTGGTCTCATCGGGATCGCTCCACACGTCGTAGAGCTCTTCGGCGGGGCGCTCGGCCCAGAACCCGGCCTGATGGTCCGGCAGCCG
The DNA here is from genome assembly GCA_000341795.1 of Rhodococcus triatomae BKS 15-14. GTDB lineage: Bacteria > Actinomycetota > Actinomycetes > Mycobacteriales > Mycobacteriaceae > Rhodococcus_G > Rhodococcus_G triatomae_A. The sequence goes on along the minus strand of AODO01000020.1, from coordinate 95,754 downwards.
GCCCTGTTCGCGGAGGACGTCCCATTCTCGGTAGCCGGCCTGCAGCCACATGAATTGGATGTGCTGGCCGTGTGGGACGTGCGGCATGTAGTTGCGGATGTAGCGGAAACGTTCGTCGCGGACGGTGCGGACGAAGTCGTAGCGTTCGTCCATCCGGTTGCGCATCCCGAACGCGAGTCCGGTGCGGCGGGTCGGCCGCACGAACGAGTCCCCGTTCATCCACCGCGGCACCGGGAGACCGGCGAGCGACAGCACTGTGGGCGCGAGGTCGACGCTCACGCCGACGACGTCGTCCACCGACGATCCGCGCGCGGCCGGTGCGTGATGCGCGACGTTGCGTCCGAACCGGGCCACCAGCGGAATCCGCAGACCGCTGTCGTAACAGAACCGTTTCGACCGCGGCAGGACGCCGCCGTGGTCGCTGAAGTACAGCACGATCGTGTCGTCGGCGACGCCTGCCTCCTCGAGCTCCCGCAGGCGGACGGCGAGCTCGGAGTCCATCTGGTTGATCTGGTTGAGATAGGTGGCGGCGTCGTTGCGGGTGGTCGGTGTGTCCGGGTGGTAACTCGGAATCCGGACGTCCTGGGGCCTGGTCGGTCCGCCGAGGATCGGGGTCGGGGCCACTGCGTGGGCCGCGGCCAGCTCGCGGAGGTACGGAGTGGTGATCCCGGCGGGGAGTGCGTCGGCGCCGGGCAGGGCGAACGCCATCGAGAGCTCGTGCGTCATGGTTGGGTTGAAGACCGCGTAGAAGGGCGCGCCGGCCGGGCGGTTGTGCCAATGCGCGGACGGTGACGACTCGTCCCAGGTTCGGGTGAGGTCCAGGCCGGAGGCGTTGTAGTCCTCCTTGGCGTTGTTGGTGCAGTAGTACCCGGCGTCGCGCAGGTACTGCGTCCATCCGGCCCCGTTCAGTTCGGGCGGCAGCGAGCCGGCTGCCCGCATGTGATTGGCGGGCGCCGACCGTTCCGGTTCGACTCCGGTGATCATCGCGAACCGGGACGGTGCACAGACCGGCGCCGCCGCGAACGCATTCGTCCAGCGGACGCCGTCGGCGGCCAGCGCGTCGATGGTCGGGGTGGTGGCGTTCCCGCCGTAGATCCCGAGATGCTGTGCGCCACAGTCCTCGCTGACGAGGAGGAGGATGTTCGGTCGCCGGGATCCGGCGGCCGCGACGCCGCTGCCGAGCGCGGTCGCCACGAGACCGACGCCGGCCGCCATACCGGACTTCAGGACGCGGCGGCGATCGACCGTGGTGGTAGCGGGGACGGGACTCGCAGGTCCGGCGTGTCGAGGTGCGTCGTCCATCACGGCGCCAGCTTTGCAGAGGCACGAGTCCGCCGACGGGGTGATGATGCAAGAAAGTCAAAGTTGAGCGGAACAGACTCAACCTTTTGGACGTTGTTGATAGCGACAGCGCCTCGAGCCAGCCTAGGCTCGACGGCGAGACCGATTCGTCGCCGTCCCCCACGCGGCGGCGTCCGAAGCCTTCCAAGAGGGGTGACCAGTGGACTCGTTCTCTCCAACCACCAAGACTCAGGCAGCCTTGACGGCCGCCCTGCAGTCCGCATCCGCTGCCGGCAACCCGGACATCCGTCCGGCGCACCTGCTGGCCGCACTGCTCGACCAGACCGACGGCATCGCGTCGCCGCTGCTCAAGGCCGTCGGGGTCGATCCCGCCGTCGTGCACCGCGAGGCGCAGACGCTCGTGGATCGGTTGCCCCGCGCGACCGGTGCCACCACCCAGCCGCAGCTCGGTCGCGAGGCCATCGCCGCGATCACCGCCGCCCAGCACCTCGCGACCGAGATGGACGACGAGTACGTCTCGACCGAGCACGTGCTGTTCGGTCTCGCGTCCGGCGACGGTGACGTGGCGAAGTTGCTGAACGGGCACGGCGCGACCCCGCAGGCACTGCGCGACGCGTTCACGACCGTGCGCGGCAGCGCCCGCGTCACCAGCCCCGACCCGGAGGGCAGCTACCAGGCGCTGGAGAAGTACTCCACCGACCTCACGGCCCGCGCCCGTGAGGGCAAGCTCGACCCCGTCATCGGCCGCGACACCGAGATCCGGCGCGTCGTCCAGGTGCTCAGCCGCCGCACCAAGAACAACCCGGTGCTCATCGGTGAACCCGGCGTCGGCAAGACCGCCATCGTCGAGGGCCTCGCGCAGCGCATCGTCGCGGGCGACGTCCCCGAGTCGCTGCGCGGCAAGACCGTCATCTCCCTCGACCTCGGGTCGATGGTCGCCGGCGCGAAGTACCGCGGCGAGTTCGAGGAGCGCCTCAAGGCCGTCCTCGACGACATCAAGAACTCCGCAGGTCAGGTCATCACCTTCATCGACGAGCTGCACACCATCGTCGGTGCCGGCGCGACCGGCGAGTCCGCGATGGATGCCGGCAACATGATCAAGCCGATGCTCGCGCGCGGCGAGCTGCGGCTGGTCGGTGCGACCACCCTCGAGGAGTACCGCAAGTACATCGAGAAGGACGCGGCCCTCGAACGTCGCTTCCAGCAGGTGCTCGTCGGCGAGCCGTCCGTCGAGGACACCGTCGGCATCCTGCGCGGTCTCAAGGAGCGGTACGAGGTGCACCACGGTGTGCGCATCACCGACTCGGCGCTGGTCGCGGCCGCGGCCCTGTCCGACCGGTACATCACCTCGCGCTTCCTGCCGGACAAGGCGATCGACCTCGTCGACGAGGCCGCGTCCAGGCTGCGGATGGAGATCGACTCCCGGCCCGTCGAGATCGACGAGGTCGAACGGAAGGTGCGTCAGCTCGAGATCGAGGAGATGGCACTGACCAAGGAGACGGACGCCGCCTCCCAGGAGCGGCTCGCCAAACTCCGTGAGGAACTGGCCGACGACCGCGAGAAGCTCAGTCAGCTCAATGCACGCTGGCAGAACGAGAAGCAGGCGATCGACTCGGTCCGCGGGATCAAGGAACAGCTCGAGGAGCTGCGCGGCGAGTCCGAGCGGGCCGAACGCGACGGCGACCTCGGCAAGGCTGCCGAACTGCGTTACGGCCGCATTCCCGAGCTGGAGAAGAAGCTCGCCGCCGCGGTCGAGGCGTCCGGTGGTGCCTCCGACGGTGACGTCATGCTGAAGGAGGAGGTCGGTCCCGACGACGTCGCCGACGTCGTCGCGGCGTGGACCGGTATCCCGGCCGGCCGGATGATGGAGGGCGAGACCGCCAAGCTGCTCCGGATGGAGACCGAGCTCGGTAAGCGCGTGGTCGGCCAGGCCGATGCCGTGCAGGCCGTCTCCGACGCGGTGCGCCGTGCCCGTGCCGGGGTGGCCGACCCGAACCGGCCGACCGGCTCGTTCCTGTTCCTCGGCCCGACCGGTGTCGGCAAGACGGAGCTCGCGAAGGCCCTCGCGGACTTCCTGTTCGACGACGAACGCGCGATGGTGCGGATCGACATGTCGGAGTACAGCGAGAAGCACGCGGTCGCACGGCTCGTCGGTGCGCCCCCCGGCTACGTCGGTTACGAGTCGGGTGGTCAGCTGACCGAGGCGGTCCGCAGGCGCCCGTACTCCGTCGTGCTGTTCGACGAGGTCGAGAAGGCGCATCCGGACGTGTTCGACATCCTGCTGCAGGTGCTCGACGACGGCAGGCTGACGGACGGGCAGGGGCGGACCGTCGACTTCCGCAACACCATCCTGATCCTCACCTCGAACCTCGGTGCGGGTGGCGACAAGGAACAGGTGATGGCGGCGGTGCGGTCCGCGTTCAAGCCGGAGTTCGTGAACCGGCTGGACGACGTGGTCGTCTTCGATCCGCTGTCGGAGGAGCAGTTGGAGTCGATCGTCGACATCCAGCTCGCGCAGCTCGCCACCCGGCTGCAGGCGCGCAGGCTCACGCTCGACGTGTCGCCCGCGGCCCGGATGTGGCTGGCGGTTCGGGGATACGACCCGCTGTACGGCGCGCGTCCGCTGCGCAGGCTCATCCAGCAGGCGATCGGCGACCAGCTGGCGAAGAAGCTGCTCGCCGGTGAGGTGCACGACGGCGACACGGTGCCCGTCGGCGTCACCGAGGACGGGGATCACCTCGTGCTCGGCTGATCGCACAGGGCCGGCGCCCCGTGCGAATCGGGGGGCCACCGAGCACAGACGCACGGTCCTGGAGGGGGAATTAGGACCGTGCGTCTGTGTTGACGCATCCGGCCCATGTCTCGTGAGGGGCGAGACATGCTGCGCCGAATGCGAGGCGGTGCCCACTGGGCACTCGATCGAAACTATCGGCATCATTCGTGTGGATCAACCGATTGGGCAAGGCTCGATTGAGACACATGTCACGTCTGTCCACAAGACAAATCGGGCCCGAATGTGATCCCCCGGGTGAGGCGGACGCCACATTGCCCGCGGATGACACTCCACCTTCTCCGCTCACCGGTAAGGTGCGCTAGCAACTCCGCAGGCAAGGTTCGGTGGGGGCGGTGCACGGGGATGCACTGCTCGTCGGGGGATGCAGCGCATCGGGGATGCACTGCTCGAAGGGGACACAGGGGGAACGGCAATGGTCGTCAACAAGACCGGACGTCCGCAGAAGACCGCGATGATCATCGCGCGTCGCATCGTGGGGGAGATACACCGACAGGGGCTCGTGCGCGGGGACAAACTGCCCTCCGAGCGCATCATGCTGGAGGAATACCAGGTCGGTCGCGGCACCCTGCGGGAAGCGCTGCGCTATCTCGAACTGTCCGGGGCGATCTCCCTCAAGCCCGGGCCCGGTGGCGGTCCCACGGTGGAGAAGCCCGACGGAACCCACTTGATGAACAGTCTCGGACTGCTCCTGCAGTTCGAGGGTGCACCCTTCTCGACGATCGTCGAAGCCCGCGCCGGGCTCGAGCCGATGGCTGCTCGCCTCGCCGCCGAACGGGCCACCGACGAGCAGCGCCGGGTTCTCGCAGATGCGGTCGCGAAGATGGGGGAGAACCTCCGCGATCTCGATGTGTTCGTGGAAACGAACACGGTGTTCCACGACGTCATCGCGATGGCGTCGGGCAACGTACTGTTCGGCTACCTGATCGACGCCGTCGACGGGATCTTCGAGGGAGTGGCGGTCGGTGTGGAGTATCCGTCCGCTCGGCGTGCGAAGGTCCATGCTGCGCACGTCGCGATCCTCGCGGCCATCGACGCGGGTGATGCGACGGCTGCCGAACAGGCGATGCGCGACCACGTGGCGGATCTGACCAGCTACGTCCGCAAGAAGTTCCCGGCCGCGATGACGAAGCCCGTCACCTGGGAAGCTCTGCAGTGATCCAGCCGGTTCGGGCGTAGTCTCGCCACTGCATCACAGGCGCGCCTCAGAATCGGGCCCTACTCTGGATGGTCGGCCCGACCCGGCGGAAAGAGCAGGACCGAACCATGAGCAATCAGGACGATCGGCGCACCCCCGACGGCACCGAGGCGTTGCCCGTCGACCCCGATCCGACGTCGGACTGGGCGCCGCGCCCGACGCCGCAGACACCGGATCAGCCGACCGAGCAGATGGATGCGCCGCGGTACACCGCGAACCCGACGGAAGCCTATGGCGGCGGGCCCACGCAGGCGATTCCCGCGCACCCCGACCAGCCCACGCAGGCGTACCCGACGTACGGCGCGTATCAGGGTGGCCAGCAGCCGAACCCGACGCAGGCGTACCCGACGTACGAGGCGTATCAGGGTGGCCAGCAGCCGAACCCGACGCAGGCGTATCCGACGTACGAGGCCTACCAGGGTGGGCAGCAGCCGAATGCAACGCAGGCGTATCCGACGGACCACGCCGGGCAGCAGACCGGATATCCGCCGCCGGGCGACCCGAACCAGCCGTACCGGCAGGAGCAGCCGGGCGGCGGAAAGAAGGGACCCGGCAAGGGGGTTCTGATCGCCGCTGCGACGGTCGCCGGCCTGTTGCTCGTCGCGGTGATCGGCGTCGGCGCGATGCTGTTCTCGGGTGGCGACGACGACTCGACGGCCTCCGCGCCCACGTCCGCCCGTGCCTTGCCGCCCACCTCCGCGCCGGCCCCGAGTACACCGCAGTCGGAGGACGAGGAGATTCAACCGCCCGACTTCTCGCGGATCCCCGGTGGCGTGGGTGAGGCGATCGGCGCGGCGGGCGCCGCGGTCGGAAGCGTGCGCTCCAACGACGGGTCCACTCTGATCCTCGACGGGATCGGCGGGTCCAGTGTGACGGTGACGACCGATGCGTCGACCCAGGTGATCGCAATCGGTGCGAGCAGCGTCGACGAACTCGCGGTGGGCGAGACCGTGCTCGTGCAGGGTGACCCCGGTCCGGACGGCACGGTCGTCGCACGCGTCATCATCAGCACCCACATTCCGGATCTGGGTGAGTTCGGTGGCAACTGAGTTCGAGCCGAGTGCCGCGCGTGTCGGTCCGGCTGGATATTGTGACGTGCAATGACTCTCATCTGGTTCGGACTATCGGCGATCGCGCTCGCAGGTGCGGTCGTGTTGTTGTATGTCGATCGCAGCCGTCGTGAGCAGTTCGGACGGGTCCGGCAGATGTGGGCGAAGGCGCAGGGCTACGTCTACCACGAGTCCGACGACCACCTTCCGTCCAACTGGCATCGTGCGGCGTTGGCCCGGCAGGAGTATCTCGGCGCGGTCGACGTCGTGCACGGCACGCGGCGGGGCGAGAGTTTCGTGCTCTTCGACCTGCCGGAGTCGCTGACGATCGTCGCCGTTCAGCGGACCTACGGCTCGGACGTCGACATCGACCTTCGGCTGAAGTCGACGCCGCCACCCAAGGACACCGACCTCAACCTGCTCGGCGCGATCGGCCCGCGGGTGGTCTTCGCGACCGATCTCGAGATCGCCCGGCGGGTGTGTGACCAGCGGATGGTGACGTTCACCGAGTCGGTTCCGCCGCAGGTGCAGATGCTGTGGAGCGAGGGCGACTGGACGCTCGGCTCACTGCCGATCACGAGCAGTGGCCGGGACTGGGAGGCCGCGATCGAGGCCGTCTCGCGACTGTCCGGCATCCTCCACGTTCTCCCGCCGGTGGCCGAGGCGACGGGCAGCCGCTCGGGCAGCGTGCACGATCCGGGCCGGCCCCGTCCGCATCCGCTGGATCTCAACGACGACTGATCCCCTGTCGCGTGCGTGACCGTTGTGGCGGGTGATGCCCGAAGTGGGTAGATTCCACCCCCGTGACTGTTGTGGCGATTGTGGTGGTTGTTGCCCTGGTTGTGTGTTGTTGGGTGGCGGCCGTTGCACGCCGCGTGCGGCGATGCACCACGAATCTCACCGCCAGCCTCGCGCTCCTCGAAACGGAAATCGAGCGACGTCACGAACAGACCGAGACCCTGGTCGTCGCGGCCCGCGCCGCGGGCCTGGACTCGTCGTTGACCGGCCCGCTCGCCGGCGCCCGATCCTTCGCGATCGGCGTGCGCGATCAGGGCCTCACGCTGCGTGACCGGGCCGGAGCCGAGAACGCGCTGTCCGTCGCACTGCACGGGGTGACCGGTGTCGCGGTCGCCGACCCGGCCGTGAAGAACGACTGGACGATCCAGCGTCCCGTTCTCGACCTCCAGACCACCGAGCAACGGCTCGCCGGCGCGGCGCGCGTCTACAACGACCAGGCCGCGACGATGAACGGACTGCTCCACCGACTCCCGACCCGGCCGCTCGCGCGGATGTTCGGTGCGACCCCGGCGACCCTGTTCGAGGCGGTCGCCACGGAGTCGGAGCCGCGCGGTGGCGACGCACTGCCGGCACCTGCCGACGCGGGCGCGAAGTCGGCGGAGGGTGCCACTCTCTGACCACTGCGCCACCGCGACTAGGCTCTTTCTTCGACAAACGGACGTCGACATGGATGTGAAGAGGGAGCGGTTCGATGACGGAGAAGGCTGAGCTCGCCGGGCTCGTGCGTGAGCTGGCTGTGGTCCACGGCAAGGTCACCCTGTCGTCGGGCAAGGAAGCCGACTACTACGTGGACCTGCGCCGCGCGACCCTGCATCACCGCGCCGGCCCGCTGATCGGCTCGCTGCTGCGCGAGCTCGTCGCCGACTGGGACTTCGACGCCGTCGGTGGGCTCACCATGGGAGCCGACCCCGTCGCGCTCGCCGTCATGCACGCTCCTGGCCGCCCGATCGACGCGTTCGTGGTGCGCAAGGCGGCGAAGGCGCACGGCATGCAGCGGCAGATCGAGGGCCCGGACGTCACCGGCAAGCGGGTGCTCGTCGTCGAGGACACCACCACCACCGGCAATTCCCCGCTGACGGCGGTGCGTGCGCTCCGTGACGCGGGCGCGATCGTCGTCGGTGTGGCAACCGTCGTCGACCGCGCCACCGGCGCCGACGAGGTCATCGCCGCCGAGGGCGTCGAGTACCGCTCCCTCCTCGGCCTCGCCGACCTCGGCCTGTAGGCAGCCCCGTCCGGATCCGCCGCCTATGGTGGGCCGGTGTCGATTCGGAAGACGTCCACTCGCCTCGCCGACGGGCGGGAACTGATCTACTACGACGGACGTGACGCCGTCCGCGACGCCGTCGACACCCGTGGCCTCGGTCCCGTCGCGGCGACGTCGGTCATGCGATACGACGTGCTGACCGGCGAGTGGGTCACCTACGCCTCGCACCGCAATTCCCGCACGTTCCATCCGGCGACGGCGGACTGCCCGCTGTGCCCGAGCCGACCCGGCGGGGTCGCGACCGAGATCCCGTCCGGAGACTACGAGGTCGCGGTGTTCGAGAACCGCTTTCCTTCCTTCTCGTTCGGGGCCGCCGCCGCCGGCGACCTCGTCGACGGTGAGCGGCTGTGGCCGCAGGCGCCGGCGACCGGGCGCTGCGAGGTGGTGTGCTTCGACAGCGACCACGACCGTTCGTTCGCCGACCTCGAACCCGCTCGGGTGCGGACGGTGCTGGCGGCGCTCGTCGACCGCACCCGCGAGCTCTCCGCGATGCCCGGCGTCGCGCAGGTGTACTGCTTCGAGAACCGGGGCGCGGAGATCGGTGTGACGCTGTCGCATCCGCACGGTCAGATCTACGCCTACCCCGTGCCGACGCCGCGCACCGAGGCGTTGCTGCGGCAGTCACGTGAGCACCGCAGACGTACCGGCGGACTGCTGCTGCGCGACGTCCTGGACGGCGAACGTCGCGCGGGCACCCGCATCGTCGTCGAGGGACGGCACTGGAGCGCGTACGTTCCGGTCGCCGCGCGCTGGCCGGTGGAGGTGCACGTCGCACCGCATCGCGACGTCGCCGACCTCACCGAACTCGACGACGCCGAACTCGACGAGATCGCCGTGCTCTGGCCCGAACTGCTGTCCCGGTTCGACCGCTGCTTCGACGGGGTCGACCGGTTGCCGTACATCGCGGGCTGGCACCAGGCGCCGGTGGGGACGGAGCGCGACCTCGGACGGTTGTACCTGCAGGCGTTCTCCCTGATGCGGTCACCACATCGCATGAAGTATCTCGCCGCATCGGAATCCGGCATGGGGGCATGGATCTCGGACACGACGCCGGAGGCGATCGCCAGCCGGTTGCGCGCCGTCGCGACGGGATCGACGTCGTGACCGAATGGGTGGCGGCGATGGCCGACGCCGAGCTCGCGGCGACGGCCGCGGACCGCTTCCGGGCGGCGTTCGGTGACGAGCCGGACGGGGTGTGGGCGGCGCCGGGCCGGGTCAACCTGATCGGCGAGCACGTCGACTACGCGGGCGGGTTGTCGCTGCCGATCGCGCTCGCGCACAGCACCGCCGTCGCGGTGCGTGAGCGGACGGACGGACGCCTGCGGTTTCGTTCGCACCTCGGTGCCTGGGACGGCGCGGTGGACGAGGTCGCGCCGGGGGAGCCGTCGGGGTGGCCGGCGTACCTGGCGGGTGTGGTGTGGGCGATGCGTCGGGGAGGAGTGTGCGGCAACAGTTTCGGTGTCGACGTCGCCGTGGTGTCCTCGGTCCCGGTCGGGGCGGGACTGTCGAGTTCGGCGGCGTTGGAGTGTGCGCTGGCGATCGCCGTCGCGGACCTCGTCGGCACGCCGACCGACGATGCCGGACGCTGCGTGCTCGCGGCGGCGTGTGTGGCGGCGGAGAACGGGATCGCGCTCGCTCCCACGGGCGGCATGGACCAGGCGATAGCCCTGCGGGGCAGGGCAGGCCACGCCCTGTTGGTGGATTCGGGCGACGGCTCGGTCGCGCCCGTACCGCTCGACCTCGCCGCCGCGGGTCTCGCGCTGCTGGTGATCGACACCCGCGCCCCGCACCGACTCGTCGACGGACAGTACGCCGAGCGACGCCGGTCGGTGGAGACGGCGGCGACGGTGCTCGGAGTTCCGACGTTGCGGTACGCGAGCGAGGGTGAACTCGGGCAACTGGGAGACCTGTTGCTCGCGCGCCGCGGCCGGCACGTCGTCACCGAGATCGAACGCGTGCGGGAGACGTTGCGGCTGTTGGAATCCGGCAACGTCCGCGACATCGGGCCGCTGCTCACCGCCTCCCACATCTCGCTTCGCGACGATTTCGAGGTGTCCTGTCCCGAACTCGACAGCGCCGTCGACGCGGCACTCGCGGCCGGCGCGCACGGGGCGCGGATGACCGGTGGCGGATTCGGCGGCTCGGCGATCGCGCTCGTCGACGCCGCGGACGTGGAACGGGTTGCCGGGCAGGTGCTGTCGAACGCGAGAACGCGGGGCCTCGTGGATCCCGCGTTCCTGCGCTCGGGCACCGGAGGAGTCGCGGCGAGGCGCCTGACCCCGGTGCCCTGACGCGCGGTCAGGGCCTCGATCGCACCGCTGCCGCGAACGCGGTCATCAGCTCGTGGTTCTTGACGCCGCGGCTCGATTCGATGCCACTGGACACGTCGACGCCCCACGCGCCGGACGTCGCGACCGCCCGCGCCACGTTGTCCGGCGTCAGTCCGCCGGCGAGAATCCACCGGCCCGTCGGCAGTGCGCTGCGGTCCTGCCAGTCCCACGTCGCGCCCGCGCCCGCGACGGCACCGTCGACGAGCAGCAGGTCGGCGCCGTAGTCTGCGTCGACGGTGTCGGCGCCGCCGGTGTTGACGGCGCGGATCACCGTCAGACCGGCGTCGTGCAGCACCCGGACGTCGTCCGCGGAACGCAGGTCGTGCACCTGGACGTGGTCGAGCCGCGCCTCGGCCGCCGTCGCGACGATCTCGTCGAGCGACATCCGGACGTACACCCCGACCGCGAGCACGCCGTCGGGCACCCGCCCACGCAATCGCGCGGCGTCCGCCGCCGTCACCTGCCGGGGGCTGTCGGCGAGGACGAAGCCGACCGCGTCCACTCCGAGCGCCACCGCGTGATCCACGGTGTCCTCGTCCCGCAGCCCGCACATCTTGACGAAGACCATCGCCCGCCTTTCCTCCGCTTTCCGGTGACTCGAGGATATGGCCCGGCGGGGCGGCTACCGTCATCCGAAGTATCCGAACCGGAGGTGGGCATGAAACTCGAGCACGTCGTGTTCCTGGGCGCGACCGCGGCGACCGTCGTCGGCGCCGTCACGGAGAACGAGAAGTTGCAGTGGGCCGCGAAACCACTCATCGCGCCTGCACTGGCGGCTCGTGTGCTCCGACGGCGCGGGAACATCGACCGCCTCGACACCGGGCTGCTGCTCGGGTCGCTCGCCGCCGCCACGGTCGGCGACGCGTTCATGATCGATCCCGACGACGACGCACGGCTGCGGAACGGCGCCCGATCCTTCGCGGTGATGCAGCTCGGCTACTCGGCCGTCCTGGCGCGCCGTGGTGCCCGTCCGACGGCACCCGCACTGGTCCCGCGCCTGCTCGGATGGCTCGGCGCCGCGGGTCTCCTACGGGCCCGCGCCGCCGCGGTCGCGCCGACACTGACGGCCTACGGCGCGGTGCTCGGGACCACGTCGACGCTGTCCGCGGATCCCGCGCTCGCACCCGGTGCCCGCGTCGTCGCGGGGACACCGGTGCCGAACGCCGACCCCCGTAGCCGGATCGCGCTCGGCGGGATCCTGTTCACCGGCTCCGACGGCCTGATCGTGGTGAGGCGGCTGTTCGTCCGCGGTCACACCGGCCGGCGTGTCGCGGAGGCCGCCATCCTCGCCAGTTACGCCGCTGCACAGGCCCTGCTCGTGGAGGGCATGACCGAATGACGGCGCGCGCGGTGGTCGTCACGGGGGCGGCCGCCGGGATCGGGCGGGCGACGGCGCTGCGGTTCGCCCGCGACGGATGGCTCGTCGGGGCCTTCGACGTGGACCAGGGCGGGCTCACGTCCCTCGCCGAGGAAATCCGCGTCGGGGGAGGTGCGGTGCACACCGGCGTTCTCGACGTCACCGACGCGGACCAGTGGAGGGAACGGCTCGCCGAGTTCGTGTCGGTGACGGGTGGGCGTCTCGACGTGCTGGTCAACAACGCCGGGGTGCTGGCGTCGGGGCCGTTCGCGCAGACCGATCCGGCGGTGCATCAACGGATGGTCGACGTCAACGTCCGCGGCGTCGTCAACGGATGCGCCGTCGCCCATCCACACCTCGCCGCCACACCGGGATCGGTGCTGGTGAACCTGTGTTCGGCGTCGGCGATCTACGGGCAACCCGAACTCGCGACGTACAGCGCGACGAAGTTCGCGGTCCGGGGTCTCACGGAGGCGCTCGAACTGGAGTGGCGCTCGGCGGGGATACGGGTTCTCGCGATCTGGCCCCTGTTCGTGCAGACCGCGATGGTCGAGGGCATGCACACGGCGGCCGTCGCCTCGCTCGGGGTCCGGCTCACCGCGGAGGACGTCGCGGACGAGATCGTGTCGGCCGTCGGGAGGCGTGGCCGGTTTCCGCGGGTGCACCATCCAGTCGGTCGGCAGGCGCGGGTGATGTTGCTCGCATCTCGGTTCGCTCCGGCCTGGCTGAATCGTGCGATCAACTCTCGCCTCACCCGTACGTGACGCCACACTCCAGGGACGTGGTGGGTTATCTCACCCCCGAGAGGACCCGTAGGGTCGGTTCCGGTCGCGTGAATGGAGGAGTGTCGGGTGGATTTCGGTCGAGTTGTGATCGTGACGGGTGCGGCGGTGGCCGCCTTCGCGGTGGCGGGTTGCGGGGGCTCCGACGCGCCGGAGGCGGCGACGGTCGGGGTCGTGTCGGCGCCGGTGTCGTCGGCGCCTGCTCCGACTACCTCGGCGCCCACGGCCACGACGACCACGGTCACCGCGACGCCGACGACGACCGCCGCGGCGACCACCACCTACAAGCGCAACGAGGCCGTCTACTTCACCGCGCCGACCGGCGGTTTCCAGTGCGGAATCATCGAACTGGCGACCCGCGTGGAAGCGGGCTGTCAGGGTCCCACGGCACCGATCCCGCCGCGGCCCGACAACTGCATGATCGCCTGGGGTACGGGCATCCGCGTGACCACCGCGGGCCCGGCGGAGTTCCTGTGTGCGGGCGGCGTCGTCTACACCTCGGGTGAGGACGATCCGGTGCTGCCGGTGGGGCAGTCCGTTGCCTCGTTCGGGTTCACATGCACATCTACGCATGCCGGCGCAAGATGCAAAAACGACGAAACTGGTCACGGGTTCGAAATCGGCCCGGAATCCAACGAAACTTTCTGAAAAGCCCTCGTTAACGGAACGTTAATGGTGCCTGTGTGTGACCTAACTCACCGGCGTAGCGCTTGAGGGTTTGGTTACGCGTCCATATCGTTGCCCTCGTTGTCGTCATCGAATCGTGATGTCGGCTCCGATCACAAGCCCAGTGCGGCCCGCCAGCTGCGCTCGACGAAAAGGAACACCATGGACTTCGATCAGGCTATCGAGCTGCTCACCGCCCTCGGCGACTTCGGCAACCTCCTCACCGGCGTCGGCGATGCGCTCTCCGGCATCGTCGAGTTCGGCGGCTCCGTCGAGAGCGTCGTCGGCGGCTCGGCTGGCGCGTAAGCGTTAACCCTCGCCTGTGGGCGGGTACCGCATCGCGCGGTACCCGCCCACAGGTGTTTCCGGGGTGTGCAGATCGTGACTTTCACACCCCATGATCCTTCGGTGTTGCCGTAACGTTCGCGATCGACGAGCCGGTCTCGGATCGTTCCGTCGGTGCCGGTTGCCGCTCGCGCCGACGGTCCACCGTCCGCACGGAATCCGTGCGTCACCCAAGGACCGCCATGACCTTCGACCAGTTCATCGATCTCCTCCACGAACTCGGTGGATACGGGACGTATCTCTCCGGCTTCGGAGGCGCGCTCTCCGGTGTCGCCGGATTCGGCGGATTCCTCGGGATCGTCTGACGCAGGTACCGCAGGAGGCGACAGCCGCCTCCGCCGTCCGGGGGGCTGCGCGGTCGGCGTGCACGTGACCCGGGAGAATGGCGGCATGAGCGTCAACGGCTCCGGCGAACCCGGACCCACCGAGTGGGGAGAGCATCCGCACGGCGTCGGCCCGTGGGACGTCGAACACGCGGACGAGCCCGCCGACGACCCCCGCTACGACCCGGAACTGCTCGCGGGCGGTGACCGCCGCAACGTCGTCGACGCGTACCGCTACTGGAGCCGGGAGGCGATCGTCGCCGACATCGACGCGCGGCGGCACCCCTTCCACGTCGCGATCGAGAACTTCGGCCACGACGCCAACATCGGTACGGTCGTGCGCACCGCGAACGCGTTCGCCGCCGCGGCCGTGCACATCGTGGGACGTCGCCGTTGGAACCGCCGCGGCGCGATGGTCACCGACCGCTACCAGCACATCGTCCATCACGAGACCGCAGAGGACCTGTTCCGGTACGCGGCCGTCGAGAACCTTGCGATCGTCGCGGTCGACAACGTTCCCGGGTCGGTTCCGCTGGAGACCGCGAGCCTGCCGCGCAACTGCATCCTGCTGTTCGGGCAGGAGGGACCCGGCGTCAGCGATCACGCCAAACAGTGCGCCACGACCACCGTGTCCATCGCGCAGTTCGGCTCCACGCGGAGCATCAATGCCGGTGTCGCCGCGGGGATCGCCATGCACGCATGGATTCGGCAACACGCCGACCTGTCCCGCAGCTGGTAGCGGATGGCGGCGTAAGTCGGCAAGATCGGTTGTCATGCAGGACGAGTGGTGGGGGCGGGCGGATGCCGCGGAAGCGGCGGTGGTCACCCGGCACGTTCGGCGGCTGTGGGCGCTGCCCGGCACCAGCCTCGCGGTGGTCGCCTGGCCGCAGACACGGCGCGAGCGGCTGTTCCTCAGCTGGCACTACTGGTGGCAGGCGCATCTGCTCGACTGTGCCGTCGACGCCGCCGACCGTGACCCCACTCCGCGTCGTCGTCGCAGGATCACGAAGATCGCGCGGGCCCACCGCATTCGGAACCTGACCGGGTGGACCAACAACTACTACGACGACATGGCCTGGTTGGGTATCGCGCTGGAGCGGGCGCAGCGACTGCAACGACTCCAGTACCGCAGGCCGATCGCGGACCTGGAGAGCGAGCTGTGGGAGGCGTGGAGCCCGGACTCCGGTGGCGGCATCCCGTGGCGCGTCCATTCGGACTTCTACAACGCTCCCGCGAACGGTCCGGCCGCGATCCTGTTGGCTCGCACGGGGCGGCTGCTCCGCGCCCAGGCGATGACCGACTGGATCGACCGCACTCTCAAGGATCCGGCGACCGGGCTGATCCTGGACGGCATCCGCTTCGCCCCCGGCAAGTCCGCCCCGGCCGGCATCCTGGACCGCGCCGTCTACAGCTACTGCCAGGGCGTGGTGCTCGGCGCGGAGACGGAACTGGCCCGCAGCCTCGACGAGCCCCGGCACGCGTTGCGGGTGCATGCCCTCGTCGACGCCGTCGACAAGCATCTGACCGTCGACGGGGTGATCGTCGGCGGTGGGGGCGGCGACGGCGGCCTGTTCAACGGCATCCTTGCTCGTTACCTCGCGCACGTCGCCGCGCACCTGCCGGGCACGGACGACGCCAGCAGGCTGGCCAGGAGTGGGGCCGCGCAGATCGTCCTCGACTCCGCGCACGCGGCCTGGGAGAACCGGCTCCAGGTGGAGGGGCAGCCGCTGTTCGGTGCCGACTGGGCGAGCCCGGCCAGGCTCCCGGGTTTCGGTGCGGGCGTGTCCACCTTCACCGGCGGGACGGTGCGGTCCTCGGCCATCGCCGAACGGGACCTGTCGGTGCAACTCGGCGGCTGGATGCTCATGGAGGCCGCGTGTGTCGCGGCGGGCACGGTGCCCTCGCCGTGGCCCGGTAGCACCGCGAGCGAAGGGTGAGGTCCTGACGTGGCCGACATGACGACTCCACCCGACGACACGTGGACGTTCGAGGAGGCCCTGGCGGTGGTCTCCGGTGTCGACGGCGCGGTCGCCGTCGTCGCGAGCGCCGACACGGGAGCACCCGAGGGCGCGTGGGGCGACGTGTTCGTCTTCGACGCCGACAGCGACGACCGGCGTTTTCCGTTCTCGACGATCGTCACGCAGGACGTGCCCGGCTTCGACACCGCGTCACGGCTGGACCGCGACGGCGTCTACCGGCTGAACATCGGAGTCGGCCGTGACGTGTTCCGGGAATTGCTGGGCTTCGACCCCGCCGAGCACGCCCGACACCGGGACGAGTACGACTTCGCCGAAGCCGATCGGGTACTCCCGCACCCGGCGTACGCGGCGCAGTCGTGGGTGTCGGTGGTGACGCCCGGGCCGCGCACCGGCGAGGTCGTGCAACGTCTCCTCGTCGCCGCCCTCGACCGGCACCGTCGCCGCGGCGGCCGCTGAGGTCCGTGAGTCAGTCGACCTCGTAGTCCTCGGCGGGCTTCGCCAGTTCCTGCCGGTACTGCGCCACACCGACGACGGTTCCCACGACCAGGGCGACGACGAGCACGGCGAGCACTGCGGGCAGCAACCACGGCACGCGTTCGAGGAACTCGCCCGCGTAGAACCCGAGCAGCAGCAGGACCGGTGCCCACGCGAGGGCGCCGAGCGTGCTGGCGATCGTGTACGTGCGGTGGTTCATCCGGGCCGCGCCGGCGACGAGCGGACACAGCGTCCGGACCCACGGAATCCAGCGGGCGATCAGCACGGACCAGAACCCGTTCCGGTCGAGCAGCGCGTTGACCTTGTGAAGATTCGCGGTGTTGACGTAGCGGCCGTTGCGGCGGGCGACGAGATGGTGGCCGCTGCGATGTCCGATCGAGTAACCGACCTGGTTGCCTGCGATCGCGGCGGCCGCCGCGCCGGCCGAGAGCGACCAGATGTGTGCCGCGCCCGCGGAGTGACCGGCCAGGACGATGCCCGCGGTGAGCAGCATCGAGTCACCGGGCAGGAACAGGCCGACGACGAACGCGCACTCGAGGAAGACGAACGTGACGACGAGCGCCCACACCACCACGGGTCCGACGCTCGCGAAGGACCCCAGGTCAGGGGCTGCGAACGTCATCGATTACGGCGTGTACTCGTCCGTGGCGGCCGGGGTGTCGGTGACGCTGCGCTTGCGGGACGCCGAGTAGCGCTTGACGACCTCGATCATGATCGGGATGACGGAGACGAAGACGATGAGGAGGAAGATGACGTCGACGTTGTCGCGGATGAACCCGATCTGGCCGAGCAGGTAGCCGAGCAGCGTGACGCCCGCGCCCCAGACGACGGCACCGATGACGTTGTAGGTGAGGAACACCGAGTACTTCATCTTCGAGGCGCCCGCGACCAGCGGCGCGAACGTCCGGACGATCGGCACGAAGCGGGCCAGGAAGATGGTGATCGGGCCGTGCTTCTCGAAGAAGGCATGCGACTCGTCGATGTAGCTCTTCTTGAAGAAGCGGGCGTCGTCGGACTTGAACAGGGCGGCGCCGCCCTTCGCGCCGATCCAGTAGCCCACCTGGTCACCGAGGAACGCGGCGATCGGGATGGTCACCATCAGCACCCACAGCGGCGCGAACGGCTCGACCTCGGTGGACTTCGACGCAGCGATGAGACCGGCCGTGAACAGCAGCGAGTCGCCGGGCAGCAGCGGGAACAGGAGGCCGGACTCGATGAACACCACCACCAGCAGTCCGACCAGCACCCATGTGCCGAACGAGTTGAGGAGGTTGACCGGGTCCAGGAATCCCGGCAGAAGCGCCAGATTCGTCACGGAGTCCTGGCCTGCGGTCCCGAGGTCAGCGGCTGCCTGCACAATCACGCGGACCACAGTACCGCCGATCCCTGGCAGTGCCCGTATCGCCCGATCTCGGACTCACACGAGACGTGGTGCCGGACAGTTGCCATACTGCTAGGAACAACGCTGCCGGCCCGATCGGCCGAGCGCACCCGAATTGCCGACGTGGAGGTCTGTCGCCGTGCCCATCGCAACTCCCGAGGTCTACGCCGAGATGCTCGGACGGGCCAAGGAACACTCGTTCGCCTTCCCCGCCATCAACTGCACCTCCTCCGAGACGATCAACGCGGCCATCAAGGGCTTCGCGGACGCCGGAAGTGACGGCATCATCCAGTTCTCCACCGGTGGCGCCGAGTTCGGTTCCGGTCTCGGTGTGAAGGACATGGTCACCGGCGCCGTCGCGCTCGCCGAGTTCGCGCACGTGGTCGCCGCCAGGTACGACGTCACCATCGCGTTGCACACCGACCACTGCCCGAAGGACAAGCTCGACGGCTTCGTCCGCCCGCTGCTGGCCATCTCGCAGGAGCGCGTCAACCAGGGACTGAACCCGCTGTTCCAGTCCCACATGTGGGACGGTTCCGCGGTGCCGATCGACGAGAACCTGCAGATCGCGCAGGACCTGCTGAAGCTGTCGAAGGCCGCCAACATCATCCTCGAGGTCGAGATCGGCGTCGTCGGCGGCGAAGAGGACGGTGTCGAGGCCGAGATCAACGACAAGCTGTACACCTCGCGCGAGGACTTCGAGAAGACCGTCGACGCCCTCGGCGTCGGCGAGAACGGCAAGTACCTGCTCGCCGCGACGTTCGGCAACGTGCACGGCGTCTACAAGCCCGGCAACGTCGTCCTCAAGCCCGAGGTCCTCAAGGAGGGCCAGGAGGCCGCGACCGCGAAGCTCGGACTGCCCGCCGGTTCGCAGCCGTTCGACTTCGTCTTCCACGGCGGCTCGGGCTCGCTGAAGTCCGAGATCGAGGACTCGCTGCGCTACGGCGTCGTGAAGATGAACGTCGACACCGACACCCAGTACGCGTTCTCGCGTCCGATCGCCGGTCACTTCTTCACCAACTACGACGGTGTCCTCAAGATCGACGGCGAGGTCGGCAACAAGAAGGTCTACGACCCGCGCAGCTACCTCAAGAAGGCCGAGGCAGGCATGACGGCCCGTGTCCTCGAGGCGTGCAACGACCTCAAGTCCGCGGGGCGCTCCGTCTCCGCGGGTTAGTTCTCCCCGACAGTGCAGTTCCCGTCGCGGCCGACCCGGCAATTGCGACGGGAACTGCACTGTCGTCGTCTCGGCGGTCGTAGGCTGAAGGCATGAGCGAGCGGGTCGCCGTGTCCGGCGCGACCGGTCACCTCGGCGGCGGCGTCGCGGAGTTGCTGTCCGTCGTCGGCACGCCAACTCTCCTGATCACCCGCGATCCCGCGCGGGCGCCGTCGCTCCCGGGCGCGACCGTCGCCCGATCGGCGTTCGGCGATCCGGGCCTGTCCGCGGCGCTGCGCGGTGTCGACACCTTCTTCATGGTCTCGGCGACCGAGACCGTCGACCGTGCCGACCTGCAGCGCGCCGCGGTCGCTGCCGCGGTGGACGCAGGGGTGCGTCGGATCGTGTACGTGTCGTTCGTCGGGGCCGCGCCGGACTGCACGTTCACCTTCGGGCGTGACCACTGGCACACCGAACAGGCGATCCGGGACAGCGGCCTGGACTTCACGTTCCTGCGCGACAACCTCTACCTCGACCTGATGCCGTCGATGATCGGCGACGACGACGTGATCCGCGGTCCGGCCGGGCACGGCCGCGCCGCGATGGTCGCGCGGGCGGACGTCGTCGAGGTCGCCGCCGCGGTACTCGCGACCGACCGGTTCGACGGCCGGACTCTCGAACTGACCGGTCCGCACGCCCTGTCGATGGCGGACGTCGCGGAGGCGTTGACCGCGGCGCTCGGCCGGCCCATCGGCTACCACCGCGAGACGCCGGAGGAGGCGTACGCGTCGCGCGCCGGTTTCGGTGCCCAGCCGTGGGAGGTCGACGGCTGGGTCAGTTCCTACCTGGCTGTCGCGAACGGTGACCTCTCGCGGGTGAGCGGCGACGTGCACCGGGTGCTGCACCGCAAGCCCGTCGGCATGGCCGACGTCTTCCCCGCCCTCGCCGACCTGTAGGGCACGTCTTCCGCCCCTTCGGGATCAGAAGTCACGTCCTAACTGCACACCTTCCACACGCCGTCCTGCAGTTCGAGGGCGAACGACCGGACCGACGTGGAGGCGGCCGCATTCGCCGTGTGCACCGTGACCTGCGCGAGCGCGGTGTCGTCGGTGACGGCGACGGCGTCGATGCTGTCGAGGATCGGGACCGCGCGATCCGAGTTCGCCGAGCGGTACACCGAGTCGAAGTCGGCATCCGAGACCTGCTGGTAGTAGGCGCCGAGTTCGCCGCACGTGCCGGCCCGCAGCGCCGCGAGATCGCCGCGGTCCACGGCCTGCACGAACCCGGTGATCGCGCCGCGCACGTCGTCCTCGGTGGAGTCGCCGCCGCCGACCTTGACGGCCAGCACCGCGATGCCGGCCGCCGCGATCGCGAGCACGGCGAGGGCCGCGACGACCAGCGGCCACCGACGGCGTCCGCTCGGCGCCGGTTCGGGGACACGCGCCGGAGCCGCGTCGGTGCCGGGCGGGGGCGGGGTTCCGGGGCCGATCCGGGTGGGCGTCGCGCGCGGGACGTGCGGGATGGCGACCGTCCGCGCCTCCGACTCGGCCGCCGGGGGCGGGGCCGACGGTGCACTCGACGGCGATCCGCCTGGCGACGCCTCGTCCGGTTCGCTGTTGTCCGGCACGGCTGGCCCCCTCTGATGTCTCGGGGTGACGTCGATCACCGCGTCACGGGGAGCAGCCTACGGGTCGCTCGGCGGGCGTCCGCTTCGTGCACCGGGGGTGTCGCCGGATCGTTGCGTGGGTGGTGCGAGCACAATGGACGCATGACCTCCTTCGGTGACCTGCTCGGCCCCCAGCCCACCCTCCTGCCCGGCGACGACGACGCCGAATCGGACCTGCTGAACGGCGCCGATCCGAAGCAGGTCGCGGCCGCCCACCCCACCGCGTCGATCGCCTGGGCGTACCTCGCCGAGGCCGCGCTCGCCGACGACGAGACGATCACCGCCTACGCGTACGCGCGCACCGGATACCACCGGGGCCTCGACCAGTTGCGACGCAACGGCTGGAAGGGCTTCGGCCCGGTTCCCTACAGCCACGAACCGAACCGCGGATTCCTCCGCTGCGTCGCCGCGCTGGCCCGGGCAGCGAAGTCGATCGGGGAGACGGACGAACACGCCCGCTGCCTCGACCTGCTCGAGGACTGCGATCCGCGGGCGGCCGAGGCGCTTGGCGTCGAGTAGGTTTCGGCCGTACACACGCAGTCGAGCGCGAGAGCGGCTGCGTGTTTCGACTGTCCGGGTGCGGGCCTCCGCGTTCCCGGTTCTGCAGTGCGCGTTGGCGGCGGGCCTCGCCTGGTTCGTCGCCAACGATCTGTTCCATCACCACGACCCGTTCTTCGCGCCGATAGCGGCGGTGGTGTCGCTCGGTCTCTCCCTGGGTGCGCGGGTGCGCCGATCGGTCGAGCTGATCGTCGGTGTCACCGTCGGAATCGGTGTCGGTGACACGCTGATCGCGATCATCGGCACCGGCGCCTGGCAGATCACCCTCGTCGTCGCGTTGGCGATGACGACGGCGATCTTCCTCGACGGTGGCCCGATCATCTCCATGCAGGCGGGGACGTCCGCGGTTCTGGTCGCGACGTTGATTCCGCCTCAGCAGGGCGGCGGACCGGATCGGATGCTCGATGCCCTGATCGGTGGTGTCGTCGGTTTCCTGGTGGTCACGCTCGTGCCGGTACATCCGGTGCTGCGGGCCCGCAAGACCGCGGCGGACATCCTCGGCACGGCTTCGGAGGTGCTGCAGTTGGTCGCGGACGGACTCGTCGCCAACGATCCCAAGCCGATCGAGACGGCGCTGCGCAAGGCCCGCACCACCCAGACGACGATCGAAGGCCTGCGATCGAGTCTGAGCGGCGGTCGGGAGATCAGTCGTCTGTCGCCGCTGTACCGGGGGTCCAGGGAGCGTTTCGACCGGCTCGCCGCGGCCGCGGATCCGATCGACAACGCGATGCGCAACATCCGGGTGCTGGCCCGGCGTTCGCTGTCGCTGGTCCGGGACGACGAGATCCTCGATCCCAGGCTGGTCGACGAGGTCGAGAAGCTCGCGCACGCGGTGGACGTGCTGCGTCGTGTGGTGCTCGCCGATCCCGGCCAGCAACCGGACCGGGCGGAGGCGGCGCGGGTGCTGCGGTCGGTCGCGGTCGGCGCGAAGGCCGAACTGGTGGAGAACGCAGGGATCTCGGCGACAGTCGTCTTCGCGCAGATCCGGTCGCTGATCGTGGACCTGCTGCAGGTGGCGGGGCTCAGCCGGATCTCGGCGATCGCGACCCTGCCGCCGACGGTGCCGAATCCCGCCTATCCGCCGGAGTAGGCGACCACGCCGCTCGCGAGCCCGTCCGGCTGTCGGGCGGATCGGAAGGAACCGCTGCTCAGTCCAGTGCGGCGAACGCGGCGGCCACGTACTCCGCGGAACGCTCGGACCCGAGCAGTCCGGCGCCCATCCGGTTCATCGTGTACGAGATCGTCGCGCGGCGGTCGGTGTCGACCACGATCTGCGAGCCACCCCACCCGCCCCAGAAACAGATCCGGCCCTCCGGGACGTAGGGCACCGACTCCGGGGTGGGCAGTCCGAAACCCATGCCGAAGCGGACCGGCACGCCGAGCACGTTGTCGACGCCGTCGGACTGCTTCTCGAAGATCAGCGCGACGGTGTCGGGGGAGAGCAGCGTGACGCCGTCCACGGTGCCGCCGCAGGCGATCGCGGACTGGATGCGGGCGAGGGCACGTGCGTTGGAGTGTCCGTTGGCGGCGCCGATCGTCGCGCCGCGCCAGCCGTCGGTCCACGACACGGTCGCGTCGACCGGCGGGTTGCCGAACGTCTTGACGAGGACCGAGTCGGGATCGAGGGAAGCGAGGTCGATCGGAAGCGGTGGCGGTGGAACGACATTCGCGACCCGGCCGTAGTCGGCGCGGTCCACGCCGAAGCGGAAGTCGGCGCCGAGCGGACCGGCGATC
This sequence comes from Rhodococcus triatomae BKS 15-14, assembly GCA_000341795.1. Classification (GTDB taxonomy): domain Bacteria; phylum Actinomycetota; class Actinomycetes; order Mycobacteriales; family Mycobacteriaceae; genus Rhodococcus_G; species Rhodococcus_G triatomae_A. Next base: position 72,580 of record AODO01000020.1, on the reverse strand, counting down.
TCGTCGGCGACGAACTGCTGCAGGCCCCGGCCGTCGACCCGGCGGACCAGTTCACCGAGCAGGTGCCCGTGGTTGATCGCCTGATAGCCGGAGGCGGTGCCGGGCGTCCACCACGGTGCCTGGGCCGCGAGGCGGGCGCATGCGAGCGGGAGGTCGTAGAGCTCCTCCTGTGTGATCGGGTCCTGCCACCCGGACACCCCCGACGTGTGCGACAGCAGTTGCCGGACCTCGACGGTGTCCTTGCCGTTGGCGGCGAACTCCGGCCAGTACTTGGAGACGAGGGCGTACGGGTCGATGCGGCCCCGGTCGATCAGCACGAGGACGGCGAGTGCGGTCACCGTCTTGCTGCACGACCAGACGTTGGTGATCGTGTCGCGCTCCCACGCCGTCGTGCGGTCGGTGTCGGCCCAGCCGCCCCAGATGTCGACCACCGGTACGCCGTCGATCGTGACGGCGATGGATGCGCCGAGGTCTTCGCCGGACTCGACGTTGCGGCGCAGCGACTCCCGCAGTTCCTCGAACCGTGTGTCGCAGGTTCCGTGGATCTCCACCATGAGCCGGTTCCCTTCGCAGACGCCTGGAGTGTGACGCCCGTCACCTTAATTGAAGTTGAGTTCAAGTGTAAGACAACGGCACTCTTTTCATATATGCGAATACGTGCATATGATGCCGGGGAAGGTTCGAGCGACCTTCGCACGCGAATCGTCGAACGAGGGGACAGGCCGATGGGAGCCGGGCACGGACACGCACACGGACACGGCGGCCCGGTGCCGGGCGGCGCCGGTCCGTCGACCGCCCGCATCCGGCGCATGGTCGTCGCCCTCGTCGTCCTCGTCGGATTCCTCGTGCTCGAAGTCGTCGTCGGCGTCACGATCGGATCGCTCGCCCTGCTGGCCGACGCAGGCCACATGCTCACCGACGTCGTGGGGATGTCGATGGGTCTCGTCGCGCTGCTGCTGGCCCGGCAGGGTTCCAAGGCGGCTGCCCGCACCTTCGGATGGCACCGCGCCGAGGTGCTCACCGCGATGGCGAACGCGGTCCTGCTGCTCGCCGTCGCCGTCTGGGTGATGTACGAGGCGATCGAGCGGATCGGCGACGCCCCCGAGATCCCGGGCGTCCCGCTGATGTTGACCGCCGCCGCCGGACTCGCCGCCAACCTCGTCGTGATGGTGATGCTCCGCGCCGACGCCAAGGACTCCCTCGCCGTGCGCGGTGCATACCTGGAAGTGCTCGCCGACGCCGTCGGCTCGGTCGGTGTCCTCATCGCCGGTGCACTCGTCCTCGCGTTCCAGTGGAGTTTCGCGGACATCGTCGTCGGTGTGCTCATCTCGCTGTGGGTGGTGCCGCGTGCCGTGAAGCTGGCCGCGGCGGCGCTCCGCATCCTCACCCAGGCGTCCCCGGAGAACGTCGACGTCGAGGCGGTGCGCGCCGACCTGCAGGCCCTGCCGGGCGTGTCCGGCGTCCACGACCTGCACGTGTGGACGCTGACCACCGGGATGGACGTCGCCACCGTGCACCTGACCACCGAGGGCGACAGTCAGGACGTGCTGCGCGCCGCCAAGACCGTCCTCGACACCCACGGCCTCGAACACGCCACCGTGCAGGTGGAGTCGTCCGCCGACGGGTCGAGCTGCGAGGAGAACCTCACCTGGTGACGAGCGGCGGCCCGCCCGGTGTCACCGGTAGCCGTCGGTGTTCGCGGGCAGCCCGGGGTCCTGGACCTCGACCAGGTACCGCCAGCAGTCCGGGCGGGAGCCGTCCACATCGGTGAACCCGTAGCGCTGCGCGAGTTGACCGCTCGAGACGACCCGGCCGGTGAACTCGGCGGCCTCCGGGTCCGCGGCGAGCGCGGCCACCGCCCGACCCACGAAGGTCGGTGTCTCCGAGATCGCGAAGTGCGGGACCCTGTCGAGCGCGTCGCGCCAGCTCTCCTCGGTGACCCCGAACGCGTCGAGCATGTTCTCGGACCGCAGCCATCCCGGTGTGAGCGCGACGGCCGCGCAGCCGTGCGGTGCCAGTTCGTACGCCTGCGCGGTGGTCATTCGCTGCACCGCCGCCTTCACCAGGTCGTACCAGAAGCCCGTCTCGTGCCGGTACCGGACGTTGTACTCGGCTGTGCCGTCGGTCATCTCGACGACCAGCCCGCCGGGGCGGCGGATCAGCAGCGGGAGCGCGACATGACTGGTGATCGCGTGGGTGTCGATGCCCATCCGCAGCATCCGCAGGCCACCGTCCAGATCGTGCTCCCACAGTGTCGTCCCGAACTGGGCGTAACGGTCGCCACCGAAGATGTCGTTGACGAGGACGTCGAGGCGGCCGTGTTCGGCGTCGATCCGTTCGACGAGTGCCTTCACCTGATCGGGTTCGAGATGGTCGACCCGCAGCGCCACGCCGGCACCGGCGGCGGCGACGAGTTCGCCTGTCTCCTCGATGGTCTCGGGCCGGTCGATCTCGGAGCGCCCGGCCCGGCTGCTGCGTCCGGTCGCGTAGACGAACGCGCCGGCGCGGGCCAGTTCGACGGCGATCGCCCTGCCTGCGCCGCGGGTGGCGCCCGCGACCAGTGCGACCTTCCCGTGCAGGTCCGGCGTGGTCATCGGCTCGACCTCGTGACGCCGGCGCCGGGGCGCCACAGGTCGACGTGCAGTCGGTCGTCCGAGACCGTGGTCAGCACCACCGACTCGATGCCCAGTTCGAAGTACTGTGCGTCGCCACCCGGATCCTCCGGGTAGCAGTCCCGGATCGCCCGCTTCTCCTTCCCGACGAGTTCGCGGGCGTGTCCCGATATCTTCGCGTCACCGCCGTCCATCGTGTGGTGGCCGGGATTCGAGTGCAGCGCGTAGCGCGGATCGCGGCGCAGGTCCAGGACCTTGCGGGCGTTCGGCATCGACCCGAGGACCAGCAGGCCGAGAAAGGTCTCCACTTCGGTGCCACTGACCCGCGGCGACCCGTCGGCGCGGAGGGTGGCGATGACGTGGTGCTTGTGTGCGGTCAGCCGGGCGGCCACGGCCGCGGCGAGTTCGGAGGCTTCGTCGGTGAACTGCTGCCAGGTGGTCATGCGCTCAGTGTGCGCCCGCATTCCTGACATCTCCTGTCAGTGATTTCGTCGTATTCTCGTCGCGTGCGATCGAGTCGGCTGTTGGCCCTGATGCTGCGCCTGGAGGGGGGTGCGCGGACGACCGCCGACCGCCTCGCGGACCAGCTCGGGGTGTCGGTCCGGACGGTGTACCGCGACGTCGCGGCACTGCACGCAGCGGGTGTGCCGCTCTACACGGAATCCGGCCCCGGCGGCGGCATCAGACTGCTCGACGGCTGGCAGTCCAAACTCAGTGGCATGACGTCCCTCGAAACGTCGGCGCTGATGTTGCTCGGCATTCCGGGGCTCGCCGACGATCTCGGCCTCGGGGAGGAGACCGCCGCGGCGGAGGCCAAACTGCTCGGTGCGATGCCCCTTCCGTTGCGGGCGGGCGCGCAGATGTGGCGCAGCAGGTTGCACGTCGACGCCCCGGGATGGTTCGACAGTCCTACTCGCTCAACACAATTGACGACCGTCGCGCGTGCGGTCCTGGACGGGGAACGGGTCCGCATCACCTACCGGAAGCCTGCGGGCACCGCCACGCGAACCCTCGATCCGCTGGGCCTCGTCGCGAAGGCGGGCCACTGGTATCTCGTCGCCGCACACCGCGGTCGCATCCTGTCGTATCGGGTCTCGCGCATCCAGACGGCGACGCCGATCGACGGGAAGGCGCTGCGCCCCGCCGACTTCGACCTCGCCGCGTGGTGGGCGTCGTCGGCAGCAGCGTTCGACCGGGCGCTCCTGCGGTACCGGTGCCGGGTGCGTCTCTCACCCGTCGCGCTGCGATCTCTGCCCTCGGTGGTGGGGTCCGAGGCCGCGCGGGTCACGCCCGGGCCGGCGGACGACCGCGGCTGGGTGGAACTGGACCTCGCGCTCGAATCCGAAGACGTCGCGCTGCAGCAGTTGACCGCGCTCGGGGCCGACGTCGAGGTACTGGCGCCCGACTCGCTTCGCGCCGGCCTGCACGACATCGCGACGGCGACGGCCGCGAACAACGTCGGACGTGGCGACGACGGTGGACGGTCGGTTCGGTCCTGACGTCGACCGGCCACGCCCGGCGTCCGCGGTCAGGCGTCGTGCCCCGGAGAAAGGCCCTCGACCTCCGACATCGTCATCATCTCGACGGAACCGGCCGGGCCGGAACCGCCGTCGGGTTCGAGTGCGAATCCGGTGTGGTCGCCGAGCGGAATGCGATCGAGGATGCGGCCACTGAACCAGGCGGCCGCACCGTCGAGTACGGGCAGACCGTGTGGGCCCTCGTGCCACGAACACCGCGCGAACTTGTCGATCTCGTCGCCGGTCTCGCCGCCGAACAGGTCCGCGAGATCGGATGCCCCGGTCGGCAGCAGATGGACGACCAGGTGGTCGGCATCGCTCGCCACCCCGTGGGTGTGGTTCGCGACCGACAACCCCACCAGGAACCGGGTGGGTCGATGCTCGACTGCATGGCGAACCCGACCAGGCAGCCGGACCGCTCTCCACCCGTGGCGGTGGTGACCACGTACACGGGTGGGTCCAGCTCGGCGACGATCTGCTCGAACGTCTCGTGCGGTCCGCGCTCGCTCATGCATGCACCTCTTACAGCATCCGGCGTCTGCGGTCGAGCGCGCGCGCCCGGCGCACCGACACCCGGGACCACACCTTCTGCTGGACAGCCAGAGTCGCCCACCCGGCCAGTGCCATGCCGAAGATGTTCAGCAGGAGCTGCTGCGTGCTGCCCGACACCTCGTCCCACGCGCCGAAGGCGAGGCCCACCGCGACGTTGCCCGCGGCGGGGACGGTGGTGACCGAGATGAACACCCCCGACAGGCCACCGAGCTTGGACGAGGTGAGCGAGAGCACGCCGGCCGCCGCCGCGATGATCGCGACGACGAACGACCATTTGTCCGGGGCGTAGATGAACGCGGTGTCCGGGCGGGGACCGGTGACGTCGGCCAGTGTCACCCAGCCGAACACCCGCGCCGTCAGGCCGGCGACGGTTGTCGCGGCGATCGCAACCGTGAAGCCGACGATCAGTGTGCGGACGGCCGCGCCCAGCAGGACGTAGCGGTGCTTGACCAGCGCCACGCCGAGCGCGGCAATGGCGCCGAACTCCGGCCCGAGCACCATCGCCCCGATGGTGAGGATCTGCGAGTCGATGATGATCGCGATGCCCGCCAGCAGGGTCGCCATCGTCATGAAACTCAGGTACGTCCAGTTGAGTTCGACGTCCTCGTAGGAGCGCTGCGCGACCTCCGCCCACACGACGGTGTCGGCACTGCTGCCCGGGCTGCGCAACTCGGCGTCTAACCCGTCGCGGGACAGCCACGCGTGCACGGGTTCGATCTCGATGGTGCCGTGGTGGTGCAGGCGGGTGGCCCGGAGTTTCTCGACGACGTCGTTGGCGACCTCGCGCGCGATGTCGGCGTGGATCACGTCACCGACCGGGCGGATGGCGGCGCCGCGGAGTACCGCGAGCCCACTGACCCCCGGTTCCTCGTCGAGGATCTGCAGTGCTTCGTCCGTCATGTCGGCGGGCGACAGGATCCGTAGGTGCAGCATGTCGCTCAGTGTGCCGCTCCCGAGGACGTCGGGCGCGGAGGAACACCCGCCGAAACTCGCGGGCGGTGCGGCGGACACTCCGCTAGCCTGTCCCGCCATGGCCAACCCGCATCCCCATGTGTACTTCGGTGACCGGATCGTCGACGCCGCGCAGGCGACGCTCGGCGTCGCGACCTCGGCGACCCTCTACGGGCTCAGCGTGTACACGGTGTTCCCCGTGCACGTGGACGGCACCCGCCGCAGCGCCTTCCGGCTCGCCGATCACTACCGGCGGCTGGTCGAGTCCTGCAAGATCATCGGCATGGACCGGTTCGCCGGTGAGTGGGACTTCGGTCGGTTCGTCTCGGCGGCAACCGAACTGGTCGCGGCGAACGACCCGGCCGGGGACGTGTTCGTCCGGGCGAGTGTGCACGTCGACGAGTCCATCCCCGGCACCCGGGTTCGGGGGTGCCACACCACCGTCAGCATGTTCGTCTACGACGCGGTGCCGATCGTTCCCCAGGACGGCATGCGCCTGAAGACCAGTCAGTGGCGCCGCATCCCCGACTCGGCGATCCCGTCGCGGGCGAAGGTCAACGGCGCGTACGTGAACTCGGTGCTCGCGAAGCAGGACGCCATCGACGCAGGCTACGACGACGCGATCTTCCTCGACGGCAACGGGCACGTCTGCGAACTCAGCGCAGCCAACATCTTCCTGGTCCGGGGCGGCACCCTGATCACTCCGGACGCGTCGTGCGACATCCTCGACGGCATCAACCGGCGCACCCTGCTCACCCTCGCGGCCGAGGACGGCATCCCGGTCGTCGAGCGGACGGTCGACCTGACCGAGTTGTACATCGCGGACGAGGTGTTCGTGACCGGCACCTCGGCCGGTGTCGCACCCGTTCTCGAGGTCGACGGCCGCGTCGTCGGCACCGGCCGGCCGGGTCCACTCTCGGAGGCGCTGCGCAAACGTCACGCGTCGGCGTTGCGGTCCGACACCCTGCACGGCTGGGTCACCGCGCTGTAGGCGCCGCGCCCTGTGCGCGAGTTTGGTAGCCCCGACTACCAAACTCGCGCACAGGCGGCGCAGCCGCCCGGATTGCCGTGAAGTAGCTTCGATTCATGAGCAATGTCAACGAGTCGGCGCCGAAGTGGTTCGTCGACGCCCTCGCCGCGCCGGTCGAGACAGGGCGGGTCACCGTCGGCGGTACCTCGATCGCCTTCCGTGCCTGGGGCGAACCCGACCAGCCCGGCATCGTGCTCGTGCACGGCGGCATGGCGCATTCACGCTGGTGGGATCACGTCGCACCGCAGCTCGCGGTCGGACGCCGCGTCGTTGCGCTCGACCTGTCCGGACACGGCGACAGCGAACACCGCGAGGACTACACCCTCGAACAGTGGGTCGAGGAAGTTCTCGCCGTCGCCCCCGCGGGCGGCATCACCGGACGCCCCACCCTCGTCGGGCACAGCATGGGCGGAATCGTCTCCTACACGGCGTCGACCCTGTACGGGGACCGGCTCGACGGCGTCGTCATCCTCGACTCGCCGATCCGCGACCTCACGCCCGAGGAACGTGAGATGCGCGACCAACGGAAGACGTCGACGCCGAAGGTGTACCCGACCGTCGACGCAGCGGTCGAGCGGTTCCGTCTGGTGCCGCCACAGGACACCGCCGAACCGTACGTCTTCGACTACATCGCGCGGGCCTCGCTGAAGGAGGTCGAGGGCGGCTACAGCTGGAAGTTCGACGCGAGCCGCATCGGCAAGGGGGGCCGCAGCAGTCTCGACGGGACGACCGCCGGCTGCCGCATCGCCTACTTCCGCAGCGAGAACGGCATCGTCACGCCGGAACTGCTGGATCGGATGCGGCCGATGTTCGGGCCGGACGCGCTGGTCGTGGAGTTGCCCGCGGCCGGGCACCATCCCGTGTTCGATCAACCGATCGCAGTCGTCACGGCCGCGCGGATCGTCCTCGACGCCTGGTCCTGATCGGGTTCACAGCCAGAAGCGCATCAGAGAGTTGCCGTACCGGGCCCAGATGCCCGGCACCCCGGACAATTCGAACAGCCCGTAGATCGCGTCGAAGAACACCCGGTTGACCGACGGGACGAACAGCAACGCGACCAACACCAGCAGACCGACGCCCTTGTACTGGTCGAGGGCGCGGCGGGTCTTCGGCGACAGCGACGGCTCCAGCGCGGCATAGCCGTCCAGCCCGGGGATCGGAATCAGGTTCAGGACGGTCGCCGTCACCTGAAGGAACGCGAGGAAGGCGAGCCCCCACCAGAACACTGGGTGGGACTCGGTGTCCGCGAACAACCGGATCACCGTCAACAGCACGACCGCGGCGAGCGCGTTCACAGCGGGCCCCGCGAGCGTGATCTGCCGGACGGCCCGCGGGGGCAGCTGATCCGTCCGGAGGTACACCGCCCCACCGGGCAGTCCGATGCCTCCCAACGCGATGAACAGCACCGGCAGTCCGATCGAGAGCAGCGGGTGGCTGTACCTGAGCGGGTTCAACGTCAGGTAGCCGCGTGCCGCGACACCGTGGTCGCCGTGTCGCCACGCGGTGTAGGCATGCGCGAACTCGTGGAGGCAGACCGTGACCACCCAGCCCGCGACGACGAGGACGAAGACCCCGACACTCGCGGTCGTCGACTGCGGGGCGGCCCGCCAGGCCATTGCGCCGCCGGCGACGGCGACGGCCAGAACGGCCAGGAAGACCGGGCTCGGCCGGACGGCGGAGCGGCGGGTGTCGGGGAACGCCATGAATCCAGTATCGCCGCGACGTTCGCCGCGGGTCGCTCAGCGGACCAGCAGCCAGCCGCGGTCGTCCCGGTAGAAGCTGCACCGCTTGACCGCGCGCGGGGTCGTGACGCCGTCGCGGGTCACGACCGCGCCGACCGCGCCGAGCTGCACCGCCCGCGCCGGCAGCCAGCGGGTGCGCAGCAGACGCCGACCCGCACTCGCGCGTACCCCCGGAAGGGTGGTCGTGGGCGTCACCCGCAGCGCCGTGATCTCCCCGGAGAACACGCGTTCGGAATCGGCGTACGCCTCTCCGACCAGCGGCCCCTCGTCGGGGCCGGTGATCGTGGCCGCCCCGACGAGGGCGGTGCCGGAGTCGTCGCGGATCAGCGGGAGCTGCGACGCGGACCCGGACACCGCCAGCCGCGCGGCACTCTCTGCGACGGGAAGGCCGTACAGCCGCGTCGCGGGCGTCCGCTCGGCGGCGACGTACGCGACCTCGACGTGCAGCCGCTCTCCGCGCATCAGCCTGGTCACCGTCGCGGCGAGGGCGCCGTCTCCGCCGACGACGACGAGCCGGGCGTCGGTGTCCTCGTCGAGAGTCGGCAGCAGGGTGTCGAAGTCGGGTTTCGCGGGAAGGTCGGGCGCGCTCGTCCGGGGGAGTGCCGACAGGGATTCCGGCAGCGCGTGGTCGCCGCACACGAGTACGTGAATGGTCAAGATCAGCTCCGGTCGGTCCGCGGTGGTCGCGCTCGACGATACGAACGCCGCCGGCGTGACCGGCAACCGGTGCTCCGATGCTTACCGAACGGCAGCGTTATCGAGACTTAACGGTCCTACGCTGGACGGTACGGCCGAACCACCTCGGCACGTCGACCCCCGGAGCATTCGATGCTGACCGCCGACAACCCGTCCCGTCGCTCGCCGGCACGCGTCACCCGCTTCTGCCGGTCCGGTCTCACCTCCGTGGTGACCGAGTTGCGCAAGGAGGGTGTCGCCGAGTCGTCGACCGACCTGCGCGCGGCGACCGATCTGCTCGATCTCGGGATCGGTCAGATGTCCACGCCGACCTCGATGCTCAGTCACCCGTTCCAGATCCAGCCGGTGATCGGCACTCACGTGCTGCACGCAGACGTCGAGCGGTCGACGACCGACCCCGACGTCATGGTGTTGCACACCGACCTTCCGGAGGACACCGTGCCCGGTCCGGTCCGCGTCGTGTGGTTCAACATGTCGACCCTGGTCGGCGGTTCCGCGACGGTCGAGCCGGTCCGCACCGACAGCGGCGCGTACCGCGCGGACGGCGAGGTGCGGTCGGGGCACGGGGTCGTGGTCGCCGGCATCGTGCCCGAGAACGGCGGTAGTCCCGGGTTCGCGCTCGTCGCCGAATGACGGAGGTGACGGCGGGGACACGGCCGGTTCGTCGGCCACGAGTGGATTGTCGAACGCGTGAAATTTGTTGAACAGAGTGTGACCCGAACCGGACGATTCGAGGTGAATTCGATGGCAACCGTGAGCGTCACAATGGTCAACACCACGAACGAGGAACTGATCCTGGACACCGGCGACTATCCGCCCGAGATTCCGCGCTGTATCGCGGCGCACGCGACCGGCCGTTTCGGAATGGACGACCGCGGCGTCGCCTTCCTGCTCGGCGGCGACCCGGACCGGGCGATCTACCTCCAGGAGAACGGTGCGGTCTGGGCGCCACCGACCTGCGTGATCCGGTCCGCGACGGAGGGGGAAGCGGTGGCGGTGCAGATCAGTCCGGCACCGTGGGTGCACGACCACTCCGCCGCGTGAGCGGTCGGACCGAGTGCCCGCGGGGACCCGTGCGTGATGTACCTGTCAAGGTTCCGAGCCCACTGGACTAAACTGTCGTCCCGGCCACTGTCCACGGACGGCTGGCCTCTGCGCTGAGATGCGCAGAAGTCTGTCGACTCTAGGAGACGTCATGCCGGCAATCGTCCTCATCGGAGCCCAGTGGGGCGACGAGGGTAAGGGCAAAGCTACCGATCTACTGGGCGGCCGCCTGCAGTGGGTGGTGCGATACCAGGGTGGCAACAACGCCGGCCACACCGTCGTCCTCCCGAACGGCGACAAGTTCGCGCTGCATCTGATTCCGTCGGGCATCCTCACGCCGGGCGTCAAGAACGTCATCGGCAACGGTGTCGTCGTCGACCCGGGCGTGCTGCTCACCGAACTCGCGGGCCTGGAGGAGCGGGGCGTCGACACGTCCAACCTGCTGCTTTCGGCCGATGCGCACCTGATCATGCCGTACCACGTGGCCATCGACAAGGTCACCGAACGCTTCCTCGGTGCCAAGAAGATCGGCACCACCGGGCGGGGTATCGGCCCTTGCTACCAGGACAAGATCGCCCGTGTCGGCGTCCGGGCAGCGGACGTCCTCGACGAGAAGATCCTCACCCAGAAGGTCGAGGCGGCGCTGGAGTTCAAGAACCAGGTCCTCGCGAAGATCTACAACCGCAAGGCCCTCGACCCGCAGCAGGTCGTCGACGAGGTGCTCGAGCAGGCGGAGGGCTTCAAGCACCGCATCACCGACACCCGCCTCGAACTGAACCTCGCGCTCGAGCGTGGCGAGACGGTGTTGCTCGAGGGTTCGCAGGGCACCCTGCTCGACGTCGATCACGGCACCTACCCGTACGTGACGTCGTCGAACCCGACGTCCGGCGGCGCGGCCGTCGGCTCCGGCATCGGCCCCACCCGGATCACCACCGTGCTCGGCATCCTCAAGGCGTACACCACGCGCGTCGGGTCCGGTCCGTTCCCGACCGAGTTGTTCGACAACCACGGCGAGTACCTCGCGAAGCAGGGCGGTGAGGTCGGGGTGACCACCGGCCGCGCGCGGCGCACCGGCTGGTTCGACGCCGTCATCGCCCGCTACGCGACCCGCGTCAACGGCATCACCGACTACTTCCTCACCAAGCTGGACGTGCTGTCGAGCCTGGACACGGTCCCCATCTGCGTCGCCTACGACGTGGACGGTGTCCGGTACGACGAGATGCCGATGACCCAGACCGACATCCACCACGCCAAGCCGATCTACGAGGAGATGCCCGGCTGGTGGGAGGACATCTCGCACTGCCGCACCTTCGAGGAGCTGCCGGTCAACGCGCAGAACTACGTCCTGCGCCTCGAGGAGCTGTCGGGCGCCCGCATCTCCTGCATCGGTGTCGGACCGGGCCGGGACGAGACCATCGTGAGGCACGACATCCTGGCCTGACCTCGCGCCGCTGCCGGCTCGCCGGCCGTGAACCCCGGAAGACCCCGGACCGATCGTTTCGGTCCGGGGTCTTCCGCATCTTCCGGTCGATGGCACCTCCGGTGTGTGACGTGAGCCACAACGGCGTGGTGTCGTCACGGCGGGCTGCGACCCGCTGCGGTCGGAGGGCGACGACTACGCGTACGCCCTTGCAGAGCAGGGTGTTCCGGTGATCCGTCGCCGATACGACGGCGCAATCCACGGGTTCGCGACGCTGCCCCTCGGGCTGGCCGAGCGTGCGATTGCGCAGGCGTCGCCGGACATTCGCGACATCATGGCGTGAGCCGTGACCAGCACCGATCTCCCGCTCGGTGGGAGATCCTGCAGCCGGGCGGTGGGGAACGTGAATACCGTCTCCGTCGCAGCACCCCTCGACACACTGGAGTCATGACATGGCCTTCGAAGACGACGTCCGTACCGCGGTGTCCAACTACCTGGACGCGGTCGCGAACGGCACCTCCGCCGACATCGCCGCCCTCTACACCGACGACGCGACCCTCGAGGATCCGGTCGGCAGCGAGCCCAAGGTGGGCAGGGAGGAGATCGAGAAGTTCTACTCGGCCCTCGACTCCGTCCCGCGCAGCACCGAGCTGCTGACGCTCAAGGTCGCGGGCGGGACCGCCGCTTTCCACTTCCGGGTCGTCACCGAGGCCGGAGACCAGACCGTCACGGTCGAGCCGATCGACGTCATGACGTTCGACGAGCAGGCACGCATCACCGGCATGCGCGCGGTCTGGTCCCCGGCGGACATGACCGTCACCGGTGGGGAGCAGTGACATGACGACGAACGAGAAGTGGGACCACGAGGTCGATTTCGTCGTCGTCGGCAGCGGGTGCGGCGGACTCACCGGCGCCCTCGCCGCTCAGGACAGTGGCCTGGAGACCCTCGTCGTCGAGAAGGCGTCGGTGTACGGCGGCACCACCGCACTGTCCGGTGGCAACATCTGGATCCCGAACAATCCGACACTCCGCCGCGAAGGACTCGCGGACTCGCGCGAGGACGTGCGCCGCTACCTCGACGCCGTGGTCGGTGACCGGGTGCCGGCAGCCAATCTCGACGCCTTCGTCGACCAGGGGCCGGTCATGATGGACTTCCTGGAGGCGACGAGTCCGCATCTTCGCTTCCAGTGGTGCGAAGGCTACTCCGACTACCACCCGGAGAAGGCAGGCGGCCGTCCGCGTGGGCGCACGATCGAGCCCCTCCCGTTCGACCTCAAGCAACTCGGCGAGGACGAGAAGCAGTTGCGACCGGGTGCCCTGGCGACGCCCGCAGGTCTGTACATCACCTCCAAGGAGTTCGTGAAGCTGAACATGGTGATGCGAACGTGGGCGGGCCGACGGGCCGCGCTGGCCACCGGGTGGCGCGCGTTCACCAGCATCCTGCTGCGCAGGCACATGGAGACGCTCGGTCAGGCATTGATCGGCCGGCTCCGGCTGGCGGTCAAGGAGGCGGGCGTCCCGCTCTGGCTCGACAGCCCGATGCGGGAACTGATCACCGACTCCTCCGGTGCGGTGACCGGCCTGGTGGTGCGCCGCGGCGGTGTGGACCAGCGGGTCCGGGCGCGCAAGGGTGTGCTGTTGGCGAGCGGCGGGTTCGAGCAGAGCGAGCAGCTCCGCAAGAAGTACCTCCGCGAGGGCGGCAAGGACAACTACAGCGCCGGGTCGGTGGACAACACCGGTGACGGCATCGTGGCGGGCGAGAGAGTCGGCGCCGCACTGGATCTGATGGACGACGCGTGGTGGATGCCGTCGTTCCGGCGACCCGACGGAATCATGCACGTGCTGGTGTCGGAACGGTCCATTCCGCGATCGATCATCGTGGACCAGTCCGGACGGCGGTTCACCAACGAAGCTGCGCCGTACGTCACGTTCGTGCACGAGCAGATCGCCGGACGCCACGACCCGATCTGGTTCGTCTTCGACGGGAAGGCGAAGAACCGTTACCAGTTCGGCGGCGTGATGCCCGGGCAGAAGTTCCCGGAGTCCTGGTACTCGACCGGGCTGATGCACCGCGCGGACTCCGTCGAGGAGCTCGCCTCCGCGATCGGGCTTCCCGCGTCGCAGCTGTCGGAGACCGTGACGAGGTTCAACGGCTTCGCCCGGGCCGGCCGTGACGAGGACTTCGGTCGCGGCGAGAGCGCATACGACAACTACTACGGCGACCCGACGCTGCCGGCTCCGGCCCTCGACGTGCTCGACACCGGCCCGTTCTACGCGGTCCGGATGGCGGCCGGCGATCTCGGCACCAAGGGTGGGGTCGTCACGGACGAGCGGGCACGGGCGCTGCGTGCGGACGGTTCGGTGATCGAGGGGCTGTACGCCACGGGCAACGCCTCGGCCGCCGTCATGGGTCACGACTACGCGGGGGCGGGCGCGACCATCGGCCCCGCGATGGTCTTCGGCTACGTCGGCGCGCGGCACGCTGCCGGTGGCGAGGTACGACCGACCCGCTAGACAGGCTCCATCCTTCCGGTTCCCCGGTTCCGCGACTGCCCATTACCGTTGGGCGGCTGTGGAATCGGGGAACTTTTCGTTGTCCGGGCAGGTGCACGTCCCGCCCAGCGGAACAGTGTCTGGCACGTCACCCCGTGCCGCCAGTGTGATGTGGGCTACACGATTCACGGATCCGTGAATGTGCCTCGTCAACAACGTGTCTCGGCCCTCTCCCGCAGAGTGCGGGACCTGCCGGGATCTCGAAGTGGAAGGAACCCCCCATGGTCAACGGAAGCCACACCCGGCCCCCGGAGGACGCATCGGCCCAGCGGTGGACACCCCGCCTGGTCTTCTCGCTCGCCTCGATCGTGCTGCTCCTCGAAATGCTCGCGGTCAGCTACATGATGCTGTCGATGGCTCTGCCCGCCATCTCCGCGCATTACCAGACCACCCAGGGTGCCTGGCTGCTGACGTCGTTCCTCCTGGTCGGCGCCGTCACCGCGCCGCTGATCGGCAAGCTCGCGGACATGTACGGCAAGCGCAGGCTGCTGATCGCCTGCGTGGCGGTCGCCGCAGCCGGATCGCTGGTCTCCGCCGTCGCGGGCAGCTACGCGGTCCTGATCGCCGGACGTGCCCTGTCCGGCCTGCTGGTGCCGTGCCTGTTCCTGAGCTACTCGTTGATCCGGGACGTCTTCCCGCCGAAGACGATCGCGCTTGCGGTGAGCATCGCCACGAGCGGCATGGGACTGATCGCGATCCCCGCACCGTTCCTCACCGGTTGGCTGATCGACAACCACGGATTCCGCAGCATCTTCTGGTTCTTCGTCATCGGGCTCGTGGTCCTGGGCGCTCTCATCCTGCTCACCACGGACGAGTCCCCGGTCCGCCTGCGGTCGAGCGTCGACCTGATCGGCGCCGTGCTCCTCGGTGCCGGCATCGCCGGCGTGCTGGTCGCGGTGAGCTTCGGACCCACCTGGGGTTGGACGAGCGGTTCGACCCTCGCGTACCTGCTCGGTGGTGTCGTGTTGATCGTCGCCTGGCTGGTGTCGGCGCGCATGGTTCGCGAGCCGCTGATCGACCTCGACGTCCTCGGTCGTCGTCCGGTGCTGCTGACCGCCGTGGGCGCGGGCTTCTGCTACGGATCCAGCGGACTGTTCACGATCCTGCTCCCGATGCTCGCGATGACCCCGGCGGTCCTGGGTCTAGGGTACGGATTCGGTGTCAGCGCAGAGGGATTCGCGATCTTCCAGGCGCCCATCGGAGGCATGGTCGTCGTCGGTGGCGTCATCGTGGGCATGCTCGTCGGCCGGGGCGGCCGCCCGCGGCCGCTCATGGCGATCGGCATGCTCGGCATGGCGGCCGGCTTCGTCTGCGTGGCGCTGTCCCACGACAGCAAGGCGCTGCTCGTCGTCTTCGCCGGACTGTTCGGCACCGGCATGGGCATGGCGTACGCGTCCATCCCGAACCTGCTGATCGAGGCCGTCCCGCCGCAACTGCAGGCGAGCACGGCGAGCATCGTGGGGGTGTTCCAGTCGGTGTTCCCGGCAGTGCTTCCGGTCGTGGCGTTCACGGTGATGAACAACTCGTACATCGCGCCGATCCCGCCGGAGATGACCCAGGGTGTCGTGTTCTACACCGACGAGGGCTTCCAGGTCGCGTTCCTCATCGGCGCGGTCGCCGCGGTCCTGGGCGCGATCGTCGCGTTCGCTCTGCCGCGCCGGATCGAGCAGGTCGCCGTCCCGGGTGTCGACGGCACCGCTCCCGCTCCCGTTCTCGTCGCCGACTGAGGGACGCAGCGGTCCGGATCAGAACAGGGTGGGTTCTCCGAACCCGGGGGTGCGCTCGGCGGCGAGCAGGGCCCGCTTGGTGACGGTGCCGCCGCTCGCGGAGAATCCGCCGACGGCACCGTCCGCCGCGAGTACCCGATGGCAGGGCACGATGACCGGAATCGGATTGCGGCCCAACGCCTGACCGACGGCCTGCGCCGCGCCCGGGCTCCCGATCGCCGCGGCCACCTCGCCGTAGGTGAGCGTGTGTCCGGGCGCGATGGCGCGGGCGACGGCATAGACGCGACGGTCGAAGTCCGGAAGGTCGGTCAGGTCGAGGTCGACGTCCGTCAGGTCGTCGGTGGGGCCGGGGCCGTCGTCGGTGCCGGCGAGCAGGGCGGTGACGCGCTGTGCCACCGCGTGAACCCGGACGTCGAGCGCCTGCTCCGCGGCGTCCGGGAAGCACTCCCGCAGCCGTTCGACGGTCCGGTCGTCGGTCTCCTCGGGTAGCTGGAAGCCGACGATGCCACGGTCGCCCCACACCAGGCCGCAGCGACCGAGTGCGGTGCCGAAGAGAGCGAAGTGCAGTGCTGCCACTCCGTCAGTATGACCGTCGCCACCGACGCTCCGCCTGTCGGAGCAGTCCAGTTGTTCTCAACTGGACTGCTACTGCGCCAGGGTGCGCCCGGCGGCGATCCCGGGTTCGGAGCGTGACGCGACAGCGTGCAGATCGCGATAGGCGCGCTCGGCGTCATGGGTCTCCGGTAGGCGTCCTGCCAGTGGAGCTGCAGGTCGGAACTGGTCGAGGTGAAAGATCGGGGTGCCCCGGTCGCGGCGGAGGGCGACGACTGCCGCGATGACGAGGAGCGCGGCGAGGAAGGTCAGGAAGGGGGTCATGCCTCCATCGTGTGCGGAACTGGCCTTGTTTGAAATGGCCACTTTCGCGATACTGGTCTGTATGACACGCGTGATCGGAGCCGCCACCCTCGCCCGCGACCTCGGGCGCTGGCAGCCCGACGAGGCCCGGAGCAGCCATGGCCGGCGCCCCGGCTACCGCGCGCTCGCCGACGGGATCCGACTGCTCGTCGCCGACGGTCGCATCCCTATCGGTGTGGCGCTGCCGAGCGAACGGGATCTCGCGGTCGCACTCGACCTCAGTCGCACCACCATCACGTCCGCCTATGCGGCGCTGCGCGAGGACGGTTATCTCGTCAGCAGGCAGGGGTCGCGCAGCACCGTGACCTTGCCCGCGGCTCCCGCAGCGTCCGGACGCCCGGCGCCCGGACGAGCGTCGAGGGAGGCTCCGGGTGTCCGGTCGTCCCTCGTCGATCTCACGTGCGCCGCGATGTCCGCGCCCGCGGATCGCATCCGCGACGCCTACGCCGACGCACTGCTCGAGCTTCCGACGTACCTGCACACCACGGGACTGGAATCCGTCGGGCTGCCGGTGCTGCGCGAGGCCGTCGCGCGGCGCTACCGGGACCGCGGCGTCCCGACGACCGCCGACCAGATCATGATCACGACGGGCGCGCAGCAGGCGCTGGTTCTGGTGCTGGCGCTCGTCGCGTCACCGGGAGACCGGATCCTCATCGACCACCCCACCTACACCAACGCGATCGAGGCGATCAAACGCACCGGGGCACGGCCGGTTCCGGTTCCGCTGCGGTTGGAGTCGATGGGCTGGGACCTGGACGGAATGCGCGCCGCGGCGCGGCAGACCGCGGCCAAGGTCGCCTACCTGGTGCCCGACTTCCACAATCCCACCGGCTTCTGCCTGGACGACGCTGGCCGCGCCGAGCTGGTCCGCATCGCGGGCGACACCCACATGACCCTCGTGATCGACGAGACGATGACGGACCTCGGACTCGACGCACCCACGCCGACGCCTGTCGCCCGGTTCGCGGCCGGCGCCCGCGCGGACGTGATCACCGTCGGATCGATGTCGAAGGCGTACTGGTCCGGGCTGCGGATCGGCTGGATTCGTGCCGACGTGTCCACGATCAACGCCCTACTCGCGATCCGGTCCGCACTCGACCTCGGATCGGCAGTGCTCGAACAGATCGTTGCGGCAGGGCTGCTCTCGGATCCCGAATCGGTGCTCCCCGCGCGCCGGGACCGGCTGCGTGCGCAGCGCGCGGCGCTCCTGGACGAGTTGTCCGTCGAACTGCCGGAGTGGCGCTGCGATCCGGGTCCGGGCGGGATGGCGCTGTGGGTGCATCTGCCCGCCCCGCTGTCGACGGCGATCGCCGCGACGGCGCCGAGCCACGGCGTGCAGGTCGCTGCTGGTCCGCGTTTCGGTCTCGACGGGGCCTTCGAGCGGTATGTGCGACTGCCCTATGCACGCGGCGAGGACGAGCTGCGTGCTGCGGTGCGAGGACTCGCCGGCGCGTATCGCGGTCTCGCGGGCGAGGCACGGGTCGGTTCGGGTGTGCCCGTGATCGTGTGACGTGCCGCGTCCGGTGGAAGACGCTGCGTCGCTACTCCAGTCGGCCCGGAACCGGGTAGCTGCGCAGTGACATCCCGATCTGCCCGGACAGGACCAGTCCGTCGATGCTCTCCTGCAGGTGGCGGCAGGTGGGGACGCGGGCGCGACCGTCCCTGGTGTGCGACTCGGCGAATCGCGGGCAGGCGCCGTCGACGTCGTCGAGCCACTGGATGCTGGTGTGTGCCTCGCTGTACTTCTCGACGAGGACTCGGTTTCCGCAGGTGTTGCAGCTGACGCTTTCCATGATTCGGACCTCCTGGTTGTGTCCGCGACGGTAGTCACGGCGTGGGTGATTCGGACCTCTCCCTCCCGTGGAGCGGGAGGGCCGGCTCGGAGTGCGGGGCTGTCCCGCCGGGGCCGTCAAAACGGCACCTACCTGGGCTGTTAGTCTTCGGTCATGTCCGAGACCGAGTCCGCCGCAGCGGCTGCCGAAGACGGGTACCCGTCGCTGCCCGCGACCAGTTGGGCCGTCCTCGGGATGCTCACCCTCGGTGAGGGGCTCACCGGATACGACCTGAAGAAGTGGGCGGACTGGAGCATCGGCTTCTTCTACTGGAGCCCGTCGATCAGCCAGATCTACGCCGAGCTCAAACGGCTCGAGAAGGCCGGGCTGGTGGAATCGGAACTGGTGTCGGAGCCCGGTGAGCGGGGGCGCAGGGTCTACCGGATCACCGAACGGGGCACGTGGGCGGTGCGGAACTGGTCGCGGGACGCGCCCGTGGAGCAGCCCGTTCTCAAGCACGGTTTGATGCTGCGGCTGTGGATGGGGCATCTCAACGAGCCGGAACAGCTCAAGGCGCTCGTCCGGTCGCACATCGAGAACATGGAGTCGATGCGCGAACGGGCCAAGCTGCACGGCAATCACGCGACGCGCGAACCGTCCTGGGCGTTCTCGAAGATGAGCCTGATCTGGGCCGAGCGCTACTTCCAGGCCGAGGTCGACCTGGCCCGCGGGATCCTCGACGACATCGACGCCGCCGCCGAGGAGTACTCCCACGTCCGCGCCCTGGACGAGATGGGCAACCCGATCCCCGAGGTGACCGGTTCCTGGCGTGACGTCGAGGATTTCGTCGAGGGCCTCGAACACCGCGAGGACTGACCGACCCGGGCTGCCCGTCGCGTCCCGATCCGTCAGGCGTACTGCGCGCGCAGTCCGGTGGCCGCGGTGGGCAGGCTCTGGAGTCGGTTGCGGTGCGCGATCGGTCCCGTGCCGCCGCTGTACCCGGCCAGTGAGTGCGCAATGGCGTTCGCGGCCATGCGAACCGGTGACGCGTGCCGGTGGTCGAACTTGAGGTGACTGGTCGGTCCGCAGATGGACACCGCGGCGTGGACGCCGCCGACAGGTCCGATCGGCACGGCGATGATGCTGATCCCGCCCGAGATCTGGCTCACCTCGTACGCGACGCCCAGCTCGCGGACCTTGCGGAGCTCGGGCGTGAATCCGGTGAGGTCGTCGGTGCGGCCCGGCGTGTAGGCGAGCAGCGCCTTGCCGATCGCCGAGTTGCGGGCCGGGTAGCGGCTGCCGACCCGGGTGGGGAGCTCCGATGCCAGACGACCGCCGATCTTGTCGAGGTAGAGCACGTCGGACCCGTCGAGGACGCCGAGGTGCACGACGTATCCGGTGACGCGGTGGAGTTCCTGGAGGATCGGCGCGGCGGCCGCGTGCAGGCGGTTCTGGTGCAGCGCGAGAGACCCGAGTTCCATCAGCCGGGTACCCAGTTCGTAGGCGCGGCCGTCACGCCGCAGCCACCGCATGGCCACGAAGCGCTCGAGCATTCGATGCGCCGACGACCGCGGCAGACCGGTCCTCTCGACGACCTGCGAGAGCGTGAGCCGGCCGGGCCCGTCGAAGGTGTCGAGAACGAGCGACACACGTTCGAGGACTGCGGTGGGGGTCGAGTCCGTGGTTGCTGGTGCGGTCATGAAGTCTCCTAAATCTTGACGCTGTGCGCCGCGAGACCCATCTGGCATGGGTATTTCGATTAGGAATACTCGCACAGAATCGGAGACTTGTGAAGTGGATCACCAAAGATCTTGAAACGCCGACAGGGGGACGCGACGTCCGGACGGGATGTCACGCCCCCCTGCCGGGGTGCTGGGCCGCCTGTCGGGACGGCCGTCCGATCGCGATTCCTACATCGCTGCGAGCGGTTCGCTGCCGGACCAGTCGTGGCCCCAGTAGCTGTCCGCGGTGATCTCCTCGGCCGAGTAGTGCGCCTCGTCCACCTTCATGCCTTCGGTGCCGAACTCGATGTCCCAGCCGCCGGGAGCGCGGACGTAGAAGGACACCATCTTGTCGTTCGTGTGGCGGCCGAGCGTCGACGAGACGGAGAAACCGTCCTTCACGACCCGGTCGAGTGCCTGACCGACCGCATCGAGCGTGTCGACCTCGACCATGATGTGCACCAGGCCGGGCGCACCGCCGTGCGGGGAGGGGCACAGCGCCAGGCTGTGGTGGCGCTGATTGACGCCGAGGAAGCGCACTCGCATCGGGCCGAACTCCGGCGGAGCCGGAATCCGGAACGCGCCGCGGGGGAGGAAGCCGAGCACGTCGGTGTAGAACTCGAACGTGCCGTTCGGGTCCATCGTCGGCAGCACGACGTGACCGAGGCCCTGTGCGCCGGTGATGAACTTGGCGCCGAACGGCGTGACGACGGGGCTGTGGTCGAGGACCGCGCCGTGGAACACCTCCAGTGTGGTTCCGGCCGGATCCTGGAAGGTCACGACCTCCTCGACGCGGCGGGCGTCCGCCTCCTCGAGCGAGAGCGGCTTGACCGCGATGCCTGCGCGCTCGACGGCCTCGGTGACCCGGACCAGTGCGGCGTGGTCGCGGACCTCCCAGCCGACGGTGACGACCTCGTCGGTCTCACCGGGCACGACCACGATGCGGGCGGCGCGTTCGTCCATGCGCAGGTACAGGGCGTTCTCGTCCGGGCCGGTGCCCTCGGCGAAGCCGAGCACGTCGAACGCGAACGTCCGCCAGCGTTCGATGTCGTTGGTCTGGATCTTCACGTATCCCAGGCCACGGATGTCGGTGCCGAAACCGCCGAGATCAGGGTTCGTCATTGTGTGTCTCCGTTGTCGATTCGAGTGGTTGGATTCGGCGGGGTCAGATCATCGCGCGGAGCGGGCCCTGCGGGTCGACGCCCAGTCCGCTCAACGTCGCGGCGTGGTACACCGTGCCGGGTACGTGGATCGCGTGGTGCAGGCCCGCGTGCGCGTCACGCCAGAAGCGCTGCATCGGCTTGTCCATCCGCAGTGCGTTGCCACCGCACCGTGCGTAGACCTGATCGATCGCCGTGACGGCCTGCCAGGCCGCGTTCACCTGGGTCTCGCGGCCGGCGGCGCGCTGCTCGAACGTCGGGGTCTTCCCGGCGTCCACCAGATCCCACATGCGATCGACGTTGGCGAGCAACGAATCCCGGGCGGACTGCAGCTTCGCGGTGGCCTCGCCGATCGCGAACATCGAGTACGGGTCGTCCTTGACGGCGGTGCCCTGCGGATTGATGCGCTCGCGCTGGTACTCGTTGGCGTGCTGCAGGAGGCCCTCGCAGATGCCGATCGTCGCCGAGGTGATGCCGAGCGGGAACATCGTGGACCACGGCATCAGGTACAGCGTTTCGGTGCGTCCGTACGCCCGCACCGCGGTGCCGTCGATGACCTCGTCGCCGTCCATGACTCGGTAGGACGGCACGAACGCGTCCTTGACGACGAGGTCCTTGGACCCGGTGCCGCGCAGGCCCATCACGTCCCACGAGTCCTCGATGATCTCGTAGTCGGTACGGGGGATGATGACGTGCAGCATGCGGGGCGGCATCTCCATGCTGCCGTCGGGATTGCACGCCATGGCGCCGAGGAATGCCCAGTCGCAGTGG
The DNA here is from genome assembly GCA_000341795.1 of Rhodococcus triatomae BKS 15-14. Lineage (GTDB taxonomy): Bacteria > Actinomycetota > Actinomycetes > Mycobacteriales > Mycobacteriaceae > Rhodococcus_G > Rhodococcus_G triatomae_A. The sequence continues at coordinate 50,397 of AODO01000020.1, read as the reverse complement.
TCGGTTCCCGACGAGAACGACCACTTGCCGGAGAACTTGTATCCGCCGTCCACCGGCACGCACAGGCCGGCGGGCATGTACGGCGACGCGATCCAGGTGTCCTGGTCCTGACCCCAGACCTCCTGCTGGACCCTGGGATCGGCGAACGCCAACTGCCACGGGTGGACGCCCACGATGCCGTGCACCCAGCCTGCCGACGGGTTCAGCGACGCCATGCGCATGACGGTCTCGGCGAACTCGCGGGGGTGCACCTCCTGGCCGCCGTGCTCCTTCGGCTGGAGCATCCGGATGGAGCCGGCCTCCTTCATCCGCTTGGCGGTCGCGTCGGCGACCTTGCCGATCCGCTCCGCCTCGATGCCCTCGAGGAAGATGTCGTCCGCGGACGCCTCGATACGGGCGAGAACTTCGTAGCTCATGCTGGTGTTTCCTTCTGATCGTGTGGTCACGAGTTCGCCGCGCCGGAGCTCTCGGCCTGGCGGGCGACGTTCTCGTCGACTTCCTGCTGCCAGCTCGACACGGCCCGGGTGGTGTCGATCTCGAATTCGAACCGCGTGGTCATGTCCTCGGTGATGTCCTCGACGTCCACGTAGAACTGCTTGTACCAGCGCCGCAGCTGGTACACGGGGCCGTCCTCCTCGGACAGCAGCGGGTTGTCGATGGGTGCCTTGTTCTGCCAGATCGCGACGTCCTGTTCGAAGCCCGTCTCGACGCCCTCGGCGAACTGGGCGGCCATCCCCGCCGCCATCTCGTCCGACAGGCCCGGCAGCTTCTTGACGATCGCGCCGTACTGCAGCACGAACTCGTCGTTGCTGACCGGGTAATGGCAGTTGATGAGGACGGTCTCGATGGTCTGACCGTTCGCATCCGACTCGAGCCAGTCGATCATGTACGACGGGCCGAAGTACGTCGCCTCCGAACGCAGCTCGGCGTTGGGGTCGTCGTAGTTGGTGCCGGAGATGACGTCCTCGCGGCCGGTCGAGTGCATGTACTGCGTCGCGGTGTGGCCCTCGAAGACGTTCTTGAAGTAGCGGGGGAACGAGTAGTGGATGTAGAAGAAGTGCGCCATGTCGACGACGTTGTCCACGATCTCACGGCAGTGGGAACCCTTGATCCGCAAGGTCTTCCAGCTCCAGTCGGTCCACTCGTCGCTGCCGTAGCCCTCGATGTCCGGGATGGTCACGTCGGCCGGCGGCTTGTTGCCCTGCGGGTCGTTCCAGACGTACAGTTGCCCGTTCTTCTCCAGGGTCGTCCACGCACGGGTGCGGGCGAGCGGCGGCACCCGGCGGGCGTAGGGGATGTCGGTGCACTTGCCGTTGCCACCCCAGCGCCAGTCGTGGAACGGGCACGCGATCGAGTCGCCCTTGACGGTGCCCTGGCTGAGGTCGCCGCCCATGTGCCTGCAGTAGGCGTCGAGAACGTTCAGCTTGCCCGCGCTGTCGGCGAAGACGACGAGCTTGGTGCCGAACGCCTCGATCGCGTGCGGTTGACCGTCCCGGAAGTCCCGCAGGAGTCCGATGCAGTGCCAGCCGCGGGCGAACCGCGCCGGGGCCGCCGCGGCCTCGATCTCGCGGACCTCGTCGTTGTCGGCCGAACTGTTCGTTGGTGTGGTGGCGAGCGACATGTGTTCCTCCGTGCCATCAGGGGGCTGTCCTGTGATGTGCCTCATGGAACTCGGCGTCCCGACCGATGGGTAAGAGGCTTTCCCGCTGGATGGAACCCTGCTTCCGAACGAGACCACGGGGCTTCTGTGCCTCCCATCACGTGGGAGAACCACTGCTGCCCGGCGCGATTCGGTGGCTAGCGTCGCGCCGGGCGAAAGGAACGAAACATGACTCGAATGGCCGGAAAGGTCGTGCTCGTCACGGGCGCAGGCAAGGGAATGGGGCGTACGCACGCGGTCCGTCTCGCGGAGGAGGGCGCGGACGTGCTCGTGATCGACGTCCCGGGGGAACGGTCCGAGGCGGACCTGGCGGAGACCGCCCGACTTGTGACCGAGCTGGGCCGCCGTGCGGTGACGGGCGCCGCCGACGTCCGGGACCTCGACGCGCTCACCGGTGCCGTACAGGCCGGGGTCCGCGTGCTCGGCCCGCTCGACACCGTGGTCGCCAACGCCGGGATCTGCGACAACCCCGGGCCGTCGTGGACCATCGACGACGACGTGTGGAACCGGTCGATCGACGTGAACCTCACCGGAACCTGGCACACCGTCAAGGCCGGTGTCGCCGAGCTGAATCCGGCCGGCGGCTCCGTCGTGCTCGTCGGTTCCACCGCCGCGATCAAGGCAGTCCCGGGAGCGTCGCACTACTCGGCGGCCAAGCACGCGATCGCCGGTCTCGCCAAGACACTCGCGAACGAACTGGGCGCGCGGTCGATCCGCGTCAACACGATCCACCCCGGTGCGGTGGCGACACCCATGACCATCAACCCGGCCACGTTCGCCCGTCTGCGCCCCGACCTCGCGAACCCGACCGAGGCCGACGTCGCCGAGGTGCTCTCGCAGCGGATGCTGCTCCCCGTGCCGTGGGTGGAGCCGGTCGACGTGAGCAATGCGGTGCTGTTCCTGGCATCGGACGAATCCCGGTACGTCACCGGCCTGCAGATGGTCGTCGACGCCGGTCAATCTCAGAAGGTGGCGTGATGAACGGACGTCTCGAAGGCAAGGTCGCACTGGTCACCGGCGCCGCGCGTGGCATCGGTCGTGCTCAGGCGGTGCGCTTCGCGCAGGAGGGCGCCGACGTCATCGCCGTGGACGTCTGCGCACCCGTCGAGCACTCCACCACACCGGGGGCGTCGTCGGAGGACCTCGCGGAGACGGTCCGGCAGGTGGAGGCGCTCGGTCGCACGATCAGCGCGTTCGAGGTCGACGTCCGTGACCGGCAGGCGCTCGCCGCCGCGGTCGACTCGGGCGTCGACGCGCTCGGCCGGCTCGACGTCGTGTGCGCGACCGCCGGGATCAGCTCCTCCGGGTCTGCCGTCGACATGCCTGCAGAGCGGTGGCAGACGATGCTCGACGTCAACCTCACCGGTGTGTGGCGTACCTGCAAGGCGGGCATCCCGCACATCGTCGACGGTGGCCGCGGCGGCTCGATCGTGATGATCAGCTCCATCGCGGGTCTGCGCGGGCTGGTGAGCGTGGGGCACTACACCGCAGCCAAGCACGGCGTCGTCGGCCTCATGAAGTCCCTCGCGAACGAGCTCGCCCCGTACAACGTCCGCGTCAACACGATCCATCCGGCGAACACGCGGACGCCGATGATCCAGAACGAATCCACGATGCGGACGTTCTGCCCCGGCGTTGCCGAGCCGACGCAGGAACAGTTCGAGGCGGGGACCCGGTCGATGCACCTGCTGCCGGTCGCGATGATCGAACCGGAGGACATCGCGAACGCGAGCGTGTTCCTCGCGTCCGACGAGTCCCGCTACATCACCGGCGTCACGTTGCCCGTGGACGCCGGTCACTGCGTGAAATAGACAGGGGAACAGTGGAACTCGACGAACTTCGCGGCCGCACGGCGGTCGTGACCGGGGCAGGCAGTGGAATCGGCGAGTCCGCGGCACGGCGCGCCGCTGCGATCGGGATGAACGTCGTGCTCGCCGACGTCGCAGCCGAGCGCCTCGACTCCGTCGCCGCCGACCTGCGATCCCGCGGGTCGGCGGTCCTCGCCGTACCGACCGACGTCCGGGACGCGGCCGCGGTCGACGCGCTCGCCGACGCCGCCTACACCGAGTTCGGCGAGGTGGCGGTGCTGCTGAACAACGCCGGCCTCGAATCGCTCGGTCGCACCTGGGAGGTACCCGCCGACGAGTGGCGGCGGGTGATCGACGTCAACCTGCTCGGCGTCTTCCACGGCATCCGATCCTTCGTGCCGCGGATGGGAGCCGACGCACGGCGCTCGCACCTCGTCAACACGTGCTCGGTCGGTGGCGTCGCGATCACTCCCCGGATGACCGCGTACGCGGCATCCAAGCACGGCGTCCAGGCGCTGACGGAGAGCCTCTACCTCGAATGCGCCGAGGTCTTCCCGCAGATCACGGTGTCGGTGTTCAGCCCCGGGCAGGTCGCCACCCGGATCTTCGAGGACGCCCCGGCTCACGAGGGCACCGCCGCCGACACCGTGTTCTGGCGTGAACAGATCCGGGAGGGCATGACGCCGGACGTGGCCGCCACGCTGCTGTTCGACGGCATCGCACGGGACGAGTTCTGGATCCTCACGCACCCCGAGTCGTTCGAGCGGCTTGCCGCGAAGCGCGCCCGGGTACTGGGTGAGCAACTCCGCCCCGACGCGTTGTTCGACGGGCGCAACTGAGCGAAAGCGGATGGGGCCGGTCCCGAAAGGACCGGCCCCACCCGCATTCTCGTGTCAGTGCGCGTGGACGTCGAAGCCCTTGTAACCGGACTCCGCCACCTCCGCGATGATCTCGCGGTACGTCGAGAAGCCACCGAGGAACGGCATGAACACCCGCGGGCGGCCGGGGATGTTGGCGCCGAGGTACCAGGAGTTCGCGGTGTTCAGCAGCGACGACTCCGCCCGGGTACGGCATTCGTCCACCCATTCGGCGACGGCGTCGGGCGTGGCCTCGATCGCTGCCGCGCCGCGGGCGTCGAGATGCGCGATGGCGTCGGCGACCCAGTCGACGTGGAGTTCGGAGTGCAGCACCATGTTCGCGAGCACGGACGGGCTGCCCGGGCCGGTGAGGTTGAAGAAGTTCGGGAACCCGTCGACACCGAGACCGAGGTAGGTCTCCGGGCCGGCCGCCCACTTCTCGCCCAGGGTACGGCCCTCGCGTCCGACGATCTCCAGCTTCGACAGCGACCCCGTCATGGCATCGAATCCGGTGGCCAGGACGATCACGTCGAGGTCGTAGTGCGCAGCGGTCGTGGTGATTCCGGCCTCGTCCATTCCGACGATCGGTGCGGACCGGAGGTCCACCAGTTCGACGTTGTCGCGGTTGTACGTCTCGTAGTAGCCGCTGTCGGTGACGATCCGCTTCGCGCCGATCGCGTGATCTGCGGGGATGAGCAGTTCGGCGGTCGCAGGATCGTCGATGACGCCGCGCACCTTCTCCTCCCAGAATTCGCGGGCCTTGGCGTTCGCGGCCGGATCGGTGAGCTGGTCGGGGAAGGTCTTGGAGTAGAGGACCCCGCCGAGCTTCCAGCGCTCCTCGTAGGCAGCGCGGCGTTCGTCTTCGGAAGCCTCGAGCGTCGGCTTGGGGTACGCGCGGTGCGGGGAGCCGCCACCGGACTCCCAGGACAGCCGGCGCCGCTCGGCGTACCCGGCCTTCTGCGCGGCACGGGTGGCATCGTCCAGCGGGGCATTGCCCGCGGGGACGCTGTAGTTCGCGGAGCGCTGGAAGACGAACAACCGGTCGGCCTGCTCGGCGATGTGCGGGATCGACTGGATGCCCGACGACCCGGTGCCGATCACGCCGACCCGCTTGCCGGTGAAGTCCACACCCTCGTGCGGCCACCGCGCGGTGTGGACGACGTCTCCGGAGAAGGTGTCGAGACCGTCGAAGTCGGGGGTGTTCGCGTTCGACAGCGGTCCGGCCGCGACGACCACGAACCGGGCGGTGACGATGTCGCCGCGGTCGGTGCGGACCGTCCAGCGGAGGCTGTCCTCGTCCAGGGTGGCGGAGGTGACGCGGGTGTCGAACTGGATGTCGCGGCGCAGGTCGAAGCGATCGGCGACATGGTTGACGTAGGCGAGGATCTCCGGCTGCGTGGCGTACTTCTCGCTCCAGTCCCACTCCTGTTCGAGTTCGGGGGAGAAGGAGTACGAGTAGTCGACGGACTCGACGTCGCAGCGGGCGCCCGGGTAGCGGTTCCAGTACCAGACCCCGCCCACCCCGGAGGCGGTCTCGTACGCGCGGACCGTCAGCCCCTGCTGACGGAAACGATGTACGGCATACAGACCCGCGATGCCTGCGCCGATCACGACGACGTCGTACCGTGCGGTTCCCGTGACCGCCGAATCCTGTTCGTTCACCGAATGTCCTTCCACGAGCGCGACGTTCCGGCCCGGACTCGTTCCGGGGGTCGCGGCTCCAGCGATGTGCCCACGCTATGGCGGGGTGAGCTGGGAGGACATCGGATCCTCCCGCCCAGCGGGCACGCAGTGCGACCGCGAACGGGAGCCGGGGGTCGGCGTGGAGTTGTCCAGTGGAGATGGCGTCGGGATGGTGGGGCCGTGAATCCCACCACGAGGGACGGGCCCGGCGGTGCACTCACGGACGACCGGCGTCCGCGAGTGCACCGAGGCGGTCAGCGCCAGAGGGCGCCGAGGTCCGTGGACTCGGTCGCGGGTGCCGACGGCAGGTCCGGGTTGGTGCGGGAGAAACGGGGGGCGGGGCGGTGCTGGACGACACCGTCGAGGTCGACGAGCGTGCCGCGAGCGGCGAGGTGCTCGTTCTCCGGGGCCTCGGCGAAGGTCAGCACCGGCGACGCGCAGGCGTCGGTGCCGAGGAAGATCGCCGACCACTCGTCGCGGGTCTTCGACAGGAACGTCTCGGTGAACACCTTGCGCAGCTCCGGCCACGCGGCCTTGTCGTTCTGCGCGGGCAGCGCCGCCGGATCCAGTTCGAGCAGACGTAGCAGCTCCGCGTAGAACTGCGGCTCGATCGCACCGACGGCCATGTACCTGCCGTCGGAGGTCTCGTAGGTGTCGTAGTAGGGCGCACCGGTGTCGAGCATGTTGGTGCCACGCTCGTCCGACCACACTCCGGCGCCTCGGAAGGACCAGATCATGTGCGACAGAGCCGCGGTGCCGTCGACCATCGCCGCGTCGACGACCTGGCCCTTGCCGGACGTCTGCCGCTCGACGAGGGCGGCGAGGATGCCGAAGATCAGGAACATGGAGCCGCCACCGAAGTCGCCGACCATGTTCAACGGCGGAACCGGGCGCTCGCCCTCACGGCCGATCGCGTGCAGCACGCCGGTCAGCGAGATGTAGTTGATGTCGTGGCCCGCGGCCTGCGCCAGCGGGCCTTCCTGGCCCCAGCCGGTCATCCGGCCGTACACCAGTCGCGGGTTGCGCTCCAGCGCCACCTCAGGGCCGAGGCCCATCCGCTCGGTGACGCCGGGACGGAAGCCCTCGATGAGGACGTCGGCGCGCTCGAGAAGGCCGAGGACCTTCTCGATGTCGGCGGGATCCTTGAGGTTCGCCTCCGAGATCCTGCGGCCACGCAGAATCTGGTCCCGCGGCCGGTCGGGGGAGGGGAGCTGTCCGGCCCGCTGGATGCGGACGACGTCGGCGCCGAGGTCGGCGAGCAGGGTCGCGGCGTGCGGCCCGGGGCCGAGGCCGGCGAGTTCGACGACGCGGATTCCGGCGAGCGGGCCGCCCTTGCTGGTGGAGTTCTCTGCGGACACGATTCTCCTCGATTCGTCGTACGTGCCAGTTCGTCGGTCCAGTGCCGTGGCACTTAACACCCGCTAAGTTAGCCTCTCCCTGGTTGCGCGTGTGCCGCGGGTCACGATTGGGACACCTGTTGCCCGTGGGTAGCGGCCCGAGGACAGTGGATTCATGACATTCCCCGGTGAACTCGTGGCCTTCGTGCCCAGCACCGACCTGGACGTCTCGGCGATGTTCTACGTCGACACGCTCGGTCTGACGCTGCGGGAACGAACCCCTTTCGCGCTCGTCCTCGACGGCGGCGGGGGTGCGCCGTTGCGCGTCACCCTCGTCCAGTCCGTCCCCGATGCCGGGTACACGGTGCTCGGCTGGCGCAGCGCCGACCTCGACGCCGCCGTCGACGACCTGCGCTCCCGTGGCATCGAGTTCGTCGACTACAAGGGCATGGACCAGGACGCCAGCTCGGCGTGGACAGCGCCGGACGGCACCCGCATCGCCTGGTTCCGCGATCCGCACGGAAACGTGCTCTCACTGCACCAGCCCGCCTGATCCGCGGGCGGGGACGCGCTCTGGCACAGTGGCGCCAGTGAGCGCGGGTGGAGAAATTCTGGTCGGACTGGCGATCCTGGTCGGATTGGTGGGCATCGTCGTACCGATCCTGCCGGGATCGCTGCTCGTGTTGGGCGCGATCGCGGTGTGGGCGATCGTGGTCGGCACGGCCACCGGGTGGGCCGTGTTCGGTGTGGCGGCAGCGCTTCTCGTGGTCTCGGGGGTCGTGAAGTACACCTGGCCGGGGCAGCGGCTCCGCGACGCGGGGGTACCGAATCGGTCGCTGGTGATCGGCGGTCTGCTCGGCATCGTCGGGTTCTTCGTGGTCCCGGTGATCGGGCTGGTGCTGGGGTTCCTGCTCGGCACCTACCTGTCCGAGGCGCAGCGGCACCGCACCCATCGTGACGCATGGCGGGCCACGGTCCACGCGACGAAGGCGGTCGGCCTGTCGATCCTCGTGGAACTGCTGGGTGCCCTGCTCGCCGCAGCGGTGTGGCTCGGGGCCGTCGTCGCGATCTGACCCCGGGGATACTGGACGCAGCATCGTCGGGAACCGGGAGGCAACAGATGGCACGCAGGATCGCGACCACGGACCGTGTCGACCACGCCGAACTGCTGGACTTCCTGCGCAGCCGCCGCAACGGCGTCCTGCTGACCACCCGATCCGACGGTTCACCGCAGCTCAGTCCCGTCACCTACGGAATCGGCCCGGACGGCCGCGTCCTGATCTCGACCTATCCCGACCGCGCCAAGGCGGTGAACCTGCGACGCTCACCCGCTGCCACCGTCCTGTCCCTCGGCGGTGACTTCGACGACGCGTGGGTGCAGGTCGACGGCACGGCCGAGGTGATCGACCTCCCGGACTCCGTGGAACCGCTCGTCGAGTACTACCGGTCGGTTGCCGGTGAGCACCCCGACTGGGACGAGTACCGCGAGGCGATGGTCGAGCAGGGCAAGTCCCTGATTCGCGTCACCGTCGAGCGGTGGGGTCCGATCGCGACTGGAGGTTTTCCCGCACGTCTCGCGTGAACCGGGCGGGCGGTCAGATCCGGTAGAACGAGCGGGCGTTGCCGCCGAGCACCGCGTCCAGGTTGTCGCCGACCGCCTCGGTGATGGTGTCGAGATCGGTGAGTTCGAACGCGCGCCGGGCGCGGGTGCCGGGGAGATCGGTGCCGAACATCAGTGCCGTCGGGTTGACGGCGTCGATGCGTTTGAGGGCGTCTCCGACGTCGTCGATGGTGGCCCGCCCGAAACCGGTGGCCTTCACACGTGCGCCGCGGTCGACGAGGTTGAGCAGGTACGGCAGTCCCCGTGTCGACATGCCGAGGTGGTCGATGCTGACCGCGGGGAGCTTCTTGAAGACCGGCTCGAGGGACAACAGGAGGGTGGCGTCCACGTAGAACTCGGCATGCCATCCGACGAGCTCCCACGCCCGAAGTGCTTGTGTGGTGAGCAGTTTGACGTCGGTGGCGCTGCGTCGGAGATTGAACCGGACGGCGCGGACCCCGGCCTCGTCGAGCGCGATGATGTCCTCGTCCGTGGCGTCGGGTTCGAGTTGCGTCACGCCCACCCAGCCCGGACCGAGTTCGCGCAGCGTCGTCGCCAGGTAGGCCTGACCGGTGCCCTGGTACGAGGCGGTCACGACCGCGCCGCCTTCCACACCGAGCCCCAGGTCGGCGACCCGCTGCCGGTAGTCGGCGATGGTGAACGGCTCGGGCAGGTAGCCGTGATTGGCGACCAGGGGAAACCGCGGGTCGATGATGTGGACGTGTGCGTCGAACACTGTGCTGCCCTGTCGATCACACGAGCGTGGCGCCCGGGGGTACCGGGCGCCACGCTCGCGAAGGAAGTTGTCTACTGCTGCGAGGCGCGCAGCATGTCGTCGCGCTCGACGACCTTGATGCGTTCGCGGCCTTCCGGTTCGCCGAGGCTGCGCTCGTGGGCGTCGAGTCGGTACCAGCCGTCCCAGGTGGTGTAGGGCAGCTGCTTGCCCTCGAGGAACTCGATGATCGCGTTCTCGTCGGGGTTGGGGGCGCCCGCAAAGTTCGGGGCGTCCGCGAGCAGGCACGCGATGGTCTCGTTGGCGTCGCCCTTGGTGTGGCCGATGAGACCGACGGGGCCGCGCTTGATCCAGCCGGTGACGTAGGTCGCGTCGATGTGCTTGCCGTCCTCGTCGAGGACGCGTCCGGCCTCGTTGGGGACGGTGCCCGCCTGGTCGTCGAACGGCAGCTTGGCGATGTTCTGCGACAGGTATCCGACGGCGCGGTACACGGCCTGAACGTCCCAGTCGTTGAACTTGCCGGTGCCGCGGACGTTGCCGGTGCCGTCGAGTTCGGTGCGCTCGGTGCGCAGGCCGACGACCTTGCCGTCCTCGCCGAGGACCTCGGTGGGGGATTCGAAGAAGTGCAGGAACAGCTTGTGCGGGCGGTCTCCGACGTCGCGGATCGCCCAGTCCTGCAGGGTGTTGGCGACCATGTCGACCTGCTTGGAGCCGCGGCGGGCGGCCTCGGAGCCCTCGTCGTAGTCGATGTCCTCGGGGTCGACGATGACCTCGATGGTCGGGGAGTGGTCCAGCTCACGCAGTTCGAGCGGCGTGAACTTGGCCTGCGCCGGGCCGCGACGTCCGAAGACGTGTACCTCGACGGCCTTGTTGTTCTTGAGGCCCTCGTAGACGTTGGCGGGGATCTCCGTCGGCAGCAGCTCGTCGCCGGTCTTGGCGAGGACGCGGGCGATGTCGAGGGCGACGTTGCCGACGCCGAGGACGGCGACCTTCTCGGCCTCGAGGGGCCATTCGCGCGGGACGTCGGGGTGTCCGTCGTACCAGGAGACGAAGTCGGCGGCGCCGTAGGAGCCGTCGAGGTCGATGCCGGGGATGTTCAGGGCGCGGTCCGCGTTGGCGCCGGTGGAGAAGATGACGGCGTCGTAGAAGCTGCGCAGGTCGTCGAGGGTGATGTCGGTGCCGTAGTCGATGTTGCCGAGGAGGCGGACCTGGGGCTTGTCGAGGACCTTGTGGAGGGCGGTGATGATGCCCTTGATGCGGGGGTGGTCGGGTGCGACGCCGTAGCGGATCAGGCCGAAGGGGGCGGGCATGCGCTCGAAGAGGTCGATGCTGACGCCACGGTCGGCGGCGGTGTCGGACTTCATGAGGGCGTCGGCGGCGTAGATGCCGGCCGGGCCGGCGCCGACGATGGCCACCCGGAGCGGGCGATTCTGATCAGTCATCTCGAGCGAACTACCTTTGCGGCTAGCGGACGGACGATTCGTGTGCGCAGGCCGTGTCGGCCCGTCCTCAGTTTACTGAGCCGTACCTAACTTGCGCGGAGCGGCCTGTGGCCGGACCCTGCCTTCGATCCTCCACTTTCGAGAGAAACTCCGCTAGGGCACCCTTCCTTGAGGGGGCACAAGCAACATTTGTGAGTCGCATGATCGGCGGGTTCCGGCGCCGCGACCAGGGTTGCACTCACCCTGATCGCAACCCTGGGCTCCGGCGCGAGAGCCCTGTTCGATGCCAGACATGTCCGCGACGCTCGATCGGGGCGCCGCGGCCCGCGCGCAATCCACCCCACCCCAGACCACCCCCCGCTCGGGGGCTCGCCGACGACGGCTCGCCGCGGCCGGGCTGCCGCTGCTCTCGGTCCTCGTCTTCCTCGGCGCCTGGCAGCTGGCCGCGTCCAGCGGCCTGTGGAGCGAGGTCTTCGTCCCCCGCCCGGCAACGGTCTGGGCAGCCGCGGTCGACGCCTCGACCACCCACGACGGCGTCCGCGGCTACCAGGGTTACCTGCTGTTGGAGCACCTGTACATGACACTGCGCCGGGTTGCGGCGGGTGTTCTGATCGGTGTCGCCGGCGGCCTCGTGCTCGGTCTCGCGATGGGCAGCGTCGGATGGTTGCGACGCATCCTTGAACCCTGGCTCACGTTCCTGCGCGCGCTCCCGCCGCTCGCCTACCTGTTCCTGCTCGTGATCTGGCTCGGCATCGACGAGGCGCCCAAGATCGCGCTCCTCGCGCTCGCCGCTCTCCCCCCGACCGCGGTCGCCACCACCACCGCGGTGCTCGGCGCACCCGTCGGACTGACCGAGGCCGCCCGGGCCGTCGGGGCCAACCGGTACCAGGTGGTCCGCGACGTCGTGCTGCCGGCAGCGCTGCCCGAAGCGCTCACCGGCATCCGTCTGGCCGTGGGCATCGCCTACTCGTCGGTGGTGGCCGCCGAGTTGTTCAACGGAATCCCCGGCGTCGGAGGTCTGGTCAAGGACGCCTCGAACTACAACAACACACCGGTCGTCCTCGTCGGCATCTTCGCGATCGGACTGTCCGGACTCACCATCGACGCCCTGCTCCGTGTCGTCGAGCGACGAGCGGTCCCCTGGCGGGGCACGCATTGAGAGGTACGAGATGAACAAGTCCCTGCGCCGCGCCCTCCTCACGGTGGCAGCCGCGGCACTCGCCGTGGCGACGGTGGCGTCGTGCTCGGTCGACGGCGGTGACTCGACCGGCGACAAGCCCGTCATCCGCGTCGGATACCAGACGTTCCCGAGCGGTGATCTCGTCGTCAAGAACGGTGGCTGGCTGGAGGAGGCGCTGCCCGACTACACGATCAAGTGGACGAAGTTCGACTCCGGCGCCGACGTCAACACCGCCTTCGTGGCCGGCGAACTCGACTTCGGTGCGCTCGGGTCGAGCCCGGTCGCCCGCGGCCTGTCCGATCCGTTGAGCATCGACTACGAGGTGGCGTGGATCCTCGACGTCGCGGGTGACAACGAGGCCCTCGTCGCCCGCAACGGCACCGGCATCACGACGGTCGAGGACCTGCGCGGCCGGAAGGTCGGCACGGCGTTCGCGTCCACCGCGCACTACAGCGTGCTCGCCGCGCTCGACCGCGTCGGGCTGTCCGCCACCGACGTCCAGCTGATCGACCTGCAGCCGCAGGCTTCGCTCGCCGCCTGGCAGCGCGGCGACATCGACGCCGTCTACACGTGGCTGCCCACACTCGACGAGGTCCGCAAGGACGGCACGACCCTGGTCACCAGCCGGGAGCTGGCCGCGGCGGGCAAACCCACCCTCGACCTCGCCGTCGTCGCCCGCGGCTTCGCCGCCGACCACCCCGACGTGGTGACGGTGTGGCGGCAGGCCCAGGCCCGCGCCCTGACGACGATCGCGGAGGATCCGGGCGCGGCTGCGAAAGCCGTTGCCGCGGAAGCGGGTATCACCCCGGCCGAGGCGGAGGCGCAGCTGGGGCAGGCCGTCTTCCTCCGCCCCGAGGACGTGACCTCCGCCCAGTGGCTCGGCACCGACGGCAAGCCCGGCGCCCTCGCGAACAACCTGCAGAGCGCGGCACAGTTCCTCGCCGAACAGAAGCAGATCCCGTCCGCCCCGGCCCTCGCGGACTTCCAGGACGGGCTGTACGTCACGGGCCTGCCCGATGCTGCCGCGCAATAGCGCGGAGCCGCGCATCCGGCTGACCGACGTCCGGCACGACTACGGTTCCGTCACCGCGGTCGGCCCGCTGTCACTGGAGGTCCCGGACGGTGAGTTCCTCGTCCTCGTCGGGGCCTCCGGCTGCGGCAAGAGCACCCTGCTGCGGCTGATCGCCGGATTCGAGGAGCCGAGTCACGGGCAGGTGCGGGTCGGCGGGGGGACCCCCACCCCCGGAGTGACCGCGGGCGTCGTGTTCCAGCAGCCGAGACTGCTGCCGTGGCGGACCGTCGGCGGCAACGTCGACCTCGCCCTCGGCTACGCCGGGGTGCCCCGCCCGCAGCGGGCGCAGGCGCGCGCGGACCTGCTCGACCGCGTCGGCCTCGACGGTCTCGCGGACCGCCGGACCTGGCAGATCTCCGGTGGGCAACAGCAACGCGTCGCGATCGCCCGGGCGCTCGCGGTGCCGACGTCGCTGCTGCTGCTCGACGAACCGTTCGCGGCACTCGACGCGCTGACACGCGAGCGTCTGCAGGACGACCTGCGATCGGGGGCCGGAACCCGTGCCGACGCGGTCCCGAGGACGACCGTGTTCGTCACACACAGCGCCGACGAGGCCGTCTATCTCGGAACCCGGATCGTCGTCCTGGGCCGGCAGCCGGGCCGGATCGTGCTCGACCTGCCCGTCGACCTGCCCCGCATCGGCGTCGATGCGGACGATCTGCGGGGCTCCGCACGCTTCGCGGCGCTGCGCGCCCAGGTCGGGCATGCGGTCAAGGAAGCAGCGGCGGCGTGAGGCCCCGGAACGGATTGTGAAAAGCTGTGCACATGACCTACGCAGGTGACCTGACCCCCCAGCAGGCGTGGGACCTGCTGCGCGAGCATCCCAGGGCCGTCCTGGTCGATGTCCGCACCGAAGCCGAGTGGCGATTCGTCGGCCTCCCCGACCTCGCCGAACTCGGCCGCGAGCCGCTGACGATCGAGTGGGTCTCGTTCGCCGGTGAACGCAACACCGCGTTCGTCGACCAGCTGCAGGCGGCGGGCGTCACCGGCGGCGACGACGCCGAGGTCATCTTCCTGTGCCGCTCGGGACAGCGCTCGATCGGCGCGGCCGAGGCGGCCACCGCCGCCGGCATCGCCCCCGCCTACAACGTCCTCGACGGCTTCGAGGGCGGACTCGACGACACCGGCCACCGCGGCGGCGCGGGCTGGCGTTCGGTCGGACTCGCCTGGAGGCAGTCGTGAGTGCCATTCCCCCCGGCGGCGCGTTCTCCAAGCCGCTCCCCGACGGCATCCGCCCCGCGACCCTCGGCGTCCGCGGCGGCACGCTGCGCTCCGGCTTCGAGGAGACCTCGGAGGCGATCTTCCTCAACTCCGGGTTCGTCTACGAGTCCGCGGAGGCGGCGGAGCAGGCGTTCACCGGCGAGATCGACCACTTCGTCTACTCGCGGTACGGCAACCCGACGGTGAAGATGTTCGAGGAGCGGATGCGTCTGCTCGACGGCGCCGAGGGCTGCTACGCCACCGCGTCCGGCATGTCGGCGGTGTTCACCGCGCTCGGTGCGCTGCTCGGCAAGGGCGACCGCCTCGTCGCCGCCCGCAGCCTCTTCGGGTCCTGCTTCGTGGTGTGCAACGAGATCCTGCCGCGCTGGGGCGTGGAAACCGTCTTCGTCGACGGTGAGGACCTCGACCAGTGGGAGCAGGCGCTGTCGGTGCCCACCACCGCCGTGTTCTTCGAGACCCCGTCCAATCCGATGCAGACTCTCGTCGACGTCCGCCGGGTGTCCGAGATGGCGCACGCGGCGGGCGCGAAGGTGGTGCTGGACAACGTCTTCGCCACCCCGCTGCTGCAGCGCAGCCTCGACCTCGGCGCCGACGTGATCGTCTACTCGGGCACCAAGCACATCGACGGCCAGGGCCGTGTCCTCGGCGGCGCGATCCTCGGCTCGCAGGACTACATCGACGGTCCCGTGCAACAGCTGATCCGGCACACCGGTCCCGCGCTCAGCCCGTTCAACGCGCACACCCTGCTCAAGGGCCTCGAGACGATGCCACTGCGGGTGAAACACTCCGTGGACAGCGCCCTGCGGATCGCCCGGTTCCTCGAGGCCGACGACGCCGTCAGCTGGGTGAAGTACCCGTTCCTCGAGTCACACCCCCAGCACGAACTTGCGACGTCACAGATGAGTGGCGGCGGCACCGTCGTCACCTTCGAGCTGGCGGCGGCCGAGGGTGAGGGCAAGAAGAAGGCGTTCGAACTGCTGAACAAGCTCCGCGTCGTCGACATCTCCAACAACCTCGGCGACTCGAAGTCCCTCATCACCCATCCGGCGACCACGACGCACCGGGCGATGGGCCCGGAGGGGCGCGCCGCGATCGGTCTCACCGACGGCGTGGTCCGGCTGTCGGTCGGTCTGGAGGACACCGACGACCTGCTCGAGGACTTCGCACAGGCACTGGCCTGACCCGTCACGGAGGAATGCTGTGCACCTGACGTCCCGCCGGCTGGTCACCGCCGGCCTCACCGCCTTCGCACTCCTGGTCGCTGGCTGCGGCGACGGCGACACCACCGGCGGGAACGACGCGACGACCGATGCGGCCGGTGTGCCGGAGGCGATCGTCTCGCTGAGCCCCACCAGCACGGAGATGCTGTACGCCGTCGGCGCGGGTGATCAGGTCGTGGCCGTCGACGACCGCTCCGACCACCCGGCGGACGCGCCCGTCACCGACCTGTCCGGCTACTCGCCGAACGTCGAGGCGATCCTCGGATACGAGCCGGACCTGGTGGTCGCGAACGCCGACACCGGCGATCTCGTCGCCGGGCTGGAGAACGCGGGGGTCGAGGTGCTGATCCTCCCGGCCGCCACCACCCTCGAGGACACGTACAGCCAGATCGAGCAGCTCGGCGCCGCCACCGGCCACGTCGGCGACGCCGCCGAGGTCGTCGCCCGGATGAAGTCGGACATCGACGCCATCGTCGCCGGGGTACCCGAGCGTGAGGCGCCGCTGCGGTACTACCACGAGCTCGACGACACCCTGTATTCCGTCACCGACGACACCTATCTCGGCGAGATCTACGGGATGCTCGGCCTGACCTCGATCGCGACCGGCGGCGACGGCTACCCGCAGCTGTCGGCGGAGTTCATCGTCGAGCAGGACCCGGACCTGATCTTCCTCGCGGACGGTCAGTGTTGCGGTGTCACGGTCGAATCGGTCGCCGGACGCGCCGGATGGGCCGACCTGACCGCGGTGCGCGAGGGGGGCGTCCACGTCGTCGACGAGGACCTCGCGTCACGGTGGGGGCCGCGCGTCGTCGACTACATGCGGGAGATCGCAGGCATCGTGAGTGCCGTGCCCGCCGACGGCGTCGCCGTCACATCCGGCACCGCCCAGCCCACCCGGTGACCATGACGCGGCGCCGCCGCGCGACAGTGCTGGCGGGTTCGGCCCTCGTCCTGCTCGCCGCGATGCTCGTCGGCATCCTCGTCGGGCCCGCCGGCCTCACCCCGTCGGGCGTGATCCTCGACGTGCTCGACCGGTTGCCGTTCGTCGCCGTCGACTCCGGGCTGACGGCACGGCAGCAGGCGATCCTGTGGGACATCCGCATGCCCCGCGTCGTCCTCGGCGTCCTGGTCGGTGCCACGCTCGCCGTCGCGGGCGCCGCCTACCAGGGCGTGTTCCGCAATCCGCTCGCCGACCCGTACCTGCTCGGCGTGTCCAGCGGGGCCGGGCTCGGCGCGACCCTGGCGATCGCGGTCGGCGGGGCCGCCGGGCTCGCGGGCGTCCCGCTCGCCGCGTTCGCGGGTGGGCTGCTCGCGGTCGGCGCGACCTACGCGCTCGGTCGCACCGTCGGCAGCGGACGCACCGAGGTCGTCATCATCCTCGCCGGTGTCGCCGTCGCCGCCTTCGCCAATGCCGTCCAGACCTTCTTCATGCAGCGCAGCGACGACACCCTCCGGCAGGTGTACTCCTGGCTGCTCGGGCGGCTGTCGACCGACGGCTGGTCGGACGTGCGGACGGTGCTGCCGTACGTCGTGGTCTCCGTCGCCGTCGTCCTGCTGCACGCCCGCACACTCGACGTGATGGCCGTCGGCGACGTCGAGGCCGGGAGCCTCGGCATCAACCCCGATCGGGTGCGGCTGATCCTCGTCGGTGTCGCCACCCTCGGCACCGCCGCCGTCGTGTCGGTGAGCGGCCTCATCGGATTCGTCGGCATCGTCGTGCCGCACGCCGTTCGGCTCCTCGTCGGACCGGGCCACCGGCTGCTGCTGCCGCTGTCACTGGTGGTGGGTGCCGCGTTCCTCGTCCTCGCCGACATCGTGGCACGGACCGCGATGTCCCCGGCGGAGCTGCCGATCGGCGTCGTCACGGCCGCCATCGGCGCACCGTTCTTCCTCCTCGTCCTGCGCCGTGGTCGGGTGAGCGCATGATCTCCTGCCGGGGTCTGCGCGTCGACCGTGGACCGGTCCGTGTGCTGGACGGAGTGGACCTGGACGTCGACGACGGCGAATGGCTCGCCGTCGTCGGACCCAACGGCGCGGGCAAGACGACGTTGCTGCACGCCCTGTCCGGGTTGATCCCCGCCTCCGGCGAGATCCGGGTCGGCGGACACGAACCCGGGCGCACCTCGCGGCGGCTGATGTCGCGGACGGTCGCGCTGATGCCGCAGCGGCCCGTCGTTCCCGACGGCGTCACGGTGCGCGACCTCGTCACCCTGGGCCGCACCCCGCATCTGCCCCGATTCGGCACCGAGACGACCGACGACAGGACGGTCGTCGACGGCCTCGTCGAGCGGCTCGGTCTGGGTGCGTTGGTGTCCCGGCCCGCGACCGCGCTCTCGGGTGGTGAGCTGCAGCGGGTCGTGCTGGCGCGTGCCCTGGCACAACAACCCCGGGTGTTGCTCCTCGACGAGCCGACCAGTGCCCTCGACATCGGACATCAGCAGCAGGTGCTCGATCTGGTGCAGTCGCTGCGGGTGCAGGACGGGCTGACGGTCGTCGCGGCGATGCACGACCTGACCCTGGCGGGCCAGTACGGGCGGCGGATCGTGATGCTCGACGGCGGCGTGGTCGTCGCCGACGGAACGCCCGAGGCGGTGTTGACGGCGGACCGGATCGCAGAGGTCTACGGTGCCCGCGTCGAAGTCCTCGACCGACCCGGTGGCCCGGTCGTGCTGCCTCTCGCGGGTGGGCCGCACTGATGGAGGTCGTGCTGCTCGGCACCGGTGCCGCCGACGGCTGGCCGAACCCGTTCTGCACGTGCGAATCGTGCTCGATCCTGTTGGAACGCGGCGAGGTGCGCGCGCAGACCGCAGCCCTCGTCGACGACGTCCTGATGCTGGACTGCGGACCGGAGGTGCCGCGCGCGGCGGCCCACGCGGGACGCTCGCTGTCACGGGTCCGGCACCTGCTGCTCACCCACGCCCATCCCGATCACGTCGGGCCGCTCGCGCTGCTGATGCGGGCCTGGGTGGCGCGGGAGCAGCCGTTGGACGTGATCGGACCGCCGGAGGCACTGGACCTGTGCCGGGACTGGGTCGGTCCGGACGATCCGGTGCGCTGGATCCCCGTCGCTCCCGGCGACGAGCTCCGCGTCGGGGCGCACGACGTGCGGGTGCTGCCCGCCGCGCACCGCGTCCACCGCGACGGCGACTGCGTGCTCTACGCGATCACGTCCGACTGGCGGACGCTGTTGTGGGCCACGGACACCGGGCCACTCGACACCGCGATGCTCGCCGCCGTCCGGGACGCCCGCTTCGACACGGTCTTCCTGGAGGAGACGTTCGGAGACCTGGGCGAGCACGAGCCGGACCACCTCGACCTGAGGACCTTCCCGCGCGCGCTCGCCGCGCTCCGCGATGTCGGGGCGGTCACCGCCGACACCGACGTGATCGCCGTCCACCTGAGTCACCACAATCCTCCCGATCTTCCGGACAGGCTGCGGCCGTGGGGGGTTCGCGTTGTTCCGGACGGAACGGTTGTCGCCGTCGGGGCATCGCCGGATCGCGCGCCGGCGCCCCGCCGGACCCTGGTGCTCGGCGGAGCCAGGGCCGGCAAATCGACGCACGCCCAGCGTCTGCTCGCGGACCGCGACGACGTCACCTACGTCGCGACTGGCGCCGCGGACCGCGGGGACGCCGAATGGAGCGCGCGCATCGCCGCACACCGGGCATCGAGGCCGCGCGCCTGGCGGACCGTCGAAACCGACGACCTCGTCGGTGCGCTGCAGACGGCCACCGGTCCACTGCTCGTCGACTGCCTCGGCACCTGGCTCACCCGGCGAATCGACCTGCGGGGTGCGTGGACCGACGAATCCGCCTGGGGCGCCGTCCGGTCCGACGTCGCCGCGTTCGTCGCCGCGCTGCGCCGGACCCGCGTCCCCGTCGTCGTGGTGAGCAACGAGGTCGGCAGCGGCGTCGTCCCCGCGACCGCCTCCGGACGGCGCTTCCGGGATCTGCTCGGCCGGCTCAACACCGCCGTCGCCGCCGAGTGCGAGTCCGTCGTCCTCGTCGTCGCCGGCCGCCCGCTGCGCCTGCGCTGACCTCCGGCGGGCAGGGTTGGGCGGAGTTCGACATGCACCCAGTGCGCTCGTTCCGGCGCGACATGCCGCCGTGCAGTTCGAATCACCCCGAACGCAATAGGTGACCATGCGGCCGGGTTGAGGGACATTTCATCGCGAGTGTTCACCATCGAGAGCGACCGAGAGACCCGGCTCAGCGACGTCGCAGCAACCCCGCCACACGGTGCGGGTGCTACCGCCGGGATCGATGGAACGCACGACCGGGTGGCTACGGCCGCCCGGTCCCGAATCGTGAAGGGTTGCCCGTGACCGACTTCGAGGTGCCGTGGTGAGTGCGCCTGCCGCCAGTGCACCGCCGCCGGTGGACGTCCCCGCCACCGACGACGACCTGCGGGTCGTCCCCACCCGGCATCCGTGGCGCTGGGTGGTCGCGATCTCCGCGCTGGTGCTGGTCGCGCAGTTCCTGCACGGACTGGTCACCAACCCCGGGTGGGACTGGGCGACGTTCGCGCAGTACTTCACCGCGCCGTCCGTGCTCGCGGCGCTGTGGACGACGATCGAGCTCACGCTGTGGGGAACCGTCCTCGGGTTCGGTCTCGGCATCCTGCTGGCGGTGGCGCGGCTATCGAATAACCCTGTGCTGCAAGTGATCTCGTGGACCTATGTGTGGGCGTTCCGGTCCATTCCGCTGATCGTGCAGCTGCTGTTCTGGTTCAACATCGCCTACCTGTACCAGACGTTGACGTTGGGAATCCCGTTCGGACCCGGCTTCGTCGAGTTCGACGTCACGGGCGTGATCTCCGGATTCACCGCCGCGGTGGTGGGCCTCGCCCTGCATCAGGCCGCGTACTCGGCGGAGATCGTTCGCGCCGGGATCATCTCGGTGGACCACGGGCAGATCGAGGCGGCCAACGCGCTCGGCATCCCCAGGACACGTCAGTTCGTGAAGATCGTCCTGCCCCAGGCGATGCGCTCGATCCTTCCGAACGCGGCCAACGAGGTGATCAGCCTGTTCAAGGGAACCTCGATCGTGTCGACGATGGCGATCGCCGAACTCTTCTACCAGGTGCAGGTGATCTTCGGCCGCAACGGTCGCGTGGTGCCTCTGCTGATGGTCGCGACAGTCTGGTACATCGTCCTGACCACGCTGCTGTCCGTCGCGCAGTACTACATCGAGCGGCACTACGCCCGCGGCTCGGCCCGCGCCCTGCCCCTCACACCGTGGCAGAAGGTGGTCGCGAAGTATCGCGAGATCCGCGACACGGGCCGGGGCGCACCGAGGGGAGCGACGCGATGACGGCCACGGGGAATCGCGCAGTGCATGCCGTCGACGTGCGCGGGGTGCACAAGTCGTTCGGGTCGCTCGAGGTTCTCAAGGGTGTCGACCTCACCGTTCGCCAAGGAGAGGTCACGGTGATCCTCGGGCCCTCCGGTTCCGGCAAGTCGACCTTGCTGCGCACCCTGAACCATCTGGAGAAGGTGGACCGCGGCACCGTCCACATCGACGGCGAACTCGTCGGGTACCGGCGTCGCGGAAACGTGCTGCGCGAACTGCGGGACCGGGAGATCCTGCGGCAGCGGTCGCAGATCGGTTTCGTGTTCCAGAACTTCAACCTGTTCCCCCACCTCACCGTGCTCGAGAACGTCACGGAAGCACCGATTTCCGCTCAACGCCGGGACCGTGTCGAGGTGATCGCGGAGGCCGGGCAACTGCTGGAGCGGGTGGGTGTTGCCGACAAGGCGGACAGCTACCCGAAGCAGCTCTCGGGTGGGCAACAGCAACGGGTGGCCATCGCCCGCGCGCTCGCCCTCCGTCCGAAGGTCGTCCTGTTCGACGAACCCACCTCCGCGCTCGACCCGGAACTCGTGGGCGAGGTCCTCGACGTCATCCGCGACCTCGCCGCCGCGGGTTCGACACTCGTCATCGTCACTCACGAGATCGGGTTCGCCCGTGAGGTCGCCGACACGGTCGTCTTCATGGACGACGGCGTGATCGTCGAGCAGGGTCCACCCCGTCAGGTGCTCGACCACCCCGTGCACGACCGCACCCGCGCCTTTTCGTCGCGCGTGCTCTGACATCCCGACAGCCCCCGTGAATGCCCTGGAAGGAAACGATGTCCGCCACCATCCGCCGCACGAGGCTGTTCGCCTCGGCTCTGACCGCCGTCGCCCTGCTGGCGGGGGCCGGGTGCAGTTCGAGTGAGGCCGCCGAGCCCGACGCCGCGACCGCGGCCGGTTACAACCTGACGCCCGAGCAGAACCGCATCACCACCGACGAGGTTCCGGAGATCGCGGCGAAGGTGCCGCAGGCCATCCGGGATCGGGGCACGCTCGTCGTCACGGGGAGTGCCGGTACGGCCCCGCCGCTGCGCTTCTATGCCGACGACGACAAGACGATCATCGGTTCCGAGACCGACATCGCGTATCTCGTCGGTGACGTCCTCGGACTCGACATCGAGCTGACGGCGGCCGACTGGGCGCAGAATTTCGTGCGCATCGACTCGGGTGAAGCCGACACGTTCATCTCGAACGTCACCGTCACCGAGGAGCGCAAGGAGAAGTACGACTTCGCCACCTACCGGCTCGACAGTCTGGCCGTCGAGGTGAAGAAGGGCAGCGACATCACCTTCTCGGGGCCGAAGGACATCGCGGGCCTCACGCTCGGCGTCGGATCCGGCACGAACCAGGAGGCGCTGCTGGTCGAGTGGAACGAGCAGAACGTCGCAGCCGGACTGGAGCCCGCGGAGATCCTGTACTACCAGCAGGCCACCGACTACTACCTGGCCCTCGGCTCCGGCCGGATCGACGCCTACGTCGGCCCGAACCCGTCGTCCTCGTTCCACGCCCTGCAGACCGGCGAAACCGAGGTCGTCGGGACGTTCTCCGGTGCTGGCCTGGATCTGCAGGGGGAGATCGCGGTGCTGACCAAGAAGGACAACGGGCTGATCGGCGCGATTCACGCGGCACTGAACCACCTGATCGAGAACGGCACGTACACGGAGGTGCTGGAACGGTGGGGAATCACGAGCGAAGCGCTCGACGCGTCCGAGATCAACCCGCCCGGCTTGCCGAAGAAGCAGTAGCGACATGGGTGTGGTGGACGGCCGGGTCGACGTCGTGGTCGTCGGGGGCGGTGTGATCGGGTCTGCCGCGGCCTGGCGATCGGCGGCCCGTGGCCGGTCGGTGGTGCTGCTGGAACAGTTCGAACCGGGTCACGCGCGCGGCGCCTCGCACGGCACGTCCCGGATCTACCGCCAGGCGTACGAGGACGGATTCCACACCACGCTCGCCGGTCGGGCCTTCCCGCTGTGGCGGACCCTGGAGGAGATCACCGGCACCCGGGTGCTCACCCTGACCGGCGCAGTCGACCACGGTCACCCCGGCTGCGTGCTGAGCCGGGCGGAGACCCTCGCCTCGCTCGGCATCGCGCACGAGGTGCTCGATCCGAAGGACGCGGAGAAGCGCTGGACCGGAATGCGATTCGACACCGCCGTCCTGCACCACCCGGCGGCGGGCCGCCTCCACGCCGATCTCTCGGTGCAGGCCCTGCAGGACGCGGCTCGGCGAGCCGGTGCGGAGGTTCGGCACCGGGTCGCGGTCCGCGAGATCCACGGCGCGGCATCCGGAGTCGAGGTGGTCACCGACACCGGTGTGATCCGGGCCGGGCACGCGGTGCTCGCCGCGGGCGCGTGGACGCGGACGTTGCTCGCGAATACGAACATTCGGCCGGCGCCCGTGCTGCCGCCGCTGCGCACCACCCAGGAGCAACCGGCCCACTTCGTGCCCGTGACCGACGCGACGTGGCCGAGTTTCGTCCACCATCCCGGATCCGAACTCACCACCACAGGGATCTACGGGCTCGGCTCGGCGTCCGGTGTCAAGATCGGCGAGCACGGGACGGGACCCGAGGTGCACCCCGACGCCCGCGACTTCCGGCCCGATCCGGACGGCGTGCAGCGTCTGGTCGACTACGCCGCGGTGTGGTTGCCCGGAGTCGACGCGTCGTCCGCGGCGCCCGACAGTTGCCTGTACACCACCACCCCGGACAGCCGTTTCGTGGTCGACCGACTGGGTGACGTCACCGTCGCCGCGGGATTCTCCGGACACGGATTCAAGTTCGCACCTGCGGTCGGCGAACTCGTTGCCGGCCTGGTGGCAGGCGATGTCAGGACACCCCGGGCGTTCCGGTTCGGACCTCGGCAGGCGGTGGTCGCATGACGCCCGGATCGCGGAGCCTGGAGGTGCGGACGGTGACGCAGGACGACCCGCTCGCCGCGCCGCTCCTCGCGGAACTGGCGCACGAGTACAGCACGCGCTACGAACGCCCCTTCGAGGAGCAGTTCGACGCGTTGACGACCCACCCCGGTGCCGAGTTCGCCCCGCCGGACGGGGCGTTGCTGATCCTGGTGGACCGCGGGACGCCGGTGGCGGGTGGCGCATTCCGTCGGTACGACGAGACGACTGCCGAGCTGAAGCGGATCTGGACCTCCAGGGATCACCGACGCCGAGGTCTCGGCCGGCTGGTGCTGGCGGAGCTCGAAGCGGAGGCAGCGGCCCGTGGATACAGCCGCATCTTCCTGACCACGGGCTGGCGGCAACCCGAGGCCGTTGCGCTCTATCTGGCCGCCGGTTACACGGCCCTGTTCGACCCGACGCGGCCGTCCGAGGAGATCGGACCACATCCGTTCGAGAAGCATCTGACCCGAAAGGCGCACTCCGCGTGAAGTTCCTGCTCCTGAGCCTCATCACCCACCAGCCCGACCCGGTCTCGGGCGAGTTGCCCGACCCCGCGACGCGCCTGCGGGAAGTGGTCGACACCGCCGTCCTCGCGGAGCAACTGGGCTTCGAGGGTTTCGCGGTGGGGGAGCGGCACGAGCGGCCGTTCCTGGCGTCGGCTCCACCGGTCGTGCTCAGCAACATCGCGGCCCGAACGACGACGCTGGAACTGTGGACGGGCGTCACGACCCTGAGCCTGCTCGACCCGGTGCGGGCGTTCGAGGACTACTCGACCCTCGACAATCTGTCGGGCGGCCGCCTTCAGCTGATGATCGGGAAGGGCAACGGCACCGCCCAGGCGGACTTGTTTCACGTGACACCGGACGACCAGTGGGAGCGCAATCGCGAAGGGTACGAACTGTTCCGCGCACTGTGGGAGAACGAGACGGTCACCTGGAACGCCGCGTTCCGTCCGCCACTGACGGACGCGGTGACGGTGCCGAGGCCGTTGCAGCCTCGGCTGACGATCTGGCACGGCAGCGCCACCAGTCGCGAATCGGTCGATCTGGCTGCGCGATACGGCGATCCGGTGTTCTCGGCCAACGTCACCAATCCCATCGAACCGTACGCCGACCTGATCGACCACTACCGGGAGCGCTGGCAGGCGTACGGGCACGATCCGGCGGAGGCCCGGGTCGGTGCGGGCACCGCCGGGCTGTACGTCGCCCGCACGTCGCAGGAGGCGGTCGAGCGCTATCGGCCACTGTTCGAGCAGCGGCTTGCCTTCGCCCGCGACACCGGGCTCCCGGTGGTGTTCGAGACGATCGAGGATTTCGTCGACCGCAGTTCCGCGTTGATCGGCAGTCCACAGCAGGTTGTGGACAAGGTCCTGCGCTATCACGAACGACTCGGCCACGAGGTCGTGCACCTGACCGCCGACCGTGGCGGACTGTCGACGGCGGAGCAGCGGGCGAGCCTGGAACTG
Source organism: Rhodococcus triatomae BKS 15-14 (assembly GCA_000341795.1). Lineage (GTDB taxonomy): Bacteria > Actinomycetota > Actinomycetes > Mycobacteriales > Mycobacteriaceae > Rhodococcus_G > Rhodococcus_G triatomae_A. The sequence goes on along the minus strand of AODO01000020.1, from coordinate 24,868 downwards.
TTCCAGGCGGAGGTCGCCCCGGCGCTGCGATCGGCCGTCCCGGAGCGCGGAGCCGCCCCGGCCGCCTGAGCAGGCTGTGGTCGGGTGTTTCCGATCCGGAGCGGGGGGCATTCTCCACGCCATGGAATCGTTGTGGCACGACATCACGGGCGCCGTCACCACCGATCCGTGGCAGCCCGAGACCACTGTGGACACGCTGGTCGTCGGCGCCGGGCTCACGGGACTGACGACTGCGTTGATGCGCAGCCGCGCCGGCGAGTCGGTGACCGTCCTGGAGGCCAGGTGCGTCGGTGCCGGCACCACGGGCAACACGACCGCCAAGATCTCGCTGCTGCACGGGACCAAGCTCTCGCGGATCCGTTCCCGGCACTCCGGTGCCCTGGTGCGGAAGTACGTGGACGCGAATCGGGCCGGTCAGGACTGGCTGCTCCGCTACTGCGCGGAGCGCGGTGTCCCGGTGCAGCGGGAGACCGCCTACGACTACGCCCTGTCGCCGTCGGGGGCGCAGACGCTGCAGCGTGAGTTCGCCGCCGCGACCGCGGCGGGCCTCGACGTGACATGGAGTGAGGCCCCGGAGCTGCCGTACCGCGTGGCGGGCGCACTGGCACTGGAGAAGCAGGCCCAGGTCGACCCCATGGCGCTGCTGGCGGCGCTGGTGGCCGACGTTCGCGAGCAGGGCGGCGCCGTCGTCGAAGGGGTACGCGCGCGGTCCGCCCGGAGCGCCGGTGACGGCGTGCGAGTCGACACGGACCACGGACCCGTCCAGGCCCGGCGAGTGGTGTTGGCGACGGGCATGCCGATCCTCGATCGCGGCGGGTTCTTCGCACGGCTGCATCCGCTCCGGTCGTACTCGGCGGCATTCGCCGACGTCGAGAACGTACCGTCCGGCATGTACCTGTCCGTGGACTCGCCGACGCGGTCGCTACGATCCGTGCCGACGCCCGATGGCGCGCTGCTGCTCGTCGGCGGCAACGGGCATGTCGTCGGCCGCGGGGGCTCCACCCGGAAACGCGTCGACGACCTCGCGAGCTGGACCTCGCAGCACTTTCCCGGCGGCCGTCTCACCCACAGGTGGTCCGCGCAGGACTTCCATCCCGTCGACGAACTGCCGTACGTCGGGTCGCTTCTGCCCGGCGAGCATCGCATCCTCGTCGCCACCGGTTTCGACAAGTGGGGGATGACGAACGCGGTGGCGGCGGCGACGTGCCTGGCCGCGGGGCACTCGGACGCACAGGAGAAGTGGGCGGGCGCCTACGACGCGTGGAATCCACGACTGGTGACCGGTGCGGTGACCGCGGCGAAATGGAACGGTGAGGTCGCGGTCCAGCTCGCGACGGGCTGGATATCCCCCGTTCTCGACCGCGGCCGCCCGGAACCCGAGGACGGTGCGGGCCGGGTCCGGCCGACGCTCGGCACACCGGTCGCGGTGTCGGGGGTCGGCGATTCCGAGCGGTGCGTGTCGGCGATCTGCACACACCTCGGCGGAGTGGTGCGATGGAACGACGCGGAACGGTCGTGGGACTGTCCGTTGCACGGTTCACGATTCGCCGCCGACGGCAGGGTGCTGGAGGGACCGGCCACCCGGAACCTCGCGCCCAAGCAGCGCTGAGGGTTTCGCTCGCGCTGAGGGAAAGGGTGTGCCGGCGGGCGCGGCGGCACTAGCGTCGGCGTCGACCATCCAGAGCGACCGAGAGACCCGGATCGACGACGTCGCAGCAACCCACCGCCGAACGCGAAGCAGGGTGCTACCGCCGGGAAACGATGGAAGTGAGCCGACATCAACGTTCCCGCTTGCCCGGACCCCGTGCAACGACTCGAGGGTGCCCACGGCGCCGTCCCGAGGCGGTGGCATCTCCGGTGCCCGTGACATCCACATCCCTTGCGATCGCCGTCGAACTCGACGGAACCGGCGCCCATCCCGCCTCGTGGCGGTTCGGCCAGGTCGCACCGAGTGACGCCGCGTCGATCGTGGACCTGGTTCGCCGCGTCGAGCACGCCGGGTTCGCGATCGCGACGTTCGCCGACCCGACCACGCGGATCGGCCACCCCACGATCCGAGGCCGGCTCGACCCGGTCGAGGTGGCGGCGTTCGCGGCGGCCGTGACCACCGCGATCGGTCTGGTGCCCGCAGTCGGGCCCCTGCACGCCGAACCGTTCCATCTCGCCAACCAACTCGCCAGCGCCGACTTCGCGTCGCACGGCCGCGCCGGATGGCTCGCGGTGACCGCGGACACCGCCGCGCGCGCCGCCGCCTACGGGGCCGCGGAGGTCACCGCGCCCGAAGCGGTGCGACTGGAGAACGACGAGGTGATCGCCGCGGTCCGGTTGCTGTGGGACACCTGGGAGGACGGCGTCTTCATCGCCGACGAGGTCACCGGCCACTTCCTGGACCCGGCCCGACTGCACTACGCGAACTTCGAGGGCGAACTGTTCTCCGTCACGGGGCCGTCCATCACCCCGCGCCCGCCGCAGGGGCAGCTCGTGGTGTTCGCACCGTTCGACGCTCGCCCGGGCGCGGCCGCGGTCGCGCCGGACCTGGTCGACGTGCACCTGGTCGGAGGGTCGACGGTCCACGAGGTCGGCGTCCTCGCCGAGGCGGCCCGCCGGGCAGCCGAGGGCCGCGAGCAGCGCGTCTTCGCGGAGGTGGAGGTGGTTCTCGCGACCGAACACGACACCGCGACAGGGCGACTCGCCGAACTCGACGCGCATGCGCCGTGGCCAACGAACGAGCGCCTGCGCCACGTCGGCACCGCGGAGGAGCTGCACGATCTCCTGACCGCCCTGGTCGCCCGTGTCGACGGCGTGCGGCTCCATCCCGCCGTTCTCGCCACGGATCTGCCGATCCTCGAACGTGAGGTGCTGCCTCGCCTACGCGCTGAGCGACGCCTCGTCGTCCCCCGGCCGGCGTCGTCGCTCCGCCGGACCCTGGGACTCACCCGCCCCGCCAACACTTTCGCGGCGGCACACGCCGGAGGAGGCCACCGTGTCCGGTGAGCGCACGCAGCGCGGGCAGCGACTGCACCTCAACCTGTTCTTCCCGTTCGCGCCCGACTACGTGTGGTCGCAACAGCCGCGAGCCGACATCTACTACGACTTCGACGCCCTCACCCAACTCGTGCGCGACGCGGAACGGGGACTCTTCAGCGGTGTCTTCTTCGGTGAGAGCCTGCGGCTGCGTGAGCATCTCGGTGTCCTCAACACCGACGCGATCACTGGCCGCCCGGACGCGCTGGTGCTGTTCGCACACCTCGCCGCCCACACCGAGCGCATCGGACTGATCGCCACCCTCAACACCACTTACTTCGAGCCGTACGATCTCGCGCGCCGTATCGGAACGCTCGACGTGTTGTCCGGTGGCCGGGCGGGCTGGAACATCGTCACGACCGACAGTGCCTGGACCGGTGCCAACTTCCGCAGAGGCGGCTATCTGGACCATTCCGATCGCTACACGCACGCCCGTGAGCACGTGGACCTGGTACAGGCGCTGTGGGACGCATGGCCGTCGACGGATCCCCGGTCGCCGGTGCCCGCCGTCGAGTGGTTCGACACCTGGTACCGGGTGGTGGCGCAGCCGGAATGGCCGCGCAGTCCCCAGGGGCAGCCCGTGTTCTTCCAGGCCGGGGAGTCCGACGAGGGACGGGACTTCGCGGCCCGCTACGCCGAGGGGATCTTCTCCCGCTACCTCGATTTCGACGCCGCCCTCGACTATGCGACGGATCTCGGCCGGCGTCTCGTCGCGGCCGGGCGCCCCGACGACGACCTCCGGATCTTCCCGGCCACGTCGATCGTGCTCGGAGACACGCAGTCCGATGCCGAGGATCGCCACGAGTGGTTCCGAGAGCGGGTGTGGACGGACCGGCGTACCCGTGCGGTCGTCGAAAAGGTCTGGGGCACCGACCTGTCCGATCTCGACCTGGACGGACCCCTGCCCCCCGAACCGCCGACAATCGTGAAGCAGAGCCGAAGCCACGGCGTGATGAACAGCCGCGATCGGCCGCACCTGATCGCGCAACAGTGGCGCGAGCTGTCCCGAGAGCGGGGATTCACCGTCCGGCAACTGGTCCGGCATCTCGCGCCCGGGGCGGGGTTCGTCGGCACCCCGGCGTCGGTCGCGGACCGGCTCGCCGAGTACGTCCGCGCCGGAGCCGTCGACGGACTGAACCTGACCCCGACGGCCTTCCCCGACGGCCTCGACGAGATCGTCGATCGCCTCGTACCCGAACTGCAGGACCGCGGCATCTACCCGGACCGATATCCGGGTACGACGCTGCGCGAGAACCTCGGCCTGTTGCCGAACGTGGCCCGCCGGTCCGACCGCGACCGCACGGTCGCGGTGTAGCACACGGACTCCACCCGGCCTCAACTCACAGGAGTGCACTCGATGACCCAGACCCACCCCTTCCACCTCGGAGTCGCCCTCGACGGTGCCGGCTGGCACCCCGCGGCGTGGCGCGAGCCCAATTCCCGACCCCACGAACTGTTCTCGGGTTCGTACTGGACCGAGCTGGCGACGACTGCGCAACGTGGCCTGCTCGACTTCGTCACCATCGAGGACAGTCTGACGGTGCCCGCCAATCCGTACGTCGCGGAGGACCCGGACGCGGTGGATCAGGTGAGAGCGCGCCTCGACGCCCACCTCGTCGCCGCCTATGTCGCACCTCGGACCCACGGTCTCGGTCTGATCCCGACCGTCACGACCACGCACACCGAACCGTTCCACGTGTCGAAAGCGCTTGCGACCCTGGACCACACATCCCGAGGACGTGCGGGATGGCAGGTCAAGGTGTCGTCATCGGAGCAGGAGGCCGCGCATTTCGGGCGCCGTGACGTCCCCGGTCTGGACAAGAGGGACCGGGAGGCGCTCGCGACGGGTGCACTCCCTGCGTTCGTCGCGGAACTGTTCGACGAGGCCGCCGAGGTCGCGGACGTCGTGCGCCTGCTGTGGGACAGCTGGGAGGACGATGCGGAGATCCGGGAGGTACAGACCCGCCGCTTCATCGACCGCGACAAGTTGCACCACGTCGATTTCGAGGGACGGTTCTTCAGTGTCCGCGGTCCGTCGATCACCCCTCGGTCGCCGCAGGGACAGCCGGTCGTCACCGCGCTCGCGCACCGCGACATCGCCTACGAACTCGCAGCCCGCGCCGCGGATCTGGTGTTCGTGACACCGTCCCCGAGCAACGGACCCGAGGTGCTGGCGGAAGTCCGCGCGGCGGAAGAGCGCGTCGGACGCACAGGTGAGCCGCTGCGCGTGTACGCCGACGTCCTCGTGTTCCTCGACACCGACCGGGAGTCCGGGGCGGACCGGCTCGCCCGACTCGACGCCCTCGCCGGCCGCGAACTGGTCACGGACGCGACGGTGTTCACCGGTGGCGTCGCGGCCCTCGCCGACCTCCTGCAGTCGTGGCAGGCGCAGGGCTCCGACGGGTTCCGGCTCCGTCCCGGTGTCGCGGTGGACGATCTGGAAGCCGTGACCACCGAGTTGGTGCCCGAACTGCAGCGGCGTGGCCTCTTCCGCGCCGAGTACCCCCGCACGTCCCTGCGCGGGCTGCTCGGGTTGCCCACCGACGTCCCCAGCCGCTACGCGACTCCCGCCGCGTGATCCCCGGAGACAAGAGCTCATGAGCACATCCACGAAGCAGGTCATCCTCGGCGCCTACCTCGGCGGCGTCAACCATCACACCGCGTGGTGGCACCCGGAGGCGGGCAGCCAGATCGCGTTCGACTCCTTCGAGCACACCGCACGCACCGCGGAGCGCGGGAAGTTCGATTTCTTCTTCCTCGCCGAAGGGCTCGCGTTGCGTGAGCGGGCCGGTCAGATCTTCGACCAGGACATCATCGGCCGCCCCGACACGTTCACGGTGCTCGCATCGCTCGCGGCGGTCACCGAGAACCTCGGTCTCGCGGGCACCATCAACGCCACATTCAACGAGCCGTATGAACTGGCCCGTCAGTTCGCGACCCTGGACCAGCTCTCGGGGGGCCGGGCCGCGTGGAATGTCGTCACCTCGTTCGACGAGTTCACCGGCCGGAACTTCCGACGTGGCGGTTTCCTGCCCCACTCACAGCGGTACGTGCGTGCGGAGGAAGCAGTCGCCGCCGTTCGTGCGCTGTGGGATTCGTGGCGTGAGGACGACATCGTCGCCGACCGGGACACCGGCCGGTTCCTGAGCCGACCCGACGCGGGGTCGTTCGCCTTCAGGGGCAGCCAGTTCGACATCGCCGGCCGGTTCACGGTCCCACGGAGCCCGCAGGGGCGGCCCGTCCTGCTGCAGGCGGGTGTGTCGCCGCAGGGGCGCGATTTCGCCGCCGCCAACGCCGACGCGATCTTCTCCCCGTACGGCAGCCTGCCCGAGGCGGCCGAGTACTACCGGGACGTCAAGGCGCGGGCGGTCGCCGCCGGGCGCCGTCCTGAGGACCTGAAGATCCTGCCGTCCGCAAGCTTCGTCATCGGCGACAGCGAAGCGGACGCTCGGGAGAAGTACCTCGCGATCCGCGACGAACAGGTCACCGGACAGACCGCGCTGATCCTGCTCGAGCAGTTGTGGAACCGCGACCTGTCGGGGTACGACCCCGAGGGACCGATTCCCGACATCGACCCCGATCCGGAGGCACCGCCGATCATCCAGGGGCGGGCCTTCATCCATCAGGACCGCGTCGAGACCGCCCGGAAGCTGCGGGCCGTGTCGGAAGCGAAGAAGCTGACGTTGCGCGAGACCGTCGCCGACCAGTTCGAGCGCGGGCCGATCGTCGGTACCGCCGCGCAGGTGGCCGAGCAGATCGACACGTTCGTGCAGAGCGACGGCTCCGACGGCTTCATCATCGGCTCACACCTGGTGCCCACCGGCCTCGACGAGTTCGTCGACCAGGTGGTACCCCTCCTGCAGGACCGCGGCGTCCTGCGCGCCGAGTACAGCGGATCCACTCTGCGCGACAATCTGGGCCTGCCGATCCCGGCGAACCCCGTCGCCGTCGGCTAGGCGGCCACGACGGGTGACGCTCGCTCCCCACCCCGCGTCGACCCGGCGCCGCGCACCCGAGGTGTTCGTGTGCGCGGCAGCGGGATTCACGACGCTGCTCGATTCGTCCGTACTGAACATCGGCCTGCCCGCCATGCGCTCGGCACTGCACTCGAGCGGTCCCCAGGTGCAGTGGATCCTGGCCGCGTACTCGCTGGCGTTCGGTCTCGCGCTTGTTCCCGCGGGGCGGCTCGGTGACGTCTACGGGCGGCGGCGACTGCTGCTGGCCGGGATCGCCCTGTTCGCCGTCATGGGGGTCTGCGGGGCGACCGCGACCGGTGCGTGGACGGTGGTCTTCGCACGGTTCGGTCAGGGGCTGGGTGCCGGCCTGATCTCGGCACAGGTCCTCGGGATCATCTCCGAGAGATTCACCGGCTCCGATCGTGCCAGGGCGCTGGCCGCATACAGCACCGCAGGCGGGTTGGCGGGACTGTGCGGGCCGCTGGTCGGCGGCGTGGTGCTGGCCCTGACACCAGACGGGACGGGGTGGCGACTGCTGCTTCTGCTCAACGTGCCGTTCGCGGTGCTCACCCTGATTCTGGCCGTGCGCTTCCTCGAGCCGGATCATCGACGCGCCTCGACCCGTTTCGGGGTCGACACGGGTGGCCTGATGCTGCTCGCGGCGGTTACCGCCCTGCTGATGCTGCCGGTGGTCGCGGATCTGTCGCCGCTCGTGGTCGGTGCCTCGGTCTCGGGCGCCGCCCTGTCGTTCGCCGGGTTCCTGTGGTGGGAGGGAGTTTTCGCCACCCGCGGGGGCAACCCCGTCCTGATCCCGGCACTGACCCGGTCGCCCGGCTACGTTCTCGGGACGCTCGTTGCGATGTTCTGGTTCGGTGCGGTCCTGTCACTGAACACCGTTGTCAGCCTGTATCTCATCGAGGGTCTGGGGTACCCGGCCCTGCAGGCGGCGGCGGTGCTGTCGGCGGGGTCGCTGGCAATGGCGGTCGCGTCCGCGTCCGCGTGGCGGGTCGTGGCGCGGTTCGGGCGCAGCGCGGTGGCGGCCGCGGTTCTCGTGGAGCTGGTGGTGGTCGGCGGATACATCGCCGCGGCGCACGCCGCTGCACCGATCATGGTGTTCGTGGCGCTGGCTGTGGTGTCCGGGCTGGCAGGGGGAATGGTCGACGCACCCAATCGCGTGCTGACACTGGAAGCGTCGCCCGCCGGTGGGCACGGCGTGGCAGCCGGCTTCCTGCAGTTGTCGCAGCGCCTGTCGGCGACCGTGAGCGTGGCCGCGGTGTCGGGTCTCTACCTGTCGGCGCTGGTTGCGGACGCCGACGACTTCGCGGGCGCGGCGACCGCCGGCCTCGCGGTGTGTGCGGCGATGATCGCGGTGTCGCTGACGCTGGCTGTCGTGGACGGTCGGCGACGCCGGACCGGTGGAATCGACAGCAGCGGGAGCGGCACGAGATAGGCGGCGTCGCGACCACAGGTGGCGTTCGGGCCCGCGAACGGCCGGTGATGTTCCTGCCCGTGAATCCTGCGTTCGGCACAGGGAATCGCCGGAGTCGCTCCGTCGAGCGATGACCGGTCTCGGTCTGGTGTCACGGGACATCGCCGCCTCGGTCACCGTCGCTGTCGTTGTCACCACCGTCTGAGTCCCGGGCTTGCCGGTGCCAACCCCCGGTCGCTCCGCAGGCTCCGCTCCTGCGGCGGTGATGCTCCCGAAGCTCGGCTTCGCGGCGGGCGCGAGCGTGTTCGAGCGCCCCGGCGATCAGTTCGTCGAGGTGGTGCCGACGGTTGATTCTCGGTTTCTGTCCAGGGTCGATGTGTTTCGGCGCGGTCCACGCAGTCCTGCCCGCGTTGTCGGTGTCGTCGGGTGAGGTGCGAGTCTGCCAGCCGCCGGGGCCGTCGTGGATGAGTGCGTGGCAGTGATCGCAGGCGAGGTCGAGGTTGTCGATGTCGGTGCGGCCGCCGTCTCTCCACTCCCTGACGTGGTGAACGGCGGTCATCGATGCGGGTGCGTCGCAGCCGGGTCGGGTGCAGCCGCCCGAGGAAGCGATCAGTGCGAGTCGTTGGTCTGCGGTGGCGAGTCGCTTCGCGCGTCCGAGATGCAGTGGTCTCCCGCGGTGATCGAACAACGCGAGTACCGGATGGGACTTCTCGGCCATCCGTAGGGCGTCGGAGATTGGCAAGATGCCGCCGGAGGCGGTGGTGACGATGCCGTTCTCTTCTTCGATCTGACGGACGCTCAGGGTGATGATCGCGGTGACAGGCAGTCCGCGATGGGAACCGAGTACACCGGACGAGAGGAGATGGCGCAGTCCGGTTTTCAACGCGTCGTGGTTGCGTTGGACGGCGGTGCGGGTGTCGCGGGCCGCAGCCTTTGCGAGAGCGACTCGATCGAGGTCGGCTGAGTCGACATCACCGACGGGGGAGTCGGGGTCGTCGGGGTTGTTCATTCCCGGGCGTGCCAGTTTCGCGAGTACAGGTTCGAGCAGCGCGCGAGCCTCGGGGTCCAGCAGTCCCGAGATGGGCGTCATGAGATCGGCGCCTTGCTTTCCGACGCGGAGTCCGCGCATGCGTTTGCGGTCTCGTTCGTCGGGGGCGTTTCCGTCTGCGGCAAGGTGCGCGAGCAGGTGCAGTCCGATTGTGGTGACGTCTTCGGGGGTGGTGGCGCGGGCGGCATCGGCAAGGATGTGTTCTGCGACGTCGATGTGGTCGGTGTCGGTGCCGTGCGGGATCTTCCGCATCACCTGGGCGATGGCGCGGACGTGGTCGGTTCCGATTGCACCAGCGGTGAGTGCTGCGGCGGTGTCGGGCAGGGCCGGTTCCAGTTCGTCGCCGGAGAGGTTGTGCCACACAACGGTTTTGCGGGCTCGTTTGACGCGTGCGGCGGCATCGCCGCCGGAGATTCGTAGTGTGTGGATCAGGAACTCGTTGACGGATCGGCACGCCAAGTTCCCTGGTATCGACCGCTCGACGGCTTCGATGACGAGCCGGTTCCCGACCGCCGCCGCCTTACGCAGCGATACTTCCAGCCGCTGCAAGGTGTCGACCACTGCGTCATCGGACAGCGTCGCCAGGCCGGCCTCGAGTAGTCGTTCGACGGCGGCATCGAGCGTCACCAGGTGCTGTTCCACCTGGTGACTGTCCCTTGTCGCATCGTTCGAACTCATGTTCGAAAGACTACCGCGGCCCACCGACAGATTCCGCCGATCGGCGGGTTCAGGCCGTCAAGCACGGAAGTCGGGAGTCCGCGCGCCTCCGATTTCGGGGGAGGCTGTTGAGCACTACACGGCCAAACAGATCCTCGTGTTCACTGGAGCCCCTGGACCTGACCCCCTCCGGGCCTGCCGGAGTGCGGGCGGCGACAGACGGTGATGAGGGCGCTCGCGCGCAGAGCGGGGAAGAGTACGTCGACGACTACGCGCGGGCACGGTGCCCGCCCGACGAGAGCCCCGAGGCGGCGTGACCCAGCGGTTCACCGCAGTCGGCGCGTAGTGACGAGAACGAGCCGTGAGGACTCAGGCCCAGTCGCCGCGAACCGCCTGCGGTTGCCACAACCGTTCGCGGTGCTCGATCCCCAGTTCCTTCGCGGCTCGCAGGGGCCAGTTCGGATCCCGTAGCGCCGCCCGGCCGAGAAAGACCACGTCCGCGTTGTCGTCGGCGAGGATCCGGGTGGCGTGGCGAGCGTCGTCGACGAGGCCGACCGCGCCGACCGGAACCCCGGCGCCGGATCGGATGTGCGCGGCGAGAGGAACCTGGTAGCCGGGTCCGAGTGGAATCTCGGCGGGCAGCAGACCGCCACTGGACACGTCGATCAGGTCGACGCCGAGCGGGACGATCCGCTGCGCGATCGCGACGACGTCGTCCGGGGTCAGTCCGCCGTCGAGCCAGTCGGTCGCGGAGAACCGGACGGACAGGGGTTTGTGCGCCGGCCACCACACGCGGACGGCCTCGACGACCGACGAGAGCAACCGGGTGCGTGACTCGAGGGAGCCGCCGTACTCGTCGGTGCGGGTGTTGGTCAGAGGCGACAGGAACGAATGGATGAGAAAGCCGTGCGCGGCCTGGATTTCGAGCAGGTCGAATCCGGCCTGATCCGCCCGTCGGGCGGACTCGCCGAATGCGCCGACGATGCCTGCGATCTCGCCGGTGGACAGTGCACGAGGCGCCGCGAACCCGGGAAACGCGTCCGTGCCCGGTCCGACTGCCCGCCACCCGCCGTCGGCCTCGTCGATGCTGCCCTGTGCGTCGTCCCAGGGGCGGCGGATGGACGCCTTGCGTCCGGCGTGGGTCAGCTGAATGCCGGCGCGGGTGCCGCGGGCGTGGACGAAGTCGACGATCCGGGACCAGGCGCGAGTGTGCTCCTCGTTCCACAGGCCGGTGTCCTGGGGACTGATTCGTCCCGTCGGTGTCACGGCGGTCGCCTCCGCGACGACCAACCCGAACCCACCCGTGGCGCGTGCGCCGAGATGGGCCAGATGCCAGTCGCCGGGGACGCCGTCGACTGCGGAGTACTGGCACATCGGAGACAACCAGATTCGATTCCCGAAGGTCACCTCGCGCAGGGTCAACGGTTCGAACAGCAGGGACGTGGAAACGGCAGCGGCGACGACGGGTTCGGTTCGAACGGTCATGGAATCCTCGCGAAGGGTCGTTGCGGGAACGGAACTGCCGTGGCGCGCGATCGACAGTGTCTGCGGCGGTGGGCACGGCGTGTGAACCGAACCCGACCATCGAGACGCCGGCGTTGAGAAGGGTTGCGATCGTGATGACGCAAAGGGTTCGCGGCGGACACCGTGCTCACTAGCGTGTGCCACGACCATCCAGAGCGACCGAGAGACCCGGCTCGACGACGTCGCAGCAACCCCCTGCCCCCAGGTGAGGGTGCTACCGCCGGGAACGATGGAGGAAGTGGCGTGACCGGTGAGGGTCTGGTGACCACGTGGTCGCGGCTGCACATCGATCTGTGCAGAGTCTCTGCGGACTTCTGTCGCTCCTGACGCTCTGGTGTCGAACAGCCTCTCCCTTCCTCAGATCATGGAGCCTCGGTGTCCTTCTCGTTCCCTTCCTCCGCTGCGCGGCGTCGCGCAGCGCTCGTCGCCGCCGCGGCGGCGACGCTCACCGCCGGACTGACCGCGTGCGGGTCGTCCGGTCCGTCCGACCCGTCGTCCGGTGCAGGTGCCCCGCAGGCGGGTGGCACCCTGCGCTACGGGCTCTCGGGCGCCCCGACGTGCGCGGACCCCGCTCAGTCCGGCTCCAACCAGACCATCTACGTGGCGCGTCAGGTCGTGGACTCGCTCACCGATCAGGATCCCGAGACCGGTGCACTGACGCCGTGGCTCGCCGAGAGCTGGGACGTGAACGGTGACGCGACGTCCTTCACCTTCCGTCTGCGTGACGGGGTGACGTTCAGCGACGGGACGCCGTTCACCGCCGACTCCGTGAAGAAGAACTTCGACGCGGTCCTCGGCACGCTGACGCCCGCGAAGGCCGCATTGGCCGCGAGCTACCTGTCGGGATACACCGGCGCAACCGTTGTCGACCCGCAGACCGTGCAGGTGAACTTCGCGGCGTCCAACGCGCAGTTCCTGCAGGCAACCTCGACGGTGCAGCTCGGGTTCCTGTCCGACAAGGATGTCGCGAAGTCCGCCGAACAGCGCTGCGCGGGCGACCTGTCGGGCACCGGGCCGTTCGTGTACGAGAGCTACGTCCAGGACAAGTCCGCGACCCTCGCCAAGCGCACCGGATACGCCTGGGGCTCGGACGTTTTCGCGCACGACGGTGAGGCCTACCTCGACAGGATCGAGTTCACCATCGTCCCCGAGTCCGGAGTGCGCAGCGGCTCGCTCGCGTCGGGGCAGCTCGATGCGGTCTCGGACGCCCTGCCGCAGGACGCGCCGCAGATCGAGGGCGCGGGCGGGCGCATTCTCACCACCTCGAACCCCGGTATCCCCTTCGGCTTCCAGCCGAACGTGACCCGCGGTGTCCTCGCCGATCCGGCTGTGCGGGCAGCGATCGTGCCTGCGATCAACCGGCAGGAACTCGTCGACACCGTGCTCGGACCGGACTTCAGGCCGGCGACGAGCACCCTCGCCTCCCGCACGCCCGACTACGTCGCCCTCTCCGACGTCACCTACGACCCGGATGCCGCGAAGAAGATCCTCGACGACGCGGGCTGGGTGCCCGGCCCGGACGGTATCCGCGCCAAGGACGGCACACCGCTGAGCTTCTCCGTGACGTTCAGCTCCGTCTTCGCCGGCAACCAGGCGATCCTCGAGCTCGTGCAGCAGCAGCTGCGCCAGGTCGGTGTCGACCTGCGCCTCGACCTCGTGTCCACTGCCGAGCAGACCGCTCGGCAGGGCACCAAGGACTACGACTCCACGTACTACAACAGCACCCGCGCGGACGGCGACATCCTGCGCACCGCGTTCGGTCTCGACGGCCGGAATCTCAACGCGCGAGGACCCGTCCCGGAACTCGACGAGGTGCTCGCGGCGCAGCTCCGGACGACGGACCCGCAGCAGCGCGGTGAACTGATCGAGCGGGCGCAGCAGCTGGTCCTCGACAACGGACTGTGGCTTCCCACCGTCGAACTGTCCCAGGCGATCGGTGCCGGCCCCACGGTGCAGGACCTGACGTTCGAGGCGTCGGCGCGGCTGCAGTTCTTCGACACCTGGCTCAGCGAGTGATCCGATGACCCGTTACCTCGGATCGCGCGTCCTGCAGGCCATCGGCGTGCTGTGGGCGGCGTTCACGGTGTCGTTCGTGGTGCTGTACCTGCTGCCGTCGGACCCGGTGAGCATGGCCCTCGACAACGCCGCCGCCAGCGGGGCGGCGATCGACGCCGCCGCGGCCGCACAGTTGCAGGCCAGGTACGGCCTGGATCAGCCGGTGCTGATGCAGTACTGGAACTCGCTCACGGGCGCGGTCCGAGGTGACTTCGGCATCTCCATCGCGACCGGGCAACCGGTCACCGAGGCGATCGCCGCCGCAGTACCGAGCACCCTCGCACTGGCGTCGTTCGCACTGGTGCTGGCGCTCGTGTTCGGTACGACCGTCGCGTTCCTCGCCACCTACACGCGAATCGGGTGGCTGCGCACCGCGCTGCTCTCGGTGCCGCCGCTCGGTGTCGCGGTCCCCACCTTCTGGGTGGGCCTGATCCTGCTGCAGGTCTTCTCCTTCCGGCTGAAGCTGTTCCCCGCCTTCGGAGAAGGCGGATTCGACCATCTCCTGCTGCCCGCGATCACCCTCGCGCTGCCGACCGGCGCGGTCATCGCCCAGGTGCTCGCGGCCGGCCTGCAGACGACGCTCCGGCAGCCGTTCGTGGAGGCCGCGCGGGCGAAGGGCGCTTCCCGCCTGCGCATCCAGACGCGGCACGCGTTGCGGCTCTCCAGTATTCCCGCGTTCACCATCGCGGGTGTGCTCGTCGGCACCCTCCTCGCGGGGTCGGTTGTCGTGGAGACGGTGTTCTCCCGGGCGGGCCTCGGCCGGCTGACCCAGACGTCGGTGATGGCCCAGGACATTCCCGTGGTGCAGGGCGTCGTCGTCCTCAGCTCGCTGGTTTTCGTACTCGTCAACCTTGCGGTCGACCTGCTGTACCCGATCGTCGATCCGCGGATCGTCGGCGGGGGCCGCGGTGGCCGAGCCCCCGCCTCCGCACAGGACGAGGTGAAAGCTCATGTCTGACACTCTGATCCGGGAACCCGTCGGGGTCGAGGTGCCGGCCTCGCCGACGGCCCCTCCGACGCGGACGGCAGGTCGCGACGTCCTCGTCGCGGTTCGTCGCAGCTGGGCGCTCGCGCTGTCCGCGGTGGTGCTGTCCGTAGCCGTCGGATTCGCGCTGTTCCCCTCGTTCTTCGCGTCCGGTGACCCGCTGCAGGGAGTCCCCGCCGACAAACTGCAGGGGCCGAGTCTCGCGCACTGGTTCGGCACCGACAACATCGGGCGCGACGTCTACACCCGCGTCGTGCACGGTGCCGCACTCTCGCTCACCGCCACACTGCTCGCGGTCGGGATCGCGCTGGTCGTCGGATCGCTCGTCGGTCTGCTCTCCGGCGCCGTCGGGGGAGCCCTCGACGCGGTGCTCATGCGCATCGTCGACGTGCTGCTGTCGATCCCGGCGCTGCTCCTCTCGCTCGCGCTCGTGACGGCACTCGGATTCGGGACCGTCAACGTCGCGATCGCGGTCGGTGTCGGTCTCGTCGCCAACTTCGCGCGTGTCATGCGCTCCGAGGTGCTGAGGGTGCGGCGGGCGCAGTACGTCGAGGCGGCGTTCGCATCCGGTGTCCGTTGGCACACGGTGCTGCGCCGCCACGTTCTGCGCAACGCGTACGCACCGGTGATCGCCTTGGCGGCAGTCGAGTTCGGCATGGCGGTGCTGGCGGTGTCGTCGCTGAGCTTCCTCGGATTCGGTGCCGTCCCGCCCACCCCGGAGTGGGGATCGCTGATCTCCGAGGGGCGCAACTACCTGGCCACCGCGTGGTGGATGACGACGCTGCCCGGTCTGGTCATCGTCGCCGTCGTTCTCGCTGCGCACCGCATCGGACACACCATCGACCATCGGAGCCGGCGATGACCCCGTACCTGTCCTCTCCCACACCCGCACCCGACGGGCCGCTGCTCACCGTCGACGGACTGCGCGTCGAGTACGGCAGCCGGACCGACCCGGTCGTCGCCGTCGACGGCGTCGGATTCACGGTCTCGCGCGGCGAGGTCGTTGCCGTCGTCGGCGAGTCCGGCTCCGGCAAGTCGACCACCGCGCACGCCGTCGTCGGCCTGCTGTCCGGGAACGGCCGGGTCAGCGGGGGCAGCGTCACATTCGACGGCCTTCGTCTGGACGCGGTGCCGGAGCGAGCCTTCGAGAAGTTGCGTGGCGCCCGTATCGGCCTGGTGCCTCAGGACCCGACGACGTCGCTGAACCCGGTCGTCCGAATCGGGGACCAGGTCGCCGAGGTACTGCGCATCCACGGTCTGGCCGACCGTCGGACCGCGCGGATCGAGGCGCTTCGCATCCTCGGCGAGGCAGGTCTGGACAATCCCGAACTGCGGGCCGGGCAGTACCCGCAGGACCTGTCGGGCGGGCAGCGTCAACGCGTCCTCATCGGAATCGCCCTGGCGTGCCGTCCGGACCTGGTGATCGCCGACGAGCCCACCAGCGCACTCGACGTCACCGTGCAGCGACGCATCCTCGACCACCTGCAGTCCCGGATCGCCGAGAACGGCACCGCCGTTCTGTTCATCACCCACGACCTCGGGGTTGCGGCCGATCGCGCCGACCGCATCGTGGTCATGCAGCGTGGGCGAGTCGTCGAGACCGGATCCGCACGCCAGGTTCTGAGCGATCCGCAGCACGAATACACGCGCGCACTGATCGCCGCCGCCCCCAGCCTGGCCGACACACCCGCGCGGCCTCCGCGGGGCGAATCGGAGCCGCTGCTCACGGTGGCGAACGTGTCGAAGACGTTCCGTATCGACCGCCGCACGTCGCTCGATGCGGTCGAGGACGTGTCCTTCTCGGTGGCCTGCGGGCGGACGCTGTCGCTGGTCGGCGAATCCGGGTCGGGGAAGTCGACCACGGCGCGGATCGCGATCCGGCTGGAGACCGCCACGGCCGGGCAGGTGCTGTTCGACGGCCGCGACATCACGACCCTGCGCGGCCGGGAACTGCGGACCTTGCGGCGCCGGGCACAGATCGTGCACCAGAACCCCTACGCGTCACTGAATCCGAAGCTGCGGATTCGCGACATCGTCGCGGAACCGCTGGCGGCGTTCGGGATCGGTACCCGGGCCGACCGGGCGCGACGCGTCGCGGAACTCCTCGATCAGGTGGCGCTCTCCGCGACGCACCTCGATCGCCGACCGGCCGAACTGTCCGGCGGACAGCGGCAGCGCGTTGCAATCGCTCGCGCGCTGGCGTTGCAGCCCGACCTGCTCGTCCTCGACGAGCCGGTCTCCGCGCTCGACGTGTCGGTGCAGGCGCAGATCCTGGATCTCCTCGGTGAGTTGCAGACCGAATTGGGACTGGCCTACCTGTTCATCTCCCACGACCTGGCGGTGGTCCGGCAGGTCAGTGACGACGTCGCGGTGATGCGATCCGGCGAGATCGTCGAATTCGGCACCACCTCGGACATCTTCGACAACCCCCAGCACGAGTACACGAGATCGCTGCTCGACGCGATCCCGGGAAGGACCGTCCATGTCCGATAGCCCAGAACTCCTCGATTCCGAACTCCTGGTGGGAATCGAGTTCGCCGGAACGGGTGTTCACCCGAGTTCCTGGCGCCGCGACGACTCCCGCGCCGAGGAGATCTTCACCGGCGGCTACTGGGCCGACCTCGTCGGCTCCGCGGACCGCGCGGGCGCCGACCTCGCGTTCCTGCCCGACACGTTCGGAGTGAGCGCCGCGCAGGGCGACGTCCGCGGCAGACTCGACGCCGTCGGAGTCGCTGCCCGGCTGTCCGCCGTCACCTCGCGGATCGGCCTGATCCCCACGGCGACCGTCACCCACACCGAGCCGTTCCACGTCGCCAAGGCGATTCAATCCCTCGACCACACCACCCGGGGCCGGGCCGGATGGCAGGTCGCGGTGACCGGCGCAGCGCAGCAGGCGGAACTGTTCGGACGCAAGGAGGTCCAGGGCGAGGACTCGCTGTGGGACGAGGCGGACGAGGCCACCGAGGTCGCCGTCCGGCTGTGGGACAGCTGGGAGGACGACGCGGAGATACGCGACGTCGCGACGGGCCGCTTCGTCGACCGCGACAAGGTGCACTACATCGATTTCATCGGCGAGCACTTCTCGGTCAAGGGTCCGTCGATCACGCCGCGGTCCCCGCAGGGCAGGCCACCGATCGCAGTGTCGGTCGACGGTGACCGGTCGCTCGCCTTCGCCGCCGCCCGCGCGGACATCGTGCGGATCTCCGTCCCGGACGTCCGCGCCGCGGCCGCACGGGCGAACGAGGTGCGATCGCGGGCCGGAGACCGGCGACCGGTGGTCCTGCTCGACATCGACGTGCTGCTCGCACCCGAGAAGGCGGTGGCGGCGGTCGACCTCGCGCGGCTGGAGGAGTGGTCCGGTGTCGAGTACCGGTCGAATTCGGCACTGCATCAGGGTGATCCGGACAGCCTGGTCGCGCTGCTGCGTGGCCTCCGTGGCGTCGACGGTGTCGTGTTGCGGCCGCTCGCGCTGGCGGCGACATCGGACCTGCTCGCCACCCGGGTGCTTCCCGCGCTGCGAACCGCACCGCGTGACACCGCCCCCACCGTCCGCGATCGGCTCGGCCTTGCGCGGCCGGCCAGCCGATTCGCCACCACTCACTGAAGGGATCGATCACGATGCCACGCACCACTGCCCGCAAGCAGGTGCACCTCGCCGCCCACTTCCCCGGCGTCAACAACACGACGGTGTGGGCGGACCCGGAGTCGAAGAGCCAGATCGACTTCGACTCGTTCCTCCATCTGGCCCGGACCGCCGAGCGGGGACTGTTCGACTTCTTCTTCCTCGCCGAGGGACTGCGACTGCGCGAGCACCGCGGACGCATCCACGACCTCGACGTCGTCGGCAGGCCCGACACCCTCACCGTGCTCGAGGCCCTGGCGGGCGCGACCACACATCTCGGTCTGGCGGGCACGATCAACACGACCTTCAACGAACCCTACGAACTGGCGAAGCAGTTCGCGACGCTCGACCACCTGTCCGGTGGCCGCGCCGCGTGGAACATGGTGACCTCGTCGGACGCCTTCACGGGCGAGAACTTCCGGCGCGGAGGCTATCTCGACCATTCGCAGCGATACGTGCGGGCGAACGAGTTGATCGACGCGACGCGGCAGCTGTGGGACGGCTGGCGTCCCGGCGCGCCGACCGTCGACCGCGACACCGGCGTCTTCGTCGCGGACGGTGACATCGACCCGTTCGACATCCGCACCTCCCAGTTCGACATCCGTGGACGCTTCGAGGTCCCCCGCAGTCCACAGGGGCATCCGATCCTGCTGCAGGCCGGGGACTCCGACGAGGGCCGCGAGTTCGGCGCCGCCAAGGCCGACGCGATCTTCACCGGGCACGGCACCCTCGAAGCCGGGCGGGCGTTCTACGCCGACGTCAAAGGCCGGCTCGCCAGGTACGGCCGCCACCACGACGAACTCAAGATCCTGCCCGCCGCGACCTTCGTCCTCGGCGACACTCCCGAGAACGCCGAGGAACGGGCCAGGCACATCCGCCTGCAGCAGGTCGGGCCGCAGACCGCGATCGCGTTCCTGGAACAGGTCTGGGGGCGCGACCTCTCCGGTTACGACCCCGACGGGCCCCTGCCCGAGATCGACCCCGAGGACAACGTCGACATCACCCGCGGGCGCGTCCGGCACGCGAAGGACCCCCGCGCCGTCGCGTTGGCCTGGCGGGAAAAGGCGGAAACCGAGAGGCTCAGCATCCGCGAACTGATCATCGACGTCACGGCAAGGCAGCAGTTCGTCGGCACCGCGCAGCAGGTGGCCGACGAGATCGACACCTACGTGCAGACCGACGCCAGCGATGGCTTCATCCTCGTTCCGCACCTGACGCCGTCCGGGCTCGACGAATTCGTCGACACCGTCGTTCCGCTGCTGCAGGAGAAGGGCAGCTTCCGCACCGCCTACGAGGGAACCACGCTGCGCAGCCATCTCGGGCTCGGAGCACCGCGACCGGCCCACGAATCCCGTCCCGCAACCGAAGGAGTCCGCGCGTCATGACCGCAACCGACACATTCCAGGCCGAGTGGCAGGACTGGCGCACGGCGCGCGAGGTGGCGCTCGCGGACCCGCACGGATGGCTGAGCCTCACCGCACTGCACTGGCTGGACGAGGAGCCCGCAGGCCTCGACGAGGTCCCCGGACTCTGGCACGTCGAGGGTGACACGGTCGTGCACAGCAGTGACACGCGCCGAGTACCCGAGCAGAGCGGCGTCTCCGCTGCCCGAGTGCTCACCCCCGTCGAGGGCGCGCCGGGAGAGCGAATCGAGTTCGGCGACCGGATCGCCGAAGTCATCCGTCGCACGGGACGATTCGCTGTCCGCATCCACGACCCGAAGGCGCCCGCCCTCACCGCGTTCGCCGGAATTCCGGTCTACGAGGCCGATCCGGCGTGGGCCGTCACGGGCCGGTTCGACGCCTTTCCCGACAGGCGCACCGTCACCACCGGCGCCGTCGTCGACGGCCTCGAACACCACCACGACGCCGTCGGCACGGTGACATTCGAGCGGGACGGCAGCGAACACTCCCTGATCGTGTTCGGTGACGGCAGCGGCCCGAGCAGGGCGCTGTTCACCGACGCGACCAGCGGCGTCACCACCTACCCCGCCGCCCGCATCCTGCACCTCGCGGCGCCCGCCCCCGACGGCACCGTGATCCTCGACTTCACCCGCGCCGAGAACCTGCCCTGCGCGTTCACCGACGCCGCGACATGCCCGATCGCCCCGGCCGAGAACCGGCTCCCCTTCGCGGTCGAGGCCGGCGAACGCGATCCCCGTCAGGAGGCCACCGCATGACCGGTGTCCCGCTGTCCGTGCTCGACCTGGCTCCGATCAGCGCCGGCAGCACACCCTCCGAGGCCCTGCGCAACACCATCGACCTCGCACGCCACGCCGAACAGTGGGGCTACCGCCGGTACTGGGTGGCCGAACACCACTTCGTCGGTGTCGCCTCGTCGTCCCCTGCCGTGCTCATCGGCGCGATCGCCGCGGCGACCGAGAGCATCCGTGTCGGGTCCGCGGCCGTCCAACTCGGTCACCACACCGCCGCGGCCGTTGTCGAGGCGTTCGGCACGCTCGACGCGCTGCACCCCGGACGCATCGACCTCGGACTCGGACGATCGGGGCAACGCCGCGCCGAGGCACTGGCCGCGGGGCAGTCGGGCCCGACGCCGGAACCGCGACGCGAGACGGTGATCCGCGACGGTCTCGTGATACCGCCGCCGTTCGCGCTGGGGGCGCTGCTCTCGTCGGCACGGCTGGCGGCGGGACTCGGCGCCCTGCAACAGCCCGGCGCGCAGGCACCGGACTTCACACAACAGGTCGACGACATCCTCGCCCTGATCGACGGGACCTATCGCACGCCCGACGGCGTCGACCTGCACGCGGTTCCCGGTGAGAAAGCGCGGTTGCAGACCTGGATCTTCGGGTCGAGCGCCGGGCCGTCCGCCGAACTGGCCGGGCGGCTGGGCCTGCCGTTCGGCGCCAACTACCACGTCAGTCCCGGAACGACCGTCGAGGCGGTCGAGGCGTATCGTGCGGCCTTCCGTCCGTCGGAGGTCCTCGCCGAGCCGTACATCGTGGTGTCCGCCGACGCCGTGGTCGCCGAAACGGACCGGGAGGCAGAGGAACTCGCGTCGACCTACGGGCACTGGACGTACAGCATCAGGTCCGGACAGGGCGCGGTTCCCTACCCGGATCCGCGTGGCGCCGTGCCGCTCACCGACCACGAACGTGAACTCGTCGAGGACCGTCTCGTCACCCAGTTCGTCGGGGCACCGGGCACGGTCGCGGACCGACTCGCGGCGCTGCAACGCGTCACCGGCGCCGACGAGATCGTCGTCACCTCGGTGACCCACGGTCATCGGGAGCGGCTGCGGTCGTACGAACTGCTGGCGCGCGAATGGGGCCTCGGTCTGCGCGCCGCCTGAGGTGCCGGCTCGCGGCGTCAGGTGGCCGCGAAGGGGTCGCCGGTACGGCCGACGAGGTCGGCGACGGAATCGATCACCAGCGTCGGCCGGTACGGGAACAGTTCCACGCTCGCCCGGGTGGAGATACCCGTCAGGACCAGAATCGTCTGCAGGCCCGCCTCGAGCCCGGACACCACGTCGGTGTCCATCCGGTCGCCGATCATCAACGTGTGCTCGGAGTGGGCACCGATCGAGCGCAGCGCCGAGCGCATCATCAGCGGATTCGGCTTGCCCACGTAGTACGGCTCGCGTCCGGTCGCCCGGGTGATCAGGGCGGCCACCGATCCGGTCGCGGGGAGGGACCCCTCGCGGGAGGGTCCCGTCGCGTCGGGGTTCGTCGCGATGAAGCGAGCGCCGCGTTCGACGAGGCGGATCGCGGTGGTGATCGCCTCGAACGAATACGTTCGCGTCTCGCCGAGCACGACGTAGTCCGGGTCGTTGTCGGTCAGCACGTACCCGATCTCGTGCAGTGCCGTCGTCAGCCCGGACTCCCCGACGACATAGGCACTGCCTCCGGGACGTTGGTTGCGCAGGAACGTCGCCGTGGCCAGCGCCGACGTCCAGATCGACTCCTCGGGGATGTCGAGGCCGGACTGCGAGAGTCGCGCCCGCAGGTCTCGCGGGGTGCGGATCGAGTTGTTCGTCAACACGATGAACGGGGTGTCCGCAGCGCGAAGTTCGTCGAGGAACGCGTCCGCGCCCGGAACGGGGTGCTCCTCGCGGACGAGCACCCCGTCCATGTCCATCAGGTACGTCCAACCGGGAGGGTGCTCGGAGGTGGTCACGTTCCCAGTGTGCGCCCCCGAGCCCCCCCGTTCAGCCTTCGTACGCCTGCTTCAGCACGGTGATGTCGAGTTTGCGCATCTGCATCATCGCCGCGACCGCGCGCTGCGAACCCTCGGGGTCGGGGCCGCCGATCACCGACTTCAGCTCACGCGGGACGACCTGCCACGACACCCCGAACTTGTCCTTGAGCCAGCCGCACTGCGACTCCTCGCCGCCGTCGGCGGTGAGCGCGTCCCAGTACTCGTCGACCTCCGCCTGATCCGCACAGTCGATCTGGAAGGAAATGGCCTCGTTGAAGCTGAACTGGGGTCCGCCGTTGAGTGCGGTGAACTCCTGGCCGTCGATGGTGAACTCGACGGTCAAGGCGGTACCTGCCGGTTTCGGCATCCCCTCGCCGTAGCGGGCGATCTCACCGATCGACGAGTTCTTGAAGACGGAGGTGTAGAACTGCGCGGCCTCCTCGGCCTCCGAGTCGAACCACAGACACGGTGTGAACTTCTGCATGGCGAGCCGTCCCTTCGGCTGGAGATGGTGTCACCTGTGTAGACCCGACCGACCGCGGAAACTCATCGTGGGCCGGCGTCAGAAGCGCCGGATCTGGTTGATCGGCGGCAGCTGCGACAGCGGCGTCAGCCCGATCGGTACGCCGGCGCCGTACGCGTTGAACACCTGGCCGAAACCGGCGTAGATCCCGACGTGGTCGTTCGCGGCCCGGAACGTGATGATGTCGCCGGGTGCCATCGCCGCGAACGGAATGGGGGTGCCCACCCATGCCTGCTGCTGACTGACGCGGGGCAGTTGGACCCCGGCCTGCCGGAACGCCCACTGCACCAGTCCGGAGCAGTCCCAGGCGTTCGGGCCGGTGCCGCCCCACAGATACGGCTTGCCGGTCTGCGTGGTCGCGGCCGCGAGTGCCGTCAATCCTGCGGGGGACGGGATGGGGAGTGGGATGGCCGAGCTGCCCGCGCCCACCGATCCGGTGGAGCTTCCAGCACTTCCGGAGCTCTGCGCGAGGACCGGCGCGGCCGGTAGGACGACGACGCCGGCGGTCAGTGCCGCCGCGACGAGTGTTCTTCGTAGGAAACGGGCGCGAGTAGCTGTCGATCCGGTCACGGACGTGCCTCCTGGTCGGCCTCGAGCGAGCGACGGTTCGACTGGAACATCACGACTTCGAGCCCAAGTGTTACACGCGTCACATGGATCTGTGGCTGTTCTGCGACGTCGCGGGTCGCCGTTCCGGCGTCAGAGCCGCCGGACGGTGTTGATCGGAGGCAGGTCGGTCAAGGCCGTCAGGCCGATCGGGCGGTCCACGTCGTAGGCGTTGAACACCATCCCGGCGCCCGCGTAGATACCGATGTGGTCCGCCTCCTCGCGGAACGACACGACGTCGCCGGGGGCCATGTCGGTGACGTCGACCGGTTCCCCGATCTCCGCCTGATCCCAGCTCAGCCGGGGCAGGTCCACGCCGGCCTGCCGGAACGCCCACTGCACCAGGCCGGAGCAGTCCCAGCTGTCCGGGCCGGTGCCGCCGTACAGGTACTGCTTGCCTTCCTGGGTGAAGGCTGCGGCGAGGGCGGCCAGTCCGGCACGGCTGGACGTCGCGACCACGGCTTCGTCCTGCTCGGTGCCACTCGCGGCGGCCGCCGCGTCGAGTGCATGTTGCTCGGCCGCCGTCAGCACGGACAGTCGATCGGACGTCGAGCGCTCCAGGAGCGGGGGGATCGCGAGCGCGGAGCCGACCAGCGCCGCCAACCCGACGGCGGCGAGGCCGGATCGGACGGCTCGGCGTCGTCCGCTCGATTCGGACGTGGTCGACAATTCGGACACCTCCCCGTGGCAGTGGGCGCCGTCGTCGGCGCTGCGATCGCCTAGGCTAGCGACCGCTCGGAACCTGGACTGCGCTGCGGGTGTCATCCGGACAGGGGACGCCGTCGATGTGAGGATGGACGGCGTGGCCGACACGGACGACGACACCACTCCGAACCGCCCCGACGAGCGTTTCACCCTTGCCAGCGAACGCACCTTCCTCGCCTGGATTCGCACCGCGTTGGGACTGCTCGCCGGCGGTATCGCGCTGCTGCACGTGGTCCCGGACTTCAGCACCGGCTGGGTGCGCACCACCATCGCCCTGGTGTTGATCGTGTTGGGGATCGCGGCACCCATCGCGGGGTTGCGACGCTGGCTGCAGGTGCAGCGGGCGCTCGAGTCGGGCGCGCCGATGCCCGCGGAACACGACCTGTGGGTGTTCGCGATCGCCATCGCGGCGATCGGAGTGGTCGCGGCGGTCGCGACGATCGTCGCAGCTGTCTGAGACCCGCGTCGGCGAGGCGTTCGCACCTGAATTAGCGTCGCCGCGAAGCGCACTACTCGAGGAGGAACAGTGGCACTGAAGCTTGGTTACAAGGCGTCGGCGGAGCAGTTCGGGCCGCGT
>AODO01000019.1 GCA_000341795.1 Rhodococcus triatomae BKS 15-14 | reverse complement strand
CCGCCACCCGCCGCGTCTGAACCCCCACACCACCCCCACCAGCCCCCACCCGGCTGAAGGTGGCCTTCGTTCGGTTTGTCGAGGTGAAGGTGGCCTTCAGTCGGGGCCGGGGGTGGTTGCCACCTGTGGCTGAAGGTGGCCTTCGTGCGGTTCACAGGCATGAAGGCAACCTTCTGCCGTAGGTGGGGTGGGTTCGGATCACGGTGAGCGGAAGGGTGGGCGAAGGTCGGGGGAGAGGGCACAGTGATCGGTGATGCGGGTGTGGCTGAGTGGTAAGGCACCGGCCTGCAAAGCCGTTTACACGGGTTCGAATCCCGTCATCCGCTCGGGCATCGGGGCTGGCCGGCAATGGTCAGCCCCGATCTATATTCCCAGGTAAGGCGATCGAGCTCGGCCCTGTGTGTGCGTTGCGTGGCGGCGTGTGGGCGGGCCGTAGGCGGTCCGAAACCGTGCGTGATCACTCCGAGTGGAGGTGCGACGGAGGTACTGGCCCGGCCGCGATCGAACGGATGAGCGATGCCGATCTTGCGAAGGAACAGGGTCTATTCGGGGAGCGGTAGGCCGTCCATTAGAGCGCCAGGCGTGGTGCGCAGTCCGCGCGCAATCTTGAGGATGTTCTCGATGCGGGAGCTCCGCGGGCCGCGCTCTACCTGCCCAAGGTGTGTCCAGTGAATACCGCATTCAGCTGCGGCCTTCTCTTGACTCCAGCCCAGGTCGTTCCGGCGGGCGCGCACCGAGCGAGGACCCCGCAAGGGCAAGCGGATGACCCCCGGCCGAGCAGGCGGCCCGAACCTCCGTGCAGGGTGCGCGCGACCGGCTGGTGCTGGACTGGGATACGCCCGTGGTGCACAGAAACTTCTACGGGGCGGTGTACCGTCCTGCGGTTCTCCGGGCGAACCTGGCGGGCACGGGCGTCGCCGACGACTTCCGCTTCCACAGCCTGCGGCACACCTACGCGAGCTTGTGTATCGCGGCGGGCATCCAGCCGTTCGTGCTGTCCAAGTTCATGGGGCACGCGAACACCAACGTCACACTTGGGGTGTACGCACACCTGTTCCAGGACGACCACGCCGACGCAATGGCTGCGCTCGGGGCGCTGGGTACGCCCCGGCCAGCCAGCGTGGTCCCGATGCGAGCGGGCTAGTCGGACGGGCTTCCTGGCGCCTCTGAGTTTTCCAGTTGCGACGCCTGCCAATCCATTGCGAGCTTCATCTTCGCTGCGCGATCCCATTCGTCCTCGTGGAGTTCGTGATGAGGCAGCTCGCGTCGATCTCTTATAGGAATTACAGGCTGCAACCCAAAATTGTGACCACCGCGAAAGGACGTTCCCCACCAGAACAGCGCGCCGACCGGTCCATTCTGGACCTCAGCACAGAATCCTACGAGTGGACCGTCCATCGAAGATTCAGGATCATGCATCCGGTTCGCGAACGGGTAGTGTCCATCGCTTCCGGCTCGAACGAACTGGTCGTAGTTGGAGAAATCCTTGTACAGCACGAGTATTGCGTTCGGCATAATGGGAGCGCCGTCCATGAAATCGACGATCTGCTGGGGTACGTCGAATCCGATCTCTGCGATACGGCAGGCGATATTCTTCATGTAGTATCGCGCAAGATCTTGCGGGCTCTCAGTGCTGGAGTCGAAAACTTCGGTCATATCGATCCAGCTGCGACTCCGAAAGTACTCGGGGTCGTCCCGAATCTTTTCAACAAAGTGGTCGAAAGCGCTGTCGAACGGCTTGCTGCGTGTGTTGTTGCACTCGCGGCACAGCACCTTTGGGAACAGCATCGGCTTTGCTCCCGGCCCCCGGAAGCGCGTCGGGCGACGGCCAGCGCCACCGAGGATCAGGTGGTCTGCGTCGCGGAACATCTTTCTGAGTTCGGACGCCTTTACCCGATGCTCGCGGGAGTCGGCGACGCCGCCACACCACCAGCACGTTGGTTCATCGCTGGAAACAGTCATTTTCCGTCCTGGAACTGGCCCCTACGCTCTCCATATGGGCAGGATGACTTGGGCTACGGAGCGAACTTTTGAAGCCGTTTTCGGGACTCGTAGAGGAAATACATCCGATTCTTCTTTGCCTCATCTCGTGTGTTCAGGGCCGAGTTCATAGCCTTTACGAATGGGTAAGCGCCAGCTACTAGTCCCGGAACGAGGGCCGCAATTCCACCAATTAGGCTTCCGCCTCCAATGGCAATAGCTGCCCCGGCGGTTGCTGCAAGGGAATCTTTACTTGTGGCGAATTCCTCAAGTATATGCCGTCGGTATCTGCCGCGCGCCAACTGGGCGTGAATTTCTGAGAGGGCGGGATTTATTTCTCGGTGCCAATGTTTATCGATTTCGTCGAGAGTTTGCATTGGATCTGCAATATCATGGGAGGAGAGTCTCTCAGATAAATCGAGAATTGCTGCACGAAATGGAGGAAGATACTCGCTCAGGTCATTACGGACATCCAGGACTTCGGACATGGGTGCGCTTCTCAGTCCCGGGAGCATCCCAACAAATGACGCCGCAATCCGATTGGCTGAATTTGGTAACGGTGCGCTGGCGCTTTCGCGGGTGAGAAGTTGGCCAGCGGACCCAGGCTCCAGCATTATTGCGCCGGGGACCGTCCGTGTGAGAAGGTCGGCGGCAGAGTCTGCCAGCTCGTCCATATAATTCTGTTGTCCCTGGAGATGAATGCCCGCCGGATGGATAGCCCTATCGCCCCATCCTGTGATTCGGACAAGTCCAGTTTCTTCGGCTTCATCAATTTCTGCCGAAACTAGCTTCGAGATTCTCTCCCGACTGGCCCGAAGGGTTCCATCGAGGAACGCAATGAACGCTTGATCGTACTTCGCTAGAAATTCTTCCATGGCGTTCGCTGGGTAGTCCGACTGCTGGCTCGCGAACTCTTGAATTTCGACTAGACGGGCGTCTACCTCCTGTTGGGTAGGTAGCCATTCTTCCTTTATCCCGAAGAACTCAAGTTCGCTAGCAATGGCGTTCTTTGCGACTCGGAGGAAGGTTATGTACTGGCGGATTCCCATGCCTCGAACCAGCGCAATATCACTCTTCGCCAGGTTTATCAGCTCAACACGAGTAGTGACAAGCGTTACCGAGTCGGCGAACAGCAGTGCCGGTTTGAGCAAGTCGACGTCATATTGCGTCACAGCGTCGAGGTCAGTCAGCCAGACGCGCTCTCCCGGGGTCAGTGCAGCGCTTGGGTCACTAACCACTGTCAGATCGAATGTACTCAGAGGTCCGTCCTACGCCGCAACTGCATTTGTCCATCGGAGATGTTCTCACGGTGACTTGACAAGTAAGTGCGCGACGCGCGGAGGTACAGCGGGGGTACCGACTGCCGGGCAAACGGTAGGCAACCTCGTCCCGGTGCTGCTACCTGCGCAAACGTGGTATGCTCGTATGCCGCCGTTGCCCGGCCAACATCTCAACCGGCCTGCAAAGCCGTTCACACGGGTTCGAATCCCGTCATCCGCTCGAAGGTCGGGGCCGGTCTCACAGCCGGCCCCGACCCTGTTTCATTCGGGGGCGGGAATTCTCGTCGACCTGTAGCCGGAGCCGTCCCGCGTCGGCTGCCACCGCCGCCAGTGCTTCGGGGACAGCCGGAACGGCAGACTCTGCCGGACGTGCGCGACCGCCGCACAGAGCCGGTCGTCGGCGGGGAAGGCGAGCCACAGCGACAGCGACGACGACGCGTTCCCGATCGTGGCGCGAACGCCCGACTCGCCGAGCAACCGCCCGTAGCCGTCCACTCGAAAGCGGCCGAATGTGTCGGCGTCGACACCCTCGTACGGCGCGCCCGTCGTGGCATCGATCAGCCGGACCGGTGCGCTCCACGTGACGGCCGCGAGCGAACTCCCGTGGCCGGTCGTCGCGCACGTTCCCGTCTCACCGAGAACGTCGAGCATCACGTCCACGGCGTCCGGCCCGACAGTCCATTCCGCGTGTGTGCGGTCCCGGCGGCGCGGACCGCCGAGCACCTCTTCGGTCCGCGACGCGAGTCGGGCGGTCACATCGTCCGGTCCGCCCGCCCATATCCGGAAGCTCACGTCCGCCGACGAGGTCGGGACGGTGCTGCTGCCGACGAACCGGCGGACGTGCTCGTACGCTGCGGCGGGCTTCCTGGTCCGAAGGGAGTGCGCTCCGCCGGCCGACGTGGGGAGTCCGTCATAGGTGACGACGTGATTCGACTTCACCCGAGGATTGTCTCGTGGCCTCGGTGCACACGTGCGAAGGCCCGGCCGGTGGAGCATCGGCCGGGCCTTCGGGTTCGGATCGGGTCAGCCGACGGTCGGCGGCTGGTCCACGAGCTGCGCGAGGTAGAGCTGTTCGCCGAGCTTGTCGATGAGCTCGAGCTGCGTCTCGAGGTAGTCGACGTGGTCCTCCTCCTCGGCGAGGATCTTCTCGAAGATTCCTGCCGTGGTGTGATCGTTCTTCGCGCGGCACATCGTGATGCCGGGTCGCAGTCGCGCGACCACCTCGAGTTCGATCGCGAGGTCGGAGGTGAACTGCTCGCGGATCGTCTGGCCGATCCGCAGCGGGAGGATGCGCTGGTAGTTCGGCAGCGCCTCGAGCATGAGGATGCGGTCCGTGAGGATCTCCGCGTGCTGCATCTCCTCGAAGGACTCCTGTCGCGTCTTCTCCGCGATCTTCGTCAGGCCCCAGTTGGCCTGCATCTTCGAATGGAGGAAGTACTGGTTGATCGCCGTGAGCTCGCTCGTCAACTGCTCGTTGAGAAGGGCGATGACCTCATCGTCGCCACGCATGACAGCACCTCCGGTGAGTTGGCTGGACGTTGTACACAGCCTAGCCCCCACCGGGGTACTTATCTCGGTGTATTTGTGACGAGTCGTTGCTCGCGACGATTCCGGTTACGCGCTGATGGGCTCGGCCTCGCATTCCTCGGCGACGGCGTAGTGCTGCTCGATCATCGACTTGATTCGGTCGCGGCACATTCCGCAGCCGCGTCCGCGTCCGGCGCCGCAGCCCATGGCCACGTGCTTGGTGGTGCGTGCACCGGCCGAGATGCACTGGTGCACCGTGTCCTCGGTGGTTGCCTCGCAGACGCACACGTACATGTCGTGATCCTCCAGCCCTACTTCCTGGAGGGAAGGCTACACTAACCGCGGGCCACTTGTGAAGGCTAGGCTAACCCAATTTTTTGATCTTGATCGCGCCTCCCCGCTCCGGCCTGGGAGCGTCGGTCGCGCGGGGGAGAATCGCAGGTGAACCGCCCTCGCCGGCGGTGGAGGGCATGACTCCTCCCGCCGGCGGTCCAGCAGCGGCGACGGGACGGCCGAACCGCGGAGCGGGCTGTCACGCCGCACACGCTGCGGCGTGACAGCCCGTATCCCGGACGTCGACGGTCGTCTGCGACGGCAGACGACCGGCTGTCAGACCCCGAACCGCTCGTTCACCTCGGCCTCGGTGAGGCCGTACTCCTCGAGCGTGTAGCGGTGTGCCGGCTTGCGGTCGCCGGTCTGCGACTCCGCGTGCAGGGCCTCCATGTTCTGCTGCGCCGCTGAACTCAGGGACATCCCGAACCGGGAGTAGATGTCCTCGACGGTGCCGAGCGGGTCCGCGTGGAAATCGCCGAAGTCGACGTCGACGAACTGGGCGGGGTCGTACTTCTCTCGTGCCGCGGTGAACGTCTCCAGCCCACGTGCCCACAGTTCGAGCTGACCGCGTCCGATCACCTCGCCGTGGAACTTGTTGGACCAGCCCTCGGTGGCCTGCTCGGCGAGGCTGCAGGTCGACGCCATGATCGTGCTCGGTGGACGGTGCGTCTGGATGATCAGGGCGTCCGGATACACCGCCATCAGCTCGTCGAGCGCGAACAGGTGACTCGGGTTCTTCAGTACCCAGCGTCGATCCTGATCGTGCAGGCCGATCAACTGCAGGTTCTGCTTGTGCCGCGCATAGGCGTTCGTCCAGTCCTGGCCCTCGAGCCACTTCGAGTACGTCGGCAGGTTCGCCAGGCATTCGTACGAGACCGACTTGAACGTCTGCCGCAGCAGCTGCCAGCACTCCTCGACCTCCGCGGCCGACATGTAGTGCACGCCCATGAACTCGGGGTGCTCGACGTGGTGCCGGCTGAACTGTGCCTCGATTCCCTGGAACACCGGGTTCGACTCCCACGTGTCCCGTGGCGGCCGCGGCTGGGGCATCTCCGTCAGCCACATCTCCAGGCCCTGGTGCGCCGGGTCCACGGTGAGCAGGCGATGCAGTGCGGTGGTGCCGGTGCGTGGTAGTCCGGTGACGAAGATCGGGCGATCGATGGAGACGTCCGCGTGCTCGGGATTCGCCTTCCACGCCGCCTCCGACAGCAGCCGTGCGACGAGTGCTCCGCGCAGGAACACGCGAGAGATCTTGCTGCCGAAGGGAGTCAGGTCCTCGTCGCGAGCGTAGGAGTCGAGGAGGACGCCGAGGGCCTCGGTGTAGTCGTCGACGCCGAAGTCGGTCATGCCGGTCATCTTCGTGGCCGAGGCGTGCAGGTCCTCGACGGTGCCGACCGTGGTGCGCTCGGTGCTCTCAGTCATGTGGTTCGGATCCTCTAGTGGTGGAATTCGCCGCAGTTGACGTCGAGGCACTGTCCGGTGACCCCGCTGGCCATGGGGGAGGCCAGGAAGATCACCGCGTCCGACACCTCGTCGGTCGTGGGCAGTCGCTTGAGGTCGGTGCTCGCGGCGGTGTGCTCGTAGATCTGCTCGACCGTCGTGCCGTACTTGTTGGCCTGGTGTGCGAAGTACTGCTGCAGCGTGTCACCCCAGATGTAGCCGGGCGCAACCGAATTGACGCGGATTCCCTTGGGTCCCAGCTCCGTTGCCAGCGACTGCGAGACGGACAGCAGGGCGGACTTGGCCATCTTGTAGCTGCCGTAACGCTCCTGGGAGTGTCGCAGGACCATCGAGTTCACGTTCACCACGGCGCCCTTGGACTCCTCGAGCGCGGGGGTGAACAGCTGGGTCAGTCGCAGGGCACCGAACACCGTCAGTTCGACGGCGTCACGCATGTGCTGGAAATCGGTGCGCTCCAACGGCTTCATCGAGGGCACCGAGAATGCGTTGTTGATCAGCACGTCGGCGCGGCCGTAGGCGTCCTGCGTGGCGGCGACGAGATTCTCGACCGAGGCGTGGTCGGTGATGTCGGTGGCCACGGTCAGCGCGCGCCGGCCCAGGTCCGCGACCTCCTTCGCGACCTCGTCGAGACGTGACTGGGTGCGGGCGGCGAGCACCAGGTCGGCGCCGGCCTCGGCGCAGCGCAGCGCCAGTGTCCGGCCCAGGGCGGGCCCGACGCCGGAGATGACGACGATT
The DNA here is from genome assembly GCA_000341795.1 of Rhodococcus triatomae BKS 15-14. Classification (GTDB taxonomy): domain Bacteria; phylum Actinomycetota; class Actinomycetes; order Mycobacteriales; family Mycobacteriaceae; genus Rhodococcus_G; species Rhodococcus_G triatomae_A. The sequence continues at coordinate 35,550 of AODO01000019.1, read as the reverse complement.
TTATCCTGCAGAAGTTGAGACATGGGTGTCCTTCTCGTGTGTCCGGCTGTGCCGGGAAGGGTCGGTTGTCTAGCCGAGCATCCGGTCGGCCACGGCCGCCTGGCGGGCGCCGATGCGCGCTGCCCAGTCCGGTGGAGTGATCCGGTTCTGTTCGTGGAAGGGTAGTTTCGCCGCGACCTCGTCGACGGGCACGACCTCGACGGTCGGGCCGTCGGCGGGCGTGAAGTCGCGCGAGGTGCGCTGCCAGCGGAACTGCAGGATCCCGCGTGGGTGCCCGACCGTCTCGATCCAGTTGGTGATGCCGGGATCACGCTCCGACACGACCATCCGGATCATCCCGTCCGGATCGACCTGTGCCTGGTTGTGATTGAGCGACGTCTGGTGTCCGGTGTAGTCCAGCGAGATGTACCACATGCTGCCCAGCTGGAAGCCCTGATACGGCGCATCGGATTTCGGGACGGTGATGATCATCGCCTGGTCGTCGGCGAGGTCGTAGTGGCCCACGGAGGAGAACTGTGTCGCCAGGCCACCCGGGGTGGGTCGTGGCTCCGTCATCGTGTTCACCGGCAGCTTGAGGTAGAACCACTCGGGGAACTGTAGCCACGTCTTGACACGGCTGATCAGCGCTTTTCCGGCGCGCGAGAAACGCTTGGCCGTCTCCTCGGGGGTGAGCGCGTCGAAGGCGACGCCGATGCGGTCCACCCGCTCGATCCGGACCGACCCCCGGCGCTGCGACCAGTCGCTGTACACCTCGCGCACCACCAGCTGGGATGCACCCGGCGCCAGGGTGAAGTGGTTGCGGGCTCCGCCGCCGTACGGGGATCCGTCCTGCTGCGCCGGTCCGAACCGGACCTCGAAGTGACCGTCGGAGCCGATGTCGATGGCGCGGTCGTCGAAGGCCGATTCGCTGCCCGGGACGTTGGAGTCGGTGTAGTTCCCGCTCAGCACCTGGAAGCTGAGGTCGCAGGTGGTGCCGCGGACGCCGGTGACGACGTACTCGGCGTCGTCGTTGATGCGTGCGCCGAAGTACAGGGTGTCCGGGTTGTCCAGGCCCATCTTCATGTACGGCCCGGTGCCCTGGATGAAGTTCGGATGCGTCTTCTCGGTCGCCCAGGCGGCGTGCACGCAGGCCAGGATGCCGCCCGCCAGGTACTGGTAACCCTCGAGCAGGTCCTGCTCCGACCGGATGTGCGGCGCCGCGGCGACGAGTGCCTCCGCCTCGGCGATCGCGTCCGTGAGCGGTCCCGTCAACGGCCCCGTCGGTACGCCGACCCCGGCCATCGGGGACGCCGCGCCCAGTTGATCTGTCACTCCCGCTCCTTGCGTCGCTGGTGCCACTCGATAGTGGTACAAATATGTACCCAAGTGGTAGAAGATTCTTGCTCAGACCATAGAACGTGTTCTAAGGAGTGGTCAATGGCTGCCGAGCCGGACAACGTCACCGGGCGTCGCTCACCGCCGACCGAGCGGGTCGTCCAGGTGCTCGACCATCTCGTTGCCCGTCCGGACGGGCGATTCGGGCTCTCGGAACTCGCTCGCGACCTGGGGATCAGCAAGCCGACATGCCTCGGCATCCTCGGCGCCCTGGTCGGGGGTGGCTATCTCACGCGGGACGCCGACGCCCGGTACGGGCTCGGTCCCGCGCTGATCGCGGCCGGCCGGGCAGCGCAGCGCGGGTACGCCGCCGGATCGGTCGTGCGCCCGCACCTGGACGCTCTCGCCGCCGATTTCGGTGCCGTGTGCACCGCGTCTGCTGTTGTCGGCGACCAGGTGATGATCCTCGAGGTGGCGATCCCGCCGGGCGCCGAGGCCGGACGAGCCGCGGCACGGGTGGGCCAGGTGTACCCGTTCGCGCCGCCGGTCGGGCTGATGTACGTCCTGTGGAGTCACGACGACGAGTTCGCGCGGTGGCTCGACCGTGAACCCGCCTTCCCCGTGGTCCTCGATCACGACCTTCTGCGGCGGGTGGTCGACGACTGCCGGGAGTCCGGGTACCTCGTCGAGCGGCTCACGCCGACCGGCCGCAGGTTGTTCTCCCTGATGGCCGGGGTTGCCGATCGCAACCTGCCCGCCGAACTGCGGGAACTGGTGGGTGAAATGGTCTCGAGTCTCGGCGAGCGGGTCCATCTCGGCCGTGAGAGGGAGGCGGACGTCGAGTATCCGGTGAGTCTGATCGCGGCCCCGGTCTACGACGCGGACGGCAGGCAGTCGATGGTGCTCACCCTCGACGTGGGCGGGTCGATCACCGGCGTCGACATCGAGCGCAGGGGGCTGGCTCTGGTCGGTGTGGCGGATGCCGTCACCGCCGAGTTCGGTGGGCGGGCGCCGAGCCGGGTGGTGCGCTGACGGCATTGACCGGTACTGGAACGCGTTCTACAGTCGGCGTCACACTTCCATTTTGGTACCGATGCGGTACAAAAATGTACCGACTGTAGCCCCGGAGGCTCGATGACAGCACAGTCCCCACCTGCCAGTTCTCCGCCCAACTACCAGTTGACGCATCTCGAGGCGCTGGAAGCCGAAGCGGTGCACATCTTCCGGGAGGTCGCCGCGACGTTCGAGCGGCCGGTGCTGCTCTTCTCCGGCGGCAAGGACTCGGTCGTGATGCTGCACGTCGCACTCAAGGCCTTCTGGCCCGCGCCGCTGCCCTTCGCGGTCATGCATGTCGACACCGGGCACAACTTCGACGAGGTCATCGAGTTCCGGGACAGTGTCGTCGCCGAGCACGGGCTGCGGCTCGTCGTCGCCAGCGTGCAGGACGACATCGACGCCGGCCGCGTCGTCGACGAATCCGGACCGCGCGCGAGCCGCAACCGTCTTCAGACCCACGCCCTGCTGCGAGGCATCCGCGACGGCCGATTCGACGCCGTCTTCGGCGGTGCGCGCCGGGACGAGGAGAAGGCCAGGGCCAAGGAGCGCGTCTTCAGCTTCCGCGACGAATTCGGGCAGTGGGACCCGCGGGCACAGCGTCCGGAACTGTGGCACCTCTACAACGGCAGGCACCGCAAGGGTGAGCACATCCGCGTGTTCCCGCTGTCGAACTGGACCGAGCTGGACATCTGGCAGTACATCGCCGCGGAGCGGATCGACCTGCCGTCGATCTACTACGCACACCGCAGGCCGGTCGTGCCGCGTGACGGGATGCTGCTGGCGCACACCAGGTTCCTGACCCTGCTCCCCGGCGAGGAGTCGTACGAGGAGCTCGTGCGCTTTCGGACCGTCGGCGACGCCACCTGCACCGGGTGCGTCGAGTCCACGGCCGTCACCCCGGAGGACGTCGTCGCCGAGGTCGCGGCGAGCCGCATCACCGAACGCGGCGCCACCCGTGCCGACGACCGCATCTCCGAGGCGGGCATGGAAGACCGGAAGAAGGAGGGGTACTTCTGATGTCGCAGCAGCAGCTACTTCGTGTCGCCACCGCGGGCAGCGTCGACGACGGCAAGTCGACGCTCATCGGCCGGCTCCTCTACGACTCGAAGTCGATCTTCGAGGATCAGCTCGAAGCCGTCGAGCGCAGCAGCCGTGAACGCGGCGACGAGCACGCGAACCTCGCCCTGCTCACAGACGGGTTGCGGGCCGAACGCGAGCAGGGCATCACCATCGACGTCGCGCACCGCTACTTCGCCACCCCGCGGCGCAAGTTCGTCATCGCCGACACCCCCGGCCACGAGCAGTACACCCGCAACATGGTCACCGGGGCGTCCACGGCCGACCTCGCCCTGATCCTCGTCGACGCCCGCAACGGCGTGCTCGAGCAGACCAGGCGGCACGCGTTCCTCTCGACACTCCTCGGCATTCCCCACCTCGTCGTGTGCGTCAACAAGATGGATCTCGTCGACTGGTCGCAGGACCGGTTCGAGGAGATCTGCGAGGAATTCCGGCAGTTCGCCGCGAAACTCGACGTCCACGACCTGTCCTTCGTCCCCGTGTCCGCGCTGCGCGGCGACAACATCGTCACCCGCACCGAGAGTATGCCGTGGTACGAGGGCTCCTCGCTGCTGCACCTGCTCGAGGAGGTGCACGTCGCGTCCGACCGCAACCTGATCGACGCCCGCTTCCCCGTTCAGTACGTGATCCGGCCGCAGCGACAGACCGACGCCGACCTGCACGACTTCCGCGGGTACGCGGGGACCGTCGCCAGCGGTGTGTTCAAGCCCGGCGACGACGTCGTCGTACTGCCTTCCGGACGCGCAACGCAGATCGCCGAGATCCACGGTCCGGGCGGTGCTCCGATGGCCGAGGCGTTCGCGCCCGCGGCGGTCTGTATCCGCCTGACCGACGACATCGACGTCGCGCGCGGCGACACCCTGTGCCGTCCGAACAACCGCCCCCAGGTCGGGCAGGAACTCGACGCCATGGTCTGCTGGCTCACCGAGCAGTCCGAGCTGTCCGAAGGCGGAAACTACACGCTGCTGCACACCACCCGGTCCACGAAAGCGCGGATCGAGCGGCTCGACTACCGGCTCGACGTCAACACGCTGCACCGCGACGAGTCCGCCGGATCGTTGCGGCTCAACGAGATCGGTCGCGTCCAGCTGCGCTCACAGCAGCCACTGCTGTTCGACCCCTACCGGCGCAATCGCGTCACCGGCAGCTTCGTCCTCGTCGACGACACCACCGGCAACACCGTCGCGGCCGGCATGATCACCGGTCCGACACTGCGGGAGTCCGCCGTCGTCTGGCACAGCGCCACCATCGACCGCAGCGAGCGCGCCACCCGCGGAGCGACCGTGTGGCTCACCGGCCTGTCCGCGTCCGGGAAGTCCTCCGTCGCAGCGGAACTGGAGCGCGCGCTGGTGGCGTCCGGGATCCCGGCCTACCGCCTCGACGGCGACAACCTCCGGCACGGGCTCAACGCCGACCTCGGGTTCGGTGCCGACGACCGCGCCGAGAACGTCCGCCGTGTGGGAGCCGTAGCGCAGTTGTTCGCCGACGCGGGCATGGTTGCGGTCGCGTCGCTGATCAGCCCGTACCGCGAGGACCGCGACCGAGTGCGCGCCGCACACGAGGCCGCGGGACTTCGATTCGTCGAGGTGTTCGTCGACACGCCGCTGGAGCAGTGCGAGGCGCGCGACCCGAAGGGCATGTACGCCCGGGCGAGGGCGGGCGAGATCACCGGTTTCACGGGAATCGACGACCCCTACGAGCGCCCCGAGGGGGCCGAGCTCGTCCTGACGCCGGCGGACGGCGATCCGGTCGCGCAGGCCGCCGCGATCATGGAGTATCTGGTCCGATGAGCACCGAATTCGAACTGGACGACGCGCAGCTCGCGGCCGAGCTCGCTGCGCGGGCCGGCGACCTGCTGCTCGCCCTGCGGGATCGCGAGCTGGGCACGGACCCGTTGCCGAAGGCGGCTGCCCGGGAGCTGAGCCGCCGGGGCGACGCGGACGCCGACGTCCTGCTGCTGACGATGCTCGCCGAGCACCGGCCCGACGACGCCGTGCTCTCCGAGGAGTCGGTGGAGGACCCGGCCCGGCGGGGGTCGGCGCGGGTGTGGATCATCGACCCGCTCGACGGCTCCCGCGAGTTCGGACTGCCCGGGCGCGCGGACTGGGCGGTACACGTCGCGCTGTGGGAGCGGGGCGCGGGAATCACCGCCGCGGCGGTCGCGCAGCCCGCGCTGGGGCGGGTGTACCGCAGCGACACCTGCAGCGCCGCGTTCACCGAACGTGCTCGGCCACGAATCCTGGTCAGCGACAGCCGCCCACCGGAGTTCGCCGCGCCGCTGGCCGAGCGGATCGGCGGCGACCTCGAACCGATGGGGTCGGCGGGGGCGAAGGCGATGGCGGTCCTCCGCGGAGAGGCAGATGCCTACGTGCACGCGGGTGGACAGTGGGAATGGGACTCCGCGGCCCCGGTCGGAGTCGCACTCGCCGCCGGACTGCACTGCTCCCGTGTCGACGGGACCGCGCTGCGGTACAACGAGGATCACCCGTACCTGCCCGACCTGCTCATCTGCCGCCCCGACCTCGCGCCCGCGCTGTTGTCGGAGATTGCGGACCTCACCGGGGCGGTCGCCGACAGTCCGCGGGTGGCGATGGCGCGGGAGTACCTCGGCTCGCTTCTCAGTCACGATGCGAGCAAGGTGCGTCTCGCCGCCGACTGTTTCCGCGTGGAGAACGGCACACGAACCGGCGACTCGGGCCCCGAGATCATCCGCGAACTCGAGACCGGCGCCCAGTACCTGCCGCTCACCGCGATTCGCGAGCTCACCTTCACCGAATTCGGCACCGACGTCGTCGCCCGGTTCCTCCTCGACATGGGCGTCGGGGACGAGACCGTCACCGTCGCGCTGACGGAGCACTTCGCGGTTCCCGGCGCCGAGATCACGGCCATCACCGCGATCGTCGAACCCGCATGACCGAGCCGCCCGAGCACACCGACACAGGAGACCCGAGTTGAGCACACCCGACAGCATCGTCACCGAGTTCTGCGCGGCCTGGGCCGACGCCGACGTGGACACCCTCGCCGCATACTTCACCGAAGACGCGGTGTACCACAACATTCCGATGGCGCCGGTCGTCGGCCAGGCAGCGATCAAGGAGTTCCTCACCGGGTTCGTCGGCCAGTTCGGCGGCATCGACTTCCGGGTGCACCGGCAGGTGTCCGCCGGATCGGTCGTGATGAACGAACGCACCGACGTCTTCACGATCAACGGCACCACGATCGAACTGCCGGTGATGGGGGTCTTCGAGGTCACCGAGGACGGCAGGATCTCCGGGTGGCGGGACTACTTCGACATGGGTCCGCTGAACGCACTCGGCTGAGCGACTCACCGACGAAGAAGCCCCGGTCGACGTGGTCGACCGGGGTTTCTTCGTTGACTGGTGCACTCGAAATGCGAGTGCCCCCGGCAGGATTCGAACCTGCGGCCTTTCGCTCCGGAGGCGAACGCTCTATCCCCTGAGCTACGGGGGCGCACCGACGTGAATCACCCGGTGTGCCTGTTGGGCGGGATCAGCGTAGCGCATGGTGCGGCGGAATCCATATTCGCGCCCTCTGTGTGGACAAAGTCCCTGGTAGCCCGCAGCATGAAGCCGACGAGGTGAGGTCCAACGAGGCACCGAGGAAGGCGAGAGCCGATGGCCGACACGACCGGATCCGGATACACCGACGACGAGCTCGACCTGGACCTGCGATGGTGGGCGGCCGCCAACTACCTCACGGTCGCGCAGATATACCTGCAGGCGAACACCCTCCTCCGTGAGCCGCTGCGCGCCGAGCACATCAAGCCGAGACTGCTCGGTCACTGGGGCACCAGCCCGGGGCTGTCGGCGATCTACACCGTCCTGAACCGGCACATCCGCCGCACCGGCGCGGACTGGTTGTACGTCACCGGTCCCGGCCACGGCGGTCCCGCGCTGGTCGCCGCAACGTATCTGGAGGGCACCTACTCCGAGGTCTATCCCCACGTGGGACCGGACGCCGTCGGCATCGAGCGCTTGTGCCGCCAGTTCTCGACACCCGGTGGAATACCCAGCCACGTCAGCGTGCAGACACCCGGAAGCATCCACGAGGGCGGCGAACTCGGCTATGCGCTCGCCCACGCCGCCGGCGCCGCCTTCGACCGGCCCGACCTGCTGGTGGCCTGCGTCATCGGTGACGGCGAAGCCGAGACCGGGCCCCTGTCCGCGTCCTGGAAACTCCCTGCGTTCCTCAATCCGCGACGCGACGGCGCGGTGCTCCCGATCCTGCATCTCAACGGAGCCAAGATCGCCGGTCCCACCGTGCTCGGGCGCAGCAGCGACGAGGACGTCGCGGCCCAGTTCTCCGGACAGGGGTGGGCGCCGATCTTCGTCGAGGGCGACGATCCGCGTCGGGTGTTCCGAGAACTGGCCACCGCCGTCGACAGCGCATACGACACGATCACGGCGATGCAGGAGGCCGCCCGGTCGGACGCCGCCGACGGAGATCGTCGATGGCCCGCGATCGTCCTGCGCACGCCGAAGGGCTGGACCGGACCGCACACCGTCGACGGAGTCCTCGTGGAAGGCACGCACCGCGCGCACCAGGTGCCGCTGTCGGGTGTGCGGGACAACCCGGAACACCTGGCGCTGCTGGAGGAGTGGCTGCGCTCGTACCGCCCGGACACCCTGTTCGACGCCGATGGAGCATTGGCGCCGGAACTCGCGGCCCTGGCACCCGCCGGCGACAAGCGGCTGGGCTCCACGCCCTACGCCAACGGTGGACGCCTGCGCCGGCCGCTGCACGTCCCCGCGCTCGAACGCTACGCACTCGACGTGCCGACGCCCGGGACGACCTTCCACGAGACGACCCGTGTGTTCGGCGAACTCATGCGCGACATCTACGCCGCGGGAACGCGATCGGACGGCGGCGGGGACTTCCGGTTGTTCTGCCCCGACGAGACGGCGAGCAACAGGCTGGGCGCCGTCTTCGAGGTCACCGACCGGTGCTGGCAGCTGCCGGTGACCGAACACGACGACGGTCTGGGCCCCGACGGTCGGGTGATGGAGGTGCTGAGCGAACACCTCTGTCAGGGCTGGCTGGAGGGCTACCTGCTCGCCGGTGGGCACGGTGTCTTCGCCAGCTACGAGGCATTCGCCATGGTGAGCGTGTCGATGCTGATCCAGCATGCGAAGTGGCTCCAGCATTCGGCCACACTGCCGTGGCGCGAGCCGGTGTCGTCGCTGAACGTCCTGCTGACCAGCACGTGCTGGCGCAACGACCACAACGGATTCAGTCACCAGGGGCCCGGCATGATCGACGCCGCGATCCCGCTCGCCCCCGACGTCGTCCGGATCTGGCTGCCACCGGACTCGAACACGCTGCTGTCGATCGCCGACCACTGCCTGCGCAGTGTCGATCACGTCAACCTGATCGTCGTCGACAAACAGCCGCACCTGCAGTACCTGACCCTCGACGAGGCGGCCGTCCACTGCGCCGCGGGCGCGTCGGTGTGGCACTGGGCGGGCAGGGAACCGGACGCAGGAGAACCGCCGGACATCGTGCTGGCCGCGGCCGGGGACGTACCGACGCAGGAGATCCTGGCAGCCGCGGAACTGCTGCGGGCCTGGGTGCCGTACCTGCGGGTGCGGGTGGTCAACGTCGTCGATCTGATGGCGCTGCTCCCACCGGGGGACCACCCCCACGGCTTCTCCGACGCGACGTTCGTCGACCTGTTCACCGCCGACACCGACGTTGTCTTCGCCTTCCACGGTTACTCGCGTGCCGTCCACGAGCTGCTGCACGGGCGGCCCGACGCGGCCCGATTCCACGTCCGCGGGTTCAGCGAACAGGGCACCACGACAACACCGTTCGACATGGTGGTCCTCAATCGGATGAGCCGCTACCACCTCGTCATCGAAGCGCTCCGGCGCAGCAGGCGCGTCCCGGAGCGCGGCGACGAACTCGCGGCGTACTGCCGAACTCAGCTGGAGCGGCATCGCGCGCACGTCGTCGAGTACCTCGAGGACCTGCCCGAGGTGCGCGACTGGACGGTCGGGTCCACCCCGGCCCCGCCGCCCCCGCCGTCGGCATGAACGGAACCGTTCAGTCGATCAGATCGACTGAACGGTTCCGTTCATGCCTGTGGGGAGGGTCACGTGAAGGCCGCGGGGGCGGGCATCAGGGGAAGGGGAGCGGTTCGGCGCCCTTCTCGGCGAGCATCTGGGTCATCCGCTCGGACTCGCTCTGCTGGGTGGAGACCATCGTCTGGGCCAGGTTGCGTACCGCCGCGACGTCGGCGTTCTGTGCGGCGTACTCCATCATCTCGAGTCCGCCCTGGTGATGCCGCAGCATCAACTGCAGGAACATCACGTCCGCGGCCTCACCCCCGGCCTGCCGCAGCGCCGACATCTCCGCCGACGTCGCCATCCCGGGCATCTGAGCACCGCCAGACGACGCTGCGCCTGCGGCCGGCGTGGCCGCCGCGGACGTCCCGCCGTGTGCGGCGCCCTCGTGCCCACCGGTGTGGTCGTGCCCGTCGCCCATCCACGCCATGTGCTCCGCCGAGGACGCCACCGGCTGATTCCACAGCGCGAGCCACCCGGTCATCTGGCCGATCTGGTTCTGCTGCGTGGTCAGGAGGTCGTACGCGAAGTCCCGGACCAGCGGATCCGAGGCGTTCGCGATGGCGATCGCCGACATCTCCACGGCCTGGTCGTGGTGTTCGATCATGTCCTGCGCGAACCCGACGTCGACCGATCCGGCGGTCGGGGTGACCGTGTCGTCGTGCAGCAGCTGGTTGGCCAGGAACCCGAGCCCGAAACCGACCGCGATCGCCGCGACGAGCCCCAGGATCGCGAGCGCGGTGCGTTGGCTGCGCGGAGCGGGTTCTGCTCCTGTGTCGGTGGATGTCATGTCCACGTCCTTCCTGTGCCGGCTCGATCCGGGCGGTTCGCCCAGAACGTCCGGGTGACCTGGTGCGTCAGCTCGCCGGCGCGGGCTCGGGCGCCATCGGCAGTCCGGTGCCGCCGATCTCCGACGCGTCCGGGGTCAGGCCCGCACCGTCCATGGAGACCGCGTTCGGACCCGGATCGCTCGGGTCGAAGGCCGGCGGGTTGTCCGGATCGAACGCACCCGGGATCGTCGAGCAGGACGCGCCGACCTCCGGGTAGGCCCCGAACCGGTTCAGGCGCAAGGCGGCGACGAACTGGTTGATCCGCTCGTCGTCCGCGCTGTCGACCTTGAGCTGATGGCCCCAGCTCTGCAGGGAGATCGGCGAGTCGAGGCCCGGGTACGGCGACATCAGCATGTAGGACTTGCCGTCGACCCGGTCGGCGAGCTGCTGCCTCTGGTCGTCGGACACGAGTTCCGGGTTGTAGGTGATCCACACGGCGCCGTGCTCGAGGGAGTGCACGGCGTTCTCGCTGCGGATCGCCGTGGGGTAGACGACACCGGTGCAGGTCGCCCACGTCTGGTCGTGCGGGCCGCCGAACGGGGGAGCCTGGTCGTACGCGACGCGCTGGTCCGCCGACACGTGGAGAGCGGCCGGGTAGTCGATCTTGACGACGCCGTCGATGCCGTCCGAGGGGTCCTGGTTCGACTCGGTGGGCGCGAACTTGTCGGCCTCCGCCTTGTCCTGGTACTTCGGCACCAGATTCACGGCGAGCAGGGCGACGAGCGCGACGACGGCGACCACGGCGCCGACAGTGAGCCACGGAATGTTGCGCTGCTTCGGCAGGCCGCCCTTGGGTGATCCGCCGGACTTCTTGTTGGCGGCCTTGATGGCCTTCGCTGACTTGGCGCTGCTCTTGGCGCCGCGATTTTCCGAACCGCTCGGCATCTGTGAGTGCTCTTTCGCTGATGTGGACGTCATGTCTGTCACGGGTGGTGCAACGCGGTCGCCTCGTCGTGTGACGGACGACACCGTCGCGTGACGGCGGACCCGCGGTCGCCCCACTGTACGTTCCGTGCCTGAGCGCAGGCTTCGAACGGCCAGCCCATAGGATGGATACCCGTGACTCCCGCCGACCTTGCAGAACTCCTTCGCATCACCGCCGCGAAGGTCCTCACCGAGCACGACCTGGACGCCTCCGTGCTGCCCGCGACGCTGACCGTCGAGCGGCCGCGCAACCCCGAGCACGGGGACTACGCGAGCAACGTCGCGATGCAGGTCGGCAAGAAGGCCGGCGCGAATCCCCGAGACCTGGCGACCTGGATCGCCGAGGCGTTGACCGCCGATGCCGGTATCGAGTCCGCCGAGGTCGCCGGTCCGGGTTTCCTCAACATCCGGCTCGCCGCCGCGGCCCAGGGAGCCATCGTCGAGAAGGCGATCGCCGCAGGTCAGGCGTACGGAAACGGGTCGTCGCTGGACGGGACCCGAATCAATCTCGAGTTCGTGTCGGCGAACCCCACCGGTCCGATCCACCTCGGCGGCACCCGCTGGGCCGCCGTCGGCGACGCGTTGGGTCGCATCCTGGCGGCGCAGGGCGCCGACGTGACCCGGGAGTACTACTTCAACGATCACGGCGCCCAGATCGACCGCTTCGCCCGGTCGCTCATCGCCGCGGCCAAGGGCGAACCGGCCCCCGAGGACGGGTACGCAGGCGCGTACATCGTCGACATCGCGGCCGAGGTGGTGCGTCAGCGCCCCGACGCCCTGGAATTGGCCGGCGACGAGCAGCAGGAGGCGTTCCGCGCGCTCGGCGTCGCGATGATGTTCGACCACATCAAGCGGACCCTGCACGAGTTCGGCACCGACTTCGACGTCTACTTCCACGAGAACTCGCTTTTCGAATCGGGCGCCGTCGAGAAGGCCGTCGCCACCCTCAAGGGCAGCGGGAACCTCTACGAGGAGGACGGAGCCTGGTGGCTCAAGAGCACCGACTTCGGTGACGACAAGGACCGCGTCGTCATCAAGTCGGACGGCAACGCCGCCTACATCGCCGGCGACATCGCGTACTTCCAGGACAAGCGCTCCCGCGGGTTCGACCTGTGCATCTACATGCTCGGCGCCGACCACCACGGCTACATCGGCCGTCTCAAGGCCGCGGCCGCCGCGTTCGGCGACGACCCGGCAACGGTCGAGGTGCTGATCGGCCAGATGGTCAACCTGGTCCGCGACGGGGTCGCGGTGAAGATGAGCAAGCGCGCAGGCACCGTCATCACCCTCGACGACCTCGTCGAGGCCATCGGTGTGGACGCCGCCCGCTACGCAATGATCCGCTCGTCGGTCGACTCGAGCCTCGACATCGACCTCGAGCTGTGGGCGAGCACCACCAGCGAGAACCCCGTCTACTACGTGCAGTACGCACATGCCCGGCTCGCGTCGCTGGCCCGCAACGCCGCGGATCTCGGCCTGACCACCGAGGACCCGAGGTTCGAGTTGCTCACGCACGACCGGGAAGGCGACCTGATCCGCACGATCGGTGACTTCCCGAAGGTCGTCAAGGCTGCAGCGGACCTGCGGGAGCCGCACCGGATCGCCCGGTACCTGGAGGAACTCGCGGGCACCTACCACCGCTTCTACACCGACTGCCGCGTGCTTCCGCAGGGCGACGAGCCCGCGGGCGAGCTGCACACCGCGCGACTGGCGTTGTGCGGTGCCACCCGCCAGGTCCTCGCCAACGGTCTCGGACTGCTCGGCGTGAGCGCCCCGGAGCGGATGTGAGCGCGCATCCCGCCGGCCCCCGGCACGCCGACATCCAGCACGCACCGGGCCTGCCTCCGCGGCCGACGGATCCGGCGCAGACGACGACGCTGCCCGCGGCGGTGTGGCCCCGCGGGGCTGCCCGCGGCGACGACGGCGTGGTCCGTCTCGCGGGCGTTCCGGTCACCGAGCTGGCAGCGGAGTACGGCACCCCGCTGTTCGTGATCGACGAGGACGACTTCCGTTCCCGTTGCCGGGACATGGCCCGCGCCTTCGGCGCCGCCGAGCGCGTGCACTACGCCTCGAAGGCGTTCCTGAGCGCCGAGATCGCGCGGTGGATCGCCGACGAGGGCCTGTCCATGGACGTCGCCTCTGGCGGCGAGCTCGCCGTGGCCCTGCACGGTGGATTCCCCGCCGAGCGGATCACCGTGCACGGCAACAACAAGTCGGTCGCCGAACTCCGGGCCGCGGTCACCGCGGGCGTCGGCCACGTGGTGCTGGACTCGATGCAGGAGATCGACCGTCTCGACGAGGTCGCGGGCGAGCTCGGTGTCGTACAGGAGGTGCTGATCCGGATCACGGTCGGCGTCGAGGCGCACACCCACGAGTTCATCGCGACCGCACACGAGGACCAGAAGTTCGGGTTCTCGCTGTCCGGCGGAGCCGCACTCGACGCGGTCCGTCGGGTGTTCGAGACCGACAACCTCAGGCTCGTCGGCCTGCACAGCCACATCGGATCGCAGATCTTCGACGTCGACGGATTCGAACTCGCTGCGCACCGCGTCATCGGCTTGCTGCGACAGATCGTCGACGGATTCGGCGTCGAGAAGACCTCCCAGGTGTCGATCATCGATCTCGGCGGGGGACTCGGCATCTCGTACCTCGAGAGCGACGACCCGCCGCCCGTGGACGACCTGGCAGCGAAGCTCGCGAACATCGTGGAGACGGAATCCGCGGCCGCCGGGCTGCCCGTTCCCACTCTGATGGTGGAGCCGGGCCGCGCGATCGCCGGGCCGGGCACCGTCACCCTCTACGAGGTGGGCACCATCAAGGATGTGCGCTTGGACGGCAACGCAACTCGGCGTTACGTCAGCGTGGACGGCGGAATGAGTGACAATATCCGCACTGCGCTGTACCAAGCCGAGTACGACTGTCGGCTGGTCTCGCGGGACAGTCGAGCGGAACCCGTTGTCGCGCGCGTCGTGGGTAAGCACTGCGAGAGCGGTGACATCGTGATCCGCGACGTCTGGGTGCCTGAGGACGTCGCTGCCGGGGATCTCCTGGCGGTCGCCGCCACCGGCGCATACTGCTATTCGATGTCCAGCCGCTACAACCTGCTCACCCGGCCCGCCGTGGTTGCGGTACGGGACGGGAAGTCCCGCCTCGTGCTGCGCAGGGAAACCGTGGAAGATCTGCTCAGCTTGGAGGTACAGCAAGATGACTGAACCGAACGCCGTGATCGGCGTGGCGGTACTCGGCCTCGGCAACGTGGGCAGCGAGGTCGTGCGGATCATCCGTGAGAACGCCGCCGATCTCGAGTCCCGGATCGGCGCCCCGCTCGTGGTGCGTGGCATCGCGGTTCGCCGGATCGACGGTGACCGCGGCGTGCCCGAGGGTCTGCTGACCACCGACGCGGACTCGCTCGTCGCCCGCCCCGACGTCGACCTCGTCGTCGAGGTCATCGGCGGCATCGAGGTGCCGCGCAAGCTCATCCTCGCCGCCCTCAACTCCGGCAAGTCGGTCGTCACCGCGAACAAGGCGCTGCTGGCCGAGTACACCGGTGAACTGGCCGAGGCGGCCGAGAAGGAGAACGCGGACCTCTACTTCGAGGCCGCCGTCGCGGGCGCGATCCCGGTCATCCGTCCGCTGACGCAGTCCCTCGCCGGAGATCGCGTGACCAAGGTCGCGGGAATCGTCAACGGCACCACGAACTTCATCCTGTCCGCCATGGACGAGACCGGTGCGGACTATTCCGAGACGCTCGCCGAGGCGGGCCGCCTCGGCTACGCGGAGGCCGACCCGACCGCCGACGTCGAGGGATTCGACGCCGCCGCGAAGGCCGCGATCCTGGCGTCGATCGCCTTCCACACCCGCGTCACCGCAGGCGACGTGTACCGCGAGGGAATCTCCGCGATCACCTCCGGTGACCTCGAGGCGGCGAAGTCGCTCGGCTGCACCGTCAAGCTCCTGTCGATCTGCGAAAGGGTCGTCGCCGATGACGGCGCCGAGCGGGTCTCCGCTCGCGTGTACCCCTCGCTGGTGCCGCTCGACCATCCGCTGGCCTCGGTGAACGGCGCGTTCAACGCGGTCGTCGTCGAGGCGGAGAACGCGGGCCGGCTCATGTTCTACGGGCAGGGCGCCGGCGGTGCACCCACCGCCTCCGCGGTGATGGGCGACGTCGTGATGGCCGCCCGGAACAAGGTGAACGGCGGACGCGGCCCGCGCGAGTCGAGCTACGCCGCCCTGGCGATCGCCCCGATCGGCGAGATCCCGACGCGCTACTACGTGAACATGCAGGTCGCGGACCGCGCCGGCGTGCTCTCCGCGGTGGCCGCGGAGTTCGCCGAGCACGGCGTGTCGATCTCGACGGTGCGGCAGGAGGGCGAGGGCAGTGGTGCTCGGCTGATCGTCGTCACGCACCGCGCAACCGATGCGGCGCTCTCCGAAACCGTTGCGGCTCTTGGCAAACTCGACTTCGTCACCGCGGTCACCAGTGTTCTCCGATTGGAAGGTTCCAGTGAATAGCCCTCGTCAGCACACTCCCGTTCACACGCCCTGGCCGGGGCTGATCGAGGCGTACCGGGACCGGCTCCCGATCGGGGAGAACTGGAAGACGGTCACCCTGCTCGAGGGTGGAACCCCGCTGATTCCCGCCGGTCACCTCTCCGAGGTCACCGGCTGCGAGGTGTACCTGAAGGTCGAGGGACTCAACCCGACCGGTTCGTTCAAGGACCGCGGCATGACGATGGCCGTGACCGACGCGCTCGCCCGCGGCCAGAAGGCCGTCCTGTGCGCCTCCACCGGCAACACCTCCGCGTCGGCCGCCGCGTACGCCGCCGTCGCCAAGATGACCTGCGCGGTGCTGGTTCCGCAGGGCAAGATCGCGATGGGCAAGCTGGCACAGGCCGTCATGCACGGCGCCAAGATCATCCAGGTCGAGGGCAACTTCGACGACTGCCTCGAGCTGGCCCGCAAGACGACCGCCGAGTTCCCGACCATCGGTCTCGTGAACTCGGTCAATCCCGTGCGCATCGAGGGGCAGAAGACCGCCGCGTTCGAGATCGTCGAGGCCCTCGGCAAGGCGCCCGACATCCACGCCCTGCCGGTCGGCAACGCCGGCAACATCACGGCGTACTGGAAGGGCTACTCGGAGTACCACGCCGACGGCATCTCCTCGTCCCGGCCGCGGATGCTCGGTGTCCAGGCCGCAGGCGCCGCCCCGCTCGTCCACGGCGCCCCGGTCAAGGATCCCGAGACCATCGCGACCGCGATCCGCATCGGATCGCCCGCGTCCTGGAACGGCGCGGTCGCGGCCAAGGAGGAGTCGAACGGTGCCTTCCGGGCCGCCACCGACGACGAGATCCTCGAGGCGTACCGACTGATCGCACGGACCGAGGGCGTCTTCGTCGAGCCCGCGTCCGCGGCGTCCGTCGCCGGCCTGCTCGCAGCGCACAAGGAGGGCTGGCTGGATCGCGGCCAGACCGTCGTGTGCACCGTGACCGGTAACGGGCTCAAGGATCCCGACACCGCCCTTCTGGGAATGCCTGCGGTCCAGCCGATCCCGGTCGATCCGGTTGCCGTGGCCACGGCACTCGAGCTGGTGTAGTGACCGCCTCCCGAATCGACGAAGCAGCCATGACTCAGACCTTGCCGGCAGGGTTGTCCGTGACGGCACGGGTGCCCGCGTCCTCGGCCAACCTCGGCCCGGGATTCGACACACTGGGAATGGCGCTCGGTCTGTACGACGAGATCTCCGTGACGACGACGGAGTCGGGTCTGTCCGTCCGGGTGGAGGGCGAGGGGGCGGACGACGTCCCGTGGGGACCCTCGCACCTGGTCGTTCGCGCGATCGAACGTGGACTCGAAGCCGCAGGCGTGTGGGCGGGCGGGCTGGACGTGGTGTGCCGCAACGTCATTCCACACTCCCGCGGACTGGGGTCCTCGGCCTCCGCCGCTGTCGGCGGACTCGCGGCGGCGAACGGCCTCATCGCCCTGCTCGATCCCGCGCTGGCACTGGACGACGCGCAGATGGTGCAGCTGTCGTCGGAGTTCGAAGGACACCCGGACAACGCCGCGGCAAGCGTCCTCGGTGGGGCGGTCGTGTCGTGGAGCGAGGATCTGGTCGACGAGGACCGCCCGCGGAGGTTCGGCGCGGTCCGGCTGGAGGTGCATCCCTCCATCCGGGTCATCGCGCTCGTACCGGAGGATCGCTCGTCGACGTCCCATACGCGGGGGCTGTTGCCGGAGTCCGTCCCGCACGGCGACGCGGCGTTCAACGCGAGCCGGGCTGCGCTCGCCGTGGTGGCGCTGACCACTCGGCCCGACCTGCTGCTGGTCGCCACCGAGGACCGGCTGCATCAGCAGCAGCGCGCCTCCGCGCTTCCCGTGACGACCCGCTGGGTCGCCGCTCTCCGCGAGCGCGGCATCGCCGCGGTGGTGTCCGGAGCGGGGCCCACGGTTCTGGCGCTGACCACCGCGCCGCTCCCGGACGACCTGCGGTCTGCGGCCGAGTCGGACGGTCTGCGGGTTCTCGATCTCGAGATCGCGGACGGGGTCCGCACCCACTGATCGACCGGGGTGGTGTGACGACGCACACCACCCCGGTTGTCCTTGCCCGTATTCGTGTTCACGGCTATCCTGAGGGCGTTCGCCCATCGTGCGTATCAGTCGCCGGTGCTCTACAGGGCAATCACTCCCGATGCAGGGGCCTCCTGATCGCTTGTCGTGATCGTGAGGCTCGGAATTCACGGATCAGCCCCGAGTCCCGGACTGCGCTTTTTCCGCCCGAATCCGTGTGCTTCGAGGTCGTCGAGGCAATGGTGGAATCGTCCAGGAGAAGGTGCCTGAGCCAAGCGGGTGGACGGCCCGACATATTCCGAAACATGTCCGGCACATCCGAGTTCAGTCATTGAACTGCGGAACGAACCCTCGACCCAGCGCCGCGCGGGCGAGGGAAGGAAAGGACATCCGTGACCGATACGGACCTGATCGCCACTCCTGTGCTCGACGATGCGGTGTCGACCGCGTCGGGCCCGACCGGCGGTGCACAGACTTCTCAGACGGCTTCGGCCGTCACAGCCGCGACCAAGCGCGCCGATGCGCGCCGCGGTGCCGGTCTCTCCGGCATGGTGCTGACCGAACTGCGGGCACTCGCAGGCGAGCTCGGCATCAAGGGGACCTCCGGAATGCGCAAGGGCGACCTGATCGCCGCCATCAAGGAGCGTCAGGGCGGCACCGCTGCCAAGACTGCCAAGAGCGACGCGCCCGCCAAGGGCGACGCATCTGCCAAGAGCGACGCACCTGCCAAGAGTGCGGCGCCTGCCAAGGCCGACAAGGGCGAGGCGCCCGCGAAGAGCGACGCGCCTGCCAAGAAGGCCAAGGCCGAATCCGGCGACACCGGTGAGCAGACCGCGATCGAGATCACCGAGACCGACGCCCAGCCCGAGGGCGAGCAGGGTGGTCGGCGCGGACGTCAGCGTCGGGGCGCGTCCAGGCCTGCGGGCGGCGCAGCTCCCGAGCAGTCCGAGGCGACCGACCGCGCGCCCGCCGCGCCGGAGCAGCAGGCTGCTCGGCAGGACCAGCAGCAGCGCCAGGAGCAGGGTGGCGAGCGCCCGCGCCGCGAGCGTGGTCAGGGCGACCGTAGCCAGGGTGAGCGTGGTCAGGGCGACCGCAACCAGGGCGACCGCAACCAGGGCGGCCGCAACCAGGACCGCGCCCAGGACGAGCGTGGCCAGGGCAACAACGGACCCCGCGGTGAAGGCCGCGACAACCGTGGCGGCGACGACGACGGTGACGGACGCGGTCGTCGCGGGCGTCGCTTCCGGGAGCGTCGTCGTGGACGCGATCGCGGCGAGGGCGGCGGCGGTGGCGGAGACGTCGAGATCCGCGAGGACGACGTCCTGCAGCCGGTCGCCGGCATCCTCGACGTGCTCGACAACTACGCCTTCGTCCGGACGTCCGGCTACCTCGCCGGGCCGAACGACGTCTACGTGTCGATGAACCTGATCCGCAAGAACGGGCTGCGCCGCGGCGACGCGATCACCGGTGCCGTGCGCGTACCCCGCGAGGGCGAGGGCGGCGGCAGCCAGCGGCAGAAGTTCAATCCGCTGGTCCGGATCGACACCGTCAACGGTGGGGACGTCGAGGCCGCGAAGCGGCGCCCCGAGTTCAACAAGCTCACCCCGCTGTACCCGAACCAGCGGCTGCGTCTCGAGACCACGCCGAACATCCTGACCACCCGCGTCATCGACCTGATCATGCCGATCGGCAAGGGCCAGCGTGCGTTGATCGTGTCGCCGCCGAAGGCGGGCAAGACGACGGTTCTGCAGGACATCGCGAACGCCATCGCCACCAACAACCCCGAGTGCTACCTGATGGTGGTGCTGGTGGACGAGCGTCCCGAAGAGGTCACCGACATGCAGCGCTCGGTGAAGGGCGAGGTCATCGCCTCGACCTTCGACCGGCCGCCGTCAGACCACACCTCGGTTGCGGAGCTCGCCATCGAGCGCGCCAAGCGACTCGTCGAGCAGGGCCGCGACGTCATCGTGCTGCTCGACTCGATCACTCGACTGGGCCGCGCGTACAACAACAGCTCGCCCGCGTCCGGACGCATCCTGTCCGGTGGTGTCGATTCGACCGCGCTGTACCCGCCGAAGCGGTTCCTCGGTGCGGCGCGCAACATCGAGAACGGCGGCTCGCTGACGATCATCGCGACGGCCATGGTCGAGACGGGATCCACCGGCGACACCGTGATCTTCGAGGAGTTCAAGGGCACCGGTAACGCGGAGCTCAAGCTCGACCGCAAGATCGCCGAGCGTCGCGTGTTCCCGGCGGTGGACGTCAACCCGTCCGGTACGCGCAAGGACGAGCTGCTGATGAGCCCGGACGAGTTCGCGGTCGTGCACAAACTGCGCCGCGTACTGTCCGGCCTCGACTCGCACCAGGCGATCGACCTGCTCATCGACCGGCTCAAGAAGTCGAAGAGCAATGTCGAGTTCCTGATGCAGGTCACGAAGACCGCCCCGGGCGCCATCGGCGACGACTGAGCGGGAACAGATCGGCTGCCGACGTCGTTTAGGAGAACGTCGGCAGCCTCTGGCAGAATGATCGACCGCGCATCCGGCGCTCGCCGGGTGTTGGAAACACAATGTCCGGTTCCGGTTCACGGCTTCGATCCGCGAAGTCGACCCGGCGACCACGAAAGGGACACCATGAAGGCAGGAATCCACCCCGAGTACGTGGCGACCACCGTCGTCTGCGGTTGCGGTAACACGTTCGAGACCCGCAGCACCGCCACGAGCGGACGGATCACCGTCGAGGTCTGCTCGCAGTGCCACCCGTTCTACACCGGCAAGCAGAAGATCCTCGACACCGGCGGACGCGTTGCCCGCTTCGAGGCTCGCTACGGCAAGCGCGCGCCGAAGAAGGCCGCTGCCGACAGCTAGCGACATCGCCGACGCCCGTCCTGTGCACCTTGCAGGCCGGGCGTCGGCTTTTTTGCATCCCCACCGTCTTCACCCGATTCGAACGCACACCTGGAGCGCATCATGGCGGGCACGACCCAGCCCTCGGCGATCGACGACATCCTGGCCGAGCACGCCGGCCTCGAACTGCAGTTGGCAGATCCGTCGCTGCACAACGATCCTGCCGCCGCGCGGCGGGTGGGCAAGCGATTCGCGGAGCTCGCGCCCATCATGGCGACCCACGCCAAGCTGGTGGCCGCCCGTGACGACCTCGCCGCCGCGCAGGAGCTCGCGGCCGACGACGCGTCCTTCGCGGCGGAACTGCCGGAGCTGGAAGCGCAGGTCGCCGAACTCGACGTCACGCTCACCGACCTGCTCGCACCGCGCGACCCGCACGACTCCGACGACGTGGTGCTCGAGCTCAAGTCCGGTGAGGGCGGCGAGGAGTCGGCGCTCTTCGCCTCCGACCTCGCGCGCATGTACATCCGCTACGCGGAGCGCCACGGCTGGCGTGTCGAGGTCCTCGACGTCACCGTCTCCGACCTGGGCGGATACAAGGACGCGACGATCTCGATCAAGTCGAAGGGCGACGTCCGTGACGGTGTCTGGTCCCGCCTCAAGTTCGAGGGCGGCGTGCACCGGGTGCAGCGTGTCCCCGTGACCGAGTCGCAGGGCCGGGTGCACACGTCCGCTGCCGGAGTGCTCATCTATCCCGAACCCGACGAGGTGGAGGAGGTGCAGATCGACGAGGGCGACCTGCGCATCGACGTCTACCGGTCGTCGGGCAAGGGGGGCCAGGGTGTCAACACCACCGACTCGGCGGTCCGCATCACGCACCTTCCGACCGGCATCGTCGTGACCTGCCAGAACGAGCGTTCGCAGCTGCAGAACAAGGCTCGCGCCATGCAGGTCCTCGCTGCGCGGCTGCAGGCGGCGGCGGAGGAGGCCGCGGACGCGGAGGCGTCGGCGGGTCGCGCCAGCCAGGTGCGGACGGTCGACCGGTCCGAGCGGATCCGCACCTACAACTTCCCGGAGAACCGCATCACCGATCACCGCATCGGGTTCAAGGCCCACAATCTCGACGCGGTCCTGGACGGTGAGATGGACGCGCTGCTCGACGCGCTCGGCAAGTTCGACCGGGAAGCTCGCCTCACGGCCGAGTGAGTGAGCGCTGCGCGGTCGAGCGGGCCCGATCCGCGAAAGTCTGCAGGCACACGAGTGGCGGTCGGCGATTCCCGGCTCACCCGGGCATGGCAGGCTGAGCGCGTGACCAGACAACCGTTGCGCCTGGCGATCCTCGACGCCACGCGCATCCTCGAGAACGCCGGGGTGCCGAGTCCGCGCACGGACGCAGAGCTCCTCGCCGCGCACGTAGTCGGTGTCGAGCGTGGCAGACTCGGTCTGGTTCCGCTGGTCGACGCCGAGGTGATCGAGACGTATCGAGGTCTCGTCGCGCGGCGCGCCGAACGAATCCCGTTGCAGCACATCACCGGTGTCGCGGCGATGGGAGCCATCGATCTCGCCGTCGGCCCGGGTGTGTTCGTGCCACGCCCGGAGACCGAGCTGCTGCTGGCCTGGGCGATCGCCGTACTCGAGACGACCCCGACGCGACCGCCGGTCGTCCTGGACCTGTGCACGGGGTCGGGGGCGCTGGCGCTGGCGATCGCGCACGCGAGGCCGGACGCCGTGGTCCACGCGGTCGAGCTCGACACCGCCGCACTGGCGTGGGCGCGGCGCAACGCCGACACCCGTGCGGCGGCGGGGGACACCCCGATCGTGCTCCACCACGGCGACGTGACCGACCGCACGCTCGCGCCGGAGCTGGAGGGGGGCGTGGATCTGATCGTGTCGAATCCTCCGTACATCCCACTCGGGGCGCAGCTCGATCCCGAGGTCGCCGACCACGACCCGTCGACCGCATTGTTCGGCGGCGCGGACGGTCTGTCGGTGATCACACCGATGGTGGCCAACATCGCGCGCTGGCTCCGCATCGGTGGCGCACTCGCGATCGAACACGACGACACCAACGGAACCCAGGTCGCGGGCCTGCTGCGGGAACGACGGGTGTTCGGCGAGGTGGCGGAGCACAACGACCTCGCGGGCAAGCCCCGATTCGTGGTGGCGCGGCGCGTCGCAACCGCGGCCGAGGCCGCGCGGGGACACTGACAGGACACAACCCTCGACAGGTACATCTCCGGGGACGTGCCCGGGCGCGGCTGCCCACGGAGGGCCGACCGGGGTGGGCGGCGGCACCGGTGGTGCGGGCGGGGTGAAAGGATGAACAGGTGAGCATCGTCTACGACTGCGGGCAATCCGACACACGCGACGCCGGAATCCGGGCTGCGGGAAACGCGCTCAAGGCAGGACGCCTCGTCGTCATGCCCACCGACACGCTCTACGGCCTCGCCGCCGACGCGTTCGACAGTGACGCCGTCGCGAGCCTGCTGCGGGCGAAGGGCCGCGGGCGCGACATGCCGGTGCCGGTGCTCGTCGGCTCCTGGAACACGATCGACGGACTAGTGTTCACGGTTCGGCCCGAGGCCCGGGAACTCGTGCGCGCGTTCTGGCCTGGCGGGCTGAGCCTCGTCGTCCAACAGGCACCGTCGCTCGCCTGGGACCTCGGCGACACCCGCGGCACGGTGATGCTGCGGATGCCGCTGCACCCCGTCGCCCTCGAGCTCTTGCGCGAGGTGGGCCCGTTGGCGGTGTCCAGTGCGAACATATCCGGTCACGCACCCGCGACGACGGTCGAGCAGGCTCGCAGCCAGCTCGGTGGCAGCGCCGCGGTGTACCTCGACGGTGGTCCGGCCGAGCACGCGGTGGCGTCCACGATCGTCGATCTCACCTCCGAAGTGCCTCGCGTTCTCCGGGAGGGTGCGGTCCCGACCGCGGAGGTCGCGGAGGTGCTCGGCGTGACGGTCGAGACCCTCCTCGGAGGCGCGCAAGGATGAGCGCCGCACTGTGACCGTCGCCGATGCCACGTTCCTGATCGCGGCGGAGGCACCGGCGTCGCGTGGGGCCGGGGTGCCGGTCCGTGAACTCCTGCTGGTGCTCTTCACCGCCGCGGTCGTGACCTTCCTCGCGACCGGGGGAGTGCGACTGTTCGCCCTGAAGTTCGGTGCGGTCGCCGTACCCCGTGACCGCGACGTCCATGTGACGCCGACGCCGAGGCTCGGCGGGCTCGGCATGTACTTCGGCTTCGTCGTGGCTCTGCTCTTCGCGCAGCAGCTTCCCGCGCTGGCCCGCGGATTCGAGTACAACACCAAGGACATTCCCGCGGCCCTGGTGTCGGCGACGGTGATCGTGGCGGTCGGGTTCGTGGACGACCGCTGGGGTCTGGACGCGTTGACGAAATTCGTCGGCCAGGTCACCGCGGCGGGCGTGATGGTCGTCATGGGTGTGAGCTGGCTGGTGCTGTACGTGCCGTTCGGTGGCGGCACGACATTGGTGCTCGACCAGTTGCAGGGCGGTCTGTTCACGGTTCTCGTCGCGGTCGTGATGATCAACGCCATGAACTTCGTCGACGGCCTCGACGGGCTCGCGGCCGGCCTCGGATTCATCGCTGCGCTGGCCATCCTCGTCTTCTCGGTCGGCCTGCTGCACGGGCAGGGCGGGGACGTCAGTGCGTACCCGCCTGCGATGCTCGCCGCTGCCCTCGCGGGCGCGTGTCTCGGCTTCCTGCCGCACAATTTCCAGCCGGCCCGAATCTTCATGGGCGACTCGGGGTCGATGCTGATCGGCCTGATGCTGGCCGCGATCTCGACGAGCGCCTCCGGGCGGATTCCGTTGAACGCCTACGGTTCCCGCGACATGCTCGGCCTGCTCTCGCCGCTGCTGCTGGTTGGTGCGGTGATGTTCATCCCGATCCTCGATCTGCTGCTCGCCG
Source organism: Rhodococcus triatomae BKS 15-14 (assembly GCA_000341795.1). Lineage (GTDB taxonomy): Bacteria > Actinomycetota > Actinomycetes > Mycobacteriales > Mycobacteriaceae > Rhodococcus_G > Rhodococcus_G triatomae_A. Next base: position 10,931 of record AODO01000019.1, on the reverse strand, counting down.
TCGTCCGGCGGACCATGGCGGGTCGCAGCCCGTTCGCGCCGGACAAGATGCACCTGCATCACCGGCTGCTGCAGATCGGGCATTCGCACCGCCGGGTCGTGCTCCTCATCTACTTGTGGGTCGGAGTGCTCGCGTTCGGCGCCGTCGGGACGGCGCTGTTCGACCGTCGGCTGGTCGTGCTCCTGGTGGCGGGTGGGCTCGTGTTCGCCTTGGTCGTGACCGCGGTCCCGTCGCTCCGCGTCCAGGTGCGTGGTCGCGATCGGGACGTGGTGTGAGCGCCCGCTACCCTGGTTGCTTGTGAGCTTCTCTCCCCAACCCCTGCCCGACCCGTCCGCACCTCTTCGCGCCGCGGTGCGGTGGGGGATCGCCGGCCTGATCGCTCTCGCAGTCGTGGGGTCGCTGGTCGCCTCCCTGATCGCGGGGTGGGCAGGCCTGTGGGGAGCACTCATCGGTGTCGCGGTCGGCGGCGGGTTCATCCTGTGTACCGCGCTCTCCGTCCTGTTCACGGAGAAGATGCCGCCCGCGACGTCGGGACTGGTGCTGCTCGGCAGCTGGCTGTTGAAGATGATCCTGGCGATCGTCGTCCTCGGCGTGCTCAAGGGCATGGATTTCTACAGCAAGGGCGCCCTGGCCGCGGTCATCGTCCTCGCACTGATCATCGTTCTGGGTGCGGAGACGATCGGGCTCGTGCGGGTGAAGGTGCCCTACGTCGACACCGTCGATCCCGAATCCGATTCGAAGTAGTACTACGACCAGTAGTTTTCCTGAACCCGCAGACCCCCGTCTACACAACGTCGTAGTTGTCTTGATAAGGTCAGGGTCACGTGACAGCTGGAACGGTGCGAATCAGACGAAACAGCGCCGGCCGGCAGTCACGAAGGTGATTTCCATTCGAGTTGTTTCGAGTACCGGAACCGCGTGGTGGAACCGCCGAGTCGACGACCGTCGCCGACACCGACAGACGCAACGCACCCGAGCGCTCCACGTGACCGGGCGAGCCGCAGCGGCTGACGAATACGCGAGCCGACCTGGTCGACTTGTTAGTTCGTCAATGTCCGATCGAACCGCAGGCGATGCCGCCTGCGGCCACGACAACGGGAGAGACCGCTGAGCGTCACCACCCTGGCCGCGGAATTCCATCCGCCGTCACTAACAGACTTCTTCCCTCCCGCTGTGCTGTTCGAGGGCACGCCGTTCGAGCTCGATCGTCTGATGCTGGTGCGCATCCTGATGACGGTCGTCCTGCTCGCCTTCTTCGCGATCGCGATGCGCAGCCCGAAGCTGATCCCGCGTGGCGCTCAGAACGTCGCGGAGATGGGACTCGCGTTCGTCAAGGATCAGATCGCCGACGAGGTGCTCGGCAAGGAACAGGGCAAGCGATTCCTGCCCGTCCTGTGCACGATCTTCTTCACGGTCCTCTTCCTGAACGCGTCCAGTGTGATCCCGTTCCTGAACATCTCCTCGAATGCCCGCGTCGGCATGCCGATCGTGCTCGCAGCACTCGCGTACGTGGTCTTCAACTACGTCGGCATCAAGAAGTACGGCTTCTTCAAGTACGTGAAGTCCAGCATCGTGGTCCCGAACGTCCCGATCGCGCTGCACTTCCTGCTGATCCCGATCGAGTTCATCTCGACCTTCATCCTGCGGCCGTTCACGCTGACCGTTCGACTCATGGCCAACATGCTGGCCGGCCACATCATGCTCGTGCTGTTCTTCAGCGCCACCCAGTACTTCTTCTTCGAGGCCGCGGCCGGGATGAAGGTCTTCGGTGTGTTCTCGCTGGCAGCCGGTTTCGGCTTCACCCTGTTCGAGATGCTGGTGATCTTCCTGCAGGCGTACGTCTTTGCGCTGCTGACCGCCGTCTACATCGACCTGGCGCTGCACGCCGACTCGCACTGACCCCGGACGCCGGCAGCGCCGGCATCCGCGGGGCTTCGACCACCCAACACCACACATACTGACCCTGCGCCGAACCCGGCGACGGGCAACAGAAAGGGAACGGAAAACCACATGAGCCTCTCGTACCTGGCACAGGAAGTCACCTCCGAGGTCACCGGTGGCGGATTCGGCGCCATCGGTTACGGCCTCGCCGCGATCGGCCCCGGCATCGGCGTGGGCATCGTCGTCGGTAAGGCCATCGAGGGCATCGCCCGTCAGCCCGAGCTCGCCGGCCAGATCCGTACCAACATGTTCCTCGGTATCGCGTTCACCGAGGCCCTGGCGCTGATCGGCCTCGTTGCCGGCTTCATTTTCTGATCACGCCATGTCGAACATTGCAGTGATCGCGGCCGCGGAGGGTGAGGACGTCAATCCTCTGCTCCCCGCGACCTATGACATCGTCTGGTCGCTGGTCTGTGTTGCTGTCATCGGCTTCTTCTTCTGGAAGTACATCCTTCCGAAGTTCCAGCAGGTTCTCGCCGATCGCTCCGACCAGATCGAAGGCGGCATCAAGCGCGCCGAGGAGGCGCAGGCAGAGGCGAAGGCGGCACTCGAGCAGTACCGCGCCCAGCTCGCCGACGCCCGTACCGAGGCCGCGGCCATCCGTGAGGATGCCCGCACCCAGGGTCAGCAGATCATCAACGAGATGAAGGTGCAGGCTCAGGAGGAGAGCGACCGCATCGTCGCAGCCGGCAGCAGCCAGCTCGCCGCCCAGCGTCAGCAGATCGTTGCCGAGCTGCGCAGCGACCTCGGCCGCACCGCGGTCGACCTGGCCGAGAAGGTCATCGGTGAGTCCCTCGCCGACGACGTCAAGCGGGCAGGCACGATCGACCGTTTCCTCAGTGAACTGGACACCGTCAGCGCTGACTCCGCAAACGGAAAGTGAGCACCATGTACGCAGCAAGCCGTGAGGCGCTGACTCAGACGAGGAGCGCCCTGGAATCAGCACTGGCCGGGGTTTCGGCCGGTGCGGCGACTGCGGCTGCGGCACAGACCGGCGCGGAGCTGTTCACGGCGGTCGAGGTCCTCGACGGCCAGCGCACACTCCGCGCCGCGTTGGCCGATCCGTCGGCTCCCGCTTCCGTGCGGCAGGCGCTCGCCGGCCAGGTGTTCTCGGGCAAGGTTTCCGCCGAGACCCTGGCGACGATCGACGCCGCGGCGGGTCAGGACTGGTCGACGTCCGCAGACCTGCGCAACTCGCTGGTCCTGCTGGGTCGGGAGTCGCTGCTGCGTGCAGCCGACGACCAGAACCAGCTGGACACGGTCGAGGACGAGCTCTTCCGGCTCGGGCGCATCGTGGCGGGCAACCCCGACCTCGAGCAGAGCCTGTCCGACCGGGCCCGTCCCGCGGCGGACAAGCGAGCACTGCTGGCCAAGCTGCTGTACGGCAAGGTCACGGCGGTCACCGAGGCGTTGGCAACCCAGGCGGTCGGCCGACTGCAGTCCGCTCCGGCGGATGCGCTCAACGAGCTGTCCGAGCTGGCCGCGGCGCGGCGTGACAAGGCGGTCGCGCACGTGCGCAGCGCCACCACGCTGACGGCCGCCCAGAGCGAACGGCTCGCCGAGACGCTGACCAGGACCTACGGGAAGCCGGTCACGGTGCACGTGGAGGTCGACCCCGAACTCCTCGGTGGACTCGTGGTCCGCGTGGGTGACGAGGTCATCGACGGCAGCGCCGCGGGACGACTCGCGTCGCTGCGCAAGAACCTCAAGTAGCCGGCGTCCACCGCTGCGCCCCGCAGCACCCACCCAGAACCATTTTCGAGACCAGATACCGAGAGCAGGAAGAACATGGCGGAGCTGACGATCTCCTCCGACGAGATCCGTAGCGCGATCGAGAACTACACCGCGAGCTACTCCCCGGAGGCCTCCCGTGAGGAGGTCGGCACGGTGTCCGACACCAGCGACGGCATTGCGCACGTCACCGGCCTGCCTTCGGCGATGGCCAACGAGCTGCTGGAGTTCCCCGGCGGCGTCCTCGGTGTGGCGCTGAACCTGGACGCCACCGAGATCGGTGCCGTCATCCTGGGTGACTTCCAGGACATCGAGGAGGGCCAGCAGGTCAAGCGGACCGGCGACGTCCTCTCCGTTCCCGTCGGCGACGGCTTCCTCGGCCGCGTCGTGAACCCGCTCGGCCAGCCGATCGACGGTCTGGGCGAGATCGAGTCGACCGAGACCCGCGCCCTCGAGCTGCAGGCCGCGACCGTGCTCGAGCGTCAGCCCGTCGAGGAGCCGCTCCAGACCGGCATCAAGGCCATCGACGCGATGACCCCGATCGGCCGCGGACAGCGTCAGCTCGTCATCGGCGACCGCAAGACCGGCAAGACCGCGGTCTGCATCGACGCGATCCTGAACCAGAAGGCCAACTGGGCGACCGGTGACCCGAAGCAGCAGGTCCGCTGCATCTACGTCGCCATCGGCCAGAAGGGCTCCACCATCGCCGGCGTGAAGCAGGCTCTGGAGGAGAACGGTGCGATGGAGTACACCACCATCGTCGCCGCCCCGGCTTCGGACTCCGCCGGCTTCAAGTGGCTCGCGCCCTACACCGGTTCGGCCATCGGCCAGCACTGGATGTACCAGGGCAAGCACGTCCTCGTCGTGTTCGACGACCTGACCAAGCAGGCCGAGGCGTACCGCGCCATCTCGCTGCTGCTGCGTCGTCCGCCGGGACGTGAGGCCTACCCCGGTGACGTCTTCTACCTGCACTCGCGTCTGCTGGAGCGTTCGGCCAAGCTGTCCGACGCGCTCGGCGGCGGCTCGCTGACGGCTCTGCCGATCATCGAGACCAAGGCCAACGACGTCTCGGCCTACATCCCGACCAACGTCATCTCCATCACCGACGGCCAGGTCTTCCTCGAGTCCGACCTGTTCAACAAGGGCATCCGCCCCGCGATCAACGTCGGTATCTCGGTCTCCCGAGTCGGTGGCGCCGCGCAGACCAAGGGCATGAAGAAGGTCTCCGGCTCGCTGCGTCTGGAGCTCGCCCAGTTCCGTGAGCTCGAGGCGTTCTCCGCCTTCGCCTCCGACCTGGACGATGCCTCGAAGGCTCAGCTCGAGCGCGGCCAGCGCCTGGTCGAGCTCCTCAAGCAGGACCAGTACAGCCCGATCGCGGTCGAGGACCAGATCATCTCGATCTACCTCGCCGGCGAGGGCGTGTTCGACTCGGTGCCCGTCGGTGACGTGCGCCGGTTCGAGACCGAGCTCCTCGAGGATCTGCACCGCAACGCCGCCGGCGTCTACGAGCAGATCGCGGGCGGCAAGGCTCTCGACGACGGTTCGATCGAGGCGCTCAAGGCCGCGACCGACAAGTTCAAGCAGGGCTTCCTCGCCTCCGACGGCAGCCGCGTCGTCAACGAGGCCGAGGCTCAGGCTCTCGGTGCCGACGAGGTCAGCCAGGAGCAGGTTTCCGTTACCCGCAAGCACGTCGCCAAGTGAGCGCGACGGCCGTGACGGACTCTATGGGAAGGAGGGACTGAGTAGATGGCGAACTTGCGCGAATTGCGCTCCCGCATCAAGTCGGTCAACTCGACCAAGAAGATCACCAAGGCGCAGGAGCTGATCGCGACCTCCCGCATCACCAAGGCGCAGATCCGGGTCGCGGCCTCCAAGCCGTACGCCGAGGAGATCACCAAGGTGCTCTCGGCGCTCGCGAGCGCCTCGGGATCTCTGGATCATCCGCTGCTGAACGAGCGGGCGAACCCGACGCGGGCGGCCGTGCTCGTGGTCACCAGTGACCGTGGCATGTGTGGCGGCTACAACTCCAACGTCCTCAAGGAGGCCGAGGAGCTGTTCGCGCTGCTCCGCAGCGAGGGCAAGGAGCCGGTGCTGTACGTGCTCGGCACCAAGGGCCTGACCTACTACACCTTCCGCGACCGCGACGTGAAGGGTGCCTGGACCGGGTTCTCCCAGGATCCGGGCTACGCCGACGCCGCGCGTGCCAGCAGGCACCTCGTCGAGCTGTTCATGGCGGGGTCGGGCAACACGATCCCGGCGTACAACGGTGAGGGCACGGTCGAGGGCGTCGACGAGCTGCACATCGTCTACACGAAGTTCGTGTCGATGCTGACGCAGTCTCCGGAGGTCCGCCGGATGGCGCCGCTGGAGGTCAACTACCAGGACGAGAACTTCGAGCTCGGCGAGGACATGCTCTCCGACTCGAACGGTGCTGAGCCGACGGCCCAGTACGACTTCGAGCCGGAGGCCGGGACGCTGCTGTCCGCCCTGCTGCCGAAGTACATCAACACCCGCATCTACTCGTCGCTGCTCGATGCCGCGGCGTCGGAGTCCGCCGCACGTCGTACCGCCATGAAGGCGGCCACCGACAACGCGAACGAGTTGGTGAACACCCTGAGCCGCGAGGCCAACCAGGTTCGCCAGGCCCAGATCACCCAGGAAATCAGCGAGATCGTCGGTGGCGCGAATGCGCTCGCCTCGAGCGCAGGAAGTGACTAAGAGCACATGACCGCAGCAGTTACCCAAACCAACGCGAACGGCGCGGGCACCACGTCCGGCCGGGTCGTGCGGGTCATCGGTCCCGTTGTGGACGTTGAGTTCCCGCGTGGCGCCGTCCCCGCCCTGTTCAACGCACTGAACGCGGAGGTCACCCTCCCGTCCGTCGCCAAGACGCTGACCCTCGAGGTTGCGCAGCACCTGGGCGACAACCTGGTGCGCACCATCTCGATGCAGCCGACCGACGGCCTCGTCCGCGGCGCCGCTGTCGTCGACTCCGGCAAGCCGATCTCGGTTCCCGTCGGTGACGTCGTCAAGGGCCACGTGTTCAACGCTCTCGGCGACTGCCTCGACGCGCCGGGCACCGGTCGTGACGGCGAGCAGTGGGGCATCCACCGCAAGCCCCCGGCCTTCGACCAGCTCGAGGGCAAGACCGAGATCCTCGAGACCGGCATCAAGGTCATCGACCTGCTGACCCCGTACGTCAAGGGCGGCAAGATCGGTCTGTTCGGTGGTGCCGGCGTCGGCAAGACCGTTCTGATCCAGGAGATGATCACCCGTATCGCCCGCGAGTTCTCCGGAACCTCGGTGTTCGCAGGCGTTGGTGAGCGCACCCGTGAGGGCACCGACCTTCACCTCGAGATGGAAGAGATGGGCGTCCTCCAGGACACCGCCCTTGTCTTCGGCCAGATGGACGAGCCGCCGGGAACGCGTATGCGCGTCGCCCTGTCCGCGCTGACCATGGCGGAGTACTTCCGCGATGTCCAGGGCCAGGACGTGCTGCTGTTCATCGACAACATCTTCCGCTTCACGCAGGCCGGTTCCGAGGTCTCGACCCTGCTGGGTCGTATGCCCTCGGCCGTGGGTTACCAGCCCACCCTGGCGGACGAGATGGGTGAGCTCCAGGAGCGCATCACCTCGACCCGCGGTAAGTCCATCACCTCGCTGCAGGCCATCTACGTGCCCGCAGACGACTACACGGACCCCGCGCCGGCCACCACGTTCGCGCACCTCGATGCCACCACCGAGCTCTCGCGCCCGATCTCGCAGATGGGTATCTACCCCGCTGTGGATCCGCTGAGCTCGACCTCCCGCATCCTGGAGCCCGGCATCGTCGGTGCGGAGCACTTCCGCGTCGCCAACGAGGTCAAGCGGATCCTGCAGAAGTACAAGGAGCTGCAGGACATCATCGCCATCCTCGGTATGGACGAGCTGCAGGAAGAGGACAAGGTCCTCGTCGGCCGCGCCCGTCGTCTGCAGAAGTTCCTCGGCCAGAACTTCATCGTCGCCGAGAAGTTCACCGGTGAGGCCGGTTCGGTCGTGCCGCTGCGCGACACCATCGAGGCGTTCGACCGCGTCTGCAAGGGCGAGTTCGATCACCTGCCCGAGCAGGCGTTCAACAGCTGCGGTGGACTCGACGACGTCGAGGCCGCTGCCGCCAAGATCGCGGGGAAGTAGTCGACGATGGCTGCAGAGATGACCGTTGAGCTCGTCGCCGTCGAGCGGCGACTGTGGTCGGGCACGGCGACGCTCGTCAGCGCCCAGACCACCGAGGGCGAGATCGGCATCATGTACGGCCACGAGCCGGTCCTCGGCCAGCTGGTCGAGGCCGGAACGGTCGCCATCACCACCGCCGACGGCGAGCGTCTCGTCGCCGCGGTGCACGGTGGCTTCCTCTCCGTGACCGGCAAGACCGTCACCGTCCTGGCGGAGTCCGCGGACTTCTCCGGTGACGTGGACGTCGACGCCGCCAAGGCCGTTCTCGCGGACACCACCTCGTCCGACGAGGCGATCGCCATCGCCAAGGGCCGGCTGCGCGCAGTCGAGCGGGCCTGAGAAACACCACGACAAGCCGCGACGAGTAGGCCGACGAGCAGTGACAGCCGGAGTGATCGTTCTTTCGATTCTGGTTGTGCTGCTCGCGGTCCTCGTCGCGGCTTTCGCGTATCGGTTGGCGGTGTTGCGCCGAGGCGGGACCGCGGCGATTCTGCGGAATCTGCCCAACGACGCCGGGATCGGGTGGCGTCACGGGATCATCCGGTACGGCGAGGAGACCCTGCAGTTCTTCAAGCTGTCGAGCCTGCGACCCGGCCCGGATTCGCGAATCTCGCGGCAGGGCATCGAGATCGGGGTTCGGCGGTCACCTCAGGACACCGAGTACGACATCATGACCGACGACATCGTCATCGTCTCGGTCAGCGACGGCGACTCCGGGCTCGCGTTCGAGTTCGCCCTCGACCGCGGCGCACTGACGGCGTTCCTGTCGTGGATCGAATCCCGTCCGTCCGGCCGGTCACTGCGCGGACGCCCGCCCGGCATGACCGACTGAACCCGAGAACCCGAACCCCGGCCACCGGCCGGGGTTCAGCCGTCTCACGACCGGTCGCCGCCCGGCTTCCACAGCACGTCGCCGCCGGGATTGGCCACTCTGCCCAGGATGAACAACAGGTCGGACAGTCGGTTCAGGTACTTGGCGGGCGCGACGTTGGTGTCGTCGGGCGCCGCGTCGACAGCGGCCCACGCGGAACGTTCCGCCCGGCGCACGATCGTCCGGGCCACGTGGAGGTGCGCGGCCAGCGGCGTGCCGCCCGGAAGGATGAACGAGTTGAGAGGAGTCAGCTCCTCGTTGAACTCGTCGCACCACGCCTCGAGCCGGTCGATGTACTCCGGGGTGATCCTCAGCGGCGGGTACTTCGGGGACTCGACGACGGGCGTCGACAGATCGGCGCCGGCGTCGAACAGATCGTTCTGAATCTGCCTCAGCACCAAGGCGATTCGCTTGTCCGGGTTGCCAACCGCCATGGCCACTCCGAGTGCCGCGTTCGCCTCGTCGCAGTCTGCGTACGCGACGAGCCGCGGGTCGTTCTTCGACACGCGCGAGAAATCGCTCAGACCGGTGGTTCCGTCGTCGCCGGTGCGCGTGTAGATGCGGGTCAGGTGGACTGCCATGACGTCACCGTACCGCGCCGCGACGGCGTGCCCGGAGGGCCTGACTAGGCTGTGCGACTGTGAGTGAACGCTTTCTGGTCACCGGCGGCAACAGACTGTCGGGTGAGGTCTCGGTCAGCGGCGCGAAGAACAGCGTGCTGAAGTTGATGGCAGCGGCGTTGCTCGCCGAGGGGACGACGACCATCACGAACTGCCCGGACATCCTCGACGTGCCGTTGATGGCAGAGGTCCTGAGGGGACTGGGCTGCGAGGTGGTCCTCGAGGGCGACGAGGTCGCCATCACGACACCGGCGGAACCCGAGTACCACGCCGACTTCCCGGCCGTGACCCAGTTCCGGGCCTCGGTGTGTGTTCTGGGGCCGCTCGTCGCGCGTTGTCGCCGTGCCGTCGTGGCGTTGCCGGGCGGAGACGCGATCGGATCCCGGCCGCTGGACATGCACCAGAGCGGGTTGCGGCTGCTCGGAGCCACGAGCGAGATCCAGCACGGATGCGTGGTCGCCGAGGCCGAGGACCTGCACGGAGCGAGTATCCGGCTGGCGTTTCCGTCGGTCGGTGCCACCGAGAACATTCTGATGGCCGCGGTGCTCGCCGAGGGCGAGACCGTCATCGACAACGCAGCGCGGGAACCCGACATCGTCGACCTCTGCAACATGCTCGGCCGGATGGGGGCACGGATCGAGGGTGCCGGAACGTCCACGCTGACGATTCAGGGGGTTCGTGAACTCCGCCCGACCACGCATCGCGTGATCGGTGACCGCATCGTCGCTGCCACCTGGGGGGTCGCGGCCGCGATGACCCGGGGCGACGTCCGGGTGCGCGGCGTGAACCCGCGGCATCTCGCGCTGGTTCTCGACAAGCTGCGGGCAGCCGGCGCCGAGGTGACGACCGAATCGGACGGGTTCCGCGTCGTGCAGGCGGATCGGCCACGGGCAGTCAACTTCGCGACGCTGCCGTTCCCCGGATTCCCGACCGACCTGCAGCCGATGGCGATCGGACTGGCGGCCATCGCCGACGGCACGTCGATGATCACCGAGAACGTGTTCGAAGCACGGTTCCGCTTCGTGGAAGAGATGATCCGACTCGGGGCGGATGCCCGTACCGACGGGCACCACGCGGTGGTGCGGGGGATACCGCGACTGTCCAGCGCTCCGGTGTGGTCGTCGGACATCCGGGCCGGCGCGGGTCTGGTCCTCGCAGGCCTGGTGGCCGACGGGACGACCGAAGTGCACGACGTCTACCACATCGATCGGGGCTACCCGAGGTTCGTCGAGGACCTGACGGAACTCGGTGGTGACATCGAAAGGGTTGCCGCGGCGGACTGAGGTCGTGGCCGCGTGGGTGATCCGAAGGGCGCCGCACTCTTGCTGAACGCGAGGGGCGGCGCCCTTCGACGATTCGAGCCGAGTTCGCCCAGCGATGGGTAGTGTCCGGCGTCACAGCGTGTCGGGGGGCGGCCGGTGACGCGTTCCAGGCCGCCGTGACCTGCGGGTTCGAGTTGCATCGGGGGGTGTGACCTGCGGATTTGCGTAGCCGTTCATGGGCACGTAACTTTTGTCGAGTCAGAGCGACACGGACACCGACTCCGCCCCTTCCGG
>AODO01000018.1 GCA_000341795.1 Rhodococcus triatomae BKS 15-14 | reverse complement strand
CCGAGCTCGTCGCGCAGCTCACCCGCCTGTGCACCGTCGACGTGCACTGCATGGGCGCGCCCCGCGAGGGCGCTCAGGTGCACGGCCCCGATCCGGCACTGGCATCGGCCAATCCGGCCCTCGGAGTGTTGTCGGCGGAGTTGCGGATGGCGGCCGCCGCGTCGGGCGTCGACGTGGTCCACTCGCACACCTGGTATGCGGGGCTGGCCGGCCACCTCGCGGGGCAGCTGCACGGTGTGCCACACGTCCTGACGGCACACTCCCTCGAACCCCGACGGCCGTGGAAGGCCGAGCAGCTGGGCGGCGGCTACCGGGTCTCGTCGTGGTCCGAGCGCAACGCGATCCGGTACGCCGACGCGATCGTCGCGGTGAGTTCGGGCATGCGCGCCGATCTCCTGGACGCCTACCCGTTCGTTGATCCGGACCGAGTGCACGTGGTGCGCAACGGAATCGACACCGACGTCTGGTATCCGGAGGAGGATCCGTGGGCCTCGGAGACACTCGGCCGGCTCGGGATCGACCCGAGTCGCCCGCTCGCGGTGTTCGTCGGCCGCATCACCCGACAGAAGGGTCTCGGGCACCTGGTCGCAGCCGCGCACCGGTTCGATCCGGACATCCAGCTGGTGCTCTGCGCGGGCGCTCCCGACACCCCCGAGATCGGCTCCGATACGGCGCGCGCCGTCGAGGACCTGCGCGCCGTCCGTGACGGCGTCCACTGGATCCGGGAGATGCTCCCCACGGCATCCGTTCGCCAGATCCTTTCCGCCGCAACCATATTCATCTGCCCCTCGGTGTACGAGCCGCTGGGAATCGTGAACCTCGAGGCGATGGCGTGCGAAACGGCCGTGGTGGCCTCCGACGTCGGTGGGATCCCCGAGGTCGTGGACGACGGCACGACGGGCCGCCTCGTGCACTACAACGCCTACGAGCCGGAGGCGTACGAGGACGCCCTCGCCACCGCGGTGAACGCCGTGTGCGCCGACCGCGCCACCGCCGCCGCGATGGGCCGCGCCGGACGCGCGCGCGCCATCGCCGAGTTCTCGTGGGCCGAGATCGCCCATCAGACGCTCGGCGTCTACGAGACCGTGGTGGCGGACCACCGTGGCCGGTAGCGGCTGACGGTGACGGACACGGTCACCGTCACCGGTTCGGGAAGTTCGCCGAGGGCATCGGCCAGGGCCCGCGGCCCCAGGTGCCGTGCCGACGGCCCCATCCCGACCAGGTGCCGGGCCTCCGCGTGCGACAACGTCATCGGGTACTCGACCACGACACGGTCGATCCGGTCGAAGTGACCCGCCAGCGCCGCCCCGAGGCGTTCCGTCTTGTTCTCGTCCACCCGGACCATCGACAGGTGCGACACCAACTCGCCGAGGTGCCGGTCCGTCGGGGTGAGCACGATCAGTTCACCGTCGGACCGCAGCACCCGGTGCAGTTCCCCCGCGTTCCGAGGCGCGAAGATCGACAGGGCGTGGCTCGTCGCGCCGTCCTGCACGGGCAGCTGCGTCCAGACGTCGGCGACGACCGCGGCCGCCCGGGGATGACTCCGGGCGAGCCGGCGGGCCGCCGCCTTCGAGACGTCGACACCGACACCGACCGCGTCGGGCAGCGCGTCGAGGACCGTCGCGAGGTAGTGACCGGTTCCGGCACCGACCTCGAGGACGGCGGGAGCGTCCAGACCGGCGGCGACGGTGGCGTCGGCGACCGCGGCGCGCAGCCGGTCGAAGTGGCCGGCATCGAGGAACTCTGCCCGAGCGGCGATCATCTCGGCACTGTCGCCGGTGATCTTCGACGCCCCGGCGAGCAGGCTGACGTAGCCCTGGCGGGCGATGTCGAAGCTGTGGCCGCTGCCGCACAGGAGCGCACCGTCGGCCTCGTCGAGGTGGCCACCGCAGTGCGGGCAGGCGAGCAGGGGAAGCGCGTCGGCGAGCACTGTCCGCCTCCCTTCCTGGTTCTCGGGCATCGGCACCGGGTGTGAAGTCGGCACGGGATCGGTGGAGCGCCGGGTTGATTCACGTTCGGCGCGGAATCAGCACCGGGCCCCGCCCGCCGAGACGGCGATGCGGGGCCCAGAATGGTCGATCCCTGCGCGAGGTCAGCTGGTGACGCTCTTGAGCTCGTCGCCGAGCGCGGCGGCTTCCTCCGGGGTCAGCTCGACGACCAGTCGACCTCCGCCCTCCAGCGGAACCCGCATGACGATTCCCCGTCCTTCTTTGGTTGCTTCGAGGGGACCGTCCCCAGTCCGGGGCTTCATGGCCGCCATTCCTGCTCCCTCCAGATCTGTATCGTCGGTCCCGGGCTTTTTGCCGGGTCCGCTCGTCCATTCTTCCCTATCGCCCAAAACACCGGGCATCTGACTCGGCATTTGGGTGCCCGCGCGCGGCCGGGAAGCGCCCGCGATCACCTCGTCGGCACCCAGCAGTCCACCACGTGGTCGTCGACCATGCCCGTCGCCTGCATGAGTGCATACGCCGTGGTCGGGCCGACGAACCGGAACCCGCGTCGCTTGAGTTCCCGTGCCATCGCGGTGGACTCCTCGGTGACGGCGGGGACCTCGGTCACAGACGTCGGCCTGCTCGGGCGTGGCGGCGGCGCGAACGACCACAGCAGCGAGTCGAGATCGGTGCCGTCGAGGTCGAGGACGGCCCGTGCGTTGGAGATCGAGGCCTCGATCTTCGCCCGGTTCCGCACGATGCCGGCATCGGTGAGCAGGCGTTCGACGTCGTCCGCGCCGAACGCGGCGACCGCATCGACGGAGAACCCCGCGAACGCGGCCCGGAACGCGTCCCGCTTGCGCAGCACGGTGATCCACGCCAGTCCGGACTGGAACGCCTCGAGGCAGATCCGCTCGAACAACTCGTCCCGGCCGTGGAGCGGCACACCCCACTCCTGGTCGTGGTAGTCCCGGTACAGGGTGGAGCCGGGCGAGTCGACGGCCCACGGGCACCGGAAGCGGTCGTCGTTCACGCGAGACCCTTCTCGGTGGACGCCGCCGGAGCCGCGGTCGCGGGCGCCTCGTCCGCGTGATCCGTGATCGGCGCCTCGGCATCGCCTGCAGCGTCGGTGTCGCCTGCGGCCCGGGCGTCCGCGAGCTGGGCGCGCAACGAGTCGATCTCGACACCCAACCGGTCCAGGGCCCAGTCCACCTCGCTCGCCTTGTAGCCCCGCAACGTCTGCTGGAACCGCAGGTCCTGTACGTCTGCGCCCGTCACGTTCCGCGACGGCAGCGCGGTCACGGTGGTCGAGGGCGGAACCGCGGCCATCTCCTCGCCGCGTCCGAACACGACGGACGCCACGACGAACAGCGTTCCACCGACGAGAGCCATGACGAGCAGGTACAGCAGGACGGTGACCATGCCTCGATCCTGTCACGGCCCGCAGACACGCATCCCCTACGGACGGGTCGCCGCCCGCGGGCGGAGCGTGTTCATCGCCGGCCGGTCGGCGAGGGAGACGTCCGTGGTGACCGGAAGGAAGGTGTCGTCCTCCGCCCGGAACTGCGTCAGTCCCGCGCCGGAGTCGTCCACCCCGCAGCGACGGAGCATGGTGCCGATGATCTGCCTGCTCATCACCCCGAGTTCGGCGAGCGGCCGGTTCCGGTGTTTGCGGACACCGAGGTTGACCTGGCCGATCGCGCTCAGCCCGAGCCGGTCGTAGGTGTCGAGCAGCAACCCGATCTCGACGCCGTAGCCGGGCGCGAACGGGACCGCCGACAGCAGCTCACGTGTGCCCGCGTACTCGCCGCCGAGCGGCTGCAGCACCGATGTCAGCTCGGGTCGCAGCGCGGAGAGCAACGGACGTGCGACGAGTTCGGTGACCCTGCCGCCGCCGTTCGCGTCCTCGGTGCCGCTGACTCGCAGCGGCCGCCGGTAGTAGCCCTTGACCAGGTGGATGCCGTCGACGGTCAACAGCGGCCCGAGGAGTTTCGGCACGAATGCCGGGTCCGGGTTGATGAGGTCCGAATCGACGAACGCGATGATGTCGCCACTGGTTGCGGCGATCGAGCGCCACAGCACCTCGCCCTTGCCCGCGACCGGGGGCAGCTCGGGGACCGCCTCCTCACGACTGACGACGGTGGCTCCGGCGGCCCTCGCCCGGTCCGCGGTCTCGTCGGTCGAGCCGGAGTCGAGCACGATCAGCTCGTCGACCAGCCCGCCGAGCAGCGGGTGGATGCTGTCGACCACCGCCGCGACCGTCTTCTCCTCGTTCAGCGCCGGCAGCACCACGGAGATCGTCCGGCCGGCCTTCGCCGCCTCCAGTTCGGCGACCGTCCAGTCCGGGTGGTCCCAGGTGTTCGCCTCCGACCAGGTTCGCTCACCGATCCCCGACGTGCTCATGCCAGCCCCCGAACGGTGCGGACCGGTGCGCGGGTGCCGGTGATCGCGGCGATCATGTCGACGACTCGGCGCGTGGACGCGACCTCGTGCACACGGAAGACTCGGGCGCCGTTCGAGGCCGCCCATGCTGTCGCTGCCAATGTCCCCTCCAACCTCTCGGCGAGTTCCACACCCAGAGTCTCCCCGATGAAGTCCTTGTTGCTCAGTGCCATCAGAACTGGCCACCCGGTCTTAACGAGATCGTCCATTCGACGCAACAACTCGAGCCCGTGGAAGGTGTTCTTACCGAAATCGTGGGTCGGATCGATGAGAATTCCGTCGCGCGGCACGCCGAGCGCGAGGGCACGTTCGGCGGCGGGCACCACCTCCGCGACGACATCGGCGACCACGTCCGTGTACCGCACCCGGTGCGGCCGCGTCCTCGGCACCGCTCCCCCGGTGTGCGAGCAGACGTAACCGGCACCGAACTCTGCGGCGACGGCCACGAGATCCGGATCCGCGCCCGCCCAGGTGTCGTTGACGAGATTCCCGCCGGCCTCGCACGCGAGTCGGGCGACCTCGGACCGCCACGTGTCGACCGAGACGAGGAGGTCCGGGTACCTGCCGCGAATGGCCTCGACGAACGGCACGACCCGCCGGATCTCCTCGGCGGCGTCCACGACGTCCCCCGGCCCGGCCTTGACGCCGCCGATGTCGACGAGGTCGGCGCCCTCGTCGACCGCCCGGGCGACCGCGGACATCGCGGCCTCGTCCGTGAAGGTCGCGCCGCGGTCGTAGAAGGAGTCGGGGGTCCGGTTGACGATCGCCATCACCAACGCCCGATCCGTCGGAACGGGCCGGCCGCACAACGTCGCCGCGGGCGTCGGCGCCGGTCGCGGCCCGGACTCCGTCCCGGACGTGATCTCGATCATGGCTTCATAGTGGCATTGCAGGCGTCGAGCGCCACACCGACGTCGGCGGTGACGACGAGGGCGTCCAGCGCCCGCTGCTGCACGAATCCCGCGGTACGCAGCCCGTTCAGCCACTGCAGCAGCCCTGTGTAGTGGCCGACCGGATCGAGCAGCACCATCGGTTTGTCGTGCATGCCCAGGTAGCCGGCGGTCCACGTCTCGAACAGTTCCTCGAGTGTCCCGATCCCGCCGGGCAGGGCGATGAAGGCGTCTGCCCGGTCCTCCATGATCTGTTTGCGCTGACGCATGGTGTCCGTGACGATCAGCTCGTCGGCGTCCACGTCGGCCACCTCGCGGTGCACCAGTGCCTTCGGGATGACACCCACGGTCCAGGCGCCGTGGCGGCGTGCCGACTCGGCCACCGCGCCCATCATCGACACGTTGCCGCCGCCGGACACCAGTGTCATGCCGCGGCGGCCGATCTCGGCACCGACCTCGGCGGCGAGAGCCAGGAACGACGCGTCGACGGGTCCGGACGCGCAGTAGACGCAGACCGCGATCGGGTCGGGGGTCACCATTCGTCGGCCTCCACACGCCGGGCCACGACGACCTCACCGAGCTGGGACTCGACGACGATCCGCACGGCTTCCTCGACGCTGTCCGTCACGTGGATCAGGTCGACGTCCGCCGCTGCGATCTTGCCTTCCGAGACGAGGGTGGTCTGGATCCACTCGACGAGGCCACCCCAGAAGCGGGTCCCGATGAGCACGATCGGGAATCGGGTGATCTTGTGCGTCTGCACGAGGGTGAGCGCCTCGAACAGTTCGTCGAGGGTGCCGAATCCGCCCGGCAGGCAGATGAACGCCTGCGAGTACTTCACGAACATCGTCTTGCGGGCGAAGAAGTACCGGAAGTTGATGCCGAGGTCCACCCACTCGTTGAGGGACTGCTCGAACGGCAACTCGATACCGAGGCCGATGGAGTAACCACCCACCTCGCACGCGCCGCGGTTCGCGGACTCCATCACCCCGGGTCCGCCGCCGGTGATCACCGCGTAGCCGGCCTCGGCGAGTGCGGCTCCGAGCGCGCGGCCACGTTCGTAGTCGACGGTGCCGGGCTCGGTCCGGGCCGACCCGAACACGCTGACCGCTCGCGGCACCTCGGACAGGGCGTCGAATCCCTCGACGAACTCGCTCTGGATGCGCAGCACCCGCCACGGGTCGGTGTGCACCCAGTCCACAGGGCCGCGCCGATCGAGAAGCCGCTGGTCCGCAGTGCTGCGACCGGTCTTGCGGTCGCGCCGCAACTGCACCGGCCCACGTTGCTGGGCCGACGCGCTGGCCCGCTTTCCGGTGCTGCGTTTCGCGGGACGTCCTGGTGTCTTGTCCGGTGCCATGGAGCAAGGCTAGCGGCGTGCGGCGCGCGGCCCCGCCGGGCCATGTGACCGGCTCAGTAGCCGGCGCGACCACCGCTCGCGTCGTACACGGCACCGGTGGAGAAGCTGACCGCGTTCGAACACAACCAGCCGACGAGCTCGGCGATCTCCTCGGGGCGCCCCATCCGTCCCATCGGTGTCAGAGACTGCGATCGAGCGAGAATCGCGGGGTCGGTGTCTGCGTTCATGGGGCTCTGCACGGCGGCAGGCGCCACGACGTTCGCGAGCACTCCTGTGGTGGCCAGCTCCTTGCCGAGCGACTTCGTCAAGGCGATGACGGCCGCCTTCGACGCCGAGTACGCACTCTGTGTGGGGTTTCCGTCCTTGGCCGCGATGCTGGCGAGGTTGACGATCCGTCCCCAGCCCCGCGTCGTCATGGCCGGAACGAATGCCCGGCACATCAGGAAGGTGCCGTCGACGTTGATGGTGAAGGTTCGCCGCCACTGCTCCAGGTCGATGTCGACGAGGGGCGCGGAGGGTCCGACGACGCCCGCGCTGTTGACGAGGATGTCGATCGGTCCGAGGTCGGCACGGACCCGCTCGACCGCGTCCGGGTCGGTGACGTCGAGGTGGACGTCCGCGCCGCAGGCGACGTCCGCCGTGACGACCCGAACCCCGGCGTCGGCGAGAAGTCCGGCACACGCCGCTCCGATCCCGCTGGCGCCGCCGGTGACCAGTGCGGTTGCGTCGTCGGGATAGGTGGCTGCCATGTTCACTCCTGCCCATTGTGTGCGAACGCCGCACGATTTATATTCTCATTGCACATAATTGATCCTGGACTGTGCTCGATTCCTGGATATATGGCGCGACACGAGCCCGTCAACCCACCGCGCGCAAAGAACGAGGAGTCGACATTGGAGATTCGCTGGGTCCACGCCTTCGTCGCGGTGGCCGAGGAACTGCACTTCGGCCGGGCGGCCGCCCGACTCCAGATGGCCCAGTCGCCGCTGAGCCAGACGATCCGCAAGCTCGAGAAGGACCTCGACGTCCCCCTGTTCGAACGCAGCACCCGCAACGTCGCGCTCACGGCTGCCGGCCATGCGTTCCTGCCGCACGCGTACCAACTGCTCGAGAACGTCGACATCGCGCGGCAAGCGGCGCAAGCCTCGACCGGCGGCGTGTACGGCCACGTCCGGATCGGCTTCACCGGAGTCCTCAACCACCGCGCCCTGCCTCCGCTGACCCGCGCCCTGCGGCAGCGCTACCCGAACGTCGAGCTGTCACTGGTGGGCCGGATCATGACCCGGGACGCGGTCGTGCAACTCGAGAGCGGAGCACTCGACCTGGCCTTCGTTGGCCTTCCCGTGCAGTCCGCCGCCGTGCACACGCGACTGATCCGCCGTGACCCCTTCGGGGTCGTGCTGCCGGCCGACCACCGCCTGGCGGGCGCATCCGAGATCGACCTGCTCGACCTGGCAGACGAAGGATTCGTGACGACCCCCCTGTCCGCCGGGTCGAGCCTGCAGGAGACCGCGATGCGCGCCTGTCTCGACGCCGGGTTCCGACCGCGGATCGTGCAGGAGATCACCGACCCCTTCATGATCCTGATGCTGGTCGCCTCCGGCGTCGGCATCGCGCTGATGACGTCCGGACTCAACGACATCCTGCCTCCCGGAACGGTTTTCGTTCCCCTGACCGGAGACCCGATCTACATGAATCACGGCATCGCCTGGTCCACGAAGAGCATGCCCGACGCACTGCGCGTCACCCTGGAGACCTCGGAGGAAATCCTGCCCACCCCGAGCGTGATTGAGATGTGATTGCTCTTTATTTCAGACTTATTTGGTGTTGGACTGGCCATAGTCGGGCATGACAGGCTCTCCCCTTGCCGGCAGCTGTGAGGCGGATCACGATCGAAGCGACTGGACGCGAGCAGCGCCCGTACCGCCGGCCACCTGGGGACGAAAGGACCACCCAATGCCACGCACTTCCTCACCCACCGGCGGACATTCGAATCCGAACGCCCGCCGCGCGGCGATCTCGGGTTTCCTCGGCAGCACGCTCGAGTACTACGACTTCTTCATCTACGGATCCGCCGCCGCGCTGGTGTTCGGCAAGATCTTCTTCCCCGGCGACGGTGCCACCGCCACCCTCCTGTCGATCGGCACCCTCGGCGTCGCGTACATCGCCCGGCCGCTCGGCGCAGTACTGTGGGGCCACCTTGGAGACAAGTTCGGCCGGCGCAACGCACTGATGGCCTGCCTGCTGCTGATGGGCATCTCGACCTTCGTGATCGGCTGCCTCCCGACCTACGAGACCATCGGCATCGCCGCCCCGATCATCCTGGTGTTCCTCCGCCTGCTGCAGGGCCTGTCGGCGGGCGGTGAGTCACCCGGTTCGTCGGCCTTGACTCTCGAGCACGCACCGGACCACCGGCGCTCGTTCTTCACCTCGTTCACCATGAGCGGGATCATGTTCGGCATCGTCGTCTCCAGTCTGGTGTTCATCCCGATCGCGTCGCTGCCCGACGACGCCCTCTACTCGTGGGGTTGGCGAATTCCGTTCTGGCTCAGCATCGTCGTCACCTTCGTGGCGGTTCTGCTGCGTCGCACGCTGGACGAACCCGAGGTCTTCGAGGAGATCAAGGAGCAGGACGAAACGGTCAAGCTCCCCGTCGTCGAGATCTTCCGCACCCACTGGCGCACGGTCCTGCGCATCAGCATCAGCTCCACGTTCGCGATGATCAACACCATCATCAACGTCTTCGCCCTCGCGTATGCCGTCAACGGTGCCGGGATGGAACGGTCCTCGATCCTGTGGGCCATCGCCACCGCCAACTTCGTCGCCGTGCTCACACAGCCGATGTACGGCATCCTCGCCGACCGGATCGGCCGCAAACCGGTCTTCGTCATCGGCGCGGTGGGTGCAGGAGCGATGGTGTTCGCCTTCTTCCACGCCATCGGAACCGGCAGCGTCCCACTGGTCTTCGCCTCCGGCATCATCCTGATCGGCATCTTCTACGCGATGCCCAACGGCGTCTACCCTGCGTACTTCCCCGAGCAGTTCCCGGCCAGGGTCCGCTACACCGGCATGGCTGTCAGCCTGATGATCGGCCTGCTCGCCGCGGGCTTCACCCCCGCCATCGCCCAGGCCCTGACCGGTGGTGACGCCGGCAACTGGGGTCCCGCGGCGTGGATGTGCCTCGGTTTCGCGGTCCTGTCCGCGGCAGCCGCGCTCACCGGCCCCGAGACCTACCGCACGCCCACCGCGCTGCTCGGCGAGAAGCCGAGGACCGAGGCCGACGCCGCACGTCCGGTCGCCCTCGCCGGGGCCGAGGCGTGAGCACCGTGCGCACGACCCACCGGATCGGCCTGGTCGGTGCGGGCATCGGAACTTCGCTGTCGCCCGCCCTGCACAGCGGCGAAGCCGCCGCACTCGGCCTGACCGACTACCGCTACGAGCTGCTCGACCTGGACGACCGCGGGCTTCCCGCGGAGCGCGCGGGCGAGGTGATCCGGGAGGCCCACGCCGACGGCTGGACCGGATTCAACGTCACGCACCCGTGCAAGCAGGCAGTGATCGGCGCACTCGACGAGCTGTCCGGCAACGCCCGACTGCTCGGCGCGGTGAACACCGTCGTCGCCGAGGACGGGAAACTGATCGGACACAACACCGATCACAGTGGATTCCTTGCGGGACTGCGCCGGGGACTTCCCGCCGCGGACCTCGCCGCGGTCCAGGTGGTCGGTGCGGGCGGCGCCGGTTCCGCCGTCGCCTACGCACTCGCGTCGGCGGGTGCGTCGGAGCTGCGGATCGCCGATGTCGACTCCGCTCGCGCGGCCGACGTCGCCGACCGCGTCTCGGGTGCGTTCCCCGGCATCACCACGGTCACGGTCCCGCTCGACCGCGTCGCAGGCGGCCTCGACCGGTGCACGGGTCTGGTCAACGCGACTCCGATCGGAATGACCGGCCACCCCGGAACCCCGGTCGACCCCGGCGCGCTGCATGCGAGCCTGTGGGTCGCGGACGTGGTGTACCGACCGATTCGCACCGAACTGCTCGACGCCGCCGAACGGACCGGATGCGCCGTCCTGGACGGCGGGCAGATGCTCGTCGCGCAAGCGGCGGACACGTTCGAGCTGCTCACCGGCCGGTCGGCCGACCGGGCGCGCATGCGCACCCATCTGGCCGAACTGCTCGCGCACCAGCGGGTGACGGCCGGGCTCTGACGGCCGGACTTCGAGTACCGGCTCGACGGCAGGATCGGCGCGCGCAATAACCAAGACCAAAATGCGCACAATTCTGCGTTGATTCTGTCGCCACAGACATGCAAAGGTGGTTCGAGTGGCCCCCGTCGCGTCAGCCGACGGAGTTGCGCAACCATCCCCACCTCGTTTTTCGTGATTGTCAGGAGTGACGACAATGACCTCCACACCGCCCTTCGCGGAACCACTCGACCTGGGTGGGCTGCGGATGCGCAATCGCTTCGTCTCGGCACCGATGGAACGCAACTACTGCGAGTTCGACGGCACCGTCACGGACCGGTACATCGACTACCTCGCACGCCGCGCCGCCGGTGGCGCGGCCCTCGTGTTCACCGAGGCGAGTTACGTTCGCGCAGACGGCAAGGGCCGGATCCGGCAGATGGGCGTCGACGTCGACGAACGCATCCCCGGCATGACCAGGATGGCGGATGCACTCCATGCCCACGGTGCGTTGGTCGGCGTGGAGCTCAATCACGGTGGCCGAACCGCACAGGGCGCCGTGAGCGGATTCGTGCCGGTCGCGCCGACCGCGATCCCCTGTCAGGTGGTCGGCGGCGAGATGCCGGAACAACTCGAGAACGACGACATCGAGCACATCATCGAGTGCTTCGGCGAGGCCGCGGCCCGCTGCCGGCAGGCAGGCGTGGACGTGATCTCGCTGCACGGCGGTCACGGCTATCTGATCCACCAGTTCCTCTCCCCCGCCTACAACAAGCGCGACGACGAGTGGGCCGACCCGACCCTCTTCGTCAACCGGGTGATCGCCGCCGTCCACGAGCACGCCCCGGGAATCGTTCTCGGCCTGCGGTTCTCGGCCTTCGAAGCGGTCGACGGCGGACTGGACGCGGAGACCACGCGGGCACGGATCGACGCGATCGACACCGACCGGCTCGACTTCCTCGACGTCTCGGCGGGCAACTACGAGTCGGGACAGTGGATCATCCAACCCGGCGAATGGGAGCGCGGGCTGCTCGCACCGTACGCGGAGCAGTACACCCGGGACCTCGACCTCCCCATCGGGGTGGCCGGCCGCATCAGCTCGCCGGATGTCGCGGCCCGGATCATCGAGTCGGGTCAGGCGGACTTCGTGTCGATGGCGCGAACCCTGCACGCGGACCCGGACTTTCCGAACCGCGCGATCGACGGCGGCCGCTACCGACCCTGCATCGCCTGCAACTACTGCATCGACAGCCTCGCGGGCGGCGAGATCCCGTGCTCGGTCAACCCCTGGGTGGGGCGCGAGGCCGAGCAGCCGACGACGCCCGCCGCGGTGTCGGCGCGGGTCGCGGTCGTCGGCGGCGGACCCTCCGGCCTGGCCGCCGCCCGCGAGCTGGCCGCGGCCGGGCACCGCGTGGACCTGTACGACGAGCGAGATGCGCTCGGTGGAGATTTCGCGCTCGCCTCGGCGCTGCACGAGTATCCCGAGTACCGGCGCATCCTCGACTGGTACCTCGACGAGATCGCCGACCTGGAAGTGACCGTCCACACCGGTGTCCGGGTCGACGCCGCGACCCTGGCGGCCGACGTGGACGCGATCGTCCTGGCCACCGGCGGTCGCGGCCCGGCACTCGACCTGCCCGGTGCCGAGAGCCGCCGGATTCGCGACGTCCGCGAGTTCCTGCGCTCGGGCGACCCGGCACCGGAGGCGATCACGTTCTTCGGAGCGGACCGCGAGGCTGCCGCGGTCGCCGACGACCTGTTGCTGCGCGGCACGAAGGTCGTCATGGTCGGTCCGCAGGACACCATCGCCCACGACGTGGGACGGCGCGGCAAGATCGTGCTGCTGCCGCGGCTGGCCGCCGCCGAGAACCTGACAACCCACCTGTCGTCGATCGTCACACGGATCACCCCGGACACCCTGGTGATCTCCACCGACGGCACCGAACACGAGGTGGCCGCACCGGGCGAACTTCTCGTCTCACAGGGCGTCGAGCCTCGCGCCGACCTTCTCGCCGAACTCCGCGCCCTCGCACCGAGGTTCGGCGTCCACACCGTCGGAGACGCCAGCGGCGACGGCGGTTCGATCCACGCGGCGCTCGTCACCGCCGCCGATGTCGCCAAGGCCGTCACCGCCCGAGCCGCAGCACGAGAGGAAGTCCCCGCATGAGTTCACTCAGGAAGACGATGCCCCCGATCGGCCTCGGCACCTGGCCGCTGACCGGCGCCGACGCGACACGGTCCGTGCTCAGCGGCATCGAGGCCGGATACCGGCTGATCGACACCGCGTCGATCTACGGCAACGAGGACGCCGTCGGCGTGGCGCTCGCCGAGGCGGGTGTGCCGCGGGACGAGATGTTCGTGACCACGAAGATTCGCGGCAACGACCAGGTGTCGGGCGACGTCCGCGGCGCACTGGAGCGCAGTCTGGAGAACCTGAAGCTGGACCGGCTCGACCTGTACCTGATCCACTGGCCGCTGCCGCGGATCGACCGCTACTCCGCGACGTTCGAGGCCATGCTGGCCTGCCGCGACGCGGGACTCGTCCGCCACGTCGGCGTCTCCAACTTCCTCGGTCACCACCTGCGGCGACTCGTCACCGACACCGGCGAGGCGCCCGCCGTCAACCAGATCCAGATGGATCCGTCGCTCGCGCGGATCCCGGTCCGGCACGCCAACGACGAACTCGGGGTGCTCACCCAGTCGTGGAGCCCGCTCGGCCGCGGCGACGTGCTCGACTCCCCCGTGGTGATCGAGATCGCCGACCGGGTGGGCGCGAGCCCGGCCCAGGTCGTCCTCGCCTGGCACCTCGCCAAGGGCGTGGTTCCCATCGCCCGGTCCGCGAATCCCGTTCGGCAGAAGGAGAACCTGGCGGCGCTGGGTGTCACCCTCACCGAGGCCGACCTGGCGACCCTCGACTCCCTGGACCGCGGCGAGTCCGCGGCCCGCGACGTCGAGGCGGAGGAGCACTTCTGATGGGCGCCCTGAGAATCGGGATCGTCGGCTGTGGCCGGATCGCCGGCAACCATGCGCACGCGTTGCAACGGGTCCCGGGAGTCGAGGTCGTCGGCTGCTGCGATCCGGACCTGGACCGGGCCCGGGCGTTCGCCGCCGCACACGGCATCCCCCACGCCGCGTGGTCGGTCGACGAGTTGCTGACCTTCGGCCTGGACGCCTGCACCGTCTGCACGCCGCACCCGGTGCACGAGGAAGTCGTGCTCGCGGCCGCGACGGCGGGCGTTCACGTGCTGTGCGAGAAGCCGATCGCCGTGGACGTCGCGGCGGCCGATCGGATGATCGAGGCCGCGGACCGCGCGGGCATCACGTTCGGGGTGCTGTTCCAGCGCCGCTTCTGGCCGGCCGCGCGTCGGATCAAGGCGGCGATCGACGACGGTACCCTCGGCACACCGACCCTCGGCGAGGTGTCGGTGATCCTGCACCGCCCGTCGGAGTACTACTCCGCCGACGCCTGGCGCGGCCGCTGGGACACCGACGGCGGCGGTGTGCTCATGACGCAGGCCGTGCACCAGATCGACATGCTGCAGTGGTTCCTCGGCGAGGCAACCCAGGTGAGCGGCTTCATCCGTACCCACACCCACGGTGAGCACATCGAGACCGAGGACAGCGCCTCGGCCGTCGTCGCGTTCGCCTCGGGCGCGACGGCGACGATCACCGCGACCACGGGCGCCAATCACAATCTCGGCAACCGGGTCACCGTCGTCGGGCCGACCGGCGCGATCGCGAGCGTCCTCGAGTTCCCCGAGGGCCGGGAGGGCGTCAACGAGATCTGGACCGTCCCCGGCGAACTCGCCCTCGGGTCGCCGTACTCCCCGGACGTCCACGCCAACCTCGACGTCGCGGACGTCAACGCGGGCCTGACCGACTTCCACACCCTGCAGGTGCAGGACTTCGCCGACGCCGTCCTGACGGGCCGCGAACCGGCCGTCACCGGACGGGACGCCCGCGCGTCCCTCGCCATCGTTGCCGGCATCTACGAGTCGTCCCGCACGGGACGCGTCGTGGACCTGCAGGCCGCACCGTCGTTCGTCACGACCGAGAAGGCAGCACTGTGAACACCGACACCACACCCACGTACGACGTCGTCGTCGTCGGCTCCGGCGCCGGCGGACTGTCCACCGCCATCACCGCGGCTCACGGCGGCGCGACCGTGCTCGTGGTCGAGAAGGCCGACGTGTGCGGCGGCGCCACCGCCTGGTCCGGCGGCTGGATGTGGACACCGCGCACCCTGTTCGCCCACGCGGACGGTGTGCACGAGGACCGCTCGCTGCCCCGCATGTACCTCGAGAACCGGCTCGGCGAGAACTTCGACGCCGCGAGGGTCGACGCCCTGCTCGACGGCGCCCCGGAGATGGTCGAGTTCTTCGAGCACCGGACCGCGCTGCAGTTCGTTCCCGGTGCCAAGATCGCCGACATCCACGGCGACACCCCGGGCGCGGGCACCGGACACCGCTCGGTCGGCCCGAAGCCGGCGAGCCTGCGCGCACTCGGTCCCGATGTCGCACAGCTCCTGCGCCGCCAGTTGTACGAGACGTCGTTCCTCGGGATGGGCATCATGGCCGGCCCCGACCTGCAGGCCTTCCTGCACTCGACCCGGTCACCGAAAGCCTTCGTGCACTGTGGTGTTCGCGTCACCCGGCACCTCGTCGACCTGGCCACCAAGCGGCGCGGTCAGCAGCTCGTCAACGGCACCGCCCTCGTCGGCCGGCTGCTTCGGTCGGCGCTCGATGCGGGCGTGGAGATCCGGGTGAACACGGCCGCGACCGCGCTGACCACCGACAACGCGGGCGCGGTCACCGGAATCCGGCTGGACGGTCCCGACGGCGCCTACACCGTGGCCGCGCGTCGCGGCGTGGTGCTGGCGACCGGAGGCTTCACCCACGACCTCGACCGGGTCCGGGAACTGTTCCCCCGCACCCCCACCGGCCGCGAGCACCGGACCCTGACCCCGCCGACCACGACCGGCGACGGCATCACCCTCGGCGAGTCCGTCGGCGGTCGGCTCGACACGTCGGGCGCCTCCCCGGTCGCGTACTGCCCGGTCTCGATCGTGCGGTACCGAAGCGGGAAGCAGGGGGTGTTCCCGCACATCCTCGATCGCGGAAAGCCCGGCGCCATTGGGGTGCTCGCGGACGGCCGCCGCTTCGTCAACGAGGCGCTCGGCTACCACGACTACACCCTCGCGATGATGCAGAAGGTCCCCGAGGGCCAGGAGGTGTGCTCGTGGCTGATCGCGGACGCCCGGTACATGCGGTACCTGCCGCTCGGATTCGCGAAACCGCTACCCATCCCCCTGTTTCCCTACCTGCGGTCCGGGTACCTGACGCGGGGGAAGACGGTCCGTGAGCTGGCCGAGAAGATCGGCGTCGACGCCGACGGACTGGAGAAGACCGTCGCCGCGTTCAACGAGGGCGCCCGCGACGGTGTCGACCCCGAGTTCGACCGCGGCACCACCCCGTTCACGAAGGGGTCCGGCGACTACGACAACCCGTGGCCGAATCCCTCGCTGGCGCCGCTGGAGCGGGGTCCGTACTACGCCGTCAAGGTCGTGCCGGGCAGCTTCGGCACGTTCGCCGGTCTCGTCACCGATGCGCAGTCGCGGGTGCTGGACTCCGACGACCGGCCGGTCGGTGGCCTCTACGCCGTCGGCGTCGACCAGTCGTCGGTGATGGGCGGGCACTACCCCTCCGGCGGCATCAACCTCGGGCCCGCAATGACGTTCGGCTTCCTCACCGGACGCCACCTCGCCACGACAGGAGAGACCGCATGAGTGCACCGCTGGGACTGGCGGCCCTGACCGTCCTCGACACCGCACCGCTGCAGCACGTCGACCTGGCCGAGCGGCACGGCTTCGACACCGTCGGCTTCCGGCTCCTCCCGGCCGCACCGGGCACCACCGCCTATCCGCTGCACGAGGACCCGGCCGCGCTCGACACCCTGGTGCGCCGTCTCGCCGACTCACCGGTCGAGGTGTTCGACCTCGAAATCATCCGCCTCGGAGCCGATTTCGACGCCGCGGCCTACGAGCCGCTGCTGGAGGCCGGCGCCCGACTCGGCGCGAAGACCGTCCTCGTCGGCGGCGACGACCGCGACCGTGCGCGGCTGACCGACTCCTACGCGCGGCTCGCGGAGCTGTGCGCGCGGTACGGGATCGTCGCGAGCCTCGAATTCATGCCGTGGACCGCGGTGCCGGATTCGAAGGCCGCCGTCGAGATCGTCGCGCAGGCCGACGGTCCGGCGCGCAGCATCCTCGTCGACGCCCTGCACGTCGCGCGGTCGGCGACCACTCTCGACGACCTCGCCGCGATCCCGCGGGAATGGCTGCACTACGCGCAGATGTGTGACGGCTCCGTCCCCGCACCGACCGACGACGCCGAACTGATCCGGCACGCCCGCGAGGAACGCCTCGTCCCCGGTGAGGGCGGCATCGCGCTGGCCGACATCTGGGCGACGCTGCCCGCGGACCTGCCGATCAGCATCGAACTGCCGAACGAGCCGCAGCGCCGCGCCGCGGGCACCGGGCCGTGGCTGGACCACCTCGTCGCCGCGACCCGTGAGGTGCTG
Organism: Rhodococcus triatomae BKS 15-14; assembly: GCA_000341795.1. Lineage (GTDB taxonomy): Bacteria > Actinomycetota > Actinomycetes > Mycobacteriales > Mycobacteriaceae > Rhodococcus_G > Rhodococcus_G triatomae_A. Next base: position 192,509 of record AODO01000018.1, on the reverse strand, counting down.
TCCGGTCCCCGGCGCTCGGTTGCGCCCGCGGGACGCGGTCAGTTGCTCAGATAGCCCCGCAGCACGTCCGTCACATCGGTGATCTGCTGCACCGGCACCCGCTCGTCCCGCTTGTGGGCGAGGTTCGGGTCGCCGGGGCCGTAGTTCACGGCCGGGATGCCGAGAGCCGCGAAGCGGGACACGTCGGTCCAGCCGTACTTGGCACGCACCCCACCTCCCGCCGCGGCAATCAGTTCGGCCGCCGCCGGAGCGGACAGCCCCGGCAGCGCACCTGCCGAGCTGTCGGTGACCTCGAAGCCGAGATCGAGTCCGTCGACGACCTCGCGGACGTGTTCGACGGCCTGTTCCACGCTGCGGTCGGGCGCGAAGCGGAAGTTCACGTCCACCTCGGCGACGTCGGGGACGACGTTGCCCGCGACCCCACCGGAGATCCGGACCGCGGACAGTCCCTCCCGGTAGACACAGCCGTCGATGTCCACCGACCGTGCCTCGTAGTCCGACAGCCGCTGCAGTAGCGGCGCCAGCTTGTGGATCGCGTTGTCGCCCAGCCAGGATCGCGCCGAGTGCGCCCTGGTGCCGCCCGCGGACAACCGGACGCGCAGCGTGCCCTGGCATCCGGCCTCGATGAACCCGCCGGACGGTTCACCGAGGACCGCGACGTCCGCGCGGAGCCAGTCGGGCAGTTCCCGCTCGATGCGGCCGAGTCCGTTGAAGGTGGCGGCGATCTCCTCGCAGTCGTAGAAGACCAGCGTGAGGTCGTGCGCGAGATCCTCGATCGTCGCGGCGAGGTGCAGGAACACCGCGTCGCCCGACTTCATGTCGACGGCGCCGCAGCCGTGCAGGACGTCGCCTTCGGGGGAGTCCACCTCGCGTCGGCTCGGGACGTTGTCGGCGATCGGCACCGTGTCGAGATGCCCGGCGAGCATCACCCGGCTCGGCAGTCCCAGGCTGGTGCGCGCCAGGACCGCGTTGCCACTGCGGATCACCTCGAAGCCGATCGTCTGCTCGCGCAGTGCCAGCTCGACGGCGTCGGCGATCAGCGCCTCGTCCCGAGAGACGCTCGGAATGTCCACGAGCGCGGCGGTCAGGTCGATCGGGTCGGCATGCAGGTCCAGGTACGGCAGCGCAGTCACGGATTCAGACTATGCGGCCACGCCGCCTGTGCGCGTTTCTGGTAGTGGCCACTACCAGAAACGCGCACGGGCGCGGAGCGCCTACACCTCGTGGATCACGCCGTCGAATCCGGCGCGGAACAGGCGGCCCGCGGAGAAGCCGGTGTCTCCGTTCCCGTAGGTGAGGACACTCGACATCGGCAGCCCCGACGCGAGCACGCAGAACCGGTCGGGCCCGTCGACGCGGAGGATCTGACCGGACACGTCCGTCGGGACGACCGGTCGGCCCTGCGGGTCGAGGACCAGGCCGTCGGGCGCGGCGAACACGTCGCCGCCGGTGAATGTGACCACCGATTCGGGAGCACCGGGGTTCGACGTCGGGATCCTGCTCACTCCCGGATCCGTGAAGGTCCGCGACACGTAGAGGTAGCGGTCGTCGGCGGTCAGGGCCGCCCCGTTGGCGCTGGGCAGCACTGCCCAGTCCGGCTGCACGACCCCGTTCGGCAGGACGCGCCCGACGAGCGAACCGAAGTCGTTGGTCGCGTACACGGTGCCGTCGCGGGCGACGGCGAGACCGTTCGCCGCGCTCAGGCCCGACGCGAAGGGCCGGACCGCGCCGGTGTTCACGTCGACGGCGACGATCCCGGCGGACCGGGTGGCGTCGCCGGTGAACACCCGCGCGTCGGCACCGTATCCGACCAGCAGGGACCCGTCCCGCGCCCAGGCCAGTCCCCCGGCGCCGCCACTGGGGACGGTCGCGACCGGGACTGCGGGCGCACCCGGGCGGTCGAGCCGGAACACGCGGCCCGACACCAGGTCCGTCACGTACATTCGGCCGGCTCCGTCGACGGCGGCGCCTTCGAGCACCGCCCCGGGAACGCGTCCGACCACGACGGGCGACCGGCTGTCGGGGCAGGCGGGCGCCGCGGATGCCGTCGGGGCCGCGAACGCCACGACGGCGGCGAGCAGTGTGGTCGTGGCGGCGAGCGCTGCGATGCGAGGAAGTGCGAGTCGGCGCATGGATTCCACGTCCCTCCGGGCTGCGGTACCTCTCCGTAGCGTCGCACAAAACACCGGGCCGCACAGGCTCACCTGGACCGGACGGTAACCTGGACGCCCGTGAGCATTCAGGGAGCTACCGCAGTCGGTATTGCCAACGTGACCACGGGCGGGGTCGTTCTCGACACCTGGTACCCGGAGCCCGCCCTCGGCGAGGCCGCAGAGACCGGCACCGTCGTCCTCGACGGCACCGACGTGCCCGCCGATTTCGCCACGCTGACCGGTGAGGACACCGATCGCGGCGTCACCCGGGTCGTCGTGCGCACGTCCATCACCGACCTGTCCGCTGCTCCGGTCGACGCGCACGACGCCTACCTGCGTCTGCACCTGATCTCGCACCGCCTCGTGCAGCCGCACGGCCTGAACCTCGACGGGGTGTTCGGCCTGCTCTCGAACGTCGTGTGGACCAATTTCGGTCCGTGCGCGGTCGACGGCTTCGAGCTCACCCGGGCGAAGCTGCGCGCCCGCGGCCCGGTCACGGTGTACAGCGTGGACAAGTTCCCGCGCATGGTCGACTACGTGGTTCCGTCGGGCGTCCGCATCGGCGACGCCGACCGGGTCCGCCTCGGCGCGCACCTCGCGTCCGGCACCACCGTCATGCACGAGGGATTCGTGAACTTCAACGCAGGAACCCTCGGCAACTCGATGGTCGAGGGCCGCATCTCCGGCGGCGTCGTCGTGGACGACGGCTCGGACGTCGGTGGCGGTGCCTCGATCATGGGCACCCTGTCCGGTGGCGGCAAGGAGGTCATCTCCGTCGGCAAGCGCTGCCTGCTCGGCGCGAACTCGGGCCTGGGCATCTCGCTCGGCGACGACTGCATCGTCGAGGCGGGCCTGTACGTCACCGCGGGCACCAAGGTCACCGGTCCGGACGGCACCGTCGTCAAGGCCAAGGAGCTCAGCGGCAAGTCCAATCTGCTGTTCCGTCGCAACTCCGTCACCGGCGGGGTCGAGGTCGTCGCCAAGTCGGGCACGGGCATCGAGCTGAACGCCGCCCTGCACGCCAACGACTGACCCGCACCGTTCTCCACCAGCTCGGCCCGTATCACCCGCACCACTGAAACGCCGGTTTTCCATGAATCACCCTGAGGCCCCCTCCCCCACCACGACATCGGACGAGGGGGACACCTCGCACCTCGGTCACGGCCTCAAGGTCCGTCATCTGACGATGATGGGCCTCGGGTCCGCGATCGGGGCCGGCCTGTTCCTCGGCACCGGCGTCGGCATCGCCAAGGCCGGTCCGGCCGTCCTGATCTCGTACGCCATCGCAGGCGTCATCGTCATCGCGGTGATGCGGATGCTCGGCGAGATGGGCGCGGCGATCCCGGCGTCCGGCTCGTTCAGCCACTACGCCCGGATCGGCATCGGCGAGTGGGCCGGGTTCACCCTCGGCTGGCTGTACTGGTTCATGCTGATCATGGTGCTCGGCGCCGAGATCACCGGCGCGTCGGCGATCGTGCACGGCTGGCTGCCGGGTGTCCCGCAGTGGGTGGTCGCGTTGGTGTTCGTCACCTTCTTCGCCGCGGTGAACCTGTCGAAGGTGCGCAACTTCGGCGAGTTCGAGTTCTGGTTCGCCGCCATCAAGGTGACGGTGATCGTCGCGTTCCTGGTGATCGGTGTGCTGCTGGTCTTCGGCCTGCTCCCCGACACCGACCCGGTCGGTACGACGAATCTGCTCGGTCAGGGCGGATTCATGCCGAACGGTGTCGCGGGTATCGCCGCCGGCCTGCTGGTGGTGGCGTTCGCCTTCGGCGGCATCGAGATCGTGACCATCGCGGCTGCCGAGTCCAAGAACCCCGAGCGGTCCATCGCGTCGGCGGTGCGCAGCGTCGTGTGGCGGATCAGCCTGTTCTACCTCGGGTCGATCGCGATCATGGTGCTCGTCCTCCCATGGGATTCCGAGGACCTGCAGTCCGGGCCGTTCGTGGCCGTCCTGAACGAGGCCAGCCTGCCGTACGTGTCCGGGTTCATGGAGCTCGTCGTGGTGGTCGCCCTGCTGTCGGCGTTCAACGCCAACGTGTACGGCACCTCCCGGATGGCGTTCGCGCTGTCCCGGGACGGCGACGGACCCACGTGGCTGTCGAAACTCTCCCCCTCGGGCGTGCCCACCAACGCGGTTCTTGTGTCGGTGTTCTTCGGCTTCGTGTCGGTGCTCCTGAACTGGCTGCTGCCGGATTCGCTGCTGTCGATCCTGCTGAACGCGGTCGGGGCCGCCCTGCTCGTCGTGTGGATCTTCATCGTCGTTGCGCAGCTGCGGCTGCGCCGCGGACTGGAGGCGGAGGGCAGGCTCACCGTGAAGATGTGGGGCTTCCCGTATCTGAGCTGGCTGACGCTCGCCGCGCTCGGTGGCCTGATCCTGCTGATGCTCACCGATGCCGACGCCCGGAAGCAGCTGCTCTCGACGGCGATCCTGACCCTCGCGATCGCGGCGCTGTCGGTGCTCAACGCACGGCGGCGGAAGGCCAACGCCCGGCCACAGGTCTGACCGGGCGGGGTCCCGCCTGCCCCTCCCGACCGAGGACGCCACCGCGACCACTGGTCCGCCGGCCGGGTCCGGAGCGCCCTCGCCGAAAGCACTGATTCCGCGCGACTGCGCGTCGTAGGGTCGGCGACACCGAACCCCACCGCCGTCGAACAGGAGTGTCCGTGAGCTTCGTCCTCGTCGAGCGTCCCCGCGAGCAGGTCGCGCTGGTGACGCTGAATCGCCCGGAGCGGATGAACGCGATGGCGTTCGACGTGATGATCCCCTTCAAGGAAGCGCTCGAGGCGATCGGCAACGACAATTCGGTGCGCGCGGTGGTCCTCACCGGCGCGGGTCGCGGCTTCTGTTCGGGCGCCGACCAGACGTCCGCCGGTCCCATTCCGCACACCGACGGACTGACCCGGCCGACGATCGCGTTGCGGTCGATGGAACTGCTCGACGAGGTCGTGCTGACTCTCCGGCGCCTGCACCAACCGGTGATCGCGGCTGTCAACGGCGCGGCGATCGGCGGCGGCCTCTGCCTGTCACTTGCCGCGGACATCCGCATCGCCTCCACCGACGCCTACTTCCGCGCCGCCGGTATCAACAACGGTCTGACGGCCAGCGAACTGGGACTGAGCTACCTGCTGCCGCGGGCGATCGGCACCTCACGTGCCTTCGAGATCATGCTGTCGGGCCGCGACGTGGACGCCGCGGAGGCCGACCGGATCGGGCTGGTGACCAGGCTGACCGAACCGGAGGACCTGCTCGACGAGTGCTTCGACCTCGCGCAGCGGATCGCCTCCTTCTCCCGGCCGGGAGTCGAGCTGACGAAACGGACCCTGTGGTCGAGCCTGGACGCCTCGTCGATGGCGCAGCACATGAACCAGGAGGGTCTCGGCCAGTTGATGATCCGGCTGCTGACGGACAACTTCGAGGAGGCGACGGCGGCCCGCCGGGAGAAGCGGGAGCCGGTCTTCCGCGACGCCAGGTAGGTACCGGCGATCCGCGAGGACCTGGTAGCCAAACGATCGTTCGGGTAGCGTGGAACGAACGCCGGACCAGGTCCGGCCCGGGCGCCCGCGGGATCGACTGCGGACGTAGGAAGGGAGTCCGGATGGGAACCTCGCCGTGGAAGGAAACCCTCTCTGCGCGACAGCTTTCCGGAATCCTCGAGGTACTGGACCTGTGCGGCGACGCCGAGGACGGCCACGAGTTCAAGCAGGCCCTCGTGCAGGCGGTGTCGTCCGTGTTCCAGGTTCCGGACGTCACGTTCTTCTTCGGCCCGAGCTATGCGGAACTGTTCGCCGATCCGGCGCCGATCCTCACCGGTGCCACCGGGTCCATGTTCCCCGAGTACCAGGACCGCTGGCAGGACAAGGACGTCTTCGCGCTCCCCGAAGCGCGCGGGACACTGTCCCGGCTCGGGTTCGCCGACCTCGATCAACTGACCGCGCTCCCCGACCCCCAGCGGGCCTACGTCGAGGACTACCTGTACACGTACGGGACGGGGACGGCATCCGCGCTGCACCTGCGGTTCGCGGACGGCGAGGCCCTCGTCGGCATGTTCAACCGGCACCACCCGTGGGAGCCGAGCGACCGCCTGACCCTCACGGTGTTGGCCCGTCAACTGCGGGCGCGGGCGCGCCACGTGACCCACGACGACCCGGCCGCCGGAACGGACGTGCCGGGAGGCCCCGACGATCCGCTCGCCGTGCTGTCACCGCGGCAGGTCGAGGTGGCCCGGCTCGTCAGCGAGGGCATGAGCAATCTGGACATCGCGCGGTGCCTGTCGCTGTCCGAACTGACGATCAAGAAGTACGTCAGCCGGATCTTCGAGGCGACGGGTCACCGCAACCGCGCCTCGCTCGCGGCCGCCGTGCACCGGCGCGATGCCGTGCTCATGCGGGGGTGAGCAGTCTCCCGGGCTGCGCGCGATGGTCGGCACCGACTCCGAGATCGCGCAGGATCGCCGCGGCGACGTCCCGGTCGTGCCCGTTCACCTGCAGTCCGCACTCGACCACCTGGTGCCGGTCCGCACGCAGGTAGACCAGCGCGCCGGAGCCGGCCGCCGCTATGGTCGCGAGCGCCGACGACAACCGGACCCCGCATTCGCACCCGGTCGAGCGCAGCACCTCACCGGCGAAGCACTCGCGGTGGACGAGCACCCGCGCACCGACGGCGTCCGGATCGCCGGTCACCAGCGCCAGGTGCTCGGCGCCACCGACCGCCCGATAGGCGATCGCGGTGAACGCGCCGTGCTCGGTCGGAATCCGCGCCTGCGCACCGCGTTCGACCGGCGCGAGCGACGAGCGGTGGCGGACGAGTTGGTCGATCGTCACGACCGGCAGGCCCTCGCGCGCGGCGAAAGCCGACAGGGCGGGCCCCCGGAGCAGGTCGAGTTCGTCCTCGGTGGTGAGGTGGCAGACCAGCGCCGCGGGGGCGAGACCCGCAAGGGTGCAGAGGTCCACGGCGGCCTCGACGTGGCCGCGCCGCTCCAGCACACCGCCGTCCTGCGCCCGCAACGGCGAGACGTGCCCCGGCCGGGTCAGGTCGGACGCAGTCGTCCGGTCGGCGGCGAGCAGCCGAATGGTTCGTGCCCGGTCCGCCGCGCTGATCCCGGTGGTGACACCGGTGGCGGCGTCGACACTCACCGTGAAGGCAGGCGCCCCCGCGTCCCCCGGATCGGCAGCCATCGGCGGCAACGCGAGCGCCCGGGTGCGCTCTCCCGACAGCGCGACACCGAAGTATCCGGAGGTGTGCCGCAGCACCCAGGCTGCGTCGTGGGTGGTGACGAACGGTGCCGCCATCACCACCACACCCACGCCACCGTCGGTCACCACCACGACCGGGCGTCCCGATCGCAGCCGGTCCACGCACCGCTGCACGGCGCGGTCGTCGCGGCCGGTCACGGTGTGCCCGCCGGATGCAACCGGTGGAAGGTGGACGAGTAGAACAGCAGCGGTTCGCGTTGCGCGGACGCCCCCAGCTCCGTGATCCGGCCGACGACGAGGTCGTGGTCACCGACCGCGTGCACGTCGTCGACGACGCAGTCGATCCAGGCGTGCGCGCCGGCAAGCCTCGGAGATCCCGTTGCCGCGGCGGACCATTCGACACCGTCGAACTTGTCCGCACCGCGGCGTGCGAAGGTGCGTCCGAGGTCGTGCTGGTCGGCCGCGAGGATGTTCGCGCAGAAGTGTCCGTACTCGCGGACCTTGGGGAAGGTCGTCGAGCCGTGGCCGACGAAGAAGGCGACCAACGCCGGCTCCATCGACACGGAACTGAACGACCCGACGGTGAGGCCGATCGGCTCTTCGTTCACGTCACGCGCGGTGACGACCACGACACCGGTGCAGAACTTGCCGAGGACGTCGCGGTAGGCGTCCCGGATCTCGGTCGGCGCCATCAGCCGTGCCGGGACCGCCGATGCGGTCAGGGTGGTGGTGATGTCCATGGGGCTGCTCCTTCGACCCGCGTGTCCGGGATCCGGTGGATCCCGGACACGCGGGGAACTGTCATTCGGGGTCGCCGCCCCGGGTGATCGCGGTGTTTCCTGGAACGGCGGCGCTCACGGCGTCGCGGCGAGAACGCTCGACAGCTCGCCAAGCGCTGCCCGGTAGATCGCCTCGATGCCCTGCACGAGTTCGGGTTCCGCCTCCGGCGAGGACGCCGCGAACGTGGCGTTCCACTCGATCGCGCACCCCGACGGGGACGTCTCCACGACCGTCAGCGTCGAGCTGTAGTGGGCCAGCGCCAACGGGCCGTCGACGTACTCGTACGTGTAGTGGCGACCCTCGTCGTCGAGTTCAGCGATGCGTTCCCGGGCGGGCTGCCCGTCCGGGAAGACGATGTGCCGCATCGTGCCGTCCATCCGGACCGAGGCGACCGACGGGATCCACCGGTCGACCGCGCCCGGATCGCCGACGATCGACCACACCTGCGACGCGCTGTCCGCGAACTCCTGTCGCACCCGCACCTCGGCCATCGTCACACCCGCCCGAGCTCGGCCTCGTACTTCTTGGTCATGTGCTCGACCGCGTGCAGGTGCGCCGCCGCATGCCCGGCCCGCGCCTGTCCGGCCCGTTCCGCGGCGTCGACCAGCGGCTGCGCCTGACCCTGGAACCAGGGCATGACATCCTGCGCGAACAGTTCGAACGAGCGCTGCGTCGCAACAGGATTCGCCCAGTCGTGACCCTGCAGGAGCAGGGTGCCGAAGCCTCCGGACTGGTCGACGAGTCGCTGTACCTGTCCGCGGGCCTCCTCCGCGGTGCCGATCACGCCGATGCCCGCGGTGTTGATGAAGTCGATCATCTCGCGCTTGTTGTCGCCGAGGACCGCCATCTGCGGGAAGGCCGCGACCTTCTGGAAGTAGTTGAACCAGTGCTCGATTCCGTGCTCGACGTCCTTGTAGGCCTGCTCCTTCGTCTCCGCGATGTGGAACGGACCGACCAGACGCCACTTCGAGCGGTCGACCTCGGCGCTGCGTCCGGACTGCGCGGCGAACTCCTCGACGATCCCCCAGTGGTGCTGGAGAGCGTTGAAGCCGTCGGCGCTCAGGGTCGCGGCGATGGACAGCAGGCCAACACCGTGCTTGCCCGCCAGCCGGGAACCGGTCGGCGAGGCGACCGCGGCGACGGCGACGTCGAACAGCGGCGACGAGTACGGCGCCATCTGGATCTGCGCATCTACCAACTCGTGCGTGCGCGTCTTCGCGGTGACCGACTCGCCGCGCAGCAGCCGCATGATGATGTCGGCGTTCTCCTCGAGCAGCTCCCGCGTGTCGATCTGCGACAGGCCGAGCATCGCGGCGTCGGTGGGCAGCGACCCGGGTCCGAGACCGAACATGACGCGGCCGTGGGTGAGGTGGTCGAGCATCACCATGCGCTCGGCAGCCCACAGCGGGTTGTGGTAGGACACCGAGGTCACGCCGGTGCCGAGCTTGATCCGCTTCGTCCGCTCGCCTGCGGCGGCGATCATGATCTCCGGGGAGGCGTAGATCTCCGACCCCGCCGAGTGGTGCTCACCGAACCAGGCCTCGTCGTAGCCGAGTTCCTCCAGCCGCTGCACCAGTTCCAGGTCGCGCTGCAGCAGGAGCGTCGGGTTCTGGCCGGGCGCGTGGAGGGGGGCGAGGAAGATCCCGAACTTCAACCGATCCATGGTCACTCCTTGTGATCCGGACGCCTCTTGTGATCTGGGCGACATCACGAGAAAAGTTATGACCGTGGTCACAGTTGCGACAGTCCTCGAAAGAGGACATTCGCGGGACGACCTCCCGAACTGGGCCGACGTCGCCCGCCTGGACGCGCCGCGCCAGGTGCGGCAGGGTCGGGTCATGGGCGACCGAGACGGGGACGCGGGCGAGGAGAATGTCAGGGCTGTCGAGCCTGGCATCGTCACGGACTTCAGCGACCGGATGAGCTACGCCTCGTATCTCGACCTCGACACCCTGCTCTCCGCGCAGCACCCCGTGAGCACCCCTGTCCACCACGACGAGCTGCTGTTCATCATCGCCCACCAGACCAGTGAGTTGTGGCTGAAGCTGACGCTGCACGAACTGGAGGGTGCGACATCGGCTCTGGCCGCCGACGACATCGCCGTGGCCCTCAAGTGCATCGCCCGCGTCAAGCACATCCAGAAGTCGCTGACCGAGCAGTGGTCGGTACTGGCGACGCTGACCCCGACCGAGTACTCGCAGTTCCGCGGCTTCCTCGGCCAGGCGTCGGGGTTCCAGTCCTGCCAGTACCGCGCGGTCGAGTTCGTCCTCGGCAACAAGAACGCGGACGCGCTGCGCGTGTTCGAGTCGGACCCGCGGTCGCACGAGCTGCTGTCGCGGCTGCTGGCGCAGCCGAGCCTGTACGACGAGTTCTGGCGACACCTCCACCGCACCGGCCTCGACGTCCCCGAGTCGGCACTGAACCGGGACGTCAGTGCGCCGTACACCTCGAACGCCGAGCTGATCCCCCTGATCAAACACGTCTACGAGCACCCGCACGAGCACTGGTCGGCATACGAGTCGTTCGAGGAACTCGTGGACCTGGAGGAGAACTTCCAGCTCTGGCGGTTCCGGCACATGCGGACGGTGCTGCGCACCATCGGCACGAAGCCCGGAACCGGCGGGTCGAGCGGTGTCGGGTTCCTGCAGCGGGCGCTGGACCTGACCTTCTTCCCGGAACTGTTCGCGGTCCGCACCGAAGTCGGGCGATGACGTGCCGGCGCGGACGATCGCTGCCGCCGAGTCGTGGCAAGGGCGGTGGACCGGACCGGTCGGCTTCACCCTCGACGACGGGCTGATCCGGCCGGGCCCCGTCGGCTCCGTCGCGGACGTCACCGTCGAGGGCACCGTGTTCCCCGGATTCCGGGACGCACACGTGCATCTCGAACTCGTCGATGCCGGAGCGCTGTACACGGGCGGCCTCGACGAGGTGCACGACCTCGGGGCGGGACTGGACGCGGCGGCGGCGTGGCCGAACCCGAGCGGTCCCGCCGTCGCCGGCCTGCCACGGGTGCGTTTCGCCGGACAGTTCCTCACCGCACCGCACGGCTACCCGAGCGACCGGGCCTGGGCGCCACGAGGATCGGTGCGGGAGGTCACCTCCGCCGGGGACGCAGCCGACGCGGTCCGCGAGCAGGCCGATGCGGGTGCGGCCTTCGTCAAACTCGCCCTGAACTCCGTGGCCGGTCCGGTCTTCGACGACGTGGTGCTCGCCGCCGTGGTCGCGGCGGCGCACGCGGTGGGGCTGAAGGCGGTCGCGCACGTCGAGGGCGTCGGGCAGTGTGCCCGGGCCGTCGCGGCCGGGGTCGACGTCCTCGCCCACACCCCGTGGACCGAGACGCTCGACGACGCGTTGGTCGAGGCGGCGGCCCGGTCGACGGTCTGGATCAGCACCCTCGCCATCCACTCCGGACCCGAACTCGCTGTCGCCGTGGACAATCTGCGTCGCTTCCACGCCGCGGGCGGGCGGGTGCGGTACGGGACGGATCTCGGCAACGGTGATCTGCCGCGGGGCCCCAACCCGTCGGAGGTCCGAGCGCTGTTCGCCGCGGGGCTGGACCGTGACGACATCGTCTCCGCCATGACGGAGGGCGATGCGGTCGGGCGGCTCGCCGCCGGGGTCGACCGCGTCACCGTCGTCCCCGGCGCCCCACCACGGTCCTCCGACGACGTCGCCGACTGGCTCACCCGGGCGCGGATCGTCACCGTCACCGACCTCGAGGGGGTATCCCGATGACCGTCGACTTCCACGAACTCGAGCAGGCCGCCGCCACGCTCGACGAGGCGGATCCGTTGCACGCGTACCGGTCCCTGTTCCACGGCGCCGACGACCCCGGCTCCGACGTGGTCTCGTATCTGGACGGCAATTCCCTGGGCCGCCCGACGATCTCGGCGACGGAGGCGATCGCCGCCGCCGTCGCGCAGTGGTCGGGCCGGCTGATCCGCGGGTGGGACGAGCAGTGGATGGACCTTCCGCTGACCATCGGCAACCGGCTCGGTGCCGTGGTGCTCGGCGCCGAGGCCGGACAGACGACGATCGGCGACTCGACGACGGTGCTGCTCTACAAGCTCGCCCGCGGCGCGCTCGCGATGCGGCCGGCCCGGACCGAGATCGTCCTCGACACCGACAACTTCCCCACCGACCGGTATGTCCTCGAGGGCATCGCGGACGAGCTGGGACTGGACCTGCGCTGGATCACCGTCGATCCCTCGTCGGGTGTCGGACTCGAGGCCGCACGCGAGGCGATCAGCGAGCACACGGCGCTGGTGGTGCTCAGTCACGTCGCCTACCGCTCCGGTTTCCTCGCCGACGCCGAGGCGATCACCCGCTGCGCGCACGACGCAGGCGCCCTGGTGCTGTGGGATCTGTGCCACTCCGCAGGCAGCGTGCCGATCGAACTCGACTCGTGGAACGTCGATTTCGCAGTGGGGTGCACCTACAAGTATCTCAACGGCGGCCCGGGGTCGCCCGCTTTCGCGTATGTCGCCGCCGAGCACCTCGATTCCTTCCGGCAGCCGATCCAGGGCTGGATGGGCCGCCGCGATCCCTTCGAGATGGGACCGGGTTTCGTTCCGGCGGACGGCATCCGACGGGTCGTCAGCGGCACCCCCGCGATCCTCGGAATGATCGCGGTGCAGTCCACGATCGACCTGATCGACCGGGCGGGTGTGCGCGCCGTGCGGGCGAAGTCGGTACAGCTGACCGGCTACCTGATCGACCTCACCCGTACCCTCCTCCCCGAGGTGCGGATCGCCTCGCCGCTCGACGCTGAGCGGCGCGGCGGCCACATCACCCTCGACCACCCCGCGTTCCGCGACGTGACTCCCCGACTGTGGGCGCGCGGCGTGATCCCCGACTTCCGGGCACCGCAGGGTCTCCGGCTGGGCCCGAGCCCGCTCAGCACGAGCTTCGCCGAGGCGCTGGTGGGGATCCGCGCGATTGCGGAGGAGCTCGGTCGTTAACGCTTCTCGCGGCGGGCGAGTTCCCCGAACACCAGTGTCGCCGGCACGAAGAAGGCCACCCCGACCCACGGCGCGAGCACTGCGGACGCGAGCAGCCCGGTGACGGCGAACAGCCCGACCTGCGCCACCAGCCGACCCGGATTGGCGAGCCGGTGCGTGGACGTGGGCGCCATCCACACCGCCCAGACGGCCGCCGCGGCAACGGGAAGCGCGATTCCCACCGCGGCGCGGACGACGAGGCCGTCGCCGACCGCGGCACCGGACAGGGCGAGGACTGTGAGCATCGTCAGTTCGAGCAGGAACGCCGCCGCGTACAGCAGTCCGGTCACGGCGACATTCCCCGTCGCGTCGCTCGTCCCGTCGTGCGAGCGCCTGCCCGGCGCCGGTGGCACGCCCCGCGGGGCCGCGCTGGTCACTGCGCGACCTTGATCAGCAACTTGCCGAAGTTCTGGCCCTTCAACAATCCGATGAACGCATCGGGTGCGTTCGTGAGGCCGTCGACGACGTCCTCCCGGTACCGCACCCGGCCGTCCGTGATCCAGCCCGACATGTCGGCGAGGAAGTGCACGAACTGGTCCTTCACGAACTCGGACTGGATGAAACCTCGCACGGTGAGGCTCTTCGTCAGTATTCGGCTCATCAGTGCGGGCGCCCGGTCCGGGCCTTCGGGTGCCGAGGTCAGGTTGTAGTTGGCGATCAGGCCGCAGACCGGTACCCGGGCGTAGGTGTTGAGCAGCGGCAGCACCGTGTCCCACACCTTGCCGCCGACGTTCTCGAAGTACACGTCGACGCCGTTCGGGCACGCCGCGGCCAGCTGGGCCGCGAAGTCCGGGTCGCGATGGTCGACCGCCGCATCGAATCCCAGCTCACGCAGGTGTGCGACCTTGTCCGGGCCGCCCGCGATGCCGACGGCCCGGGCGCCCCTGATCTTGGCGATCTGTCCGACCGCGGAACCGACGGGACCCGTCGCCGCCGCGACGACCACCGTCTCCCCCTTCTCCGGTCTGCCGATCTCCAGCAGTCCCGCATAGGCGGTGAAGCCGGGCATGCCGAGCACACCGAGTGACGTCTGCACCGGCGCCGCGTGCGGGTCGAGCTTCCGCACGTGTCCGGCGTCCGCGACCGCATGGGTCTGCCATCCCGAGAAGGACAGCACCACATCGCCGTTCACGAAGCCCGGGTCCTTGGACTCGATCACCCGGCCGACGGTGCCACCGACCATCACGTCTCCCACTGCGATGGGGTCGGCGTACGACTCGGCCTCGCTCATCCGACCGCGCATGTACGGGTCCAGCGACAGGTAGAGGATCTCCAGGAGCAGCTCGCCCTCGGCGGGGACCGGGATCGGCACCGACTCGACCCGGAAGTCGGACGGCGTCGGCTCTCCAACCGGGCGGGCTGCGAGCACGATGCGGGTGTTCTCGGCAGGCAGGCTCATGTCTGTCGAGGCTAGTCTTCTGTGACGTAGGTCGCATTCGACGCGCTGAGCGCACGGGAAGGACCAACGATGAACGCCGTCAATCTGAGCAAGCAGCACCCGGCCGTCTACCAGGCGATGCTGACACTGAGCACCCAGGCGGACGCCGCCGTCGCGGACGCGGGGCTGGACCCGCTGCTCGCCGAACTCGTCAAGATCCGCGTGTCCCAGATCAACGGATGCGCGTTCTGCCTGCGCATGCACACCCGCGACGCCGTGAAGAAGGGTGAGACGACGGACCGGCTGGCGGTGGTCGCCGCCTGGTGGGAGTCCCAGTACTTCAGTCCGCAGGAGCGGGCGGCACTCGCACTGGCGGAGGAGGTCACCGACCTCCCGGTCCCGGCGGGCCGGGACTGGGACGACGGATCGCTGACCGATGCGCAGGTGTCGGCGATCAGCTGGCTGGCCGTCGCGATGAACGCCTGGAATCGCGTCGCGATCACGAGCCACTATCCGGTTGCGCCCTGACCCCTGACACTCGATACCCCCAGGGGGTATGGTCGAGAACATGAGCAAGCGACCCGAACAGCCCGTCTCGGCCGCGGCGCACGCGCACCACGGCGCATCCGAGAACCGTCACGAGCACGTCACCCACCCGGACCACGACCACTCGGGGCACGCCGGCCACGTCACGACGGACGCCCCACACGATCACGCCGCGGGACACGCCGGCCACCAGGGTGACAGCGGGCACGAAGGTCACGAGGGGCATGGTGGCCACGCCGGCCACGGCAGTCACGTGGACCAGTTCCGCCGGCTGTTCTGGATCACCCTGGTCCTCGCGATCCCGACGGTCGCGTTCAACGACATGTTCTCCGATCTCATCGGATACCAACTGCCGGACGCCGAGTGGGTGCGGTGGGTCTCACCGATTCTCGGCACGGTCATCTACTTCTGGGGCGGTCGCCCCTTCCTGACCGGAGCGGCGAGCGAGATCCGTTCGCGCAAACCCGGGATGATGCTGCTGATCGCCCTCGCGATCACCGTCGCCTTCGTCGCCTCGTGGGGTTCGACGCTGGAACTGCTCCACCACGAACTGAACTTCTGGTGGGAGCTCGCGCTTCTCGTCGTGATCATGCTGCTCGGGCACTGGATCGAGATGCGGTCCCTCGCGCAGACCACCTCCGCACTGGATTCGCTCGCGGCTCTGCTGCCCGACGAGGCGGAGAAACTCGTCGGCGAGGACGTGGTCACCGTCTCCCCGGCAGAGCTGACGGTCGGTGACGTCGTGATCGTGCGCCCCGGCGCATCGGTCCCCGCCGACGGCACCATCGTCGACGGCACCGCGAGCATGGACGAGTCGATGGTGACCGGCGAGTCGAAGCCGGTCCGGCGGGACACCGGCGACACGGTCGTCGCGGGCACCGTCGCCACCGACTCCGGTCTGCGCGTTCGGGTGACGGCGACCGGGGACGACACGGCACTCGCCGGCATCCAGCGACTCGTCGCCGACGCGCAGGCGTCGTCCTCGCGGGCACAACGCATCGCCGACACGGCGGCCGGGTGGCTGTTCTGGTTCGCCATCGGCGCCGCGGCGATCACCGCGATCGTGTGGAGCGCGATCGGGATGCCCGACTCCGCGGTCGTGCGGGCGATCACCGTGCTCGTCATCGCCTGCCCCCACGCGCTCGGCCTCGCGATCCCGCTCGTGGTGTCCATCGCGACCGAACGTGCCGCCCGCGGAGGCGTTCTCGTCAAGGACCGCCTCGCACTCGAGTCGATGCGCACCGTCGACGCGGTGCTCTTCGACAAGACCGGCACCCTCACCAGGGGCGAGCCCTCGGTGATCACCGTCGAACCGGTCGCCGGGTACACCCCGGACCGGGTGCTCGCCCTCGCGGCCGCCGCCGAGTCCGACAGCGAACATCCGCTCGCGAAGGCGATCGTCCGCAAGGCGGAGTCGAGCGGCCTCACCGTCCCCCCGTCGTCGGACTTCACCTCCTCGCCCGCGGTCGGCGTGACGGCGACCGTCGACGGCGAACGCATCCGTGTCGGTGGCCCGCACATGCTCACCGAACACGACCGCGCCGAACTCCCGGTGGCCGACGAATGGCGCAGGTCCGGGGCGATCATCCTGCACGTGCTCGCCGGCGACGACGTGATCGGCGCACTGCGTCTCGCCGACGAGATCCGTCCCGAGTCGCGCGACACGGTCGACGCCCTGCACGCCGCCGGAGCGAAGGTCGTGATGATCACCGGCGACGCCCGGGCGGTCGCCGACAGCGTGGCGGCGGACCTCGGCATCGACCGGGTGTACGCCGGGGTGCGCCCCGAGGAGAAGGCGGCCAAGGTCGCCGAACTCCAGCAGGAGGGCCACAAGGTCGCGATGGTCGGAGACGGCGTCAACGACGCTCCGGCGCTCGCGCAGGCCGACGTCGGCATCGCGATCGGCGCGGGCACCGACGTCGCGATCGGGTCCGCCGGAGTGATCCTGGCGTCGTCGGACCCCCGGTCGGTGTTGTCCGTGATCGAACTGTCCCGGGCGAGCTACCGCAAGATGGAGCAGAACCTGTGGTGGGCAGCGGGGTACAACCTCGTTGCCGTGCCGCTGGCGGCCGGCGTTCTCGCTCCGATCGGTTTCGTGCTGCCGATGAGTGTCGGCGCGATCCTGATGTCTGCGTCGACGGTGGTCGTCGCGCTCAACGCGCAGTTGCTCCGCCGCCTCGATCTGACGCCGGAGCACAGCACGGGCCGGTTCCTCGGGCGGAGCGGAGCACGTGAGGACGATGGCGCCACGGTGTGACCCGGATCCGCCGCCACGGCAGTAGGGTCGTTCTCGTGTCGCGATTCACGCGATGAGCCGCGGCGCAGCGTCGAAAGGTGACCTTCTGCCGAAACGAGGAAGACATGCCGCTCGTGAACGCCGGAACACGCATCGTGGTCGGAGTCGACGGATCCGACACCTCACTGGGAGCCGCGAAATGGGCCGCCGTGGTGGCAGGCGAACTGGGGCAGCCACTGCATGTCGTGCACTCGGCACCGAAGCCCCCTCGTACGTTCGGCCACGGCGACCCATCGCTCTCGCAACAGCTGATCGACAGTCTCGCCACGGAGGGAGTCGAGGTCCTCTCCTCCGCGGTCGACGCCATCCGTGAACATTCCGCCGATGTTCGCCTGACGACGGAACTCGACAACGAGCCCGCCGCGGCCACGCTGCTCACTGCTGCGAAGGGCGCCACCATGGTCGTGCTCGGCGCCACGGGCCGAGGGACCGTCGAGCGGTGGCTGCTCGGATCGACCGCGGTGCGGGTGGCCAACGAGGCTCCCTGCCCTGTCGTCGTCTGGCGAGGCGACCCCGCCGATCCCGGGCCCGACACCCGCCCGCTCGTCGTCGGCATCGACGGCAGTACCACATCCGCCGCTGCAACCGAACTGGCGTTCGCGTTCGCGGACCTGCTCGGCGCACCCGTCACCGCGGTGCGGTCCTGGACGGAGGACTACGCGATCGGTGCGGCCACCCCGGACATGCTGCGCCACTCGGGACCGACGGCGCTGCTGGTGGACTGGGAGGCCGTCGCTCGCGCCGAGGAGCAGCGACTGGCGGACGTCCTCGCTCCGTTCCGAGACCGCTTTCCCGGGGTGACCGTCAACGCGGTCTCGTCCCGCGGGTCGGCCCCCCGAGAACTGTTGCGCGCCCTCGACGACGGGCAGCTGGCCGTGGTGGGGAGCCGGGGCCTGGGCCGGGTCGCGGCGGCCCTGCTCGGCTCGACGAGTCAGAACCTGCTGCATCGCGCCGACAAGACGGTCATCGTCCACCGCGATCCGGACGCGTCGTAGGCCGAGCGCCGCCATGTCGACGGCCGACGGGACGATCGTCGGACCGTGCTTCTGCGCTGCCTGCCCGTGCATCGCTCAGGGGTGCTCGGCGGGCGCGGCCGGGCGGGCACGCAACAGCGGCTGCCACGGCCAGTGCCGGGCGAGGCGAGCGCGGGCCCGCAGGAACCCGAGACCGAGGACGAGCCCGAAGATCAGGTGCCCGATCAGCGACAGCGTGATCGTGGTGGGGGTCAGGGGGAACATCTTCTCCTGCCCGTCCGGTGACAGCGCGACCGTGGCGATCAACCCGGCCCACACCGGTGCCACCGCGAACGCGACGAACGCACCCAGAACGGCGCGACGCGACCAGTGCTGGACGCCGAAGGCGAGGGCGAGGAGGAAGAACGCGATCCCGATCCCGCCGCCGTCGCCGAGGTACCGCCACAGGTAGCCGACGATCGCGCCGGTGCGGGCGTCGCTTCCCGCGTGCACCCACGTGCCCATCCGAGGGATGAAGTCGCCCCACAGTCCGAGCAGATACACCGTGTCGAGTCGGAACACGTCGTACACCAGGCACGCGAACATGCCCCAGAAGAGGCCGTGGCCGACGATCCGGTCGACGGGGTGCGGCGCGAAGACGCAGAGCACGGCGAGGATCGCGGCGAGCGGGATGATCACGAGTGCACCCGTCGCGTTCATCGAGACCACCCCGAACACCTGCGCCGAGATCGCCAGCAACGGCAACGACGCCAGGAGCAGGTACAGCCCGATACGGGTGAACGCCCAGTGGTGGCGGACCGTTCCGGTGGGCGGGGAGTGCTGCTGTTCGGCGGGAACGGCGGGATCGAGGATGTGTGTCATGGTGGGGTGTCCTTCCAGTCCGGCGGCCACCCCGTCGGGTGGTCCTGTTCCAGACCAGCGTCCGCCCGCGGCCGCGGTGCCGACAGCCACCCGAGGGTGGGGAAAAGACACCACCTTCGACGCGAGGGCAGGCATCGCGGAGACCGCGAACTCCCCCGAATGCGTCAGATCATCAGGTCGGCGAGCACGATGCACCCCGCGGTTCCGACGGCCAGCAACACGGCCAGCGGCACCGAGCCGACCGTCGCGATCACGAGGAGCGAGACGGGTACGGCGGCGGCCGCCGCGAGGGTGGCCGCGAACCGCTGCCGCGACACACGCGGGGCGGCTGTCCGCGAGCGGACCTGAAGCTGGGGATAGGCAGTGGCCATGTCGGGTGTTCCTCCTCGCCGGGCCGCGCCGTCCCCTGGCGTGGCCCTCCATCTCGAGGTCTGTACCCGATTCGGGGCCGATCGAGACCTGACCGTCCTGTCAGGGCAGACGCCACAGGCACCGTGGCACGAGACGTGCCCGGCCGGCCTGACGTTGCGAGGTGCGCACCACCCGCCGGGCGCTACCCGAGCAGCTTCTTCTGCACCTTCCCCATCGCGTTGCGGGGCAACGACTCCACGAGCCGCACCTCCCGCGGCCGTTTGTGCACGGACAGTTCCGACGCAACGTGCGCGATCAGTTCGTCGGGGTCGGCGTCATCGCCGACCACGAACGCAACGATCCGCTGCCCGAGGTCGTCGTCCGGCAGTCCGACGACGGCGACCTCCTTGACGCCGGGGTGGCCGAGCAGACTGGTTTCCACCTCGCCCGCGCCGATGCGGTAGCCGCCGGACTTGATGAGGTCCGTGGAGGCGCGGCCGACGATCCGGTGGAACCCGTCCTCGTCGATGGCGGCGACGTCTCCGGTGACGAACCAGCCGTCCTCCGTCCATGATTCGGCGGTGGCGTCGGGTCGGTTCAGGTAGCCGTCGAACAGCATCGGGCCGCGAACCTGGAGCCCGCCGATCGATTCGCCGTCGTGCGGGACCACGGCTCCGTCCTCGGCGACCAGCCTGGTCTCCACACCAGCGACCGGCAGGCCAACCCATCCCGGCCGGCGCTCACCGTCGGCGCGGGTGCTGAGGGTGATCATCGTCTCGCTCATCCCGTACCGCTCGACGGGAGTGAGACCGGTCAACGCGGCGAGCTTCTCGAACACCGGGACCGGCAGCGGCGCACTGCCGGACACCAGCAGACGAGCACCGGACAGCGCCTTCGCCGACTGCTCGTCGTCCACGACGCGCGACCACACCGTCGGCACGCCGAAGTACAGGGTCCCGCCGGCCTCCGCATAGGCGGCCGGTGTCGGCTTGCCGGTGTGCACGAGCCGGCTACCGACGCGCAGCGGGCCCAGGAGCCCCAGGATCAGCCCGTGCACGTGGAACAGCGGAAGTCCGTGGACCAGAGTGTCCTTCGACGTCCACTCCCACGCCTGCGCGAGCGCATCCAGTCCGGCGGCGATCGCACGCCGCGACAGCAGCACGCCCTTCGGTGCGCCGGTCGTGCCGGAGGTGTACAGGATGAACGCCGTCGACGAGGGGTGTGGCTCGGGATGCCCGTGCCAGTCACGGGCGTTCACCCGCACCGGAACGACGGGAAGTGACGCTGCTCGGGAACCCGGCGACAGGGCCGCGCCCTCCGGCGCCTTCCCAAGCCATGCCTGCGCCCCGGAGTCGGACAGGATGTGGTCCAGCTCCGCCGGCCCCGAGTCCGGCGGCACCGGCACGACGGTGACCCCGGCGAAGAGGCAACCGACGATCGCGATGACGGTGGCGGCCGTGGGTTCGGCAAGCACTGCGACGCACCGGGCACCCGCGACCCGGCGGGCCAACGCGCCCGCACCGCCGACGATGTCACTGCGCGAGAGGGAGTGCCCGTCGATGCGGACGGCGTCGGGGAGATCGTCGCCCCGGGCGACGGCGAGGGGGTTCAGGGAGCTCAGCAGCACGCGTGCCAGCGTCTCACACGTCACTCTCGCCGGACGATGCCCGGCATGGTCGCCGTGAGCGTGGACAGCGTGCTCGCGACTATCTCGGTCAGCTCGTCGGGCCCCACGTCGAGGGTGCCCTCGACCCAGCCGCGGACCAGTTCCACGGCACCGGCCATGACGACCGTCGCGCACAGCTGCGCCTGTCGCAGGTCGAGTGCGGCGCCCGCCTCGCCGCTCTGGTGGGTGAGTTCCTGCGCCACCAGCTGCAGCACCGCCCTCTTGCGCTCCGCGAGGACCGGCGCGTCCGTGAGTAGGAATCGCGCTCGTCGTGGATTCTCCGCGACGCCGCCGACGATGGCACCGACTGCGGCCCTGGCCTTCGCGTGCAGGTCCAGGTCGGGCACGCCGGTCGTCGCGGTCAGGGCGATCGCCTCGACCGCGTCGGCGAGCAGTTCGGCGCCGAGTTCGTCGTAGGCGGTGATCACGAGCTCGGTCATGTCGGTGAAGCTCTCGTAGAAGAACCTCGCGCCCACCCCGGCGGTGGACGCGACGTGCCGCACCGTCGCCGCCGACCAGCCCTGTTCGCCGACGATGTCGACGACGGCGGCCGTGAGCCGCGCACGCCGGTCGGCACGCCGATCCGCGGGCGAGACACCGCCGTAGACGCGTACTGCTTCCGACGCCGCCATGGGCGTCAGTCTGACACAGCCCGCAGAACAGGAATCGCACAATTCCGGAATCACACGTTCACTCTTGTGTCATAGTCGCATCACCGATGCCGAACACGACTGGGGGAATCCGATGCCGACGAACGCTCCGTCCACCGCGAGGCTGCACGATCGGATCGCCCGCCCGGAACCGAAGGCCATCCTGAGCCGGGGCGCTCCGCGGCTGGCGATGGCCCTGCTCGCCGGCGACGGCGTCCGTCCCACCCACGCCCAGGCCCGTGCGTTCGCCAGGTTCGCGTCCGCCTGCGACCCTGTCGCCGACGACCTCGTCGCCGCAATGCGCCGCGGGGACCGCGTGGCCGTCCGGGCCCAGTTCGAGCAGGCTCTCGTCGGCGGCATCGAATCGGTCGAGGATCCCGAACCGGAGGTGGCAGCGTTCATCGCGGCGCTCGACGACGTCCCGTTCTGGGTGGACTACGACAAGCTCGACATCGCGGCGCGCGCGATCGCCCGCCTCCCGATGAGCACGCTGATGCCGTTCACCGCGGCCATCGCCTTCCCGGGCAGCTACGTCTCCCCCCGCGTCAACGACGTCCTGCTGCGCGGGGGCGACCTCGACCGACGCGCCGCCGCCCGCGTCGTCGAAACCGTGTCCTGGTCGATGGACTGCACCGCACGTGGCGGCATGGAGCGCTTCGGGGCGGGGCTGCAGAACACGGCACGGGTGCGGCTCGTCCACGGGTTCATCCGCGCCGGACTCGGCGGCCTCGACGACTGGGACAGCGAATCGCACGGCGAACCGGTGAACCAGCTGCACTACTGCGTGACGATGATTCCCATCGTCGGCGTCGCGCTCGCGACAATGGCTGCGGGCCACTGGTACTCACGGCGCGAACGGGACGCGATCGTGCACCTGTACCGGTACATGGCCCACACGATGGGCGTCACCGCCGAATTGCAGGTGACCTCGGTCGACGAACTGCTCCGACTGGTGTGGCTCGCGGTGTGGTCGGAGGTGGATCCCGACGAGTCCTCCCGCGCCCTCACCGAGGCGGTGCTGCGCGCCGTCCCGCAGATCTACGGCGTCGAGGGCAGCCGCGTCCGCAGCTGGGCACACCACCGATTCCACGCCGACCTGGCCCGGCTGTCCTTCGGCTCCGACTACGCGGACGCCGTCGGCATCCCGCGGCTCAGTCCGCTCGCCGCCACGATCCCGGTCTGGTTCGCCCGCAACCTCGCGCGCGACCTGCTCCGCATCGCGGGCGGCAGAAAGCGCGCCGAACGCCGCGGAACCGAGCAGCGCACCCGGGCGCTGGCGGAGATGAAGGCCCGGCTGCACACGCGCCGCTACGAACGGGACGACGCCGACCGCACCGTCCGCGAACGGGACGGCGAGCTTCGCCCGCTCAGTTCCTCGTCGCCAGCGAGCGCAGGAAGAAGGTGACGTTCGCGGGGCGCTCCGCGAGCCGGCGCATGAAGTAGCCGTACCACTGCGCACCGTACGGAACGTAGACGCGCATCGTGGTCCCGTCGTCCGCGAGTCGCTGCTGCTCGACGTCGCGGATGCCGTACAGCATCTGGTGCTCGTAGCGGTCGGGGCCGCGCCCGGTACGGCGGGCCTCGGCGCCGGCGGCCTCGATCATCGACGGGTCGTGGGAGGCCACCATCGGGTAGCCGTCGCCCTCGAACAGGATCGCCAGGCACCGTCGGTAGGAGTCGTCGACCTCGGCCGTGGCCTGGTGGGCAACGGAGGCGGGCTCGCGATACGCGCCCTTGCACAGACGGATTCGGGAGTCCACTCCCGCGAGGTCACGGCAGTCGCCCTCGGTTCGGCGCAGGTACGCCTGCAGCACCGCACCCACCCACGGGAAGTCGGTGCGCAGGGCGGCCACGATCGACAGGGTCGAGTCCGTGGTGGTGTGGTCCTCGGCATCGACGCTGAGCCACACGCCCGCGGACTGTGCCGCCTCGCACAGCTCGCGAGCATGGTCGAGGGCGATCTTCTCCCCGTCCTTTGGCAACGACTGTCCGAGCGCCGACAGCTTGACCGAGACTTCCAGTCTCCGGATCCCGACACCCCCCGCCTCGGGCATCTCACCGAGATCACCGAGCAGGGAGCGGTACTCGGCGACGATGACCTTGGCCTGCTCGATGTCCGTGGTGTCCTCACCGAGGTGGTCGAGGCTGACCGATCGCCCCGAGTCCAGCAGTGCCCTGGTCGCGATCAGCGCGTCCGCCCGCGCCTCCCCCGCGACGAATCGGGTCACCAGCGAGCGCGTTCCGGGAGCGTGGGTGATCACGCTCTTGACCCTCGGCGACCTCGCCGCCGCGAGGATGGCGGGACGCAGCGGATTGGCCACCGCTACACCTCCGGCCCCATGTGCGGGTAGCGGTGGTCGGTGGGCGGCACGAACGTCTCCTTGATCGTGCGCGCCGAGGTCCACCGCAGCAGGTTCAGCGGCGAGCCGGCCTTGTCGTTCGTGCCGGACGCCCTCGCCCCACCGAACGGCTGCTGCCCGACGACGGCACCGGTCGGCTTGTCGTTGACGTAGAAGTTCCCGGCCGTGAACCGCAGTGCCGCCGCGGCCTTCTCGACCGCGACGCGGTCGTCCGCGACGACGGCGCCGGTGAGAGCGTACGGCGCCGTCCGGTCGACCACACCGAGCATCTCCTCGAAGGCGGTCGGGGTGTCGTCGTCGTAGACGTGCACGGACAGGATCGGCCCGAAGTACTCGGTGGAGAACGCCTCGTCGGCGGGATCGTCGGCGAGCAACACCGTCGGACGGACGAACCAGCCGACGCAGTCGTCGTGGACTCCACCGACCGCGACCTTCACCCCCGCCGCGCCGCGGGCCCGTTCGATCGCCGCGACGTTCTTGTCGTAGGCGCGCCGATCGATCAGGGCCCCACCGAAGTTCGACAGATCGGTGACGTCCCCGTAGGCGAGCTCGTCCGCCTGGGAGAGCAGGTCCTGCCCCATGACCTCCCAGACGGACCGCGGAACGTAGGCGCGGGAGGCGGCCGAGCACTTCTGCCCCTGGTACTCGAACGCACCCCGAATCAGCGCGGTGCGCAACGTGTCCGGGTCGGCGGACGAGTGCGCGACGACGAAGTCCTTGCCTCCGGTCTCCCCGACCAGTCGCGGATAGCCGTGGTAGCGGTCGATGTGGGTGCCCACCTCCCGCCACAGGTGCTGGAACGTCCGGGTCGAACCGGTGAAGTGGATGCCTGCCAGCCGCGGATCCGACAGCACCACGTCCGACACCGACGGCCCGGTGCCGGTGACCAGGTTGATCACCCCCGGCGGCAGCCCCGCCGCCTCCAGTACCTTCATCGTCCAGTACGCCGAAAGCGACTGCGTGGGCGAGGGTTTCCACACCACCGTGTTCCCCATCAGCGCGGGCGCGGTCGGCAGGTTGCCGGCGATGGCGGTGAAGTTGAACGGTGTGACGGCGTACACGAACCCTTCGAGCGGCCGGTACTCCATCCGATTCCACACGCCAGGGCTCGACACCGGCTGCTCGGCCAGGATGTGCCGGGCGAAGTGCACGTTGAACCGCCAGAAGTCGACCAGTTCGCACGGCGCGTCGATCTCGGCCTGCTGCACCGACTTCGACTGACCCAACATCGTTGCCGCGGCGAGGGTTTCCCGCCACGGACCGGACATCAGGTCGGCCGCCCGCAGCAGCACCGCGGCGCGCTCGTCGAACGGCAGCGCCCGCCATTCCGGTGCCGCGGCGACGGCCGCGGTCACGGCGGCGTCCGCGTCCTGGTGGGTGGCCTCGGTGATCGTGCCGAGGACCGCGGCGCGGCGGTGTGGCTGCACCACCTCGATCCGCTCCCCCGATCCCATCCGGTGCACCCCGCCGATCACGTGCGGCAGGTCCACGGGCGCGCCGGCGAGCTCGGCCAGCTCGGTCGCGAGGATCGCGCGCTCGCGACTTCCCGGGGCGTACGAGTGAACCGGTTCGTTGACCGGCGAGGGAACTCCTGTGACGGCGTCCATGCTGCCTCCTGCCCCGAGTCACCGACCGTTGACCGGGGCGTACCCCGGCAACGAGGAACTGCCGTCCAGGCTAACCCAACCGGGGTGCCTGCGCCTTCCACCCGAATGGCCCATCCGGTCGTTCACGACGACCGAATGGGCCATTCGGGGAGGGCACGGGGAGGGTGGCCTCAGAGCCGGGAGGCCGCAGCCGCGATCCGCTCGTCGGTCTCGGTCAGGGCCATCCGCACGTGACGGCGACTGCCGGGGCCGTAGAAGTCGCCGGGGGCGACGAGGATGCCGCGCTCGGCGAACCAGTCGACGGTGTCGCGGCACGCCTCCTCACGGGTCAGCCACAGGTACAGGCCGGCCTCGGAGTTGTCGACGGTGAATCCCGCCCCACGGACCGCGTCCAGCAGGATCTCGCGGCGCTTGCGGTACCGCTCGCGCTGCTCGTTCTCGTGGTCGTCGTCGCCGAGCGCCGCCGTCATCGCGGCCTGTACCGGGTAGGGCAGGATCATGCCGGCGTGCTTGCGCACCTCGAGCAGTTCCGCGACCAGCGCCGGGTCGCCGGTGACGAAGCCCGCACGGTAGCTGGCCAGGTTCGACGTCTTCGACAGCGAGTGCACCGCAAGCAGATTGGTGTGGTCGCCGTCGCAGACGCGCGGGTCCAGGATCGACGCCGCCTCGGCCTCCCAGGTCAGCCCCAGGTAGCACTCGTCGGAGACGACGACGGCGTTCCGGCTGCGCGCGAAGTCGACCACCTTGCGGAGGTGGTCGATGCCGAGCACCTTGCCGGTCGGGTTGGACGGCGAGTTCACGAAGATCAGCTCGGGCCGCTCGGGGCCCAGGCGGGTCAGACCGCCCGCGCGGAGCACTCGGCACCCGGCCATCAGCGCACCGACCTCGTACGTCGGGTACGCGACCTCGGGAATCACGACGAGATCGCCCGCACCGAGCCCCAACAGGGTCGGCATCCAGGCGATCATCTCCTTCGTCCCGATCGCGGGCAGCACCGCCACCGGATCGATCCCGGTGACGCCGTACCGCCGGGCCAGGGCCGCTGCAGCGGCCTCCCGCAGCGCGGGCTCGCCGTGCGTGGTCGGGTACCCGGGCACCTGCGACACCGAGGCCAGGGCGTCGCGGATCAGCGGCGCCACCGGATCGACCGGGGTGCCCACCGACAGGTTGACGATGCCGTCGGGATGTGACTGCGCCGTGGCCTTCGCGCCGGCGAGCGAGTCCCAGGGGAAGTCGGGAAGCCCGCGCGAGACAGCGTTACGTGGCACGTTCGCGAACCTCGACGCTCAGTGCTCGCCCATGGGCGGCAGGGCCTTGACGAACGGCGGGTCGTAGTCGACCTTGCCGAGCTTGGCGGCACCACCGGGCGAACCGAGTTCGACGAAGAAGTCGACGTTCGCGGAGACGTAGTCGTTCCACTGGTCCGGGACGTCGTCCTCGTAGAAGATCGCCTCGACGGGGCAGACCGGCTCACACGCGCCGCAGTCCACGCACTCGTCGGGGTGGATGTAGAGCATCCGGCCGCCCTCGTAAATACAGTCGACGGGGCATTCCTCGATGCATGCCTTGTCGAGCACATCCACGCACGGTTCAGCAATCGTGTAGGGCACTGCCGCTGCCTTTCTGACACGGGCCTGTCTTCGCAGGACACCACGAGGTGTGGTTCCCGGGTTACCAGTATCACCCCTACCCCGGAGACCGGTCCGGTAAGGGTGCCCTCAGACGGTGGTGATTCCGCGCTCACCCCGCCCCGCGACGGCGGTCCGAACCGTGTGCCCGTCGATCCACCGTTTCCCCTGTACCGCGGCATCGAACAAGGCTCCTCGCTCGCCGAGATAACCGGCGACCGCGCCCACCAACGGCAGGTG
The DNA here is from genome assembly GCA_000341795.1 of Rhodococcus triatomae BKS 15-14. Lineage (GTDB taxonomy): Bacteria > Actinomycetota > Actinomycetes > Mycobacteriales > Mycobacteriaceae > Rhodococcus_G > Rhodococcus_G triatomae_A. The sequence continues at coordinate 164,826 of AODO01000018.1, read as the reverse complement.
GCCGAGCACCTGCCACACGCGCGCGGGCTGCGGCCTGCGGTGCAGTTCGCCGGGAATCGCCCGCAACGTCCGGGCGGTGGCCCACAGTCCACCCAGTCCGGCGAACGGATGCCACGCGCTGGACGCCGTGTCGTCGGTCTCTGCCCCGTCGGCGAGAAGCGTGCGCGCGTCGATCTCGCGGCCGCACAGCACCGACGCCAGCATCTCCACCTGGGCCGTCCGATCGGTGACACCGAGCTCGCGGGCCACCGCGACGAGCACCAGCGTCTGGTTCGCGAAACCGAGCACCTCCTGCATCGGCAGCCGCCTCGCCAACGGCCCGAACACCCCGGGGAAGGCCACGACGAGGGTGTTCAGGGTTCCGAAGCGCGTGAGCCACCACCGTGCGCGCCGCTCGTCGCCCGCCCGCTCCCACGCCGCGGTGCCGGGCACCTCCGCGAAGTCGAGCAGCCATGCCACCGCGTCGAGGACCCGATCGGTCGCCGTCCCACCCTCGACCGGCGGCAGGAAGGTGCGCGCCTTGATCCCGAACGGATCGGCGGCGGCGAGGTCGAGGACCGGGTTCACGCCCCAGGCCGCACGGTCCAGAACCGCGACGACGCGTTCGTCACCGATCGGGTCGCCGCTCATGACACCCCCACCCGCTCGGCATATCCGGTCGTCCGCTCGCGCGCCGGCCTGCCGATTCCCTCCGCGATCGCGCGAAGTTCGGCGACGGTCTTCTCCGACCCGTGCTGCGAGCCGGCCATGCGGGAGATCGTCTCTTCCATCAGCGTGCCTCCGAGGTCGTTTGCACCACCCTGCAGCATCGCCTGGGTGCCCTCGATTCCCAGTTTGACCCAACTCGTCTGAATATTGTGGATTCGGCCGTGCAGCATCACCCGCGCCAGAGCGTGCGCGGCCCGGTTGTCGCGCATCGTCGGCCCCGGCCGCGACGCTCCCGCCAGGTACAACGGCGACGACTGGTGCACGAACGGCAGCAGCACGAACTCGGTGAAACCGCCCGTACGATCCTGGATTCCACGCAACACGTTCAGGTGCCCCACCCAGTGGTGCGGCTGGTCGACGTGGCCGTACATCATCGTCGAGCTCGACCGCAGACCGACCTCGTGGGCGGTGGTGACCACGTCCACCCAGGTGCTCGTCGGCAGTTTGCCCTTCGTCAGCACCCAGCGGACCTCGTCGTCGAGAATTTCCGCGGCGGTGCCCGGAATGGTGTCCAGGCCTGCAGCGCGCAGTTCGGTCAGCCAGTCCCGCACCGACTGCCCGCCACGCGAGGCACCGTTGACGATCTCCATCGGACTGAACGCGTGCACGTGCATCGACGGCACCCGCTCCTTCACCGCCCGCACCAGGTCGGCGTACCCGGTGACGGGCAGTTCGGGATCGATCCCGCCCTGCATGCAGACCTCGGTGGCGCCGGCGACGTGCGCCTCCCACGCCCGGTCCGCGACCTCCGCTGCCGACAGGGTGAACGCGTCGGCGTCGCCCTTGCGCTGCGCGAACGCGCAGAACCGGCAGCCGGTGTAGCAGATGTTGGTGAAGTTGATGTTCCGGTTCACCACGTAGGTGACGTCGTCGCCGACGACCTCACGGCGCAGGCCGTCGGCCAGCGCGACGAGGGCTTCGAGGCCGGCGCCCTCCGCCGTCGCGAGCGCCCGGTAGTCGTCGTCGGAGCAGCCCGCCGGGTCGCGTTCGGCGTTGCGCAGCGCGGTGAGGACGTCCGAGTCGACCTTCTGCGGCGCGCTGAGCGAGAGCACCTGCTCACGGACCGTCTCCCAGTCGCCGAACGCGCTGCCCAGGTCCGAGCGGGTCTCGGTCCGGCGGCCCTCGGTGTCGATGGCGGTGTCGAGGTCGACCCGGCCGCTCGATGACCACATCTCGTCCGGTTCCTGCCACGGCAGCCCGGACGGGAGGACGTCGGGGCGGGCCATGCCGGTGTCCGGGTCGGCGAGCGCCTGCACGTGTCCGGCGATGCGCGGGTCGATCCACGGCGAGCCGGCCAGCACGTACTGCGGCTGCGCGGCGGTCCGCTCGACCAGGGTGTACCCGGCCTGCGCGGTGATCTCCGCGAGGGTGTCGAGGTTCGGCCACGGCCGTTCGGGGTTCACGTGGTCGGGGGTCAGCGGAGACACGCCGCCCCAGTCGTCGACGCCGGACGCGATCAGCGCGAGGCACTCGGCCGCCGACACCAGGTTCGGCGGCGACTGGATTCGCATGGACGGCCCGAGCACGAGCCGGGTGACGGCGATGGCGGCGCGGAACTCGTCGATACCGGCGTCCGGCGCCGACCGCATCGCGGTGTCGTCCTTGGCCAGGAAGTTCTGGACGATCACCTCCTGCACGTGCCCGAACGCCTTGTGCGACTTGCGGATCGCCATGATCGTCTCGGCGCGCTCGGTCATCGTCTCGCCGATACCGACGAGCAGACCGGTGGTGAACGGCACCGACAGTCGGCCTGCGTCGGTGAGCGTCCGCAACCGCACCGCCGGATCCTTGTCGGGGCTGCCGTGGTGGCACTCACCCTTCTCGGTGAACAGCCGGGTAGACGTCGTCTCCAGCATCATGCCCATCGACGGCGCGACGGGCTTGAGCCGGGAGATCTCCTCCCAGCTCATCACCCCGGGGTTCAGGTGCGGCAGCAGTCCGGTCTCCTCCAGCACCCGGATCGCCATCGCCCGCACGTAGTCGAGGGTGGAGTCGTAGCCCCGCGACTCGAGCCACTCGCGTGCCTCGGGCCACCGCTCCTCCGGCCGGTCGCCGAGCGTGAACAGCGCCTCCTTGCAGCCCAGTTCCGCCCCGCGGCGGGCGATGTCGAGCACCTCGTCCGGGTCGAGGTACATCCCGTGGCCCTCGGCCCGCAGCTTGCCGGGCACCGTGACGAACGTGCAGTAGTGGCACTTGTCGCGGCACAGCCGGGTCAGCGGGATGAACACCTTGCGCGAATAGCTGACGGTCTTCGGTCGGCCCGCGGCGGCGAGGCCCGCGTCCCGGACCCGCGCCGCCGACGCACTCAGGTCGTCGAGGTCCGCGCCCGTCGCGTGCAGAAGGACGGTGGCCTCGTCCACGTTGAGCGTCGCCCCGTCGCGGGCTCTGCGCAGCGCCCGCCGCATCGCAGACGCCGACGGGGACGCGACCGGCATCGTCGGGTCGGGCAGCATCGAGGAGGTGGCGTCGTCAGCAGTCACGCAGTCGATCATGCGCCATCGCCGGAGACGTACGCCACAGCAGGTCAGTCGTGGGGGTAGTCCTCGTCGTCCGGAACGACCTGTGACTGCTCGACCGCGTCGGCCTCGTTGACCTCCTTCGTACCGACCGTCTCCAGCGTCGTCGCCTCGTCCTCGTTCTCGGGCTCGTCCTCGGGCAGTACCGGGTCCGTGTCCACGGCTCGCTCCTTCCGCTCCACTTCGCTCCAGGTTAGGCGCCCGAGGCGATCCCGGCGCGCTCGGCGAGCCGGCACACCGTCGGTCCACGAGCGCGGTCGGTGCCGGTACGGCAGGGTGGAGGGGTGAGCATCCCGGCCGAGGCCCCCGTCACGATGGCCGACCCGCAATGGAAGCCGAGCACCCGGGCTCCGATGTTGTGGGCGGTCAACGCCGCACTGATGTGGCTGCCGGTGTTCGTCGCACAGATCGTGTGGGCGGTGCTCGACGGACGTTGGACGACGTGGCCGCACGTCACCGCGTTCGCGGTCTCGGCGGTCCTCGCCCTCGCCCACGTGACCGTCGTCCCCCGCTGGCGCTTCCGGGTGCATCGCTGGGAGATCAGCGACACCGCCGTGTACACCCGGACCGGGTGGTTCACCCAGGAGCGCAGGATCGCGCCGATCACCCGCATCCAGACCGTCGACACCGAACGCGGTCCGATCGATCGGTTGCTCGGGCTGGCGACCGTCACGGTCACCACGGCGTCGTCGGCGGGCGCGGTACGCATCGCCGCGCTGGACACCGACGTCGCCGACACCACCGTCGCCCGGCTCACCGAGATCGCCGGCCGACACCAGGGGGACGCGACGTGACCTCCCCTGTCCCGCAGTCACCGGGCCCCGGAACCGCACCGCCCGAGGAGTCGGGACCGGAGGCGCTCGCCGCCGAGCAGGAACAGCCGTGGCTGCGCCTGGACAAACGGATGCTGCTCGTGCACCCCGTCGACGAGGCCGTCAAGCTCCTGCCGGTGCTGCTGATCTCCGTGGTCCTCGGCACGCAGAGCGGCAACCACTACTGGGGGCTGATCGCCCTGGCCGCGCTGGTCGCGTACGCGATCGCGCGATGGTTGACGACGAGCTACCGGATCGGTCCGGTGCACGTGCAACTGCGGACCGGGGTGTTCCAGCGCACGCTGCTCTCGGTGCCGCGCAACCGCATCCGATCGGTCGACGTGGAGGCCGGGCTGCTGCACCGGGTCCTCGGCCTGTCGGTCGTACGAATCGGGACGGGTCAGCGGGCGGAGAAGGCGGGCGACTCGGCGCGATTCGAGCTGAACGCGCTCGACTCGCGGCTGGTCCCCGCGCTGCGGGAGGCGCTGTTGTCGAGCACGCCCCCGGCGCCCGACCCGGCCGAGTCCGGGTCGGTGCCGTCCGCCGTCGAGATCGCGCACTGGTCTCCGTCGTGGGTTCGCTACGCGCCGCTGTCGACCACCGGCGTACTCACCGTCGCCGCCGCCGTCGGTCTCGCGTTCCAGTACGGCCTCGGCGAAAGCGTCGCGGATTCCGACACGATCGACACCGGGCTCGACCTGCTCCGCGGCTGGGGCACGGCGGTGGCGGTGACGGTCGGTGTCGTCGCTCTCGTCGCCGTGGCGAGCGTGCTCGCCTGTGTTCGCTACCTGTTGACGTTCGGCAACCTGACGGTCACCGACGACAGACGGGTCCTGCACGTGAGCCACGGGCTCCTCCGGACCCGCCAGACCACGCTGGACCGGGCGCGCCTACGCGGCACCAGCGTCCGCGAGCCGCTCCTGTTGCGGCTGGCCGGTGCGGCACGACTGGACGCCGTGATGACGGGGGTGTCCGCCGACAAGCAGTTCTCGTCGATGCTGCTGCCGCAGTCGCCTCGTCACGAGGTGCATCGGGTGGAATCCCTGGTGCTGTCCGCTCTGCGCGTCCCGAACCTGACCGGGCACGGACCCGCGGCCCGGCGGCGGCGCTACACCCGCGCCCTGGTGCCCGTCGCGGCGGTCGCCGTCGCCGTGGGGCTGGCGGATGTGCTCGGCGCACCGATCGGCTGGCCGGCGTGGACCGCGGTCGCGGTCGTCGCGGTCGCCGCCGCTGCCCTGGCCCACGACCGGTGGCTCGGTCTCGGGCACGCCACACCGCCGGGCCGCCTCGTGACCCGCCACGGCTCGCTCGACCGCGGCACACACACAATCCACGCCGACGGCATCGTCGCGTGGACGGTGCGGCAGACGTTCTTCCAGCGCCGCGCCGGCGTGGCGACGGTCGTCGCCGCGACCGCTGCCGGAACCGGGCACTACGACGTCCTGGACCTGCCCGCCGACCAGGCATGGACCCTCGTCGAGACCGTGACGCCCGGTGCGGGCGACATCTGGGCACGCCGCGTCCCGGAGTCCGGATGAGGTACCCGTCGCTCGCCGCGATGGACGGCGACCTGATCGATTGCCGGCGGTGTCCCCGGCTGGTGGCGTGGCGGGAACAGGTGGCCCGCGACAAGCGCGCCGCATTCCGCGACGAAACCTATTGGGGACGGCCCGTTCCCGGGTTCGGCCCAGCCGACGCGGCCTTGCTGATCGTGGGGCTGGCGCCCGCCGCGCACGGCGCCAACCGAACCGGGAGGATGTTCACCGGCGACCGCAGCGGCGACGTGCTGTACGCGGCGATGCACGCGGTGGGTCTGGCGAACCAGCCGACCGCGGTGTCGGCCGACGACGGACTCGAACTGTACGGAACCCGCATCACCTCACCGGTGCACTGCGCCCCACCCGCGAACAAGCCGACACCGGCGGAACGCGACACCTGCAGGCGGTGGCTGGACGAGGAACTGCGACTGCTCGCCCCCACCCTGCGGTCGGTGGTCGTCCTCGGCGGATTCGGCTGGAAGGCACTGCTGCCCGTGCTGGCCGACGCCGGGTGGGAGGTGCCGCGACCGGCTCCGCGCTTCGGGCACGGTGCGCACGTCGAACTCGGCGGGGACCGCCCGCTGCACCTCTTCGGCTGCTACCACGTCAGCCAGCAGAACACCTTCACCGGCAGGCTCACGCCACCGATGATCGAATCCGTCCTCGTGGACGCCGCCCTGGCTGCGCAACTCCCGATTCGTCCGAGCTAGGAGCCGCTGCTGCCGAGCCCGTCGAGGGAACCGCCGGCGTCGGGATCCGGTCCGGGAGTACCGGCCCAGCCCTGGGGCACGTGCCCGAGACGCACCCGCTGCGGATGGTCACCGACCGCTACCGTGGCCACCTTCTGTCCGGTCGCGAAATCGATCGCACTGATCGTGTCGTTCGCGCTCTCGGAGATGACGCACTGCGTGCCGTCGCCGTTCACGGTCGCCCAGTACGGTTTCCCCGCGGGGACGGTCGGGGTCTCCTGCAGCGTCGCGGTGTCGACGGTCGTCACGTAGTCGTCCATCGTCCCGGCGATGCACAGCCGGCTTCCGTCCGGGCTGATCGACATGCCGTGATGGCGGGAGTCGTTGACCCATGTCGTGCGGTTCGGGTTGGTGGCCGGGTTCTTCGGCAGCTCCTTGATCCGCGTGATCGTGTCCGTCGCGACGTCGTACTCGACGAAGCCGTTGAAGAACGACACCTGGAAGTACAGGGTGCCCTCGTCCGGACTGAACGCCACCGGGCGCACCGAGTCGGAGAGATCGCTGCGGCCGAATGCGTCGAGCCGGTCCCGCATGTCGATCACCTTCACCGTCCGGAACGTCTGCGCGTCGACGACGGTGATCTTCCGGTCCCCCTTGGTTCCGTCCAACTCGGGGGCGTCGAACGGGGTGTTCACCTCACCTATCGCCATGTTCCACAGGTAGCGTCCGCCGTCCGTGAAGACGTTCTCGTGCGGCTTGTCGCCGGTCGTGAACGACCCCACCTGCGCACCCGTCTCGATGTCGAGGACGTGCACGGTGTTGCTCGTCGACGCCGAGACCGCGACCCGAGTGCCGTCCGGTGACACGGCCATGTGATCGGATCGGTAGCCGGACACCGGAAAACGCCAGTTGACCTTCCCCGTCGCGAGATCGATGGAGACGACGTCGGCGAAGCTCGGCCTGGACGCGACCACCGCGGTCCCGTCCGGCGTCGTGTACATGTCGTCGACGAACTGGTCGTGGCCCTCACCGGCGGTTTCCCGAACACCGAGGAAGAAGCCGAGCTTGATCGGATTCGAGTAGATCTCGCCCAGACGCTCCTGCTTGTCCGGAATCATGTTGACGCGACCGAGTTTCGAGTAGGCACCGGTCGACTGGACGACGTCCGCCGTGCCCTCCCAGTTGTTCCCGACGAACAGCACTTCCGTCAGCCCGCTGGGCACGGGCGCCGCATGGGCCGTCCCCGCCGTCGCACCGAACGCGCAGACGACGACCATCGCCGTCTGCGCAAGCCCACGCCCGACCGACCGACTCGTACCCACATGCACCTCTTCTCGTCGCGATGTGCGCGGCACGGTAACAGGCGCCCCGGCGGTGTGAGAGGCAATCGCGAATCCGCTCGGTGCCGGACAGTCAGCGGGTCCGGGCCGCCTGTCCACGGGTGACGGCCGCGTCCGCGCCGAATTTGAACAGCACCACGATCGCGGGGAGCAGGCCGACCGCGAGCAGGAGCAGGGTGCGCCAGTCCGCGGGCAGCAGGCGGTCCCCACCCGGTCCACCGACCAGGCAGACGAGGAATCCGACGAACCAGGCCACGAGCGGCCACGACGCCTGACCGACTCCGCTGCCGACGGACCGCGCGCACCACACGAGCAGTACGTTCACCACACCGGCGAGGAGCGCGCTGACGGGCATCGCCACCGACCCCACGTGCACGGGGAGGAACAGCACCGCGAGCAGCGCGGTCAGGAACCCGTCGAACACGAGCAGCGCCAGGAGGAGACGGTCGACGATCCCGCGTTCGGAATCGGTGGCGGCGATGGTCATGCCGTCGATCGTAGGGGCCGCACGATCAGCCGACGGGCGGGTACCCGAGCATCGTCAGAAGATTCGACTGCATGTGGACGAATCCGTGCAGCGCATCCATGTACTGGTCGTGGTGCATCTGCGAGTAGGGCCGCAGCGAGTCCACGAACGCGACGATCTGGTTCTGAACGCTCCAGTTCACCAGCACACCTCACTTCCCCCGACCGAGCAGTCATGACGTACGCCACAGCCTAGCGCCCACTGTGCGACACGTCACACCCCCTCAGTGGTGGAAGGAACTGCGACTCTCCTCGCGGGCGGTGCCCGAGGTCAGACGCTGCACCGCCTCCTCCAGATCCGCCGCCAGCAGCTCGATCTTGTCCCGCGAGATGCCGTGCCTCACCAGGACCCGTTGGATCACCGTGTCGTCACGGCTCGGGGGCAGCGGGTACGACGGAACCTGCCAACCCCGCATGCGCAACTCGTCGCTCAGTGCGTACAGCGTGAACCCTGCCGAGTCGGGGTCCGTCAGGGTGTACGAGACGGCGGGCAACCCGCCCGTGCCGTCGTAGAGGATGGTGAACGGCCCCATCGCCGCGAGCCTGTCCGCGAGATCACGGGCGGTGTCGGCACACGACTGGTGGATCCGCCGATAACCCTCCCGCCCCAACCGGAGCAGCAGGTAGTACTGCGCGACGATCTCGCCGCCCGGCCGGGAGAAGTTCAGCGCGAACGTCGGCATGTCACCGCCGAGGTAGCTGACCCGGAACACCAGATCCTCCGGCAACAGGTCCGCATTGCGCCACACCACCCACCCCACGCCGAGCGGCGCGAGCCCGTACTTGTGCCCGGACGCATTGATCGACGCGACACGCTCGATCCGGAAGTCCCACTCCAGATCCGGTTGCAGGAAGGGGGCGACGAAACCACCACTCGCGCCGTCGACGTGCACCGGGATGTCCCAGCCGTGCTCCGCCTGAATCGCGTCGAGTTCCGCGGCGATCTCCGCGATCGGCTCGTAGTCACACGTGTAGGTGACGCCCAGGATCGCGATCACACCGATCGTGTTCTCGTCCACGTAGTCCCGCAGCTGGTGCGGCTGCATGCCGGTCGCACCCGGTTCGAGCGGAACCTGGCGTAGCTCCACGTCGAAGTAACGGGCGAACTTCTCCCAGCAGACCTGAACCGGGCCGCACACCAGGTTCGGGCGATCCGTCGGCTTTCCTTCCGCGCAGCGACGCTCCCGCCATCGCCATTTGAGGGCCAGACCACCGAGCATCGCAGCCTCGCTGGAACCGGTCGTCGAGCAGCCGACGGTCCCGTGCCCGTCCGGTGAGTTCCACAGGTCGGCGAGCAGATGCACGCACCGGGACTCGATCTCCGCCGTCTGCGGGTACTCGTCCTTGTCGATCATGTTCTTGTCCATGCACAGGTCCATCAGACGATGGACCTCGTCCTCGGACCACGTGGAACAGAACGTCGCGAGATTCTGCGCGGAGTTGCCGTCGAGTGCGAGTTCGTCCCGGATCAGGGCGAACACCACCCGCGGATCCGAGGCATCGTCCGGCACCCGGTACTTGGGAAGCGCCGCCCCGCTCAGCGGTGTCGAGTAGATGTCCGATACCGCGTCGTCCTCACGGCCCCGAACCTGGTGCAGCGCCATCGGTCGTCCCTTCGCACGTGTCATCACGAACTTCGGTCAACGGCGTCAGCCTAACCGGGACTTCCGTGAAGCGCGGGGTGGCACGCGAAACTACGAGAACAGGTCCCGCTCCCGACCGTCCGCCGCCTGCTCGCCGAGTGTGCCCCGCACGAGAACGTAGTGCTCGTCCACGAGGATCGGCTGCACGATGTCGTTCGACAGCGCATATTCGGTTCCGCTCGGAGCCACCGTCACCTGCGTCGCGTGGGCCGCGAACGCGGCGACCTTCGCCGCCAGGTGGGCCCGTACGTCGATCGTCGTCGTCACCGCGGAATCCGGAACGCACGGAAGCTCACCGGGCTCCGGGAGACGCCAGCTCTCCGGGTACTCGGTGATGCACTCCAGGCCCTCGCTCAGCGAGGTTGCCTCGGTGACCGTCCAGTACAGCTTCGCGACGTCCCACGGATCACCGACCCCGCCGTCTGCCGCCGCCGCGTCCACCGCCGCCGTCACGACCTCGTGCACACGGATGTGATCGGGATGGCCGTACCCACCCTGCGGGTCGTAGCAGACGACGACCTGCGGGCGACGCTGCCGGATCACCTCGACCAGGGCATCGACCACGTCACCGGGACGGGCATTGACGAAGGCCCGCGGATTCCGCGCGGCCGGAGTCCCTGCCATACCCGAGTCCCGCCACCGGCCCGCACCGCCGAGGAACAGCGGCGCGGACACCCCGAGACGCCCGAGCGCCGCGGTCAGTTCCAGGATCCGGTAACCCCCGAGCTGGTCGGCCTCGTCGGCGACGAGTCCCGCCCACGTCTCGCCGATGACCTCGCCCTCCTCGCCGAGCGTGCACGTCACGACGGTCACCTCGGCGCCCTCGGCCGCGTACCGGGCGATGGTCCCGCCGGTCGTCAGCGACTCGTCGTCGGGGTGCGCGTGCACCAGCAGCAGTCGCCGGGCCTGCTTCGCCGCATCGGCGGTGGTCACGTGGTGCGTCGTCATCCCTGATTCCTCGACCAGTTCGCGGCGTCCCCGAAGATGCCGACCTCGATCGCGCCGGCCAGAGCCACACCGTCCACGTCCGGTCCGGCCGCGACCACGGTGGTGTCCTGCATGATCGGCAGCACCGCCGCCAGTTCCCACAGTCGCGGCTCCGCCTGCGCGATCATCTGCCCGACGTCCCCGACACCACGCAGCGCCTCGTCCATCCCCTGCTGCAGACCGGGATCGCACAGCCCCGAGATGTTGCTCGGCGCTTCGGGATTCGGCTGATCCTCGGACTCGTCGGCGGGCTCCGTGCTCGCAGGGGCCGTCGTTCTCGTGGGCGCGGTCGTACCCGGCACCGCATTCTCCGGCGGCGTCAACTCCGTACCCTCGGTCGCCACCGGCTCGGTACCCTCGGTCGCCACCGGCTCGGTACCCTCGGTCGCCACCGGCTCCGTCGGCAGCGGACACGCGTACCTCGACACGAGCGCCGTCGCAGGGTCGGCGCCCGCACGCGCCCAGCCGACGACCGCGTCCACCCGGCCCTCGACCAGGGCCCGGCCGTACAGTTCCTCGGCACGCATGGTCGTGACCTCGACGAGAGCGCCCGCACCGCGCAACTGGTCGGCCGCCGTGTTCGCGACCGCGATCGCGGTGTCGTCGCCGATCGTCGCGCCGATCGTCAAGGCCAGCTGCTCGCCCTCGCGGACCAGACGCGGTGCGACCTCGTGCACGTGTCCGTCATCGGCGCCGTCGGTCTCGGGGGGCTGAGGGGTCTCGAGAACCCAACCCGAATCGGCGAGCAGTCGCATCGCGTCGTCCCGGCCCAACGGCGGCGGTGCCGTCGGCACGTATCCGGGTGCGGAGGGCGCGAGCACCTGTGCGCGGGCGACCGTCGCGTTCGCACCCGACGGCGACCCGACCGCTGCGAGCAGGTCCGGGTCGAGCACGCCGCTGAGCGCGCGCCGCACACGCTGATCGGCGACGACGTCGTTGCGGCCGTTGAACGTCAACTCCAGGACACGCGGCTGCGGCGTCGTGCCCGCGCGCACGCCGGAGACCGCCGACAACTGTTCCTGAAGGGAGCCGGCGCCCCGGACCTGGACGACCTGGGTGTCCCCCGACCTGACCGAATCGCTGATCTGGGCGTTGGAGCCGCCGCGCCGCATGAGGATCTGATCGGGAGTCGCGGGCTCCCCCCAGAAGCGGTCGTTGCGTTCGAGCAGGATCTCGTCCCGCCCGCGGTCGACGCTCTTGATGTGGAAGTGCCCGCCGGAAACGGGGATGTTCTCGGCCAGCCCGCGGGCGAAGCCGCCCGGGGTGTCCTTGACCAGGTGCGAGGGCAGCAGATCGGTGAACAGTTCACGCCAGGCCGGATACGGCGCATCCATCGTGACGGTGACGGTCTTGCCGCCTGCCGACGACGCGACGTCGTCGATCAGCGCGTACCCGGCCGGGTCGACGACGCCGGGCTGACTGATCATCTGCCGCCACAGGTAGCGGAAGTCCTCGGCGGCGATGGGCGCACTGTCCGACCACTGGGCCTCGTTGCGCAGCTGGTAGGTGATCGTGAACGGCGCCTGCGAGGTCACGTCCGCGGACACCAGCAGCGACTCGTCCGGGACCCAGTTCGTCGCGCCCGCGACGGTGTCGCTCGGCACCGGACGGAAGGGGCTGGGCAGCACCATCGAGGTGACGGCGGCGTTGACCGGCGACTGGTCGGAGAGCAGATGCGGGTTGAAACCCTGTCCGATCTCGTCGATCCCGACGACGATCGTGTTCTTGGTGGGGACCGTGGTGGTGGGCTTCGGGCTGTCGGTGCTCTCCACCGGCGGGGGTGGATTGGCGGTGCATCCCGCGACTGCGAGTCCGGCGACCATCAGTGCCGCGATCGACAGAATCCCCCGCACCCACCAATTCCTTTCCTCTGCGGCTGTGCCGCCTGTGCGCGTCGTCGGCGGTCGGAGCGGCCGACGACGCGCACAGGCGCGGAGCGCAACCTTACAGCGCGGCCTTGTCGCGGGACTTCGCGCGCGAACGCTCACGCGCGCGGTCGGTCTGCGACAGGTGAACCTTGCGCACGCGGACGGCCTCGGGGGTGACCTCGACGCACTCGTCGCCCGCGCAGAACTCCATCGCGGCCTCGAGCGTCAGCTCGATCGGCTTCGCGAGGGTCTCCGTGGCGTCGGCCGTCGCCGAACGCATGTTGGTGAGCTTCTTCTCCTTGGTGACGTTGATGTCGAGGTCCTCGGCGCGCGGGTTGATGCCCACGACCATGCCCTCGTACGTGTCGGCACCCGGATCGACGAAGAAGGTGCCACGGTCCGCGAGCTGGATCATCGCGAACGGCGTCACCGAACCGCTGCGGTCGGAGACCAGCGAACCGGTGTGGCGGGCACGGATCTCGCCTGCCCACGGGCCGTAGCCGTGGGAGACGGCGTTGGCGATGCCGGTGCCGCGGGTCTCGGTGAGGAAATCGGTGCGGAAACCGATCAGGCCACGCGACGGGACGATGAACTCCATACGGACCCAACCGGTTCCGTGGTTCGTCATCTGGACCATCTTGCCCTTGCGGTTCGCGAGCAGCTGCGTGATCGCGCCGAGGTGCTCCTCGGGGGTGTCGATCGTCAGCTCCTCGAACGGCTCGTGCACCTTGCCGTCGACCTGGCGGGTGACCACCTGCGGCTTGCCGACGGTCAGCTCGAAGCCCTCACGGCGCATCTGCTCGACGAGGATGGCCAGCGCCAGCTCACCACGGCCCTGCACCTCCCACGCGTCCGGGCGTCCGATGTCGAGGACGCGCAGCGACACGTTGCCGATCAGCTCGGAGTCGAGGCGGGACTTGACCATGCGCGCGGTCAGCTTGTGACCCTTCACGCGGCCGACGAGCGGCGAGGTGTTGGTACCGATGACGACGGAGATCGCGGGCTCGTCGACGGTGATCGTCGGCAGCGCGACCGGGTTCTCGGAGTCGGCGAGGGTGTCGCCGATCATGATCTCGGGAATGCCCGCGACTGCGACGATGTCGCCGGCGACGGCCACCTCGCCCGGCTCACGGGTGACACCGACGGTCTTGAGCAGCTCGGTGATCTTGACGGTCTTCACGCCGTCGGCGTGCATCCACGCGACCTGCTGGCCCTTGCGGAGCTGGCCGTTGTGGATGCGGACCAGCGCGAGGCGGCCGAGGAAGTCGGACGCGTCGAGGTTGGTGACGTGCGCCTGCAGCGCGGCGTTCTCGTCGCCCTTCGGTTCCGGGACGTGCTTCATCAGGACGTCGAAGAGGACGTCGAGGTTCTCGGTGTCGGGGGCCTGCCCGTCCTCGGGGCGGTTCAGCGACGCCTTGCCCTCACGGCCGGAGGCGTACAGAACGGGAAGGTCGAGCAGCGCCTCCGCGGCCTGCGCGGCGTCGTCGTCCAGATCGGACGCCAGGTCGAGCAGCAGGTCCTGCGACTCGGCGACGACCTCCTCGATACGGGCGTCGGGGCGGTCCGTCTTGTTCACCACGATGATGACCGGCAGCGACGCGGCGAGCGCCTTGCGGAGCACGAAGCGCGTCTGCGGGAGCGGGCCCTCCGACGCGTCGACGAGCAGGACGACGCCGTCGACCATGGACAGGCCGCGCTCGACCTCGCCGCCGAAGTCGGCGTGGCCGGGGGTGTCGATCACGTTGATGACGGTGACCGAACCGTCCTGGTTGTGGCGGTGCACCGCGGTGTTCTTCGCGAGGATGGTGATGCCCTTTTCGCGCTCCAGGTCTCCGGAGTCCATGACGCGGTCGACGAGCTCGGCACGCTCGGCGAAGGCGCCGGACTGCCGGAGCATCGCGTCGACGAGGGTGGTCTTGCCGTGGTCGACGTGCGCGACGATGGCGACATTGCGGAAGGTGGTGCTGGGCACGCTGTGCTCTCCTGGCTGTGGACGATTCCGCCACGCGAAACGGCAATCGCACGGCTCGGGTGGCCGCGTCGCGAACGCGAATCCGGGCAGCACAGAACGTCTGCGCAGGCATTGCGGCCAGTTGGATACTACCCGCCCAGGCCAATCGCTTCTAAATGTGCAACCGGAATCACTGCCGTGTGGTACCTCCACCGCGTCGCGTACGGCGACCGGACGTGGGCGTTGTCAACCCACCGGCGAGGTGGTCAACTGGGTCCCGACCCGCGTCCGCGGGCACGTGAACGGGCAGGAGGGGCCGCGCCGAGCATGGGCAAGGTCAAGGCGAAGAAGGTGTCGGGCCTCACACCGAAGAAGAAGTGCTGCCGCAGCAGGAAGCGGTGCCTGAAGTGTCCCGTCGTCATCATGCGGATGAAGAAACTGGAGAACGCCGGGGTCACCGGCAAGGACCTGGAGAAGGGGCTGAAGAAGGCCAGGGCGGCCTGAGCGCAGCTACCCGCGGGTGAGGAGTTCGACCAGTGCAGGCACCCAGGCGCGGTCGTTCGGCACGAGGTCGACATCCGCAAGCTCGTCGACGCCGACCCACCGCACCGCGGCGTGCTCCAGCGCGACCGGGACGCCCGACTTCAGTTCCACGGCGTACGCGCGCAGCACCATCTCGTTCGGCAGCGGCACCTCGACGCCGACCCGGTGACCGACCACTGCCTCGATGCCGAGTTCTTCGCGCAGCTCACGGCTCAGGCCCTCGGCCGGTGTCTCGCCCGGCTCGATCTTGCCGCCTGGCAGCTCCCACCGGCCGGCCAGCTCCGGCGGACTCACCCGCTGCGCGAGCAGCAGGCGCCCGGAGTCGACCAGCGCGGCGGCCGCGACTTCCCGTCTGCCGTCCCTGTCGCTCACACCCGTCCCCATGGGACCATCATGACCATGGCCGAGTTGCTGAGCGACGCCGAGGTCACCGAAGCGCTGACGGAGCTGCCCCGATGGCGGCGCGACGGCGCGATGCTCGTCCGCACGGTGGATCTCCCCACGTTTCCCGACGCGATCACCGTCGTCGACAGGGTCGCCGAGGTCGCCGAGGCGAGGAACCATCACCCCGACATCGACATCCGCTGGCGCACGCTGACGTTCCGGTGCTCCACCCACTCCGCGGGGGGAATCACCGATCTGGACGTGGCGCTGGCTCGGGAGATCGAGCGGCTCGCCGGGAGTTGACCCGGCCGGCGTGGATCACCCACAGGTAGAAGGCCGCCGTGCCGATCACGTCGACCGCGCCGAGCCACGCCAGCAGACCGGGCCGGGAGATCAACCAGATCGAGTCCTGATGGAAGCTGAGCACCCACGGCACGCCGATCAGGATCGACGTCATCGACACCGCGGCGAGGATCTTCGACCCCAGCAGGTCGGAGATCGGGCCGTGCACCAGCCAGATCGCCATCGGGATCAGCCACACCCAGTGGTGCGACCAGGAGATGGGCGAGAGCAGCAGACCGAAGAGCTGAACGATGACGAGCGTCCCGAGCAGGTCGTGGCGGCCGAGCGAGCGCCACGCGAACCAGGCCAGCGCCGCGGCGACGGCAACCGCGGCGATCCACACGGCGCCGGTGCCGACGTCGTGGCCGGCGACGCGACTGATGGCGCCGCGCAGCGACTGGTTCCACACCGAGCCGACCGGCCCGATCCGTGAGGCGTCGCCGAGAAGGTGCTCGAAATAGGTCCGGGCCTCGTTGCCGATCAGCACGTAGCTCACCGCGACGGTGCCGCCGAACGCGACGGCCGCGAAGACCGCGTCCTTCCATCGGCGCCGCAGCACGAAGTACAGCCCGGTGACGGCCGGGGTGAGTTTGATGCCCGCGACGAATCCGACCAGCCCGCCCGCGATCCACCAGCGGGTGGACCGCACCGCGACGATCGCGCCGAGCGCGAGGAACACGTTGACCTGTCCGTAGTCCAGGGTGGTGCGAACCGGTTCCGTCCACATCCCGATCGCGGTCCAGACGAGGGCGATCGACGTCCAACGACGGTCGAGTCCCCGTGTCCACGGGGTCCTGGTGCCGTGCAGGAGCTCGAGGCTCATCCTGATCAGCAGGTAGAGCGCCCCGATCGTGACGAGTTGCCACGCCACGCCGACGAGCCCGAAGGGCAGGTAGTGCAACGGATAGAAGACGAGCGCCGCGAACGGTGGATAGGTGAACGGCAGCGGGAAGTCGGGCGTCTCCTCCGAGTACGTGAAGTCGTAGAGATTGCCCTGCCCCAACGCCGCCGAACCGTCGACGTACACGTGCAGGTCGACGAGGTTCATGCCGTTCGCGCTGAGGAGCGTCCACGCCATCCGGAGGGCCACCGAGACGAGGAGCAGCAGCGGCGCGAACCGCAGGAGCTTGTCGGTCCGAGTCCGGGTACCGCGGGCCGCGGCGGCGTCGGTGGCATCCGACGCGGGCGTCGTCTCGGACACTGTGCTCGTGTTCTCCAGGTGGTGGTGGCGTGTGTGCGGGCCGACTCGCCCGGATCGTCGGTGGAGTCGACTGCTCCTCGACGTCGGCGGTCCGACCGGTTCCGGTCGTCGGCGAGCCTACGGCAGCGATCGCCGGGCTCGGAGCCAGGCAACCACCGTGCGTAACAGTTGCATCAACAACCACAGAAGTCACACGAGTAACACGCTATCGTCGAGACGTCGGTTCACCGAAACCTACGAGTGAGTACACTTCCGCCCTGTCCGCCTTTCGCATGCGTGAGACGGACTATTCCAAACGCTGTACAACGCAAGATGCCCTGCATAGAGTGACCCCTCGACACCGAGGGGCCTGCCGGGCCAGTCGTCGCCTTAGGGACGCCGACGTTTGACGACAAGGATGGGGACACCGTGCTTCGTACGCGAGCAACGCGCACATCGATCATTGCGCTGGCAATTGCCGCCGCCGCAGTCGCGCTACCGGTGAGCGCGTCCGCCGAAACCACGGTTCCACAGATCCCGGCGGGCCTGGACATCGAGGCACTCGCCTCGCTCGCGCCCGCGATCGTCGGTGCGGCCGCCGGCCCCGTCGACCTCGGCGCGACGGACATCGCGAGCCCGCAGGCGGACCTGCTCGCGCAGGCGAAGGCGCTGCTCGAGTCCTCGAACCTGCCGCCGGAGACCAAGGCGACGCTCAACCGGGTCATCACCTTCCTCGACGGCAGCGGCGGCGGCGGCCCCGAGCTGCCCCCGGAGAACGGCCCGGTCATCTCGCAGTTCCTCTACCCGACCATCGGCAAGGGCTGCATCGGCGGCAAGTCCGACTCGATCGGCGCCGCCCTCGCGGTGCCCGGGCCTGCGCACCTGCCCCCGCCGGGACCGAAGGCCGGAGAGGCCGGATTCGTGTTCACCGCGCTCGGCACCAGCAAGGCGACCCCCGAGCAGCCGAACCCGCTGATCGTCGACTGGGTCAACATCGACCACCCGAAGACCGGACGCACCACGCTGACCACCGCCGCCCGGATCAACCCGGACGGTCCCGCGACCCTGTCCGGCATCGCCGAGACCGGCCAGGGCCGTGTCCTGGCCGTCGTCTCCGGCGGCCTGACCACCGAGGTCGAGGGCGGCGCTCCGGCGACCTGCACCTTCCTCCCGACGGTCGGGACCGTGTACGTCCCCTGATCGGTGAACTCCCCCGAAGGCCCCCTCGCTGCTGCGAGGGGGCCTTCGTGCATTCCGGAACGGTTCGGCACGGGTCGTGGACCGCGTGAAACCGTGGTAGACCGGGGAATGGCCACCTCAAGGCGCTCCCTCAAGTCCGTCCGGTCCAGTCGGTCGATCCTCTCGATCCGCTCCGAGGGTTCGATCCTGTCGATCGGATCCGCCTATTCGATCCTGTCGATCGGCTCCGCCTTCTCGGTCCTCTCGATAGGGTCGATCGGATCCGCCGGTTCCGCACTGTCCTCCGGTTCATTCGGCAGCCTCGGTTCCGCGCTGTCGGGCCTGTCCCGGTGGTCGGTGCTGTCCTGGCGGGCCGACGGCGAGGGCCCCGGGGACCGTCCACTTCACGTGCTGGCGGAGGAACCGGAACTCGCGGCGTCACCGCTGTCCCACACCCAGACCTGAGCCGAAACCCGGATCTTTCCATCGGGTTTCGTCCGACACCGATGGAGGAACCGTGACCCTGCCCGGCAACGACGCCACACTCGACCGGACCGGAGGCCGCTGGAACAGGGCGGAACTGGAGGAAGCGTTCGCCGGCTACCAGCGCACGGTGGAAACCGCGAAGGAAACCGGCAACTGGGACCTGTTCGCGGAGATGTTCACCGAGGACGCGACGTACGTCGAGCACGCGTACGGCACGTTCGCGGGACGCGAGGAGATCCGGCCGTGGATCAATCGCACGATGTCGAGCTTCCCGGGAAGCCACATGACCGCGTTCCCCGCGCTCTGGCACACGATCGACGAGGATCGAGGCTGGGTGATCTGCGAGATCGACAACCCGATGTGCGATCCGGGGGACGGGTCGAGCCACGCCGCGTCCAATCTGACCATCCTGCACTACGCAGGCGACGGCCTGTGGTCGTGCGAGGAGGACGTCTACAACCCGATGAAGTTCCTGACGATGGCCAAGAACTGGTGTCGCGCCGCCGAATCCGCGGGCACCCTGCCGGACGAGGCGCGTCGGTGGCTCGCGAAGTTCGGCGGCTGACGCCGACCGGTCAGACGCTCTGCTGCTCCGCGCCGGCTCCGCTCGAACCGGCGGAGATCTCGTCGTAGAGGTTGGCGGCGACGGCGTAGACGAGGTTGATGATGATGTCCATCGGTGTGTGGCTCCCTTTCGATCACGAAACGTCTGCTCCGTACGTCGTACACATCCGCCTCATCCGTTACGTCCGGGCTAGGCTCGGAACATGAAGCGCGCAGCAGCAGCACTGTTCACCGCGACCGTCGTCGCACTCGCCGTCTCGGGATGCACCTCCGACGACAACGAGAGCAGCGACGCCACCGTCACCACGACCGCCGGCCTGCTCGACCGGGCGTCCGATGCCGTCAGTTCGGCAGCGGATGCCGCGCAGGGCGCCATCTCGTCCGCACAATCGGCAGCGGAGGGGGCGGTCTCGTCCGCGCAGTCCGCGGCCGCCGGACTGTCGAGCCGCGCCAGCGGTGCCGTCGACGCGGTCCAGGCCGGGACGTTCGTCGCCGCGTTCCGAGCCGGCTATCCCGACCTCGCGGAGGGCCGCGACGACGCCGCCATCGAGGACATCTACGCCGAGACGTGCGCGGCGGTCGACGCGAATGTCGACGAGGCGACGGTGGTCTCCGAGCTTCAGGTCCGCGCGGGCAACGGCGGGACCGAGGCGACACAGCAGCAGGCGCAGCAGATCTACAACATCGCCAAGCCGCTCTGCTGACCGACGTCGGACGGCCGGTGGCCGCTCAGGCGAGCGACCACTGGCCGTAGTCGGCCTTGAGCATCGCGTTGCGGTCGATGCCGATTCCGTCGATGGACCTCTTGTCGATCTCGAACTGGTGCAGGTGCGCGGCGGGATGTACGTATCCGCTGGGTGTCCCCCAGTTGTGCTGCCAGAAGAACGCACCGGCCCCGACCGTCCGGAGGGCGTCGATGGTGCCGGAGTTCGCGTAGACACCGGTGTTCTCGTGCCCGATCACCGACTCCCATCCGAGGACGTACGGCAGGACCTTCGCCACGATGTCCACACTGCTCGGGTTGTCGTCGATGGACGTGTAGATCGGGCGCCCCTCGGGTCCGCCCGCCGCGCGGTGCAGTTCGAGCCCGCGGCCGGCGTGCTCGACGCCCGCCGCGAAGCCGCCGCGCCAGTCGGCGGTCGCGCCCTTGCCGAACTGGTAGCAGGACACGACCTCCAGGCCCGCCGCGGTCAGCGCGGACGCCTCGTCGGCGCGCATCGGCTTGCCGAGCATCCATTCCGCGCCCGGCCTGCGATCGGAGACGTAGCGGATGGCGCCGACATGACCAGCGGCGCGGATCGCCTCGGCGGACGGCACTCCGCCGGAGTAGTCGACGAGGGTGCCGAGCGGGGCCGCGGATGCGGTGGTCCCCACGGCGGTGGCGCCCAGTGCGGCGGCGCCGAGCGCGGCCGAGCCCGCCGCGGCGTATCGGAACAGTTCACGACGGCTGACCTGCACGGGTTCCTCCGATTTCGTCGATTCGCCCGGAGCGGGCACACGCTGCTCCGACGGCGCCGGATCGAACGAGTGAATTGCACCACAGCACAGTGGTGCACGCCAGCCACGGTGAACACGTTCCGCCCCTTCCGTCACCGGAGGCGGGGGGTTCGGTGGCCCCGATCGGCGGTAGGCTCGGAACGTATCCGAAGGGCAGTCGACCAGCACGACAACCTCCCCGAGGAGGGTGGGCCATGGCGAAGGAAGCGTGGTGGGTGATCGCACCCGAGAGCCCGTTCACATTCGAACAACGCCCCAACGGTGACCTCGTCGTCGCGAGCACCGAGGGAGGCGAGGAGCACGTTCTCCACGGCTACGAGTGGATGCACATCACCCCGGACGATCCCGCACACAGGATCAAGGTGCACGGGGAGGGTCCGCCGCCGTTCGGACGGTGGGTCCGGTTCGACATGTGAAGGACGATTCGTACCAGTCGGTCCGCAGCAGCTCACATCTCAACGGCCTGACCTCGGGCAACGCGCGGGGGACCCGAATCTGAGGGTTCCATAAGTTCCGGCCGCGAAAGCGGGTCCGGACGGTGGCGCGGCACGTAGCCTCCCCCTGCGGGGGCAACACGGGGGACGCGAGTCTCGACGTGTCGACGGGCTTTCATCGCCCAGCTACGGGGAGGAATCGGAAACGTGCCAAAGCAACTCACACTGAGGCCGATGCTGGCCGCGGCGGTGATCGTGCCGCTCTGGGCGGGAACGCTCACGGACGCCGTCACCTGTCGCGACTGGGAGGTGCGAGCCCGGCGACGGTGGATCGCGGCGATCGCGTTGCTGCCGCCTGTCGGCTCGGCGCTCTGGCTGGTCTTCGGCCGGCCTCGCAGACCGGTCGCCATTCCGGATCAGCCGATGCACCCGTCGATGTACTGGGCCATGCAGCGGGAACTCGAGCGCGACATCGCCGCATTCGAGAGCGGCAGTTTCACGACAGGGTGACGTGCCAGACGAGTGCGGCGGCGAGCGCGCCCACTCCGTTGAGCGACCAGTGCAACGCGATGGGCGCGAGCAGACTGCCGCTGCGGCGGCGCAACCAGGTGAACACGACGCCGGCGATCGCGGTGGCCACCACGGCACCCGCGATGCCTGCGATCTGACCGAACACTCCACCGCCGAGGATCCCGGTGAGTCCCTGATTGCCGGTGGTCAGCCCGAGCGACGACGCGATGTGCCAGAAGCCGAACAGGAGTGATCCGGCGGCGAACACACCGCGCGCGCCCCAGAGGCGATCGAGCGTTCCGTGCAGAACCCCCCGGAATGCCAGCTCCTCGGGGATCACCGTCTGCAACGGAATGACGACCATCGAGGCGATCAGCGCGCCGGACACCGTCGCGTATCTGTTGCTGAGGAAGAACTGGCGGGTCAGCGGGAGCGCGATGGCCACCGCGACAACCGCGAGGACGAGCGCGACCGCACCGAGTGCGTAGAGGGTTCCACGACGCCAGTGTCGCGGCGACAGCCCGAGCTCGGCCCATCCGAGCCCACGACTCCAGGCGAGTCCGAGGAGAACGGCCGCGGCGACGGGCACTGCGGCCACCGACGCCCACACCGTGGTGAAGTGTGCGATCAGGTTCGTGCACACCAGCACGGCGACCACGACGGCGACATCGAGGTACGCGTGGTAGCGCGGGCGATGGACGGCGATCGTTTCGGGCACCCAACCCAGTGTACGGACCCCACGATCGATGAAAGGGCCGTATGATCCCCGCCTTCGTCACACTCACCGCGCAGGTTTAGCCTGGGTCCCGACCTGCACACCCCATGCCCAGGAGAGACGATGGCCGACTTCCTCTACGAGGACCTGCTGCCGATCGGTGAGGACCCCACCGAGTACCGGCTGCTGACCAGCGAGGGGGTGTCGACCGTCGAGGGGCCGGACGGGCGCACCTTCCTGAAGGTCGAGCCGGAGGCGCTGCGGCTGCTCACCGAGACGGCTCTGCACGACATCTCCCACTACCTGCGCAGCGATCACCTGACGCAGCTGGCGAGCATCCTCGACGATCCCGAGGCGTCGAACAACGACAAGTTCGTTGCGCTCGACCTGCTGAAGAACGCGAACATCGCGGCCGCGGGTGTGTTGCCGATGTGCCAGGACACGGGCACGGCCATCGTCATGGGAAAGCGCGGCCAGCAGGTCCTGACCCCCGGTGACGACGAGGAGTCGATCGCCCGGGGTGTCTACGACGCGTACACCAGGCTGAACCTGCGGTACTCGCAGAACGCTCCCATCACCATGTGGGAGGAGAAGAACACCGGTAACAACCTGCCCGCGCAGATCGAGCTGTACGCGGACACCGCCAAGGGCCACGAGAACTCCTACAAGTTCCTCTTCATGGCGAAGGGTGGCGGGTCGGCGAACAAGTCGTACCTGTACCAGGAGACGAAGGCGATCCTGAACCCGGACTCGATGATGCAGTTCCTCGAGGCCAAGATCCGCTCGCTCGGCACCGCGGCCTGCCCGCCGTACCACCTGGCGATCGTCGTGGGCGGCACCTCGGCCGAGTTCGCGCTGAAGACGGCGAAGTACGCGTCGGCGCACTACCTGGACGAGCTCCCGACCGAAGGCGCAATCACGGGCCGCGGCTTCCGCGACCACGAGCTCGAGAAGAAGGTCTTCGAGCTCACCCAGAAGATCGGCATCGGCGCGCAGTTCGGCGGCAAGTACTTCTGCCACGACGTCCGGGTGATCCGACTCCCCCGCCACGGCGCCTCGTTGCCCGTCGCGATCGCGGTGTCCTGCTCCGCCGACCGTCAGGCGAAGGCGAAGATCACCCCCGAGGGCGTGTTCCTCGAGCAGCTCGAGTTCAACCCGGGTCGCTTCCTCCCGGAGGTCACCGACAGTCAGCTCGACACCGAGACGTCCGGCGTCTCGGGCACCGGCAAGGGCGCCGCGGTGAAGATCGACCTCACCAAGCCGATGCCGGAGATCCTGGCCGAGCTGTCCAAGCACCCCGTCAAGACCCGGTTGTCGCTGACCGGCCCGCTGGTCGTCGCCCGCGACATCGCGCACGCGAAGATCAAGGAGCGCCTCGACGCCGGCGAGGAGATGCCGCAGTACCTCAAGGACCACCCGGTGTACTACGCCGGCCCGGCGAAGACCCCGGAGGGTCTGGCCTCGGGATCGTTCGGCCCGACCACGGCCGGCCGCATGGACTCGTACGTCGAGCAGTTCCAGGCTGCGGGCGGATCGATGATCATGCTCGCGAAGGGCAACCGGTCGAAGCAGGTCACCGACGCCTGCAACACCCACGGGGGCTTCTACCTCGGTTCGATCGGCGGTCCGGCGGCGCGTCTCGCGCTCGACTGCATCAAGAACGTCGAGATCGTCGAGTACGAGGAGCTCGGCATGGAGGCGGTCTGGAAGATCGACGTCGAGGACTTCCCGGCGTTCATCGTCGTCGACGACAAGGGCAACGACTTCTTCGCCCACACCGGCGAGGTGACCCTGACTGTCGGTAAGCGCCCCGGTCTCTGACACGAGAGCACACCTGGCAGCGGCCCGGCGGGATTGCCCGCCGGGCCGCTGCCGTGTCCCGAGGTGGGTAGTGTCGCGCGATTGGGGAGAGCAAGCGGGTGGCCGACGCTCGACAGGGGACTCGACCGTGGTGGCGCGCGGTCGGCAGGCGAATCGATCCCGAACGCGACCACGAGCGGCTTGCCGCACCGATGGCCGGTCCCGACGTCGTCGGCGATCGGTGGCTCGACGCTGAGGCCGAGCGCATTGGTGGCGAGGTCGTTCGAGGCGCTGGCGCGGACACGGGTCTCCCGCGCCATGGCGGTCCGGCTGCACTATCGGCTGGTGCCGAATCCGACCGGACGCTCGGCGGACGAAACCGACGCGATGTAGCAGATTGCTACACTTGGGCGAAGGTCCACGCTCCAGGAGGAACCATGACGGATACTGCCGACAAGGTCACCCGGTTTTCGTCGGAGCTGTTCGACGCGGCGGCAACCGAGGGCGAACGGGAGCACCGTTCGGCCCGCCAGCAACTCGAGCACTGGGCCCGGGTGGGCCGCGAGGTCTCGGACCAGCGGCAGGTCGCGCGGCGACGTGTCGAGGCGGCTCTCACTGGGCGGTTGCCGGTGAAGGAACTCTCCACCGAGGAAGGTGCAGTGTTCAACGCCGAGGTCGCGGCCGCACTCGAAGAGTCGCTCGCCGAGGGCAACCACGTCACTGATCGCGCCGAGCAGGGCCGGGCGACGATCTTTCTCGACAATCGAGGCCGCGTCGTCAAGCAGCTTCCGGACGGCACGCAGATCATCCTGTGAAACGACTGGACCTGATCGTCGGACCGAACGGCGCAGGTAAGTCCACTTTCGTCGAGCAGCGCCTGGCGCCGCTCCTCCCCGGCAGCGTCTTCGTCAACGCCGACGTGATCGCCAGGGATCGCTGGCCCGACACCGCCGAAGAACACTCTTACGAGGCCGCCAAGATCGCGGCAACCATCCGTGACGCCCTCATCGACCAGGGTGAATCGTTCATCGCGGAGACGGTGTTCTCACATCCGTCGAAGCTGGGGATCATCGAACGCGCACACGAATGCGGGTACGTCGTCGTACTGCACGTGATCCTGGTTCCGGTCGAACTGTCCGTCGCCCGTGTCGCCGAGCGGGTGATCGAGGGCGGACACTCGGTGCCCGAGGCGAAGATTCGCGAACGCTTCACCCGGCTGTGGGCGTTGGTCGCCGACGCGATCGATCGCGCCGACCATGCAACGGTGTACGACAACACCGCCCCGGACCTCACCCGAATCGTCGCGCGATTCGTCGACGGCGACGCAACGGGTGAGATCACCTGGCCGGTGTGGACTCCGGCCGAGCTCACGACGGCGGGCCGTCACCGGTAGCCGTGGCCCGCCCACAGCACCTCACCAGGACTGGCCCGCCGGTTGCTTCACGGTGGCGTTGAGTCGGTTCCACACGTTGATCAGCGAGATCTGCATGATCAGGGCGGCGAGCTGCGGCTCGTCGTAGTGGTCGGCGGCGTCGTCCCAGACGTCGTCGGGGACCGGGTCCGGCCTGTCGGCGAGCCGGGTGACCGACTCGGCGAGTGCGAGTGCGGCCCGTTCGGCGTCGGTGAAGTGCGGGGACTCCCGCCACGCCGCGACCGCGAACACCTTGGCCGTGTCGAATCCGTCCGCGAGTGCCTCCGCCGAGTGCATCTCGACGCACACGCTGCAGCCGTTGATCTGGCTGGCCCTCAGGTGCACCAGGTGCACGGTGCCGGCCGGCAGACCGGCGTTCTCCGTGGTGCGTCCGACCGCCTGCAGCGCCGCCACGGCGCCGGGCAGCACGATCGCGGGGTTGTTCATCCGAGCCTTCATGGCCGTCTCCTCGTCACATTCGTCGAATGGTGTCCGTCATCCCTCTGACGGATCGAGATCGGAGAATGTGACACATGACGGATACCGAGATTCTGACGAGGCGGTTCGAGGAGCATCGCGACCACCTGCGGGCGGTCGGATTCCGAATGCTCGGATCGACGTCCGAGGCGGACGACGCGGTCCAGGAGACGTGGCTGCGACTGAACCGGGCGGGCGCCGACGACGTCGCCAACCTCGGCGGCTGGCTCACCACCGTCCTGAGCCGTGTCTGCCTGGACATGCTGCGGACGCGCAGCTCCCGCGACGAGGTTCCGCTGGAGTCCCCGGCACTGCCGGAACCGCGCGAGAGCACCGACGCCGGACCGGAGAGCGAAGCGTTGCTTGCCGATTCGATCGGTGTCGCGCTTCTCGTCGTTCTCGACACCCTCGCGCCGGCCGAGCGGCTCGCGTTCGTCCTGCACGATCTGTTCGGCATGCCGTTCGACGACGTCGCCCGGATCGTCGGCCGCTCCCCTGCCGCGACGCGTCAGCTCACGAGCCGGGCGCGCAGACGTGTCCAGGGCGGCTCCCCCGACACCGCCGACACCCGCCGCCGCGACCGTGTCGTCGAGGCATTCCTCGCGGCCTCCCGGGAGGGCCGATTCGAGGATCTCCTCGACCTGCTCGATCCCGACGTCGTGCTCAGGGCGGACGCGATCGCCGTCACCACCTCCGGTGCGGCTGTCGCCCACGGCGCCCCGCCGCTCACGGCCGAGATGCACGGCGCGCTCGCCGTCGCCACGACCTTCAGCGGTCGCGCGAAGGGCGCCCAGGTGGTCACGGTCGACGGCATCAGGGGCGTCGCCTACGCACCGGGTGGCCGGCCGCGCGCGGTGTTCTCGTTCACGATCGTCGGGGACCGGATCGTCGCGGTCCACGCGGTCGCCGACCCCGGCACGATCGCCGCCCTGGACGTCGTCCTCGACTCCGGTGCGTGAGCGGCGTTCCGGTGCCACGATGAGGTGATGCGCCGGGCGGCGTGCTCCGAGCGAAGGAGAGCCATGAACTCCGAAGTGTTCGAATCCGATCCGTCGCTGTCGCCGAACAAGCGGACGGTCCTCGCCTACGTCGAGGGATTCCGCACCGGCGACCACGACGCGATCCTCGCCCTGCTCACCGACGACGTCACCTGGGAGATGCCCGGAGATTTCTCGATCACCGGCAAGGAGGCGTTCGACGAGGAGATCGAGAACGACGCGTTCACCGGGACGCCGACGTTGACGGTGATCCGGATGGTCGAGGAGGGCGACATCGTGGTCCTCCTCGGGACGGTGGAGGCCCGGTTCACGGACGGCGGCGTACTGAACGGCATCTTCAGCGACCACTTCCACTTCCGGGACGGGAAGATGTGCCGGATCGAGTCGTACCAGGTGGACAACCGCTGATCCGCCTCGCGCCTCGACTGCGCCGACGCGCTCCGTGTCTCCACGGCGCCGACGCACGGCCGTGTCGGACATCGCTCCTAGACTCGGGAAAATGACCATCGAGGTGTCCCGCGCACAGGTGCTCGCCTATCGCTGGCACGTGCAGCAACTGGACCGCCCGGCGTCGCGGTCGATTCCGCCGACTGCGATCTCCTCGACCTCGGAGTCCAGAACACCGGTCCCGACGGCGCGGCGCTGGCGCTGCACGTGCGCGGCACACCGGCCGACACGAACGGCGCGCTCGCGCTGGCGTGGACGCTGCGTGGCGCGCCGCACTGTTATCGCCGCACCGACCTGCCGCGGGTGGCGGTCGCAACGGCCCCGCTGTCGGAGGCGGACGCCGCCAAGAGAATCTTCGACGCGAACCGCCCACTGAAGGCAGCAGGGATCCCGACACTCGACGCGCTGCGCGCCGTTGCGCACGAGATGCGCGACATCGTCCGCGCGCCCACCGTGAAGGGCGACATGTCGTCGCAGCTGACGGCGCGGATGCCGGAGCCGTACCTGCGATTCTGCCGGCCGTGCAACGCGACGCACCTGTACGAGATGCCGTTCCGGCTGGCCGCGCTTCAGGCGGGTCTGGAACTGCGCCCGAACACGTCGCCCCCGGTGCTCGAACGCATCCCCGGCTGGCGGGCGAAGGCGTACACGCACATGGGCACCGACGCCGAGCCGCGGTTCGACGTGGTCCGCGGCTACCTGCACTTCTTCGGTCCGAGCGATCCGAAGGCGGTCGCGGCGTACGTCGACGCCCCGGTCCGGGACGTGAAGGCGCACTGGCCGTCCGATGCGGTCGAGGTCGCGGTGGACGGGGTGAGTCGCTCTGCGCTCGCCGCCGACGTCGATGCGCTGCTCGCGCCACCGCTCGACCGGTCGGTGCAACTGCTGGGCCCCTACGACCCCTACCTGCAACTGAAGGACCGCGAGATCCTCGTGTCGGATCCGGCGAAGGTGAAGTCGATGTGGCCGACGTTGGGTCGCCCCGGCGCGATCGCGGTCGGCGGCGAACTGGTCGGCGAGTGGCGTCCCCGGACGTCGGGCCGCACGCTCAGGGTCGAGACGACGCCGTGGCGTGCGCTGTCGAAGCCGGAGCGCGCCGAGGTCGAGGATCGGGCGGCGGGGCTCGCCAAGTTCCGCGGCGTGGCGTTCGGGGGCGTCACCGTCGCGGGCTGAGGACCCGGGACACGACGAGGCCCGGCGGAGCCGAACGCTCCACCGGGCCGAATGTCTGTGATTCGCGTCCGATCAGGGCCCGACGGCCAGCAGCGCGGCCAATTCGGCGGCCGATTTCTCGCCCACGTAGGGAACAAGGGCATCGAAGATCAGGGTCGACATGGCGGACTTCCTTCCCGTTGCGTCACCGGACCGACGTCGGTCCGGCATGGGCCACACTAGCGGCGCTACGCACGCGTCCGCTACGAACACGCGCCGGACCCGAGCCGATCACCACCCGCACGCAGGGCGTGAGCGACCTCCGCGACTGCGTCACAGAGCAGCCGCTCGTACGTGTCCAGGTCGGGAACCACGGACGGGGAGGTGGCGACGGAAATCGTGACGCGATCGCCGATGCCGTGGACGCCGTGAGTGAGCCCCATGAACCGGGACAGGGCGGGGAAGCCCGCCGTGAACCCGACCCGTCCGCCGGCGAGAACCAGGTCGGCCGGTCCGCGGTCGACGCTCGACACGACCGTGTGCCCGGTGACCTCGTCGGGGACGGCCGTGAAGTCGAAGTGCTCGATTCCGTGCCGCAGCAGCGGCGCGGGCACCGCATCGAGGGCGCGATCGGCGGCAACCCCCGACGGGTGGTCGGCGCGGACTCTGCGGCGCCGGAGCGACCCCGCGATGGCGGCGGCGCGTCCGGCGAGATCCTCGATTTCCAGGTGAAGCTCGACGGCGAAGTTGCGGAAGTGGTTGCGGGCGTGCGGTTTCCCGGGCTTCGCCACGGTGACTTCCGCCGCGAGCGCCGAGGGGTCGACCCCGCGATCGTCCAGGTATCGGCCGAGCGCCAGGGAGATGGCCGTCATCGCACCGACGGTGACAGAGACTCCGGGACCTCTCAGGTCGGCAGCCGGGACGACGACGGCCGCCAGGGTTCGCGTGTCGTCCGGTGCGGCATTGGTCGGCAGGAGCGGGCCGCCGGCCGGTTTCGCCGGGACCAGGCCGGCGGCGGTGTCACGTTCGAGTTGCCGGTACGCGAGGTGAGCGGGCCGTGCACGCGCCAGCATCCGGCCGACCTGCAACGGCAGTCGCGCCAGCGCGACGGCGGACGCCCACCCGGGGCGCCAGGGCGGCAGCGGTCGCGTCGGCGTCGGCGGCCTCTCGGCGAACAGGTCGCGGGCGATCGCCGAGGCCCGGCGCCCGTCGGCGAGGGCGTGGGAGACCTGCAGAACCGCGACCACGCACGCGGCGCCGCCGCTGCCCGGCGCATCCATCAGCGGACCGAAAAGGTGTATCCGCCAGGGCAGTTCATCGGCGTCGACCTGATCGAGCACGAGTTCCCCGAGTACGTTCAGGCAGTCCCGCCACGTTCCGACGTTCTCGTGCAGCCGAATCGACGACGCTCCCGGGGCCGCCGGCACCCAGTGCGGAAGGTCGAGGCGGCCGGGCACCTCACGCACCCGCGTGCTCAGGTCGCCGAGCGTCGCCGCACGCGTCAGGAGCTGTCTCCGCACCGTCGACAGCGGCTCGGTCGAGTCGACGAAGCAGTACAGCAGGAACTGGTCGGTCGGAATCCGGCGCGAGATCCAATACGACTGCGCGTCATTGCTGGTCATCCGCGGCACCGGGCGACGATAGCAGTGCGGGATCGGCGAACGAGAATGGGTGAATTGTCGGATTGTGTCGATCCGCGTGCGGTTGGACAGCCGCGCATAGAGTTTCCTCAGCCCCGACAGTGCGACCCTGGAGGTTCGATGACACACGCCGCACCACCCGACTCGGCGCCTCCGCCGCCGTTCGACCCCGGCGACCGGTGGGTGCCGGTCGATCGGCGATGGCTCGGACTCGACCGTGCGACGCTGGTCCCCGCACTCGTCGTCCTCGCCTTCGCCCTCGTCATGGCGGTGATCCTTCCCGCCATCGACAACTCCGTCGCCTACGACGACAAGGTCGGCGACGGTGACGTGATGGAGGTTCGCGGCGTCACCTTCGTTCCCGCCCCCGGCTGGGGGATCACGTCCGGTGTCCGGGTGGGGGACGCACCGACCAGCGGGTCGTACCCCGACTCCGCGACCGTCGTGGACGGCGACGTCTCGCTCACGGTGCGCACCGGTGAGTTCCCCGGTGACGCCCGAGCGCTCCTGCAGCAGATCAAGGACACCACCCAGGCTCTCGACGAGAACATCCACATCGACGGGACGCCGGTGCCGGTCACCACCGAGTCCGGTGAGCAGGGTGTCATCGCCCGGTATGCAGGCCCCCGGTTCGACGGCGCGCTGGCGGCCTTCGTGATCGACGGTCGCGGTGTTCAGGTGACCGCGGTCGGTCCGGCCGACACCGAACAGCAGCAGGCCGAGCAGATAGCGCGGATGATCACGAGCATTCGAGCAGCCGAGGAGGAGACGCGATGACCGCCACAGTCGAGGACATGCATGCTCGACGCGTCGCCGCCGTCGAGAACTCCGGCTGGGGCCGGTCGTTCACCTTCTACCAGCCGCGCAACGCGGCGTTCTGGGTGTACCTGCTCCTGGTGACGAGCGGCGCGTTCACGTTCGTGACGATGCTGGCGAACGCCTCGGGTGCGTACGGGCGCGCCATCACCGTGTCGGTGGTGCTGTTCGGCGTGTACGGCGCTCTCTTCTGGTGGTTCACCCAGCACATCGATCGCTACTCCCGGCAGCCCGTGAAGCTGATCGTCGCCGCGTTCGCGTGGGGCGCCCTGGCCGCGACGTGGACGATGGCCGCGCACGCGAACGACGCGCTGCGTGCTCTGTACGCCAAGGCCTTCGGGCAGGCGTGGGCGCTGGACTGGGGAGCCGGGCTGGCTGCCCCGTTCACCGAGGAGATCGCCAAGGGCATCGGCCTGCTGCTACTGATCGCGTTGGCGCCGAGACTGATCCGCACGGCATTCGACGGATTCATCGTCGGCGCCTTTCTCGGCCTCGGCTTCCAGATCGCCGAAGACGTCGTCTACGCATTGAACTCGGCTGGCTCCCAGTTCGGTGCCAATCAGGTGGCCGCGGCGATGGGTACGGTCTGGATGCGAATGGGCGTCGGGATCGCCGCGCACATCCTGTACAGCGCGGTGTTCTGCGCCGGCCTGGTGTATCTGCTCGGCCGACCGGCGGAGCCGCGGCGGGTCGGACGCGGCCTCGCCCTGATGGCCGCCGCGATGCTTCTCCACGGTGTCTGGGACTCGATGGCCGCACTCGTCCGGGGCAACGGAGCACTGGTGGTCGTCGCGATGCTGATCATCATCGTGGTGGCGCTGTACCTGGCCGTCCGGGTGTTCCGGATGACCGTTCCCCGCGAACGGGAGTTCATGCGCGACGTCCTGGCACCCGAGGTCGACCTCGGTGTGGTCACCGCGGCGGAGAGTGCGGCGATGTGCGGGGACAGCAAGGCGCGCAAGTCGTTCCGCAAGGGCGGAGCAACCCGTGAGGACCGCACTCGCAACGGTCACGTCCTCGACGCGATCGCCGACCTCGCGGACGCATTGGCCGGCGCGGGAGGCCGGGACACCCCGGCCGTGGAGTTCGCGCGCTCCGAGGTGAGCCGCATCCGCGCCGGGGTAGCGCCCGCGCCTCGATGATCCTGATGGGTCAGGTCCGGAAGAACTCGGGCGCGACACGACGAAGCGGCCCCGGACGCGTGTTGAACTGACCCCCGGGAGTCGGAACTGATTTTCTCAGTCCAGCTTCCGGGGGTCAGTTCAGTGTCCCGGGGCCGCTTCGGTGCGGTGTCGAACTCGGTCAGACGGCGGCGGTCAGCCGGTTCGCCAGCAGCGTGGTGAACCGCGCCGGATCGGTCAGCTCGCCGCCCTCGGCGAGCAGTGCCATGCCGTACAGGAGTTCGGCGGTCTCGGCGGACGCCTCGTCGCCGGGTCGCTCCAGGTGCGCGGCACGCAGCGCGACGACGAGCGGGTGCTCGGGGTTCAGTTCGAGGATCCGCTTGGTGACCGGGACCGGCTGTCCGGACGCGCGATACATCCGCTCCAGCGCCGGCGACATGGAGAAGTCGTCACCGACGATGCACGCGGGCGAGGTGGTCAGGCGGGTTGACAGCCGCACCGACTTGACGTGCTCGTCGAGCGTGGTGGTCATCCAGCCGAGGAGTTCCTCGAACTCCTTCTCCTGCGCCTGGCGCTCGGACTCGGCTGCGGCCTTGTCCTCCTCGCTGTCCAGGTCGACCTCGCCCTTGGCGACGGACTGGAACGTCTTGCCCTCGAACTCGGGAACCTGCGCGGCCCACACCTCGTCGACCGGGTCGGTGAGCAGCAGCACCTCGAGCCCCTTGGCCTTGAACGCCTCGAGGTGCGGCGAGCTCTCCAGGAGCTGACGCGATTCGCCTGCTGCGTAGTAGATCTGGGTCTGGCCGTCCTTCATGCGCGACACGTAGTCGGCGAGCGTCGTCTGCTCGTCCTCGCTGTGCGTGGACGCGAACGACGAGATCTTCAGCAGCGTCTCGCGGTTGTCGGTGTCGGAGATCAGGCCCTCCTTGAGGGCGCGCCCGAACTCGTTCCACAGGGTGCGGTAATCGTCGGGCCGCGACGACTGGATGTCCGCGATCGTGGACAGCACCTTCTTGGTGAGCCGGCGACGGATCGCGCGAATCTGCCTGTCCTGCTGCAGGATCTCGCGGGAGACGTTGAGCGAGAGGTCCTGTGCGTCGACGACACCCTTGACGAAACGGAGGTACTCGGGCAGCAGTTCGTCGGCGTCGTCCATGATGAACACCCGCTTGACGTACAGGTGCACACCCGTCTTGCCGTCCCGCATGAACAGGTCGAAGGGCGCGTGCTGCGGGATGAACAGCAGTGCCTGGTACTCGAAGGTGCCCTCCGCCTTCATCGGGATGGTTTCGAGCGGCTCGTCCCAGGCGTGCGCGATGTGCCGGTAGAACTCGGTGTACTCCTCGTCGGTCACCTCGTCCTTCGACTTCGCCCACAGCGCCTTCTGCGAGTTCAGCGTCTGGGTCTCGATCTCCACCGTCTCCGGCTCGTCGCCGTCGGCCGGGGTGCGGCGTTCGATGTCCATGCGGATGGGCCAGGCGATGAAGTCCGAATAGCGCTTGACGAGTTCGCGGATCTTCCAGTCGGTGGTGTAGTCGTGCAGGTTGTCGTCGGCGTCGGCCGGCTTGAGGTGCAGGGTCACCGAGCTGCCCTGCGGGGCATCGTCGACGGCCTCGATCGTGTAGGTGGCCTCGCCGGTCGACTCCCAGCGGGTGCCCTGCGTCTCGCCCGCCTTGCGGGTCAGCAGCGTGACCTTGTCGGCGACCATGAACGTCGAGTAGAACCCGATGCCGAACTGGCCGATCAGTTCTTCGCTCGCGGCCGCGTCCTTGGCCTCCTTCAGCTTGCGGCGCAGTTCCGCGGTGCCGGACCTGGCGAGGGTGCCGATCAGGTCGACGACCTCGTCGCGGGACATGCCGATGCCGTTGTCACGGATCGTCAGGGTTCGCGCGTCCTTGTCGATCGCGATCTCGATGTGCAGGTCGGACGTGTCGGCTGCCAGATCCTTGTCCTGGTAGGCCGCGAGCCGCAGCTTGTCGAGCGCGTCCGAGGCGTTGGACACCAGTTCCCGCAGGAACGAGTCCTTGTTCGAGTAGATCGAGTGGACCATCAGGTCCAGCAACTGGCGGGTCTCCGCCTGGAACTCGAGCTGCTCACGTTCTCCGGTGTGGGCGTTCAATCCGATTCCCTTCGACTACTCACGGGGCACAGTGTTCGCCCGGATTTTACCGCCCTCACCTGGGCGACAGACCTACCGGCCGGTAGTGGCCATCGGCGCGGACCAGCCATTGCCTCGGGCGCGTGAGCAGAGGATGGTGAAGGACGGGGGCAACCGGTGGCGCCGCCGGGGCGCTGCCTCGAGTGGAAGGGGTTCGATCGTGTACGCACGCTCGACCACGATCATGGCGCACCCGTCCTTCATCGACGCCGGCATCAAACACATGAGTGACACCGTCATGCCCGCGCTCGCGGACTACGAGGGGTGCGCGGGACTGTCGCTTCTCGTCGACCGCGACAGCGGCCGCTGTATCGCCACGAGTTCGTGGATGGACGAGGACGCGCTGCGCGCAAGTGAGGGACGCGTGCGCGAGTTGCGGGATCGCGCTACGGAAATGTTCCACGGGACCGCGACCGTCGAACGCTGGGACATCGCGGCACTGCACCGCGACCATCCGTCGGCCCGCGGATCGTGCGTCCGCGTCACCTGGCTGAAGCTCGAACCGGGACACATGACCCGCGCGGTCGACGTGTTCAAGCTGACCGCCCTGCCGCACATGGAGGAAATGGAGGGGTTCTGCAGCGCCAGCATGATGATCGATCACGCCGCCGGACGCGCGGTGGTGTCGGTGACCTGGGACAGCCGCGAGTCGTTCGAACGCGTTCAGGCGGCAGCCGACGGGATGCGCACCACCGTGACCGCCGAGATGGGTGCGACGGTGATCGAGACCTGCATGTTCGACCTCGCGATCGCTCACTTGCACGTCCCCGAGATGGCCTGAGTCCCCGCGACCCTCACCGGGTCACGCGCTGCGCAGCATCCGCTCGATCTCCTCGGCGGTCGCGGCGTCGTAGGCCACCAGCACGATCCGCTCGACTGCGGTCTCGGCGCCGCGGACGGCGTCGACGGCTTGGCGGATCGCGTCCTCCCGTGGCCAGCCGTAGGAGCCGGAGGAGATCAGCGGAAACGCGATGCTGCGGGCGCCGAGCCCGTCCGCGACGGCGAGGCTGCGAGTGTAGGCGGCTCTCAGCGTCGCCGAGCGATCCTCGGCATTCGAGTACCGCGGGCCGACGGTGTGAACGACCCAGCGGGCGGGAAGCTCGCCGGCCGTGGTGGCGACCGCGGCCCCGGCCGCCAGGCCGTCGGGCAGCGTGGTCGCGCGTAACTGCCTGCACTCG
This sequence comes from Rhodococcus triatomae BKS 15-14, assembly GCA_000341795.1. Lineage (GTDB taxonomy): Bacteria > Actinomycetota > Actinomycetes > Mycobacteriales > Mycobacteriaceae > Rhodococcus_G > Rhodococcus_G triatomae_A. The sequence continues at coordinate 129,217 of AODO01000018.1, read as the reverse complement.
GCCAGGATTCGCGGACCTCCGGCGCGGTGGATCGCGCCGTCGACGCCCCCGCCGCCGAGCAGCGACGAGTTCGCGGCGTTCACGATCACGTCGACGCGCAGTGTGGTGATGTCGCCGCGTACCACCTCGACCACCGGACCCGTCGACGCTGCGGGGGCGCGCTCCACGGCGGCGGTCGCGAGCCGCGCGAGGTCGGCGGCGTCGTAGCCGGGCCAGCCGTGCAGCCGTCGCCGCCACCGCGCCGGAACTGCGGCAGCACCCCAGCGCGCGCCGAGCAGTCCCCCGGCGATGGCGGCGGTGGTGTCGGTGTCCCCGCCCGCGCGCACCGCGGCCTCGAGCGCCGCAGCCAAGTGGTCGGGACCCGAATCGTCGGTGGACGTGATCGCCCACCATGCCGTCTGCAGGGCGTGCACGACCCACCCGTTGTTGGCGAAGTCGGCCGGGGAACCCGTTTCCGCCTGGTCGAGGAGTGGACCCCAGAACTCGGCGACGCCGGACGGCGCTTCCTTCAGGTGACCCCGAACGCCGTCGAACGTTCCGTACAGGACGGCGTGTCTGACGGCGTGGGTCCACAACTGGCACGCCTCGACGGCGCGTTCGTCGTCGTGGGTGAGTCCGGCGATCGCGGCGGCGGCCTCTCGGCACGCTCGGGCATCGTCGAGGTACGCCAGGGCGACCGGAGCGGTGCGCATCAGGGATCCGTTGCCGCCCTTGCGGCCCGGAACGGATCGGGCGCGGTGACGCATCGCGGCGGCACCGTCCGGGCGCGCCGACAGCACGGCGCGTGTCTGGTTGCCGATGTCCGGCGGGTTCGAGTCGAACCAGGCGACGAAGCGGCCTGCGATCGCGTCCAGCCCCGGCCCGTGCCCGATCGGGACGCCGGTCGCCGCGACCTCGGCGATCGCGAGTGCCATCGAGGTGTCGTCGGTCCACTCCCCCGGCGCCCAGTTGAACGGACCTCCGCCGATCATGTCGATTTCGATGTCCGCGGCCGGGTGGGTGAATTCGTAACCCGCGCCGAGCGCATCTCCCGCGGCGCCACCCAGCAGGACACCGATCGCCCGGTCGATCCGGCGCGCATCCAGTTCCATCTCCACCTCCGTACGGGCCACCAGGGCCATTAGCTCATTACTGCGCTAACCCTACCTCGAGTCGACGCCCTCGACAAGGGGCCGCGCCCCTGCCCTACCAGCGTCCGCCGGACCGCATGACCGAGAAGGTCGCGTAGTAGTCGTCCGCTTCGGAGTTCGGCACGGGAACGGATGCGGGTTCGCTCACGGCAGCAGATGCCGCCACGGGATCGAGTCGCCGAAGTGCCTGTGCCACAGCGGGTTCGTGCAGCAACTCCGCGCGCACGGGGCGCGCCTGCGCACTCGCGTCCTCGAGCGCGGCGGAGTGCAGGTCGACGAGAACCCGGGCCAGCCATCCTGCGTCGGCCCGCAGCGCGACGGGATCGAGGTGCAGTTCCGAGATCCGCCCGTCCACCCCGACCTCGATACGCACCGCCCCGTCCGGGGTCTGCGCTCCACCACGAATCCGCTCGACCGCGTCGTGCGCCCGCCTGGCCGCCCGGGCCACCGCGTCGATCGATCCGCCGTCCGGCACACGTGCGCTCATGAATCCCCCCTCACGATCCCCCGATCGTTCGACCGGAAGGGTAGCAACCGGATAGTTCCCGACGGCGCGAATGCCAGGGCGATTCCCACGCGGGGTTGACATCGACATCCCGCAGGGCAAACACTGAACCTGATGGTTCAGCATCAGCTCGACTCGACGTTCTCGGCGCTCTCGGACCCCACCCGACGCGGAATCCTCGAACACCTCGACAGGTCGGCGGCCACGATCACCGAGTTGGCGGAGTTGTTCGAGATGACCCTCACCGGTATCACGAAACACGTCCGCCTCCTCGAAGAGGCGGGCCTGGTGGTGACCGAGAAGCGCGGCCGGGTCCGGCACTGCAGGCTCGGCGACAACACCCTCGACCTGGAGGCCGCCTGGCTCGCCCGGCATCGCAACGCTCTCGCCGACCGACTGGACCATCTCGGACAGTTCCTCGATCGTGACCTCAACCCTGAGGAGTAGTCATGACCAGCACGTACACCACCACCGTCACCACCTCGGGCGACCGAGACTGCCGGATCGAGCGGATCTCCGACGCCCCGCGTGCGCGCGTGTGGGCCGCGTACACCGAGCCCGACCTCATCGCGCGGTGGTGGGGTCGCGGCAACCCCGTCGACGTCGTCACCTGGGAGTTCCGGACAGGCGGGCACTGGCGGTTCGTCGAACACCACGACGGCACCAGCGACGGCTTCGAGGGCCGGTTCCGGGAGATCGTTCCCGAACAGCGCCTCGTCCAGTCGTTCGAGTGGGACGGCATGCCCACCCACGCGTCACTCGACGCGGCGGACTTTCTCGATCTCGGCGACGGGCGCACGAAGATCGTCGTCGAGTCGCTCTTCCTCACCGCGGAGGACCGCGACGGCATGCTCGACTCCGGGATGGAGGAGGGCATGAACGCCAGCTACGCCGCCCTGGACGCGCTCCTCGCCAGGACCTAGGGCAATCCGATAACTGGTGGCGGCACAGGATGCGGCTGTCGATATCGGTGACCACTCATGGCAAAGCAGGCGACTTTGGTCAAGACTCGAAATCTCGGAGGAAGAGCCCGATCGGACCAACACCGAAGCGAATTCGCCGCAGTGTTGCCCTTGATCGCCGCCTAGATCAGGGCGATGAGCACAGCGGGTGCAGCGACAGCCGACGCCACAGATCCGAAACCCGCCACGACACCGATCATGACCTGGATGGAAAGTCCAGCAACGGCTGTCCACACCGTCCGGCGCAGAAGTGGCCGAGCAACCCGAGTCCCGAACCGCTGGTGGCGGCGCCCGCCGGTGCGGCTTCACCGTCGCCGGCCCGCCGCGATCGGCGCGGTCGGTCCGGATCGTCTCGCCACCGAACTGATCCGGCACCTGCTCCAAACCACAGAACCCGCACTCTGCCTTCCAGGCAGGTGCGGGTTCTTCCCTATCACCACCGGACCGGTGACTCGGTGATGTCGGGGCTGCGATTCGTTCGCCGCGTCGACGAGTACGCGACCTGCAACTGGACGCCGGCTGACGGAGACCCTCGCGGGTCGGCGCCGGTCAGAAGACTGCCGGATCCCAGACGAAGAACTTGGCGTCATAGGTTGTGCCGCCAGAGCTTCCGAAGCCATAGCTTGCGTGCAGGGTGTGCTTGTTTCCCCACGGATCCAGCTGATATGCGGCCGACCATCCGTGCCACGACGCGCAGTACACATTCGCCGCACCGAACGGGCTGATCACGATCCTCGAGTCATCGTCGACCCACCCCCGGGGATCCCACGGCGCACGGAACCACTCATCACACCGCGTGAACTCACCGAAATCGCTGGCGGTGGCTGTCGGCGCGACCAGCACGCCTACGCCGACCGCCACGAGAACCGCACTCGCCGCTACCGTCAGTCTCATCTTCATCGCCTCCCCAGCCGGAATGCCCGGACAGTCCGTCTATCCGGACCGCCGCCCTCGTCGTTACGGTTCCCGGGATGCTGCCGCGACAGTGTCGTCGGTGACGGGCCAGGTCGTCCGCGCGCACCTAGCCTCGAGATTTCGTCTCTCACCCCGCGAGAGACGAAATCTCGAGGCTATGGGAGTGGCGCTGTGCGCTCTGTCCAGCTGGTGCCGTCCCAGTAGCGTTGCAACAGCGCGGTGTCCGGGTCCGGGTACCAGCCGGCCGGAACAGCTGGCGGTGGGGGCGAGGCGGGTGGCTCGCTTGCGGGCGAGCTTGCCCGTTCAGGCTCCGATTCCACGGACAGAATGTTGACGTTGGTGACGAGTTTGCGGACCTTGCCTTCGCTCTTTGCTTCGACCTCGTGCGTGACGATCGAGCCGTCGGGCAGTTCGAGCGTGAAGTAAAGCTTGCTCCGGTCCTTTGGCTCATCCCCCGAGGATCGCGCCCAGCGGACCAAGGATCGCGGCACCACTGGCGACGCGGGTGGCGGTCATTCGACTGGCGATCGTCGCTCCATGCTCGAGGTTGGCCTTGGCTCCTGCCACTGGGTACTCCTTCCACCCAATGACTACTCTGTCGCCCGACAGCTTGAACTTGCCACCCGACGATAACCGCACGCACGCCTACAACAGGCCGATCGTTGTGTTCAGCGTCCTGCTCCTCCGCCACTTCCGAAGTGGATGGACTACGCGCGCCGACCGCCGATCATGGTGACCCTCCATACGACCGATTCGCCTGGGGCGTCCCGCGGCCATGCTCTAGGGGAGCTAGGGGAGCTGGAAAGTGCCGAACCCCTGGTTGACCACGATTCGGTACCCGGCGGGAGGAATCCCCACAGCGCTGACGTCGGCGGTCGCGACGACCGTGCCGCCACCGGTGTCTGCTGTTTCGGGCGTGTATCGACACCACGGGTCGGGAGGGAAGGGCTGTGTGTGGTCGACCTCCACCCGGCGGAGAAGGGTGGCACCGGCGGCGCCGGTGGTCAGGTTCCGCCAATGCACCCACACGTCAACGCACTCCAGCGTGCGGGCCGAGACGCGTGTTGAGTGTTCCGCGCTGAATGTCACCATTCCGGGTGCGCTCGGTGTGGCCGACGGGAGGACCGTCGACAACGGCGGCAGAAACCAGCACGCGAACACTTCGGGCGAGCATCCCGCGACGAACCTGACAGGGACCTGGAACACCGTGGTTGTCGCCGCCGGCCCCGGGGCCGGGTTCGCAGTCGCCGCCGCCGATGTGCAGAGCGGGACTGCAAGGGCGGCGGCGGATGCCGCGGCCCGGGCTACGAATGAACGATGAATTGCTGCACGGCGCATGGCGTGAGCCTTCCGCGTTGGATCTGACCCGACCCTGGTGCAGTGTCAGCGTACGCGCTCGCTTCTCCCTGGATCCCGTATGGCTTTGTCAGACATGCCCTAGGGCCGCCGGTACGTCAGCTCGGCGATGCCGGTCTCGAATCGGCGGGTGTCGACGAGGTCGAGCGTGACCGGCTCGGACGACTCGGGGAACACTCGCGCACCGAAGCCGAGAATCACGGGAAACACCGCCAGCCGCAGTTCGTCGACGAGGTCCGCGGCCAGCAGGGCGTGCACGAGGGTCCGGCTGCCGACGACCAGGAGTTCGCCGTCGACCGAGTCCCGCAGCTCCGGCACCGACAGTCCCACGGGGCCCGCCAACACACGCGAGTTGCGCCAGGCGAGGTCCGTGGCGGTCGCCGTGACGACGTGCTTGGGCATCGCGTTCATCTTGTCGGCGAAGTCGCCGTCGCGCGTCGGCCACGCGTCGGCGAACGACTCGTAGGTGATCCGGCCGAGCAGCAGCGCCTCGGCGTCGAGGGTCTCCCGGAGTTTGGCCCCCACGAGCCCCGGACCGTGATGCGGAATCGCCCATCCGGTGTGTGGGTATCCGGGTTCGCCGCCGGGCGCCTCCATCACACCGTCGAGCGAGACGAACTCGGAGACGACGATTCTGCCCACGAGATCTCCGTTCCACGAAGTCGGGTTCGAGCGGCGAGCATCGCCGCGACACCTCCCGACAGTAACCCGGCCGACCCGTCGATGCCTGCCCCCGCAGCGCAACCCTTTCGGCAGCTTTCGCCCCTCGGCCGCGCACGACCGTGGTAGAACACGTTGCAGAAATGCCGCGCACGCCGCGCGGCCCGGCGAGGGAGTCCGATGCACTGGTACACCGGAAACACCGTCTACGACACGGTGTTGACGGCGGCGTTCGCTTTCGCCGCCTTCGTGATCGTCGGCGGCTTCTTCGCGCAGAGCTCGTACGGACGGTTCTCGTCCACGAACCTCGGCTTCAACCTCAACCCCAAACTGGGCTGGTGGTTGATGGAGATCCCGGCGACGGTGGTGTTCCTCGTCTTCTACCTGACCGGACCGAATCGTTTCGAGCCCGCGTCGCTGGCACTCGCCGCGATCTGGCTGTTGCACTACGCGAATCGCGGCTGGTACTTCCCCCTCGCGATCCGGCAGGTCCCCGGCAAGCGCAGCACCTTCAACGCCTCGGTCATCGTGATGGGCATGCTCGTCACGTCCATGCACGGCTACCTCAACGGCGCCCTGTTCAGTCACGACTGGTTCGGCCGGTACACCACCGAATGGCTGACCGATCCGCGTTTCCTCGTGGGTCTCGTCGTCTATCTCTCCGGTTTCGCGCTGCTGCTCAGCTCCGAGTCGATCGTGCGGAACCTGCGGGACAAGAACAACCCAGGGGCCGCCGAGTACCGCATCCCGTTCGGCGGTGGATTCCGGTTCGTGACCAGCCCCGCCTACCTCGGCGAACTCATCGCCTGGGCCGGGTTCGCGTTGCTCACCTGGGCGCTGCCCGGTGTCGTCATCCTCCTGATCACCGCAGGCAACCTGATCCCGAGGGCGTTCGCCACCCACCGGTGGTACCAGGAGAAGTTCACCGACTACCCCACCGACCGGAAAGCCCTGGTGCCCTACCTCGCCTAGGAGACATTCCCTGGCGGCTCCGCTCCTCACGCGCGTGCCCGGCTGTCGCCGGAGGCCGCGACCGACTACCGTCGAGTGATGATCACCGCAGTTCATGCGCTGCTCTACGCGGACGACCCGACGGCCGCGCGGGACTTCTTCCGCGACGTTCTCGGATGGACCCACGTCGACGCCGGTGGCGGCTGGTTGATATTCCGTTCCGGTCCGAGCGAATTGGCGATCCATCCGGCCGACGCCGCGTCCGGGCCGCATCACGAGGTGTCGTTCATGTGGGACGATCTCGACGCCACAGTCGCCGAACTCCGCTCGCGTGGCGCGGACTTCGAGGGCGATGTCGGCAGGCAGCCGTGGGGCCGAACGGTCCGGCTCGTCGTTCCGGGCGCGGGGTCGATCCTGATGTACGAACCCACGCATCCTTCGGCACATTCGCTACCCGAAAGGGGAAGCACGACATGACACTCGTCCGTGTTCTGACCGCCGGCGCACTGGTGGCCATCGGTGCTGCGCTGCCCACGGCGGGTCAGGCTGCCGCAGCCGTGACCGTGCCCTTCCAGATCGATCCGGCACCTCTCGGAAATCCGAACGGCAGCTTCGACGTTCCCGCGATACGGTGCGCCGCTGTCGTCGGCGATCGGAGGGTGACGATCACCGGCGGCAAGGAGGGCGGCTGGGGATGTCTGCTCTCCTCCCCCGTCGAGTGGCTGAACCTCTCGACCGGAGCCCACGGCGCCGCGACACTGTCGGACGGGCTGAACGGCATCCCGCCCGCCGTCACCCTGGACACCGGGGCGGGTCGGGTCGTCGTGATGGTCAGCTCCCGGACCGGGCCGGTCACACCGGGTTTCGTGACGTTCCACGTGCCCTGATCGACCGCATCGCCGCTGTCGGCGACCCGCGAGCTCACCCGCTCTGTCGTGCGTCCGGTTGCCGGATCATCCGGAACGAGGTGAGCAGTCCGAGGAGCGCGGCGAGGACCGGCACCAGCAGGGCGACCTGGAGCGCGAGAGGCCGCGCCTCGGTGTTGATCCGGACGATCTCGTCCCGGATCTCGGGGGGCTGCCCGACGAGCAGTGTCTCGAGTTCGGTGTTGCTCATGACCTCGGCGTCCTCCTCCAGGACCTGCGCGACCTGACTCTGCTCGTCGGCTGGGAGCACCGTGCTCGACTGGGCCGTCGCGGTGAAGCTGATCGACAGCGTTGCCAGCATGACGGCACCCGCGAACGCCAGCCCGAACGACAGCCCGAACGAGCCCGCCGCGGAGTTGGTACCCGCCGCTTCGCTGACCCGTTCCTCGGAGATCGGGGCGAGCGTGTAGTTGTTCAGCTGCGAGACGAGCAGTCCGAGTCCCGCGCCGGCGACGACGAGCGGCGGCAACAGTGCCCATCCGAACTCCGCGCGGGGCACGAGCGGGACCAGGATCGCGACACCGACGGCGACGAGGACGAATCCCCACCGGATGATCGCGGCGGGCTGCCTGTCGCCCGCCTTCTTCCCCGCCAGCAGCGCGACCGCGAACATGCTCAGCGATAGCGGCGCGAGGGACAGACCCGCCTGCATCGCGTTGTACTCGAGCACCATCTGCAGATAGATCGGCAGGGCGATCATGGTGCCGCCGAGCGCGATCTGCTGCAACATCTGCCCCGTGACGCCGAGCCGGAACACCGTGGAGCGGAACAGGTCCGGATCCATCAGCGACGGCTTTCCCTGCCGCTTCCGGCGGATCAACCAGTAGGCGAGGCCGACCAGCGCGGAGGAACCGATCACGAGGAGCGCCGCCACCGCCTCGCCGCCCTCCTGCCACACCAGGATGCCGAGGACGATGCCGCCCATGCCGACAACCGACAGCCCTGCACCCACGGCGTCGACGCCGCGCGGACCCGTGTACGGCACGTCCCGGACGAGGCCGATCCCCGACAGGACCACGGCGATGACGACCACCTCCAGCGCGAATCCGACCCGCCACGACAGGTAGGTGGTGACGAAGCCGCCGAGCAGCGGCCCGACGGCGGCTGCGATCGCCGCCGCCGCGCCGACCAGCGCGTACACCTTCTTCTGCGCGGGGCCGTGGAAGTTGCCGTGGACGAGGGACTGCATGGCGGGCAGCAGCAGCGATGCGCCGATCCCACCCACGACGGCCCAGAGCACGATCACCGCGGTCAGAGTCTGCGCGAACGTCATCGCCGCGGCACCGGTCGCGTAACCGAGGAGGCCGAGCACGTACGCACGCTTGCGCCCGATCAGATCCCCCACCTTGCTGCCGATCAGGATGAAGGCGGCCGACACCAACGCTTCGAGTGCGATCGCCGACTGCACGCCACTGACCGTGGTGTCGAGGTCCCGCACGACCGCCGAGATCGACACGTTCATCAGCGACGTGTCGACGACGAGGACGAACATCGCCATCGCGAGCAGGACCGCGAGAAGTCCGCGCCGACCGGACAACCGGTCGGCGTCGTCCGTGAGAGATCCTTCGACCACGACGGCACCACCACCTCGACGGACAGGACGGTTTCCCGCCTCGGCACGTGCACACCACTGCTCCGGTCGCAGGGTATCGCTCAGGTCATCCGTCCGCCCGCCGCGGCGACCGGCGCGTCTCAGAGCTGCCGTTTGAGACCGACGTGACCGCGGTCGTACCCGAGCCGGGCGTAGAACGTGAGTGCCCGCACCCGGTCACGATCGGTGGTGACCTGCGCGAGTGTCGCGCCGCGGTGCCTGCCGTGCTCGTGCGCCCACTCGAGCATGGCGGTCCCGATACCTCGGGAGCGCTCCGCGGCCGCCACCCGGACGCCCTCGATCTGGAGCCGGGTGGTGCCGCCCCGCGACAGCCCCGGAATGACGGTGAGCTGCATGGTGCCGACGATCCGGTCGGCCTCGTCCCGGACCACCGCCAGATAGTGCGAGGAGTCTCGGGCGATGGCGTCGTACGCCTCCTCGTACCGGGCGATCTCCGCGCCTTCCCGGGTGCGGCTGATCTCGTCGTCGGAGAGGAGCGCGACCAGGGCCGGGACGTCGATCCGCTGAGCCCTCTGCACCCGATACGTCCGGTCCCCGAGCCGGAGACGACCACCGACGGACTCTCGTGCACGCGAACGCAGGTGAGCGATGAGGGTGTCCAGCCAGGTGCCGACGTGGCGGCGGGCCTCGAGGGTGTCGGGATAACGGCACCGCAGATGCAGGCCGGACTCGTCGAGGACGAACCAGAGCATCACGCCGTCGGTCCGAATGGTCGCGCCGACGTACTGCGCCTCCAGTCCGGTCGCGTCGACCCGCACCGGGAGCCGGCGCAGGTCCAGCCACGAGATCGCGAACATCCCTGGCGCCTCGGGCATCCCACCCCACGGCCGGAGAATGTCCGCCAACGGCCAGGAGCCCATCCTGACCGCCTCCTTGACCGCGTCGGCGCTCGCGCGAGGATCGGCGTCGACGGACTCCAGGACCGAGTTGGTGATGAACCAGCCGACGGAGTCGTGCCAGGTGGAGTCGTACCGGCTGTGCACCGGGAACACGGCGCGCAGCGGAGTGCCCGCCAGCGCGCGCGTCACCTCCGTCATCGCGGCCACCACCAGCGCCAGTGTCGAGACCCCGTCCTCGCGGGCCTGCGCGGCGAACGCGGCGTTGTCGTCGACGTCGAGGACGTCGCGCACCTCGACACGTTCCTGCTGCAAGCCGGCCGGGCCGAGTGGCAGCGGGAACAGCGGCATGACGTCGCCGCTGGCCGCCAACACCTCCGCCCAGCGGCGGTGCACCTCGGGGGGAGCCGCGGGCCGGTCCCGCAGCGCCCTCGTGTGCTCGGCGAATGCGGGTGCGGGCGGCAGGGTCGGCGCTCGCCCGTCCTGCACCGCGGTGAGCGCGGCGAGCAGGTCCCGCGCGATCACCAGCATCGACCACATGTCGACGTGCGAATGGTCCGCCGCGACGACCACCGTCGGTCCGACCGCCGTCTCGAGCACGCACAGTCTGTGGGACGGGCGACCGTACGGCGAGCAGGCGCGGTCGAGCACGTCGCGCAGCGCCTCGTTGACTGCCTGCCCCGGCGCGATCGAGTGCTCGACCCATTCCCCGGGGTGGATCTCGACCTCGTGCAGCCCGGGCCCGGCGTCCTGGCCCGGCACGAACACCGATCGCAGCGTGCCGTGTCGCGCGATCACGGCCAGCCACGCAGCAGCGAGCGCGTCCGGCGGAATCGGCCGGGAAAGCCTGAAGGACAGCGCCATCCACGATCCGGCCCGGTCCCCGGCTCCGACATGACGACCCTGGTCGAAGGACACGGGAAGTGCTCGGCCCGGCGGCCCGACGCGTACGTCGTAACCCAGCAGACGGCCGAACGGCAGGCGCAGGTGCGCGACGTTGGTCAGCCGCATGGCGCTATCCTAGGCGCCTTCCACCAGCCACTCAGGGGGTAACGTGCCGACCTTCGGTGTTCCGGGCGCCGCACTCGACGTGGAACTCAGCGACGAGGGCGGCCATCCTGTCGTCCAGTTGCACGGCCTCACCTCCAGCCGTCACCGCGACCGCCTGATGGAACTCGACCTCGGGCGCGGCCTGAGCGGCACGCGCCTGCTCCGTTACGACGCTCGCGGACACGGTCGTTCGACGGGTCGGGCAGTTCCCGAGGACTACCGATGGGAGGTCCTCGCCGACGATTTGCTGAGGTTGCTCGACCACTGGTTCCCCGGCGAGCAGGTTCACGGCGTCGGCCCGTCGATGGGCACCGGGACGCTCCTGCACGCGGCCGTCCGCGACCCCGGACGGTTCAGCAGCCTCACCCTTCTGGTACCCGCGACCGCCTGGGGAACCCGTGTCGCGAAAGCAGAGGCCTACCGGCGCAATGCGACGATCGTCGAGGAGCAGGGACTCGACGCCTTCCTCCGCGCCGAGACCGCCGTGTCCCGTCCCCCTGCGACGACCGGCGCACCCGAAACCGCCCCCGACGTCACCGAACGCCTCCTGCCGTCCCTGTTCCGCGGTGCCGCGCTGAGCGACCTGCCCGCGCCGGAGGACATCGCCGCGATCGGTGTGCACACCACGGTGCTGGCCTGGATCGACGATCCCGCCCACCCGGTGTCCACCGCGGAGGCACTGGTGGATCTGATGCCGAAGGCCACGCTCGAGGTGGCGCACACCCCGGCCGATCTCGCACGCTGGCCCGGCATCCTGTGCGAGGACGTCGCGCGACACGACTGACACCGTCGCCTCGCGACAACCGGCGCTCGGCCGGAACAGCGCCATATACTCCCGCCATGTTGATCATCGGGATGATCCTGTTCGGACTGCTCGTCGGTGCCGGAGCCCAACTGATCCTGGGCAAGTCGAAGTCCGGAATCGACTGGACTCTCGCCTTCGTCGCAGGCGTCGGCGGCTCGTTCGTGGGCGGCCTGCTGATCAGCCTGCTCGCCGGGGACGGTCTCGCGCTGCGTCCGAGCGGCATCATCGGCTCGTTCGCCGGCGCGATCATCGTCACCGCCGGATGGATGTGGTGGCGAGGCCGCGCGACGTCGTCCGTGGACTGAGGCGGGGGCAGCCGTGCGGGCGACACCGCGGAGTCGCCCGCGAGCGGCCGGCCGGGGACGCTGACCGCAGTTCGTTCCGGGAACGGGTCGTCGGTCGAGGGCCCACTCGTCCAGCGGTTCACCGATAGGCTCGCGCCGTGTCTCACAGTTCTCCTCCCGTCCGGTCCGACCGGGGTGTCTTCACTCGGGCCACCACGGTGCTCACCACCGGCGACACGCTCGTCCACGACTGGTACGTCGCCGACGGCGAGCCCGAATTCGTCCTCCGCACCGCGGATGCCGTCGAGGCGGCAGGGCTGCTCCCCCGCCTCGACGCCGTCCTGGCCGATGGCCCGGGGTGGCACAGGCGGGCCACCGACGCCGTCGTCACCCGATTCGGCGACGGTGACCCCGAACCGGCCGAACTCGACGACGCGGCACACGATCTCGTGCTGGTGACCGTCGAAGTCCACCCCGGAGGCGAGGTCGTGCTGCACTTCGACGACTCGTGCGGTCAGCACTTCGTCGACGGCCGCTGGCCTGCGGTGCGGTTCGACGAGACCGGCGCCGTTGTCGACGTCACCGTCGAGGCGTAGCACCGCGGCCCCGCCTGTCACCGGCAGGCGGCTAGCCTCGACGGCATGGCGGACGAGGTGATCAGCGCACTGACGGTGAACGGCCCACCGACGCTCGGGCACATCGATTTCGCCGCACTCGACACCTTCCGCTTTCCCGACGGCGGCGGCTTTCCGGACTCGTACAAGGCGTTCGTCCGGCATGCCGGATGGGCACGGTCGTTCGGCCTCTGGCTCGTCTACCCGCCCCTGCTCCCCGGGTACGCCGACGGCTGGCACGGGCGCGCGGGGAATCTCACCACTCGTTTCCACGCCGCCTACGTCGACGGCAGGGACGAGGGGTTCGACTGGATGGTGGATCCCGACGCCGACTGGTCGCTCCCGACGTCCCTGCACGTGTTCGGATGGAGCGAGAACGGCGACGCCCTGCTCTGGGACACCTCCGCCCGCGATGCAAACGGCGAGTTCCCCGTCTGGGAGTCCCGATCGCTCAACTCGCTGCACCGACTCGGCGACACCCTGAACGACGCGCTCCCACTGGTCCGCGATCGAGCCGTCGGCCTGTCCGGCTCGGGACCGTACGACATCGAACCGCTTCCGCCCTCCCGCCTCTGATCAGGGATCCTCGACGCGCTCTCCCGACCTCGTGGTGTGCCGCGCCGGCGACCGGTGGGATGATGACGTGCGTGCCGATGCCCTCACCTCTCCCGGTCCGGAACGGGGTGGGCCCGACGCGGCTGCGCATCCCGGCGTCGGGTCCGTGGGCGACGGTCGCCGAATTCGTCGTCGCGAGGTTCGACCACCTCGACCCCGCCGACCTGCACCGTCGGTTCGACGATGGCGACATCGTGGGTGTCGACGGACGACCGGTCGGCCGTACGGCGGTGTTGGGTGAGCACCGGTTCGTCTGGTACCACCGTGATCTTCCTGCGGAGGAACCCGTTCCCTTCCACGAGGAGATCCTGCACGTCGACGACGACCTGATCGTGATCGACAAGCCGCACTTCCTCCCCACCACACCGGGCGGGAGATATCTGCGCGAGTCGGCACTCGTCCGATTGCGACTGCGCCTCGACAACCCGGACATCACACCGATTCACCGTCTGGACCGCGCCACCGCCGGACTCGTCATGTTCTCGGCTCGACCCGCCACACGCGGCGCCTACCAGTCCCTCTTCGAACGACGTGAAGTCGCCAAGACCTACGAGGCGGTGTCCGCGCTGCCGCGTGACCCGGATGCACCGGCGCCGGCCGGGCACACCTGGCCGGTCACCTACCGCAATCACATCGAGGCGACGCGAGGTCGGTTGCGGGTGGTCGTCGACGACACCCGCGAACCCAACTCGGAGACCCTGATCGACCTCCTGGGAAGGGGGGTGAGCGAATCCGGCCGTGCCGTGCTGCACACGCTCCTGCGACCCCGGACCGGCCGCATGCACCAACTGCGGGTACACCTGGCTGCGCTCGGAATCAGGATCCTCGGCGATCGGTGGTATCCCGACCTGCTGCCCGAGGCACCGGACGACCATGCCCTCCCGCTGCAGTTGCTGGCACGGGAACTGGAGTTCACCGATCCACTGTCCGGGGCGGCTCGTCGGTTCGTCACCGCCCGCACACTGAGCGAGGCACCCACGACACCCTGACGCCGTGGGCGGCCGGCTGCGGAACCGATCTGCCCGGGCGAGCGTCCAACCCGGTGGGGCTCATTCATCGGAGCGGACACAGGGGGATGGACGTGGGACAACCGCTCGACGTCGACACCGGCGCGCTGCGCGTGCTCGCCGCATTGCTGAGCGAGGAGGCCGATCGGGTCGACGGCCTCGAACCGTCCGCCGCCGTCGAGAGCGCCGCGACCGCGATGCCGGCGTCGTCGCTCGGCGCGGCCGCCGCCCGGGCCGCCGCGCCGCTGCTCCGTTCGTACCGCGCCCGGGCCTGCGCGATACACGACATGGCTGCTGTGGCGCGCGCGAATGCGAGCGACTACGACACCGCCGACAGCACTGTCCACCATCTCGTCGTCACCGCCGGCGGTGATGTCTAGGTGGTCACCGTGTCTCAGGTGCGCGGATGGAACCCGGAGTCGCTCGCCGACGCAGGCAGTGCGATCGCAGCGGCGAACCGCATCTTCGGCGACGCCACGACGGCAGCCTTCTCGCACGTCGACACGGCGCTGGCCACGTGGCACGGCGCCGCGGCCGACGCAGCGGGCCCGCGGTCGGCCGAGGAACATGCCGCGGCACGTCGCGTCGTGGCCGCGGTCACCGCACAGGCCGACGTTCTGCTGGATGCCGCCCACGCCATCGGCCCCGCCCGCCGCACGGCCCTGGCAATAGTCGACGAGGCGACCGCGTCCGGATTCACCGTCGCCGACGACGGCCGGGTCTCCGCACCTCCGTTCGTCACGGGTGACGAGGTGGCTGACCCGTTGTTCCAGGCCCGCCTCGCGGAACAGGCACTGGTGTTCGAGTCGCGCCTCGTTCCCGCACTCCGAACCGTCGCCGAACTCGATGCCCGCGCCGGGGCGGCGCTCGATGCCGCCACCGCCGAACTCGGCGGCACCGGCGCACCGGAGGCCGGCGGTGTCACCGCCGGTGCGCGGTCCGAACCACCGCCACCCGACGCGTCCGCGGAGGAGAACATGGAGTACTGGAATTCCCTCACCGACGAACAGCGTCGACAGCTGATCGACGAGCACCCCGAGTGGGTGGGCAACCGCGACGGCATTCCGTCGGGCGTCCGACACGAGGCGAACGTCGGACGGATCGACGACGAACGCGCGCGCCTCGAAGCCGACCGGGATCGGCTCCGAAACAACCTCGCCGACAACGTGTTCGGTGGCACCTTCACCGACGACGACGCCGCGCTCTGGTACACCGAGCAGAAGCTGCGCGATCTCGAGGAGATCGAGAAGGTCGTGGCCGCCAATCCCGACGGGCGACTGATGCTCCTCGACCTGAAAACCGGAGAACGCGGGATGGCCGCGTTCGCGGTCGGCGATCCCGACAGCGCAGACCACGTGTCGGTCACCGCCCCAGGAGTGAACACCAACATCGACGATTCGTTCGCCGGCATGGTCCGGGAGGCCGAACTGCTGCGACTCGAGGCGGAGAAGCAACTCGACCGCGCCGGCCGCGGCGACGAGACCGTTGCCTCCGTCGCCTGGCTGGGGTACGAGCCTCCACAGACCACGGGGCCGTCGAACGCGCTCTTCGATCATCTGCGCGGCTACGGCGACGTCGCCCAGACCGACCGCGCGCAGGCGGGCGCCGCCAGGCTCGCCTCGTTCTACGAGGGCCTCGACGTCGCGTCGACCCACCCGGATCCGCACATCACCGCGCTCGGCCATTCCTACGGATCACTGACCACCGGCCTCGCCCTGCAGGACCCCGCGCCCGGTCAACCGGTCGACGACGCCGTCTTCTACGGATCGCCGGGTGTCAACGCCGACGACGAAGCCGACCTCGGCCTCGGGGCGGGCCACGCCTGGGTGCTGGAAGCCGACGGCGACGTCCTGATTCCCGACATCGGCAGGATTCACCGCTTCGGCCCCGACCCGAGCACCGCCGACTTCGAGCAGCTCGCCACGGATGCAGGCACCAGCCCCGACGGCGTCGCCAGGGAGGGCGTCCGTTCGCACAGTCAATACCCGCAACTCGGCGGCAACCGGGAGCTCCGCATGTCCGGATACAACATGGCCTCGGTCGTGGCGGGACTCCCCGATCAAGTGGTGTACCGATGACGCGCCGCATCGTGCCGCTGTTCGCCGCTCTCGCCACCACCCTGACCCTGTTGACCACAGCCTGCGGAGGCCTCGACATCATGGACAATCCCTACAACCACACCGACGACGAGATCGCCCGCGCGGCGGCACTGCTCCCCACCCTGCCCACCCTCGAGGACACCGAGGCCGAACTCACCGCGGCGGTCCTGCGGATAGCGGACGCCGCGACGGCGATCGCGCCCGAACTGGTGTGGGAGCAGCGCAGGGAACGCCGACAGATCGGGTGCGGCGGTGCGTTCGCGAAGACGGACGGGCTCGAGATCGACCTCCCGAACTACGTGTCCCCGATTCCGATCCCCGACGCCGCGTGGCCCCGGGTCCTGCAGGCCGCCCGCGACATCCTGGCGCCCCTCGGGATCACCGAACTCACCGTGCGCGTCGACCGACCGGGCGATCACGACGTGGTGGTCACCAGCAGTGACGGCCGCCACGTCGACCTCGGCACGAAGGTCGCCGCCCTCGTCAGCGGCCGAACCGGGTGCCGTCTCCCCGCCGCCCGCAGCTGACCGGCGAGCCACTTCACCTTCACGCAATATTTCACGCGTCGAACGGAAACATTGGTTGTCGACACTCGCTCCCGTACCGGAGCACCAGGCTTCGGTGCTCGCAGTTCCAGGACGTCGGAGGAGGTCATGTTGGGGGACGTCGACACGGTCAACACGCTCTGCGCCTACTGCGGCGTGGGGTGCGGTCTGACCTTGCAGATCGTCACCGACCCGGAGACGGGCCGGCGTCGCGCCGCCAAGTCGGCCGGCACCCCCACCCACCCCACCAACGCGGGCCGTCTCTGCACGAAGGGCAACACGACCGCCGACATGCTCGCCGGACCCGGCCGCATGGACGCCGCCCACCTGCGGTCCGAACGCGGCGGACCGATCGCCGAGACCACGATGTCCGCGGCGATCCGAGAGACCGCCACGCGGCTGCGCTCCATCGTCGACGAGCACGGACCGGACGCGTTCGCGCTCTACGTCTCGGGGCAGATGTCCATCGAGGCGCAGTACCTGGCGAACAAGCTGACCAAGGGTTTCATCGGCACGAATCAGATCGAGGCCAACTCGCGGCTGTGCATGGCCAGCGCGGGCACCGGCTACAAGCAGTCCCTCGGCGCCGACGGTCCGCCCGGCTCGTACCAGGACTTCGACCACGCCGACGTGTTCTTCGTGACCGGGGCGAACATGGCCGACTGCCACCCCATCCTGTTCCTGCGGATGATGGAGCGGGTCAAGGCAGGCGCCAAGCTGATCGTCGTCGATCCACGCCGCAACGCGACCGCCGACAAGGCGGACCTGTTCCTGCAGATCGCTCCCGGCACCGACCTCGCACTGATGAACGGCCTGCTGCACCTGATCGTGGAGAACGGCCACACCGATCCCGAGTTCATCGCCGAGTTCACCGACGGCTGGGACGCCATGCCCGAGTTCCTCGCCGACCACACCCCGCAGCGGGTCGCCGAGATCACCGGTCTCGCCGAGGACGACATCCGCACCGCCGCCCGCTGGATCGGCGAGGCCGGCGACTGGATGAGCTGCTGGACGATGGGCCTGAACCAGAGCACCCACGGCACCTGGAACACCAACGCGCTCTGCAACCTGCACCTGGCGACGGGCGCGATCTGCCGCACCGGCAGCGGACCGTTCTCTCTCACCGGGCAGCCGAACGCGATGGGTGGGCGCGAGATGGGCTACATGGGCCCGGGTCTGCCGGGCCAGCGCACCGTCCTGGTCGACGCCGATCGCGAGTTCGTCGAGGACGCGTGGAACGTTCCGCGCGGCACCCTCCGCACCGACGTCGGCGGCGGCACCGTCGACATGTTCTCCCGCATGGCCGACGGCGACATCAAGGCCTGCTGGATCATCTGTACGAATCCGGTCGCCACCGTCGCCAACCGTCGCACCGTCCTCGCCGGACTGGAGAAGGCGGACCTGGTGATCTCCCAGGACGCCTACCTGCACACCGAGACCAACGACTACGCCGACATCCTCCTCCCGGCCGCACTGTGGACCGAAGCGGACGGCGTGATGGTGAACTCCGAACGCAACCTCACCCTCTTCCCGCAAGCACTGGACCCGGTCGGGCAGGCGCTGCCGGACTGGCAGATCATCGCCCGCGTCGCCTGCGAGATGGGGTACGCGGACGCCTTCACCTACGCCTCCGCCGAGGAGGTGTTCGAGGAGATCACGAGGTTCTCGAACCCGCGGACCGGCTACGACCTGCGCGGCGTCACCTACGCACGGTTGCGCGAGACCCCGATCCAGTGGCCGTGCCCACCCGACGTCACCACCGACCGGCATCCGATCCGCTACCTCAACGACGGGGTCAGCCAGACCCTGCTGGTCCGCGAGGACGGCTCGGTGCCCCGGCTGGCGTTCCCGACCCCGAGCGGGCGGGCGATGTTCTTCGCGCGGCCGCACATGCCGCCCGCCGAGATGCCCGACGACGACTACCCGTTCCTGCTCAACACGGGCCGGCTGGCCCACCAGTGGCACACCATGACGAAGACCGGCAAGGTCGCCAAGCTGAACAAGCTGAACCCGGGGCCGTTCGTGGAGTTGCATCCGGACGACGCCGCCCGCCTCGACATCCGCGCCGGGGACCGGGTGGAGGTCGCGTCCCGCCGCGGTCGCGCGGTGCTGCCCGCCGTCGTCAGCGACCGGGTGCGGCCGGGTGACGTCTTCGCCCCCTTCCACTGGAACGACGTCTTCGGCGAGTACCTCGCCATCAACGCCGTCACGAACGACGCGGTCGACCCCGCCTCCCAGCAGCCCGAGTTCAAGGCGTGCGCGGTGACCCTCACCAAGGTCGCGTCCGCCACGAGGGCCGAACCGGACGACGCCGACGCGCGCGTCACCGACCGACCGTCGACTCAGGAGGTCACCGTGTCCCCACTCGACACCCTCGGCGACCTCTTCGGTGTCGCCGACCACCCGGTCCCGCGCCTCGCGCCGACCGAACGCACCTACCTCGCCGGCTTTCTCGCCGCGCTCCGCACCGACGCCGCCGTCGGTGCGGCCGGAGTTCCGGTCCTGCCCGCCGTCGCCCCGTTCGGCGCGGACACCCGCGCCTGGGTGGACGGCACCCTCGCCGGACTGTTCTCCCGCGGCCCCGGTGCCGCGTCCGGTCCGGCCACCGCCGAGGTGCCCGTCGCGGAGCGGGCGCCGGTGGTGCTGCTGTGGGCGTCACAAACCGGCACCGCGGAGGACTTCGCCGTCGAATGTGCTGCCGCCCTGACCTCGGCAGGCGTACCGGTCGAGGTGCGGGGCATGGACGAGTTCACGGTCGAGGAGTTGGCCGGTACCGCGGAACTGCTGGTCGTCACCAGCACCACCGGAGACGGCGACGCCCCCGACAACGGAAGCACGCTGTGGTCCGCGCTGTCCGGGCCCGACGCGCCGCAACTACCCGGCACCCGCTTCGCCGTACTCGCGTTCGGCGACTCGAACTACGACGACTTCTGCGGGCACGGACGCAAGGTCGACGTCCGGCTCGCCGAACTCGGCGCGGCACGCATCCTCGACCGGGTCGACTGCGAGCCCGACTTCGAGGACTCCGCGGCCGGCTGGCTGGCGTCGGTGACCACGGCACTGCAGGCCGCTCCGACCGCGAACCCGGCTGCCCGGCCGTCGGTGACGACGGCCCCGCGAACGAAATCCACGGATACAGGGTCGAGCGGTGGCGCGCCGTCCTTCAGCAAGAAGTCGCCGCTCATCACCTCGCTGAGCCGGAACGTGACGCTGTCGCTGCCGGGATCCACGAAGGACGTGCGGCAGTTGGGTTTCCACCTGCCGCCCGGCACCGTCGGCTACGAGGCGGGCGACGCGCTCGGCGTGTGGCCACGCAACAGCGGTCCCGTCGTCGACGCCTGGCTCGACAGCACCGGTCTGGACGGGTCCGCGGCCGTCGACATCGCCGGGTACGGCGTGATGTCGTTGCGGACGGCTCTCGAGGAGCGGCTCGAGATCACGCGGGTCACCGGCGATCTGCTCCGGTTCGTGCACGACCGTACCGGCGACGACGAGTTGAGCACCCTGCTGGCCCCGGAGAACAAGTCCGCGTTCAAGGACTGGTCGTGGGGCAGACAGTCCCTCGACGTGCTGACGAAATCACCGGTCCGAGCGTCCGTCGAGGACTGGCTCGCGGTTCTCAAACCGCTTCAGCCCCGGCTGTATTCGATCTCGTCGAGCCCGAAGGAGAATCCGCGGGAGGTGCAGCTGACGGTGTCCCCCGTGCGCTACAACCTGCTGGGGGTGCCGCGACGCGGGGTGTGCTCGACCTACCTGGCCGACCACGCCGACGGCGACGACATCGGGGTGTTCGTGCAGCGGTCGAGCCATTTCCGACCGCCGACCGACTCGGACGCGCCGATGATCATGGTCGGGCCCGGGACCGGCATCGCCCCGTTCCGCGGATTCCTGCACGAGCGCCGATCGCTCGGCCACACCGGCCCGAACTGGTTGTTCTTCGGTGAACAGCACGCCGCCACCGACTACTACTACCGCGACGAGATCCAGGCGATGCACACCGACGGTTTCCTCACCGAACTCGACCTCGCGTTCTCCCGCGACCAGGCGGAGAAGGTGTACGTGCAGGACCGGATGCGGGAGCGCGGCGCGGAGCTGTGGGCGTGGCTGCAGAACGGCGCCCACTTCTACGTGTGCGGCGACGCGAGCCGGATGGCGAAGGACGTCGACGAGACGCTGTGCGGCATCGTCGCGCAGCACGGCAGGCTCGCTCCCCGCAGCGCAGAGGCCTACGTGAAGGCCCTCGCGGCCGAAAAGCGGTACGTCCGGGACGTCTACTGACACCCAGGGTTTCGGCGCGTGTCCGGACTCAGGCTCGGTTGACGTCGGCCGCGGCCCGGACGAGCGCGACGAACGCGTCCGCATCGAGCGCGTCGTTCTCCGTGAGATCGATCGCCCGCCTGACCCCGGCGCCGGCGTTGAACAACGCGGCGGGGTCGGGCAGGGCCGACCCCTTCGCGAACGTCACCTTGATCTTGTCCTTGTAGGTCTCGACTGTGCAGATGAGCCCGTCCAGCGAGAAGGTCGGGACGCCGTCGGGGTTGGACGGCTTGCGCCACTTCGCTTCCTCGACGACGTCCGGTTCGGCGCGCCGGATGAGTTGCCGCACGTCCTCGACCCGATCGCCCCGCCACTCCTCCGCCATGCGATCACGATACGTCCGTCCGACCATCGAGCGCGTGAACCCGATCGGGGGTTGTCGTGCGCCGCACTCGGAGCGCGTCACGACAACCGCCCGCCCGGGGCCACCAGGGGTGCCGCCTACTACTCCCCTGCCAGGTCCGCCGACAGGTCCGCAACCTCGACGCCCTCGGGAATCCGAACCTCCTCGACCGGTTCGGGCCGGTCGTCGAACTCGAGCTTCAGGGCCCGGCAGATCGTGGCGTGCATGTCGTACATGCAGGTGATGTAGGTCAGTTCCATGACCTCCCGGTCCGACAGGTTCGCCCGCAGGACCTCGAACACCTCGTCGGGCACCCGACCGCCGTCGTGGACGAGACCGTCGGTGTACGCGAGGACTGCCCGCTCGAGCGGCGAGAACAGGTCGCTGACCTGCCAGTACGGGATGGCCTCGATCTTCTCTTCGGCCATGCCGAGGGAGCGCATCTGCTTGCAGTGCTGCGAGAACACGAACTGGCTGCCGCGGGCGTAGCCGGCGCGGGCCTGCCCGAGTTCCCGCAGCAGGGGGTCGAGATTCACGTTGCGGTAGAGCGCGAAACCGCGAACGGCGTGCCGGAACACGTCGGGCGACTGCGCGAACACGGTCCACCAGTCGCCGGGCGTGGCGTGGATGGTGCCGTGGTCGACGGCAGGGTCCTTGTCGGGGCCGAACAGCCGGTCGTAGAAGAAGAGGATCTTCTCGTCGGTGACTTCGGCGCGCGGGATCTCCCGTAGACGGGGCATGGTGATTCCTTCCGGTGGTCGGGTCAGGAGCCGCTGGGTACGCGGCGGTCGGCCGCGGTCCGCGGCTCGTGCGCGACGTCCGCTTCGGTGAACTCACGAGTCCAGCAGGCGAATTCGAGGAGGATTCCGTCAGGATCCTGGAAGTAGAACGACCGCACGAAGGTGCCGGGGTGCACGTCCCGCGACACACCGGAAGGGCTGTCGTCGTGATTGAGGACGCGACTGACCGCCACGCCGTCCGCCTCGAGTCGCGCCCGGTACTCGTCGAACTGCTCCGGTGGAACGGCGAAGGCGACATGGTTCATCGAACCGACCGCACTGGCGAGTTCCCCCTCGTCGGGCCGGCCCTTGGGCGCTGCGATTCCGGGCGCGGCGTCCGGCGAGTCCGCGAGCCAGAAGAACGCGACCGTGTTTCCGTTCCCGCAGTCGAAGAAGAAGTGCTGGCCGAGTCCGTCGGGCAGATCGAGGGTCTTGACCAACGGCATGCCGAGGGTGCCCTGGTAGAAGTCGATCGTGCGCTTCATGTCGGCGCACACCAGCGCGAGGTGGTTGATACCGCGGAGCTCGTACTTCGGATTGGTGGCGTTCATTGCGGTCCTTTCGGAGCGATGACGAGGAAGAATGGGAAGGCGGCGTGGCGCTGGTCGGCCACAAAAGTGACTTGACAGTCATGTCATCTTCTTGGATAGTTTGTACGTGGCCAAGTCATCTGTCAACACGTCGTCCGCACCCGCGCCGGTCGAGACCCTGACGGCTCGCGGCCGCAAGACCCGCGACGCCCTGCTCGATGCGGCACGCACCGTCTTCGAGACCGTCGGATTCCCCGACACCAGGGTCGAGCAGATCAGCCAGGAGGCGAACGTCTCCTACGGGACGTTCTACCGCTACTTCGAATCCAAGGAAGACATCTTCCGGGAGCTGAGCACCCGGCTGTTCGAAGACGTGCACCAGCGGATCCCCTCCGACGCCACCCTCTCCCCCGCCGCCAGGCTCGTCTCGTCGAACCGGTCCTACTACCAGGCCTACCGCCGCAACGCGCGACTGATGGCGATCGTCGAACAGGTTGCCACCTTCAACGAGGAGTTCCGCGAACTCCGGCACAACCATCGGCAGCAGTTGACCGAACGGACGGCGCGGGCCATCGCGCGGTGGCAGGACGACGGCCTCGTGCGGGCGGAGCTCGATCCGGCGCTCGCCGCGAGAGCGATGGCGGCGATGGTCGACCACACGCTCTATCTCTGGATCGTCCAGGGCGACGACGCCGACGAGGCAGCGCTGCTCGACACCCTCGACCTGATGTGCCTCGGCGCACTCGGCCTCGAACCCGATTCCGTGTAAATCCATCCCAGAAAGAGGCATTCCGAATGGACGACCTCGCCGACAGCTTCTTCGCCGCGGTCTGCGGCGGTGACGTGGACACCCTCACCGAGCTGTACGCACCCGATGCCCGCATCTGGCACAACGAGGACGGCCGGGAGCAGACCGTCCGCGAGAACCTCCGGGTACTGCGCTGGCTGGCACGCACCCTCGAGAACTTCAGGTACGAGGACATTCGCCGTCACGCGCTCCCCACCGGGTTCGCCCAGCAGCATGTGCTGCGGGCCGTCCTTCCGGGGCACGGCCTCCTCGAGGTACCCGCGGCCCTGTTCGTCCGTGTCACGGACGGCCGGATCACCCGGATCGACGAGTACGTCGACTCCGCCGCCATTGCACCACTACTCGCGAAATCGGCAGGCGCGGAACGAGACATCGCGACGCCGGTCGCATCTACGACCGAAGGAACCGTGGCATGACAGTGAACCGAGCCGAGGGTCGCATCGCCGACCTGCGGGACCAGATGCGCTCGTTCGTCGACGGCGAGGTGATCCCGGCCGAGAAGACGCTCGCAGGCAAGGACGAGGCAGCGCGGGAGGCCCTCGACACGCTGCGGTCGCGTGCGAAGGAGCTCGGTCTGTGGGCACTCGGGCATCCCGCGGACGTCGGCGGAGGCGGGGTGCCGTTCCTGGACTTCGTCTACCTGAACGAGATCATCGGGCGCTCCGAGTTCGGCCAGCTGGCAGTCGGGTCGGTGTCCATGCAGGACGTGATCATGCTGCGCAAGCACGGCACCGAGGAGCAGAAGGCGCGGTGGATTCCGCCGCTCGTCGCGGGTGAGTTCCTGCCCTCCGTCGGGCTGACCGAACCGGACGCCGCCGGATCCGATCCCACGTTGATCGAGGCGACTGCGGAACTGGACGGCGACACCTGGGTCGTCAACGGACACAAGTGGTTCACCACCGGTGTCGCGGACGCGGGCTACTGTTCGGTCTTCGCTCGGACCGAGTCGGACGAGGTGCCGCGGCACTCCCGAATCAGCTCGATCCTCGTGCCGACCGACACCCCCGGCTTCGAGATCGTGCGGTCGATCCCGACGATGGGGCACGACCCGAGCGACCACTACGAGGTTCGCCTGACCGACGTCCGGGTGCCGGCCACCAACCTGCTCGGCGCGCGCGGCAAGGGATTCGTCATCGCGCAGGACCGGCTCGGCCCCGGCCGGATCTTCCACTGCATGCGGTGGCTCGGCCAGGCGCAGCGCGCGTTCGAGCTGATGTGCGACCGCGCCAACACCCGCGTCGCGCACGGCTCGCTGCTCGCCGAGAAGGGCGAGATCCAACGGTACATCGCCGAATCCGCGGCCGAGATCCAGGCGGCGCGGTTGATGACCCTGGACGCCGCTCGAGTCCTGGACTCCGGTGAGGACGCCCGGGTCCAGATCGGTCTGATCAAGTTCTGGGGTGCGCGCATGGTGCACAACGTCGTCGACCGCGCGATCCAGGTCCACGGCGCCCTCGGCCTGACCGGGGACACCCCACTCGAAGAGATGTACCGCCACGCTCGATACGCGCGGATCTACGACGGCCCCGACGAGGTGCACCGCATGTCGACCGCACGCAGGCTGCTTCGCGACCCCGGGGCCGCACCGTGGCTGTGACCGATACCGCCCTGCCCCTGCGTGACGGCATCGGCGCGATCCTGAGCGAGGCGCTGGGCGAGGACGTCACGGTCGACGAACCCGGCCGTCTGACCGGCGGAGCCAGCAGGCAGGTGTGGGCAGCGCAGGCGCGCACCGCGGACGGGACCGTGCTCCCGGTGGTGTTGCGCCGCGATCCGCCCGGCCACGGCGACGCGGCCCGCATGCGAGCCGAGGCTGCGTGCCTGCGGGCCGCCGCGGCGGTCGGTGTCCCCGTCCCGGCGGTCCTCGCGTCAGCGGACGACGCACCGGGAATCGACGCCCCGTTCCTGTTGATGGAGCGGGTCGACGGCGAGTCCATCCCCCGGAAACTGCAACGTGATCCGGAGTTCGACAGAGTGCGAGCGGGACTCGCCGAGGACATGGGCTTCGTGCTCGGACAGATTCACCGCAGCGCGGTCGAGGAACTGACCATGCTCGACGACCGCGACCCCCTGGACGCTCTCGAGGACACCTACCTCGGCCTGGACGATCCCCGTCCTGCCGTCGAGATCGGGTTGCGCTGGCTCCGCGAGCACCGCCCGCCTCGTCGGCCCACGGCGCTCGTCCACGGCGACTTCCGTCTCGGCAACGTCCTCGTCGACGGAACCGGGATTCGCGGTGTCCTCGACTGGGAGCTCGCGCATCTCGGGGATCCGATCGAGGACCTCGGCTGGCTCTGCGTCCGGGCGTGGCGGTTCGGTGCACAGCCTCCGGTCGCGGGTGTCGGTACCCGCGAGCACCTGCTCGACGGCTACGAACGCGCCAGTGGAGTTCGGCCCACCGACGCCGAACTCCACTGGTGGGAGACCTTCGGCACCCTGCGCTGGCTGGTACTCAGCCGGTTCCAGGCCCACCGGCATCTCAGCGGCGCGGAGCACTCACTCGAGCTCGCCGCGATCGGCCGACGGGTCTGCGAGTCCGAGTACGACCTGCTGCTCATTCTCGACCTGCTCGATGAGGCCGTCGCCCCGCCCGAGCCCGCCTGCACGGCCCCGACGGTGCACGACCGCCCGTCCCTCGGCGAGATCGTCGCCCTCGTCGCCGAGACGCTGTCCGACGAGGTCGCTCCCGCACTCGACGCGGCCCGCGCACGCGAGCGGTACCTGCTCCGGATCTGCGTGAACCTGCTCGGGATCGCGGGCCGAGAACTCGACTCGGGCTCGGACGGACCGGTCACGGACCTTCTCGCTGCGGTGGGCTGCACATCGGAAGCAGAACTCGCGCAGCGCATTCGAGAAGGTTCCCTGTCCTACACCGATTCCGCGGTCCGCCGTTGCGTCGGCACTGCAGTGCTCACCCGGCTCGTGGTTGCCAACCCTCGCCATGCAGTGACGTCGCGCTGATCTCACCCCTCGCACACCAGGAGTTCCCATGTCCTTCACCGTGGTCACCACAGGATTGACGTTTCCCGAAGGCCCCGTAGCCCTCCCGAACGGTGACGTGCTCGTCGTCGAGGTGCTCGGCGGCACGCTGACCCGCGTCGCCCCCGACGGCAACACCACCGTGGTCGCCGAGGTGGGTGGCGGACCCAATGGCGCCGCGATCGGCCCCGACGGCCGCGCCTACATCGCCAACTGCGGCGGCATGATCGGCACCGAGGTGTACGGCTACGTCTTCGCCGGCGGCATCCCCGACGACTACGCCGGCGGCAGCATCCAGGCCGTCGACCTGGACACGGGCGAGGTCGAGACGCTGTACACCGAGTGCGACGGCCTCCAGCTGCGAGGCCCGAACGACATCGTGTTCGACGCCCACGGCGGCTTCTACTTCACCGACCACGGCAAGAGCGACCGCACCGCGAGCGATCGGGGGCGCCTGTACTACGCCACCGCGGACGGCGAATCGATCCGGCTCGTCGCCGAGGACATGAACGGCCCCAACGGTGTCGGGCTCTCCCCTGACGGATCCCGCCTCTACGTGAGCGAGACGTACACCGCCCGCGTCTGGTGGTGGACCGTCACCGCCCCGGGTGAGATCTCCGGTGGTCTGACGCTCGCGGGTTCCGGTGGCGGCAACTTCCTCTACGCATCGCCGGACTTCCGGTACTTCGATTCGCTCGGCGTCGAGGAGAACGGCAACATCTGCGTCGCATCGCTCGCCACCCCGGGCATCAGCGTCATCAGCCCGGACGGGGAGCTCGTCGAGTTCGTCGCCATCGACACCGACGGCGACCCCGGCATCACCAACATCTGCTGGGGCGGGCACGACATGCGCACGGCATACGTCACCGCGTCGAGCACGGGCAAGCTCCTGCGCTTCGACTGGCCGCGCGCCGGACTCGCGCTCCCCCACCAGACGGCCACCGTCTGATCGTCGTTCACCCCGGGCCCGTCCGCGAGATCGCGGACGGGCCCACTCGTGTCGCCGTTGCCAGGTGGATGCCAGGTCCGTCGAACGTGACCGCCAGGTTCGGGATGCACAGTGTGAATGCGCAACAGCGCAACAGAATTCGACCGAGAGGTGATCACTGTGGACCTGAGCTATCTGTCCGAGTTCTTCGGCGCGTTCTCCGACGCGTTCAGCGCACTGGACTTCTTCAGCGGCTGACACGATTGTGGGCGCCCTCGGCCGAAGCCGGGGGCGCCCACGTTCGGCGGTCGACCCGTCAGGGGGTGGTGACGAGGTCCCGCGAGTCCGGCCGGGAGGACACCGCGGATCGGGCGTCCCTGCGCCGGCCGGGGATCCGGGCCACGAGCGGGCCGAGGATCCACCGGAACACACTGATCAGCCCGTACGGGAGCACGAAGATGAACAGGATCAGGGTGGCGCCGTAGGTGATGCCGGCCGCCGACTGGTTGATGTCAGCTGTCCACTGCGGGACGTACACCACGAAGAACGCTCCGAACACGACACCCGGAACGGTGGCCAGGCCACCGACCACGATCATCGTGATGAACGCGATCGCCAACGGCAGACCGAACGCCTCCGGGCCGACGTACTGGACCACGAAGCTGTAGAGCACGCCGCCGACGCCGGCGAGTGCCGCACTGAGTGCGAAGACGGTCGTCTTCGTCCGCGTCGCGGGGACGCCGAGGGTGGTGGCGACGGCTTCGTAGTCGCGGATCCCGATCAGCGAGCGTCCGATGCGGCCGATCGACAGGCGCCGCACCACGACGTAGGCGACGAGGGCCACCACCAGGCACAGGTAGTACACCCACTGGTCGCGTGCGAGGCCGGTGAACTCGGGCGCCTCGGCGCCGAAGATGTTGATGCCCGCGTGCCCGTCGGTGACGCTCTCGAATCGCTTGATCACCGCGGGGGTCACCAGCGCGAGTCCCAGGGTGGCGAGCGCCAGCTGGAGTCCGTGCAGGCGCAACGCCGGCAGCCCGAAGAGGTAGCCGATGACGTAGCAGACCCCGAATGCGAGCGGGATCAGCAGGAGGTACGGCACTCCGTGGTTCTCGATCAGCACCGCACTCAGGTAGGCGCCCACGGCGAAGAAGAACCCGTGGCCGAGCGAGATCTGGCCGGTGTTGCCGGTCAGGAGGTTCAGGCCGAGTCCGACCACCACGTACACCAGCACCATGGACCGGTCGAAGTTCACGAAAGGCGCGGACACCAACGGCGCCACGACCGCGACGACCACGACCAGGGCGACGGTGACTCGCGAGAGCCACACCGGCGCATCGAGTTCCGCTCGCGGTCTGCGCATCGCATCGAGGATTCTCATACCCTGGCCACCTTCCTGGCGCCGTAGAGGCCTTCCGGCTTGAGCAGGAGTACCCCGAGAATCAGGGCGAGCGCGACAGCCTGCTTGAAGTCGTGACCGATCCACGAGACGTAGGTGCCGGCGAGGTTCTCCGCGACGCCGACGCACAGGCCACCGACGATCGCGCCGACGGGGCTGTCCAGTCCGCCGAGCACCGCCGCGGCGAACGAGTAGATCAGCGATGCGGTGAGCATGTTCGGCTGCAGGAACAACTGCGGGGCGGCCAGGGAGGCCGCAAGCGCCCCGATGGCGGCGGCGAGACCCCAGCCGATCATGAGCATCCGTCCCACCGGAACGCCGATCAGCTGCGCGGAGTCCGGGTTACCCGCAGCGGCGCGCATCGCCAGCCCGACCTGTGTCCGCTGGAACAGGACGTACAGGAATCCGGCGATGAGTACGACTGCGCAGACGATGACCAGGGCCTGCCGGGACATCGCCACCGGACCGAGGGTGACCACCGGCCCGGCGACGATCGTCGGGAACTCCTTGCTCTGGACGCCCCAGATCCACCCCGCGGCGCTGTTGAGCACGAGCATCAGACCGAGGGTGATGATCACCAGCGGCATGTGATTGGTGGAGGACGCGAGCGGGCGGATGAGCACCCGCTCGGTTGCCGCGCCGAACAGGAACGCGACCGCCATCGCGCCGAGGATCGCGAGATACAGCGGGGCGCCCCACTGATGGAACTGCCACGCGCAGAACGCCGCGATCATCGCCATCTCGCCCTGGGCGAAGTTGACGATCCCGGACGCCCGGTAGACCAGGACGATGCTCATCGCGAAGGCTGCGTACAGCGCGCCCCACGTCAGCCCGTCCACCACTTGTTGAAGAAAGACCTGCATGTAGAACTCCTGTGCTCAGTAGCCGAGGTAGGCGCGCCGCACCGACTCGTCGTGGGCGAGTCCCTCGGCGGGGCGCTGGGAGACGACCCGTCCGGCGTCGACGAGTACCGCCGACGACCCGATCTCGAGGGCCAGGTGCGCGTTCTGCTCGACGACGAGAATCGTTGTGCCCGTTTCCTCGTTGATCCGTCCGAGCGCGCGGAACACCTCCTGCGTGATGCGCGGCGCGAGGCCGAGCGACGGTTCGTCCAGCAGCAGCAGACGCGGGCGCGCCACGAGTGCGCGGGCGATCGCGAGCATCTGCTGCTCGCCACCGCTGAGCCCCGCCGCCAACTGGCGGCGCCGTTCCCGCAAACGCGGGAAGAACTCGTACCACTGGTCGATCGCCTGTTCGGTGGCCGCGGACGAGGCGGTGAAGCCGCCGATCCGCAGGTTCTCCTCTACGGTGAGGTCGCCGAACGTGCCACGCCCCTGGGGGACGTGCGCGATGCCGAGCCGCGCGATCCGGTCGGTACGCACACCCGCGATGTCGCGGCCGTCGAACACGATCCGGCCGGTGGTCCGCACCATCGAGCAGATGGAGCGGAGGATGGTCGTCTTGCCTGCGCCGTTCGCGCCGAGGACGACCGTCACCTCACCCTGCGGAACCACGAAGTCGACGCCGTGCAGCACCTCCGCGCTGCCGTACCGGGCGTGGAGGCCTTCCACGCCGAGCAGGTTCCCACTCATGCCGCACCTCCCAGGTACGCCTCGACGACCTCGGGATGCGCGGCGACCTCGGACGGCACGCCCTCGGTCACCTTCTGCCCGAAGTTCAGCACCACGACCCGGTCGGAGATCGACATGACCATCGCCATGTGATGCTCGACCAGCAGTACGGAGAAGCCGCGTTCGTCGCGGAGCGCCCGCACGGTGTCCGCGAGTTCGAGGACCTCCTCGTGGATGAGTCCGTTCGCGGGCTCGTCGAGCATCAGGAGCCTCGGGCGCTGCATCAACGCGCGGGCCAGTTCGATCCGCTTCAGCGTGCCGTACGGCAGGTTGCCCGCGGGTTCGAGTCCGACGTGTGCGAGGTTCATCGAGTCGAGCAGCTCCCAGGCCTCGGCCCGTTCGCGCCGCTCCTCGTTACGACTCAGCGGCATTCCCAGCGCGGTACGCACGAATCCCGCCCGCGTCCGCGAATAGGCGCCGGTGAGGACGTTGTCCACCACCGTCATCGTCGGGAACAGCCCGATGTTCTGGAACGTCCGGGCGATACCGACGTCCGCGACACCGTCCGCGGTCAGCGACAGGAGATCGGTGTCGCCGAACGTGATCCGGCCGGAGTCCGGCTGGTACAGGCGGCTGATGCAGTTGAACAGGGTCGTCTTGCCCGCGCCGTTCGGCCCGATCAGCCCGACGATGTGGCCGGGCTCGATGGAGAAGGACGGCCCGTCCAGCGCGACGACACCTCCGAACCTCAGGCGGATCTCCTCCACGTGGAGGGCGGGTACGCCGGTGTCCGACGCGCCCGGCACGGCGGTCATCCCTGGGCGCTGCGGGTGACCACAGCGTCGTACTGCCAGCTGCCTCCGCGGAACGTCATCGGTGCCATGGAGGTGATCACGTACGGGTAGTCGGGTGTCGTGTCGAAGGAGATCCCGTCGATCGCCAGATCCGTGGTCACGTCCGTCATGTTCTTCACCGCGTCGAGGAAGTCGGCACGAGTGCAGCCCTTCGTGTTCTCGAGCGCGGACACCAGCAGCTGAGCGGTGTTGTACCCGGTTGCGGCGATGGTGTCGGTGGACTTGATCTTGGCGGAGTTGCGGTTCGCGAAGGCCCGCCACTCCTGGACCCCCGGCTTGTCGTCGTGGTTGCTGCTGCTGACGTCGTAGATCCAGTAGAAGGAGTGAACTCCCTCCGCCGCACCCGGGCCTGCCGGCGACAGGACGAAGTTGGTGTCGGTCGCACCCGAGTAGATGAAGGTCTCGGGCTTCCAGCTCAGCTCGTTCGCCTTCTTGAGGGACTGCGTCACGAAACTGGCGGTCGCGAAGTTCGCGAACACGTCGGCGCCGGAGTTCGCGAGGTTGACCATCTGCGAGTCGACGGACGGCGTCGTCTGCTCGTAGGTCTGCTCGGCGACGATCTGGACGCCGGTGCCCTCCAGCGCGGCCTTCAGTGCCTCGCGGCTGTTGTTGCCCATCGCGTCGTTCGGGTAGAGCACCGCCACCTTGCCGGCGGGATGGTCCCGGAGGATCCACCGCGCGACCTCCGATGCCTCCCAATCGGTTTGCGGGGTGACCGCACCGGCGACGACGGACCAGTCGTCGACCTTGTCCAGCAGCTCGTTGCTGCCGGTCATCGGGAAGACCAGCGGCACGTCGCGCTCGTTGAGGTAGTCGGCGACCGCGAGGGTGGAGGCGGTGCCGATCAGGTTCTGGATCGCGAACACCTGATCCTGCTCGACGAGCGTCCGGACGTTGCCGACCGTTCGTGCCGGGTCGTATCCGTCGTCCATCGCGGTGTACAGGATCTTGCGGGACTTGCCGTCTCCCATCGCGACGCCACCGGCGGCGTTGATCTCGTCGAAGAGCGCCGTGGCCGCCGTGGCCTGCGGACCGGCGACCGACTGCATCAGGCTCGTGCCGAACTTGATCTCGGTGTCGGTGATGCCGGGATCGCAGTCTCCGGACGCCGCGGTGGTCTCGCGGCTGGAACAGGCGGTCAGGGCCGCGGTGGCACACAGGGCGGTCAGGCCCACGGCGATGGTGCGTTTCATGGTTGCTCCGTTGTTCGGGTGAGGGAGGGTGGAACACGAGGGCCCGACTGATCGCCGCACGTCGCGACGTGCGGTGGTGGGGGTGTGAGCCGCAGGGGTTGGGGTCGGTCAGGCGGCGCCGGCGAGAACCGGTCGCGCAGGTCCCGCTTGAGGATCTTGCCGGTGACGTTCTTGGGCAGGGTTTCGACGAACTCGACACGGCGCGGCACCTGGAACCCGCCGAGCTGCTCGCGACAGGTGGCGACGATGTCCTCCGCGGTCGCGGTTGCTCCGTCACGGAGAACGACCACGGCGCAGACGATTTCGCCCCACGTGTCGTCCTTGACTCCGATCGCTGCGGCCTCGGCGACGCCGGGATGGCGGTACAGGGCCTGCTCGACGGTCAGCGAGGCGACGTTCTCGCCGCCGCTGATGATGAGGTCCTTCTTCCGGTCGACGATGTAGACGAATCCCTCGTCGTCCTGCCGCACCAGGTCACCGGTGTGGAACCAGCCGTCGGTGAACGCCGCCGCCGTGGCCTCCGGATCGCGCCAGTACCCCGCCATCACCTGGTCGCAGCGGACGATCATCTCGCCGATCTGCCCGACCGGGACGTCGGCGAGCTCGTCGTCGACGACACGAATGTTCGCCAGCCGCATCGGCTTTCCTGCCGCGGCGAGCAGTCCCGTCTCACCGTTCGCGGCCCTGCGGTGCGCCTCCTGGTCGAAGTGCAGGACGTTGCCCGCCAGTTCGGTCATGCCCATGCCCTGGTAGAAGTCGCAGCCGAGCCGTTCGAGGCCCTCGCGGAGCACGGGCGCCGGGATCGCCGACGAGCCGTATCCGATCGCCTCCAGTGTGCCGAGGTCGTGGTCGTCGAGGGCGGGGTCCTGCAGCAGGAAGTTGATCATCGTGGGTGCGAGGCCGGTCTGGGTGACCTTCCACTCCTCGACCAGGCGCAGGAAGGTGGCGTTGTCGTACGCGCGCAGGATGCCGACCGTGCTTCCCATCAGGTGGTTGAGCAGCGTGACGTACCCGCCGACGTGGCAGAGCGGGAAGCAGAACAGGAACACGGTGCCCTCGGGCAGCGCCCACTGCAGCGCCGACGACGTGATACCGCTGACCAGGTTTCGGTGGCTGAGCATCACGCCCTTGGGCATTCCGGTGGTCCCGCTCGTGTACACCATCCAGGCGATGTCGTCCGCTGTCGGCAGCACCGACGGCAGCTCGGCGGATGCGCCACCGACGAACGAGTCCCACGAGGTGGCGGCGCCGCTACCGCCGATCACGACGACGGTCCGCACGTCCGGGATCCGGTCGCGAATCCCGTCGACCAGCTCGGCGAACTCCTTCTCGACGACGAGAACCGTTGCGCCGGAATGCTCGACGAGTGCGACGATCTGCTCGGCGTGCAGCCGGTAGTTGAGAATGGTCAGGGCCATACCGGCCATCGGCACACCGTAGTAGCAGTCGAAGTACTCGGTGCAGTTGGTCGACAGGATGGCGACCCGGTCCCCGGGAGCCGCGACGTCGAGCAGGGCGTTCGCGAGTCTGCGGCTGCGGTCACGCAGTTCGCCGTAGCTGACCGTCTCGTCCTCGAACCGCAGCGCGATCCGATCGGGGTGCTTGCGCGCGCCGTACTCGACGATGTCGCTGACCAGCATTCGGACTCTCCTTGAAATCAATGGTAGTGGAGCGGAAGGACCGGGAAGGCGCTCACCGGAGCGCGAGCGGAGGGACGCCGCCGGGCAGTACCCGACCCCGATTCCTCACCTTGTCGCGGAGTTCGCGCATGTCAGGGAGGGAAGCGGTCATGTTGCCTCCTCCGAACGGTAGTGATTGTGACGTGACAGTCATGTCAACTTCTGCGACGATTGTGATCGACAGCACTGTTCGTGTCAATACCGGACAATCCCACACCGATCGGACCGGCCACGGACACGCCGCGAATCCAGACACCGAACGCCAACGTCGAGGCCAAAGCCACTGCACTGCAGCCATGTTCACAGACACGAATGCCCCCGGGCGTGAGCCCGGGGGCATGTCGAGCCGGGATGTCGGTCCCCCGTCAGGGGCGGACGCACTCGGGTGGAAGGGCGCGGCTATGCCTCGATCGGGTCGTACCAGTCCGCGTTCGTGAGCAGCACCCGTGTGCCCAGTTCGCGGTTCCATTCCGGTTCGATGCCGTGCCGCCGGAGCACCGGGAAGACCACGTCGTCGAGGAGGCGCATCACGTCGGTCCGGTACAGGTCTTCCTTGGCCGTTTCGCTGAGGGCGTCGTAGGCGTCCTCGTCGAAGTCCTCGGGCGGGAACGCCCCGTAGCCGATGTAGGTCTCACCGCTCTCCACGAGGCGATCGGTGTCCTGCTGGTGGAAGTAGGTGTAGCCCAGCCAGTGGCGGCTGTCGTCGCGCTCCTCCCAGATCTCGCCGGACGCGCAGGTTCCGCAGCAGGAGAAGTTGGCGCGGGCGACGACGCCGTGGGCGACGAGCTCCTCGAACGCGGCAATCGTGCGGGACGTGTACGCGCCGATCTCCTTCTGCTGGCGCAGCCGGGCCGTGCGCAGTGCGTCGAACGCCGCCGCGAGTTGCTCCTCGGTCAGCTCGTGGTCCTCGCCGTGGATGTCGACGAAGTCGTCGACGTCGTCGCGGCCGGTGACGAGGTACTCCCAGATCTGCTGGGTCAGCTCGGTGCGCCCGTCCTCGTCGAGAGGGAGTTCGGGGAGGGTGGCATAGGGCGGAATCTCATTCGGATTGTTCGACACCGCACTCACAACGCCACCTCCGGATACGAGCGAAAATCGGGCGAACTGCCCGGCGGCGACGATGGTAGCCACGACTGCCGACAGGGTTCCGCCGCGGTGCTCCCGCGGCGTCGCCGACGCGGGGTCAGGCGCGCAGGAGCGGGACGAGGAGGTTCCCCCGCAGGACGCCGTCCATCAGCTCGTGGAGTCCCGGCGCGATCATCGTCGTGTCCTCGAAGTCGGGCTCGGTGCCGTGGAGGACGGCACCATTCGTCCTGCTGATCGCGAGGAACTCGTAGTCGCCGCGCACTCCGACGAGAATCGGCAGACACTCCGCCCAGAACGCCTCGACACGCACCCGATCGGCGACGGTGTCCGCCGCGTCGAGTCCGATAGCGCGGAACTCGTCCCACGCGAAGGCGCTTCCGGACAGGCCCGCGTAGTCGAATGCGGACAGGAACCATCGGGAGTCGTCGCCGCTGGCGAGCGCGCCGAATCTCCGGAGAAAACCGATGTGGCCGGCAGGAATCGCGGCGTCCGTCACCGCCGCGAGCGCGGACGAGACGGCGGGTTCGCGGGGCGCCTCGAACGTCCAGCCTGTCGCCACGAGGTGATCGATGAATGCGTCGGCGGTGTGCACGGCGGCCGTCGCGCTCAGCTCTTCGTCAGTTCCTCGGCGAGCATCACGATGATCCCGCTGGGGCCGCGGACGTAGGTGAGCTTGTAGACGTCCTGGTAGTTCGCCACGCCGCGCAGCGGGTGACAGCCGTGCCGCGCTGCGACGGCGAGGGCCTCGTCGAGGTCGTCCACGGAGAACGCGACGCGATGCATACCGATCTCGTTGGGAAGGGTCGGGCTCGTCGCGATCGCCTCGGGATGGATGTACTCGAACAGCTCGAGGCGGCCGTGGCCGTCCGGCGTCTGGAGCATCGCGATGTTGGCGTGGTTGCCGTCGAGTCCGACGGCGGTGTCGGTCCACTCGCCGCTGACCGTGTCGCGGCCGAGGACCGTGAGACCGAGGTCGGTGAAGAAGGCGATCGCCGCCTCGAGGTCCTCCACGGCGATACCGACGTTCTCGAGTTTGATGGCCATGCACCCACGCTAGCGGGCAGGCCCGACCCGTGTGCTCCGTGCGCATCGGGTTCTCGGCGCGCGTGGGGACCGTTGTCGTGGTGGCCGCCTAGCCTTGTCCCATGGCCGACGCGAACGCAGAACACCTGCACCCCGAGTCCCTCGACGAGTGGCAGGAGTGGCTGCGAGACAATCACGACCGGTCCGCCGGCGTCTGGCTCGTGTTCTGGCGCAAGGAGTCCGGCAACACCCCACTCGACTACGACCAGGCCGTGCGCGAAGCGCTGTGCTGGGGCTGGGTGGACGGGCACACCCGCACCATCGACGAACACCGCCGGGGCATGTGGTTCACCCGGCGTGGGCGCAACAGCGCCTGGGCCGCTTCCAACAAGGCCCGCGTGGCCGACCTGCTCTCCGAGGGGCGAATGCAGCCGGCAGGACAGGCCGTCGTCGACGACGCCAAACAGCGCGGCCTGTGGACGCTGCTCGACGACGCCGAGGCGCTCGTCGAGTCACCCGAGCTCGCCGCGGCCCTCGACGCCGATCCCCAGGCGCGCGCCCACTGGGACGCGTGGCCGCCCAGCGTCCGCAAGTTCGCCCTCAGCCAGATCGCCTTCGCGAAGCAGCCGGCGACGAAGACGCGGCGGATCGCCGGCATCGTGGACAGGGCGAGCCGCAACGAGCGGCCGTGATCGCTGGGCCAGGCATCGGAAGAACCGGCCCGGACATGCGTCGACGCCCGTCACCTGAGGTGACGGGCGTCGACGATTCGCTCTACTAGGAGCCCAACGCGTCCTTGACCAGGTTCGTCAGAACCTGCGACAGAACACCGATGAGGATCGTTTCCGCGCTACCCATGACTGCTCCTTCGATACGTTTCGTGTGCGGACAGAACAGTACTGGTCGGCCTCGACCCGCGGGCCGAATTAGCTGAACAAATGTCCAACAGTTGAAGTTCGGCGAGTTCGCGGCCTCGGCGAACAACCCTCCCCCGCCCCAGTCCACCTCGAACCGTCGAGAATGGCGGTTCGCCGGGACCCGTCTCCAACCGTGGCACCCTGCGGCATCAACAATTGCCTGCAGTTTGCTGCGCCAGGAATGTCTGATTGAATTCGTGCGTGGGTCGACTTCGGTACATCGCAGCAGTCGCGTGGGCAGCGGCCATCGCAGGCGTCCTCGCCGTCATCGGCATCGCCGGCCTGGACCTGCTCGCGAGCGCCTTCGTCTGGGCAACCGGCCTACTCGGCGGAGTCCTCGCGTTACTCGCCAGGAATCATCGGCGCGGGGACTCGCACCCCGGAGCGACCACTCGGACGGCCATCCCGGCCGCTGATGGGGAATGGGCGACGAGGCCCGCACACGTCGGACCGCGCTGATCATTTCTGCAGGTCGAACGCACTCTTCTCCGCTCCTCGCGTGCCACCGGCCGAACCGACACCAAGCGCGTGGTTGGTCTGGTACTCGCGAGTCACATGGGACAGAAGTTAAGTTCGCTGGCGCGTCGCTCCTATGCCCCCTCCGGGAGCGATGCGGGCCCGTCGGACCCCTCATCCGGCGGGCCACCCACACCAACCAGGGAGGCTCGAATGCGACTTCCACTGTGGATCGGCGGTCCGATCGTGATCTCACTCGCGGCCGCGGACGCCGCCATCGAACTGCAGGCACGTGCCGTCGGGGCACTCACCCGCGCCACGATCAGGGCGATGGACAACGACGCGGCCCTCGGCGCCGCCCCGTTGATCGCCGATCACGCCACGGCCGAGCACCAGAGCGCTGCCGCCGGCAGGTGACGGCGCCGCACGCGGCACGCCGTCGGCGTCTGATCGAGATTCGCCTGCTGCCGTGACGTGCGAACCGCCGCTGCACCCGGCAGCGTGATTTCCGGAGGGTGGAGCGGAGCCACCGCGCTTCCGCAGCGGGTGCCATCACACTGGCGCGAAGGCTCACCACCGCAACCCGACCCGACATCGACCTCTACTGCTCCGCCTGCTCCGAAATCCACGGCCTGGACGTGTCCGAAGTGGGTGGCCGTCTCCTGATCGGTCAGGGCAGTGTTTCGAGGACGCTCGATATTCTGTGCGCCTGATTTCGCCGGAAGCCTTGAGGGCGAGCCTGTTCCGACGTCGTTCAATCGAACGACCACCCACCGGACCTGCTAAGAATGCTGGAACCGATCTGCCCCCGACAGGCAAGATCCCGAGCCCACGGAGAGACTGCCACCCACAGCGCCCATACCCTTCGCCGCAGAGCAGCGCCCTGCAGCCGCGGCACACACTCCGAGGGCACCGTGACACGAGTCACAGCTGCCACGGATCAACTCCGCAATGGCGTGGTTAACCCCTAGATTTTTTACTCCAACTGGAAGGAAGCTCCACATGAAGAAGATCAGCACCCTCCTGGCCGCCGGCGCGATCGTCTCCGCCGGACTCCTGCTCCCGGGCACCGCCTCCGCCGCGCCCTGCACCGCCGCCCTCGGTTGCTACACCGACGGCACCCCGCGCGAGGAGGGCCTGAGCTACTGGCAGGCCAAGGAGAAGGCCGCGAAGGAAGCAGCCGCCGAGGCGGCCGCCAACCCCGCGCCGAGCTTCCTCGACAACCTGGGGACCTTCACCGGATGGTTCACCGGCTCAGCCGGCGGCGAGTAGCCGATCCACCACCGCTCCCTGATGAGGAGGCCCCGGCTCGTCGAGGTGGCGGACTCCGCAGCCGGGTGGATTCCCTCAGCGGGTGCACGAAAGCCCCCGGTCTCCGTGAGAGACCGGGGGCTTTCGTGCGTCCACGCAGTCTCGTGCGACGTACTGGGGACCGAGGGCCCGAGCAGGACCCTGAACTGCGGCTCTAGACGTTGAAGCGGAACTCCACGACGTCTCCGTCCTGCATGACGTAGTCCTTGCCCTCCATGCGCACCTTGCCCGCGGCCTTGGCGGCGTTCATGGAGCCGGCGGCGACGAGGTCGTCGAAGGAGACGATCTCGGCCTTGATGAAGCCGCGTTCGAAGTCGGTGTGAATGACGCCGGCGGCCTGCGGGGCGGTGTCGCCCTTGTGAATCGTCCAGGCGCGCGATTCCTTGGGCCCGGCAGTCAGGTAGGTCTGCAGACCGAGGGTGTGGAAGCCGGTGCGGGCGAGGGCGTGCAGGCCGGGCTCGGTCTGGCCGATGGACTCGAGCATCTCCTGCCGGTCCTCCTCGTCCAACTCGAGGAGCTCCTGCTCGACCTTCGCGTCGAGGAACACGGCATCGGCGGGCTCGACGGACGCGCGCAGCTCGGCGACCTTGGCCTCGTCGGTGAGCACGGCCTCGTCGGCGTTGAACACGTACAGGAACGGCTTCGTGGTGAGGAGATGCAGCTCCTTCAGGAGGCCGAAGTCCAGCTTGTCCTTCACCGAGAACAGGGTCTTGCCCTCCTCGAGGAACGCCTGAGCCTTGACGGCCTCCTCGTGCTGGGGCTTGAGCTCCTTGTTCTTCTTCGCTTCCTTCTCGAGGCGCGGCACCGCCTTCTCGAGGGTCTGCATGTCGGCGAGGACGAGCTCGGTCTCGATCACCTCGATGTCGGAGGCGGGATCGACGACGCCGTCGACGTGCACCACGTCGTCGTCGGCGAACACGCGCACCACCTGGCAGATCGCGTCGGCCTCACGAATGTTGGCGAGGAACTTGTTACCCAGGCCCGCGCCCTCGGAGGCGCCCTTGACGATGCCCGCGATGTCCACGAACGACACCGTCGCGGGCAGGATCCGCTCGGAACCGAAGATCTCGGCGAGCTTCACGAGACGCTCGTCCGGCAGCTCGACCAGGCCGACGTTGGGCTCGATCGTCGCGAACGGGTAGTTCGCGGCGAGCACATCGTTCTTGGTCAGGGCGTTGAACAGGGTCGACTTGCCGACGTTGGGAAGTCCGACGATTCCGAGGGTAAGGCTCACGATCAGCAGAGTCTACGGAATGCCCGCGGTGGGGCATGCAGCACCGCAGGTCACACGCCCGCCCGGAGGGTCAGTCGAGGGGTGTGCGGGCGACGGTGACGGCCCAGTCGGCGTCCGCCCGCCAGGGACGCAGGTCCCACGTGGCGAACCGGTGCTCGCGCACCAGACCGACGGCGGCGAGGTCGGCGTCGAAGTCGTCCGGGGTGTAGCGGTGGCCGGTCGCGAACCCGGCCACCAGGACACCGCCGGGAACCAGGTGGGCGGCGAAGCGCTCGCACACCGCGGCCTCGGTGCCCGGCTCGACGAAGATCATCACGTTGCCCGCCGCGACCACGGCGTCGAACCTCTCCCCCGGCAACGCCAGCGTCGCGAGATCGGCCCGGACCACGTCGAGCAGGCCGGTGGCGCGCGCAGCGTCGAGCAGCACCGGATCCAGGTCGACGCCGGTCACCCGGTGCCCCCGCCGGGCCAGGTCGGCCCCCACCCGTCCGGTTCCGCATCCGGCGTCGAGCACCCGCGATCCCCGGGCGAGCAGCGCGTCCACCATCCGGGACTCGCCGTGCAGATCGGCGCCCTGCTCTGCCAACTCATCGAACCGTGCGACGTAGGCGCGTGAAGCGTCCTCGTCGCGTTCTCGCTCCCATCTCGTCACCTGGTCCAGACTAGGCGTGTCGAGTCTGATTCTTTCGAGGGGAGTTCACGGTGAGGTGGCTGATCGTCGCGGGCGTGTGGATCGTGGCCGGCGCCCTGGCGGCCTTGGCGGCGGTTGCCGGGTGGGGATGGTGGATCCTGGCCGTCCCGGTGGCGTTCCTCGCCGCGACCGGTACGTACGACCTGATCCAGCGCAGGCACAGCATCCTGCGCAACTACCCGATCCTCGGGCACGCCCGCTTCCTGCTGGAGCGGATCCGTCCCGAGATCCAGCAGTACTTCATCGAATCGTCCACGGACGGAACGCCCTTCGACCGCGAGACGCGCGACCTCGTGTACGAACGAGCGAAGGGGACGAAGGACGCGGAACCCTTCGGCACCGAACGCGACGTCCACGCACCCGGCTACGAGTTCATGACCCACTCGCTGCGCGCCCGGCACGCCACCGACCTCGACCCCCGGGTGCGGCTGGGTGGCCCGCACTGCACCCAGCCGTACGACATTGCGCTGCTGAACGTTTCGGCGATGAGTTTCGGGTCCCTGTCGGGCAACGCGGTCGAGGCGATGAACGCGGGCGCGGCCAGGGGCGGTTTCGCACAGGACACCGGCGAAGGCGGAATCAGCCCGTACCACCGCCGCCACGGCGGGGACCTGATCTGGGAGATCGGCTCCGCCTACTTCGGCTGCCGCACCGACGACGGCCGGTTCGATCCGGAACGGTTCGCCGCGAAGGCGGTCGAGCCACAGGTCAAGGCGATCTCGATCAAACTGTCGCAGGGCGCGAAGCCGGGTCTCGGCGGTGTCCTGCCCGGCGCGAAGGTGTCCGCGGAGATCGCCGCGACGCGCGGGGTGCCGGTCGGCCGGACGGTCATCTCACCGCCCGCTCACACCGCGTTCGGGACCCCGAACGAGTTGATCGACTTCATCGTCACCCTCCGGACGCTGTCCGGGGGCAAGCCGGTCGGGTTCAAGCTCTGCGTCGGGTCGCGGGTCGAGTTCCTCGGCATCTGCAAGGCGATGATCGAACGGGACGTGACACCGGACTTCGTCATCGTCGACGGCTCCGAGGGCGGAACGGGCGCGGCACCGGTCGAATTCGAGGACCACATGGGCATGCCACTGACGGAGGGCCTCATGCTGGTGCACAACGCGCTCGTCGGGTCGGGACTGCGTGACCGGATCCGGATCGGGGCGTCCGGCAAGGTGGCCAGCGGAAGCGACATCGTCAAACGGATCATCCAGGGCGCCGACTTCACGCTCGCCGCCCGGGCGATGATGTTCGCGGTCGGGTGCATCCAGGCGCAGGCCTGCCACACCAACCACTGTCCGGTCGGCGTCACCACGCAGGACCCGGCGCGGACCCGCGCGCTCGACGTCCCCGACAAGTCGGCGCGTGTGTACCGGTTCCAGAAGTCGACGGTCGCGAGCGCCGCGCAGATGGTCGCGTCGATGGGTGCCGACGGCTTCGCCGACCTGCGCCCGTCGATGCTCAACCGCCGGGTCGACGCGCACACCACCAAGACGTACGCCGAACTGTACGAATGGCTTCAGGACGGCGAACTGCTCGAGGATCCGCCCACGTCGTGGCGCAGCGACTGGATCGACGCGTCCGCCGACCGGTTCTGAGCACGGCCGAGCGATTGTCGTCGGGCACCGACCCCGGCCGAGTTCTAGTGTGAGGTGAGCCACGATCCACGCACGGAGGGAGGCCGGCACATGACGACCGCAACGAGTCCCACCCCCAGCTCCGACCCGAACGTCGAGTACCTCTACACGGACCCGGATCTGCCTCCGGTCGGCGTGGTCGACCGCAGCCCGATCACGCCGGCGAAGAAGCTGATCTTCGCCGCGATCGGCGTGCTCGGCGCCGTCGCCTGGTCGATGATCGCGATCGTCCGCGGCGAGCAGATCAACTCCGTGTGGTTCGTCATCGCCGCCGTGTGCACCTACCTGATCGCCTACCGCTTCTACGCGCGGTTCATCGAGAACAAGATCGTCAAGCCCCGGGACGATCGCGCGACGACGGCGGAAATCCTGGAGAACGGCAAGGACTACATGCCGACGGACCGGCGGGTCCTGTTCGGTCATCACTTCGCGGCGATCGCCGGCGCCGGCCCGCTCGTCGGACCCGTGCTCGCCGCACAGATGGGTTATCTGCCCGGCACGATGTGGATCATCATCGGCGTCGTCTTCGCCGGCGGGGTGCAGGACTTCCTGGTGCTGTGGATCTCGTCGAAACGCCGGGGGCGCAGCCTCGGTCAGATGGCGCGGGAGGAACTCGGTCTGGTCGGCGGCGTCGCGGCCATGATCGGCGTCTTCGTCATCATGATCATTCTCATCGCGGTCCTCGCGCTCGTCGTGGTGAACGCCCTCGCCGAGAGTCCGTGGGGCGTCTTCTCCATCGCGATGACCATCCCCATCGCCCTGTTCATGGGCGTGTACCTGCGGTTCCTGCGACCCGGCAAGGTGTCCGAGGTGTCGCTGATCGGCGTGGTCCTGCTGCTGCTCGCGATCGTCGGTGGCGGCTGGGTCGCCGACACCGGGTGGGGAAACGACTGGTTCACCCTGTCGAAGGTCACCATCGCGTGGCTGATGATCGCGTACGGGTTCGCGGCGTCCGTGCTGCCGGTGTGGCTGCTGCTCGCACCCCGCGACTACCTGTCGACATTCATGAAGATCGGCACCATCGCGCTGCTCGCCGCCGGGATCCTGATCGCGCAACCCGCGATCCAGATGCCTGCGATGACGGAGTTCGCGAAGAACGGCGAGGGTCCGGCGTTCGCGGGGTCGTTGTTCCCGTTCCTGTTCATCACCATCGCCTGCGGCGCCCTGTCCGGGTTCCACTCGCTGATCGCGTCCGGGACCACGCCGAAGCTGCTGGAGAAGGAGCGCCAGACCCGGATGATCGGGTACGGCGGCATGCTCACCGAGTCGTTCGTCGCGAT
Source organism: Rhodococcus triatomae BKS 15-14 (assembly GCA_000341795.1). Taxonomy (GTDB): domain Bacteria; phylum Actinomycetota; class Actinomycetes; order Mycobacteriales; family Mycobacteriaceae; genus Rhodococcus_G; species Rhodococcus_G triatomae_A. Next base: position 85,342 of record AODO01000018.1, on the reverse strand, counting down.
CATGGCCCTGGTCACCGCGTGCATCCTCGACCAGCATCTGTACTTCGCGCTCAACGCTCCCGCCGCGCTGACCGGGGGTACCGCCGAGTCCGCGCCCGACTACCTGAACAATCTCGGTCTGCCGGGCGCCGACATCACCGCGGACCAGCTGAACGCGGCGGCCGAGGCGGTCGGCGAGGAGTCCATCGTCTCCCGCACCGGCGGCGCCCCCACCCTCGCCTTCGGCATGTCGGAGGTGATGCACCAGTTCATCGGCGGCGAATCGCTCAAGTCGTTCTGGTACCACTTCGCGATCATGTTCGAGGCACTGTTCATCCTCACCACCGTCGACGCCGGCACCCGCGTCGCGCGGTTCATGCTCTCGGATTCTCTCGGCAACTTCGGCGGCGCCGCCCGGAAGTTCAAGGATCCGTCGTGGCGGCCCGGCGCGTGGCTGTGCTCGATCGTCGTCGTCGGCCTGTGGGGCGGTGTCCTGCTGATGGGTGTCACCGACCCGCTCGGCGGCATCAACACCCTGTTCCCGCTGTTCGGCATCGCCAATCAGCTCCTCGCTGCGATCGCGCTCACCGTGGTCACGGTCGTGGTGATGAAACGCGGCCTGTTCAAGTGGGTGTGGATACCCGCCGTCCCGCTGGTGTGGGACCTCGTCGTCACGATGACGGCGTCCTGGCAGAAGATCTTCTCCGACGTCCCGGCGATCGGATACTGGGCTCAGCACAACGCTTTCCAGGATGCGAAGGACGCCGGGCAGACATCGTTCGGGACGGCGAAGAGTCCCGAGGCGATGGATGCCGTCATCCGCAACACCTTCATCCAGGGCACCCTCTCGATCGTGTTCGCGGTCCTGGTCCTCATCGTCGCCGTCGTAGGCCTGTGGGTGTGCATCCGGGCGTGGCGGGCCGGCGGGCTACCCGACACCGAGGCGCCGCCCGTCCCGTCGAAGATCTTCGGCCCCGCCGGGTTCGTTCCGACGAAGGCCGAGAAGCAGATCCAGGCGCAGTGGGACACGCTGATCGCCGAGGGCAAGGTCCGGGCACCCGGCGCCGCCCACACGGTGGAGCACCACTGATGCGCGGCGTGCTGTGGTGGGTGCGGTCGCTGATGGGCGATCACGACTACGAGCGGTTCGTCGCGCATCGTGCCCGAGCGCATCCGGGTGAGCCGGTGCCGTCCGAGCGCGAGTACTGGCGTGCTCGGTACGCGGACGCCGACCGCAACCCCGGAGCCCGCTGCTGCTGACACCGACCTCTACCACCGCGACAGCCGTGTCCGATTTCCGCTAGCGCAGCCCGGTGCGTGCTGCCACGCTTGACGGCATGGACCTCGACTTCGACCGCTGCTACCGCGCGGTGTCCTCCCGTGACTCGCGGTTCGACGGACAATTCGTCACCGCGGTCCGCTCGACCGGCATCTACTGCCGGCCGTCGTGTCCCGCGATCACACCCAAGCCCCGCAACGTGACCTTCCTGCCCACCGCCGCGGCAGCGCAGCACGCCGGATTCCGCGCCTGCCGACGCTGCCTGCCGGACGCCGCACCCGGATCCCCGGAGTGGAACGTCCGCTCCGACCTGGCCGCGCGTGCGATGCGGCTGATCCGCGACGGCGCCGTGGAACGCGGCGGCGTGGCGGGGCTGTCCGAGTCGCTCGGGTACTCGACCCGCCAGCTCACCCGCACCCTCACCACCGAACTGGGCGCCGGACCGCTCGCCCTCGCCCGCGCCCACCGGGCACACACCGCCCGGACGTTGATCGAGACGACAGCGATGCCGATGGGCGACATCGCCTTCGCTGCGGGCTTCGCGAGCATCCGACAGTTCAACGACACCGTGCGGGAGGTCTTCGCCGCAACACCGTCCGAGCTGCGTACCGCCGCCGCGCGCCGGGGCGCTCCGGCACCGTCCGGGGCCGCCGGCACGGTGTCGCTGCGACTCCCCTACCGTCCACCGCTCGACCGCGCCTGGCTGGCCTGGTTCCTGTCCGCGCACGCCGTTCCCGGCCTCGAACACTGGGCGGACGGCGCCTACCGTCGGACGCTGCGTCTTCCGCACGGACCGGGCACCACGGTGGTCCGGTTCGACGGCACGTACGCGCTCGCCACCCTGACACTGCACGACATGCGTGACCTCGCGACCGCCGTCTCCCGGCTGCGGCACCTCCTCGACCTCGACGCCGATCCGGAGGCCGTCGACGGCGCACTGCGCGCCGATCCGATCCTGGCGCCCGCGGTGGCCGCGGCGCCCGGTGTCCGCGTTCCGGGATGCGTCGACGGTGACGAACTGCTGCTGCGCACCATGATCGGCCAACAGGTCTCGGTCGGTGCGGCGGCGACCCACACCGCCAGGCTGGTCGCGGCGCTCGGCGAACCGGTCACCACTGTGGGCGACACTCACCTGACGCACCTGTTCCCGGACGCCGCGACCATCGCCGAGCGGGGCCGCGAGGTGCTCACGGGTCCGGCCGCGCGAGTGAACGCGGTGGTCGGTGTCGCGGCGGCGCTCGCGGACGGGTCACTGACACTGCACGCGGGCCGGACACCGACCGAACTGCGATCGGATCTCCTCTCCCACAGAGGAATCGGGCCGTGGACGGCCGACTACGTGACGATGCGTGCCCTGCCCGACCCGGACGTGCTCCTCGACACCGATCTCGTCGCCGTGCGCGGCGCCGGTCTGATCGACCTCGACCTCTCCGACTCGGGCCGCTGGTCACCGTGGCGGTCCTACGTCTCCATGCACCTGTGGCGTGTCGCACTGGCGGCGCGCGAAACCCCCTTCCTCACACCCGATCAGGAGGATCACCCGTGACCGCGCACACCTGCACCGTCGACACCCCTCTCGGCCCGTTCAGCGTCGTCGTCGACGCCGACGGTGCCGTCCTCGCGAGCGGGTGGACACCCGGCGCCGACACCCTGGTACCGCTGATCCATCCGTCGCTCCGCCCGGCCACCGTCGACGCTCGCACCGAACTGGGCGCCGTCACGCGAGCGATCACCGACTATCACGCCGGTGACCTGGCGGCCATCGACGCGATTCCCGTGAAACAGCATTCGGGACCGTTCCTCGAAACCGCATGGGAGGTGCTGCGGAAGGTGCCGGCGGGCGAACCCGTCACCTACACGGAGTTCGCCTCACTGTCGGGACGGCCCGCCGCGATTCGGGGCGCGGCGTCGGCCTGCGCACGCAACGCGGCCGCCCTCTTCGTGCCCTGCCACCGGGTCGTTCGCATCGGCGGCGCACTCGGCGGATTCCGCTGGGGTTTGCCGGTGAAACGCTGGCTCCTCTCCCATGAGGACTCCGCCCGGTAGATTCGCTTCCGGAGTGCCACGCCAGGAAGGGACCGCCTGTGACCGCAACACCACCGAACACCCCAACGACACGACGCCGCCGATTCGCCGACCGCGGAGAGGTGATCGGAGTCGGCGGCCTGTGGTTGGCGAAATGGTCGCTGTGCCTGGTCGCGATCGCCGCGGGCGCCTGGGTGGTGTGGGAAATCCTCGGCGAACTGTGGGTCGTGGTGTTGCCGGTCCTCCTCGCGCTCGTCGTCTCGACGGTGCTGTGGCCGCCGACGCGCGCGCTGACCACGCGTGGCGTGCCCCCTGCCGCCGCGGCCGGAATCACGATCGCCGGATTCTTCGCGGTCCTCTCCGGGATCATCGCGCTGATCGTCCCGTCCGTGGTGGATCAGGCACCGCAGATCGCCGACAAGGCCACCGAGGGCCTGCACCAGGTACAGGACTGGTTGCAGGGTCCGCCCGTGAACCTGCGTGACGACCAGATCGACTCCGCGGTCAACGCGATCACGTCGAAGCTGCAGTCCAGCGCGCAGTCGATCGCGACCGGCGTGTTCTCCGGCGTCAGCGCGGCCGGTTCGATGCTCATCGCGACGTTCCTGGTGCTCGTCCTCGCGTTCTTCTTCATCAAGGACGGCCCCCGTTTCATGCCGTGGCTGCACTCGGTCAGCGGCGGCCGCGCCGGCCGTCACTTCGAGGCCGTCTCGCTCCGGGTGTGGGACACGCTCGGCGGATTCATTCGAACCCAGGCACTCGTCAGCTTCGTGGACGCGTTCTTCATCGGACTCGGCCTGGTGATCCTCGGTGTTCCCCTGGCCCCGGTACTCGCCGTGCTCACCTTCCTGGGCGGCTTCATCCCCATCGTCGGTGCCTTCGTCGCGGGCGCGCTCGCCGTGCTCGTCGCGCTGGTGACGAAGGGCTGGACGACGGCCCTGATCATCCTCATCATCGTGCTCGCGGTTCAGCAGCTCGAAGGCAATGTCCTGCAGCCGGTTCTGCAGTCACGATCGATGAAGTTGCACGCCGCCGTCGTCCTCCTCGCCGTCACCGCAGGCAGCTCACTGTTCGGCATCGTGGGCGCCTTCCTGGCGGTCCCCGTCGCCGCGTGTGCCGCGGTGGTGATCCGCTACGTGGGTGAGCAGATCGACAGACAGCTCGAGGAACCGCGATCGGAGAACTCCGACGGGCCGTCACCGACCGTGCCGACACCGGACGCGCCGACACCCCCGGGGACCGCTGCAGTCGACACCCGGCCGACCGACCCGAAGCCGGAGACCTCCTGACCGCACGGCCGTGCCCGGTGTCCGGCGCGGCATCGTCGGCACAAGCCGTCTGCAGGCGTGCCGATCCCGTCAGTCGGATCCGTCGCCCGTCTCGACCGGATTCGACGGGTCCGAGGACCACTGCGACCACGACCCCGGGAACACGGCGAGGTTCACGCCCGCCTGTGCCGCCGCGACGGCGACGACCGACGCGGTGACACCGGAACCGCAGTAGGCGCCGACCGTCGCGGCGCCGTCCACACCGGCCTCGGCGAACAGTGCCTTCAGCTGCGTGGTGTCCGCGAACGTCCCGTCCGCGCGCAGGACGGTGACGGAGGGCAGGTTGACGGCGCCCGGAATGTGGCCGGCGACGGCGTCCACCGGCTCGACCTCACCGCGGAACCGTTCGGGAGCCCGCGCATCGAGGAGCACACCGTCGCGCGCCAGCGCCGCCGCCGCGTCGGCGGTGAGCGTCGGCAGCGCGCCGGCATGCAGGTCGTCGAACCGGACCGTCGCCGTGCCCTCGGCCACCGCGGCGGTCTCGCCGATCTCCGTTCCGCCGTCCGCGGCGAGCCAGGCCGGCCAGCCGCCGTCGAGGATCCGGACATCGCCCAGTCCCGCCGCCCGCAGCACCCACCAGGCCCGCGCGGAACCTGCGCGGTTCCAGTCGTCGTACACGACGACGGTGTCGCCGTCGTTCATTCCCCAGCGCCGCACCGCGGCCTGGAGGTCGGCGCCGCCGGGCAGCGGATGCCGTCCGCGCCCGGACACGCCGTGGTCACTCAACTCGGACTCGAGATCCACGTACACGGCGCCGGGAACATGCCCGGCCGCGAACGCGGCACGACCATCGGGTTCGGCGAGGGACCATCGGACGTCGAGCACGACGACGCGGCGGTCGGAGTCGAGCAGGTCCACGAGTTCGGGCGCGGATACGAGTGTCATCGGAGGTCCTGTCGGTGGGCGGTCGGATGGCTTTGCCGGGGTCGAGGATTCGCGCCGGATCGAACACCGTCTCGAGCGCACGCCGGACGCCGAGGCCGACGTCGCCGTTCACCCGGCCATGACCTCGAGTGTCGAGCCCTCCCTGCCGCGCAGGACGTGGAGCCGGCTCGGGATACGCTGCCGCATCTCGTCGACGTGGCTGACGATCCCGACAACGCGCCCGCCCTCGCGGAGCTCGTCGAGGACGCCCATCACCGCCTCGAGGGTGTCCGCGTCGAGCGTGCCGAAGCCCTCGTCGATGAACATCGTGTCGAGAACCAGCCCACCGGACTCGGCGGCGACGACGTCGGCGAGACCCAGCGCCAACGCCAGCGACGCCAGGAACGACTCCCCGCCGGACAGAGTCTTGGCGGACCGCACGACACCGGTGTAGTCGTCCCGGATGTCGAGCCCGAGCCCACCACGCTTCCCGCGCGGGCCGGCGCCGTCCTCGTGAACGAATTCGTAACGGCCACCGGACATCCGGCGCAACCTGACGGACGCCGACAGCGCGACCTCCTCCAGCCTGGCCGCCAGGACGTACGACCGCAACGACATCTTCCGCGCGTTCTGCCCGCGGCCGGCGACGACCTCGGCCAGCGCCGCCAGCTCCTCGTAGCGGCGCAGCGCGGGACCGAGCGCCTGCACCTCGGCGTGGAGGGCGTCCGCATAGTGCTCCACCTTCGCGGCGCGATCGTCCGCGGCGGTCGCGATCCGCATCGCCTCGTCCCGGGCCGTGGAGGCGGCCACGTGCTCCGCTTCCGCGACGGTGGTGTCGACGGGGTCGGCGGCCACGGCAGCGACCACGGCAGGATCGGCCAGTACCGCCTCGGCACGCACGCGGTCCTCCCGGGCCGCGGTGAGCGCCGCGTCGATCTCGTCGACACGTCCCTGCGTCCGCACCGCCGTGCGCGCATCGTCGAGGTCCGCGAATCCCGCGTCCGCAGCCGCGGACTCGGCGTGCGCAGCGGCGTCGGCGGCGGCGGTGGCGGCCCGTGACGCGGACGCTCGCTGGTCACGCAGCGCGTTCGCCGCCGCGGCGAGTGCTTCGATCCGGTCGCGGCGCGCACGCAGGTCGACCTCGGGCCCGACGGCCAGTTCGATCTCGCGGTCCAGGTCCGCGAGCCGCTCGGCGTCACCGGCGATGCGCTGGCCGAGGGCGGCGAGTTCGGCCGACAGTTCCTGCGCACGACCCGCGAGCGCCTCAGCCTCCGCTCGCAACGACGACAACGACTGCGCCACAGCGGGTTCCGACGCGGCAGCGGCACGCGCCTCGTCATGGGCCCGTTCGGCGGCGCGCAGCGCGGCGGCGAGGCTGCCGGTGTCCCCGTCACCGACCTTCACGGAGAGCTCCCGTACCCGCTGCTCCAACTCGGTGAGTGCCGCCGCCGCGACCTCGGCGTCACGGGCGCGTGCCTGCTCGGCCGTCCGTGCCGCGTCCTCGTCCGCCTTCGTGACAGCGCCGTCCGCGGGCTTCGCGCGCGCGGGATGGTCCACGGACCCGCACACCGGACAGTGGTCGCCGTCGCCGAGACCGGCCGCAAGTTCCGCCGCCATCCCGGCGATCCGTCGCTCCCGCAGGTCCGCCAGCAACTCGCGCGCGTCGAGGTGCGCTCCACGCGCCTGTTCGTTCCGCTCCGACGCGGCGGTGTGCAGCGCACGCACCCGGCCGAGTTCTTCTGCCGCCGCGACCTTCTCGCGTGCAGCATCGAGCTGGTCTGCGCGGTGCGCGACCATGGCCGCGAGCTCCCGGAGGCCGCTCAGGCGGATCTCGCACTGCTCGATCTCGCCCGGCAGTCGGCGTCGCCGGTCGCTCACCGCCCGATCCGCGTCCGCGAGTTCGGCGTGCCTGACGCGGGCCGCGTCGAGGTCGGCGTGGGCCTGACGACGCGTCGCATCCCGGCCGATGAGCTCGTCGAGCCGGGCGACGTCGGCACCCCAGCCACGCACCGCGTCGGCGAGCGTGACGGCGTCGTTCGCCGTGTCGGGCCACGAGATGCGCTGCAGCAGAACGGCACCCTCGTGCTCGCGCCCGACGATCTCGGTGAGCTCGTCGACGCGGGCGAGCTCGCGTCGGAGTGTCCCCCGCGCGCGCTCCGCTGCGCCGTCCGCGGCGGCGACCACGACCGCACGCACGGCGCGGTCACGCTCGGCCGCGAGGGCGTCCCGTTGCTCGCGACCCTGGTCGATCTCCGCGAGCCGTACACGAGCCTGGGCGGCGCGGTCCTGCAGTTGCCTCGTCTCCCGCGCCGCGCGTAGCGTCGCCTCCGCCCGCGACGCGACCTGCTTGGCGGTCGTCAGTGCGGCAGCCGCCGCGTCCGCGGCCTCCCTCGACTCCTCGACGAGCCGCCGCGACCATTCGACCGGGTCGGCGTCGGCGCCGGCCTCGATTCCCGCCGCCGCGGACACCTGCGCGGCCACCCGGTCCACGGCGGCCCGCTTGCCGGAGATCGTCGCCTCGTCCGCCCTGCGCCTGGCTGCGAACCACTCCTCGACCGTCGCGAACCGACCGGTGTCGAACAGCCGCTCGAGCAGCAGCCCACGCTCCTCCGTGTCCGCCCGGAGGAAGCGGGCGAAGTCTCCCTGGGGCAGCAGGACGACCTGGAAGAACTGGTCGGCGCTCATGCCGAGCAGACGCCCCACGGCCTCACCGATCTCGTCCAGCCGGTTCAGGTTCTGCCCCACCCCGTCCAGCCATTCGAGACTCGCCTTGGCGTTCTCCTTCGTCGTCCCGGTGCCGCGCAGCTTGGGACGCTGGTACTCGGGACTGCGGGTCAACCGCAGTGGCCTCCCGCCGATGGTCGCCTCGAGCACGACCTTCGGTGGCGTGCCGGGCTCCGCGTGATCGGACAGCAGCCGCTTGCCCTCCTGCCGCGCACCGGGGACGCGGCCGTACAGGGCGAACGCGACCGCGTCGAGAATGGTGGTCTTGCCTGCACCCGTCTGCCCGTGCAGGAGGAACAGACCGTCGGCACCGAGCTCGTCGAAGTCGACCGTCACCGTGCCGCCGAACGGCCCGAACGCCGTGACCTCCAGGCGGTGCAGCCTCACGCCACGGCCTCCCCGGCGTCGACCGTGCCGCCGTCGGACTCCCGCGCCGCGACCCCCAATGCCTGCTCCACCCAGCGCAGCTCTCCGGCGGTGGGTTCGGCCCGTACGTCCGTCAGGAAGCTCGTGACGATCTCCCGGTCCGTCCTGCCCCGAACCTTGTCGCGGTACTTCAGGTCCGTGTCTCCCTGCGGGCGCACCCATTCCAGGTGAACGAGATGAGGGAACCGCTGCCGCAGTTTCCGCATGGCGTCGACAGGCCGAACGGGATCGGTGAGCACCGCGGACACGTAGTCGTCGACCGAGGCGTCGAAGGCGTCGTCGCCGAGCAGATCGTCGACCGTTCCGGTGAGCTGACTGAGTCCACGTACGAGTGGGAGGTCGTGACGGGTGACGTCGGCCAGACCGTCCGCGTCGAGGTCCACGATCCACACCGCCTTGCGATGGGTCCGCTCGCCGAACGAGTACGGCAGGGGCGAACCGGAGTAGCGGACCCGGTCGGTCAGCGCCTGGGGTGAATGGAGGTGACCGAGCGCCACGTAGTCGACGCCGTCGAATGCCGATGCCGACACCGTCTCGACACCGCCGACCGAGATCGACCGCTCGGATCCCGTCGCCTCGGCTCCGACCACGAAGGCGTGCGCGAGGACGACCGACCGCACCGCGGCGTCCTCCGACGTGCGTTCGGACAGATCCGCCCGGACACGCGCCATCGCAGCGTCGAGGATGTCGGCGTGCGTCCGAGCCGACGGCACCCCCAACTCGGCACGCGTGGTCTCCGGCTCCAGATAGGGAATGCCGTAGAACGCGACGGGACCGTACGCGTCCGACAGCACCACCGGAGACGCCACCTCCGAGACGCGGGTCATCAGATGCAGGCCTCCGGCCGCCGCGAAGGCGGCGCCCGCCCCGAGCCGGGCGGGCGAGTCGTGATTTCCCGATGTGGCAACGATCACCGCTCCGGCGTCACGGATCGCCTCGAACGCCCGATTGCACACGGTCACGGCGTCGGCGGAGGGAACCGCGCGGTCGTACACATCCCCCGGAACGACGACGACGTCGACACCCTCGTCCGCCACCAGCCGCGCCACCGCCGCCAGTGCCGCGGCCTGATCGGCCAGCAGATCGACACCGTGGAAGGTGCGCCCCACGTGCCAGTCGGAGGTGTGCAGGATTCGCATAGGGGCGACCGTAGACGAGGACACCGACAGTGCCGCGCGCCCCTGCGGCGACACACCGACGGCCGGGCATTCCGCGAGATCGATCCCACAAACGGTCCCGCCAGCGCGGGATCCGGGACCCGAGCCGCTAATGTCTAGGCGTGTCTGGAACCCAACGCGCTCGATCCGGGGTGCCGCTCGCACGAAGGTCAGCACTCCCCACGATCCCGGGTGTGCCGGCCTGGGGCGCCGTCGCGATCGCGGTGGCGGCCACGTTCCTCGGGTTCCTCGTCGACGCCGTCCGCGGCACCGAACTGACCTCCGCATTCTCGGTCTTCTACTTCCTCGGCTGCCTCGCCGCCGTCCTCGCCGTCCGCAACCGGGGCCTGTTCACCGCGATGGTCCAGCCGCCGCTGCTGCTCGTCGTGTCCGTCCCGCTGGCCTATCAGTTCTTCACCCCCGGCGGTGCCGGCCTCAAGGACCTCGCGTTCAACGTCGCGCTCCCGCTGGTCAACCGATTCCCGTTGATGGCCCTGACCACAGCCACCGTCGTCGTGATCGGTGGCGCGCGGATGTACATCCGGAGGCAGGCGGGGGCCGTCGCCCGTCAGAACCGGAAGTCGGCACCGGCCCGACGCGCGGCCGCCGCACAGTCGCGCCGGGACGAGGCGGCACGATCGGTTCGCGACGACGCGGCAACCAGCGTCCCCGTCGCCGACACCGATCCTCCGGAGACCCGGGTCGCGGAACAGCAGGCCCGTCGCGCGGATGTTCCTCCCGGTCGGCCTGCGCACGCCCCGGGCAGCTTCCCCACCGGCCGGTATCCGGCGCGCGCCCGGTACAGCGGGCCGCCCGACGAGGAGACCGAGACCTTCGATCGTCCGCAGCACCTGGGCCGGTCGCCCCGTCCGGACGTGGACATGCGGTCCGCTCGTCCGCAGCCGTCGGAACCGCCGCGGCGCGAGCCGCCCAGGCACGAGCCCCCGAGTCGTGAACAACCCCGCTACGAGTCCATGCAGGACCGCTCGGCGTCCGGACCCGCGCCCCACCGGGCACGGCCGAACCTGAGCACCCCCGACGGGACGAGCACGGGACGGTCGCAGGGTCGTCACCGCGATCCCGACACCCCGCTGCACCCGATTCCCCAGGTGCGCTACCGGGACCGCGACGAGCAGGACCCGCCCTTCCGCTACCGCTGAGTGGCGGCCGGCTTGCGCAGTTCGCGGGGCAGCGAGAACACCAGCGTCTCGTTTGCGGTCGTCACGGTCTGCACGTTCGCGAAGTCGTGCTCGGCGAGCAGATCGAGGACACCGCGAACGAGGATCTCGGGCACCGACGCGCCGGACGTGACACCGACCGTCCGGACACCGTCCAACCACGTCGGATCGATCTCGCGGGCGAAGTCCACCAGGTGCGACGCCGTGGCTCCGGCGCCGAGCGCGACCTCGACCAGCCGGACCGAGTTCGACGAGTTCCGTGAGCCGACCACGATCACCAGATCGCATTCCGGAGCCATCGCCTTCACCGCGACCTGACGGTTCTGCGTCGCGTAGCAGATGTCGTCGCTCGGCGGATCCTGCAGTTTGGGGAACTTCTCCCGCAGCCGAGCGACGGTGGCCATCGTCTCGTCGACGCTCAGCGTCGTCTGGGACAGCCAGATCACCTTGTTCTCGTCGCGGACGGTCACCGCGTCGACCGACTCCGGGCCGTCGACGAGCTGCACGTGATCGGGTGCCTCACCGGCCGTACCCTCCACCTCCTCGTGGCCCTCGTGGCCGATGAGGAGGATGTCGAAGTCGTCCCGCGCGAACCGCTTCGCCTCCTGGTGCACCTTCGTCACCAGCGGGCAGGTCGCGTCGATGGTGTGCAGGCTCCGCACGGCGGCAGCCTCGTGCACCGCGGGCGACACCCCGTGCGCGGAGAACACCAGCACCGATCCCTCCGGCACCTCGTCCGTCTCGTCGACGAACACGACGCCGCGCTCCGACAGGGTGTCGACGACGTGGCGGTTGTGGACGATCTCCTTGCGCACGTAGATCGGTGCACCGTGCTTCTCGAGGGCACGCTCGACGGTCTCGACGGCGCGATCGACGCCGGCGCAGTAGCCGCGGGGCTCGGCGAGCAGAACCCGCTTCCCGGTGGCCTCGGACGCGCCGGAGCCGGTGATTCCCAGATTGAGGGGCACAGCGGAAGTCATGGCTCCAGGGTACGGGGACCGTCGCGGTGGGGTTCGGTCCGCGTCCCAGCTACCAAATACCCGCGTCGTAGTGCACGCTGGACACCATGTTCCGTCCTCCCTTCGCCGCCCGTGTGGCCGCCGGAATCGCAGTGACGCTCGTCGAAGAGGTGCAGAAACTTCCGTCGACGGCACTGACGCTGCCGATGACCGCGGTCAGCCAGGTGCTGCAGACCGGTATGCACGTCCAGCAGACCGTGACCGCCCTGGCCATCAAGGGTGACGAGGCTCTCGCGGCGCTGTTCCCGCCGTCGGACGAGCAGCCGTCGTGGGCGACCTTCGACGAGGACGATTCGTCCCCTGCCGTCGACGCCCGGACCGTTCCTGCCGTGGTCGACGACTCCGCCGAATCCGAGGTCGACGTCCCCTCCGCTCCGAGCAGCGAGAACGGCCGCGCCGTCCCGGACGCGCCCACCAGCACGCCGGCGAACAACGGCCACTTCGAGCTCTACACGACCGCACCGGCACCCGAAGGCAAGGCCGCTCCGGCGCCCGCGGCGGCGACCGCCGACCGCCCGGAGATCGCCGACTACCTCGACTACGACAACCTCACTCTCGCGCAGCTGCGCGCGCGGCTGCGCAGCCTGTCGGTCGACGAGCTGACCGCGCTGCTCGACTACGAGAACGGCACCCGGACGCGGGCACCGTTCCAGACGATGCTCGGCAACCGGATCACCGCCGCCACCGCCAAGTGACCGCGCCCGACGCCCAGGCACCCCGTCCGTCGGCGCAGACGTCGAACTCCGCAGAGAACCCCTGGCCGGTCCGGTCGGTGTCGACCAAGGTCGCGGCGTGGATCGACCGGCTCGGCAGCATCTGGGTCGAGGGTCAGATCACCCAGATCAACGTCCGGCCCGGAACCCGCACCGCGTTCCTGGTGCTGCGCGATCCGGCCGCGGACATGTCGCTGTCGGTGACCTGCTCGCCGAACCTGATCCGGGACAGTCCCGTGCCGTTGACCGAGGGCAGCCGGGTCGTGATGTTCGGCAAGTTGTCGTTCTACACCGGTCGGGGCTCGGTCTCGCTGCGCGTCACCGAGATCCGGCCGGTCGGGATCGGAGAACTGCTCGCACGGATCGAGCGCCTGCGCGGACTCCTCGCCGCGGAGGGCCTGTTCGATCCGCGGCTCAAGAGGCCCCTGCCGTTCCTGCCCCGCACCGTCGGACTGATCACCGGTCGGGCGAGTGCAGCCGAACGCGACGTCCTCAGCGTCGCCGGGCAGCGCTGGCCGGCAGTGCACTTCGAGGTCAGGAACACCGCGGTGCAGGGCCCGACCGCGACCGCGCAGATCGTCGCGGCGCTCACCGAACTGGACGCCGACCCGCACGTCGAGGTCATCGTCCTGGCGCGCGGTGGCGGCAGCGTCGAGGACCTGCTGCCGTTCTCCGACGAGACCCTGTGCCGGGCGATCGCGGCCTGCACGACGCCGGTCGTCAGCGCCATCGGGCACGAACCCGACACCCCGCTGTGCGACCTCGTCGCCGACGTCCGCGCAGCCACCCCGACCGATGCCGCGAAGCGGGTGGTCCCCGACGCCGTCGCGGAGCAGGCGCTGGTCGCCGAGTACCGGGCTCGCGGGGCCGCGGCGTTGCGGAACTGGGTGTCGAGGGAGGCTCGCTCGCTCGCCGACCTGCGGAGCAGGCCTGTGCTCGCCGATCCGCTGGCCGCGGTGGAGCGTCGCGCCGAGGACGTCGCGCGGCTCCGGGACGCGGCGCGACGGGACATCCGGCGCCTGCTCGACGGTCAGGGAAGCACACTGGAGCATCTGTCGGCCCGGCTGACCACACTGGGTCCGGCCGCCACGCTGGCCCGCGGCTACGCGGTCGTACAGCGGGTGGTTCCGGGTTCGGACCCGGAGGTGCTGCGATCGGTGGACGACGCGCCACCCGGGACGCAGGTGCGGGTGCGGGTCGCGGACGGCGCGGTGATCGCGGCCGTCATGGGCAGGGACAAGGCAGGAGAACAGAAGTGAACGAACCGGTGTCCGAACTCGGATACGAGGCCGCGCGCGACCAGCTGGCCGAGGTCGTCAAGTTGCTGGAGCAGGGTGGACTCGACCTGGACCATTCGCTGTCCTTGTGGGAGCGCGGCGAAGCGCTCGCCAAGCGCTGCGAGGAACACCTGGCCGGCGCGCGGGCCCGGGTCGAGAAGGCTCTCGCCCACACCGACGACGGGCAGGACTGACGAGCGGGACCGAGCGAAGTCAGTCGATCGGCTCGGCCTGACCGACCGCGGTGGCGAGGGTGGCGAACTCGTCGACGGAACCGCTGCCGGTGACCAGGACCCGCACGTCACCGAGGTCGGTCACCCAGATCGGTTCGCTGCCCTGCTCGTCGTACAGGACCCAGGAGTTGCCGTCGTGGAAGTCCGCGCCGGTCGGCGCGCGCCGCTCGCCCGCCACCCACGGAACCAGCGCCTCCTCGGTCGCCGAGGACTGGCTCAGCTGCAGGTAGGTACCGGTTCCGGTGATGTAGCCGACGGTGCTGACGTCGCCGCCGCCGTCGCCCGTCGCGGTGCCGCGGCTGCCGGAGTTCGGCTGCCAGGTGTCCGGTACGGCGGGGTTACGGATCGGGAAGTCCAGTTCGGCGGCGTCGAAGGTCAGTGCCGCGTTGATGTCGAACTGCGGAACCGGGCCCGAGGTCGGGCCGCCCGGACTGAACGAACACGACCTGGCGATCCCCGCGATGATCACGATGAAGAGAACCAGGGGGATCAACGACCAGATGATGTCGCGATTGTCCTGGAGATAACGGGGTTTGTCGCCGGCCACGACTGCCAGTATCCCAGTTCCGCCGCCGGCGTCGACGGCCGGACCCGAGGTGAGGGCGCCGTCACACCGGAAAGAGCCTGCGTCGGGACCGGCTTCCCGGCCGGACCGGCTGTGTATCCACGCAGGTGGGAATGCGACAATCAGCCGGCGAGATCGTCTCTCGCCATCGACACATCCCACGGCGACCACGGTCGCCAGCGAGGAGGCACCGCCCATGACGGCCAGCACGAGTCACCGCGAAGCACCGGACCGCAACCTCGCCCTCGAGTTGGTGCGTGTCACCGAGGCTGCCGCGATGGCCGCCGGCCGCTGGGTCGGGCGCGGCGACAAGGAGGGCGGCGACGGCGCCGCCGTCGACGCGATGCGGCACATGGTCAGCTCGGTCTCGATGCAGGGTGTCGTCGTCATCGGTGAGGGCGAGAAGGACGAGGCCCCGATGCTGTACAACGGCGAGGAGGTCGGCAACGGGGACGGTCCGCTGTGCGACGTCGCGGTCGACCCGATCGACGGCACCACGCTGATGAGCAAGGGTGCGCCCGGTTCGATCGCGGTCCTCGCGGTCGCCGAGCGGGGCGCCATGTTCGACCCGTCCGCCGTGTTCTACATGGACAAGATCGCCGTCGGCCCCGAGGCCGCGGGCGTCATCGACCTGTCCGCCGGCGTCTCGGAGAACATCCGTCGCGTCGCGAAGGCCAAGAACCGCGCCGTGTCCGACACCACGGTCACGATCCTCGACCGGCCGCGGCACGCCGACATCATCCGCGAGATCCGCGAGACGGGCGCGCGCATCCGCCTGATCTCGGACGGCGACGTCGCCGGTGCCATCGCGACGGCCCGTCCCGGGTCCGGTGTGGACATGCTGCTCGGCATCGGCGGTACGCCGGAGGGCATCATCGCCGCCGCGGCGCTGCGCTGCATGGGTGGCGCACTGCAGGGCAAGCTCGCACCCAAGGACGACGAGGAGCGGCAGAAGGCCCTCGACGCCGGCCACGACCTGGACCGCGTCCTCACCACCGAGGAACTGGTCACCGGCGACAACATCTTCTTCTGCGCGACCGGCGTCACCGACGGCGACCTGCTCCAGGGTGTGCGCTACTACGGTGGCGGCGCGACGACGCAGTCGATCGTCATGCGCAGCAAGTCCGGCACGGTCCGGATGATCGAGGCGTACCACCGGCTGGAGAAGCTGCACGAGTTCTCGTCGATCAACTTCGCCGGCGTCGACGGAGCTCAGCGCCCGCTGCCCTGATCCGCGACGAGACCCACCGGCGGTCCCGCCGCCGATGCCCCGACAACGCCCGTGCCTGCTTCCTGGAAGCAGGCACGGGCGTTGTCGCTTCGTCGGTGGCAAGCTGAGGCCATGACCGAGAACAGCGAGCAGCAGTTCCGTATCGAACACGACACGATGGGCGAGGTCCGGGTTCCGGTCGACGCCCTGTGGCGTGCGCAGACCCAGCGCGCCGTCGAGAACTTCCCGATCTCGGGCCGGGGACTCGAGCGGGCACAGATCCGAGCGCTCGGGCTGCTCAAGGCCGCATGCGCGCAGGTCAACCTCGACCTCGGCCTCCTCGATCGGGAGAAGGCGGACGCGATCGTGGCCGCTGCCACCGAGATCGCGGACGGTCGCCACGACGACCAGTTCCCGATCGACGTCTTCCAGACCGGGTCGGGGACGAGTTCGAACATGAACACCAACGAGGTCATCGCGTCGATCGCGCAGGCGAACGGGGTGACGGTGCACCCCAACGACCACGTCAACATGTCGCAGTCGTCGAACGACACCTTTCCCACCGCCACACATGTCGCGGCGACGGAGGCGTCGGTCAAGGACCTCGTCCCCGCGCTCGACCATCTGCGGCTCGCGCTGCTCGACAAGGCCACGGAGTGGCGGACGGTCGTCAAGTCCGGACGCACCCATCTGATGGACGCCGTTCCGGTGACGTTGGGACAGGAGTTCGGCGGCTACGCCCATCAGATCGAGGCGGGCATCGAGCGCGTCATGGCCACTCTCCCCCGCCTCGGCGAACTGCCGATCGGTGGCACGGCCGTGGGCACCGGCCTGAACGCACCGGACGGGTTCGGTCCGAAGGTTGTTGCGCATCTGGTGAAGTCGACGGACATCGATGCACTGACCCCGGCCCGCAACAGCTTCGAGGCACAGGCGGCGCGGGACGGGCTCGTCGAGTTGTCCGGTGCGCTGCGCACCGTCGCGGTGTCGCTGACGAAGATCGCGAACGACATCCGGTGGATGGGCTCCGGCCCGCTGACCGGTCTCGGCGAGCTCCACCTGCCGGATCTGCAGCCCGGCAGCTCGATCATGCCGGGCAAGGTGAATCCCGTTCTGCCCGAGGCGGTCACCCAGGTGGCGGCGCAGGTGGTCGGGAACGACGCGGCCGTGGCGTGGGGTGGGGCGGCGGGCGCTTTCGAACTGAACGTCTACATCCCGGTGATGGCGCGGAACGTCCTGGAGTCGATCCGGCTGCTGGCGAACGTCGCCCGTCTGTTCGCCGACCGCTGCGTCTCGGGCCTGGTCGCGGACGTCGAGCACCTGCGCACCCTGGCGGAGTCCTCGCCGTCGATCGTGACGCCGTTGAACTCGGCGATCGGCTACGAGGAGGCCGCAGCAGTGGCGAAGGAAGCACTCAAGGAGCGCAAGACGATTCGCCAGACCGTGGTGGACCGGGGACTGATCGGCGACGGGCTGTCGGAAGAGGAACTCGACCGCCGGCTCGACGTCCTCGCCATGACGAAGGTCCCGCCCGCGGAGGAGTGAGGCGGGCGGGACCCGACGACCGGGGCAGGGCTAGGAGGCGCCGTCCCAGGAATGCACCGTCACCCAGTCGACGTAGAAGTTGCCGCCGCCCAGTTCGGGGTACAGGCTGGATTCGAGCTGGAGCTGCCAGCGCATCGGGGTGTTGGGGACACCGCGCTGCGATTCGAGCAGGACCTTCCCGTCGAGGATGTAGCGGACCACGGTCGGAGTCCATTCGATGGTCGCGACACGCCAATCCGTGAAGCCGGAGAAGTCGTACTGCGAGATGGCCTGCGAATTCGCGGTGGCGTCCGGCTCGGCGAAGTGGTGATAGCCGCGGATCGGTCCGGTCAGTTCCCCTTCGGGGAAGTTCAACTCGCCCTCCGTCGGCCAGACCTCCGACTCCGGCCACAGGAGCATCGCCAGCCGGTAGCCGGTGACGAACGGGTGACTGACCTTGATCCGCGCCGAGTACCGGCCGTAGGTCTGCCCCTGTGCGCCACCGGAGATCAGCGGCGACAGGTTCGCGCCCGCGCGCTTCCCGTCGACGTCGTGCAGGTGGTAGTCGAGCGCACCGTCGTGGACACTGAGCACTTCGTCGGCCCGGTACGGGAACTTGTTGAAGGTGTCGACGTAGCACTCGGGGTAGGCGGTCCATCGGGTGTTCTCGGTTCCGGTGTAGACGACCTTGCGGGGGTCGCCGCAGTCGTCGTTGGCGAAGCTGCCGAGAGGCGCGTCGGTCGTGAAGTCGTCGACGAAGATCTCCTTCCAGCCCGCCAACGGCGCCCGCGGGGCCGCCTGCGTTCCGGACACCAGGCCCCCCAGACTGCCGGTCGCGTCGCTGCCGACGTCCGCGCTTCCGACCCATTCGAGGCCGTCGGGGAGCGTGATCTGTGCCGACGCGGCGGGCGCCGCGACCACCCCGAGTGCGGTGATCGCGGCGACCGCTACGCCTGCGCGACGTAGGGCATGACGGGGAGAACGAGGCATCCATGGCTCCAGACGTGAGTGGGGAATTCGTTGCTCACATTAAGCGTCTGGGCGGAATGCCGGTTATGCCAGGTCCCGGGTCAGGTGCCCGGTGCGTACGACCACACGGAGACCCAGTCCACGAGCAGGTTTCCGTCACTCGTGCCGTTGCCGTTCGTCTCCGTCTGCAACTGCCAGCGCATCGGGGTCGACGGCACCCAGGCGGTGCTGTCGAGAACGACCCGGTCGTCGAGCAGGTAGCGGATCCGGCCGGGCGACCACTCGATCGTGTACGTGTGCCAGTCGGTGAACCGGGCACCGATGTCGGCCGCGACGGCCTGGCAGCCACCGACGCACGACCCGGCGCCGGAGTAGTGATGGAAACCGCCGGCGGTGCCCGCGAGACCGCCCTCGGGGAAGTCGAATTCGCCGTCCACCGGCCACCTCTCGGACTGCGGCCACAACAGCCAGGCGACGTAGTACTCGTTCAGATCGGGCTTGTCCACCTTGAATCGGGCGGAATAGCGGCCGTAGGTCTGATACTGACTCTGCCCGTCGATCAACGGCGACGGGTTGGCACCGGCCGGCATCCCGTCGACCTGATGCAGGTGGAAATTGAGAACGCCGTTCTGGACGCTGAGAACACGGTCGGGGCGATAGGGCCGTTTCTGATAGGTGTCGCGATAGCAACTCGGATATGTGCGCCATTTCTGGCCTTCGGCACCCGTGTAGACGATGCGGTCGGGCTCGCAGGTGTTGGCCCACGATCCGACGGCCGCGTTCGCGGTGAAGTCGTCGACGAAGATCTGCCGCCAGCCGGGCAGGTTGCCGCGTGGGGCCGCGACCCCGGACGGCGAGGTCACGGGAGGCACGGTCGTGGTCGGCGGAGGGGTTGTGGTCGACGGAGCCGAGGCATACGTCCAGCGCTGGGCCGCGCCTCCGTTGCACCGTTGGAGCACGACGGGGTTCTCGTTCACCTCGCGCCCTCCCTGGTTCTCGGCGCACAAGCCGTTGGCCTGCGACGACACCGTTCCGTTCGATCCCGCGGTCCACCGTTGCGCAGTGGAACCGACGCAGGCGCCGGTGGTCAGGACGGTACCGGTCCTGTTCGAGCGCGCGGTCAGGCAACGGCCCTGGACCCGGACCGTGGCGTCGGATTCGACGCTCCAACTCTGACTGGGCATGCCGTTGCACTGGTAGACCTGCACGGGATTGCCTTCGAACGTGACGCCCCACCTGTTGTCCAGGCACAGTCCGCCCGCCGTGCGGACGGGACCGAGCGTGACGGCGGCGGCCTGGGGAGTGACGGCCGGCGGTGCGGCGACGAGCGCTCCGGCGACGGCGACGGTCGCGACGGCGAGCGACAGAATTGCGCGGGTGGGAGTGCGGCGCCCGCCGTCCGGCGA
Source organism: Rhodococcus triatomae BKS 15-14 (assembly GCA_000341795.1). Taxonomy (GTDB): domain Bacteria; phylum Actinomycetota; class Actinomycetes; order Mycobacteriales; family Mycobacteriaceae; genus Rhodococcus_G; species Rhodococcus_G triatomae_A. The sequence continues at coordinate 65,466 of AODO01000018.1, read as the reverse complement.
CGGAATGGTGGGTCGAACGGAATTCGTCTGGCCGATACTCGATTCGGCGGGGATTCTGCGCACACGAAAACGAACCATTTCGTACCTCGTTCTCGACCGTGAGGGATGAGGGGTTCGCCGGCGAAAAAGCTGTAAACGTGTTCAGAAATGAAGCTAGCACGCGATTTTCGCGACACCCCGACAAATCCGGGGGTGTCGGGTCGCGGATTGGACCCGTGTGGAGCGGATGAACCGGGGGTCCCCCGACGACCTGCTCGCACCGTGCCCGAGCACCTGCGCTTAGACTGCCGAACAATCAGATTTGTTAGGGAAGGCATACCTGTGCGAGTGGTGGTCACCGGCGGCGCCGGCTTCATCGGTTCAACCCTCGTCGACCGACTGCGCGGCGACGGACATCGCGTCCTCGTCGTCGACGACCTCAGCCGAGGCCGCGAACACAATCTCGCCGACGCGCTCGCCACCGACACCGTCGACCTGGAGGCACTCGACGTCAGCCGCGACGACCTCACCCCGGCGTTCGACCTCTTCCGTCCGGAGGTGGTGTTCCATCTCGCCGCCCAGATCGACGTCCGGCACAGCGTGGCCGACCCGATTCACGACGCCGAGGTCAACGTCCTCGGCACCATCCGGGTCGCAACGGCAGCGGCGGCGGCCGGCGCACGGAAGCTCGTCTTCACCTCCTCCGGAGGGTCGATCTACGGCACCCCCGAGGATCTACCGGTCTCCGAGGCGACCCCCGTTCGCCCGATGTCCCCGTACGCGGTCGGCAAGGTCGCGGGCGAGAACTACCTCGAGAGCTTCCGCGTCCTCCACGGTCTGGACTGCTCGCACATCGCTCCGGCCAACGTGTACGGTCCTCGCCAGGACCCACACGGAGAGGCGGGCGTGGTGGCAATCTTTGCTCGCGAGATGCTGGCCGACCGGCCGACGACGCTGTTCGGGGACGGCGGCAACACTCGCGACTACGTGTTCGTCGACGACGTGGTGGCCGCATTCGTCGCCGCATCCGGTCCACTCGGATCGGGCTCGCGATTCAACATCGGAACCGGCACGGAGACGAGCGATCTCGAGCTGAATCGCCTGGTCGCCGCGGCGACCGGTGCGACCACCGAACCCGTCTGGAAGCCTGCTCGCCCGGGCGACGTCCGCCGCTCCGCCCTCGACGCCGGGCTCGCGCGCCGGGTGCTCGACTGGCAGCCGCGGATCGGTCTCACCGAGGGCATCGCCCGCACGGTCGAGCACTTCCGCCGACTCGAGTCGCCCCGGCCGGTCGCCGGATGAGGCACGTGTGACCGACCGCTCCACCATCCGGGTCGCACACCTGGACGTGATGCACAGCCACACCCGGGCCACGATGATCGTCGGCCCGGTCGAGTTGCCTCCCCCCGAGGTGGTCGCCGATCGCCTCGCCGCGATGGCGGCCGTCGGCCCCCGCGCCCGGCTGGGACTGCAGCCGTCGACGCGATCGAACCGGTGGTCGTTCGATCCGGTCGCCCATCGGCCGGTCGTCACGACGATGGACGCACCCGCGTCACCGATGGATCTGCTCGACCTCCCCGATGTCGCCGGTCCGCCGGATTCGCGACCGACGGGTGTCGTCCTGGCAGGCGACTACCTGCGCACCGAGCACAATCACGGCCTCGGCGAGGTGGCGTTCGCCCTCCTGTTGCACGGGGTGATCCTCGGGACGATCGATCCGTCGGATCCGAACGTGTGGCGTCCGGCGCTGCGCCGCGGGAACGGGATCACCGCCGCGGCGCTGCGCACCTTCGGGTCCGATCCGCGTCGACTGTGGGCGTTGCGCGGTTCGCTGTCCCGACAGGCGAAGCCGGCGCCCCGGCCCGCCACGGACGAACAGCCGTGGGCTCCGGATCGCGCCGCGGTCTTCTCGCCGATGCCACCGGAGACCGTCGCGCGGCTCCGCGCCTGGCGCGACGCCACATCTCCGGGCACCTCGATGTTCGCGATGGTCGCGGCGGCGCTGAACCGTGGACTCTCGGACGCCGGGCTGGATGTGGACGAGGTGGCGACGGTGACGCTCGATGTCCGTAAATACCTGGCGGACGGTCACGTTCCGCTCGCCAACTTCGTCTCCGGGCTGGAATTCGACCTGGGCCGTCGTCCGTCGCCGCAGTTGATCCACACGACGGTGGCGGGCGCGATCGCCTCGGGGAGACCGGTGGCGAACGTGGCCCTCAACTCGCTGCGCACCCGGATCGGCCTGCTGACCGGACAGCCGCAGGCACCGAACTCCCGACCGTGTGCTCCCCGCGCCCGACTGCTGTTCTCGAGCCTCGGGCGGGTTCCGCGTCAGGGCACCATCCCGTGGCGCGGCACCGCGGACCCGTTCTACATCGTGCACAACGACCCGACCGGGCCGGAGGGGATCACGGTGTCCTGGGGAATGATCGACGGCAGCATGTTCACGGTCGCCTCGTTCCACGCAAACGTGTTCGCGCGCGACCGAGTGCAACAGGGCCTCGACGCGGTCACGACCGATCCGGTCGGCCTGCTTCGGTGACCCGATTCCGCGACCGCGATCGGCCCAACGTAGGATAGGCAAGCCTTCCCTATACAGGGTGGCTGGACTGTGACGATCCCGGAGTATCGCCTTGGCCTCGACGACCCGCCCCGATCCCGGGGTCGCCATCATCATCAGCTGCTACACGCTCGACCGCCTGGACCTGCTGGTCGCCGGCATCGACGCGGTGCACCGCCAGCTCCAGGGCGGTGACGAGCTGATCGTCGTCGTCGACCACAACGACGAACTCCGCCGCGAACTCCACGGCCGGTACGCCGACACGGTCACCCTCGTCGCCAACACCGGTGCGCGTGGCCTGTCCGGCGCCCGCAACACCGGCGTCGCCGCCGCCACCGCCGAGATCGTGGTCTTCCTCGACGACGACGCGGCCCTGCGCCCCGGCTCCCTCGCCGCGGCGCGCTCGGCCTTCGCGGACGGTTCCGTCGTGGCCATCGGCGGCGCGGTCGTCGCGAAGTGGGAGACCGGCCGTCCACCCCGGTGGTTCCCCGAGGAGTTCGGCTGGGTCGTCGGCTGCGACTACCGCGGTCTCGCGGCGGACGGCGCCGAGATCCGCAACCCGATCGGCGCGGCCATGGCGGTACGCAGAGCCGAGCTCGAGAAGATCGGCGGTTTCTCCGACCGCCTCGGCCGCGTGGGCACCGTTCCGGCCGGCTGCGAAGAGACCCTGATGGGAATCGAACTGCGGCAACGCTTTCCCGGCTCGCGAATCATCCGGGTCACCGGGTTCGCAGTGGACCACGTGGTGCCTGCCGGTCGGGCGACGCTGCGCTACTTCACGGACCGCTGCCGGCACGAGGGCCGGTCCAAGGCCGTCCTGTCCGGGATGGTCGGCGCGGACGCCGGGCTGGCCGCCGAACGCAGCTTCGTGGCGCGCACCCTGACGACCGGGGTACTGCGCTACCTGCGCCAGTCCGTCACAGGTGAGGGCCTCGCGGCGCCGGCGCGGATCGCGGTGCTCGTGCTCGGTCTCGTCGTGACGGCGGGAGCGACGGCCGGCGGTACCCTTCATGCTCGCGCGACGCGTCCGGAATCCCGGGACGCCACGCCCGCCCTCGCCGCGGGAGAACCAGCCGTCACCGAGAACGAGCTCGTCACGGTGGTCGTCCCGACCGTGGGCCGCGACTCCCTCGCCGACACCGTGCGGTCCATCCTCGCGCAGGACCACACCAACATCGAGCTCCTCGTGGTCGACAACCGCCCGCACCGCGGGGACGCGGCGCGCATCGTCGCCGGCATCGACGATCCGCGACTGACTGTGCTCGACCAGCCCGTGCCCGGTGTGTCCGCGGCCCGCAATCTCGGTCACCGCAGCGCCGCCGGGCGGCTCGTCGCGTTCACCGACGACGACGCCCTCGCCGACCCCGGCTGGATCTCGGCGGCCGTCGGGAGTTTCCGGGCCGACCCGGTCGGTGCGATCGGTGTCGTCACCGGACGGGTGCTCGGCACCGAGACGACGAATCGTGTCCAGGAGTGGTTCGAGGAGGCCAAGGTCTTCGACAAGGGTGAGATGCCGACCGTGTGGTCGCTGAGCAAGCACGAGATCGGTTCGGAGCTCGGTGAGTTCGGCCCCCGCGGCCCCTTCTTTCCCTACACCGCGGGCGAGTGCGGTTCGGGCAACAACATGGTGTTCCGGACCTCCGCACTCGCGTCGGTCGGCGGCTTCGACGAACGCCTCGGCACCGGGACCCCGACCCGCGGCGGCGAAGATCTCGATGCGTTCCGGGCCGCGATCCTGCACGGGTGGTCGATCGCCTACAACCCGAACGCCGTCGTCCGGCACTACCACCGGGACAACATGGTCGAGTTGCGAGCACAGAGCTACGGCTACGGCACCGGCATGGCGGCAGGACTGACCAAGTTCGTCCTGTCCGAGAACCCGGCGCCGATCCTCCGGCGGCTGCCGCGCGGCCTGCACATGCTGCTGTCCCCGAACTCGACGAAGAACGAGGACCTCCCCAGTGACTGGCCCCTGCGGCTCCGAGCGCTCGAGGCGTGGGGTTACGTGACGGGCCCCTTCCTCTTCGTCCGCAGCCATCTCGCCGGCCGCAGGTCCGGAGCTGCGCGGTGACCGTCGCCGACGTCGACACCGCGCGGCGAACCGACCCCCGCACGGCCGCGTTCGGCTGGAACCCGCGAGCCGCACTGGTCCTCGGCAGCGCCGTGTCTGCGGCGATGCTGGTGCTGAACCTGCTCGTCGCGCTCGACGTCGCGGACGTGCTGCCGGAGCCGGTCCGCCTCCTCGTCGTCCTCGCGGGCGCCGTTCTGGTGCCGGGCCTGCCCGTCGTCGTCGCACTCCGCATACCGGGCCGAGCTCTCGCTGCATCGCTGGTCGTGTCGGTGTCGCTCGCCACCCTCGTCGTCGCTGCGCAGTTCACGATGGTCCCGGAGTGGTGGAACCCGCTGACGGTGCAGACGCTCATCGCGGTCGGATCGCTCGCCGGATGCGTCGCCGCCGCGCGAACGCTCCCCCGCCGCTACACCGTTCCGCGGGGCACGCTGCAGTACCTGCGCGCCGCGCCCCGCACGCGACTGCTGTCACTCGGTGCACTCGCCGTCGCCGTGGCGCTGTTCGTGTTCGCCGCGGCCCGGCTGGACTTCCTCGGCTCCGGGCACTACGGGATCGTCACGCAGGTCGGGGTGGCGTACTGGCTCGGCTTCGTGGTCCTGTCGGCCACGATCGTCCACAGCCTCACCCGCAGCCGGATCGACCACGTCGTGATGGCGGCGTCGACGTTCGTCCTGATCACCTACTCGACGATGCTGGTGCCTGCCGCCAGTGGCGAGACCTCGGTCCCCACCGCCTTCGTGCACCGCGGTTTCGTCGACGCCCTGGCGGAGGCCGGGCGGCTGCCGAACGGAATCGACGCCCGCTTCAGCTGGGCCGGGTTCTTCTCCGCGGGCGCGCATCTGGTGACGGTGGCGGACCTCCGGGACATCACCGTCCTGCTGTCGTGGTCGACGCTGTTCATGGGCACGCTCCTGGTGTTCCCGCTGTACGCGATCGCCATCTCGATCACCGGCCGGGCGCGACTCGCATGGCTGTCGGTGGTGCTGTACCAGCTGTTCAACTGGTATCAGCAGGACTACTTCGCGCCGCAGGCCGTCGCGCTGGTCTTCTACACGACGATCATCGCCACCCTGCTGTGGCAGTTGCGACGGGCACCGCTCCCCCGAATCGAACCCGGCCTGCTGCGGTTCGTCGTCGACGCGCCGCGCCGCACCCCCGGTCTGGTGCCCGGGTTCGGCACCGGACGCACTCTCGCGATCGGGGCGGTGCTCCTGCTGCTGATCGTCGCGAACGTGGTGGCCCACCAGATCACACCGATCCTGGTGATCATCGCGCTCGCCTTCTTCTCACTGTTCGGCGTCACGCGGTACCGGACGCTGTGGCTCGCCGCGGGTCTGGTGTTCGCGGCCTGGTTCAGCTACGGCGCCACCGACTTCTGGTTCGGTCACCTGCAGTCGATCTTCTCCGAGATCGGGCAGGTGGGCTCGTCGGTCAACCGCGGTGTCGGCCAGCGACTCTCGGGTGACCCGACCTACCAGCAGATGCAGTACCTCCGGATCGGTGCGTCGGGCCTGTTCGCGGGTGTCGCCTTCGTCGGGTGGCTGCTCGCGCGCGGGCGTCGGACGTGGCTGGTGGCGGGGGCGATCTGCGCAGCACCGTTCACGCTCGTGGTGCTGCAGAGCTACGGCGGCGAGATGATCATCCGCTGCTTCGTGCTCGCGTCGCCGGTGCTCGCCCCGTTCGCCGCGATCGCGGTCGCCACGGCGGCCCGGGCCGTCCGGGTTCGCTCCGGCGCCGTCGCCGGCACACCGGCCGGGCGGTGGACGCCGGTGGTCGCGGGGACACTCGCCCTCGTCGTGCTCGGTGCGCTGCTGACCACGAACCGAGGTCTGAACACCTCCTTCGAGGCATCCACCCGCGAGCAGGTGGAGGTGTCCGACCGGTTCGTCGCCGGACTGCCGCCGAACGCGACAGTGATGGCGTGGTCGTACGCGCCCCACACCAACAGTGCGCGCCGGATCCTCGACTCGCGTGGCCCGAAGTTCTCGTTCATCGACGGCGAGGAGTGCATGCAGGCGCTCGCGGAGTGCGCTCTCGAACGCCGGCCGGCGTACCTCTACACCACGAGTCAGGGGACCGGCATGCTGCGACTGCAGTACGGCCAGTCCGCGGACTACCTCGCCTCACAGGTGACGGAACTGGTCGAATCCGGCTTCTACGTGCCGATGGTCGACGGCGACAGCATCACCATCCTTCGTCGCGTCGATTCCCCCGCCATCGAATTCGAGGCCTCATGAACCTGACCGTGCTGTTCTTCGTCCTGTCCGCGATCCTGCTGCTGGTGAGCGTGGCGCTGCGCGAGCGCGACGTGCCCGCCACCGGCGGCATCGGCCGGAGGCCGTATGCACAGGTCGTCTCGGTGGCACTCGCCGTGTGTGTGGTGACGGCGGCTGCGATGACCTTCGTGCGCCTTATCGCTCTCGCGGCGGCATGAGCCCTCGCTCGACCCGCGCCGCCGGGACGACCGCTCGGCCGTTGCGTGCTGCGGCGGCGGCGCTCGCTGTCGCGGCCTGTGCCGCCTGCACCATTCCGACGAACAATCCGACCGGCCGCGCAGGCGCCACCGCCGATCCCGAACTCTGTGGTGAACGTCAGGTTCCCGGTGGCGTGCCGGTTCCCACCGGCGACCTGTCCGGCTGGAAGCAGATCTTCACCGACGATTTCGACCGCTGCGATCTCGGGTCCGATTGGGGTCCCTACAGCGGACAGCCGGGCGGAAACCCGAACAGCCACTGGGACCGGTCGATGGTCGAGGTCTCCGGCGGTGCGCTGACCCTGAAAGCCGAACGCTCGGCCGGCGAATGGGTCACCGGCGGCGTGTCCAACTACCCCGTCACCCAGCAGTACGGGCGCTGGGAGATCCGCATGCGCGCCGACCGCAGCGACGACATCTCGTATCACATGCTGCTGTGGCCCAAGAGCGAGAACTGGCCGCCGGAGATCGATTTCGCCGAATCGGTGAGCGGGGAGCGCTCGCAGATGGACGCCTGGGTGCACTGGGTCGACTCGAACGGTGAGAACAAGAAGGCGCAGGCGACCGTCCGCGGCGACTTCTCCGACTGGCACACGGTCGGCGTCGAGTGGGGACCGGGGATCATCCGCTACCTTCTGGACGGAGCCGTGTGGGCCGAGGTCCGTTCCGACGCCATGATTCCCGACGAACCGATGTGGCTCGGTCTGCAGGCCGAGGCCGGCGCGTGTGAGCGTCGTGCCGACTGGGGCATGGCGCCGTGTTCCGACGCGAGCCCGCTACAGCCGGACAGCGTCGGGGTCCAGATCGACTGGGTGGCGGTGTACTCCCCCGAGCGGTCACAACCGGACGCGACTGCCCCGACCCCGGGTGCCGTTCAGATGACCGAGGACGGCTGAGCTTCCAGAGGTTCGCGGCCGAGCGCCCGAACTGCCCTGACCAGTGGCACGATCAGCAGCACCGCCGACACCGATTCCGCGACGACGTACGCCCAGCCCATCGCGGCCAGACCGTGATCGTCGACGAGAAGAAGGCTCAGACCCAGGACGAGGGCGGCATTGACGATCTGCACCGCGATCGCCAGCCGCAGCCGTCGCCGGACCCGGGCCACAGCGTTGTAGGCGAATCCCACGATGGCAGGTATCAGCGCGATCGCCGCCAGCTGCAACAGCGGGGTTCCGGTTTCCGCGTAGTCCTCGCCGACGATCGTCAGCAGGGCGGGAGCCACGACGGCGAAGAGCACCACGCCCGCCGCGGTGACCACCGCGAGGACGACGAGGAACCGGCGCGTCAGCTCTCGCACCTGGAGCGGATCCGCGGCCACCCCGGCAACGTACGGTCCCATCAGGACGGTCATCAGCACCAGGACGGCGGACACCAGGGACCAGGCGATGGAGAAGTACGCGTTGTGGTCCGCGCCCATCTTGGCGACAACGATGAGCGGGAGCATCAGCGGTGCAAGCGATCCCACGACGTAGATGCCGTAGGAGCCGGCGAGGAACGACCCCATCTCCCGGGTGCTCGGCAGCTGGGACGCGGCGTGCGAGATCGCCGGACGGCGCAGCCGCCGCGTGACCGCGACACCGAGTACGACGGCGGCGATCGCCGCGGGGACGGTCCAGGTCCAGATGATCGCGAGCCTCGACGCGGTGAAGGCGAGCGCGACCGCGGCGACGAGTTTGACGACGGCGTGTGTGACGTTCTTGGTCGCCGCCCACCCGGCTTCGCGCAACCCGACCGACGTGTGGTCGAGGAGCGCGAACGCGGAGAAGACGAGCACGATCAGTGGGAACGAGACGGCCTCGAGGGGGCTGTCGAACATCTCGTCGGTCGGCCCCCACAGCAGGAACAGCGCGCCGAGGAGCACGCCGCCGCAGCCGCCGACGAGGAAGCCGGAACGCACCAGGACCGATCCGCGGACGCCGGCAAGCGGGAGGAACCGCTCGAACAGCGCTCCGAGGCTGATGTTGCCGAACGCGGAGAGCATGGTGGCGGTCGTGATCACCGCAGACGCGGCGCCCACCTCGCGGGCGGGATAGTGGCGACCCAGCAGCGCCCAGTAGCCGAGACCGAGAATGCCGGTCAGTGCAGCGGAGACGGTGAGCGCCAGACTGTTTCGTTCGAGGCTCTTCGCCGGGACACCGGAATCCGGCGCCGGGCCCGCACCGCCGCCGGCGTCATCGTCTGCACCGTCGACGACGGAGCCGCTCCCGCCTGCGGCCCCGTCGGCCGGTGCGGGGGCGGCTCCGGTGGTCACTGGGTCAGTTCACGCACGTCGGCGCGCGCCGACGCCTTGCGGATGTCCTTGGTGGCACGCCAGTGGTTCCACTCCTGCCCGATGGTGCGCAGGACGCGCATACCGTCGCTGTAGGCGTTGAGGTTGCTGCGCCCGTGCAGGCGCGGCCCCTCGAAGCTGCCGACCTCGACGATGTTGAGGCCGCTGGTGGCGAGGCGGACGTTGATGACGGTCTCGATCTCGAAGCCGTCGCCCCACTGGGCGCGCTGGTACTCGACCGGGGGAAGTTCGATCAGCGGAACGTGCTTGCGCCAGAAGGCGTTGTAGCCGTAGCAGAGGTCGGAGAACTCGGTCCGGAAGACCAGGTTCACCAGTCCGTTGAGGCCCTTGTTGCCGAGGTTGCGCAGGGCGGTGATGTCGGAACTGCCGCCGCGGCCGACGAATCGGCTGCCCTTGGCGAGGTCGGCTCCGCCGACCAGGGCCTCGACGAACAGCGGGATCTCGGCGGGGTCGGTCGAGCCGTCGGCGTCGATCATGACGATGATGTCGCAGGTGGCTGCGGCGAATCCGCAGGCCAGGGCGTTACCCTTGCCGCCGCGGGTCTGGGTGACGAAGGTGGCCGCCGGCCACAGCGATCGCGCCACGGCCACGGTGTCGTCCACGGAATTGCCGTCGACGAACACGATCTCGTCGATGCCGTCGGGCATTCGGGAGGCGACGAACGGGAGGTTCTTCGCCTCGTTCATGGCGGGGATGATGACGGACACGGTGGGTCGGCCGCCGCGGCCCGCGTTGTCGTCGACGGGGGGAACAACGGTCGGAGCTGAGGGGGCGCCCGGCCCGTCGGTCGGTGTAGAGGTGCTCACGTCGATGGCTCCATTTGTTCACATCAGGGCCGAATCGTCCGAAAACCGGCTGCGCCGTTGATCGTTGGTCGATCGGGGGTCCCGCAGTTCGTCGAACCGCGAGTTATACAGTAGAAGGTAGGCAAGCCTAAGCAAAGCGCGAGGGTGCCTCTGTGAGGACTGTCACACCACCAGGAAGCGGGACGTTCGTGCACACCCAGGTAGCAATCATCGGAGCCGGTCCGGCGGGCCTGACGCTCGCCCGCATGCTCCACCTCCAGGGCATCTCGTCGATCGTGCTCGAGAGCCGCGAACGCGAGTACATCGAGACCCGCACCCGGGCCGGAGTCCTCGAACAACCCACCGTCGCGCTGGTGCGCGATCTCGGCGTCTCGGATCGCCTCGACCGGGAGGGCATGTCCCACAACGGCTTCTACCTCCGTTTCGACCGAACCACCCACCACCTCGACTTCCACCGCCTGATCGGCGGACACGCCACCGTGTACGCGCAGCAGGAACTGGTCAAGGACCTCGTCGCGGATCGTCTGTCCAGCGGCGGGCCGTTGCACTTCGACGCCACCGTGACCGCGATCGAGAACACCTCCGATCGCGCCCGGCTGACGGTCGACCACGCCGGCACGCCGCTCGAGATCACCGCGGACTTCGTCGCGGGATGCGACGGCTTCCACGGCGTCAGCCGCGCGCACATCCCCGGCGAACTGCTGCGCGAACACTCCCGCACCTACCCGGTGGCGTGGCTGGGCATCCTCGCCCGCACCGCACCCACGACGCCGGAGGGCATGTACTGCGCGCACGAGAACGGTCTGTCGGTGCACAGCATGCGGGGCCCGAACATCACCCGCCAGTACCTCCAGGTCCCGGTGGACACCGACCTCGACGACTGGTCCGACGAGCAGATCTGGGACGAACTGGCCGTGCGGAGCGCGAGCGACGACCAACCGGAACTCGAGCGCGGCGAGATCTTCGACCGGTCGCTCGCCCCGCTGCGCTCGTACGTCTGCGAGACGATGCAGCACGGGCGACTGTTCCTGCTCGGCGACGCCGCGCACATCGTGCCGCCCACGGGCGCAAAGGGACTCAACCTCGCGGTGTCCGACGCGAGCACGCTCTCCTTCGCACTCGGCGCGTTCTACGCCGCGGGAGACCGGTCGCACCTCGACAACTACTCCGCGACGTGCCTGCCGCGGATCTGGAAGGCGCAGCAGTTCTCGTGGACGCTCACGACGACACTGCACGCGCTGAGCGACGACCCGACGGACTGGCAACTGCGACGAGCGCGCCTCGGACGGTGGGCCGAGTCCGAGGCGGAGCAGTCCGCCCTCGGCGAGGTCTACCTCGGCCTGCCGTTCCCGACCCCGTGGCGCTTCACGGGGTGATTCCCCGGGAGCACCGGCCCGGGAGTGTGGCGCAGATCGCAACCCTCCGCCTATGCTCCAGCAAATCGCTATGTGTAGCCTACCCTAATACCGCGGGGTCTCAGCGCGTTCCCCGCTGCGCGATGTTCCGATTGGAGTCCGGCCGATGTTGAGCTTCCCCACCACCACACGCGCACGCGTCTCGAGCGGCAAGAGCCTTCGCCTGTCCCGCATCTCGGACCACGCCACCGGCCGCACCTTCATCGTTCCGATGGACCACTCGGTGACCGTCGGCCCCCTCGGCGACGCCGACCACGCCGAGGTCACCGTCCGGACCCTCGCCGACGCCGGCGCCGACGCCGTGATCCTGCACCGCGGTCGCGCCCGGCACGTCGATCCCGCCGCGTTCGCGAGCATGGGGCTGATCGTCCACCTGTCGGCCGGCACCACCCGAAGCATGGACACGAACGCGAAGGTGCTGGTCACCGGAGTGGAGGACGCCCTGCGGATCGGCGCGGACGCCGTCAGCATCCACGTCAACATCGGATCTCCCACCGAGCGCGATCAGCTCGCCGACTTCGGCGCCGTCTCCCGCGAGTGCGAGCAGCTCGGCATGCCGCTGCTCGCGATGATGTACGCCCGCGGGCCGCTGCGAGCCGACCTGCCCTCGGACGCACGCGAACTCGCACATCTCGCCGCCATCGCCACCGACCTCGGCGCGGATGTCGTCAAGCTCGACTACTGCGGCGATCCGGCCGAGATGCGGCGCGTCGTCGAGTCCTGTCCGATCCCGATCTGCGTGGCCGGTGGGCCGAGCGCCGACGCGGGTGACGACCGGGCCGTCGCGCTCGGCGCCGAGATCCTCGGGTCCGGCGTCGCCGGACTGAGCTTCGGTCGCAACGTCTTCGAAGCACGGGATCCGTTCGCGGTGGCGTCCGCCCTCGCCCGGCTCGTCCACTCCCCCGCTCCCGCCATCGAGCTCGAAAGCGCCTGAGGCACCCGATCCACCTGCTTCACTACCCGAAGGGAACCCGTCCGAACATGGACAGCACCATCGTCACCGATCAGATCGTCCCCACTGCAGGCGCGGGCGCCGACTCCCGTCGTACCCCCGTCAGCCGTGAGGGCCACTTCGCGTGGCTCGACGTGCGCGCCGTGAACGAGGACCTGCTGCCCGCCGTCGTGCAGGCGGCCCTGCACCACCGCATCGACGGCATCCTGTCCGACGACGTCGCGACCTTCGAGGGCCTGCCGCCGACCGTCCGCCGCATCCTCGCCGTCGACTCCCCGGTCGCAGAGGACTTCCCGTACGACGCCGTCGACCTGGTGATCGTCTCCGACCGCGCCGACGTGCACTCCAAGCACATCGGCCACACCCCGGATCGCGGTGTGCACGTCGTGGTGTCCGACGCCCCGACGCTGCAGGAGGCGTGCGAGGTCGTCCGCGAGGTCCCGTGGACGCTGCTGACCTTCACCGACCCCACCAAGATTCCGCTGGAGATCGTCATCGCGGCCGCCGAGAACTCGGGCGGCCGAACCGTCACCACCGTCACCGACGTCGAGGACGCCGAGATCGTCAAGCTCGTTCTCGAGCACGGCTCCGACGGACTGCTTCTCGCGCCGCGCAGCGCGGACGACGTGGTGAAGCTGGCCCGGATCGTCGACCACAAGCTGGAGGGCATGGAGCTCTCGGAGCTCGTCGTCACCAAGGTCGAGCACATCGGCATGGGCGACCGCGCCTGCATCGACACCTGCTCGCTGCTCGAACTCGACGAGGGCTGCCTCATCGGCTCGTTCTCCACGGGGATGTTCCTGTCCTGCAGCGAGACCCACCCGCTCCCGTACATGCCGACGCGGCCGTTCCGCTGGAACGCGGGCGCGGTCCACTCCTACGTGCTCGGCCCGGACAACCGCACCCGCTACGTCAGCGAGCTGCAGGCGGGCTTCCCGATCCTCGCGGTCCGCACCGACGGCAGCGTCCGGGAGGTCCGCATCGGCCGCGTCAAGATCGAGAAGCGTCCGCTGATCTCGATCACCGCGGTCGCCCCGAACGGCAAGAACGTCAACGTCATCGCGCAGGACGACTGGCACGTGCGGCTGCTCGGCCCCGGTGGCTCGGTGAACAACGTCACCGAACTGCGGCCCGGTGACACGCTCCTCGGGTACGTCCCCACCGAGGCGCGGCACGTCGGCCTGCCGATCACCGAGTTCTGCGACGAGCGCTGACCGGACGATCGTGACGACACCCGAGATTCTCTGGTACATCGGGGCGAACGACGGCGAGGCGCCGTGGGATCCGCGGCATCGCCTCGAACCGTCGTTCGGTGCCCTGCGCGATCAGGCCCGGACGCTGGACTCTCTGGGCTACTACGGCGCGCTCACCACGGCCCGCGAGGCGATCTCGCTCGTCGCGGACACCGAGCGGCTGAAGTTCGTGGTGCCGGAGTATCCGGGTGTCAAGCCGCCGGTTCTCCTCGCCGAGGAGGCTCAGGTCTTCGACCAGTACTCCGGCGGTCGGCTGATCTACAACCAGGTCAACGGCGCCGACGCGGTACTGGCGAGGTACGGGCGGTTCCACTCCAAGGCCGAGCGATACGCGGTCTCGGAGGAGTACTGGTCGCTGTTCAAGAAGCTGTACCTCGACGACACCGACGCGTACCAGGGCACCCACTTCGAGTACGGCCCCCGGTACAAACCCGCGATCGCGGGGCCGCGTCAGCCCGGCGGCGTCCCGATCTGGGGTACGGGCGCCTCCCCCGAGGGCATCGCGCACGCCGCGGCAGTGCTCGACGCGTACCTGATGTTCATGAGCCCCGAACCGGCGATGGACGCGGTGTTCACCAGGGTCCGCAAGGCCGCCGCCGATGCCGGTCGCGAACTGCGGTTCGGTGTGCTCGCGAGCGTTGTCGTCCGCGAGACCGAGAACGAGGCCTGGGAACGCTTCGAATGGCAGCTGGCACAGACCGACCCGGCGTCGGTGCTGGCGACCGCGGACCGCAACCTCACCAGCTTCGGCTTCCCTCCGCTCGACGAGCTGACGTCGGACGACCCCCAGGTGCAGGCGCGGATCGAGGCCCTGCGCGCGGGCCGGCTGCCGACCCGCGCGGAACTCGAGTACGCACCGAACATGGCCGCGGGGCTGACCACGTGGACCGGCGCGGAGCCGCCGTTCGACGTGGCGGGCAAGGGCACCGGGAACTATCTGGTGGGCAGCGCGGACCAGGTTGCGGACCGCATCCTGGGCATGAGCGAGAATCTCGGTATCGACATCTGGATCCTGTCGGGGTGGCCGCTGATCGACGAGGCGAGAATCGTCGCGGATCTGCTGTTCCCGCGTCTCGGTGTCGCCGCCGATACCTGACGTGTGAGGTTGCAGTGCCCGATCGACCAGTTACCCCGCGGACCGCGGCGGCGCCGCCGTCGCGTGCGATCCCGCAGACCCCGGTGCCCCCGCCGTCCGAGGACACCGTCCTGATGCCGGCGATCGGCCGACGTGCGGCTGCCACCTCCCCCGTCGAACCTCGTGGCCACGCACCCTTTCCCGTGCCGTGGCTCTCGATCCGCGAACGGTTCGACGTCGTCGTGGACCACCTGCCCGAGCAGACCGCGGTCGTGTGCCGTGGTGAGCACATCACATATGCGGAGCTGAACGAACGGGCCGTCGCCGGTGCGCGGTCGCTCGTCGCCTCCCTCGCGGGTGTCCGGCGTCCGATCGCGATCGACACCGAATGCACTCTGGACTGCGTCGTCGCGATCGTGACGGTGCTGGTCTCGGGATACCCGCTGGTGCTGCTCGACTCGCAGCTGCCGGAACAGCGCCGCGCCGACATCCTCAGCCGCAGCAACGCGGTCCGCTACCGCCCGGCCGAGCTGGCCGCGCTGCCCGCCGCGCCCGACGCCCCGCTGCGGTCGGGCACCCCGACGGACACCGCCGTGCTGTTGTTCACCTCGGGCTCCACGGGCAAGCCGAAGGCCGTCCGGCAGGGCCAGCGCCTGTGGCTGAACCAGGCCGCGGACTTTCACCTCACGATCGGCACCTCCGCGTCCGACCGGGTGGGGATGGCGCTGCCGATCAGCTTCGGCGGTGGCCTCGACGTCGTGATGACCGCCCTGCTCAACGGCGCCACCCTGCACGTCCTCGACCCGCGCGAAATGGGGATCGACGCCGTGCCGCGGTGGATCGCGAGCGAGGGCCTGACCACGCTGCACGCCACCCCGTCGCTGCTGCGCGCGGTGCTGCGGGCATGCGAGGGTACGCCGGCACTGTGGCGGCTCCGACTGGTCACCACGTGCGGCGAGGCCGTGCACGGCGAGGACGTGACCCGACTGCGCGCCCAGCTCGGCCCGAACGGCAGCTACTGCAACCTGTCCGGGTCGTCGGAGACCGGCAACCTCGCGTTCAACATGTTCCCGCCCGGACGTCCCGTCCCGAACGGTGTCCTCCCGGTCGGGACGGTCGCCGCCAACAAGACGGTCCGCCTGCTCGGCCCCGACGGACGGCTGGTCGGGCCGGGCGAGGTCGGCGAGATCGTCGTCGAGTCCGACTACCTCGCCGAGGGCTACTTCGTCAGCGGCCCGGCGGCGGCGTCCGACGACGACCGATTCGGCGTGACCCCACGCGGTGCCCGCTACTTCCGGATGGGCGACCTGGGCCGGTTCGACGACAGCGGCATCCTGCACCTGGTGGGGCGCGGCGACGACGCCGTCAAGGTCCGTGGCTATCTCGTCGAACCGTCCGAGGTGGAGTCGGCGCTGCGCCGGCTTCCCGCGGTCGAGGACGCCGTCGTCGTCGCGCGCCCCGAGGCCGGATCCGGGGTGCTCACCGGGTACGTGGCCGTCACCCCGGGCGACCGCGCGCCGTCCGCCGCCGATCTCCGTCGTGAACTGCGGAACCTGGTGCCCGACTGGATGGTTCCCACCCACCTCGTTCTGATGCCGGCACTGCCACGCACCGAACGAGGCAAGGTGGACCGCCGGGCGCTGCCCGATCCCTCTCCCCGCCCGCCGGTCGTCGCCCCCGAGGAGGGCACCGAGGCGACCGTCGCGGGCCTGTGGGCGGAGATCCTGGGGGTCGAGAAGATCGGCCGCGACGACGATTTCGTCGCCCTCGGCGGGGACTCGCTGCAGACACAGCAGATGCTGACCCGCGTCGAGAAGCGATTCAACGTCGAACTGTCGTCGGCGACCCTGGCCGGCCACCCCACGCTCCGGCAGTTCGCCGCCCATCTCGACACCACGAGGTCCGGCGTGGCCGCGTCCACCTCGGTGCTCGTCCCGTTGCGACCGGACGGTGTCGGTGAACCCGTGTTCGCGTTCGCCGGAGCGGGATCGACGGCACTCGCACTCCTGCCGCTGGCACGAGAACTGACCCGTCCCGTCCACGGACTGCAGGCGCACGCACTGGAGGGCCGGGGCATCCCGGACTGGACGGTCGCCGCAGCCGCGCGTCGCTTCGTCAAGGAGATCCGCGCCGTCCAACCGAACGGGCCGTACAGCTTCGTCGGGCACTCGCTCGGCGGGGTCATCGCGATGGAGGCCGCCCGGCTGCTCGAATCCGACGGCGAGCAGATCCGGATCGTGGTGTGCCTCGACACGCTTCTCGGCGGTCCGTTGTCGGTCGGCGGCCCGGAACTGCCCCGGACCGAGCACACACCGCCCGCGGTCGACGCGCCCGCACCCGGACGTGGCGAGTTGTGGCGCACCCGGTTCCAGCTCCTGACGGCGGGGATCGTGCCCCGTTCCGCGGAGAAGCAGTGGGACCTGTTCCACGAGGTGGGCCGACGGGTGGCGCTGCTGCACAAGCTCCGGCCGTGGGAGGGCCGGGTCGCGGTGGTGATGGCCGAGGACAATCCCGACGAGCCGTCGTGGTGGCCGATCATCGCTCCGAACGTGGTGTCCGTCGACCGGGTGCCGGGTGACCATGTCGGCATGCTGCGCGCACCGCACGTGGCGCGGACCGCGGCACTGGTGCGGGCCGCGCTGGAGCGGAGCCTGTGAGTGCCCGGTTCGCGGTGCTGGTCCTCGCACATCACCAGCCGCGAGTGCTCGGTGCACTGCTCGAGTCCCTGGACCATCCGTCGATCGACGTGTACGTCCACGTGGACGCGAAGTCCGACCTCGCCCCGTTCCTCGCGGCCGCCCCGGAGCGGGACGGACTGACGTACCTGCGCGAGCGGCGCACGGTCTCCTGGGGTGGTCTCAGCATCGTCGAGGCGACGCTGGATCTGATTGCCGCAGCACGGGATTCGGGTCACCGTCACGTGCGGTTCACGTTGCTCTCGGGTTCCGACCTGCTCATCGCGCCGCTCGACGACGTGCTCGCGGCGTGGTCGACGGACACCGAGTTCCTGCGCGTGGACCACCGGCTCACCGGGCCGGGTGCGCTGCGCGGCCACGTCGTCGCGCGCCGCCACTTCGCGGACCGTTCCGGCCCGGGGTGGGCCCGCCTGTCGGGGCGGCTGCCCCGGCGCGTCGACGACACGATCCCTCTCGTGCAGGGCTCGATGTGGTGGTCGCTGACCTCGACCGCGATCGAGGAGGTCACCGGATTCCTCGCTGCGCACCCGCGCTGGCTGAGATTCCACCGCCAGACCCTCGCCGCCGACGAGGTGGTCTTCACGTCGATCCTGGCGGCGTCGCCGCTGGCCGACCGCATCGCCCAGCACGTCGATCGCGAGCGCGACCTGCCGAGCTATCTCGCTCGCCCGGTGCACGGCATGCACCACATCGACTGGTCCGACCGCACGGCGATCAACCCGCGCACCTTCACCCTCGACGACGAGGGGGACCTGCGCCGTTCACCGGCGATGTTCGCGCGGAAGGTGGACGAGTCGGCGTGGCCACTGATCGAGGCCTTCCGCGCCGGTCGGGCGGTGACACCGTGATGCGTCTGCCGAAACGTCTCACGGCGCCGGGGCTCGAATCGAATGCCGCGGCGCTGATGGCGTCGTCGGTCGCGACCGGCGCGCTGGGGTTGGTCTACTGGGCCGTCGCGGAACGCTTCTTCGACACCGCGGAGGTCGGCCGGGCGTCCGCGGTGATCAGCACCGCGACGATGCTCGCGTCGGTGTCGTGCCTGTCGCTCGGTGGCGCGTACCAGCGCTTCCTGCCCGTGGCCGGTCGTTCGTCCGGCCGCCTGGTCATCGGCGGCCTCGCGTTGACCTCGACCGTCGCACTGCTCCTCGGATCGCTCTTCCTCCTGGTCAACCCGTCGAACGACCGGTTGTTCGCATCGCCGGCCGAGAAGACCCTGTTCCCGTTGATCGTGCTCACCTTCGCGGTGTACGCGCTGACCGACCCGATCCTGACGGGCCTGAGGCTGGCGAAGGCGGTGGCCGTCAAGAACATCGCGTTGTCGGTCCTCAAGATCGTGCCGGTCGTCGCGCTGGCGGGTACCGGATCCGCTCTCGCGCTGAGCGGTTCGTGGGCGGTCCTCGCACTCGGTGTCAGCGCAGCCGCCGTGTTCTACCTGCTGCGGGTCGCACGTGCGCGCCGGGACCTCGAGCCGCAGTTGCCGCCCACGCGGGAGCTCTGGGCGTTCCAGGGCGTGTACTTCACGATGACGCTGGTGGTCACGGTGACGCCCCTGGTGTTGCCGTTGATCGTGGTGTCCCAGTTGGGCACCGAGCAGAACGCCTACTTCAACCTCGCCTGGACGATGTGCTCCGCCGTCGGGCTGCTGAGGTCCGGAGTGGGATCCTCTTTCATCGTGGAGGCATCCGCCCCGCACGCGGACCGCGCGGCGCTGTTCCACCGGCTGATCCGCATGCTCGGTGCGGTCGCCGCCGTCTCCGCGACGGGTCTCGCCGTCGGCGGACCGGTGGTGCTGTACGTGGTGAGCCCCGACTACTTCCACGCAGCCGCGGGGCTGGTGCTGGTGATGGCGGTGGAGTCCGTCGTCGGGACCGTCGTCATCGTGTACTTCCTGGTCGCCCAGGTCCTCCGACGACTGCGGCTGATGCTCGCGGTCCAGATCGTCATCGTCGGGACCACCCTCGGCGTGACGACGACCCTGGTGCCGGAGGTCGGCCTGATCGGTGTCGCGTGGGGGTCTCTCACTGCACAGGTCGTCGCGCTGATCATCGTCGCGCTGCCGCTTCGCCGAGCGGTCTCCGAGATGGCGCGCCCATCCGAGACGGCAACCGACGTGGCCCCGGAGTCCGTCTCCGTCGAGTAGACCGGGTCCCGCAGCAGCGGATCCGGCGGCGTTCCCGCTTCATGTCAACGCAGATCGATCCCCAGCGGGGACCCGGAGGGGCGCGGGTATAACCGACAAATCGGTCGAACCGGCCACCGCTGTCCGGCGAGCCGGTCCCGGCCGTTAGACTGCCGAACCATGATGGCCCACCACGTCCGGTACCAGGCATGAACCCAGCGGATGTCACGATGTCCCGCCGCGCGTTCGTCGGCGGGGCGTGCGCGGTCGGCTGCCTGGCCGTCACCGGGTGCGCAGGCGGTGGCGAATCCGAGCCCGAGCCGTCGGGCCCCGTCGAGCTACCCGCTGCAGACGTCCCCGTCGGCGGCGGGGTCGTCCTGCGGCCCGGCCGGGTGGTGGTGACGCAACCGGAACCTGGTGTCTTCCACGCCTTCTCCGCGGTGTGCACACACCAGAACTGCCTGGTGTCCGCCGTCAACCAAGGCCGGATCGTCTGCCGGTGCCACGGCAGCCAGTTCGCGATCGAGGACGGCGCCGCTCTCGTCGGCCCGGCTCAGGAGCCCCTCGCACCGCGCCCCGTCACCGTGGCCGGCGACACCCTGACGGTCGGAACCTGACGGCGCTACATCATGTGCTTCGGGTGGACGGACGACGGCATCAGCTGCAGCAGTGACATCCGGAGCGCCATCTCCCTGCGATTGTCGACGAGTTCTGAGTACAGATCGTCCAGCGCGGCGCTGCCCCTGTTGTGCGGGCCGACGATGCGGTAGCTCGCCTGGTTGAAGCTGCCGAACCACAGTTGGATGAACAGCTTCGGATCGAGCATCATCTTCCGCATCGGAACGAGGCAGCCGATCTCACGTGCGAGCGCGTCCAGATAGATGACCTGAGACGGGATCGACTCGGTGTGCCGGGGGCTCAGCTCCGTGAAGTGCTCCTCCCACTCCTTCTCCCGGCCGATGATCTCGTCGATGTTCCGGGGCGGAGTGAGGGCGCCACTGAGCACCCTGGCGAAGTACCGGGCCTGCATCTCGGCGACGATCGGAATTCCGCCGGAGAAGGGGCGGACGAACCCGATGAAGGCCGCGGTTCCGTCGTGTTCCGGATGGAGGAAGTGGCGGTACAGGTTGCGGACGTTGCCCTCGTTGACCTGAAGATCCCCGATGGACAGCTCGTCGGCGCTGAAGCCCGTGCAGAGCACGACGGTGTCGAACTCGGCGGCGACCGCGTCCTTGAAGGTCACGAGCGCACCCTCCGCCTTCTCGATTCCTGCGTCGTTCAGCAGCACCCGACCCTCCACGATGCTCGGAACGAAGCTGGCGTTCTTGCAGAAGATGGTCTTCTGCGTCCAGCTGCCCTCTGGGTGCGACCTGCGGTTCCAGTTCCTGATGAACTCCCAGTTCGCGTCGTTGTGTACCGTCCCGATGTCCAGCTTCGGCGGATCGACGGGCTCGCCCATCGGGCCCACCGCGGGCCCGGCGGGACGCAACGACGGAATCAACCTGTCCCGGAGGACGCGGAGCGCGCCGAGTGCCGTCGTGACCACGCCGAGCACCACGGACACGGCCAGGAACAATGCCTTCGCCACGCGACTGCGGCCCCAGAAGGTCTCGAACGGGAACGCTTGATCCGTTGCCCGACGGAGCATCTCGTGGTGGTGCGAACGGACCGTCCCGTGGTCGGTTGTCCTGGTGCCGTTCAGGATTCGCGGCAGAATGTAGTTGTACGACCGGATCGACAGGGTGCACGCCGCGGCGACGTCACCGATCTCACGGACGATGTCCGCTCCGGATTCGGCCAGCCCGACGACCAGGACACGCTTGCCACGGAAACGCTCGTTGTTCCGGTACTCCGAGGAGTGCACGACCTCCCCCGTGAATCCGTCGAGCTCGCGAATGTTCCGGTTCGGGGTCTTGAACGGCCCCGAACACACCGCGACGGCATCGAACTCCTCGACGAACTCGACACCGCCACCGCGAACCGTCACCGTCCACGAGTTCGACCGCCGCTCGATGTTCGTCACCTCGGAGTCGAACCGGATGCTCTCCCGCAGACGGAAGCGATCGGAGTACTCCCGCAGGTAGTCGAAGTACTGCTTCCGGGTGTAGAACACTCGATCGCCTGCGAACGGGTGATCCGAGTACGCCATCAGCTTCATGGAGATCGTGAGGTGAAGATTGTCGTACGCCTTCATCTTCCCGGCGTCGTCCTCGTCGCGCAGCCAGATGCCGCCGACGTCGGCGTTCTTGTCGTAGCAGACGACGTCGTGCCCCTCGTCGAGGAGTTGCTTGACGGTTGTCAGCCCGCAGGGTCCTGCCCCGACGACACAGACCTTCACGAGATACCTCCGATGAACTACGCAGAAGAGTGGGTTCACCCGGCAGGGGTCTGGCCGCGAATCATGGTCCATGCCACAGCGATCCGCCTCCGCCGACACAGTTTCCACCGCCGAGTGCAACGCGAGGCTAACACGTGTAGGGAGCATGCAAGTGTGCGTCGATTCTCGGAATCAGGTTGCGTATCAAGTAATTCCGGAGAAATCGGGCGATTCGGCCATACCGACCTACCGCGCCGAACGCGCGCGCGCCACCGCCTCGAGAACTTTGCGTCCGGTGAACCGGACCGTCTCCACCCCTGGTGCGCGGACCACCGCTGCGGCGGCGGGACCGGCGATGCCGACGATCGCCCGGGCGAGGGCGATCGGCAGCGGGCCACTCGGCGCCGGTGACCACAGCAGGGCCGTGAGCGCCGCGTCGGAGAGTGGACGGACGCCGACCGCCAGCGCGTGTTCGCGAGCGATCCGCAGGTGCGCCTGACGCTGCTCGGCCGAATGCACTGCACTGACCTGGGATTCGTGTATGCGGTACAGGTAGCCGACCATCGGCAGGTTGCCGAGCCGCCCGTGCTCCGACATCTCGGCCCACATCCGGTAGTCCTCGGCGTGCGCGAACTCGGGCCGGAACCGCAGTCCCGTGCGGTCGAGGACGGAGGAGCGGATCATCACGGACGCGCCACAGTGCGGACTCCCCATGAGCATCCGCTGACGGCACGCCTTGTCGCTCAACGGCATTCGTACCCGCCCCGTAGCCGCACCGAACAGTTCGTAGTCGGTGCCGCACACGATCAGGCCCGGGTCGGCGTGCATGGCGCGCATCTGCGCGGACAGCCGACCGGCCGGCATCGGGTCGTCGGCGTCCATTCGCGCGACGAACTCACCGCGCGCCTCGTCCAGTCCGCGGTTGAGCGCGCCGACGAGCCCGGTGTTGTCCTGTCGCACCACCCGCAGTCGGGGATCGTCGACCGAGGCGAGCACCGCCGGAGTGTCGTCGGTGGACCCATCGTCGACGACGAGCAACTCGAAGTCCCGGAAGTCCTGCGCGAGAATCGTGTCGATCGACTCACGCAGGTGCAGGGCTGCGTTGTACGCCGGCACCAGCACGGTGACCAGGGGCGTGTTCATCGGTACCTCAGGATCGTCGAGTAGAGGCCTGGCGAGACGCCGAGAATCGCGGCGAAGACTGCCTCGCGGCGGTGCCCGGTACGCATCAGTGGGATCACGTCGCGCACGGACACCTCGTCCCGGACGCGGGCGATCGCCTCGTCGTACAACTGCGGGCGGGACGTGGCGGCGTGGTCGGCGCGCATGGCGACGTGCGCGACGGACCGGAGCACCTCCCGGTAGCGGAATCCGAGCATCTCGGCCGCCCAGCGGTCGCCGAGACCGGCCCCGGTCACGGCCGCCCGAACGTCGCGCCCGACCGTGAACAGGTCGAAGGTTCGGCGGTTGAGCGACGTACTGATGGAACCCTCGCGGTAGAGGTACCGGTACAGCGGCTCGTCGACGAGCGCGACCCGGGTGGACGCCAGGGACATCCGCATGGACGGTGCCATGTCCTCGTAGCCCTGGTCCTCGTCCCACGGTCTGTCTCCCAGCAGCTCGCGCCGGAAGAGCTTCGTGCACGCGTACGCCTTGGCCCGCCCGGTGACCAACAGGTGCGCGAACTCGATACCCGACACCACCGACGACGCGTAGGACGCCTCGTCGATCTGCAGGACACGACCGGCGTCGTCGACGCGCTGGGTTCGGGTGCATGCGAAGTCCGCCGCTGCGGCGTCGAGCGCCCCGGTCAGGCGCTCGACGAAGCGTGGGTCGGCCTCGTCGTCGCTGTCGAGGAACCAGATCAGCTCGCCGGTGGCGACCTCGAGCCCCGAATTGCGGGCACGGCCCAAACCGAGATTGCGCTCGTGCGTGACGGTGCGGAACTCCGCGTGACGGCCGCGCAGGAAGTTCTCGGCCACGGCCATCGACTCGTCGCCGCCACGGTCGTCGACGAGGACGATCTCGTCCACCGGACGTGTCTGCGCGAGTACCGAGCGCAGACAGCCCTCGACGTACGGAAGGCAGCGGTACACCGGAACCACCACACTCACGCGGTTCACCGGGCGACCTCCGCCGACGTGAAGTCCGGTGTGACGGTGGCAAAGATGCCGTAGTGATCGGAGCCGGGGAGCTCCACCCGCTCGTACTCCCCCACCACGGCGTCCTTGAGGACGATCCGGTCGATCGCGATCACCGGTGGGTACCACCGGTCCGCCGGATAGGTCGGGACGAGTCCCGCCCCCGCCTGTTCACCCGCGTCGGTGAACCCGTCGGTGAGGATGTCGCGGTATCGACTGTGTGAGTAGGTGGAGTTGAAGTCGCCACTGACGACGACGGGATCGCCGTCCGAAGCCCGCTCGTGCAACAGGGTTCGCAGCTTCTCCATCTCGGTGGCCCACATCCAGGACGGCGACGGGTACGGCGGCATCGGGTGGACGGCGGCGAGCGTGACGGTGCGTCCGTCGCCCAGATCCAGTTTCGTGACGAGATTCGACATCGAGAAGTTCCCGAGGAGTTCGGCCTCCCCGAGCGGGAAACGACTGTAGATGCCGGTACCCCCGCCGCCGGATCGTTTGGGGACCAGATACGTCACCGGCAGCAGGTCCTGCAGGCCCGCAGCCCGGAGGTCCTCCACCGCGGAGTCGGTGAGTTCCTCGACGGTCAGCACATCGACCGACCGGGACCGCACGAGATCGACGAGAGCCTCCGGGTCGGCCTCACCCAACCGGATGTTGGCCTGCAACAGCCGAATCGACCCGTCCCCCGACGCGGTCCGGGGGACGTCGCGGACGTACAGCGGTACCTGCATCGACACCCCGGCCAGGACCACGACGACACCGACCGCGAGAGTCCGCCAGGCTCGGACCGCCGCCAGCGCGACCAACCCCGCGATCCCGATCACCAGGAGCAGGGGCACGAACGACGACAGGATGATCAGTTTGTTGCTCTCGGGCCCGACGATGTGGGCCACCGCGGCGAACGCGGCGACGGCGACCGCGGCGACGGCGCACCAGTGGACCGCGCGACGGGCCCTGTTGTCACGCGATGTCATCGGCGGGACTCGGCGAGCAACCGTGTCACCGGCAGAGCTCGGTTCGCGGCCGTGTCACCCGGCGCTCAGTTCGCATCGAGGACCTCGAACCAGGCTCCGAGCCGAGGGTCGGACGCGAGGTCGACGAAGTCGACGACGGCGCCCTCGGAGCGCCAGCGTTCGACGAGCGACATCAGCCGCACCGAGTCGAGCCCGAGGTCGAGGAGGCTCGACTCGTCGGTGAGTTCGTCGGTGGGAAGTTCCAGCATGGCGGCCAGGTCGGTGCGCATCCGGTCGCGGGTGAGGGTCGAGCTCATGACGGTGCCTTTCGAGATGGAGAAGGGGTGCGTTGCCCGGTGCGGCATGGTCAGGCCGCCACGGACGAGTCCTCGGTGACGGTTGTGGTGACCACACGGCGAAGCGTTCCGAGACCGGCGAGCAGGACGAGTGCCACCCCGCACAGCGCCGCGCTGTAGGCGACGATCGCCGTCGACGGCGCGACGAGTCCGCCGACCGCGCCGGCGACCAGGGCGCCGACGGACACTCCCGCGACCTCCTGTGCCGCCCACAACCCGTTCACCCGGCCCAGCATGTGCTCGGGCGTGTGGGTCTGGATCAGCGAGTAGCGCAGGACCTCCTGGACGGAGGTGATCGCGCCCGCGAGTACCAGCAGGAGCGCCGCGACGACCAGCGCACCCGCGAAGCCGACGACTGCCTGGGCGGCGAAACCCGCGGCCAGCGCCAGCAACAGCACGAGACCGGGCCGGGTGAGCCGGCCGAGCCAGCCGCTGGTGACGGTCGCGACGACCGCGCCGACGGCGGTCGCGGCGTACAGCACACCCGCGGCGCGGGAGTCGTTGCCGAATCGCTCGTCGACGAAGCCGGGCACGAGGACGAGGAGTCCACTGCCGAGCATGGCGACCACACCGGCGATCATCACGCCGCCGATCACCCGGTGCCCGAGGATGAAGGCGGGCACGGAATCCTGCTCGGCAGGAACGTGTTCCGCGTCGCCGGGCCGTCCGTCTCCGGCGTGCGCAGGCGCAGGCAGGGGCGGCAGTCCGGCGAGCAGCGCGATGGTGATCGCGGTACCGATCGCGGCGACCCAGTAGTTCCAGGACACCGAGAACGCGGCGATCACGACGCCGCCGAGTGCCGGGGAGACGACCGCCCCGGCGCGGGCGCTGAGCACGTTGAGCGCACCGACCCCGACCAGCTGTTCCTTCGGTACGAGAGTCGGCACCACCGCGAACAGCGCGGCGATGCTGATGGATCCGATCAACCCGTTGAGCAGCGACAGCACCAGGATCGCCACCCACGACGGGTCGGCGAGCATTGCGTTGACGGCGAGCCCGACGAAGGTGAGGCCGGACACGGTGCGCGCGAACAGGATCAGCTTCTTGCGGTCGTAGCGGTCGGCGAGGGTACCGCCGATCAGCATGCCGCCCATGGACGCGGCGCCCTCCACGGCGGCGACCACGCCGACCAGGAAGGACGACCCGGTGAGGGCGTACATCTGGATCGGCACGCCGACCATCAGCAGTCCGATGCCGAAGATCGAGATGGTGCGGGCGATGAAGACCCGCCGGAACGCCGCGCTCTCGCGCAGCGGCCGCACGTCGAGGAGGACACCGTTGTCGGTCATGGTCAGCCCGCGTTGCTCTTGGAGACGGCGTCGGTGATGAGCGGCATCACCTGGTCCGTGGCCCAGCCGAGGGAGATCGCGGACGGGAACCCGATCGCGTTCGGCAGACCGGTGTTCCGGGCGAGTGAGACGACGGCGCCCTTCTGCACGGCGGGCAGGGCGGTCCACGCGTCGAACTTCGTCAGGTAGCCCAGGTCCCCGGTCGGCGAGACGACGAACTCGACGTCGGCGTTCATCTCGCTGATGTTCTCGTAGGAGAGGATGCCGCGGCCGTCGGCGTCGACGGGGAGCGAAGTGGCGTACGGGCTGAGGACGAGCCCGAGCGAGGTCAGGAACTGACCGATGCCGCGCTCGTCGGAGGCGAGCACCGACAGCTGACCGCCGGTGTCACCGATGATCGCGTTGTAGGTCTTGCCCGCGACGGTGGGATTCGCCGCCTTCGCGTCCTGGAGACGCTGCTCGGCCGCGGAGATCACGGTCTCGGCCTTCTCCGGGATACCGAGCGCCGTCGCGACCTTGCGCGTGGAGTCCTGCCAGGGCTCACCATTGGCCTTGGTGTCGAAGTGCACCACCGGGATCTGCGAATCGAGCTGGTCGAAGGTGGACTGGTCGAGACCCCAGAACCCGGTGGAGACGATGACGTCGGGCTCGAGCACGGCGATCTTCTCGGCGATCGAGTCGGCGCCCGTGTCCATGTCGAGGGTTTCCACGGCGCCGGTGCCACCGAGCGCGTCCCGCTGCCAGGGCCAGATGCCGGTGCCACCGGTCGCCGCGCGGTTCTGGGCGTCCACGGGGAAGGCCACCGGCGTGACACCGAGCGAGAGCAGGATGTCGGCGTCCTGCGGTGACAGCGGGACGGCGCGGGTCGGAGCCGCCTCGATCGTCGAGTCGCCGAACTTGCCGGACACCGTCACCGGGAACTGGCCTGCGTCGGCGACGGCCGAGGTACCGGACGCGGTGTCGGTGCTGTCGGAGTCCGAGCCGCACGCGGCGACACCGAGCAGCACGGTGGTGGCGGCGACGGCGGCACCGAGCCGCCTGGTCCAACGAGCGTTCATCTGTTCCCCTTCGTGCGGTTGTGGTTCGTGGTGCGGTTCTCGCGTGTCACGAGCGGATCCCGGTCTCGTCGACCGCGGCGGCGAGTTCACCAATCGACCCGGTCGCGAACACCTGTGCCGCGTCGATCTCGAGGCCGGACGCGCGCAGGCGGCTCAGCAGCGCCATCACTCCGATGCTGTCGCAGCCGAGTTCGAACAGGTCGTCGTCGACGCCCACCCGGCTCAGGCCGAACCGATCGGCGACGGCGCCGCACAGCAGGACCTCCGTCGCGGTCGTCGGTGCCCGGTACCCGGCCGCCCGGATCCGAGGTCGGGGCAGGGCGCCACGGTCGAGCTTTCCGTTCGGCAGCGTCGGCAGCGCGTCCAGCGCGACGACCGCGGTCGGCACCATGTAGTCGGGCAGCACCGTCCGCAGGCGTCGCCGCAGCGCGTCCCCGTCGACGGTGTCGCCGGCCGGCACGACGTACGCCACCAGGTGGACCGACCCGGTGTCGCTGCCCGACTGCGCGCCCGCGTCGTCTCGTGCCTGCACGGTGGCGTCGGCGACCTCGGCGTCGGCCAGCAGTGCCGCCGCGACCTCGGCAGGTTCGATGCGGTGTCCGCGCACCTTCACCTGGTCGTCGGAGCGACCGCGGTACTGGATCCGGCCGTCCCGGTTCCACCGGGCCCGGTCACCGGTGCGGTACATCCGGGCGCCGGGGGCACCGAACGGATCGGCGACGAAACGTTCTGCGGTCCGGCCGGATTCGCCACCGTACCCGCGCGCGAGTCCGTCACCGGCCAGATACAGCTCGCCGTCGACGCCGACCGGAGTGGGGCGCATCCACTCGTCGAGGACGAATGCGCGGGTGTTGCCGACCGGACGGCCGGCGACGGGCACCTCGCTGTCGGAGGTGCGTGCCACGAGCGCGTCGACGGTGCTCTCGCTCGGCCCGTACAGGTTGTACGAGTCCGTTCCGGGCAGCTCCCGCAGGCGCTGCCACAGCGGTGGCGCCACCGCCTCGCCGCCGAACCCGAGCGATGCGGGCACCCGATCGCCGTCGAGGAGGCCGGCGTCGATCAGTTGCACCAGGTGCGACGGCGTGACCTCGACGAAGTCCCAGTCCTGAGTCTGCGCCTGCAGCACCATCTTTCGCGGATCGCGTTGGACCTCCTCGTCGACCAGGCACAGGGTGTGGCCGTCGAGCAGCCACAACTGCGGCTGCCAGGACGCGTCGAAGGCGAACGACCAGGCGTGCCCCACCCGGAGGCGGGCCTTGCCGGAGCGCTGCTGGGTGGGCCGGTACAGATCCGCGCGGTGGCTGTGGAAGAGCGCGACCAGGCCGCGATGGACTGCGACCACGGCCTTGGGCACACCCGTCGATCCGGAGGTGTGCACCACGTACGCGGGATGCTCGGGACGCAGCGGCAGTGTCCGGTCGCGGTCGCCGACCGGGGCCGTGCTCTGGTCCGCGAGCCGAGTCGTGATCGCCGGGTCGTCGAGCGCCACGACCCTGCCGGTGCCCGAGGGGAGCAGGTCCGCCAGCGCGCGGGTGGTCACGACCACGTCAGGCGCCGTCGTCTCCAGCACCGCGGCCGTTCGCGCCGCGGGTGCCTGCGGATCGCAGGCGATGTAGGCGCCGCCTGCCGTCAGTACGGCGAGGATCGCGGTGATCGCGTCCGCGGTCCGCGGAAGCATCAGCGCCACCGGAACTTCCGGACCGACGCCCTCCTCGATCAGCAGCCGGGCCAGCCGGGTGACGCGCTCGGCGAGTTCGCCGAACGTCCACTCCACGGGGCCGGCGACGAGGGCCGGTTCGTCGCGGTACCGCAGCGCCGCGTCCGCGAACAGCGCCGCGACCGTGGTGTCGGGGACGTCGATCGGGTTGACGTTCCACCGCCGGGTCAGCTCCAGCCGGTCCGAGGCCGGAATCGCGTCGAGGGCCGACAGCCGGAGATCCGGCGCCCCGGTGGCGATACCGCGCAGGACCGTCGTCAGTCCGGCCGCGAGCCGTTCGACCGTCGCGTGGTCGAACAGGTCGGAGCTGTACTCGATCATCCCGACCACCGTGTCGGTGCCGGCGAACTCGACGAAGTCGAACGACAGGTCGAACTTCGCCGTGGTCGCCGCGATCGGCTCGGGCGTCAGCCCCGGCACTCCTCCGAATCCGTCGGCCGGGCTCGGTTCGGTCAGGTACACCACCATCGTCTGGAAGAGCGGATGCATCGAACGGGACCGGGCGCCCGCGCCCAGGACCGCGTCCACGACCTGCTCGAACGGCAGGTCCTGGTTCTCGAACGCGGCCAGGTCCGTGGCCCGGACCCGCTGCAGCAGTTCGGCGACGGTGGGGTCCCCGGAGAGGTCGGTGCGCAACACCAGGGTGTTGAGGAAGAACCCGACGAGGTCCTCCAGAGAACGTTCTCCGCGCCCGGACACCGGAGTTCCGATCGGAATGTCCACGCCGGCACCGGACTTGTGCAGCAAAACCGCGACCGCGGCCTGGACCACCATGAACATGCTGGTTCCGCTGGTGCGGGCGACCTCGCGCAACCCGGCGACCACGTCGGCGTCCAGTGCCAGGTACACGGCTCCGCCGCGGTATCCGAACCGGGCGGGGCGGGTGCGGTCGGTGGGCAGCGACAGTTCCTCCGGGAGTCCGTCGAGTGCGCCACGCCAGAAGTCGGCCTGCCTCGCGGCGAGGCTTCCGGGATCGGATGCGTCACCGAGCAGTTCCCGCTGCCAGAGGGTGAAGTCCGCGTACTGGACCGGCAGCGGCTCCCACTGCGGTGCCCGACCGGCCTGGCGCAGGGCATACGCGCCGAGGAGGTCGGTCAGCAGGGCGCGGGTGGACCATTCGTCGGTGGCGATGTGGTGGATCACCAGCACGACGACGGTGTCGTCACCGGCCTCGAGAACCGTGACGCGCACGGGCGCCTCGGCCGACAGGTCGAACCGGTACCCGGCGGCCGTGATCGCGGCCGCTGCCACGTCCTCGGGTCGCACGGTGCGGCGGTCGAGGTTCACGTCCACCTGGTCGGCGGGCAGGATCACCTGCTGCGGCGCCCCGTCCACCTCGGGGAACACGGTGCGCAGCGCCTCGTGCCGGATCATGAGGTCCCGCACGGACTCGGCGAGCGCGACCACGTCGACGGATCCGGTCGCCCTCCACGAGATCGGCACGTTGTAGGCGCCACCCGCACTGCCCACACCGAGCCGGTCCAGGACCCACATGCGCTGCTGCGCGAAGGACAGTGGCAACGCATCCGGGCGCTCACCGGGAACGAGCTCGGGACGCGAGGTACCTCGCGAACGTCGCGCGACCGGCGCGAGCCGGGCGACGGTCGGTGCCTCGAAGACGGCGCGGACGGCGACGTCGACACCGAGGTCCGCCCGCATCGCGTTGACGAGACGGATCGCGGTGAGCGAATGCCCGCCGAGGGCGAAGAAGTCGTCGTCGACGCCGACGGATTCCACGCCGAGCGCGTCGGCGAAGGCCGCGCACAGTCGTGCCTCGAACTCGTCCCGCGGAGGCCGAGACTGCGTCGACGAGCCGAAGACGGGCTGCGGCAGTGCCTTACGGTCCAGCTTGCCGTTGAAGTTGACGGGGACGGCGTCGATCGGAATGAGGATCGCCGGGATCAGGTGGTCGGGAACGACCCCCGAGAGCGCG
Source organism: Rhodococcus triatomae BKS 15-14 (assembly GCA_000341795.1). Taxonomy (GTDB): domain Bacteria; phylum Actinomycetota; class Actinomycetes; order Mycobacteriales; family Mycobacteriaceae; genus Rhodococcus_G; species Rhodococcus_G triatomae_A. The sequence goes on along the minus strand of AODO01000018.1, from coordinate 34,010 downwards.
GACCGCACCGCGGCCGGTTGCGGGTCGGCGCCGGCCTCGGCGACGACGTAGCCGACCAGGACGGGTTCGCCCTCCGGGTTCCGGGCCACCGCCGCGACGGCACGGGCCACCGAGGGCAACGCCTCCAGCGCGGTCTCGACCTCACCGAGTTCGATGCGCAGTCCACGGATCTTGACCTGGTCGTCGATCCGACCGAGGAACTCCAGCTCGGCCCGACCCGTTCGCGCCCCGTCGCAGGCCCACCGCACGAGATCACCCGTCCGGTACAGCCGCGCCCCGGCGACGCCGTGCGGGTCGGCGACGAAACGCTGCGCGGTCAGTCCCGGCCGTCCGAGGTAGCCGTCGGCAACCTGGACACCACCGAGGTACAGCTCACCCGACACTCCGGCGGGAACCGGGCGCAGGCGCGAATCGAGAACGTAGAGGGCGACATTGGTTCCGGGCACGCCGATGGGGGCGGCACCGGCACGCTGGGCCGCATCCACCGTCAGATCGGATGCGAGGGTGACCTCGACGGCCGCCTCGGTGGGTCCGTACAGGTTGTCGAGTGCAGCACCCGGAACGGCGGCGGCGAACCGGGCCGCGGTCCGGAACTGCAGCGCCTCACCGGAGCACACCACCCGGCGCAGTGCCGGGAGGTCGATCCCGGGCAGTGCGAGGACCTCTTCGAGCATCGACGGCACGAAGTGCGCGACGGTCACCCGGGCGCCCTGGAGCAGTGCGAGCACCGCGTCGGGGTCGCGGTGGTCGTCGGGGCCGGCGACCACGACGGCCGCGCCGTTGACGTTCGGCCAGAACAGTTCCCACACCGAGACGTCGAAGGTCGCCGGTGTCTTGAGCACGACGCGGTCCTCGGCGGTCACCGGGATCCGGTTCTGGACCCAGCTCAACCGGTTCACGACTGCCCGGTGCGGGACCACGACGCCCTTCGGGTTTCCCGTGGAACCCGAGGTGTGGATGACGTAGACCGGGTGGGTGGGGGTGAGTGCCGCGCGACGGTCGGCGTCGGTCACGGGCCGCGACGACAGCCCGGCGAGACGTTCCCGGACGGCGGGCGCGTCGAGGTCGGTGCGCGGCGCGACGGCGGGCAGGGCTGTCGCGGACGTGGACAGCACCCGGACCGGCTGCGCGTCACCGAACAGGTACTCGATGCGAGGCGCGGGCAACCCGGTGTCGATCGGCAGGTACGCCGCGCCGGACTTGACGACGGCGTGGATCGCCACGAGCTGGTCCACCGAGCGCGGCACGGCGACGGCGACGAGGTCGCCGGGGCCGGCACCGTCGGCGATGAGCATCCGCGCCAGTGCGTTCGATCGGCCGTCGAGTTCGTCGTAGGTCAGGGTGTCGGGACCGGCCACCACGGCCAGGGCGTCAGGAACGAGAGCGGCACGGCGGGCGAGCATCTCGGCGACCGTGACGTCCTCGTAGTCCGCGACGGGTCCGACGCCGACGGCCAACTGGCGGGACCGCTCGTCGTCGTCGAGGAGGGCGAGGTCACCGAGCCGGACCGACGGATCGACCGCCACCTCTGCGGCGACCCGGAGCAGCGCACCGAGGACGGTGTCCACGGCGTCGTGGTCGAAGAGGTCGGCGGCGTACTCGGCGAGGACGGTGACCTCGCCGGTGTCCGGGGCCTCCACGAAGGTGATGTTCAGGTCGAACTTCGCGCGGATGTTGGTCAGCTGCTCCCATCGGGTGGGGACCCCGAGGAGGTCGGGCAGCACGGCGGGACGCTGCAGGTAGCTGACCATCACCTGGAACAGCGGATTGCGTCCCTCGACGCGAACCGGAGCGAACTCCTCGACCAGGCGCTGGAACGGCACGTCCTGGTTGGACATCGCCGCGAGGTCCGCCTCGCGGACGCGGTCCACGAGATCGGAGAAGGCCGGATCACCGGACAGGTCGGTGCGCAGGACCACGGTTCCGACGAAGAACCCGACGAGGTCGTCGAGCGCGCTGTCGGACCGGCCCGACACCGGGCTGCCGACCACGACGTCGTCGCCGGCACCGAGCCGCGACAGCACGGCCGCGGTGACGGCGTGCAACGCCATGAACATGGTGCCGCCATGGGCGTCGGCCACCTCCCGCAGGCGAAGGGCGACGTCGGCGCCGATGACGGCCTGCACGGTGCCCGCCCGATACGTCGGCGACACCGGTCGCGGCCGGGTGGCCGGCAGCGGCATCTCCTCGGGCAGACCCGCGAGGGCACCGCGCCAGTGGTCGAGCTGATTCTCGATCCCCTGCTCGCCCAGCACGTCCCGCTGCCACAACGCATAGTCCGCGTACTGCACCGGCAACGGCGCCCAGTCGGGTTCCGTGCCGGCGCGCCGCGACAGGTAGGCGCGGGTCAGGTCGCCGAGCAGGGGCGCGTCGGACCACTCGTCCGTCGCGATGTGGTGCAGCACGACCACGACGACGTGGCGGTCGGAGGACTCCCGGATCAGGCTCACCCGCAGGGGCACGTCGGTCCGCAGGTCGAAGTTCGCGGTCAGCCGCTCGACCACGAGGGTCTCTGTGGACTCCGGGTCGGTGTCGACGACCTCGAGTTCGCCCCCCGCGGGCAGGATCACCTGGTACGCGTCACCATCGGTGGATTCGATCACCGTGCGCAGGCTCTCGTGCCTGGTGGTGACGTCACGCACCGCGGCGGCGAGCGCGTCGGCGTCGACGGGACCGTCGAGCCGGGCGACGTGCGCGTAGTGGTAGGCGAGACTGTCGCCCGGTACGGACCCCGTCGCTGCGCCGCCCATCTCGGCGAGCAGCCACAATCGCTCCTGCGCCGCCGACAGCGGAACGCGGTCGGGCCGCGGCCCCGCGACGATCGGCGGCAGCGCGCTCGCCGCGGCAGGCAGCAGACGCGCGAGTTCGGCAGGCGTCCGCGCGTCGAACAGATCCCGGATGGTCAGCTGGACGTCGAATTCCGCCCGAACCCGGCTGACGACCCGCATCGCGATCATCGAATGCCCGCCGAGTTCGAAGAAGTCGTCGTCGGCGCCGACGCTGCCGAGTCCGAGCAGGTCCGCGAACAGCTCGCACAGCACCCGCTCCGCCTCGGTGGCCGGTTCGCGGCTGCCCGCGGTCGTCCGGACCTCGGGCGCGGGCAGCGCCTTCGCGTCCAGCTTGCCGTTCACCGTCATGGGGATCGCGTCGATCACCTGCAGGCTCGACGGCACCATGTAGTCGGGGAGCTGCGCTCGGAGATGGTCGAGCACCTCGGCGACGGCGCCGTCACCTGCCCCGACGGCGGGAACGAGGTACGCGGCAAGACGTTTCACCCCGGGCACCAGCGGGTCGTCGACCGCGACGACGGCGGCGGACGCGGCCGCCGGATGCGCCTCGACGACGGACTCGATCTCGTGCAACTCGACGCGATAGCCGCGGATCTTCACCTGGTCGTCGATGCGGCCGAGGTAGTCGATGATCCCGTCGGGCTCCCCCACGGCGCCGGGGCGCCTGCGGACGAAGTCGCCGGTGCGGTACATGCGCGTACCCGGCTCGAACGGGTTCGCGACGAAGCGGTCGGCGGTGAGGTCGACGCGGCCGAGGTAGCCGCGAGCCAGCCCGGCGCCCGCGATGTACAGCTCGCCCGCGACACCGTCGACGACGGGGCGCAGCCACGGGTCGAGGATGTGGGCCCGTGTCGAGCGGATCGGGGTTCCGACGGTGGGCGTGTGGCTGTCGCCGGTGCCGGCGCCGAGGGTGTTGATCGTGTACTCGGTGGGGCCGTACAGGTTGTAGCCGAGGGTTCCGTCGGTGTCCCGCAGCCGGTTCCACACCGAGTCGGGCACGGCCTCGCCGCCGAGGAGCACCAGCGGCGGGCGGTGGGAGGTGCCGCCGTCGGGGCGAGTGCCCTGATCGAGCAGGCCCTCCGAGATCAGCGCGGTCGCGTAGGTGGGCGTGACGTTCACGACGTCGATGCCCATCCGGTCGCAGTACTGCACCAGCGCCTGCGCGTCGCGTCGCAGGTCCTCGTCGCAGATGTGCACCTCGTGGCCCTCCACGAGCCACAGCAGTTCCTCCCAGGACATGTCGAACGCGAAGGACACCGTGTGCGCCACCCGCATCCGGCGACCACTCTGACCGGCGACCACGGGATCGAAGATCTCGTCCTGGTGGTTGCGCTGCATGTTGGTCAGGCCGCGGTAGGGCGTGACGACACCCTTCGGCCTGCCGGTCGATCCGGAGGTGTAGATGACGTAGGCGGGGTGATCCAACCGGTGCGGCGTGCCGGGCGCGAAGAGTCCCAGTTCGAGCTCGGTGAGGGTGGATCCGTCGAGGTCGGGGGCCTCGTCGAGACGGATCGACCGGTGCGGGTCGAGGTCCAGCCGGTCCTGCACCGCCGTCGTCGTGACGGCGAGTGCGGGCCCCGCGTCCGCGAGGATCACCTTGAGGCGCTCGTCGGGCTGGTCGAGTTCGAGCGGCAGGTAGGCGGCACCGGCACGCAGCACCGCGAACAACGCGACGACCATGTCCACGGTACGCGGAAGACCCAGCGCCACCACGGTTTCCGGTCCCGCACCACGTTCGATCAGGTGCCGGGCGAGGCCCTCGACGCGGTCGGCGAGCTCACCGTAGGTGACGCGCTCGGCATCGAAGACCAGCGCGATCTCATCGGGGATCTGCGTGGCCTTGGCGATGAGCATCTCGGCGATGGTCGCGTCCTCCACCACCGGCAACGGCTGCGACCACTCCGCGCGTGCGGCGGCGAGCTCGGCGACGTTGAGCGCGGGCACCTGGCCGACCAGCCGGTCGGCGTCGTGCGCGATGGTGCCGAGCAGATCCACGAACCGGTCGTGCAAGCCGTGGGCGCGGTCCGCCGCGACCAGATCGGCGCGGTAGTCGATCTTGACGTGCAGCATCGCGCCCGGCGAAACGACCACCGCCAGCGGGTAGTGCGTGTGGTCGAGGCTGTCCTCACCGACGATGTCGTGCTTGGCGGACTGCGCGGCCATCTCGGTGGCGCTCTTGAAGTTCTGCAGCACGAACAGGGTGTCGAAGAGTTGTGTGTGACCGGTCGCCCGCTGGATCTCGCCGAGGCCGAGGTACTCGTGCTCCATCCGCTCGACGTACTCGTCCTGCATGCGGCGCAGCAGCGCACCGACGGTCTCGGTGGGATCGAGGGTCACCCGGACGGGCACCGTGTTGAGGAACATGCCGAGCACGCGGTCGAGGCCGACGATCTCGGTGGGCCGTCCCGCCACCGTGGAGCCGAACACCACGTCGGTGCGGCCTGATTCGGCGGACAGCAGCAACCCCATCACCGCGTTCATCAGGGCGTTGAGGGTGACGCCACCGGTCCGCGCCCGCTCGCGCAGCGCGGAGGTGAGCTCGGCGTCGATGTACGACTCGATCCGCGTCGGCACGACGGGGACGCCGCCCTTGTTCGGTCCGGCGACGAGGGTGGGTGTGTCGAACCCGGCGTACGCGTCGCGCCAGGCTGCGGCCGCGGCGTCGGGCTCGCGGTCGGCGAGCCAGGACAGGTAGTCGGTGAAGCCGGCCTCCGGCGCGGTCACCGTGTCCCCGGCGTACCGGGCGAGCAGCTGGTCGACGAACAATGCGCCGGACCAGCCGTCCCACAGGATGAACTCGCGGTTCACGACGAGCCGGTCCACGCCGTCGCCGAGGTGCAGCAACAGCATCCGCCACAGCGGCGGGGAGGTGAGATCGAACGGCTTGGCGCGGTCGGCCGCCATGAGCTCCTGGGCCCGCGCCTCCTGGCTGTCGGCCGGCAGGCCGGACAGGTCGACCTCGGTGAACGGGACCTCGAGTCCGCTGCCGATGAACTGCACGGGATCCGTCAGCCCGTCGTTGGTGAATCCGGCACGCACCGTGGGGTTCTCGTCCGACAACGCGGTCGCCGCGGCACGCAGACGTGCGATGTCGATGCGGTGCCCGAAGTCGAGGGAGAACTGCGCGGTGTAGATGTCGCGGGCGTCGTCGAACACGGACTGGAAGAAGAGTCCACGCTGCAACGGGGACAGCGGCCAGATGTCCTCGACCACCACCGGCGCCACCGCCTCGACGCGGTCGATCTCCTCCTGGGTCAGCTCGATGTGCCGAAGGTCGGAAGGCGTCAGCCGTGCCGAACCGGAAGCGCTGCCCACGAGCTCCACGAGCTCGGTCAGCGCCCGGCGCCACTGTGCGGCGAGTGCGGCCAACCCCGCGTCGCCGAGTCCGTGGTCGGACTCGAACCGGACCGTGGCCCCGCCGTGCCCGTCGGGGCGGATGCAGACGTCGAGCGCTCGGCGTCCGATGTGGTCACCGCCCGCGCGCACGGACACCTGCGGAGCGGGAAGTGCGGCGAGGGCGGGACCGGCCTGCACGTTCGCGTAGCGCAGCATCGGGAACCCGATGCCGCCCGCGGACCGGATGCGCTCCTTCGCGGAGCGCAGCACGGAGAGCGGATCGTCGCCCAGCATGAGCCGGGCGGGCGCCGACCAGTCGAGCGGTCCGACGGTGCGGTCCACGTCTTCGTCCCGGGCGAGGCCTCGAGCGCCGTTACCGTCTGCCCGGCCGTCACGCCACAGGTCGATCACGAGTTCGGTGGGGATTCCGCCCACGATTTCGGTTGCCGTACCGGCGGTCCCGCGCCACCGGGAGACGGCGAGTGCGGTCGCCGCCGCCCAGACGTCGCCGGGTTCGCCCTTGACGAGTGTGGGGACGGTGGTGACCGCGTCGGTGTACTCGCTCGGCGACAGCGTCACCTCGAGACCTGTGGCCGGGCCTGCGGGGTCCGCCGGTGTGACGAGTTCGGCACCGGGGGCCAGCACCGACATCCACGTCACCAGCTCGGCGAGCCGGGCGGGCTGTGCGGCCTCGGCCGTGAACCGCTGCGCGTGCGTCTTCAGGGAGACGGGCACGGCGGGCAGGGCCACTGCGCGGCCACGGCGCACGCTGCGCAGGGCGCTGGTGAAGTCCTCCTCGACCACGGCCCACGAGCGCTCGTCGACGAGTCCCGCAGGGGCGAGCAGGATCAGTTCGTTCGATTCGCGGGTCCACACGACACTCAGGGGGCGGCCCGCGGCGACGTCCGGCGAGACCCCGGCCGCATGCGTCTCGTCCGTGACGGCCGCGCCCGGTTCGAGCACGTGGACCGACGAGGCCGCGTCCACGGTCTCGGCGACGGCGAGGAGCCACAGGATCGGCGCGGGCGCGGTCAGGATCGTACGCAGCGCGTGATGGTGGGAGACGAGGGCGTCCACGGCGGCGACGAGCTGGTCGTGGGTGAGGCCCTCGGGTGCGGGCATCCGCAGACTGCGGAGGGTGGCGTCGACCGGGATCTGGGCGTCCCGGCGCGCGGCGAGTGCGGGCGGCACGGCGAGCGGGCCGGCACCGTCCTGGTCGTGGGTCCGGTCCGGGTCCGGGGTGGTGGGGGTTGCCGCGGGCAGTGCCCACACCGTCGTGTCGGTGTCGGCGAGAAAGGCCTCGACGAAATCGGCCAGGTCGTCGGCGATCTCGACGCAGCGGTCGGCGTTGCCGGGGTGGCTGCGGAGCCCGATCTCGATCGGCTGCGACGCCTTGTGCAGGAGCACGATGAACTCGAGTTCCCCGACCGGGCCGGAGGCGAGCATGTGTGCGTCGGACTCCCGGCCGATCTGAACCCGGGAAGTCGACGCCGGCATGACGTTGATGCCGACGGCCGGGGGCCGCCAGTTCGGATCCCGCGCCGTGAGTTCCTGGCCGATCGCCTCGCCGCGGAACCGGCCGTGCTTGAGCAGGGCCCACATCTTCTTGTCGGCGGCGCCGGCGACGTCGGCGATGCGGGCGTCCGGTCCGACCTCGAACCGCATCGGCAGCACGCTCGCGACCATGCCGGGCGTGGTCCGCAGCTCGCGGGTGCCGCGGGCGGTAGTGGGCAGGGCGAGCACCATGTCCGAGGTATCGGTGGCCCGGGCGACGTAGGCACTCAGGAGACCGATCACGATCATCGGCAACCGCAGTCCGTGGTCCTTGCCGTATGCCTCCAGACGTACACGCTGCTCGGCGTCGATCGTCACGGTGGTGTGGGTGACACCGGGCGCGGGCGGGTGGTCGACCGGGATGAGGCGCGGCACGGCGGGGAGGTCGGCGAGCTCGGCGAGCCAGTGCTCCCGGTCGGCGACGATCTGATCGCCGCCGGTGTACTCCAGATCGGCGTCGACGAACCGGGCGAGGGACCATTCCTCGGTCATGTCCGGTGCGGCGCCGTCCGCGTAGGCGCGCATCACCTTGTTCAGCACCAGGGCGAAGCCGTACCCGTCGTTCACGATGTGGTGGTACTGCTGGTAGATCCGCGTCTTGTCGTCCCCGACGCGATGGATGGCGAACGTGAACAGCAGGTCGGAGGCGAGGTCGACACGGACACTCATCCGCTCCCGCATCCACGCCAGGGACGCCGCCTCGGGATCGGGCTCTCCGCGGAAGTCGAGGACCGGGATCTCGTGGTCGCGATCGACGCGAAGCGTCTGCACGAGTTCGCCGTCGGCGCCGATGTCGAAGTTCACGTGCAAGGTCTCGGCCTGGTCGAGGACCGACGTGCAGGCCGACACGATCCGGTCCATGTCGAGTTCACCGAGGGTCTCGGTGTACATGCCGGTGTTGTACAGGTGACCGACCGGATCGAGCTGGTGACCGAAGTAGATGCTGCGCTGGGCAGCGGTCACCGGGAACGCCAACTGCACTTCTCTACACTCCACCGTCTCGGCCGCGCCGGGCGAACGACCGGCAAGTTCTGGTTAGCCTAACCAAACTCCTAGGCGGTACTCAATCCCGTCAGGTCCAACGCCGCCAGGGCGACCGAGATCCCGTCGGCGATCGCGCGGGCATCCGCCGCGGTGACCTGCGCGGCATCGTGATCGACCTGGACTTTCGCGACGCCGTCACCGAAGGCGACCGTCACGTCCAGCGGACGCGGATCGACCACGGCCTGCTGCGGCATGCCCTCCTCCACCGCGCACACCGTCACTTCCGGACGGGGCAGCGCCGCGAAAACAGGTGCCGTCTGTGCCCCCAGGTAGCGGAGCATGCCGTAGCCCGACCGTGACGGTGCCGCCGCGAGGGCCGCCCGCGCCGTCGCCACCTCGCCGTCACCCACCCGGACCGGGACGCCCACCTCGAACGGGCCGACGGTTCGGGTGTCGTCCGGGTCACCGTCCGCGGCGCCGGATTCGGCACACCGGACCTCGACCGTGAGGTCCGCCTGCGCGCCGCGCCATCGGCCCACGGCCTGCGCGACCGCCGACACCACGACGGCTTCCCGGTCGACGCCGGGATCACCGATCACGGCATCGACCACGACCTGACCGCGATCGGGCACGAGTGCGGGTAGTGCGGGCACCCCCACCCGCAGCGACGCTCCCGGTGCGAGGACCTGCGACCAGTGCGTCAGCTCCGCCACGAGAGCCGGGTCCTGCGCCCGATCGTTGAGCCGGTGTGCGAGGCCGTGGGCCGTCGCGGCGGGCCGGTTCGGACGGTCCCCCCGCAGCAGCGACCGCAGGTCCTCCGCGAGCACCGCGAGCGACCTGCTGTCCGCGGCGAACGGGTGCACCGCGAGGACGAGCGCGCCGGGACGATCGCCCGCGTCGATCCACGTCGCCGCCACCACCGGGCCGGTCTCGGGATCGAGCGATGCGATCGCCGAACTCTCGACATCGGGGCACCGTTGCGCCGGATCACCGTCCGCGTCGACGTGTTCCACGGACGACTCAGCCACCGTGTGGACGTCCAGCGACCACAGGACGGACGCGACCCTCGTCAGCCGCTGTCGCAGCGCGTCGTGGGTGGCGAGCAGGCCCTCCACCGCCGTCCGCACCTGAGTGAGCGTCGTGCCCGGCGCGGTGTCGACAGTGACCGCCGCACCGACGCCGCCCGGCTCCCGGCCCGACTCCCGGGCGCGGTGCACCAACGCGGTGAGCGGCACGGCGCCCGCCTCGGAGGTGTCCACCGGGCTGCGGTCGGCGTCGTCGGGATTCGCGGAGACGGCGAAGTCGGCCACGCGCGCGAGTGCCGCGGGGGTGCGCCACTGGAAGATCTCCTTCGGCCCGAAGGTGATTCCGCGCCGCGCGGCGGCGTTGACCACCTGAATCGAGACGATGCTGTCCCCGCCGAGGAGGAAGAAGTCGTCGTCGGCACCGACCTCGTCGACGCGCAGTGCCTCCGCGTAGAGCTCGCACAGCGCGGTCTCGCGCGGTCCGTCCGGCGCACGCCGCTGCTCCGCCTCCGGCGGCGCGGGCTCCGGCAGCGCCTTCCGGTCCAGCTTTCCGTTGACCGACACCGGGAACGCGTCCAGCACCACGACCGCCGTCGGGAGCATGTGCTCCGGCAGCGTCCGACCGGCGAAGGCCAGCAAGTCGGGAATCTCGATCGTCCGTCCCTGCGCGGGAACGACGTACGCGTCGATCCGGCCCGACCGGACGAGTGCCGCGGACTGCGCGACCGCCGGATGACCGGCGAGAACAGATTCGATCTCCCCGAGTTCCACGCGCTGCCCGCGCAGCTTGACCTGGCCGTCGGCGCGACCCAGGTAGTCCAGCGCGAGGCCGTCTCCCTTCGCTCCTGTTGTGCGGCGCCACCGGACGAGATCGCCTGTGCGGTAGAGCCGCTCCCCCGGTTCGCCGTGCGGATCGGCCACGAACCGATCGGCGGTCAGCGCGGCCCGGCCGTGGTACCCGCGGGCCAGCTGCACACCACCGAGGTACAGCTCACCGACAACACCCGGCGGTACCCGACGCAGCCGGTCGTCGAGCACGAGCACCCGGGTGTTCCACACGGGCACCCCGATGGGCACCCAGCCGGGGCCGGCACCCGGCCACTCGGGGACCGGGGTGGCCGTCACGTCGACCGCCGCCTCCGTGGGTCCGTACAGGTTGAACAGGGGCGCGTCGACCAGGGCGTGGAAGCGGTCGCGGTGCTCCGTGGTCAGCGCTTCGCCACTGCACAGGACCCGGGCGAGAGCCGGGCGGGTGCCGGCCTCGGCGATGCCGTCGAGGAACGCGGCGAGCATCGACGGCACGAAGTGCGCCGTCGTGATCCCCCGCCGCGCGATCACCTCACGCAGGTACTGCGGGTCGCGGTGTCCGTCCGGCCGTGCCACCACCAGCGTGGCACCGGTGATCAGGGGCCAGAAGAACTCCCACACCGACACGTCGAATCCGGACGGCGTCTTCTGCAGGACCCGATCGGACGCGGCCAGCCGGTACTCCTCCTGCATCCACGCCAGCCGGTTCGCAATCGCGCGATGGCTGACGACCACGCCCTTCGGCCGCCCGGTGGACCCGGACGTGTAGAGGAGGTACGCGGCCGAATCCGGATGTGCCGGCGGCGTCTGCGGGGGCGCGGTTGCACCACCGAGAACGGTTCCGTCGGAGTCGATGTCGACGACGGTCGCACCGGTCTCGACCCGAGTGACGTCCGGCCCGAGCAGCAGCACGGCCGGCTGCGCGTCGTCGACCGTGTACGCCAGCCGGTCGGCGGGGTAGCTGTCGTCGAGAGGCAGGTACGCCGCGCCCGCCCGGTGGATCGCCAGCAGCGCGACCACCAGCGCCGCGCTGCGCCGTACCGACACGGCCACCACACCGCCCGCCGCGCCGCGCAGGTGCGGCGCCAACGCGCAGACGGCGCGATCGAGCCGGGCGTAACTCCACTCCTGCCCCGTCTCGTCGACGACGAGGGCCAGTGCGTCGGGTGTCGCCGCGGCCTGCCGGGAGAACAGCTCCGGCAGCGTCGCGTCGTCGACCGTGACGGCGTGTCCCGATTCGGCCGCGGCGAGCGCGGCGCGGTCCGCGGCGGTCAGCGGGTCCAGCACGGACAGCGTCGATTCCGGCCGTGCGGCGATCTGCTCGAGCAGCGCGATCAACCGATTCGCGAACGCCTCGACTGTCGCGTGGTCGAACAGGTCGCTCGCGTACTCGATGCGGCCCCGGATTCCGCCGTCGTCGGCGGCGGCGAGCTCGAAGGTCAGGTCGAACTTCGAGGTCCCGGTCTCGACGAACACCGGCGTCACGTCCAGGCCGGCCATGGCGACCGGGTCGATGGGGTCCCGGTACTGCACGAGCACCTGGAACAGCGGCTGCCGGGACAGCGACCGGGACGGCGCCATCCGATCAACCAGCACCTCGAACGGAACGTCCTGGTGCGCATAGGCATCCAGATCGCTGTCACGGACGCGGCGCAGCAGCTCGGCGAAGGTGGGGTCACCGCTCATGTCCGTGCGCAGGACCAGGGTGTTGACGAAGAATCCGACGACCCGCTCCAGCGCGGCGTCGGAGCGCCCCGCGACCGGGGAGCCGACGACGACGTCGTCGCCCGCGCCGAGTTCGCGCAGCAGCACCGCGACCGCGGCGTGGGTGAGCATGAACATCGTGGCACCGGAGCCGGCGGCGACCGCGGCCAGCGAGCGTGCGACGCCGGAGCCGAGCGTGAAACCGACAGCCGATCCGCGGTAACCGGCGACGGCCGGACGCGCCCGGTCCCGGGGAAGGGGCAGCTCCTCGGGCTGGCCGGCGAGCACCGACGTCCAGTGGTCGAGTTGCGCGGACACCGGCGAACCGGGATCGGCCTGATCGCCGAGCACCTGTGGCTGCCACACGCTGAAGTCGCGGTACTGCACGGGAAGCGGCTGCGGCAGTGCCACATCCGCACCCGCCAGATGCGAGTACGCGGCGGCGAGGTCGGCGACAAGCGGGCGCGCCGACCACTCGTCGGCGGCGATGTGATGCACCAGCAGCATCAGGTGCGCGTCGTCGGGAGCGGTGCGCAGCAGGGTGGCGCGCAGCGGCAGCTCGGAGGCGATGTCGAACGCGTGCCCGGTCTCCGCGGCGAGTCGCGCATCGAGATCCGCGACGGGCACGTCCGCGACGGCGAGCGGAATCTCGCAGTCCTCGGCGGCGAGCACCCGCTGGAACCCGATGTGCCCGTCGCCCGACTCGAACACGGTGCGGAGGCTCTCGTGCGCGTCGAGCAGGTGCGCGAGGGCGCCACGCAACGCGTCGACGTTTACCCGGCCGCGCAGGCGCATCGTGAAGGGGATGTTGTAGGTCGGGCTGGGCCCTTCGAGCCGGAAGAGGAACCACAACCGGCCCTGCGCCGCCGACATCGGGACCCGGTCCGGGTGATCGCCGCGCACCAACGGGACGCGGGTGTTCGGTGTCCCGGACACCAGCGCGAGGCGCGCCGGGGTCCGCAGGTCGAAGATCTCGCGGATGCCGACCTCACGCCCCAACCCCGACCGGAGCGCGAACGAGAGCCGGGTGGCGAGCAGGGAGTTGCCGCCGAGCGCGAAGAAGTCCTCGTCCGGACCGACGGAGTCGAGCCCGAGGAGCTCCGCGACGGCGCCACAGACCGCGCGCTCGGCGTCGGTGGCCGGTTCGCGTCGCGCCGCGTCCCGGGCGGGTGCGGGCAACGAGTCCCGGTCGACCTTCCCGTTGGGCAACGTCGGGAACTCGTCCAGGACGACGAACGACGCGGGAATCATGTAGTCCGGCAGCAGGTCCCGCAGATGCATCCGCAGGTCGTCTCCGCCGAGTCCCGCACCGCCCGTCACGTAGCCGACGAGCTGGTCGGCTCCGGACGCTCCCGGCCGGACCGTGACCAGTGCCCGCTCGACAGCGGAGTGTGCGGCCAGTGCCGCCTCCACCTCGCCCGGTTCGATGCGGAAACCGTGCAGGCTCATCTGATTGTCGGCGCGGGAGACGAACGCCAGCTCGCCGGTGCGGGTGCGGCGCACCAGGTCGCCGGTGCGGAACAGGCGGCCGGATCCGAAGGGGTTGGCGACGAACCGGGCCACCGTGAGTCCGGGGCGCCCGAGGTAGCCGCGGGCGAGTTGCACTCCACCGACGTAGAGTTCGCCGACCACGCCGTCCGGAACGGGCCGCAGGTGCGCGTCCAGGACGTACTCCGCAACCCCGGGCACGGCCGCGCCGATCAGCACCGGCGACCCGGCCGCCGCGGTCCACACGTTCACGTCGCCCGCGACCTCGGAGGAGCCGTACGAGTTGTGGACCGTGACCTCGGCGTCCGAGGCTCCGGTGAGCTCCGCGACCACTCGCGGTTCGAGGGGTTCGCCACTGAGGAACCAGGTCGGTACGCGGGCGCCCGCCTCGGCGAGGGCCGCGGCCAGACTGGGCACGGCCGTGACCTGGGTGACCCCGTGTGCCGCGACGAGTGCGGTCAGCGCGCCGGGGTCCTTGGCGGCGTCGTCGTCGGCGAGGACCAGCCGTGCACCGGCCAGCAGCCCGGCGAGCAGTTCGGTGGAACCGTCGATGAAGCTCAGCGAGGACTTCGCGAGCCGGACGTCGCCCGCGATCGGCATGTCACGCTGCCAGGCCAACCGGTTCGTCAGTGCCGCACAGGTTCCCGGGACACCCTTCGGCGTACCGGTGGAGCCGGAGGTGTACACGACGTACGCGAGATGCGCACCGTGCAGCGGGCGGATCCGCTCGGCGTCGCCGATTCCGGCGGACGACCGACCCTCGGCCTCCGCGTCGAGGTCGGCGACGGTGACGATCGAGGCCGACGGCGCGAGACTCGTGACGAGAGCCGAGGTGTTCGCGTCGGTGATCACCAGGGCCGGGGCCGCGTCGGTGAGCATGTGCTCGATGCGAGTGGGCGGGTAGCTTGGGTCGACGGGCAGGTAGGCGGCGCCGGCAGCGACAACCGCACGCAGGGCGACCACGGTGCCTGCGGTACGGGCGGCGGCGATCGCGACGACGGTGTCGGGCCCGACGCCACGGTCGATCAGCGTCCGTGCCAGCCGGTTCACGCGGTCCGCGAGAGCGCCGTAGGTGAGCTCGAAGCCGTCCGCGACCAGGGCGACGCGGTCGGCGAACTCGCGGTCCGCCGCGGCGAGCAGGTCCGGCAGCAGCAGACCACCACCGGCCGGTGCATGCGGTGCCCGCAGCGCCGCCCGCTCGGTGGGCAGCAGCACGTCCACGGCGTGCGCCGACGGATCGTCCGGGCCGGCCACCGCGACGAGAATCGCACGGAGTCGCTGTGCAACGGTTTTCGCGGTCTCGCGGTCGAACAGGTCGAGCGCGTATTCGATCCGGACGTCGAGACCGTCGGGCAATTCGACGAATTCGAAGGTGAGGTCGAACTTCGCGGTGCCGGTGGACAGGTACGACGGCTCCACTTCGAGGCCGGCGAACGCGGGCGCGAGGTGCGGGGTGCGGTGCTGCACGAGAGTCTGGAAGATCGGATGCCGCGCCAGCGACCGTGTCACGCCCACCGCGTCCACGACGTCCTCGAACTGGGCGCCCTGGTGGGCGAACGCGTCGAGATCGGCGCGCCGCACCCGCTCGAGCACCTCGGAGACGGTCGGGTCCCCCGACAGGTCGACGCGGAGGGCGAGGGTGTCGACGAACAGTCCGACGACGTCCTCGACGCCGCCCGCGCCGCGTCCCGCGACGGGTGCACCGAGAACGACGTCGTCGCCCGCGCCGAGCCGGGCGAACAGGATCGAGACGGCGGCCTGCGCGGCCATGAACATCGAGGTCCCCGTGGCGGCGGCCCGGGCACGCAGTCCGTCCATCACCTCGGCTCCGAGGTGCAGCCAGACGTCGTCGCCGCGTTGCGACGGGACGGCCGGTCGGGAGCGGTCACGCGGCAGCGCCGCCTCCTCCGGAGCGCCTGCGAGCGCGGTGCGCCAGAAGTCCAGTGCAGCAGCGGGCTCCGCGTTCGCGGCCTGCCAGGCGGCGTAGTCGGCGTACTGGATCCGGCCGGTGTCCTCGGGCAGATCGCCGCCCGAGTACGCCGCGGCCAGGTCGCGCAGCAGCGGGCCCGCCGACCACTCGTCCCCTGCCAGGTGATGGATCACCAGCAGCAGGACGGCGGCATCGGGCGCCGTGTGCAGCAGATGCGCCCGGATCGGGATCTCGGCGGTCGGGTCGAACGGGGTCCGCGCCGCGTCCCGCATGACCGATTCCAGCTCGTCCTCCGCGACATCGGCGACCACGGTCGGCACGACGGTGTCGGCCGGCAGGATGCGCGCGACGCCCACGCCGTCGGCGTCGACGACGACGGAACGCAGCACCTCGTGCCGGGCGACGACCGCGGCGAGGGCACGATGGAGGGCGTTCGTGTCGACACGACCCGAGAGCCGCAGCACGAAGGGGACGTTGTAGGTGGCGGAAGGACCGTTGGCACGGTGCAGGAACCACAGCCGCTGCTGCGCCGCCGACAGCGGCATCGTCTCCGCCCGCGGCACCGCGCTCACCGCAGGCAGGGCGGGGGACGCCGACTCGACGACGGCGGCGAGGCCCGCAACCGTCGGCGAGTCGAAGACGTCTCGCAGTGACAGGCTCACGCCGAGCGCATCCGCGATGCGCGCCAGCAGTCGTGTCGCCGACAGCGATGTGCCGCCGAGGGTGAAGAAGTCCGCGTCGACTCCCGGATCGTCGATCCCGAGGAGGTCTCCGAACGCTGTCGCGATCACGCGCTCGGCGGTCGTCTCGGCGCGTCGTCCCGTGTCGACGTCGCCGAAAGCGGGTGCGGGCAACGCCTTCCGGTCGACCTTCAGGTTCGGCGTCAGCGGAAACTCGTCCAGCACCATCAGTGCCGAGGGAACCATGTAGCCGGGCAACGCGTCCGCGAGGTGCGCGAGGAGTTCCGCGGTGTCCACCACGGCGCCGTCGACTGCGGTGACGTAGCAGACGAGCCCCAGCGCACCGGTCGCGTCGGGACGCGCGACGGTGACCGCCGCGGACACGGCGCCGAAGCCGGCGGCGACGGTGTCGATCTCACCGAGCTCGATCCGGTGGCCCCGCACCTTCACCTGGTCGTCGCCGCGACCGAGGTACTCGAGGGTGCCGTCGCCGGTCCAGCGCGCGAGGTCGCCGGTGCGGTACACGCGGCCACGGCCGGCCGGGTCGGCGACGAACCGCGCGGCGGTGAGGTCGGGACGCCCACGGTAGCCGCGCGCCAGCTGCGGTCCTGCGATGTACAGCTCGCCGACGGCGCCGACGGGCGCCGGCTGCAGGAAGCGGTCGAGCACGACGGCGGCGGTCCCGGGGAACGGGCTGCCGATGGAACCGGACCAGTCGCCGCCGGCGGGAACGGGTGCCGAGGTGCACCAGACCGTCGCCTCGGTCGGTCCGTACATGTTGGTGACGGAGGGTGCCCGCTGCGACAGTTCCGTCGCGACCGGCGCGGGCAGTGCCTCGCCGCCGACGAGGACCGCGACCGACGTCAGGTCGACCGCGGGGTGTTCGAGCACCGCGCTCCACAGCGACGGCGTGGCCTGCATCGCGGTGACGGACTCCGACGCGATCAGTGCGGCGAGCGCGCCCGGGTCACGGGCGTCGTCCTCGTCGGCCAGCACGACGGTGCCGCCCTGGCACAGCGGGACGAATAGTTCCAGCACCGCGATGTCGAAGGACAACGTGGTGACCGCGAGAAGCGTTGTCCCGAGGTCGATCCGGGCCACCTCGGAGGCGGCGTCGACGAACCGAGACAGTGCCCGACGGTCGAGGACGACGCCCTTCGGGTTTCCCGTGGAACCGGAGGTGTAGATGACGTACGCGGTGTTCGCGGGGTCCGAGGTCGCGCCGCCCGTCGCGGCAGGACCGATCGCGGTCGGCCCCGTCCACGAGACTCTCCCGCCTTCGACCGTCGCCACCGCGGTCCCCTCCGGCACCGTGACCCGGTCGGTGAAGCCCGTCGTCGTCAGCAGCACGGCGGGGCGCGCGTCGGCGAGCATGTGGTCGAGCCGGGACGTCGGGAACTGCGGGTCCAGGGGGACGTATCCCGCGCCGGTGCGCAGCACCGCGAGCAGCGCGACGACGACGTCGGCGGTGCGCGGCAACGCCAGCGCGACCAGGGATTCGGGCGCCGCGCCCCGGACGGTCAGGTCGACGGCCAGTGCGTCCACCCGGTCCGCGAGTTCCCGGTACGTCAGCCGGTCGGCGCCGGCGACGAGCGCGAGGGATTCCGGGCGCGCCGCGACCTGGTCGTCGAATCGGGCCAGCACGTCGCGGCTGTCGGCGGCGGCGACCACACCGGACCACGCGGCCAGGTCCCGCACCGTGTCCTCGCTCGACAGGTCCACCCGCGCCACGACCGGTCCGTCGACGACAGCTGCGGACAGGAACCGTCCCAGTCCCGTGACGTGCCGGTCCAGATCGGCGTCGCTGTAGCGGGCGGCGTCGGCGTCGATCTGGATCTCGATCTCACGGGTGTCGTCGAGTCGGCGCACCACGAAGGAGATGTCGCGCACCGGTCCACGTGCGAGCGAGTGCACCGTCGCGGAGGCGCCGGTGACACGCAGGGTGTCGCCGAACGGCTTGATGTTGACCGTCGGCCCCACCGGTCCGGCCGCGTCGGCGGGGAGTCGCAGCGCACGATGGATGTCCTCGGCGCGGTGGCGGGCGTGCGGAGCGGTCCGCGCAACGGCGGCGCGGACGTTGCGTGTCAATCCCGCGATGTCCGCGCCGGGATCGACGGGCACCCGGAGGGGGACGACGTTGACCGCGGTGGTCAGCACCTTCGCCGCCGCGGTGCCCATCCGGTTCATCGCCGGAAATCCCAGCGTGACATCGAGTTCCCCGGTGACCCGGGCGAGGTACCCGGCGACGGCGGCGGTCGCCGCATCTCCCCAGCCGCCACCGGCGGCGCGCCCGACCTCGTCGAGCCGGTCGGCGGTCTCCGCACCGACCGTGACGGTCCGGCTGTGCAGTTCGCGGGCGATAGTCGACGCGGGCGGTGCCGGTGTCGACGCCGGGCTGATCGCGTCCGGAGCGGCACGCAGCTCGGTGAGCCAGAAGTCGCGGTCCGCGTCCGCGGCGCCGGACTCGGCGTAGGAGCGGTTCTCCTCGAGCACCTTCTCGACCGGGTCGAAGCGCGGCGCGGGCGGCTCGGCTCCGGCGGCGAGCGCGTTGTGCACGGCGGCGATCCGCCGTCCGAGCAGGCTGTAGCCGTAGACGTCGAGGAGTGCGTGGTGGGCACGGTGGAAGAGGGCCAGCCGGTCGGGACCGAGGACGTACACGGTGGCGCCGTAGCCGGGCTGCGAGGTCAGGTCGATCGGCTCCCGCAAGCGGGCCCGCATGTCGGCGAGGGCCGCGTCCCACCCCTCGGCCGCGGTCACCGGCGTCGCCGGCAGCGCCACCGCACCGGGGATCTGGCGGACCGTTCCGTCCTCGACCGCGACGCGGGTGCGCAGTTCCGGCGACTGCGCGACGACCAGATCGACGGCGCGGGCGAGGGTCGCCGCATCGACCGGACCGGTGATGTCGATGCACTGACCGGTGACGAAGGCCGGGTTGTCCGGGTCGAGTTGCTGCGCGAACCACATCCCCGCCTGCGCGGACGACAGGTTCAGCTGCGCACTCGACTCCACCGACTACTCCTCACCACCGCGCTCGACGTGCCCGTTCGACGGCGAACAGGCAGCAAGTTGGTAAGGGTAGCCTATTCTATGTATCGGCCAGGCCGGGCACCCGGTACCCGCCGCTCGATCAGTGCAGGAGTCGATCGAGGAACGCGCCGACCTCCGGTACCGACTGCCCCAGGCCCTCGACGTGCCCGCCGCTCGGCAGTCGCAGCGTGAATCGTTCACCCGCCAGCGTCAGGTCCGCGGCGTACCACAGCGTCAGCACCGGAGGCACCACCCGATCCGCCAGCCCCTGAACGAGCATCAGCGGCTGCTCGAATCCGGTCGACGGCACTCCCAGGTAGTCCGTGACGGCCTGCGGAAAGGGCGTCCCGGCCAGTGGCCGGGCGAACAGGTCGCGAACCGCGATCCCGTTGGCGATCGGCTTGAACTGCGCCAGCGGCGTCGTGTCGGCCGCATCGACGAGTTCGCGTCCCTGCGGGGTCAGGTAGCCGTTCACGTCGAGATCGGGCCTCGACGCCCTCAATCCGGCCGCGATGTAGGCGATGTAGAGGGTCAACCCGTCCAGGCGCAGATCGGGAAAGTCGGGACCGGCGAGGCCGACGAGGCGATCGAGATTCGTCGGGGCCCCACTGGCGAAGGTGCCTCGGAAATCCAGGTCGGCAGCGAGGTCCGCAGCCCTCGCCGCGGTCGCGAGCGCGGCATGACCACCCTGGGACTGACCGGCCACCGCCCAGCGCTCCGACGCCGCCGGAACGAGCTCGCGCGCGGCCCGCACCGAGTCGACGACGTTGTGGGCGGCGACGTCGGCATTCAGGTACGGATGCACACCGGCGGTACCAAGGCCCGCGTAGTCGGTCGCCACGATCATGAACCCCCGCTGCAGCCAGTCCGCGAACAGCGTCCGATAGAGGTCGTAGACAACTCCGGAGCGGGTCGGCGCGTCCCCGTCCGCCATGCCAACGGTGCCGTGCGCCCACGCCACGATCGGCCAACCACCCTCGGGTGCCGCGCCTTTCGGAACCAGGAGTTGCCCGCTCGAAGTCCCCTCGGCGCCCGCCGTCCGGTAGGTGAACGTCACCACCTGCGATGCCCCCTCGACGCCGAGCGCCGGATCGTCGATCGGGTCGCCCACGACGACGCCCGGGTCCGCGGGGACGGCGTGCACGACCGTGGCCGAGGTGGCCGAGGCGGCCGCCAGCGTGGCTGCGACGAGTCCGGCGAACAGTCCAGTGGCGCGAAGCATGCAGGAAGAGCCTTTCGTTGGGGTGGTTGCACTTTCGCCCGTCGACAGTAGTTTCCGCGCGCGCGGCCGTGGGGTGCGTCGATCAACGGACGACGTTGCGGGAGGTGACGACGCCGGGCCACCGGCCCTCGCGCGGTCAACCCGACCGAGGACGATCGACGTCGATGAAGTTAGGATGACCTATCTCAGTTCTGGAAAGGACCACGCGTATGCCGGTGACCACGCCGTCCCAGCGGCTCGACCTCCCGATCGTCCTGCGTGAACTCACGGTCGTCCGAACCACCGAGGTCACGCCGCGGATGCGGCGGATCACCGTCGGCGGCGACCAGCTCGGCGCGTTCCGCAGCGGCGGGTTCGACGTCACCGCCTTCCGGACCGAGGGCGCCGACGACTACGTCAAGGTGTTCCTGCCCGAGGAAGGCGACACCGAGCCGGTGCTGCCCGAGCAGCACGACGGCCACCTGCACTGGCCGCGCAAGCCCGCACCCGTCGCACGCGCGTACACGGTCCGCCGATTCGACGCCGACACCGGCGAACTCGACCTGGACTTCGTGGTGCACGGCCACGGCGTCGGCGGCAACTGGGCCCGCGACGCGAAACCCGGTGACGTCCTGCATCTGGCCGGACCGAAGGTCTCGACGATCCCGCCGGTCGGCGCGGACTGGTGGTTGCTGGCAGGCGACGAGACGGCACTGCCCGCCATCGGCCGGTACGTCGAGACACACGACGACCCGGCGTCACTGCACGCGGTGGTCCTGGTTGACGGGCCCGCGGAAGAGCAGCACGACCTCGTCGGTGTGACCTGGGTGCATCGGCGGACCGGAACGTCCGACGCAACGGTCCTCGCGGATGCCGTGCGGCGCGTCGTCCCGCAGACGGGCGACGGATGGATGTGGGTCGCCGGCGAGGCCGCGATCGTGCGGGAACTCCGCGCGGTGGCGAAGGAGCGCGGTGTGCCGAAGAACCAGCTGGATGCATCGGGGTACTGGCGCGTCCCGGTCAGCGGCACCTTTGCACGTGTTCGGGCGCTGCGCGACCAGGCCGTCGAATCGATGGAGCACCGTCGCCGGGAGCACCACTGACCTGCATCCCGGAAACGACGGAACCGGTGACGTCAGCGGGTCGCGAGCTGATCCGCCGCGCCCGGCACCGGCTCGGCGGGGTCGGTGCCGAGCTCGACGATCGCATTGTCGGCGTCGACGTGGACCACGCGAGGAACGAAATCTGCGGCCTCACGGGTGTCGACATGCCGGTACGCCATGATGATCACCAGATCGCCGGGCGAGATCAGGTGTGCCGCAGCTCCATTGATACCGATCACACCCGTGCCCCTGGCACCGGCGATCGCATAGGTCTCCAGGCGCGCACCGTTGTCGATGTCGACGATGTGCACCTGCTCGCCCTCGAGCAGATCGGCGGCGTCCATCAGGTCCTCGTCGATGGTCACCGATCCGACGTAGTGCAGATCTGCCTGCGTGACGGTGGCACGATGGATCTTCCCGGACAGCATGATGCGATTCACGATCAGTAGGTTAGCCTAAGCGAAGAAATGGGTGACAGGGGTCGATCGAGAACCTCGACCCCGGCAAGGACGACACATGACAACCGGCACGGCCCCGAACGCGGCCACACCACACCCGCCGACCGACGGTGCAGGGCCCCATTTCGTCCTGTCCCGCCCGCACGGCACCGTGACCGCGCACGGAGTCGCCGACACGATCGCCGACCCGGCAGAGGCCGTCGCCCGGGTGCGCGCGGGCCACGTGATCGCCGGGGCACTTCCCTTCGACGTGCGGGAACCCGCTGCACTCACCGTCCCCGGTCGACTCGACGTCACCTCCACTCCCTTTCCCGTCGGCACCCCACCCGGTGTTCCCGCCGTCACCGTCCGCCGGCACCTGCCCACACCTGCCGAACACACCCGCCGCGTCTCCGACGCCGTCACCCGACTGCGCGAGACGTCGCTGCGCAAGGTCGTTCTCGCCCGCGCCGTCGAACTGGACGCGGCGGAACCGCTGGACCATCGCGCGGTCCTCGCCCGCCTCGTCGCGGCCGACCCCAGCGGAAACGGCTATTCCGTTGACCTGAGCCCCGCCGGTGGCGATCACCGCGGCGTCCGCCTCGTCGGGTCGAGTCCGGAGGTGCTGATCCGCAGGCAGGGCCGCACCGTCACGTGTCACCCCCTCGCCGGGTCCGCGCCACGCGACCCCGACCCCGACCTCGACGCCGCTCTCGGTCGCGCACTCGCCGAGTCGACGAAGGACCTCACCGAGCACTCGTATGTCGTCGAGTCGCTCAAGGAGTCGCTCGCGCCACTGTGCACCGACATCGAGGTTCCGTCCGGTCCCGTTCTCGCCACCACACCGCAGTTGTGGCACCTCGGCACACCGCTCCGGGCGACCCTCCGCGATCCCCGCGTCTCCGCGCTGGAACTGGCGCTGGCCGTCCATCCCACGCCTGCCGTCTGCGGAACACCCACGGACGAGGCGATGCGCACCATCCTCGACGTCGAGGGCGGGCGTGGCTTCTACGCCGGTGCCGTCGGCTGGAGCGACGCCTCGGGCGACGGTGAATGGATGGTGGCCATTCGCTGCGCCCAGATCGCCGCGGACGGCCTCCGGGTCGTGGCGCACGCGGGCGGCGGCATCGTCGCCGCGTCCGAGCCGAACAGCGAACTCGACGAGACCACAACGAAATTCGGCACGATCATGGCCGCGCTGGGGGTCACGGACTGACCCCCGGCGGCCACCCCCACTACGCGGTGCGCAGCTCGTCGACGGCGGTCGCGTCGATCGCCGCGACGACATCGGCGGTCGTCGGCACCATGCCGGCGCGCTTCGCCACGTACTCCAGCGCCATCAGGTGCTCGTCCCGCGTGAAGTCCGCGGTCGCGTCGACGACCATGAACGGCGCGACATCGCTCATGAAGGCCTCGCTGGCGCTGAGCATGCAGCCCATGTGTGCGTAGACGCCGGTCACGATCAGCTGGTCGCGCCCGAAGTGGCCGAGGAGCTGACGCAGATCGGTGCGCTGGAACGCCGAGTAGCGCCATTTGGTGACCTGGATGTCCGACCGCCGCGGCTCCAGTTCCTCGACGACCTCGGTGTCGCGGCCGGTGGTCATGCCCACGCCCCAGAAGTCGGCCAGGATTCCCCGCCGGGACGGATGCTGATCGCCCGGCTGCATCGTGTAGATCACCGGGATCCCGGCCCGCGTGCAGGCCTCCCTGATGGTCGCGATGTTCGCCAGGACCGACGAGATCGGCTCGGTTCCCGGCTCGTACGCGTCGACGAAGTACTTCTGCATGTCGTGGATCAACAGCGCACAGCGCGACGAGTCCAGCGTCCAGTCGACCCGGTCGGCGGACACCTCGTCGCGGCTCGGCAGTTCGTACGGCGCGATGGGCGGGATTGCCATCCGGTCTCTCCTTGGTCTGTCGGTTTCTGTTTTCGATCGAGTTCTGCTGGGGTGGTTCACATGTCGAGCGTCGCTCCGCCGTCGACGCGGAGGTCGTGCAGCGTGACGTGGCGCGCTGCGTCCGAACACAGGAACAGCACGGTCTGCGCGATGTCCTCCGGTCGGGCGATCCGTCGCAGCGGAATCCCCAGCCGGAACGACGCCGCGTCGCCGGCCACCACGGCCGCCGACTCGTCGTCCTCGGCCCACATTCCACGCAGCATCGGCGTGTCCGTGGATCCCGGCGAGACGATGTTGCAGCGGATGCCGTGTGGCGCCAGTTCCAGTCCGAGACTGCGCAGGTAGGCGGTCGCGGCCGCCTTCGACGCGCCGTAGGCCGCCATCGCCGTTCGCGGTGTCGATGCGGCATTCGACGAAACCCCCACGATGACACCGGGTTGCGCACCGGCCGCGGCGGCCGTCACGAACCGACGGCCGGCCTCGCCCGCGACGTTGCGGGTGCCGGTCGCGTTGACCGCCATGCAGACGTCCCAGTCGTCGCCGCGGTCGGTCCCGGAGCCGGTCCGCAGGACCCCGGCCGCGTGGACCAGGACGGAGATCGGACCCACCGCTCGTTCGGTGGTGTCCCAGGCCGCCGCGACGGCGTCCGCGTCGGTGACGTCCACCGCGAGCGTGCCGCCGGACCCGAGGTCCGCGCCGGCATCGCCGGTTAGGTCCCACCGGGCCACGGTGGCACCCACCGAGTCGAGCACGCGAGCGCACGCCGCGCCGATGCCGCCCGCGGCACCGGTGACGAGTACGGAACGCCCGGTCACTCCATCCACAACCATAAGCGTAGGCTACCCTTACGGATTTGGGGGTGGCGCCGCAGGGCACACCCGAAGCGAAAGGGATGCGGTGCCCGAGCAGTCGAGCGGACCTGTCGAATTCACCCGGTGGCCCGAGGCCGACGCCGCGAGCTACCGGCGCGAGGGCGTCTGGGCGGGAACGACGTTCGACCGCGTCCTCCGCGACAGTGTGGGCAGGCGCTCGGACGCCGTCGCCGTCGTCGATGCCGACACCTCGTGGACCTACGCCGAACTCGACGCCCGCGTCGACGCACTCGCCGCCGGACTGCTCGACCTCGGCGTCGCACCACGGCAACGGGTGATGGTCCAGCTGCCCAACCGAGCCGAGTACGTCGCCACCGTCTTCGCCCTGTTCCGGATCGACGCACTCCCGGTGTTCTGCCTCCCCGCGCACCGCGCCGCCGAGCTGACCGCCCTCGCCACCGCATCCGGGGCCGTCGCGATCGTCGTCGCGCATCACCACGAAGGCTTCGACCACGCCGCCCTCGCCACCGAGGTCGCCACCGCCGTGCCGACACTACGCACCGTGATCTGCATCCCCGACACGGGCGCCGCCGCCCCGGACGACACGATCGCTTTCGACACCGTGCGCGGCGCCGCCCGCGAGTTCCCCGCCGCCGACCCGTCCGAGGTCGCATTCCTGCAGCTGTCCGGGGGCAGCACCGGCATCCCCAAACTGATCCCCCGCACCCACGACGACTACCTCTACAGCGTGATCCGCAGCAACGAACTGTGCGGCGTGACCGAGGACACCGTCTACATGGCGACTCTCCCTGTCTCCCACAACTTTCCGATGAGCTCGCCCGGCATCCTCGGAGCCGTCGCCGCGGGCGGCACGATCGCGCTCACCCCCTCCCCGGCGCCGAGCACGGCCTTCGCGATGATCGAGCGGGCCCGCGTCACCATGACCGGGCTCGTCCCCCCACTGGCCCGGCTGTGGACGGAGGCCGCCGAGCGCGGCACCGCCCACGACATCTCCACCCTCGCCACCGTCCAGGTCGGCGGGGCCCGCTGCCCCGACGAACTCGCCGCCCGCATCGGTCCAGCACTCGGCGCCCGCCTGCAGCAGGTGTTCGGGATGGCCGAAGGTCTCGTCTGCTACACCCGACTCGACGACCCCGACGAGGTCGTGAACACCACACAGGGCCGGCCGATGTCGCCGCTCGACCGGATCCGCGTCGTCGACGACAACGACTCCGACGTCCCGGAGGGAACCGAAGGTGCGCTACTGACCCGCGGGCCCTACACGATCCGCGGCTACTACAACAACGCCGACGCCGACGCGCGCTCGTTCACCGCCGACGGCTGGTACCACACCGGCGACATCGTCCGCGTCGACCCGGCCGGCAACATCACCGTCTGCGGTCGCGCCGTCGACCGGATCAATCGCGGTGGCGAGAAGGTGTCCGCCGAGGAGGTCGAGGAACACCTGCTGGCCCACCCCTCGATCCGGGACGCCGTGGTCGTCGCGATGGCCGACGAATACCTCGGCGAGCGCACCTGCGCATTCGTCCTCGCCGCCGACGAGGAGAATCCGCCGAAGACGGGACAGATCCGCGCATTCGTCCGTGAACGCGGACTCGCCGCCTGGAAGATCCCGGACAAGGTGCAGGTTCTCGACGCCTTCCCCGAAACCGGCGTCGGCAAGACCAGCCGCAAGGAATTGCGCCAGGCGCTGACCGTCCGCTGAGTCGTCAGCGCCCGATCGACGGCACCGCCGTCAGAGCCCGATCGACGGCACCGCCGTCAGAGCCCGATCGACGGCACCGCCGTCAGCGCTCGATCGCGATGACCGCACCCGGCTGCAGCCAGCGGATGAGCCACACGAGAGACGACTCGTCGATGGCGACACACCCGAGGGTGGGTTCGCCGTTCGCAACATGGAGGAAGAACGCTCCCCCGTCGCCGGGAACGCGAGCCTTGTTGACCCCCATCGTCACCGCGTAGCGGTACTCGGGGATCTGCAGTTGCTCCGCAGCATCCTCGTCGAACGCGCAGGTACCCGGCGCGCAGACCTGATGGGTGTTGAACGTGGGGCTCGCCGGGTCGCCGTCCCACCAGTCGTCCGGGCCGACGGTCCGGTAGGGCAGCCCGCCGCCCGGCGACGGCGCCGTACCGAATGCCTCGTCGAGGCTGAACACACCGGTCGGGGTCGCGGGGAAGCCGTCGCGTGCGCGGTCCGTGAAACCGGCTTCTCCCACCAGCGCCGGCACCGAGGGGGACACCCGGTGCCACCCGACCGGCGATCGCTGCCAGGCCTCGAGGGTCGCGCCGGAACCGGAGGTCCCGTTGACGGCGACGACCTGGTTCGCGGATCCGACCTGATCCGCGAACCACGGGCCCTGGGCTGCGGCGATCGGAGCGCACAACAGCGCCAGCACCGTCGCGACAACGGTCGAAAATATGACTGACATCACATTCCGCACACCACATCGTGACCGGTCGCAGGCCTCCGGTCAAACGCTGGGGATGTACTCGGCGTGTTCCCGCTGGCAGGATCGGCGCAACCCCGACCGATCGACCGACGGAGACCCACATGCCCTCGCCCGCTCCCCCAGCGACCACGTCCACCGCGGTGGTCGAAGAATTCCTCACCGCCCTCGCCCACTCCGACCTGGACGCGGCCACCGCGCTCGTCACCGAGGACATCGTCTGGCAGAACGTCTCGCTGCCCACGCTGCGCGGCGCCCGTGCAGTCGCTGCGTTGCGTGGCCTCGCCCGCCCCTCGGTGAATTTCGACGTGATCGTGCACAACATCACCTCGACCGGAAACGTCGTGCAGACCGAGCGCACCGACCTGATCGCGGTCGGCCCACTGTCCGTCGAGTTCTGGGTGTGCGGCACGTTCGAGGTACGCGACGGCAGGATCGCGGTCTGGCGCGACTACTTCAGCTACCGAGATTCCCTGCGCGGCTTGATCGTCGGACTGTACCGGCTCGCCCGGGGACGTCGCGGCGGCCGCTCCACCGGCTACCTGGGCGCATAGACGCGTACGCGCTCGTGGTGGCGTGAACCACCACGAGCGCGCACGGGCCGCGCAGCCGCACCTATGCGGTGGGGCCGAACTCCTCGAGCATCTCGGTCACCAGGGCCGCGATCGGGGAGCGCTCACTGCGGGTGAGTGTGATGTGCGCGAAAAGCGGGTGCCCCTTGAGCTTCTCGATCACCGCGGCGACACCGTCGTGCCGGCCGACCCTCAGGTTGTCGCGCTGCGCGACGTCGTGGGTCAGCACCACCCGCGAACCGCTGCCGAGGCGCGACAGCACCGTGAGAAGCACGTTCCGTTCGAGGGACTGCGCCTCGTCGACGATCACGAACGAATCGTGCAGTGACCGCCCCCGGATGTGGGTGAGCGGCAACACTTCCAGCATTCCCCGATTGATGACCTCGTCCATCACCTCGGGGCTCGCGAGGCCGTCGAGGGTGTCGAAGACGGCCTGCGCCCACGGCCCCATCTTCTCGCTCTCGCTGCCCGGCAGGTAGCCCAGTTCCTGCCCGCCGACCGCGTAGAGCGGGCGGAACACGACGACCTTGCGGTGGGTGCGGCGCTCGAGCACCGCTTCGAGGCCCGCGGTGAGCGCCAGCGCCGACTTTCCGGTGCCCGCCTTGCCGCCGAGCGAGACGATGCCGACGCTCTCGTCCAGCAACAGGTCCAGCGCGACACGCTGCTCGGCGGACCGCCCGTGCAGACCGAACGCCTCCCTCTCGCCCCTCACCAACTGGACCTGCTTGTCGGGATTGACGCGTCCGAGCGCACTCGACCGGCCCCCGAGGAGCCGGATCCCGGTGTGGCAGGGCAGTTCCCGAGCCTGTTCGAGATCGATCACGCCGTCGCCGAAGAGCTGGTCGATCTGCTCCGATGCGACGTCGAGTTCCGTCATACCGGTCCATCCCGACGTCACCACGTCCTGCGCGTGGTACTCGTCGGCGGGCAGCCCGACCGCGCCCGCCTTGACGCGGAGCGGGATGTCCTTGCTGACGAGCACCACGTCCTGGCCCTCGGCGGCGAGGTTCAGTGCGCAGGCGAGAATGCGGGAATCATTCGAATCGGTGCGGAATCCCACCGGGAGCACCGCCGGGTCGGTATGGTTCAACTCGACCTGGAGCGTGCCGTCCTCGGAACCGATCGGCACCGGTTGATCGAGCCTGCCGTGCTCGAGTCTCAGATCGTCCAGCATCCGAAGCGCCTCTCGCGCAAACCATCCCAGCTCGTGGTGGTGACGCTTGCCCTCCAGCTCACTGATGACAACCAGCGGCAGCACGACCGCGTGCTCGGCGAACCGGGTGACAGCCCACGGATCGGAGAGCAGAACGGACGTGTCGAGGACGTAGGTGCGGACGGAGCGGTTTGCGGTCACGGTGGCTCCTACACTGACGCGGCGCCCGCGCAAGCGGCGGTTCGCTGGGCCGGTCGGTCCGGGTGGGGCGAAGCCCACAGGGACCGGGCGCCGGTCCCCTCGTACTGCGCGATGTCAGTCACGACTCGAACCTCCCGGACGGGCGACTTACCCTGTCACCCGTTGGCCTGAACGCTACGTCCACTCGACCCGTCCCTGCGTGACCAACACGGTGAACGTTGCGTAAACCGCCGTCGCGAGAATCCTGCCTTCACAGCGGTTCCGGACACCGGACCAGCCCCTGCAACCTCAGCCGCATCGCCTGTCACGAATCGGACAGCCTGTGGGTGAACGCCCGGCGGACGGTCCCTGGCGGCAGGTCGTCGGATCGCCGCGGCCTGCGGCGCGTTCCGCGCCGGCGCCTCACGCCGCGCGGCCGAACCCCGAAGTTGCGATTCCGGCGCGACGAAAGCCGCCACCGGACGTCCGGACCTCGTAAGCCGAACCCGGACAGCTCGATTCACCAGCCACGGCGGGCTCGCCGTCGTCGACGCCGTGTGGAGGCTCCGCCAACATGCAACACGGCCCACACCCGTTCGGGTGCGGGCCGTGTTCGCCTGGCTACGACTAGACGTTCTTGGAGAGCAGTCCCCAGTTCTCCAGGCCGTCGTACAGCGGGAAGTCCAGCGCCAGCTTCGAGACCCGGGCGCGCAGGGCCGGGACGTCGGCGCCCTGACCGCTGGCGAGCGCGGTGGCAATGATGTCGGCGACCTCGGTGAACTCGGCCTCGCCGAAACCGCGGGTGGCGAGCGCCGGAGTACCGATCCGCAGGCCGGACGGGTTCATCGGCGGACGCGGGTCGAACGGAACGGCGTTGCGGTTGACGGTGATTCCGATCTCGTGCAGCAGATCCTCGCCCTGCTGACCGTCCAGCTCGGAGTTGCGCAGGTCCACCAGCACCAGGTGCACGTCGGTGCCGCCCGTGAGCACGGAGATCCCGTTGCCGGCGACGTCGGCGCCGCCGAGGCGCTCGGCGAGGATCTTCGACCCGGCGAGAGTGCGTTCCTGACGTTCCGCGAACTCGGGGGTGCCGGCGATCTTCATGGCGACGGCCTTCGCGGCGACCGCGTGCATCAGCGGCCCACCCTGCTGGCCGGGGAACACCGACGAGTTCAGCTTCTTCGCCCATTCCTGCTTGGCGAGGATCATCCCGGAGCGGGGGCCACCGAGGGTCTTGTGCACGGTCGTGGAGACGACGTCGGCGTGCGGCACCGGCGAGGGGTGCAGACCGGCGGCGACCAGGCCGGCGAAGTGCGCCATGTCGACCCACAGCTTCGCGCCGACCTCGTCGGCGATCGACCGGAACGCCGCGAAGTCGAGGTGACGCGGGTACGCGGACCAGCCGGCGATGAGCACCTGCGGACGCTCGGCGAGAGCGATCTCGCGGACCTGGTCCATGTCGACGACGTGGGTGTCCTCGCGGACGCCGTAGGACGCGACCTGGTACAGCTTGCCGGAGAAGTTCAGCTTCATGCCGTGGGTGAGGTGCCCGCCGTGCGCGAGGTCCATCCCGAGGAGCTTCTCGCCCGGGTTCATCAGCGCCATCAGCACCGCGGCGTTGGCCTGCGCGCCTGCGTGCGGCTGCACGTTCGCGAACTCGGCACCGAAGACGGCCTTCGCGCGCTCACGGGCGAGGTTCTCCACCACGTCGACGTGCTCGCAGCCGCCGTAGTAGCGGCGACCCGGGTACCCCTCGGCGTACTTGTTGGTCAGGACGCTGCCCTGCGCCTGCAGCACTGCGCGGGGCACGAAGTTCTCCGACGCGATCATCTCGAGGGTGTCGCGCTGACGGGCCAGCTCGCCGTTCATTGCCGCGGCGACCTCGGGGTCGAGTTCGGCGAGCGAGGCATTGTTGACGTCGGTGCTGGGCACAGCGGTCATCGAGGAGTCTCCAAGTGGAAGGCCGGGCAGGGGCAGGTCTCATTGTAGGGCCAGGTCAACGCCACCCGGTCACGGGTCCCGAGCGGGTGGTACCGACCAACGGGACACCGGGGCCCAACGCGGGCGGGATCGGGGTTCGATGTCCGGACACATCCCGGCCGAACCCACGGAGCACCGATGACCCTCGACGATCTGCTCACCGAACACGCGATCACCCGGACCCTGACGCTGATCGCCCGTGCGATGGACGACCGCGACTGGTCCGCACTCGACGACCTGGTCCTCGCGGACGCGACATCCGACCTCGGCACCGGGGAACTGCACGGCCGGGCCGAGTTCGTCGCGACGATCCGCTCGTTCCTCGACGAGTGCGGCCCCACCCAGCACTTGCTCGGCAACGTCGTCGTGGACGTGGACGGCGACCGCGCCACCAGCCGCGCCTATGTGAGCGACATGCACCTCGGCACCGGCGACCACGCCGATCTGACATTCCGGACGCTCGGCGACTACCACGACACCTGGGTCCGGCAGGGCGACACGTGGCGGCTGGCCCGGCGTGTGAAGCACAACCGTGGTCACGTCGGATCCTTCGCCGCATTGGGTCCGGGACCGCAGCGCTGGTCGCCGCGTCCCTGACCACAGCCCGCGGCGCCGAGACGGAACCGTTCGGCGCGTCCCGTCAGCGCAACGCCGACGGGATCAACGGCTCGTCCAGGAGCCGCCGGAACAGCTCGGCCCGTTCGGCTGCGTCCCCGGCGCGATCGAGCCACGAATCCAGCAGCCGATAGCCCTCGACGTAGGTCGACGAGTAGGCCCGCCACAGGGGCGAGGAGAGGAACCGCAAGGACTGCCGGGCCCGTTCGGGCGAGGTGAGGTTCCACGTCTGCAGGAACTCCGCGACCTCGTCCTGGGACCGTCCGCGGTCGTGGAGCAGCAACGCGGCGTCCTGCCGCACCCCCAGCAACCCCGCCGACGCCGTCGACAGAGCCTCGGCGCGTTCCCCGTCGAAGCGGAGGCCGAGATCGGCGTAGATCTCCTCGGCCCACTTCCCCCATCCCGGTCCGACGACGGCGCCGAGCGCATGGTCCGCCAGGCCCTCTGCCATCAGGCACTGCGGCGTGTTGACCAGGAAGATCGTGTGTTCGACCTGACCGGCGTCGACGAGTCCCGCCTCCTTGCGGCAGTGCTCGGTGTGGTGCCCCGGGTACGACTCGTGCGCGATGAGGTGCGGTAGGTGTGCCATGTGTTGCTTGAGGTCCGAGTTGATGGCGACCGTCGACCGGTAGTCGCCCAGGTAGTAGTTGAACCCCGACCAGGGCTTGTCACCCACCACCTCGTACTCGACCCGCTCGGTGTCGGGCAACGGATACCGGGCGCGGACGAGGTCACGTAGCGCCGACGAGAACGCGTCGACGCACTCGGCGAGCCGTTCCGGCGGGATCTCGTCGGCCGTGCGGTGCGCCTGCAGCCGCTCCGCCAGCGGACGGCTGCCGTCGCCCGCGAGGACCTCGTCCATCGCGCGGTGCGCGGCCCGGTAGTCCTCGACGGACCCGGGCTCGATGCGCACGTCGAAGTACGCGTGCACCTCGTCGACGAAGCCGATCTCCTCGCCCGCGAACTTACGTGCCGAGCACTCGAGGGCGCGCAGGTGCACGTCCAGGAACTCGGCGCGGTCGGCGGCGAACTCGACGTTGGGCAGTTCGGCACGCAGTTCCGCTGCCCGGCGGGCCAGTTGACGGGGCTCGGGCGGGGCCGCGTTCTCCACCTGCCTGCGCAGTTCGGGATCGCCTGTGAAGGCGTCGACGAACCCGTCCTCGATCCGGTCGAAACCGAGCCCGAGCAGCAGATACTCGCGTACGAAGGTGGTTGCGTCCATACCTGTGCACCCTAGTGGCCGGACCCGACGCAGCATCGAAGTGTGTGTGCGAGCACAATCCACGTATGCAGATCGAGGCGATGCAGATCGAGGCCGGAGCGCGCGTATGGCGAGGGTGAGCGAAAGCAGCCCCTACGTCGAATTCGACCGGAAGCAGTGGCGGACACTGCGGAAGTCGACGCCGCTCGTGCTCACGGAGGAGGAACTCCAGGGCATGCGCGGCCTCGGTGAGCAGATCGACCTCGACGAGGTCGCCGAGGTGTACCTGCCGCTGGCCCGACTGATCCACCTGCAGGTCGCCGCCCGGCAACGCCTCTTCGCCGCGACCGCGACGTTCCTCGGCGAGAAGCATCCGGATCGCCAGGTGCCGTTCGTCATCGGCGTCGCCGGCTCGGTCGCCGTCGGAAAGTCCACCACGGCACGCGTGCTGCAGGCCCTGCTGGCGCGCTGGGAGCACCACCCCCGCGTCGACCTGGTCACCACGGACGGCTTCCTGTACCCCACGGCGGAGCTGACGCGCCGCGGCATCATGCATCGCAAGGGTTTTCCGGAGAGCTACGACCGACGCAAGCTGCTCCGCTTCGTGACCGAGGTGAAGTCGGGTTCCGAAGAGGTTGCGGCCCCGGTCTATTCACATCGCTCGTACGACATCGTCCCCGGGCAGTACCACTTGATCCGGCAGCCGGACATCCTGATCCTCGAGGGCCTGAACGTGCTGCAGACGGGACCACGGTTGATGGTCTCCGACCTGTTCGACTTCTCGATATACGTCGACGCGAAGGTCGAGGACATCGAGCGCTGGTACATCAAACGTTTCCTGGCGCTGCGCAAGACGTCGTTCGCCGACCCGCAGGCGCATTTCCACCACTACTCGAACCTGTCGGACGAGCACGCCACCATCGCGGCCGAGGACATCTGGAACTCGATCAATCGTCCGAACCTGGTGGAGAACATCCTGCCGACGCGTCCGCGCGCGACCCTGGTGTTGCGCAAGGACGCCGACCACTCCATCAACCGGTTGCGGCTGCGCAAGCTGTAGGCGGCT
>AODO01000017.1 GCA_000341795.1 Rhodococcus triatomae BKS 15-14 | reverse complement strand
CCCCACCCGCCGGATCGGGTCAGGCCGCTTGGGCGGCGAGGTCGGCGCGGCACTTCAGCAGCGGCTGAATGCGGGTGCCGAACTTCTCGATGCCCTCGACGAAGTCGTCGAAGGTCATCATGATCCCCTTGATGCCCTGGATCTCGGCGACCTCGTCCAACATTTTCGCGACCGTCTCGTACGAACCGACGAGGGTGCCCATGTTGAAGTTCACCGCGCCCTCCGGGAGCGAGATCGTCCTGGCGGTCGAGGCGTCGTCCGCGGCGGCGTCGGCCGAGGACTGGTCGGCCATGTAGCCGAGCGCGGCGAGGTCCGCGTTGTCGTGGTAGTCCTTCCACTTCGCCTGTGCCGCTTCGTCGGTCTCCTCGGCGATGATCATGAACAGGGTGAGGGCGCCGACGTCGCGTCCCGTCTTCTCCGCGGCGTCGACGAGGGTGGCCGTGGCATCGGAGATCGCGGTCGGCGTGTTGATGCCGGTGCCCATGATGAAATTGAAGTCGGCCATCTCGGACGCGAACTTCATGCCACTCTTGGACTGGCCCGCCGCGACGATGGGCACCGCCCCACCGGTCGGGCGCGGGGAGAGCACGCACTCGTCCATCGTGTAGTGCTTGCCCTTGAAGTTGCTGACACCGTCGGCCCACAGTTGACGCATGACGGTGACGTACTCGGTGGCCTGCTCGTAGCGGTAGCCGAAGTACTCCTCGCCCGGCCACAACCCCATCTGGGTGTACTCGTTCGGCGCCCACCCCGTCACGATGTTGACACCGAATCGCCCGGGGGCGATGGAGTCGATGGTCGAGGCCATCCGGGCGACCATCGCCGGCGGCAGGGTGAGGATGGGAGTGGAGGCGAACAGCTTGATCTTCTCCGTAGCGGCGGCGAGACCGGCCATCAGCGTGAAGGATTCGAGGTTGTGGTCCCAGAACTCGGTCTCACCGCCGAAGCCCTTGAGCTTGATCATCGACAGGGCGAAGTCGAGCCCGTGTTCTTCCGCCTTCTGCACGACCGCCTTGTTCAGCTCGAACGAGGGCATGTACTGCGGAGCGCTCTTCGAGATGAGCCAGCCGTTGTTGCCGATCGGGATGAATACACCGAATTCCATGTCGCGCTCCTGACACTACGGGGTGAATGAGGAAGCGTGGCGCCGTTGCCCTTCGCTATGACTTCGAATGTATTCAGGCATTATTGCCGAACCGGTCTCCCGAGGTAACGGATTCGTTGCGTCGGTTAACGGTTCTTGACGGGGCCTGCACTGCCCCGCTGCACCCACTCCACGTCGAAGTTCCGGTGCACCGGCGCACCCGCGGCACCGTCGATGCGCGCCAGCAGCAGCTCGGACGCAGCCGTTGCCATGTCCTCCAACGGTTGCCGGACCGTGGTCAGGTCGAACATCGACCATCCGGACGCGTCGAGATCGTTGTAACCGACGACCGACAGCTCGTCGGGCACCCGCACGCCGAGACGCTTGGCTGCGTCGAGCGTGCCGTACGCCATGAAGTCCGTCGCACAGAACAACGCGGTCGGCGGCTCGTCGCGGCTCAGCAGCGCCATCCCACCCTCGAAGCCGGTACTCGCGTCCACGGCACCGCGATACACGAACGACTCGTCGATCACGATGCCGTGCTCGCCCAGGCCGTCCCGGAGCCCGGTCTCGCGCAGCTTCACGCTCGGGTTCTCCAACGGACCCGAGATCAACCCGATCCTGCGATGACCCATCGCGACCAGGTGCTCGGCGACGAGTCGTCCACCACGAACGTTGTCGGACGTCACGCGATCCACCCGGCCCGCCTGACTGCCGTCGACATCCCGGTTGAGGATGACCAGGGGAATCTTCCAGTCGATCATCTCGGACACCATCGGGGAGTCCAGCCGCGACGAGATGAAGACGACGCCGTCGACCAGCCCGCCGCGCAGCGCGAGGATGTCCTTCTCGAGAGTGCCCTCGGTCCGGTCACTCATCAGCAGCACCCGGTAGTCGTGCTGGGCGAACCGGTCCTGCAGGGTGTTCACCAGCGTGGGATACGACGGGTTGCGCAGGTCACCGCTGACGACCGCGATCGACGCCGACCGCTGCGTGATGAGACTCCGGGCCATGACGTGGGGGACGTACCCCATCTCGAGGGCCAGCTCCCGGATCCGCTCGCGCGTGGACTCGACAACGCGGGGGTCGCCCCGGAGGGCCCGCGACACCGTGGACTGCGAGACGCCGGCGCGGCGCGCGACCTCGTAGCTGGTGACCGACTTGTTCCCCACGCTGCGATTGTAGGAGTCGCGTCGCCGTCCACGGCCGCGCGGGCGATGCCGTCGGCGTCGCGGCGACGCATGTCGCGTCAGCCACCGACTGCGAGAACGCCGCGCGTCGGATTCGGGACACCACTCGGGCCGCCCACTCCGGGGGCATCACCGAGTCGTGCGTCGCGTCCTGCGCTCCCGGCCGGTTCAGCCGACGACGCCGGAGCGGCGGAGTTCGCCGATCCGCTCGGCGAGCCCCAACTCGGTGAGCACGGCGTCGGTGTGGGCGCCGAGCGCGGGCACGGCACCCATCGGGAGTTCGACATCGCGGAACGTCATCGGCGGCAGCACCGCCTCGACGGGTCCCGCGGGGGTGGACACCGTCCGCCACCGGTCGCGTTCGCGGAGCTGCGGGTGGTCGACGAGACCGGCGAGGTCGCGGACCTGCGCGGCGGGCACCCCGGCCTCGGCGAGGCGGGCGTCGAGGTCGGCGGTGGTCCAGCCGGCGGTCTCGGCCGCGACCGCGGCGTCGCACTTGGCGCGGTTGCGGACCCGGTCCATGTTCGTCCGCAGGTCGGGGTCGTCGGCGAGGTCGGGTCGGCCGAACACGTCGACGACCAGCGTCCGCCAACCACGATCGTTCTGGACCCCGAGGAGGATCTCCCCGTCACGGGTGGGATAGGCGTCGTAGGGCGCGATGACGGCGTGGCTCAGTCCCATGCGAGGCACCTGCCGCCCTGCGTACATCTGCACGTACATCGGGTGGCCGAGCCATTCCGCGGTCGCGTCGAACATCGACACGTCGACGGTGGCGCCGTCCCCGAACCGTTCCCGGCGCAGCAGTGCCGACACGACCGCGTTGCAGGCGTACATGCCTGCGGCGATGTCCGCGGTCGGGATCCCGGTCTTGGTCGCGGTGTCGGGGGTGCCGGTCACCGACACCAGCCCGGTCTCCGCCTGGATC
Source organism: Rhodococcus triatomae BKS 15-14 (assembly GCA_000341795.1). Taxonomy (GTDB): domain Bacteria; phylum Actinomycetota; class Actinomycetes; order Mycobacteriales; family Mycobacteriaceae; genus Rhodococcus_G; species Rhodococcus_G triatomae_A. The sequence continues at coordinate 72,800 of AODO01000017.1, read as the reverse complement.
AGCAGGTCGTAGGCGCGGCGGTCACGCATCGGCCCGGCGGTCCCGTAGCCGGACAGGTTCACCACGATCAGCCGCGGGTCCCGGTCGCGCAACTCGTCGGGGCCGAGCCCGAGCCGATCGGCGGCGCCGGGCGCGAGGTTCTGCACGAACACGTCGGCCCGCGACACCAGGTCGCGCACGATCGCGACGCCCTCGGGCGACTTCAGATCCACCGCGAGCGACTCCTTGCCGCGGCCCAGCCACACGAAGTGCGACGCCTGCCCGTGCACGGTGTCGTCGTAGGCGCGGGCGAAATCGCCTTCGCCGACTCGCTCGATCTTGATCACCCGCGCCCCGAGGTCGGCGAGGTGCCGGGTGGCGAGCGGCGCGGCGACGGCCTGCTCGAGGGCCACCACCAGGTAGCCCTCGAGCGGAAGCGGACCGGTCGCCAAGTCAGAGTGCCTTCGTCGCGGCCTTGACGAGTCCGCGCCCGATGATGACGCGCTGGATCTCGCTGGTGCCCTCGTACAGACGCAGCAGACGCACGTCACGGTAGATCCGCTCGACGGGCACCTCCCGCATGTACCCGGTGCCACCGTGGATCTGCACGGCGAGGTCCGCCACCTTGCCGACCATCTCGGTGCAGTACAGCTTCGCCACCGACGGCGCGATCCGCCGGTCCGTCTCCTCGACCCATGCGCGTGCCGCGTCGCGGACCAGTGCCCGGCCCGCCATGACACCGGTCTGCTGGTCGGCGAGCATCGCCTGCACCAGCTGGAATTCCCCGATCGGGCTGCCACCCTGGGTGGCGGTGGCGGCGTAGGCGACGGACTCGTCGAGCGCGCGTTGCGCCTGTCCGACGGACAGCGCGGCGATGTGCACGCGACCGCGGGCGAGGGACGTCATCGCGGCCCGGTAGCCGGCGTCCTCGTCTCCGCCGACGAGCGCGTCGGCGGGGACGCGCACGTCACTGAAGTGCACGTCGGACGTCCAGGCGCCCTCCTGCCCCATCTTGCGGTCCTTCGCACCGACGGCGACACCGGGCGTGTTCGCGGGCACGAGGAACACGGCGATGCCCTCGCCGTTCGCGTCGCGGGGCCGGGTACGGGCGAACACGACGAACAGGTTGGCGAGAGGCGCGTTGGTGATGAACCGCTTCTCGCCGGTGATCACCCAGTCGTCACCGTCGCGCACCGCCCTGGTGCGGAGGCCGGCCGGGTTGGAGCCGGCGCCGGGTTCGGTCAGCGCGAACGACGCGACGACCTCGCCGGAGGCGATCGGTTCGAGCCACCGCTGCTTCTGCTGGTCGGTGCCGAAGCCGACGAGCACCTGCCCGGCGATGCCGTTGTTGGTGCCGAACATCGACCGCAACGCGAGCGTCGTGTAGCCGAACTCCATCGCCAGCTCGGCGTCCTGCGCGAGGTTCAGCCCGAGACCGCCCCACTGCTGTGGGATGGCGTACCCGAACAGGCCCATCTCCTTCGCGGCGTCCCGGATGTCGTCGGGGATCGCGTCGGTGTCGGCGATCTCCTGCTCGCGCGGGACCACGACGGAACGGATGAAGCGCCTCGTCTGCGCGAGGATCTCGGCGAAGTCCTCGGCGCCGACCTCGGCGCCGCCGGGGATCACGGCACCGGCCGGAACAGCAGTCGTCATGTCATCCACCATCACCGGCGCGTGCGCCCACGTCCAATACGAATCGGCCTACCCCTTCGTTAGTCAATTCGGATCGGGGATCGGGCCGCGAGCTCTTCCGTCGTTCACCCGGCCGTGGCTAGGGTGAATTCGGTCCGCGCCGAGCCACATTCGGTGCCGCCTCACCCGCCCCGAATCGAGGAGTTCCCATGCCACTGCTGTCCGAGCGCACCGCCGTGATCACGGGAGGCGCGCAGGGAATCGGCTTCGCGATCGCCGAGCGCTTCGTCGCCGAGGGCGCTCGCGTGGTTCTCGGTGACGTCGACGAGGCGGCGGTGCAGGAGGCGGCGACCAAGCTCGGCGGCGGCGAGGTGGCACGGGGGGTCCGCTGCGACGTGACCGCCGGCGACGACGTGCAGGCGATGCTCGACACCGCGCTCGACGCGTTCGGCAGCCTCGACGTGCTCGTCAACAACGCGGGCATCACCCGGGACGCCACGATGCGGAACATGACCGAGGAGCAGTTCGACCAGGTCATCGCGGTGCACCTCAAGGGCACGTGGAACGGGATCCGGCTGGCGTCGCCGATCATGCGCGAACGCAAGGCAGGATCGATCGTGAACCTGTCGTCGCTGTCCGGCAAGGTCGGCATGGTCGGGCAGACGAACTACTCCGCCGCCAAGGCGGGCATCGTCGGCATGACGAAGGCCGCCGCGAAAGAGCTTGCACATCACGGTGTTCGCGTGAACGCCATCGCACCGGGGCTGATCCGGTCGGCGATGACGGAGGCGATGCCGCAGAAGGCCTGGGATCAGAAGATGGCGGAGATCCCCATGGGCCGCGCGGGTGAGGTCGAGGAGGTCGCGAACGTCGCACTGTTCCTGGCATCGGACCTGTCGTCCTACATGACCGGCACCCGACTCGACGTCACCGGTGGGCGGTTCATGTGACACGCGCTGTGCCCCAGCTCGATTCACCCTCTTCAAGGAGCCCTCACCATGCGTGAAGCACTGATCTGCGAGCCCGTTCGCACCCCGATCGGCCGCTACGGCGGAATGTTCAAGTCGCTCACCGCCGTCGACCTCGGTGTCACGGCGCTGCGCGGCATGATCGAGCGCACCGGCATCGCACCCGGTGACGTCGAGGACGTGATCCTCGGCCACTGCAACGGCAACAGCGAGGCTCCCGCGATCGGCCGCGTCGTCGCACTCGACGCCGGACTGCCCGTCACCGTGCCCGGCATGCACCTCGACCGCCGCTGCGGCTCCGGTCTGCAAGCCGTCCTCCAGGCCGCGATGCAGGTCGCGTCCGGCGACAACGACCTCGTCGTCGCGGGCGGCACCGAGTCGATGAGCAACGCGGCGTTCTACTCCGTCGACATGCGGTGGGGCGGCGCCCGCGGTGGGGTGCAGATCCACGACGGCCTCGCCCGCGCCCGGGAGACCGCGGGTGGGCGCAATTACCCCGTCCCCGGCGGCATGCTGGAAACCGCCGAGAACCTGCGACGCGAGTACGCGATCCCCCGCGAGGAGCAGGACCGTCTCGCGATGAACTCGCACCTGCGGGCGGTCGCCGCGCAGCAGGCCGGTCTGCTCGCCGAGGAGATCGTGCCCGTCACCGTGCCCGGTCGTCGCGGCGACACCGTCGTCGACACCGACGAGCACCCCCGGGCCGACACCACGATGGAGTCGCTCGCGAAGCTCAAGCCGGTCCTCGCCGCGTCCGATCCGGCGGCGACCGTCACGGCGGGCAACGCCAGCGGCCAGAACGACGCCGCGGCGATGTGCATCGTCACCACGGCCGAGAAGGCGGCAGGACTCGGGCTGCGTCCGCTGGTGAAGCTCGTTTCGTGGGGTGTGGCCGGTGTCGCGCCCAAGATCATGGGTATCGGACCGGTTCCGGCCACCGAGGTCGCGCTGCGGAAGGCGAACCTGACGCTCTCCGACATCGACCTCATCGAACTCAACGAGGCGTTCGCCGCGCAGGCACTCGCGGTGATGCGCGAGTGGAAGTTCACCGACGCCGACCTCGAACGCACCAACGTGCTCGGCTCCGGCATCTCCCTCGGCCATCCCGTCGGCGCAACCGGGGTTCGCATGCTCGGCACGCTGGCCCGTGAACTGCACCGCCGCGGCGGCCGATACGGTCTCGAGACGATGTGCATCGGCGGCGGCCAGGGTCTGGCCGCGATCTTCGAAAAGGTGGCGTGACAGTGACGGTGACCAAGACCTTCGACAGCCTCGACGCGGTGGAGGCGGCACTCGGCGAGCCCATCGGGCCCGGCGAATGGCTGACCGTCGAGCAGGACCGGATCGACGCGTTCGCCGAGACCACCGGCGACCACCAGTGGATCCACGTCGACCCCGAGCGAGCGGCGACCGGCCCGTACGGCGCACCCATCGCGCACGGCTACCTGACGCTGTCGCTGCTGCCGATTCTCGGCGGGGGTCTGTACTCGATCGGCACGGGTTCGGCACGGGTCAACTACGGCAGCAACAAAGTTCGTTTCCCGTCCCCGGTCCGGGTCGGGTCCCGGATCCGGGCGACCGCGACACCGGTCGCGCTCGAACGCAAGGCGGCCGGCGCGTTCCTGACCACCACGTTCGTCGTCGAAATCGAGGGTTCCGACAAGCCGGCCTGCGTCGCCGAAGTCGTGACGCTGATCGTGCCGTGACCGCCGCCGGGCGGGTGGACGGTCACCCGGTCACGCGTCGGGTCGCCGTCCACCTCCGGCAGCAGGACCTGAGCCCGTCGGGGCATGTCGGCAACGCGTCGACAGTCGGTGTGCTCGAGGAGGCCCGCACGGCCTTCCTCGGGCACTCGAGGCCCGGCAGGGTCGGCTACTTCGACGGTGTCCTCGAGTCGCTCGGCGAGCGGGCCCGGATGCTGGTCGGGCAGCAGACCGTCGAGTACACCAGCGAACTCTGGTACACCCACGAGCCCCTGCTGGTGACGCTGTGGATCACCCACGTCGGTCGGTCCAGCTTCTCCGTCGCCGCGACCATCGCCGACCAGACCGACCCGTCGGCGCGGGCAGCGGTGTCCGCCGAGGCAACCGTCGTCCTGGTGGATCGCCAGACCCACGCTCCGTGGCCGATCACCGACGACGTCCGCGACGTTCTCCTCCGGTATCACGGCGACCCGGTCGCGCTGCGGCCTCGTCCGGGTACGACCGCGTCCGCCAGGGCATGACACCGGCCGGGATCCGCCGGTTCTACGATGGGCCGGTGGATCTACACCTCGCCGCCTACTTCGTCGCGGTGGTCGACCATGGCGGCATCACGAAGGCGGCGAACGCCCTCTACATCTCGCAGCCGTCGCTGTCGCAGGCGATCCGCACCCTCGAACGCCGCCTCGGTACGACACTGTTCGACCGCAGCGGACGCCAGCTCGAGCTGACCGAGGACGGCCGCAGGCTGGATGTCGCGGCCCGGCAGATCCTCGCCGACGTCGAACGTGCGAAGGAGCGGGTCACGGCAGTCCGCGAACTCGACGCGGGCCGGGTCGACGTCATCACCTGTTCCACGTTCTCCATCGACCCGATGGTGCGAATGGTGCGCCGGTTCCGGGACCGGTATCCACACGTCACGGTCCGCATCCACGACACCCCGGGCGCGCTCGGGGTGCTCGCCGGGCTGCGGCGCGGCTCGGCCGAGGTCGGCATCGTCGACCTGACGACGACGGACACCGCGTCGTTGCGGACGGTGCCGTTGGTGACGCAGGAGATGGTGGTGGCGCTGTCGCCCGAACTGGCGGGAGACGTCCCCGACCCCGCGCCGCGCGAGCAGGTGCGGACGTTGCCTCTGATCCTCGACGTGTCCGGGCGCGGCGGCACGAACCCGATCGTCGACTCCCTCGGCGACGACGCCGTCGTCGTCGTGGACTGTGCGCATCCGACCGCGACCTGGGACCTCGTCTCGCGGGGCGCGGGAGTCGCGGTCGTGCCGCGGTCGGTCGCGGAGCAGCAGATCCCCGGTGCGGCGATCCGCCGCGTACACCCACCGCTGACCAGGCAGGTCGGGCTGGTCCTCCGGTCGGGTCCGGCCTCCCCCGCCGCGGAGGCGTTCGTGGAAGCCGCGGTCGCCGCGTTCCGTGGCAGCGAGGACCACTGATGGAGCGCCGCGAACTCGCCTACTTCCTGTCCGTCGCCGAACACGAGGGCATCGGCGGCGCCGCCGCCGCACTCGGCGTGGCACAGCCGACCATCTCGCAGGCACTGCGCGGGCTCGAACGCGAACTCGGGGTCGCATTGTTCGTCCGGGTCGGGCGCGGGATGGTGCTCAGCGCTGCGGGACGCAGCCTGGTCGGTCCGGCACGGAAGATCCTTCGTGACATCACGGCGGTGCACGACATGCTCGGCGCGCTCGAGGGCGGACTCACCGGCCATCTGGACATCACCGCATTCCCGGCGCTGGCACCCGAGGTGGTGCCGCTGGTCGCGGAGTTCCGGCACGCCTACCCGGACGTCGTCGTCGGGTTCGGCGAGATGGTCGAGGAGTCGACGGCCGCGACGCTGATCCGGGACGGTCACAGCGAATTCGTCGTCGCGCACCTGCCGATCGACGACCCTCGGCTCGAGGTGATCGAGATCGGCAGCCAGGAGTACTGGCTGGCGTACCCGCCGGGGACACCGCTACCGCCCGGACCGATCCCGCTGTCGGACCTGCCCGACATTCCGATGGTGTTCGTCCCACAGGGACCGTCCGTCGCCGACGAGATCCAGGAGGCGATCCGCGACGCCGGCGTGCGCCTCGAGCTCGCGGTGCTCGTCGAGCATCGGGAGGCCCGGATCCCCATGGTGCTCGCCGGACTCGGCGGCACCATCATCGAACGGTCCCTCGCGGAGTCGGTCGCCGACCGCGCGGTGGTGCGGCCCGTCGACCCGCCGATCACACGGTCTTTCGGGGTCGCGTTCGACGCGGCCACCCTCTCACCGGTCGGACGGGCCTTCGCCGAGTTGGTGCGCGGCCGCGCCTAGGGAGTTGCTCCCGACGAGACCAGCGCGTCGAAATGCGCGTCGAGTACCGCACCGATCCGGTCGGCGTTCATCCGATGGGGATGGTTGACGCCGTGGGCCGCCAGTCCGTCGAGCAGGGCGTGCAGGCGCATCGCCTCGACTTCCGCCGACGCCCCGCGCAGGATCCCCGCATCCTGCAGTGCCGTCGTGACCGTCAGCATCGTGTCGTACACGGCGCGGTCGCTCCGGTCCCGAACCTCGGCGAGTGAAGGATCGGTCCGCGCCGCGACGACGAACGCCTGCCACACGTCCATCTCGACTCGACGGGCGCTGTCGAGCGGGAAGAACTGGTGGACGAGGATGCGCGGACGGGCGGTTCGCCCACCGCTTCGCCGGCGCGCCCGCCCCCGCGAAACCGCCCAGGTACGGCCCACCGCGCGCCGTGCGGGAGTGGCGTGAATTCGGCAAGGCGGTCGTCGCGGCGGCGATCGCCTGCGGACTGCTGGCCGCGGCGATCGCCGTCGTCGACGACCCGTCCCGCACCGCAGCCCTCTCGGACTGGATCCGAATGCTCGGTGTCGTGCTCGCCGTGTGGTGCGTCGTCGCCCTGAGCTACACGGTCGCCCCGGCCCGGGCCGGGTCGCCCGAGTGACCCGGCCCGCCGTGGTGGGAGACACGCCCTAGCTTGAAATCACACCTAGCGCGGCGCCATCCTGATCGCGCCGTCGAGGCGGATCGTCTCACCGTTGAGGTAGCCGTTCTCGAGGATCGAGCACGCCAGATGCCCGAACTCGGAGGGGCTGCCGAGCCGCGACGGGTTCGGGACCGAGGCCTCCAGGCCGGCCCGGACGTCGTCACGCAGACGCGCCAGCAGCGGAGTGTCCATGATGCCGGGGGCGATGGTGTTGACCCGGATGCGCTTGCCCGCCAGGTCGCGCGCCGCGACGATCGTCATCCCGACGACACCACCCTTCGATGCGCTGTAGTTGATCTGCCCGATCTGCCCCTCGAAGGCGGCGACCGACGCCGTCATGACGATCGCGCCGCGCTCACCGTCCCGCTCGTCGTGGCGCGCGATGCGCTCGGCCCCGAGACGCAGGGCGTTGAACGAGCCGACCAGGTTGAGCTTGACGACGAACTCGAAGTCCTCCAGCGACCCGGCTCTGCCGTCCCTGTCCAGGATGCGCATCCGGCGGCCGGCTCCCGCGCAGTGCACGACTCCCCGCAGCCCGTCCTTCGCGTCCGCGATGTCGAGGGCCGCGGCGAACTGCTCCGCGTCGGTGATGTCGGCGGCGGCGAACTCGGTGGGCCCGCCGAGTTCCCTGGCGGCCGCGACGCCGTCGGACGTCGGCAGATCGATGAGGGTGACGAGCGCGCCCGCGTCGACGAGTCGGCGTGCGGTCGCCAGGCCCAGCCCGGAGGCACCGCCGGTGACGGCGACCGAGGTTCCCTTGAGTTCCATTGGCGTGCTCTGCCTTTCACATCGAAGGTCGGCGCACACATCCGCCGACACACTGTGTACGAATCAAGCACGGTCCGCTCGCGACGGGCAATGACTTTTCGCGAATGCGCGGTATAGGCGCTGACTATGCGGCGGGGCCCACTCGGCGACGCTCCATTGACACCCGCTAACCCGCCCATAGGCAACTGGGTGGGACCGGATGAGGGGTTCACGGTGCACGATGGACGAGGCCCCGATTTCGGCCGGGCCGCCGGATCCACGTTAGGAGTTCACAGGTGACCGACCCGTCCAGTCCGGGCGCCGGGCTGCCCCTGGCAGGCACGCGCATCATCGAGGTGTCGAGCTTCGTGGCGGTTCCCCTCGCGGGAATGACGCTCGGTCAGCTCGGCGCGGACGTCACGCGCGTCGACCCCATCGGCGGCGCCGCCGACTACAACCGGTGGCCACTGACCGACGCGGGGGAATCGCTGTACTGGGCGAGCCTGAACAAGGGCAAGCAGTCCCTGGCCGCGAACTTCCGCGACCCGGAGGCGCAGGCGCTGATCGCCGATCTCGTGGTCGACGCGGGTGTCCTCATCTCCAACGTCGCAGGCCGTGACTGGCTGGACCACGATGCGCTCGCCGCACGCCGCCCCGACCTGGTGCACGTCCAGCTGCTGGGCCGGGCGAACGGCGGCGCCGCGGTGGACTACACCGTCAACGCCGCCATGGGTTTCCCGCTCGTCACCGGGCCGGCCGGAGTGTCGTCCCCGGTGAACCACGTGCTTCCCGCCTGGGACGTCGCCGCCGGCCTGTACACGGCGCTGGCGGTGTCGTCGGCGGTCCGCCGCCGTGATGCGACCGGCCAGGGCGCCCGCATCGTCCTGCCCCTGGAGGACGTGGCGCTGGCGACCGTGGGCAACCTCGGCTACCTGGCGGAAGCCCAGTTCGGTGGACCGGACCGGGAACGGCTCGGCACCGCCGTCTACGGCACGTTCGGCACCGACGTCGTGACCTCCGACGGCGTCCGGTTCATGCTCGTGGCGCTGACCCCGCGACACTTCGCAGACCTGACCGGCCTGACCGGAACGACCGAGGCCGTCAAGGCCCTGGAAACCGCGCTCGGCGTCGACTTCCGCGACGAGGGCACCCGCTTCCGCCACCGCGACACCCTGTCCGCACTGATCCGGTCCTGGTTCCGGGAGCACACCGCCGAGGAGGCGGCCGCCGCGCTGGCGGCGAGTTCGGTGCTCCACGAGCGGTACCGCACGTTCCGCGAACTGGCTGCCGACCCGCTGGTGACCGACAACCCGATGTTCTCCCGACTGGACCAGCCGCGGATCGGACCGCATCTCGCGCCCGGGCTGCCGATGTCGATCGACGGCACCCACGAGGCTCCCCGGCCCGCGCCCGCGAACGGCGACGACACCGCCGAGGTGTTGACCACACGCCTCGGACTGGATGCCGATCGCCTCGCCGACCTCACCGCCCGCGGAGTCGTGAAGACCTCTGCCCCGACCGAGACGAAGGATCGCACATGACCCGGCTCGCCCAGACCCCCGGACTGACCGAAGTCCAGTCCGACATCCTCGGCGCCGTACGGACGTTCGTGGACAAGGAGATCATTCCGAACGCGCAGGAGCTCGAACACTCGGACACGTATCCCCAGGAGATCGTCGACCGGATGCGGGAGATGGGCCTGTTCGGTCTGATGATCCCGGAGGAGTACGGCGGCCTCGGCGAGTCCCTGCTCACCTACGCACTGTGCGTCGAGGAGCTGGCGCGCGGATGGATGAGCGTCTCCGGGGTCATCAACACCCACTTCATCGTCGCGTACATGATCCGCCAGCACGGCACCGAGGCACAGAAGCAGCACTACCTGCCGCGGATGGCGACGGGTGACATCCGCGGCGCGTTCTCGATGTCGGAACCGGAACTCGGGTCCGACGTCGCGGCGATCCGCACCCGCGCGACGCGCGACGGCGACGGCTACGTGATCAACGGGCAGAAGATGTGGCTGACCAACGGTGGCAGCTCGACTCTCGTTGCGGCACTGGTGAAGACCGACGAGGGCGCCGACCGGGCCCACAAGAACCTGACGACGTTCCTGATCGAGAAGCCCGCGGGCTTCGGCGAGGTCGTTCCCGGCATCACCATCCCCGGGAAGATCGACAAGATGGGCTACAAGGGCATCGACACCACGGAGCTGATCTTCGACGGTTACCGGGCGTCTGCCGACGACATCCTGGGTGGCACACCGGGTCTCGGGTTCGGTCACATGATGGACGGCGTCGAGGTCGGCCGGGTCAACGTCTCCGCCCGAGCATGCGGCATCGCGATCCGCGCCTTCGAACTCGCGGCCCGCTACGCCCAGCAGCGCAAGACCTTCGGCAAGCCGATCGTCGACCACCAGGCGATCTCCTTCAAGCTGGCGGAGATGGCCACCAAGGTCGAGGCCGCGCACCTGATGATGGTCAATGCGGCCCGCCTGAAGGACTCCGGCGAACGCAACGACGTCGCGGCCGGGATGGCGAAGTACCTCGCCAGCGAGTACTGCGCCGAGGTGACGCAGGAGAGCTTCCGCATCCACGGCGGCTACGGCTACTCCAAGGAGTACGAGATCGAGCGGCTGATGCGTGAGGCCCCGTTCCTGCTCATCGGCGAGGGCACGAGCGAGATCCAGAAGACCATCATCAGCAAGGGCGTCCTGCGCAGCTACCGCATCTGACGCCCGCACGACCCACAGAATCGAGACCCCGATGCAACGAAGCATCCTCCGACCCGAACACGACGAGTTCCGTTCCATGGTGCGCGATTTCATCGCCAAGGAGGTGGCCCCGCACCGAGAGGAATGGGACGAGGCAGGCAACCCGCCGCGTGAGTTCTTCCACCGACTCGGTGAACTCGGCATCCTCGGAGTCCAGGTGCCGGAGGAGTTCGGCGGCGGCGGCGAGTCGAGCTTCATCTACAACAGCATCGTGTTCGAGGAGATCGCCAGGGCAGGCGTCTCGTTCGGCTCGTACACGGTGCACTGCTGCCTGATCCTGCCGTACCTGCTGGAGTACGGCACCGACGAGCAGCGCAAGCGGTGGCTGCCCGACTTCGCGTCCGGTCACCTGATGACGGCGATCGCGATGACCGAACCGGGCACCGGGTCGGACCTCGCCAACATCGCCACCACCGCACGCCTGTCCGAGGACGGCGGCCACTGGATCGTCAACGGAGCCAAGACGTTCATCACGGGTGGCGCGACCGCCGACCTCGTCCTGACGGTGTGCCGCACCGCACCGTTCGACCCGGACGACCGGCGCGCGGGCCTGTCGATCATCTGTGTCCCCACCGACGCGGAGGGGTTCACCGTCGGGCGCAAGCTCGAGAAGATCGGTTTGCGTCAGCAGGACACCGCCGAGTTGTCGTACAGCGACGTCCGGGTCCCGGTCGAGAACCTGCTCGGCGAGGAGGGCGCCGGGTTCGGCTACCTCACCCACAATCTGCCCCAGGAACGACTGAGCATCGCGCTCAACGGTGTCGCGCACGCCGAGGCCGCGATCGGGCACGCCACCGCATACGTGAAGGAGCGCACGGTGTTCGGGCGGCCGGTCGCCGACTTCCAGAACACCAAGTTCGTGCTTGCGGAGTGCTCCGCCGAAGCCCAGGCGGCACGGGTCTACGTCGACCAGGCACTGCTCGCGCTCGACGCAGGCGAACTGTCGGTGCCGGACGCGGCGCGCGCGAAGCTGTTCTGCACGGAGATGGCGGGACGCGTCATCGACAAGTGCCTGCAACTGCACGGTGGTTACGGGTACATCCAGGAGTACCCGATCGCCCGCCTGTACGAGGACACCCGGGTGAGCAGGATCTACGGTGGAACCAGCGAGGTGATGAAGACGATCATCTCGAAGGACCTGGGACTGTAGACGCCCGCAGCGCACACCTTGTGGAGGACACATGCACTCACCCCTGGTCCCGGCGGCGACCACACCCGATCCCGCGACCGAGGCCCTGCGCGCCGAGGTCCGGGTCTTCCTGCGCGAGCAGATCGACGCAGGCGCGTTCACACCCGGCGTCGACACCTGGCTGACCCGATGGGACCCCGCCTTCACCCGGGCACTCGCCGACCGCGGGTGGGTGGGCATGACCATCCCCGTCGAGTACGGCGGGCACGGCCGCACCTTCATGGAGAGGTTCGTCGTCACCGAGGAACTGCTGGCGGTGGGGGCCCCGGTCGCGGCGCAGTGGGTTGCCGACCGGCAGGCGGCCCCGTCGCTGCTCAAGTACGGCACCGAGGACCAGAAGCAGCGGTTCCTGCCCGGCATCGCGCGCGGTGAGATCTGCTGGGCGATCGGCATGTCCGAGCCGGAGTCCGGCTCCGACCTGGCGAGCGTCCGCACCAGAGCAGCACGGGTCGACGGCGGCTGGTCGATCAGCGGCACCAAGCTGTGGACGTCGGGCGCGCACCATGCGGACGCGTTCTTCGCCCTCGCCCGGTCCGCCCCGCTCGATCCGGCGCATCGGCACGACGGACTGAGCCAGTTCATCGTGCTCCTCGACTCGCCCGGCGTGACGATCCGGCCGATCCTGTCGATGTCCGGCGACCATCACTTCAACGAGGTGCTGCTGGACGACGTCTTCGTTCCCGACGACCTGGTGCTCGGCACGATCGGCGACGGCTGGGCACAGGTCACCTCCGAGCTCGGCTACGAACGCAGCGGCCCGGAGCGCTTTCTGTCGACGTTCACGCTGCTGGGTGCGACGGTCGACGAGATCGCGGCGGGGCGGATCGCCGCCGATCCGAGGGTCGGCGCCCTCGTCGGCAGGCTCGTCGGCCTGCACCACATGTCGACGGCGGTGTCCGAGGCGTTGGAGCGGCGCGAGCGGGCTGATGTCGCGGCGTCGGTGGTGAAGGTGCTCGGCACCGCCACCGAGGGCGACATCGCCGACCTCGCCGCCGAACTGAGCGACGAGAGCGCACCCGACGGGTTCCGCGAACTGGTCGCGGCGGGGGCGATGCAGCGGCCGGGTTTCACCCTCCGCGGTGGAACGAGCGAGATTCTGCGCGGGGTCATCGCGCGGGGACTGGGGATGCGGTGAGCACCGAACTGGACGATCTGACCCGCATGCTGGACGAGGTCTTCGAGACCGCCGGGACAGCACCGGATTTCGACCCGGCCCTGTGGAAGACGCTGACGGACCTCGGCCTGACCCGGTTGACCGGCACCGAGGACGTGGGCGGCAGCGGCGGCGACTGGACCGAGGCAGCCGTCCTCCTGGCGGCCGCCGGCGCGAGCGCGGCGCCCGCGCCGCTCGCGGAGAACGACCTGCTCGCCGGCTGGCTGGCCGATTCCGCGGGACTGGACCCGGCTCCCGCCGGTGCGGTGCGCACCGTCGCGGTGCTCGGACCCGACGGTGTCGCACGTCATGTCCCGTGGGCGCGGGCGGCCGACCTGCTGGTCCTGCTGTGGCCGAGTGGCGACGGCTGGCGGGTCGGTCAGGTCGAACGCGCGGACGTCGACCTCGACGAGGGCGCCAACCTCGCCGGTGAGGCGCGGGACCGGGTGACCGTCGACCTGGCATCCCGGAGCGGGGTCGCGACCGCGGGCACCGTCGCACGGGAACTGCACCTGCGGGGCGCACTGGCCCGGGCGCTGGCGATGACCGGGGCGTCGGGGCGGGTACTCGACATCGTCGTCGCGCACACGACCACCCGCACCCAGTTCGGCCGGCCCGTCGCCGCGTTCCAGGCCGTTCAGCATCTCGTCGCGGACATCGCCACCCACGACGCGCTCGGCCGCGCCGCCACCGAGGCCGCCGTCACCGCGGTCATCACCCACGGATTCGATTCCACGACAACCGAGTTCGCGATCGCCGCGGCACGATCCTGCACCGGGCACGCCGCGGCGACCGTCGTCCGCAACGCCCATCAGGCGATGGGCGCCATCGGGTTCACCGCCGAGCACGATCTGCACCGGTTCACCAACAGGCTGCTGTCGTGGCGCGGCGAGTTCGGCTCGCTCCGCTCATGGGACGACGCCCTCACCGCCTCCGCCGCGGTCGCGGGCGGTGACGGTCTGTGGCCGCTGATCAGCGGCGGCGGCCACACCGTGTGAGGGATCGCTCGCACCGGCGCACCCGCCGGATCCCTCGAACCGCGAGGTGTGCCCCGCCCGTGCGCGGTGCACACCTGTCAGGCCGGAATCTCCTTGTTCCGGTCGAGGAAGAACTGCTCACCGTACTTCGTGTCGAAGAACTGCTTCAACCGGTGAATCCGGTCCGACCGGACCTCGAACCAGAACGTGTACCGCATGTTGTAGACGCGCCCGTCGTCCGTCTCCCCCACCGACTCGACGTCGGCGGCCACCCAGTCGCCCTCGGCGATCATTCGATGCGTCGTGACCGCCAGGCCTCGTGGCATCTCCCGCACCACCCCGTCGAGCAGTTCGAGCCACCGGATCAGGCTCATGGAGGTTCCCCGGTTCGGCTGTGCCCCGGTGGCCCCGTCCGCATGCGCGAGCCACGCGGTTGCGCCGTCCGCGACGAGTGAGCGGGCACGGTCGAAGTCACCACTCTCCCAGCACTGCATCATGTCCCGTGCGATGTCCTTGCTCATCGACACTCCTCTCCTCCGTGGGCGATCACCATCGAACACCGTCAGCCGACGAACAGCGACTTCCAACGCGCGCGGTACGCGTCGACCGCCTCGGGCGTCAACTTGGTCAGATCCTGCTGCGCCACGCGGTCGACGGTCGCGACCGCTCCGTCGATGCCGGGAAGAACCGAAGCGGTCTTCCTCGTGTAGGCGGTCTGCCCAGCCGGCGTCACGAGGAAGTTCGCGAGCAGTTGTGCCGCGTTCGGGTGAGGAGCCTCGGAGAGTACCGACGTGTAGAAGCGCGCACCCCACAACGTTTCCGGGACACCGAATCCGACCGGGGCGCCGCCGTCGACCTCGTCGGTCAATGCACCCGCGAATCCTGCGGCGACCTCGCCCGATGTCAGCGCCTGGCCGATCGGGAGGATGCCCGGGTAGATGCGCGGCTCCTGCGCCGCGAGCCGCTCGAGGAAGTCGGGGCCGTAGTTCGACTCGAGGTACTGGTAGAAGTCGACCTGGGACGCGGACACCGGTTCCTGAATCCCGAGTTTGCCACCGGCGAGGTCCGGATCCAGGAAGTCCGAGACACTCGTCAAACCGTCGGGCACCCTGTCGGTGTTCCACCCGAATGCGACGATCGCGGCAGCCGTGGCGAACGACCGGTCGTCGACGAAGTTCTCCTCACGCCGGTACTCCGGGGCGTCGAGCGCCGGACCGACGGGAACGGCGAATCGTCCTGCGGCGCCCTCGTTCCGAACCCACCCGACTCCTGTTTGCGAGACCACGTCCGCCACGACGTTGCCGGTCGCCCACTCCGCCGCAAGTTTCGTCTGCAGGTTCGCCTCGACGTCACGGATGACGTTCACCGTGATGCCGTACGCCTCCTCGAACCTGCGTGCCACCTCGTCGTTCTGGGCAGTGTTCTGCGCGGAGTAGAAGGTGACCGAGCCTTCCTGCTTGGCCTTGTCGACGATGTCCTGCCAGGCCGCGTCGCCCGTCGGGCCGAAGTCGGCCGCGGCTCCGGTTGCGGAGTCGCCGCCTTCGCCACCTGCGCAGGCGACGCCGCCTGCACCGAGAGCGATCACGGTCAACGAGACGGCGAGCAGTCGCCGTAGGGGTGGAATGTGCATTGATTGACAGCCTTTCGGAGAGCCTGTGGAGGAGGCCGGGCGCCGAACTGCGCGAGACGAGCACCTGCCGGCGCATCGTTGAGGATGTAACGCAGATCACTACTATCATATCTATCCGAATATTTACATAGTTCATGTATATACGCAGGTCAGGGCGAATTGTGGGAAACATTCCGTCGACTCTCCCAAAACATCCGCATATTTGCTACAGTTCACATCACTCGCCGAATGTGGCCCAGCGCACACCCTCGGAGCTGGCCGCAACCGACAGGGCGAGTCCAGTCGCCGGTGCACGAGAACGTGCACTGCGCTCACTCAGCCAGGTGGTGCACATGGGAATCGAAACCGTTCTGGACATGGCGTTGTCGGTCCACCCGGACCGCGTCGTCGTCGGACGCCGCAGCTCAGGACTGACCTGCGGCCACCTCGACGACCTGGCCTCACGCGGCGCCACCGTCCTCCGCGAGCACGGCGCCCGCCACGCCGTCTTCGTCGGCGTCAACGGGCCGGCCCTACCGGTACTGACCTTCGCGACCGCACGGGCCGGAATCCCGATCGCACCACTCAACTACCGGCTCCCCGCCGACCAACTGGCATCCCTCGTCGCGCAACTGGACCGTCCGCTGCTCATCGCGGACCCCGTCTACGCGGCGAAACTGGCCGGCGCAGCCGACACGGTGCTGACAACCGACGAGTTCCTCGACGCCGCCGCATCCGCCGAACGATCCGAATTCACCCCGCCCGGCGACGACTCGACCGCCGTCGTCCTGTTCACCTCGGGTACCACGTCCGCACCGAAGGGTGTGCTCCTCCGGCACCACAACCTGCTGTCCTACCTGTTCAACACCGTCGAATTCGCTTCGGCCGGTGAGGATCAGGCGGCACTGGTCAGCACACCCCCGTATCACATCGCAGGAATGGGCGCGGTCCTGAGCAACCTGTACTCGGGTCGCCGCATGGTGTACCTGCCCGACTTCTCCCCTCAGGGCTGGCTGGATCTCGTTCGCGACGAGGGTGTCACCAGCGCGATGGTGGTGCCGACGATGCTCGCTCGTGTCGTGGAGCACCTCAAGGGTGCCCCGGCGCGCACGCCTGCACTCGCCTCCCTGGCGTACGGCGGGGCGCGGATGCCGCAACCGGTGCTCGAACGCGCGCTCGCGGCCTTCCCCTCCACGGGGTTCGTCAACGCGTACGGTCTCACCGAAACCAGCTCCACCATCGCGGTTCTCGGGCCCGACGACCACCGCCTCGCGCTCACCGACCCGGCATTGCGGGGGCGCCTGTCGTCGGTCGGCCGGGTGGTCCCCGGCATGGAGGCACAGATCCGCGCGGACGACGACACCACCGTCCTGCCCGACGGAGCAACCGGGCTGCTGTGGGTCCGCGGCTCCCAGGTCAGCGGCGAGTACATGGGCAGGGGAACGGTTCTCGACGACGACGGATGGTTCCCGACTCGCGACCGCGCCCGGCTCGAGGACGGCTATCTGTACATCGGCGGCCGCGCGGACGACACCATCATCCGCGGCGGCGAGAACATCGCCCCCGCCGAGATCGAGGACGTTCTCGTGCACCACGACGGCGTGCGGGAGGTCGCCGTCGTCGGCCTGCCCGACGACGAGTGGGGGGAACGCATCTGCGCCGCGATCGTGCCCGAGCCCGGCGTGGCCCTGGAGCCCGAACAGATCCGCGCCTGGTGCCGCTCCCGGCTGCGTGGTTCCCGCACACCGGACGACGTCATCTTCGTCGACGACCTACCCCGCACCCCGACAGGCAAGCTCGTTCGCCGCGACCTCGTCTCACAGGTCGAAGCCGCTTCGGCCTGAATCCCGACCCCACGACCACCCCTCACCGGAGTAACCATGCGTCCCGTTCCCAGCCGCGAGTGGCGGCTTCGTTCCCGCCCCGTCGGGCGTCCGCGCGATTCCGACGTCGAACTCGTGGACACGTTCTGCCCGCCTCCGGCGCCGGGCACGGTCCGTGTCGCCAACCAGGTGATGTCCGTCGAGCCCTACATGCGGGGACGAATGGGTGGTGAGGCGACCTACGCCGATCCGTACCCGCTGGACGAGCCGATGCTTGCACCGACGGTCGGCCGGGTCACCGATTCGGCCGAGCCGTCCGTCCCGATCGGCTCGCTGGTCCTTCACGACCTCGGATGGCGCGAACACTCGGTCGTTCCGGTGTCGGGATGCCGGATCCTCGAGCACGACGACCTCGACCCGGCGACCCATCTGGGACTGCTCGGAATTCCGGGCACGACCGCGTGGGTCGGGCTGACCCGCATCGCGCACCTCGAGGCGGGCGACGTCCTCTTCGTGTCGTCCGCAGCAGGTGCGGTCGGCTCGACCGTCGTCCAGATGGCGAAACGGATGGGCGCGACGGTGATCGGCAGTGCCGGATCACCGGAGAAGGTCGCCCTGGTACGAGAACTGGGCGCCGATGCCGCCTTCGACTACCACGACGGCCCGGTCAAGGACCTGCTCCGCACGGCCCTCGCCGACGTCGGAGCGACCGGCCTGGACGTCTATTACGACAACGTCGGCGGCGAGCACCTCGAAGCCGCGATCCGCGTCCTGAACGACCACGCCCGGATCGCACTGTGCGGCATGAGCAGCATCTACAACGCGGCCGCTCCGCAACCCGGACCGGCCAACCTGCTCAAGCTGATCTGGCGGCGAGCCCGGATGGAGGGCTTCCTGCTCGAAGACCACCTGGACGCCCGCGAGGACTTCGCCCGCCAGATGGCGGGCTGGATACGGGACGGCGCGGTTCGACCCGTCCACACCGACCACCCCGGCCGTGTCGCGGGCGCGTGGGCGGCCTTCAACGGAATGCTCGACGGTTCGTCCGTCGGCAAGGCCGTCGTCTCCCTCGCCTGACCTCGGGCCCCTCCACGACATCCTTCCCGTGGCACGACCGTGCCCCGACTCCGACAGGAGCCATCGTGAACAGAATCCCCGGTTCCGACAGCCGGTTCCGCACCGCCCGTCCCACCCGCAGACACCGCAGAATCATCGGTGCGGCAGCATTGTTCACCGTCGTCGCCGCCACCCTGACGGCCTGTGGTGGCGCAGGCGCGGACGGACGGATCGCAACCGATTCGATCGGATCCACCGGCCCCACGGGCGATGCCGAGTGGCAGCGAGTGATCGAGGACGCCAAGGCCGAGGGCACGGTCACGATCTACTCGTCCAACACCACCGAGCAGCTCACCGAGCTCGCCTCCCGATTCCAGAACGAGTACGGAATCCGCGTCGACGTCGTCCGCGACGTCGACGCGAACCTGCACCAGAAGATCGGCGCCGAACTGACCACGGGCAACATGGTGGCGGACGTCGTGCTGCAGGCCACACCCGCGTGGAGCGAGCAACTGGGGTCCGCCGGGAACCTCACCGCCCCCGTCGGTCCGGCCGTGACGGAATCCGAGTACGACGCCGCAGCGCTGCTGCGACCCGGCCACGACTTCGTGACCAACGCATCCGTGGGGACGTTCGCCTGGAACACCGACCGCCTTCCCGAAGGCCTCACCGGATACGAGGACCTGCTCGACCCGGCGCTCGCCGGCGGCAAGATCGGCACCGTCCTTCCCACCTCGGCGGCGCACATCGACCTCTACGAGGACTACCTGGACGAAGTCGGGGGCGCCGACTACATGGAGCGACTCGCCGCGCAGAAGCCGCGCATCTATCCGGGCGCTCAGCCGCTCGCGCAGGCGCTCGCATCAGGGGAGATCGCCGCGGCCACCTTCGTCCAGGACCAGACGAAGGAAGCGGAAGCGGGTGCACCCGTCGCGTCCGGGTTCGACGACACGGTCTGGGGCGGTCCGATGTATGCGGGCATCCTCACCGACGCTCCGCATCCCGCCGCCGCGCAACTGCTCGCCAACTACCTGGTCACCCCGGCCGGTCAGGAAGCCATCTCGTTCCGCGCCGCGTCGGTCCTGCCCGGCATCGCCAGCGCCGTCATCACGATCGACAAGGTCGCGCCACAGGACACGGCGGCGATGACCCCCGAGGCACTCGAGGCGCTCAAGACCCGCTTCAACCAGCTCTTCAACTGATTCCACACGTCAGCGACTTCGCGAAAGGACACATCAATGGGACGGGTGTCGGGAAAGGTCGCACTGATCACCGGTGCGGCACGCGGACAGGGCCGGTCACACGCCGTCCGCCTGGCCGAGGAGGGCGCCGACGTCTTCCTGATCGACGCGTGCACGGACATCGCATCGGTGCGCTATCCGCTGCCCACGGAGGCGGATCTGAAGGACACCGTCGAGATGGTCGCTGCGACCGGGCGGCGCGTGGCGTCCACGATCGCCGACGTGCGCAGCCAGCAGCAGATGAACGATGCTGTCGCAGCGGCACTCTCCGAGTTCGGCCACATCGACATCGTCTGCGCGAACGCCGGTATCGTCGGATTCGCCCCGACCTGGGAACTCGGCGAGGACGAATGGCAGGACGTCATCGACGTCAACCTGACCGGCGTCTTCCACACCGCCAAGGCGGTGGTGCCCGCCATGATCGAGGCGGGACGCGGCGGATCGATCGTCGTCACCAGCTCGATCCAGGCGTTCCGCGGCTCCGCCAACATCGGGCACTACAACGCGTCCAAGGCCGGCGTGATGGGACTGGTACGGACCCTGGCCGGCGAGTTGGGACGACACCGGATACGCGTCAACACCGTCAATCCCAGCGCCGTGGCGACGCCGATGCTCCACAACGACGCGACGTTCGCAGTGTTCGGTCCCGACCTGGAGAACCCGGGACCGGACGACCTGTGGGAGCGATCGAAGGCGCGCAACGTCATGGACGTCGGATGGGTGGAGCCGATCGACATGAGCAATGCGGTCCTCTTCCTCGCCTCCGACGAGTCCCGCTACATCACCGGTGCCTCCCTGCCCGTCGACGCCGGCCTGCTGCTGCAGTGACGAAAGGAAACGACATGACTTCACGACTGACGGGACGGCGCGTGTTCGTCACCGGCGGCGGCAGCGGTATCGGTGAGGCGGTCGCCCACCGGATCGCGGCCGAAGGAGCCGCGGTCGCCGTGACCGACGCCCGCAAGGACGCGGCCGAGAAGGTGGCCGAATCCATCCGTGCCGCAGGCGGAACCGCCGTCGCCGTGCACTGCGACGTCGCCGACGAGCAGTCCGTGGCGGCCGCCGTGGACACCGCGGCACTGGAACTGTCCGGCCTCGACGGCGTCGTCACCTGTGCGGGAATCACCCGCGCCGGGCTCGCACACGAACTGAGCCTCGACGACTGGGAGCTCGCGATCCGGGTGAACCTGACGGGCACGTTCCTGCCGTTGCGCGCCACCATCCCGCACCTCCTCCAGGCCGGCGGCGGCTCGATCGTCACGGTGGGTTCGGTGGCGTCGCTCGTCGCACCGAACTTCAACACTCCCGCCTACGAGGCGTCCAAGGGTGGCGTGCTCCAGCTGACACGCTCCATCGCCCTCGGATACGCCGAGCACGGCATCCGGGCCAACTGCCTGTGCCCTGGCGTCGTGAGCACCGGACTGTCCGCGAACACGGCCGCACTGCACGGGACGATCCAGGTCCGCACCCGTAGCGACGCGATCGAGGCGACGCCCATGGGACGCAAGGCCGCTCCCGCCGAGATGGCCACCGTGACCGCATTCCTGCTCTCCGACGAGGCCTCGTTCATGACCGGCGCCGCCATCGCCGCCGACGGCGGACTCACCGCGCACTGAACAGCCCGCTCGACAACCTCCCGAAGGGACCCTCATGCCCACAGACACCATCGCCTGGCGACGCGACGCGTGCGCCGTCGCGGGAATCGGCACGACCGCGTTCTCCAAGGACTCCGGAGTGTCGGTGACCGCGCTCGCCGTCGAGGCGGCGGCGAACGCCCTCGCCGACGCCGGGCTCACCGCCACCGACGTCGACGGAATCGTCCGCAACGACATGGATCTCGTGTCGTGTGCCGCCCTCGCCGACGGGCTCGGCGTTCCCAACCTCACCTACTGGGGCGAAGCGGGTCCCGGAGGGTCGGGCCCGTGCGCCATGGTTGCCCAGGCCGTCGCCGCGATCACGAGCGGACAGGCCACCACCGTCGTCGTGTTCCGTTCCCTCAACGGGCGATCCGGTCGCCGATTCGGGTTGTCCCCGGTGACCACACCCGAGGTCGGCGGGCAGGAGTCGATGGAGGAGTTCTTCGGCCCCTACGGTCTGCTGTCCTCCGGACAGTACTTCGCACTGGTCGCCGAGCGGTACATGACGCAGACGGGACTCACCTCCGAACAACTCGCGGAGATCGCGCTCGTCGCCCGCAGGCGCGCCAACGCCAACCCGGCCGCGCAGATGCACGACCGCACCATGACACTCGACGACTACCTGAACTCGCGGATGCTGTCGTCACCCCTGCGACTGTTCGACTACTGCCTCGAAACCGACGGTGCCGCAGCGGTCGTCGTCACGACCGCGGAGCGGGCCCGCGACCTCGCGCAGCCGCCCGCCCTGATCAGGTCGGCCGCGATGTCGACGTGCCCCCGTCCGCAGCCGGGAATCATGTACCCGACGCTGATGCGCGAGGACATCACCGTGCTGCCGTCGCGGGTGTGCCAGGACACCCTGTACTCGCGTGCCGGGCTGGGGCCGGCCGACGTCGACGTCGCGCAGATCTACGACTGCTACTCCATCACCGCGCTCGTCCAGATCGAGGACTACGGATTCTGCAAGCGCGGTGACACCGGCGACTTCCTCGCCGACGGCCAGATCGATCTCGGCGGATCGATTCCGATCAACACCAGTGGAGGACACATGTCCGAGGGGTACATCCACGGGATGAACCACGTCGTGGAGGGTGTGCGGCAGATCCGCGGAACCTCCACCAGCCAGGTGCCGGGGGCGCAGGTCTCGCTCGTGACGTCGGCACCCCCGCCGGCCGCCAGCGCGCTGATCCTGGTGGCGGCATGAGCGCCCCGGCCACGAACGAGGCATCGGCCCCCACCGCCAGACTGCGTCCGACCGTCGTCGACCGTGGCAGCAGCGGGTTCTTCCAGGAAGCCGCGCAGGGCAGGCTGTCCGTCCTCACCTGCACATCGTGCGGCAAACGGATCCACCTGCCGCGGCCGCGCTGCGTGTACTGCGGTGCCACCGAGCCGGTGTGGGAACCGGTGGCGCGCACCGGAACGGTGTACGCGCACACGGTCGTCGAACATCAGGTGCATCCACTCTTCCCGGCCCCGTACACGGTCATCGTGATCGACGTCGACGGCGAGGAGGACGGCGTCCGGATGATCGGCAACCTGCCGGGCCGGGCGGAGGTGGTCGCGGGGACTCCCGTGGTGTGCGACTTCGAGGACCTCGGTGTGGACTCCGAGGGCAATGCGGTCGTCATCCCGCTGTGGCGCGTCGCCACCGAGACAGAACTGTGGCGCGTCACATCAGAAGGGAGTGCCTCGTGACCACCTCGGCACCCGCGTGGCGGTACGTCGACCAGACGCTCTTCGAGTCCGCGCACCCGGATTCCGCGCTGGTCGGCGCGAAGTGCACCGGATGCGGCACGGTGACGTTCCCCGTGCAGGATTCCTGCCCACGCTGCAGTGGGTCCGCGATGGGCACCGCGGTCCTGCCGCGCGAGGGCACGCTGTGGTCCTACACGGTGCAGTCGTTCGCTCCGAAGACACCGTTCCGCACCGTGGATCCGTTCACCCCGTTCGGAGTCGGCTACGTCGACCTCGGCGAGGTGATCGTCGAGTCGCGACTGACCGTCGCCGACGCCGACGCCCTCACCATCGGCACGGCCGTACGGCTCACCACGATCGTCAACCACCTCGACGAGGACGGCACCGAGGTGCGCACGTTCGCGTTCGAACCCACGGAAGGAGCATCGTCGTGAAGGTCGCGATCGTCGGCACCGGCATCCACAGGTTCGGTCGCACCGAGGGCGTCAGCGGACGCGACCAGGGCGCCTACGCCGCCCGGCAGGCACTCGCCGACGCCGGAATCGAGTTCAAGGACATCCAGTTCGCCTACGGTGGCAGCGACTCCGCGGGCAATGCGGACACGCTCGTCTCGGATCTCGGACTCACCGGCCTGCCCTTCGTGAACGTCTCCAACGGATGTGCCACCGGCGGCAGTGCCCTGACCTCCGCCCTGAGCAGGATTCGTTCGGGTGAATCCGATCTCGGCATGGTCGTCGGCTTCGACAAGCACCCACGGGGAGCGTTCAACGCCCGCCCCGAGGACAACGGGCTCGGCCGCTGGTACGGCGAAACCGGCATGATGGTCACCACCCAGTTCTTCGCGATGAAGATCCAGCGGTACCTGGTCGAGCACAACCTGCCGAAGAGCCTGCTCGCCACTGTCGCGGCGAAGGCCTTCCGCAACGGTGCCCTCGCGCCGCACGCCTGGCGACGGACGCCGCTCTCCGAGGAGGAGATCACGGGGGCGACGATGGTCAGCGATCCGCTGACCCAGTACATGTTCTGTTCGCCTGCCGAAGGCGGCGTCGCGCTGATCCTCGCCCGGGCCGACCACGCGCACCGATACACCGACACCCCCGTGTTCGTGGACGCGGCCGAGTTGCGATCGCGACTGTTCGGATCGTTCGAGGTGTTCAGCCCGTGGGTGTCGCCCCATCGCGCCGACGGTCCCACGGTCACCGCGTCCCGCGCGGCGTTCGAGACGGCGGGCATCGCGCCCGCCGACGTCGACGTCGCACAGATCCAGGACACCGAGGCCGGCGCGGAGATCATGCACCTCGCGGAGACGGGCCTGTGCAAGCACGGCGAGCAGGAGTCGCTGATCCGCTCCGGTGCAACGGAGATCGGTGGCTCGATCCCGGTGAACACCGACGGCGGATGCATCGCCAACGGCGAACCGATCGGCGCCACCGGCCTGCGACAGGTCTACGAGAACGTCGAGCAACTGCGTGGCCGTGCCGGCGACCGTCAGGTGCCCGGCACCCCTCGGGTGGGGTTCACGCACGTGTACGGCGCGCCCGGTATCAGCGCCTGCACCGTACTCACCCGCTGACCGCACACCACCGACGCCCGATTCACCAGGAGACAGCAATGGCATGGGATTTCGAAACCGATCCGCAGTTCCAGGAGAAGCTGGACTGGGTCGACAGGTTCGTCACCGAAGAGGTCGAACCCGTCGACCGCATCGTCGAACACGCGTGGGACGTCTCCGATCCCACCCGTAACAAGCTGATCAAGCCGCTACAGGAGAAGGTGCGCGAGCAGGAACTGTGGGCCTGCCACCTCGGTCCGAATCTCGGCGGACCGGGCTACGGTCAGCTCAAGCTCGCACTGCTCAACGAGATACTCGGTCGCACCCACAGCGGACCGGTGGTGTTCGGTTGTCAGGCACCGGATTCCGGGAACGCCGAGATCCTGGCGCACTACGGCACCCCGGACCTCAAGGCCCGCTACCTCGGCCCGCTCATCGACGGCGACATCATGTCCTGCTACTCGATGACCGAGCCGCAGGGCGGTTCCGACCCGACCAGCTTCGTCACCCGCGCCGTCCGGGACGGCGACCACTACGTCGTCAACGGCGAGAAGTGGTTCTCCTCGCACGCCCGATTCTCGTCGTTCCTCATCGTCATGGCCGTCACGGATCCCGACGCCCCGCGCACCCGGCGCGCGTCGATGTTCGTCGTACCGATGGACACGCCGGGCATCGAGATCGTCCGCAACGTCGGTGTCTGGGGGCACTCGGAGTCCGAGGGCACCCACGCGTACATCCGCTACACCGACGTCCGGGTTCCGGCCGATCACCTGCTCGGCGAGGAGGGCAACGGCTTCGAGGTCGCACAGACCCGGCTCGGTGGGGGACGCATCCATCACGCGATGCGCACCGTGGGCCTGGTCCGTGCCTCGCTGGACATGATGCTCGAGCGGGCCGTCTCCCGGCAGACCCGCGGCAAGAGCCTCTCCGACATGCAGATGGTCCAGGAGATGATCGCCGAGTCCTGGGTCGAGCTCGAACAGTTCCGGCTGCTGGTGCTGCGCACCGCCTGGAAGATCGACAACCTGCAGGACTACAAGAAGGTGATCGCCGACATCTCCGCGGTGAAGATGGTGATGCCGAAGGTGCTGAACAGCGTGGTGTCGCGGGCGATTCAGCTGCACGGTTCGCTCGGCATCTCCACGGAGATGCCGTTCGGCAAGTGGCTGCTCGAGAGCTACCACATGGGCCTGGCGGACGGGGCGACGGAACTGCACAAACAGCAGATCGCGAAGCAGCTGCTCAAGGGGGCGCGGCCGGCGCCGGGCCTGTTCCCGTCCGTTCACCTCCCCGTGCTCGACGCGAACGCCGAGGAGAAGTACGGGCTGGCGCCGAAGGGAACGTGGTGATGTCGTCCGCCACGGAGTCGCGGGACGAGATCGCTCCCGTGCGGGCGGGCGAGGAGCTCGACTGGCCGGCGCTCGAGGCACACCTGCGCGCCAACATCGACGGCCTCGAGGGCGAGTTCTCCGTGCTCCAGTTCCCACGCGGCTCGGCGAATCTCACGTACTGCGTGAGATTCGGTGACCGCAGGCTGGTGGTGCGACGCCCCCCGTTCGGCACCATCGCCCCGGGCGCTCACGACATGGGCCGGGAATACCGGGTGCTCTCGCGCCTGCACGAGCGGTTCGACCGCGCGCCCCGGGCGCTGCTGCACTGCGGCGACGACGCGGTGATCGGCGCCGAGTTCCTGGTGTCGGAGTACCGCGACGGGGTGGTCGTGTGGGATTCGGTTCCGGCGTCGATGGCGCGGATCCCGCACGCGGGGCACCGGATCGGGCTGGCCGTGATCGACGGGCTGGCCGATCTGCACGCCGTCGACCCGGCGTCCTGCGGTCTGGCCGACCTCGGTCGCCCCGAGGGCTACCTCGAACGCCAGGTTCGCGGGTGGTCGTCACGGTGGGATGCCGTCGCCGCCCAGGCGCCGTCGGTGGAGACGGCGAAGGTGGTCGAGGAGGTGGGCAGACTGATCCGCGCGGCGATTCCCACGTCGCAGCGGGCCGGGATCGTGCACAACGACTACAAGGTGGACAACTGCCAGTTCGCCCCCGACGACCCAGACCGGGTGAAGTCCGTCTTCGACTGGGACATGGCCACCACCGGCGACGTCCTGGTCGACCTGGGCACCCTCCTCAACTACTGGCCGGACCGAACCGTCGATCCCGGCTCCGACGCGGCGTTCATCGCCGTCCCCGGCATGCACGGACTCGATCTGCCCTCGCGAGCCGAGGTCGTCGAGCGTTACGCGGCGGGAAGCGATCTCGACCTGTCCCGGATCCAGTGGTACGAGGCGTTCGGCTGCTGGAAGACGGTGGTCATCCTGCAGCAGCTGTACGCGCGCTTCGTGCGCGGCGAGACGACCGACGAGCGGATGGGGCAGCGCGGGGATCTCGTCGAACCTCTGGCCCGGCGTGCCCTGGCGCTTCTCGCGAACTGACCACGACGAACGGGGTGTGGTCCGGAAACGGGTTCCGGACCACACCCCGTCGTCGTGCTCGGTGTCAGCGGGAGCCGGCGGTGTTGGCCACGGGGATCGATGCCCCCGTCACCGCCCGCGAGGAATCCGACAGCAGGAACCCGATCACCTCGGCGATGTCCGACGGCCGCGCCCAGCTGCTGCGGTCCGCCTCCGGCATGGCCTCCCGGTTGGCCGGGGTGTCGATCATCGTGGGCAGCAGACCGTTGACCCGGATGTTGTCACCTGCGTACTCGACGGCGAGCGCCTCGACAAGCGCGGCAACCGCCGCCTTGGACGCGATGTAGGTCGCGGCGCCCGGGAACGGTCGTACGGCGGCCGCCGAGCCGATGCACACAACGGAACCGCCGCCCCGACGGATCAGGTGCGGCAACGCGGTCTGCACGATGCCGTACGCGATGCGGAGGTTGATCGACAGCTGGGCGTCGAGGACCTCGATCGGAGTCTCGTGGACGCGCTGGCCCGAGACGAATCCGCCGACGAGGTTGACGATCCCGAACAGCGGCCGCTCCTCGTCCTTGGTGGCGAGCTCGACGACGGCGTCGACATCGGCGTCGACGGACAGATCCGCTCGGACCAGCTCGAGCCCGGGATGTGTTGGCACACGGTCCAACTCATTCTCGACATACCACGGGACGACCAGTCGCCAGCCACGATCGAGCAGATGCTCGGTGACGGCAGAACCGAGTCCACCGGTTCCCCCGGTCACGATGGCGGTGTAGGGCAGCGAGCTGGTCATGGGGGTCCTCCCGAGGTGGCCGCCAACTCGGCGGCAAGAAAACATTGCAATATTTCGCGTAGTTGGTAAGTTCTACGGTACATGGCGATGTGGCCCACGTCACGAGCAGGGCGAAATGAGAGTGACGCCACCACCTCGACCACACGAGACCACCGCGCGCAGCCGCCCTCGAGGCCGGCGCCAGGACGAGAAATCGGAGACACCATGTCGGATCAGAACCTCGACACGACGCCGCTGGCCGGCAAGGTCGCGCTGGTGACCGGCGGCAGCCGCGGCCTCGGCCGCCAGATGGCCTGGGCGTTCGCCCGTGCCGGCGCCGACGTCGCGGTCGTCAGCCGCAAGCTCGACGCCTGCGAGGCCACGGCCAAGGAGATCGAGGCCGACACCGGTCGTCGTGCAGTGGGATTCGCATGCCACATGGGCGAGTGGGATGCCCAGCAGCAGCTGGCCGATGCCGTCCAGTCCGAGTTCGGCCGGCTCGACATCCTCGTCAACAACGCCGGCATCGCGCCCGTCTACGACAGCCTCCCCGAGGTGACCGAAGCCCTGTACGACAAGGTCTTCGACGTCAACGTCAAGGGTGCATTCCGACTGATGTCCGTCGTCGCGCCACGCATGGCCGCCGCGGGCGGAGGGTCGATCATCAACATCAGTTCCATCGCGACCAAGCGGCCGATGCCGAGTGAACTGCCCTACGCCGCCGCGAAGTCCGCGCTCGAGATCATGACGCAGGGCTTCGCCCAGGAGTACGGGCCGACCGTGCGGGTCAACGCGATCCTGCCCGGAGCCTTCGACACCGACATCGCCGCCGGGTGGGATCCGGAGGTGGTGGCGGAGGAGATGTCCCACCTGCCCGCCGGACGCGTCGGTCGACCCGACGAGATCGTCGGGGCAGCCCTGTACCTCGCGGGTCCGTCCGCCTCGTACACGACCGGCGTGCTGCTGCCCGTCGACGGCGGACGCACCGCGATGGGGCGCTGAGCACGACATGGAAACGGGACGCGCGACATGTGCAACCGGGGGATTTCCCCGGTCTCGCTCCGCGCACCCGTTAAGGTTGGGGATTCGCATCGCGCGTCCCCAGACAGGATGCGGGGTGGAACTGTGCAACGAGTGAGGACGAGGGACGAGATGGCGAAGCCGGCGGCGGACGATCCGATCAGGAACCTCGCCACCCGCCGGGCCATCGCCGCGACCCGGGGAGAAAAGGTGTCGCGCACGGTTGCGCGACTGGTCGCCCGCTCGATCGCCGACGACGGACTCAGCCCGGGCGCGTCACTGCCCTCGGAACAGGAGATGGCGAAGAACTTCGGCGTCGGACGGGCATCGGTGCGTGAGGGCCTTCGCCTCCTCGAGGCCCAGGGTCTCGTCACCGTGCGTCAGGGCCTCGGCGGAGGCCCCAGCGTCGCCGAGCCGACCGGCGCCGCGTTCGGCGACACCATGTCGATGTATCTGCAGGCGAACGACATCCGCTTCGCCGAGGTGGTCGAGGCGGTCATCGAGATGGAAGGCCTGACGGCCGCACTCGCAGCAGGCAAGGTGGCGGGCGGGGACGTCGACCCCGACCTCCTCCGCTCCCTCGAACTCGAGGACCACGACAACGCCTCGAACCGTGAGTTCATCGAGCAGAGTCTCGGTTTCCACGACACGCTGCGGCAACTCGCCGGCAACTACCCCATCGCCCTGATGGCGTCGGCACTC
Organism: Rhodococcus triatomae BKS 15-14; assembly: GCA_000341795.1. Taxonomy (GTDB): domain Bacteria; phylum Actinomycetota; class Actinomycetes; order Mycobacteriales; family Mycobacteriaceae; genus Rhodococcus_G; species Rhodococcus_G triatomae_A. The sequence goes on along the minus strand of AODO01000017.1, from coordinate 43,173 downwards.
GCGCACCTGTACTCGGATCGCGCGCTCGGGTTCCACGCATCGGAGTGGAGCGAGATGGAACGTGGCGCGTTCGACGACCAGCACGCCGTGATCGCGCGCGCCGTCCTCGCCGGTGACGTGGACGGCGCCAGGAGCCTGGCCGTCGCGCACATGCGCGAATCGGTGACCATGGTTCTCGGCGAGAACCCCACGATCAACCAGGACCGCGTCGACTGGAAGTGACCGATCGACGCGGCCTCACCCGAGGTCGCGTCGAGCGTTCCCGCCCCCGGAGCCACCCCGGGCCGACCTGTCCCCGATAAAACATACGAATATTCACATCCTTTGGAGCCGATCATGACCGTCAGTTCCACCACCCATCCACTTCTCGGACAGAACATTCTCGTCACCGGAGCCAGCGAGGGCATCGGCCTCGGCATCGCCTCCCGCCTCCTCGAGGCCGGCGCCACTCTCGCCCTCGCCGCCCGACGCGCCGAAGTTCTCGCCGATGCCGCCGCTCGACTGCGCGACACATGCGATGCAGGACAACGAATCCTGACCATGACCGCGGACGTCAGCAGCGCGCAGTCGATCGACGAACTCTTCGAATTCGTCGACGGCGAGTTCCCCGTCCTGAACGGCCTCGTCGCCAACGCGGGCAGCGGATTCGTGGCACCGTTCCTCGAGCTGACCCGCGACGACTGGCAGCGGACCATCGATCTCAACCTCACCGGAACCTTCCTGTGCGTGCAAGCCGCCGCCCGCCGGATGGTCGCCGCACCCGACGTCAACCGGTCGATCGTCGTCACCTCGTCCATCCGCGCACTGGGTGCACGGTCCGGCGTCGCGCCGTATGCGGCGTCGAAGGCGGGAGTCAACCAGCTCGTCCGCGTCGCCGCCTACGAACTCGCGACGACCGGGGTCCGCGTCAACGCGCTGTCACCGGGGATCACCGCGACTCCCCTGTCGCAGGAACGCAATTCACTCTTCGACGAGCGCGCAGCCACTGTTCCCATGGGCCGCGCCGGAACTCCGGCAGACATGGCCGAGGCCGCACTCTTCCTCGTCTCGCCCGGATCCGCCTTCGTGACCGGAACCAACATGGTCGTCGACGGCGGCGAATCGCTCTACTGAGCCACCACCACTCACGCACGGAGAATCCAATGACCAAGGTAATGAACGGAATCAAGGTGGTGGAGGTCGCGCTGTACGCGTTCGTCCCCTCCGCCGCTGCCATCCTGTCCGACTGGGGCGCCGAGGTGATCAAGGTCGAGCACGCATCCTTCGGCGACCCGATGCGCACGACGGCGGCCTGGGGCGTCCCCGGGCAGGTGGACGGCATGTCCGGCCTGTGGGAGGTGTCGAACCGGGGCAAGCGCGGCATCGCCGTCGACCTCGCGCATCCCGACGGGCGTGAACTGCTGATGAAGATGATCGACGACGCCGACGTCTTCATGACGAACTTCCTGCCGGACGCCCGACAGAAGCTGGGCATCGACGTCGAGCACGTCACCGCCCGCAACCCGCGCATCGTCTACGCGCGTGGCACCGCGCAGGGACCCGCCGGCCCCGAGCGGGAGAAGGGCGGATTCGACGGCATCACGTACTGGGCGCGCTCGGGCGCGGCGGGCTCGATCGCCCCGGACGACCTCGAGTGGCCCGCGAACATGCCCGGACCGGGCTTCGGCGACGTCCAGAGCGGCATGGCGCTGGCCGGCGGGGTCGCGGCCGGACTCCTGCACCGCGCGCGCACCGGCGAGGGCATCGTGGTGGACGCGTCCCTGTTCTCGGTGGGCGCCTGGGCGATGCAACCGACGATCGTCGGCTCCCAGCTCATCGGCGAAGCGGAGTTGCCGTACCCGAACCGCGACGTCCCGGTCAACCCCGTGTCGAACATCTACCGCACCAGCGACGACCGCTACATCCACCTGGCGCTGCTGCAGAGCGACAAGTACTGGCCGGGATTGTGCGAGGCGATCGGACGGTCGGACCTCGTCGACGATCCGCGGTTCGCGAGTTTCGACGCCCGCGCCGCGAACTCCCGCGAGTGCACCGTCGAGCTCACCGCGACGTTCGTGGCCCGTCCCCTCGCCGAGTGGGTCGACGTCCTCGGCAAGCAGGAGGGCCAGTGGGACGTCTTCCGGCGTCCCGGCGACGTGATCACCGATCCCCAGGCCGTCGAGAACGGCTACGTGCGTTCCGTCGAGTACCCGAACGGGCGGACGCTGAACCTGGTGTCCGCACCGGTGCAGTTCGACAACGAGGCCCCCACGCTGAGCCCCGCGCCGGGCCACGGTGAACACACCGAGGAGGTCCTGCTGGAACAGGGCCTGAGCTGGGAGGAGATCATTTCGCTCAAGGTCTCCGGGGCGGTCAAGTAGCACGCTCGCGGGCATCCGCCGCCCGCCTCGATCCGCGGCGCGTCATCGCGCTCCCGCACATCCACATTCGGTAGTGACGGAAATCTCATCAACACTTCCAATGTGAGCTAAATCCCTCTAATATTCGAATATTAGAGCTTTCGCCCGCGAGGCCGTCAGGCCCGGGCAATCCGTCCAACCACAGACCCTCGCCCTCAGGAGGCAACGTGTACGACCTTCGAGACATCAAGATCATCGACACCGACACCCACGTCGTCGAACCCCCGGACCTGTGGACGTCTCGCGTCTCGACCAAGAAGTGGGGCGACCTCGTCCCCCACGTCCGCTGGGACGAGGAGCGCGGCGACGAGGCCTGGTTCGTCTCCGGGACGCGCATGAGCGCAGTCGGCTCGCCGGCCATGGCAGGCTGGCACGAGTACCCGCCGAACTGCCCGCCCCGGTTCGCGGACGCCGACCCGCGCTCGTGGGACCCGGCCAAGCGTCTCGGCCTCATGGACGACTACGGAATCCACGCCCAGATCCTCTACCCGAACGTCGCCGTCTTCAGCTCGAAGACACTGCAGTCCAACGGCGACAACGAACTTCAGATCGAGTGCATCAAGGCGTACAACGACTACCTCACCGAGTGGGCCGAATTCGCGCCCGGCCGTTACATTCCCGTCGGCATCCTCCCGTTCTGGGACATGGAGGCCACCCTCGCCGAGGTCGAGCGGGTCGCGGCCGCCGGCCACAAGGGCCTCGTGTTCACCCAGAACCCCGCAGCCTTCGGCCTCCCCATGCTCACCGACCCGTACTGGGACCGGCTGTGGGCATCGGCCCAGGAGAAGAAGCTGCCGATCAACTTCCACATCGCCTCCGGCGAGGTCGATCTCAGCGGCTTCGGTCACGCGAGCAACGGTGTGGCCGCGAACTACGGCATGATGGGCATCTCGTTCTTCATGGACAACGCCCGCACCCTGTCCCAGCTCATCTTCGGCGGCATCTGCGACCGGTTCCCCGACCTGAAGTTCGTCTCCGTCGAATCCGGCATCGGATGGATGCCGTTCGCCCTCGAGGGCATGGACTGGCAGTGGCGCAACAGCGGAGTGCACAAGGAGCACCCGAACTACGAGCTGCTGCCCAGCGAGTACTTCAAGCGCCAGATCTTCGGCTGCTTCTGGTTCGAGCAGGCGTCGGCACTGAGCGCGATCGACCAGATCGGCGCCGACAACGTCCTGTACGAGACCGACTACCCCCACCCGACGTCGATGTCGCCGGGCCCCGCCTCGGACGCTCAGCGTCCGGACGACTACCTGCGCAAGAACTTCGGCCATCTCAGCGAGGCGGACGCACGAAAGATCCTGCACGACAACGCCGCCAAGCTGTACAACCTGGACGACTGAGTCGTCGTCGGCTGCGCCGCACCTTCGCCACCATCCAGCCCACGGAGGAACGATGTCCCTTCCCGCCTTCGAATCCGAGGCACGCGAGTGGATTCTCGCCACCTCGACCCGTCTCGGCTTCGACCGGGTCGACGACCCCCACGATGTCGCGGTCTTCCACGACATGGACTTCGACGAGGAGCAGCAGCTCCTCGACCAGCACCGGACCTGGCAGCGCGCCAAGTTCGAGGCCGGATTCGCGGCACTGGACTGGCCGGCGGAGGTCGGCGGAGCCGGACTCGACTCGGCATTCGCCGAGACCTTCGTCCGCCTCGAGAACGAACTCTGCCCGCTGCGGCCCCATGAACTGTTCGCGGTGACGATGCACCTCGTCGCTCCGACGATCAACCTGCTCGGCAGCCCGGAGCAGAAGGCCGAGTTCCTTCCTCCGATGCTGCGCGGCGACCTCCTCGCCTGCCAGCTGTTCTCCGAGCCGGACGCAGGGTCCGACCTCGCCGACGTCTCGACCCGCGCCGTGCGCGACGGCGACGACTGGGTGATCAGCGGGCAGAAGGTGTGGACCTCGGGCGCCCAGTTCGCCGAGTGGGGCGAGCTGATCGCCCGCACCGACGCCGACCAGCCCAAGCACGCCGGTCTCACCGCCTTCCTGGTGCCGTTCGACGCGCCCGGCGTCACGGTGCGGCCGATCCGTCAGATGTCGGGTGGCACCAGCTTCAACGAAGTGTTCCTCGATCAGGTGCGTGTCCCCGACCGCCTCCGCCTCGGCGCGATCGGATCCGGGTGGAACGTCGCGCTCACGACGCTGGCCTTCGAGCGCGAAGGAGGCTCGGACAGCAGCAGCATCGGCGGACAGTTCTCCCAGCTCGTCTCCACCGCGGAGGCTCTCGGCCGGGACCACGATCCTCGGACCCGCGAGTTGATGGCGCAGGTCTACCTGCGACAGAAACTCGCCCGCGTCGACACCCTACTCGACCGGCAGTCCCGCGACACCGGTGCAGCACCGAGCGCCGTGGGTTCGATCCGCAAGGTCCAGTGGGTGGACAAGCTCACCGCCGTCTCCACAGCGGCCCGAACGATACTGGGCCGCAACCTGATCGCCGACACCGGCATCCCCGGCACCTTCTCGTGGAACGCGCACGTCCTCGGCGCACCCGGCTACAGCATCGCCGGCGGCACCGACCAAATCCAACGCAACATCATCGCCGAGCGGGTCCTCGGCCTGCCGCCCGAGCAACGCCCGGATCGCGGCCTCACCTGGCGCGAGGCGCGCGCCGCCCGCACCGCGTCCGCGCGGTGACCCTCTTCTCCCCCAGATTGCAGAAAGGCTCACCATGAGAGTCACGACCATCCGGCGCGTTCTCGCCGGCATCGGTGTCGCCGCCGTCACCTTCGCCACCGCCGCCTGCGGATCCGGTGAGACGGTGGAAGTCACCGCCGAGGACCTCGGCCCCACCGGCGACTCCTCCTGGCAGGAAGTGATCGACAAGGCGAAGCAGGAAGGCTCCGTCACCTACTACTCCGGCCAGGCGACCGACAACCTCCAGGCCGCTGCCGCCGCCTTCCAGTCGGCATACGGCATCAAGGTCGACGTCGTGCGCGACAACGACGCGAACCTCCAGACCAAGCTCGCCGCCGAGGAGTCCACCGGCAACCAGGTCGCCGACGTCGTGGCGTCCGCGGCGAAACCGTGGGTGAACGAACGTCTCGCCCAGAACTACTACGTTCCCGTGACCGGCCCCGCATTCTCGGCCCCCGAGTTCGACGCAGGCAAGTTCCTCCAGGACGACACCATCTTCACCTCGTCGGCCGCGGTGCTGACCTACGGCTGGAACACGGACCGCGTCCCGGACGGCCTCACCGGCTACGCCGACCTGCTCGACCCCGAACTCGCGGGAGGCAAGATCGGCGTGATCCTCCCCATCTCCGCCGCGATCGTGGACTTCTACGACTACCTGAACGAGACCGTCTCCCCGGACTTCGTCGAGAAGCTCGCGGCGCAGCAGCCGCGCACCTACACGGGCGCACAGGCCATCGCCCAGGCACTGACCTCCGGCGAGATCGCGGCCGCCGCATACACACTTCCGCTGACCGCGGAGAAGGAGAAGGGTGCACCCGTCGACTTCGGGCTGGCGTCACCGGTGTTCGGTGCTCCCTTCCTCACCGGGGTCGTGGCGAAGGCGCCGCACCCCAACGCCGCCCAGTTGTTCTCGAACTTCCTCGTGACGAAGGCGGGCCAGTCCGCCATCGCCAGTCGCGCGGGTGCGGTTCTGCCCGGCATCGAGACCGCCACCACGTCGGCCGACGAGATCTGGACCAGTAGCCACACCGTCACCGCGGACGACACCGTCGCGTTCCGCGCCGAGTTCGAGCGCATGTTCGGCGCCAGCCAGTAGCAGAGCAGGTGACTCCCGGCCGCCACGGACCGGAGTCGGAAAGGAAGATCCATGAAGGTCGGCGAACGTTTGAAGAGCCCGGTGTCCGACGTCGAGGTGATCGTCGTCAAGGTGGGCGACGCCGTGGAGGGTCCGCTGCTCTGCGCAGGCGTCCCGATGGCACCCCTCGGCACCGCTGTCGCCGCTGCGCGGACCGCAGCCCACGGCGCCCCCCTCGTCCTCGGCAAGCGGTACTCGGGCGCAGGCGTCGAGGTGCTGTGCGTGACCGCGGGCCCCGGCCCGCTCTCCGTCGGCAGCGTCGCCCTCGAGTTGGCCGCGCCCCGTCCGCTTCCCGCCTCGGACTGACGCCCGGCATCACGACGACAGCAGAAAGGCCTGCACCCATGATTCTCGGCACCACCCCAGCCGAACGCGCGGACACCGACATGCTGGTGTCCACGGTCGAGTCGGCCGTCCGCCGCCACGACCCCGTCGAGGGTCGATCCGCGCGAATCGACCGGGACGGCCCGTTCGACCGCGACCTGTGGTCGTTGCTCGCCGGCGAGGTCGGCATCGGAGCGCTACCGGTGCCCGAGGACCGCGGCGGCCTCGGCGCGTCCTTCCGGGACGTGTCCGCGGTGCTCACCGCCCTGGGCGGCGAACTGTCACGGGTGCCGTACCTCTCCGCGGTCGTCTCCGCCGTCGCGCTGACCGACGCACCCGCCTCCCCCGCGGTCGACAACTGCCTGGCACGCATCGCCTCGGGTGACCTGATCGCGGCAACGGTGCTCCCGGATGCCGCCGGCCGCACCGGATTCCGGGTGGTCGAGTCCACCACCGGCACCACGATCACCGGCTCCGCGTCTTTCGTGGTCGACGCGGACATCGCCGAAGTCGTGCTCGTGATCGCCGATTCCGAGGACGGCTCCGGCCTGTACGCCGTGGCCGCCGAATCGCTGTCCCGGACGCGGATGGCCGCAACCGACGGCACCCGCGTGCTGTCGACGGTCACCGCGTCCGGTGCGCCGGCCGCGCTGCTGGACCCCCGCCCGTCGGTCCAGCGGCTCCGCGACCAGGCACTCGTCGCCTTGGCCTGTGACAACCTCGGCGTCGCCCGGCGCGCCCTCGACGACGCCGTCGCCTACGCGGGAAGCCGCGTCCAGTTCGGCCGGGTGATCGGCGGATTCCAGGCGATCAAGCACCGCCTCGCCGAAGGTGCCGTCGCGGTCGAGCTCGCCGTGTCCGCGGTTGCCCACGCGGTCTGGGCAGTCCAGGAAGGCACCGATCACGAACTCGCGGAGGCCGCTCTCATCGCCGCGATCGCGTGTGGTGACGCCGCCTCCCGAACCACCGCCGACAACGTGCAGGTTCACGGTGGCATCGGCTTCACCTGGGAGCACACCGCTCATCTGTACTACCGCCGAGCACTGACGAACGCGGTGCTGTGGGGCAGTGGTGACGAGCATGCGCAACGTCTCTACGCGCTGGCGACGGGCGCAGACCACCGCCCGCACGCGGCCGCCGAGCCCGTCCCCGCCTCCTCCTTCCCCTCGTAACACCCCGACCCAGCCCGGTCAGAAAGCGAGTTCCCGTGTCCCACGTATCCGTTCGTCAGCTACTCAAGAACTTCGACGGAAAACCGCCGACCGTCGCCGTGGACCACCTCGACCTCGAGATCGAGGACGGAGAGTTCCTCGTACTGCTCGGCCCCAGCGGCTGCGGCAAGACGACGACCCTCCGGTGCCTGGCCGGCCTGGAGCAGCCCGTCGGCGGAACCATATCCCTGGGTGACCAGGTGGTGTTCGACGCCGACCGTCGTCTCAACCTCACCCCGGACAAACGATTCATCGGCATGGTGTTCCAGTCGTACGCGCTGTGGCCGCACATGAGCGTTCGGAAGAACATCGCGTACCCGCTCAAGTCCCGGAAGATGACCGACGAACTGCGCGGCGGCCGCGTCGAGGAGACCGCGGCGCTCGTCGACTGCGAACGGCTCCTCGACCGTCTGCCCGCCGAACTGTCGGGCGGGCAGCAGCAGCGTGTCGCGCTCGCGCGCGGACTCGTCGCCCGTCCCGACCTGGTCCTGTTCGACGAGCCGCTGAGCAACCTCGACGCCCGACTGCGCGACCAGGTGCGAGCGGAACTGCACGACCTGCACCAACGCAACCCGTTCACCGCCGTCTTCGTCACCCACGATCAGAGCGAGGCTCTCGCCCTCGGCACCCGCATGGCGATCATGAACGCCGGTCGGATCGTCCAGATCGGCACTCCCCGCGAGGTGTTCGAAGAGCCGGCCGACGAGTACGTCGCCGGATTCACCGGAATGTCGAACCGGCTCTCGTGCGAGTACGTCGACGGTCGCTGGTACGCCCTCGGCACCGAACTCATCGGCGCCGAACCGAGGGCCGCGGCGGGCACCTCCGAATTCGTCCTGCGACTGCGTCCCGAGAAGGTGCGCCTGGTCGGCGATGCGAGCGGACTGCGTGCCGGCGAGGCGGGTATCGCCGTGAACGTCGACGACGTGGAGTTCGGCGGCCTGCACCTCGACGTGATGCTCTCCTCCACGGCTCCCGACTCGCGCAGACGCGAACTCCACGCCCGGGTGTCGACGTACGACCGCTCCCGCGCGCCACGGACCGTCGAACGCGGGGACCGGATGATCCTCGCCTTCGACGCCACCGACGGGCGCATGTTCGACACCGACGGCCGGATGCTCTCCACCGAGCAGTCCGCGGTCCTCACGGCTCTGGTCGGGTGAGGACGATGGCAACTCTGACCCTCCCCGACTCGCCGGCAACGGCTCCGTCGTCCCCGAGCACTCGGCCGACGTCGCTGATGGAGAACGAGAAGGTGCGCTCCGGGGCCCGGCGCCTCGGCGTCATCGCCTTCGCCGCGTTCCTCGCCTACCTCGTGATCCTGCCGATCGTCCGTCTGCAGGCGACCGCATTCGAGGACGGCGGGGCCGGCTTCACCCGAGCGTTCGGCCTCGATCGCATCGGCCAGATCCTCAAGTACACGGTCGGTCTCGCGATCGGATCCGTCGTCATCGCAATGGTGCTCGGCACCGCACTGGCGTGGGCGGCGAGCCGTCTCCCGCGACGTCTCGAGTTCCTGCGCATCCTCCCGATCCTCCCGATCGTCATCCCCGCCGTCGCCGCCATCGCGGGCTGGGCGTTCCTGCTCTCCCCGCGGCCCGGCTACCTCAACGCCGCCCTGCGCAACCTGCCCTGGTGGTCGCATCTGGAGGAAGGACCGGTCGACGTCTACTCGATCCAGTGGATCGTCATCATCACCGGCTTCTCCCTCAGCTCCTTCGTGTACATGTTCGTCAGCTCCGGCTTCTCGAACATCAACTCCGAGATGCTCGAGGCAGCACAGGTTTCCGGGATGCCCGAATGGAAGGTGTTCTTCAGGGTCACCCTCCCGCTGCTGCGCCCGACGCTCATCTACGGGGGTGGCGTCGCGCTGCTCCTCGGTCTCGGCCAGTTCACCGGTCCCCTGCTGCTCGGCACCAACAGCGGAGTCAGCGTGCTGACGACGGAGATGTACTTCCAGATCAGCGACAGCCCGGCCCAGTTCGCCACCGCGGCCGCACTCGGCTCCCCACTGTTGTTCGCGGGCATCGCCGTCGTGTTCGCGCAGAAGGCGATGCTCGGCAACCAGAAGCGGTTCGTCACCCACGGTGGCAAGGCATTCCGCTCGCAGGGTCGTCCGTCCCGGGTCGGCGCCGGCCTCATCGTGATCTTCTCGCTGCTGTCGACCGTCCTGCCGATCCTGGCGCTGGCCTTCGTCTCGCTCTCCCGGTACTGGCGCGGCAGCATCGACCTCTCCACCCTGACCGTCGACAACTTCCGCACCGTGTTCAGCACGACGGCGGTGCCGTCCGCCATCACCAACAGCCTGGTCTTCTCTCTCGGTTCGATGGCGATCGCCCTGCCGCTCGGCTTCGTCGCGGCCAGTCTCATCGTCCGCGGTGTGCGCTACCCGGCCCTGCGCGTGCTCGTCGACGTGCTCGTGTCGATGCCGCTCGGTGTTCCCGCCGTCATCTTCGGCGCCGCCTTCCTGCTCACGTACACCGAGGGTCCCATCGTCCTCTACGGCACCCCGTGGGTCGTCATCCTCGTGTACGTGACCCTGATGCTGCCGTTCGCCACCCGCATGCAGCTCGCGACGATGCTCGCCCTCGGCGACAGCTACCTCGAGGCGTCGAGGGTGTCCGGCGCCGGCTTCCTGCGCACCAACACGCGGATTCTGTTGCCGCTGATGCGCGGCAGCCTCGGCGGCACAGCCGCCCTGATCTTCGTACTCCTGACGCACGAGTTCACCGCATCGCTCCTGGTGCGGGCGTCGAAGACCCAGGTGATGGGCACCGTGCTCTTCGACGCCTGGTCCAACGGCAGCTACCCCCTCGTCGCCGCCGTCGCGCTCATCATGACGGGCGTCACCGCCGTCGGTGTCTGCGCGGCGATGCTCGTCGGCGGTGCGGACTCACTCAGCAAGATGTGACCCCGGATGTGCCGGGCCGAACGAAACGAAAGGACTACGACCGTGGGGTCGATCGGATTGAGCGCGTACGGAATGACGGTCGCCGAACTCGTCGAGCTCGCCTCCTGCGCAGACGAACTGGGATTCGACGCACTGTGGCTGGGCGAACACGTCTTCCGACCCGCCGGGTACGGCAGTGAGCACCCGACGACCGGCACCGTGCAGCACCACACGACGATCGTCGACACCGACACCGAGCTCACCGACCCGTGGATCGCGCATGCCGCGATCGCCGCAGTCACGTCGCGGATCAAACTCGGCACGGCGGTGTACGTCACGGCACTGCGGCACCCTCTGCTCACGGCGCGCGCCACCATCTCCGTTCAGCAGTTCAGCGGAGGACGAGTGCTGTTCGGGGTCGGTTCGGGCTGGCTGGAGGAGGAGTTCGCCGCGCTCGGTGTGCCGTTCCGGAGCCGGTTCTCCCGTACCGAGGAGTGCATCGACATCCTTCGGAAGTCGTGGTCGGGAGCGGAGTTCGGGCACGCCGGAAAGCACTTCACCTTCGAACCCCTCCAGGTTCATCCGCGGCCGACGCCGATCCCCGTCGTGCTGGGCGGCAACACACCGCCTGCGCTTGCTCGCGCCGCACGACTGGGCGACGCCTGGTTCGCGTCGGGAACACCGACACCGGACGAAGCCGTCGAACTGGTGACGGAACTGCGCAGGCTCCGAGAGGAATTCGGCAGGTCCGGCGACTTCCCGTGCTACGTCCGGGTCGCGACCACCGATCCCGACGTCCTGGCCCGCTACCGTGCGAACGGGATCGACGACCTCGTGCTGTGGGCGGACACCCTGTGGGTCGGCGACAGTCCCGAGGAACGCCGCCGCAACCTCACGGCGGCGGCGAACCTGCTGGGTCTGCGGACGCTGGACGACGCCGTCTCCCGCTGACCACGCCACCTGCCCCGGTCCGATCCTCCTTCTCGGACCGGGGCACCTCGCTGTCCGCGGTCAGGAGATCTCGTCGATCAGTCCCCACGCGAGCGCGGTCCCGGTGTCGAGTCCGACGTTGGTGACGCACATCCAGTAGGCCCGCCACCGTCCGATCCGTCGCGGCACGCTGACGCAACCACCCGCGCCGGGGATCAGGCCCATCGACACCTCGGGAAGACGGAACACCGTCGCGGGCGCAGCGACGATCCGGGACGCGAACGCGGGCACCTCGATGCCTGCTCCGACGCAGGCACCGTGCACCCGCACCTCGATCCGCTCGGCGAGGGTGTCGACCAGGCGGGCCGCGCCGGCCCGGGTGCGGATCAGGTGCGCGGTTCCGAGATCCGGGGTGGTGCCGAACTCGTCGAGATCACCCCCGGCAGAGAACACCGGCCCGTTGCCGTCCACCAGGATCGACGTGACGGTGTCGTCGACGAGTGCCAGTCTCAGCGCCTCGACGAGGCCGTCGCGGACCTCGGCGCCGTAGGCGTTGCGCCGCTCCGGCCGGTTCAGCGTGATCCGCAGGCGGTCGCCCTCACGGCCGATCAGGACCGGCTGCTGCGGGGACGGCGGCGGCAGCGGCCTCGGGCCCCTGCCGTCCAGCCACCGCCGGAAGCCGGGCGTGCCGAGAAGGGTGGAGTAACCGAGGGATTCGACGTCGAGCGCCTCCGGGACCGGAAGCGTCTCCGACGCGCGCAGCACGTGCGCGAGCACCATCGCCGCGTGCTCCTGCTCCGCGACGGCGTGCGCCAACTCGTCCAGCGCCGCACGCGGATCTGCGGTACCCACCAGTGTCCGTGCCGACGCCGACTCCGCGGGCGCGAGCGTGGTGTCGAGTGCGGCGGCCACGGCGAGTTGTTCGGCGGTGAGCGGCTCGGGCCGGGTGCGGAGTCCGACGAGCAGACGCACGGGGTGGCCGGCTCGCTCGACGGCGCGTGCTGCGGTGTCCGCGTCGACGTCGTCGTCGAGGTCCACGACCACCATCGGCTCGTCGACTGCGGCGTCGTCGCGCAGCAGTGGCAGGTCGGCGGCGCCGGCGGCGAGTGCGGCAGGGGTGATGGTGTCGCAGCGTGTTCCCATCACCACAGCTTGCCAGACGCTACCCGTCAGCCGCACAACGACTTTCCCCGGTGAGGTGGCCCCGCCGACGTGATGTGGCGGCGTCGACGGGACCGGTACCGCACCCTGCCGTGGGGAGCCGGTGCGACACCCCCAGCATATTAGCCACATGTTTGCTGTCGGTGGTGGGGTCCGCCGTCCCGAGCCGGCTGCACACCCCGACGCCGACACCACTCGGCCGCCGCCGGAGCGAGAGGACCGAGCGGGTCGGCCCGTACGATCGAACGGTGTCCACCACGCCGACTCCCCCCTCCCGTCGCATACGGGACTGGGCGGAGTCCGGGGTCGCGGTGCTCACCGGACGCGCGGACGGGCCGCCGGTGATCCCGCCGGGTGATGCCGCGGCGATCGCCCGGCACCACTCCTCCCACGTCTGCGCCGCCGCCGGGCTCGCAGGCCGTGACCTCGCCGTCGACGGAGCACGTCTGCTGTCGGAGCGGGCGGCGTTCACCGGCACCTCGCGGCACGGCGACGTCACCGTCGGCGGCAGCGGACGGCTGCTCCCGACGGCCGACGGGTGGGCCGCGGTGTCGTGCGCGCGCCCCGACGACCCGGTCCTGCTCGGAGCGTTGATCTGCGCGGATGTCGACCTCGTCGATCCGTGGCCCGCGGTCGCCGGCTGGCTCGCCGCCCACCCCGGAGAAGAGCTGGCCGACCGTGCGGAGATGCTCGGGATCGCGGCGGCCCCGGTCCGGCCCCGCACGCCGCCGCGACGCATGTCCCTCGGCGCCCCGCGGTCGGTGGACGGACTGCTGGTCGTGGACTTCGGGTCACTGTGGGCGGGTCCGCTGTGCGCCCATCTCCTCGGGCTGGCCGGCGCGCGCGTGGTGAAGATCGAGACACCGGGGCGTCCGGACGGTGCCCGCCGAGGGAACCCGGATTTCTACACGCTGCTGCACGGCGGCCACCAATCCGTGTGCCTCGATCCCGCCCGGCCCGCGGACCGTGCCGCGCTGTCGGAACTGGTGGCCGCCGCCGATGTCGTGGTCGAGGCGTCGCGCCCACGCGCGCTGGCCGGGTTCGGGCTCGACGCCGCGGAATCGGTGGCCCGGGGCACGACATGGGTGTCCATCACCGCGGCCGGACGGGCAAGCGGGCGTGTCGGTTTCGGCGACGACGTCGCCGCGGCGGCCGGCCTGGTGGCCAGTGACGTCACCGGCCCGATGTTCGTCGGCGATGCGATCGCCGACCCCCTGACCGGCCTCGCCGCGGCCGCGCTCGTCTGCTCCGCCGATGCACCGGGACGGTTGATCGAGGTGTCCATGACCGATGTCGTTGCCGCCACCCTGACTGGTTGCGCGGAGGCGTCGCCTGCCGCCCGGCGGGACGGACGTGCCTGGGTCGTCGACACCGAGGACGGGGTGGTGGAGATCGCGGAGCCACGGACCCGTCCGGCGACCGGGGAGGCCCCCGAACTCGGGCGCGACACCGCCGCGGTGCTGCGTTCACTGGGCATCCCGACCGCGGGGGTGTCGACGCTGTGACCGACCCACTGCTGATCGCCGACGCCGAGGTCGACGGGTTCGGCGGCACCGATGTCCGCGTCGAGGGTGGCCGCGTCGTCGAGATCGGGAAGGGGCTGTCCCGCCGTGGAGCCGAGGTGGTCGACGCGGCGGGCGGCGCCCTGATACCCGGCCTCACCGATCATCACCTTCATCTGCACGCGACCGCGGCCGACGCGGCGTCGGTGCGCTGCGGCCCGCCGGCGGTGACCACCGTGGCCGCGTTGCGCGACGCCCTCACCTCGGCACCCACGGACCCCGCGGGGTGGGTGCGCGGTGTCGGGTACGTGGAGTCGGTCGCCGGTGACCTCGACGCCGCCGCCCTGGACCGGCTCTGCCCGGACCGGCCTGTGCGGATCCAGCACCGCAGCGGTGCGATGTGGATGCTCAACTCGGCGGCGGCCCGGATGGCGGGGCTCGAGACGGGGCACCATCCGGGCGTGGAGCGGGACGACACGGGTACGCCGACCGGCCGGGTGTGGCGGGCGGACGGCTGGCTGCGAGCCCGCCTGCCCGCAACCCGTCCGCCCTCGCTGGCGGCGATCGGCACCGCGCTGACGGGTTTCGGGATCACCTCGGTCACCGACGCGACCCCGGACCTGGCGCCGGAGTCGCAGCGCGCGATCGCGGACGCGATGGGGTCCGGGGACCTGCCCCAGCGGGTGCACCTGCTCGGGGCGCCCCTGGGCGACCGCTCCCCCGACGCGCGGCAACCGACGGTCGGTCCGTACAAGATCGTGATAGCGGACTCCGGGCTACCCGAGCTGTCCTCGCTCGCGGACGCCATCGACGCCGCACACGCCGTCGGCCGGCCGGTCGCGGTGCACTGCGTGAGCCGGGAGGCGCTGCTGATCCTGCTCGTCGCGTTCGACGACGTCGGGACGCTCCCCGGCGACCGGATCGAGCACGGCGCACTGGTTCCCCGTGAAACACTCTCCCGCACGCGAGATCTCGGGCTGACGATCGTGACCCAGCCCGGGTTCATCTGCGACCGGGGCGACGACTACCTTCGCGACGTCGACGACGTCGACCTTCCCGACCTGTACCGATGCCGCTCGCTGCTCGATGCGGGCGTACCCGTCGCACTGTCGAGCGATGCACCGTACGGACCGCTCGATCCATGGCAGGTGATCGCGGCGGCCGTGGATCGCCGGGCGCCCTCGGGTGCGGTCGTCGGGGCGGACGAACGGATCACCGCCGCCGCCGCGCTCGACGGTTACCTCACCCCCGCAACCGATCCCGGTGGCCGGCCCCGGCGGGTGCGGGTCGGCGCCGCCGCCGACCTCGTCCTGCTGCACTGCCCACTCACCGTCGCGCTGGCCGCGCCGTCCGCGGACACCGTCCGCCACACCTGGACGCCGAGGCGTTGACGACGATCCGGTGCCCGGACGGCGGATGGTTTACTGAGGGTCACCGAACCCGGACAGCCGGGTCGCACGTGGACGGGAGGCGACGATGGCGGACAAGACCTTTGCACCGGTCTTTCACGCACCCAGTGCCGCCACCCGCCCCATCCGCACCCCGAAGGCATCCGAGGTCGTCGCGAACACCCTGCGCAGGATGGTCATCGAGGGCGCGCTGAAGGACGGCGACCACCTGCCCTACGAGGCCGAGCTGATGGATCGTTTCGCGATCAGCAGGGCGACGCTGCGGGAGGCGATCCGCGTTCTCGAGTCCGACGGTCTCGTCGCCGTCCGGCGTGGCTCGCGCGCCGGCGCCCGGGTCTGCGTGCCCGGCCCCGAGGTCGTGGCCAGGCCGGCATCGCTGTTGATGGCGCTGTCCGGCACGACGATCGCGGACCTGTTCGTGGCACGGGAAGCGGTCGAGCCGGACGCAGCGCGAGTTCTCGCCGCCGAGGGCACCGACGAGGACTTCGACGAGCTGGCCCGGATGGTCGAGGAGGACCTGCCCGCGTCCTATGCCTCGAAGACGCTCGTGGCCGGGCTGTCGACGTTTCACCTGCGGGTGGTACAGCTCTCGGGCAACGCGCCGCTCGCGATCACGGCGGGCATGCTCTACGAGCTCACCCGCCACGACACCGGCCCAGCGGTTCTCGAAACCGCCGAGGACCGCGAGCTGTACGCGGCGAATCTCAAACTCGCGGTTCGCTCGTGCCGGCGGCTGATCCGTCTGCTGCGGGCCCGCGACGCCGACGGAGCCTTCTCGCACTGGCGCAAGCACGTCGTCAACGCCCGTCCGTTCCTCATCGACGGTCGCGAGCAGGAGAAGGTGCGGGACACGCCGGGCTGACCGGCCGTCAGGCGAACAGCGCCGTGAAACGCCAGTCCAGCACGGGCGACGGATCCGCACCGCCGCGGTGCGCGTGCACGATCGAACGCAGCTCGAGGGTGCCGCCACCGCCCGTCAGCGGTGTCGCGGATTCCACATGGAGGTCACTGGTGAGCGTGTCCCCCTCGGCGACCGGCCCGGTGTGGTCGCAGGACTGCCAGCCGAGGACCGTCACCATGTTCGGCAGTGCGCGCGCCGCCTGCGCGAGCGCGATGCCGATCGTGTGTCCGCCGTACACGAGCCGCCCTGCGGTGCCGACCCGCTCGTCGTGGTGGGTGGCGGCGATGTTGAGAGTCAGCCGCGCGAGTTCGGGTGCACTGGTGACGACGTCACCGCTGGAGGTGAATCGGGTTCCCGCGAGGTCTGCGGCGAAATGCGTTCCGGGAACACGACTCCGGTAGACATCCAGGTCGAGGCCCTCGAACGCGGACCCGTCCGGTGTCGCGCCCGAACCGATCGCGGACAGGTCGTCGGCGCGGACCGCGGTCGACGGATCGACCCCGGGGCGTACCGGGAGCATCGCGCAGCGGTGGAAGTCGAGAACCGTTCGGCCGTCCTGGTCGACCGTGGTCATCCGCAGAGCCGCCAGACCTGTCGCGGCGCGGCCGGGCTTGACCGAGTTGCTCTTGAGCCCGACCACCTCGGTGGTGGTGTGCAGGGTGTCGCCGATCAGCGGCAGGCGATGCAGGCGAAGTCCCCGGTAGAAGAGGTTGGCCTTGACGTGGTGGGTGGCGAGGGTGGACTGGCCGATCGCGACGTCGGTGACCAGGCCCGGATGTGCGAGTGGACCACCCGCGACGGCCGTCGAGAGGTGCGCGTCGAGCGGGAGACGCAGCCGGTCTCCGAGGATCGCGTGATGCGCGGCCGCGAGCCCGTCGGTGAGGGTGACGGCGGGTGCGGTGTCGAAGATCTGTCCGGCGGTCAGTTCGTCGAAGTAGGGGCCGCCGACGGCAACGGTGCGGGTGTACTCGGGTTCGCTCACGGGTCAGGCTCCGATTCGGGAGAGGGTGCGGCGGGCCGCGACGGCGACCGCCTCGTCGAGCATCCGCCCGTCCAGGAGAGCGGCGCCGGCGCCGCGGCCCGCAGCGTCGTCGAGCACCTGGAGGACGGTGCGGGCGTGTTCGATCTCGGTGGCCGTTGGGGTGAATGTACCGAGAGCGGTCTCGATCTGCGCGGGATGGATCACCCACTTGCCGTCGAACCCGAGGCCGGCCGTCCACGTCGCGGCGCGACGGAACTCCTCGTCGTCGGCGGTCCCGAGGTGGGGTCCGTCGATCGCCTGCACGCCGGCGGCACGCGCGGCGTGCAGGACCCGGTCCTGCACGTACAGCCAGTGTTCGGGGCGCGCGACGGGGGAACGGCCCAGCGCGGCACCGAGATCCGCATAGCCGATGATCACCGCGTCCAGCCGGGGACCGTGGACGATCTCGCCGATGTTCTCGACACCGGTGGGGGTTTCGACGAGTGCTTGCACCCGGACGTCGCAGCCGGCGAGCATTCCGTCGGCCTCGGTCAGGTCGGCGGCGGACTCGACCTTGGGGATCACGACGGACGCGATGGCAGCGGACCGCACGGCCGCGAGATCGGCGGCGAACCAGCGCGTGCCCGGCCCGTTGATCCGCACCGAGACGGTGCGCTCGCGTCCGAACTCCGCGGCGAGCCGGGCCACGAGGTCGCGTGCCGTGTCCTTGTGATCGGGGGTGACGGCGTCCTCCAGGTCGAGGACGACCTCGTCGGCCGGTGAGGCGAGTGCCTTGCGGGCCTTGCGGTCGTCCGAGCCTGGGGCGACCAGCGCGGCTCGGCGTCGTACTGCGATCACGTCATGGTCCTTTTCGGGTGTGTGAGCGGGCGGCGGGGCGTACAACCATTGACATTTGTACCACCACTACCCCAATATGGCCGTACAAAGTTTCGACCCAGTTCGACCCTGCCGATCGCGAGGACACCGTGAGCTACTACCTGAACGACGAAGAAGCCTTCCTGGTGAAGACGGTGCGTGAGTTCGTCGACCGCGAGGTGAAGCCGAGGGTTCAGGAGGTCGAGCACGCGAACGAGTACCCCGAGCAGTGGATCGAGCAGATGAAGCGGATCGGGATCTACGGTCTGGCGATCTCGGAGGAATACGGCGGTGCGCCGGTGTCGATGCCGTGCTACGTGCAGGTCACCGAGGAGTTGGCGCGCGGCTGGATGACCCT
Source organism: Rhodococcus triatomae BKS 15-14 (assembly GCA_000341795.1). Taxonomy (GTDB): domain Bacteria; phylum Actinomycetota; class Actinomycetes; order Mycobacteriales; family Mycobacteriaceae; genus Rhodococcus_G; species Rhodococcus_G triatomae_A. Next base: position 24,476 of record AODO01000017.1, on the reverse strand, counting down.
GTCCGGGGCGATGGGTGGACACACCGTCGTCGCGAAGCTGATCGGGTTGTTCGGCACCGAGGAGCAGAAGCAGCGGTACCTGCCGAGGATGGCCACCGGTGAGGTCCGGGCGACGATGGCGTTGACCGAACCCGGGGGCGGCTCGGATCTGCAGGCCATGTCGACCAACGCGAAGCGTGACGGCGACGACCTGGTGATCAGCGGCGCGAAGACGTGGATCACCAACGCCCGCCGCTCGGGTGTGATCGCGTTGCTGTGCAAGACCGATCCGGCGGCGACGCCGCGGCACAGGGGTATCTCGATCGTGCTCGTCGAGCACGGGCCCGGACTCACCGTGTCCCGTGACCTGCCCAAGCTCGGGTACAAGGGCGTCGAGAGTTGCGAGTTGTCGTTCGACAACTACCGGATCCCGGCGTCGGCGATTCTCGGGGGCGAGCCCGGCAAGGGGTTCGGGCAGATGATGAAGGGCCTGGAGACGGGCCGTATCCAGGTGGCGTCCCGTGCCCTGGGTGTCGCGTCCGCCGCGCTCGAGGATTCACTCGCGTACGCGCAGCAGCGGGAGAGTTTCGGGCAGCCGATCTGGAAGCATCAGTCGATCGGCAACTACCTGGCGGACATGGCGACGAAGCTGACCGCCGCTCGGCAGTTGACGCGGTTCGCCGCGGAGAAGTACGACGCCGGGGACCGTTGTGACATGGAGGCGGGGATGGCGAAGCTGTATGCGTCGGAGGTGGCGATGGAGATCGCGTTGAACGCGGTGCGCATTCACGGCGGGTACGGCTACTCGACGGAGTACGACGTGGAGCGGTATTTCCGGGATGCTCCGTTGATGATCGTCGGTGAGGGGACCAACGAGATCCAGCGCAACGTCATCGCCGGGCAGCTCGTCGCCCGCGGCGGAATCTGAGCGTCACCCCCGGGTCGCTCGATCGACGAAACGCTCGCCGTCGAGCACCGGAACGGACCGGCTCTCGTCGACCTCGGCGGCCACCCCGACGTCGGCTCCGAACCCCGCGGCGACGAGTTCCCGGCCCGACGCGCACCGCTCCAGCGCAGTGCCCACCCGTTCCGAGACCGAATGCCATGCCGCCGAGGCGGTCTCGGCCTCCGGCGACACGGACAGATCCGGCCGCAGCACCCGCAGCGCCGAGATCACCGCACCCGCGCCCCACAGGTCCTCGACCGCGGGTCGCAGGGTCCCGTCGGGCCAGCGCTCCCCCGCGGCGATCACCGCGACAGCCGTTCCGGGACTGTGGTTCTCGGCGATCCATGCCGCGACCGAGGAGGCATTGCGCAACGACGCGCCGACGCACACCCCCGACGCCGCGGCCAGCGAATACGCGATCGTGGAGCCGTTGGGCGACGGCAGGACCAACCGCGACAACTCTCGCGCCGACCGGACGGTGAGCGGTGACAGGCTCACCGCGTCACCCGTCGCGGCACTGCGCCCGACCGCGAGGACCGCGTCGCGCTGCATCGCGTACCGGGCCGCCGAATCATCGTGCCACCGATAGGGAAACACCTCGGCTCCCCGGTCCACGGCGACCGACAACGTGGTGGTGAAGGACAGCACGTCGACGACCACCGCGGTACCCGCGTCGGGGCCGACCGCGTCGGCCCCGACCGGACCCCAGTCGAAGCGGATGGACTCGTCTCGCTGACGATGAGCCGGGTTCATGCGGTCACCTTCACACAGGTCGGGGCCCGAGGGTGACCTCTGGCATCATCGCGAGCCGAACTCACGTCACTCCGTGGGACGCTCCAGGTTCGCCAGCCGCACCTGGCCCCGCGCGACGAGCTTGCCGTCCTCACCGGTCAGCGTGACGGCCCACAGCTGCTGGGTGCGTCCGCGGTGGATCGGGAGCGCCTCCGCCGACAGGGTGCCCTCGCTGACCGCGCGCAGGAAGTCGGTGTTGTTGTTGACCCCGACGACGGTCCGTCCGGGACCGGTCCAGTACTCGGAGCCGCCGATGCTGGCGAGGGTCTCGACGATCGCGCAGTACACGCCGCCGTGCACGATTCCGAACGGCTGATGATGCTCCGGCCCGAGCACCACCGTCGCGGCGACCCGCTCGGGACCGCTCTCGGTGATGGTGAAACCGAGATGCTCGTTGAATCCTGTCGTCATGCTGCTGCTCCTCGAATTCGCTGTCCCACGAACACTATCGCCGTGGGATCAGGCGTTCTGCGCCCGGCCCCGGTCGATGACGGCGGCCCGCCGCTCCGCCACCGTGGCCGGCCGGAAGTCCGCCATCCAGGCTCGGGACGTCGCCTGCTCGACCGCCAACGCCGGATCGAGGAGGTGCGACTCGGCTTCGCGGTAGGACCGCAGCAGCGTCCGGACGCCCGGCTGATCGTTGCCCACGATCGCGGCGGCCGTCTCCAGCGCGGCAGACAGCAGACGTTCGTGCGGGACGACCTCGGTGACGAGGCCCACTCGCAACGCCTCCTCGGCGTCCACGAAGTTCCCCGACAGGCTCATCCGGCGCGCGAACCCGGGCCCGACCGCGGCGGGGAGGCGGGCCGTCAACCCCCATCCGGGCAGCACGCCGACGCGGGCGTGGGTGTCGGCGAAACGGGCACGCTCGGACGCGATCAGGAAATCGCACGCGAGAGCCAGTTCGAGGCCGCCGGTGATCGCGGCGCCACCCACCGCACCGATCAGGGGTTTGGTGAGCGGACGCCACGGGTGCCCGATCGGGACATCGCCGTCGAGCAGATCCAGGTTGCCGCCGTCGGCGCCGAGTTCCCGCAGGTCCAGGCCGGCACAGAACGCCGGATCGGCACCGGTGAGGATCACGACGTCGACGGTGTCGTCGGCGTCCGCCGCGGCGAGTGCGGCGCGCAGGTCACGAATCAGCGCCGCCGACAATGCGTTTCGCGCCTCCGGGCGGTTCAGGGTGAGGACGCGGACGCGGTCGTGCTGTGCGATGAGGAGGATCTGGTCGGACATGGGCTCTCCAAGCGTCGCGGACGATTCCCCACCCAGCCTATATAACGCTCGCTCAGTACGATGTCCCGGTCGGGTCGCTACGTGATGGTGACGCCACCGTCGACGGCGATCGTCTGCCCGGTGACGTAGCCCGCCGCATCGGACGCCAGCCACACCAGGGTGGCGGCGAGTTCGGCCGGATCACCGGTTCGTCCGAGGATCATGCGCGGCGCGACCGCGTCGAAGTAGCCGTCCGCGTACTGGTCCGTCATCTCCGAGGCGAAGAACCCGGGCGCGATCGCATTCACCCGGATCCCCTTGCGGGCACCCCACTGCTGCGCGAGGTCCCGGGTCAGCCCGACAACACCAGCCTTGCTCGCGGAGTACGCGGCCTGCGGGAGACCCGCGGTGGTCAAGCCGAGGATGCTGGAGATGTTGACGACGGAACTGCCCGGCTTCATCACCTGCGCGCAGGCCTGGGCAGTCCAGTAGGAACCGTTCAGATTGATGTCGACGACCGAACGGAACTCGTCCGGGGTCTCGCGCGTCGCGGGGACCGCGGTACCGACACCGGCATTGTTCACGAGGACGTCGACCCGGCCGAACTCGGCCATCGCCGCCGCGACCAGCGCGCGGCACTGGTCGGGATCCACGACGTCGGTGGCGACGACCAGCGCCCGGCGTCCCACGGCCCGCACGAGTTCGGCGGTGTCACCCAGTTTGTCGACCCGGCGGGCGGCGAGGACGACGTCCGCTCCCGCCTCGGCCAGCGCCCGGGCGAACGCGACCCCGAGCCCGGACGACGCACCGGTGACGACGACGACGCGGCCGTCGAGTCGGAACGAGTCGAGAATGCTCACTCTTGTTCTCCTGCAATGTGGTTCTGTGGTCGTCGGGGCGAAGCAGTGCTGGTCACATCGACACACCACCGTCGACCGGCAGCACGACACCGGTGATGTAACGGGCCTCCTCGGACGCGAGGAAGCACACCGCGTCCGCCATCTCGGACGGGTCCGCGAACCGAGAGATCGGGCCGGTCAGTTCGTCAACCTTCTCATCGGGGATCGAGGCCGTCATCCTGGTCGCGGCATTCGGCGAGATCGCGTTGACGGTGACGCCGAACGCAGCCAGTTCCTTGGCCGCCGTCTTGGTGAAGCCGACGATCCCCGCCTTCGCGGTGGCGTAATTCGCCTGGCCACGATTGCCGTGCAGGCCGGTGTACGAGGTGACGTTGACGACGCGCCCGAACTCCTGGTTCCGGAAGTGCGGGACACACGCGCGGGTGAACCGGAAGGTGCCGCCCGCATGAACGCCGAGCACCTGCTCCCAGTCCTCGTCGGTGAGCTTCCACAACACCTTGTCCCGCAGGATCCCCGCATTGTTGACGAGGATGTCGATCCGTCCCGTCTCGGCGACGACGGTGGAGACGACTCGTTCGACGTCCTCGGTGTTGCTCACGTCGGCGCGGACACCGACCGCGCCGACCTCACGCGCCGCCGTGTCCAGTTCGTCCGCGTCGAAGTCGACCATGTAGACCGTCGCACCCGCCTGCGCGAAGTGCCGCGACAGCGCGTGTCCGATGCCGCGCGCAGCCCCGGTGACGACGACCGTTCGGCCGGTGAAGTCGTAGGTGATGTTTCCCATGGGTGTCCTGTTCGTTGGCTGGGGGGTCCGGGCCGATCAGCTGAGGCGCTCGAGCACCATCGCCATACCCTGACCACCACCGACGCACATGGTCTCCACGCCGAAGGTCTTGTCCTGCTCACGCAGGTTGTTGAGAAGGGTGTTGGTGATGCGGGCACCGGTCATACCGAACGGGTGACCGATCGCGATCGCGCCACCGGAGACGTTGATCTTGTCCTCGTCCAGGTTCAGCGCCTGCGCCGAACCGAGCACCTGCACCGCGAACGCCTCGTTGATCTCGAACAGGTCGATGTCGGAGACCGACATCTTCGCGTAGCCCAGCGCCTTCTTGACCGCCTCGATCGGGCCCAGACCCATGATCTCGGGGGACAGGCCGGTCGCGGCGGTCGACACGACGCGCGCGAGCGGCGTCAGACCCAGGGCCTTCGCCTTCGTGTCGGACATGATCACCAACGCGGCCGCGCCGTCGTTGAGCGGGCAGGCGTTGCCCGCGGTGACGGTGCCGTCCGGGCGGAAGACCGGCTTGAGACCGGAGATGCCCTCGAGGGTGGTGCCCGGACGCGGGCCGTCGTCGGTGGAGACGACGGTGCCGTCGGCGAGGGTGACCGGGGTGATCTCCTTGTCGTAGAAGCCGCGCTTGATGGCGTCCTCGGCGCGGTTCTGCGAGCGCACACCCCAGCGGTCCTGCTCCTGCCGGGAGATGCCGGTCAGCGACGCCACGTTCTCCGCGGTCTGGCCCATCGCGATGTAGATGTCGGGCAGCAGGCCCTGCTCGCGGGGGTCGGACCAGGCGGTGCCGCCCTGGGCGAGGGTGGCGGTGCGGGCCTCGGCGTCGGCGTAGAGGGCGTTGTGGGTGTTGGGCCAGCCGTCGGCGTTGCCGGACGGGAAGCTGGAGACGGACTCGACACCGGCGGAGATGTAGACGTCACCCTCGCCGGCGCGGATGGCGTGCATCGCCATGCGGGTGGTCTGCAGCGAGGAGGAGCAGTAGCGGTTGACGGTCACGCCGGGCATGAAGTCGTAGCCGAGGGTGGTGGCGACGACCTTGGCGATGTTGAAGCCGGCCTTGCCGCCGGGCTGGCCGCAGCCGAGGATCAGGTCGTCGACCTCGGCGGGATCGAGCTCGGGGATCTTCGCCAGTGCGGCGGCGACCATCTGGGCGGCGAGGTCGTCGGGGCGGACGTCCTTGAGTGATCCCTTGCCGGCGCGGCCGATCGGCGAGCGCACGGCGGAGACGATGACTGCCTCGGGCATGAGTACTCCTTACGTTGTGGGCTGTCGGGGGGTGTGAGGGGTGACAGCGGGGGTCCGCAGTGACGTTACGTGGAGTACCGTCCGTTCCCGCCATGCGGTGTCATCCGCTGGGACGCAGGGGTGCCATCCGTTCGGCGGCCCGGCCCGCGGGAGTGTCGTGCGCCGCACCGTCGTTGTCGCGATTTCGCCGGATCAGGGCAAGTGCACTGCCGATCCGGGTCGCGATCCGACCCGATTCCGCGACCGCCGACACGGTGGGAAGCGTGGGCAGCGGGCCGCCGTCCCACTCACCGAGCGCGGAGGCGAGGACGGGGAGCAGTTGCCGCGCCGCGAGCTCGTAACCGGCCGCGGACGGGTGGAACCGGTCGGGGGAGAACATCGTGTCGGGAGCGGCGAGGAATTCGGGGGCGAGGAGGTCCGCGAGGGGCACCGGATGCCCTCCCGCGGACAGCACCGCGGAGGTCTGCGCTCGGGCGAGCAGATGTCCCCATTCCCGGACGACCGTGCGCAACGGTTGTGGGATCGCCGTGACCACGCCCAGGTCGGGGCAGGTGCCCACGACCACGACCGCCCCGGCGGCACGCAGGCGCGCGACCGCCGCGCCGAGCCGCCGCGCAGACGCGTGGATCGCGTTCTTCGCGGTGACGTCGTTGGCGCCGATCAGGATCACCGCCGCGTCCGGTGGTGGACCGGCCACGAACATCGCGTCGACCTGTCCCTCGAGACCCTTGGAAGTGGCGCCGCCGATCGCCTTGGTGCTGAGGCGGATTCGCTTCCCCGTCTCCTCGGCGAGCCCGCGCGCGAGCCGGACGCCGGGCACCTCGTCGGCGGTGAGGCAGCCGACCCCCGCGGCGGTGGAGTCGCCGAAGATCATCAGGTGCAGGTCGAAGGGGACGCCGCGCCGCCACGGAATCGGCGCGTCACCTCCCGGCACGTGAACGCCGTCGGCCTCCGGAGGCTTGGCGACGTTGCGGCCGATCACGCCGCGTGCGGCCCCGGCCTGCCCCATCAGGTACGTGTACGCCACCCAGGACGCGGTGCCCGCGGAGGACCCCGCGACGGCAGCAGCGGCACCGGCCTTCGCGGCCGTTCGCCACCGGGTCGTACCCATCGCTCGCCCTCCGGTCGAGGTGGCTGCTGACACCGTCGAATCTAGTCGGAACCGCGGCGGGTCGGCGAGGCATCGGAACCAGGTGTTGCCGACGCCGGCACCTCTGGGACGATGGAGGCATGCGCATCGCGGATCACGTCGTCGATCTCATCGGAAACACGCCCCTGGTGAAGTTGAACTCGGTGGTGTCACCCGGCTCCGGCCTGGTGGCCGCGAAGATCGAGTACCTGAACCCGGGCGGCAGCTCCAAGGACCGCATCGCGGTCAAGATGGTCGACGCCGCGGAGGCGTCCGGCGAGCTGAAGCCGGGTGGCACGATCGTCGAGCCGACCTCCGGCAACACCGGCATCGGTCTCGCACTGGTCGCACAGCAGCGCGGGTACAAGTGCGTGTTCGTCTGCCCCGACAAGGTGAGCGAGGACAAGCGGAACGTCCTCAAGGCGTACGGCGCCGAGGTCGTCGTCTGCCCGACGGCCGTCGCGCCGGAGCACCCGGACAGCTACTACAACGTCTCCGACCGGCTCGTGCAGGAGATCCCCGGCGCCTGGAAGCCCAACCAGTACGCGAACCCGGGCGGCCCGGAGAGCCACTACGAGACCACCGGACCCGAGATCTGGCGCGACACCGACGGCAGGATCACCCACTTCGTCGCGGGCGTCGGCACCGGCGGCACGATCACCGGCACGGGCCGCTACCTCAAGGAGGTGTCGGGCGGGAAGGTGAAGATCGTCGGAGCCGACCCCGAGGGATCGGTGTACTCCGGTGGTACCGGCCGCCCCTACCTCGTCGAGGGGGTCGGCGAGGACTTCTGGCCCAGCGCCTACGACCCGTCGATTCCCGACGAGATCATCGCCGTCTCCGACGCCGACTCCTTCGACATGACGCGCCGCCTCGCCCGCGAGGAGGGTCTGCTCGTCGGCGGATCCTGCGGCATGGCGGTCGTCGCGGCGCTCAAGGTCGCCGAGCGTGACCCGGACGCGGTCGTCGTGGTGCTGCTGCCCGACGGCGGCCGCGGCTACCTGTCGAAGATCTTCAACGACAAGTGGATGGCGTCGTACGGCTTCCTGCGTACCCCGCTCGACGGCAGCAAGGCTGCGGAGCCGACGGTCGGCGACGTGCTGCGCGGCAAGTCGGGCGAGCTGCCGGACCTGGTGCACACGCACCCGACGGAGACGCTGCGCGACGCGATCGAGATCCTCCGTGAGTACGGCGTCTCGCAGATGCCGGTCGTCGGCGCGGAGCCGCCGGTGATGGCCGGCGAGGTGGCGGGCAGCGTCACCGAACGCGAGCTGCTGTCCGCCGTGTTCGAGGGCCGCGCACAGCTCGCCGACCCGGTGTCCGAGCACATGAGCGCCGCCTTCCCGTTGATCGGCTCGGGAGAGCCGGTCAGCGCCGCGACGAAGGCACTCGGCGACACCGACGCGCTGATGGTCGTGGACGACGGCAAGCCGGTCGGCGTCATCACCCGGCAGGATCTCCTCGGATTCCTCAGCGCCGGAGGGTGATGCGGGTCGAGGCTCCCGCTGCCGTACCCTGACCGCCGTGCACTGGGGGAGAGCAGCGGGGGCTGCGTCGCCGGCTGCGACCGGGTCCGGCACCGTGCGGTCGGTGGCGTCGTGCTGGGCTGACCCGAACCCGCACCCGGTCTGCTCGCTAGGCTGGTCGCCATGAGCGAGCAGGGATTTTCCACCAGGGCCATCCACGCCGGCTACGAGCCGGACCCGCAGACCGGCGCGGTCAACGTGCCGATCTACGCCAGCTCCACCTTCGCGCAGGACGGCGTCGGCGGCATGCGCAACGGCTTCGAGTACGCGCGAACCGGCAATCCGACCCGGCGCCCGCTCGAGGCGAATCTCGCCGCGATCGAAGGCGGTGCGTTCGGGCGCGCGTTCTCCTCGGGAATGGCGGCCACCGACTGCCTGCTGCGGTCCGTGCTTCGTCCCGGTGACCACCTGATCATCCCGAACGACGCGTACGGCGGCACGTTCCGGCTGATCGACAAGGTCTTCACGGAATGGGGCATCGAGCACACCCCCGCCCCGATGGGCGACGTCGACGCGGTCCGGGCGGCGATCCGGCCCAACACCAAGCTGGTCTGGGTCGAGACACCGACGAACCCACTCCTGAACATCGGCGACATCGAGGCGTTGTCGGCGGTCGCGCACGATGCCGGCGCGAAGATCGTCGTGGACAACACGTTCGCGTCGCCGTACCTGCAGCAGCCGCTGGCGCTCGGAGCCGATGTCGCGTTGCACTCGACGACCAAGTACCTCGGCGGGCACTCCGACGTGGTCGGGGGCGCGCTCGTGACCGACGACGAGGAACTCGACACGAAGTTCGCGTTCCTGCAGAACGGCGCGGGCGCGGTCCCCGGGCCGTTCGACGCGTACCTCACCATGCGCGGAATCAAGACGCTCGCGCTGCGCATGGAGCGGCACAGCGACAACGCCGAGAAGATCGTGGACCTGCTGTCGGGCCATGCCGCGGTCGAACGGGTGATCTACCCGGGCCTCGCCTCGCATCCCGGTCACGCGGTGGCGTCTCGGCAGATGCGCCGTTTCGGCGGCATGGTGTCGGTGCGGCTCAAGGGCGGCAAGCAGGCCGCACTCGACTTCTGCTCCCGGACGACGATCTTCACGCTGGCGGAGTCGCTGGGTGGCGTGGAGTCGCTGATCGAGCACCCGGGGGCGATGACCCACGCGTCGACCGCCGGTTCGGAGCTCGAGGTTCCCGAGGACCTGGTGCGCCTGTCCGTCGGTATCGAGGACGCCGCCGACCTGCTCGCCGACGTGGAGCAGGCGCTGGGCTGATCGTCGTCGTCGCCCGCGTATCGGTCGAATAGCTGAAATGATGCGCGGGCGGCGCGTCGCGCACCCTGCTGGTCCCGAACGTGCCTACCGTGCCCCTAGTGGTACCCGGAGTTGCGTGCAACCTGAAGGCTGTCTAAGAGTTCGCCGGAAAAGTGCGCACCACAGCGTTAACCGTCATACGGTGATGCGAGTCACACAGGGGGCGGCGGGCGTCACACGCATCGCGGTCGACGTAGGAGGATGCGCATGGCGGTTGACCCAACAGCGGTCATCGTTGCCGTTGCCACGGCACTGGGTGGATTGGTACAGGGGTCCGATCTGCCCGCACCGGTCAAAGAGCAAGCTGCACAAGCAATTCAATCGTTCGAAGCGACGTCGCCCGCGGTGGACCAGCAGGTCAGCGACGTCATCGGCCTCCTGCCCGAGCAGATACAGGCACAGGCCCAGCAGGCCGTCGAGGACGCTTCGCAGGCCGTGGTGGACGCGGTCGACCCGTATCTGCCACCCACACCGCCGACACCGCCCGCTCCGGAGCCGCCCCCCGCACCAGAACCGCCGCCGGTCGCGACGCCTCAGTCGCCTCGGTCGGACGTGTACGGAGCGGACATCTCGGATGTTCCGTTCGGCGGTGACCTGTCCCGCGCGATCAACTCGTTCGACGCTGCGTTTCCCGGCGGCAACATCGCCCCCATCGGCTCGATCGCGGTGTTCGTACCCTGGTTCAACAAGGCCGGCGCGATCTGCGACGGCATCAAGGCGCCGATCCTCGCCGCGCTGTACAACGCGGAGAACGGCTTCCGCTACGGCCCGACCGCGCCCGTCTCGCGCACCGGCGCGAAGGGGCCCGGGCAGTTCATGCCGGGGACCTGGGAGAAGTGGGGCAAGGACGCGGACGGCGACGGCAAGGTCGACGTCCTCGGGGTCGCGGATCCCGTGATGGCCTCCGGAAACCTGCTGTGCAGCATGTACGGACAGATCGAGGAGTGGAAGCGTCAGGGCGTCGTCACCGGCGACACGCTCGACCTCACCATCGCCGGATACAACGCCGGTGTCGACGCGGTCCGCCGGGCGGGTGGAATGCCCAACGGCGCCTACGACTACGAGCACCAGACGAAGCCGTACGTGAAGAAGATCCGCGACTCCGAACCGGTGTTCGCCGCGATCCTCGCGCCGCTCAGCAACACCGACGGCAGCATCGGCAACAAGGTCGTGGAGGCTGCGCTCGGGTACCTGGGCCTGCCGTACGTGTGGGGTGGCGGCAACATCAACGGCCCGTCCGGTGGCGGATTCGACTGCTCCGGCCTGACGTCGTACGCGATGTACGCCGCGACCGGTGACACCCTCGTGTTGCCGCGGACGTCGGAGACGCAGTGGAACATCGGCACCGAGATCCCGATGACCGAGGCCCGGCCCGGCGACCTGCTGTTCGGCAACTGGCAGTCGGGCGGTCCCGGTCACGTCGCGATCTACATCGGGAACGGGCAGATGGTGCACGCACCGCAGACCGGTGACGTCGTCCGTGTCGCGCCGGTGTTCGACGGTATGAAGGCCCGCCGCATCATCTAGCGTCTCCGGCACCTGTGGGTGATTGCGGTGGTGGAGCTACCGGAAGCGCGCACGGGTCCGGCCTAGGATCAGAGGGTGAGTGCCGATCCCGAGAACCACGACCCGATCCTCGACGCCGCGTTGACGGCGCTTCGCGAGCACGGACCGCTGACGTCCGAGGCATGGGCGGACCTGCTCGTTGCGGGCGGTCACGGCACCGTCGAGGAGATGCTCGGCTACGTGGAGATGCTGGACGAACTCTCCGTCGGTCTGCTCTCCGACGGGCGCAGCGTCGCTCTCGACATCCTGCTCGAGGGTCGTGTCTTCACCCACCGGCTGACCGCACCGGAGGTGCGCACCGGCCTGATCGACGCCGAACCGGACCTGGCGCCGCTGCTGCTGCTCGCCATGGCCGACGAGGAACTGCCGCGGGCGCTGTTCGCCGACTACGACGCCGACGAGATCGCCGAACTCGGATTGGCGGACGACGAGTTCCCGGAGGGCTCGGCGCTCCTCTTCGGTGCCGCCGCACTCGACGGCTGCGCGGCCGGTGACCTGGTCGCCGTGAAGGTGCGCGACGGCGCGATCACGGTCGGGCGCGTCGACGACGACGACCTCACGACCACCGATCTCACGGCCGCGCTGAACCAGCTGATCGGCGATGACAACGCCGACAATCTCGAGACGGTGGTCTGGCAGCTGCTCACCGACGATCCGACACTGTGCACGATGCCGACCCGGCCACTCGGCGAGCTGATCGAGGACGCAGGCTACGTCTGCGAAGGCGACTACGTCGCTGCCCGCGGATTCGACTTCGACGCCCACCACCTGGCGCGGCACGTCGCCCTCGTTGCTCGTGAGGCGGATCTGCATCCCGACGAGGTCGACGCTGTGCTCGCCTTCGTGCAACTCGTCGCCACGGTGCACGACGACGAACTGGACCTGGACGCGGCCCGGAAGCTGCTCGAGGGCGAGGCGGACCGGCTCGCTGCGCTCGAGGACCCGGCCGCAGCAGCCGCGGCCCTCGACGTCTCGTACGGCCACGAGGACGAGCAGTTGCCCGCTGTGTACACGGTCGCCGAGGCACTGGCCGCCCACGGTCCCCGGCGAGCCCGCGCCTCCGCGCACTGGCTGGCCGGCATGGCCGCGGATTCGCTCGGTGACGTCCGGATCGCGGAACGGCACTTCGAGGACGCTGTCGCGCTGGACGACGAGTGGACACCGGCGTTGTTCGAACTGGCGCAGTTCGCGTCCGACCGCGGCGACGCGCAGCGCGGACTCGACCTGCTCGGCCGGATCGAGGGCGGGGACTCGGAACGGCTGTACGCGGTGCTCAGGCGGTTCGCCCCCGCCGAGCACCCCGAACTGGGCCGCAACGACAAGTGCTGGTGCGGGTCGGGACGCAAGTACAAGGTGTGTCATCTCGGCAAGTCCGATTCGACGCTCGACGAGCGGGCGCACTGGCTGTACGAGAAGGCGCGACTGTTCGTGCAGTCGACGTCGCTGTTCGACCAGGTCCTGCTGCTCGCGGAACTGCGCGCCACGCACCGCGGGGACGTCGAGTCCGAGGACGCCGATGCGCTGGCTCTCGACGCCGTGTTGTTCGAGGGCGGCATGTTCGAGCACTTCCTGAGCCGCCGCGGCCGGCTGCTACCCGAGGACGAGGTGGAGCTCGCCGCTCGATGGCTGATGGTGAGCCGGTCGGTGCACGAGGTGGTCGCGGTCGACGGCGGGTCGGTGACGCTGCGGGACGTGCGCACCGGCGACGATGTCGACGTCGCGGCACCGGAGGGGCTGACCGTCGGCGATCTGTTCGCTGCGCGCGTCGTCCCCACCGGAAGCACGGTCCAGATCATCGGCGGCGCCGAACCGGTTCCGTCGGACCGTCGTGACGAGGTGCTGGCTGTCCTCTCCACGGATCCGGTCGATCCGGTCGCCCTCGTCGAGTCGCTGTCGGTCGGCTGAGCCACTCGGGACGGCGGTGTCACGCCTCCTGCTCCGCTCGGTCACGGACGGCGGTGTTCGGAGTCCTGCTCGTCAGGGACGGCGGTGTTCCGAGTCCTGCTCGGCGAGTGCGCGGCGCGACTCCTCGTGCAGTACGTCGAGCAGCTCCTGCTCGTAGGCGACGAACTCGGGGGCGGTGACCATCGACAGTTGCCGAGGTCGAGGCAGGTCCACCCGCACCTCCCGGACGACGGTTGCCGGTCGCGCCGACAGCACGATCACCCGGTCGGAGAGGAACACGGCTTCGCGAATGTCGTGGGTGATCATCAGTGCCGTCCACCGGTATCGCTGCCACACCGACTGCAGCCAGGTCTGCATCTCGGTGCGGGTCAGCGAGTCGAGGGCTCCGAACGGTTCGTCGAGCAGCAGCAGGTCACGGTTCTGGACGACGGTGCGCAGCAGTGCGGCCCGCTGACGCATGCCGCCGGACAGTTGCGACGGCCTGGCATCCTCGAATCCGGCCAGGCCGAACGTCGGGAAGAGCTCGCGGGCACGCTGCCGGGCGTCCTGCTTCGACGCTCCCTGCACTTCGAGGCCGAGGGCGGTGTTGTCGAGGACGCTGCGCCACGGGAAGAGCAGGTCCTTCTGCGGCATGTACGCGCAGTGCCCGGCGGCGGCGGGGTCGTCACCGACGCGGACGCTGCCCGAATCCGGGGTGTCGAGCCCGGCGAGCATGGTGAAGACGGTGCTCTTTCCGCATCCGCTCGGCCCGATGACGGAGACGAACTCGCCGGGCTCGGCCGTGAACGACACCTCGTTCAGGACCTGGCGATCGGGTCTGCCGCGTCCGGGCTGCGGGAACGACTTCGTGAGCGCGTCGACGACGAGTCGGTGCGGGGAGTCAGCCACGGCTGTTCCTGTTCTCGGCTCGGGCCCACGGTGCGACGACGCGTTCGACGGCGAACGTCAGCAGGTACAGGGCGATGCTGATGAGGGCGGTGACGAGGACCGCCGCCAGCACCAGGTCGGTGCGGAAGGAGTTCTTCTGCAGGTTCATGTAGATGCCGAGGCCTTGACTGGCGCCGACGTACTCGGCGAACACGGCCCCGACGACGGCGTACGTGATGCCGATGCGCAGTGCGGTGAAGAACCGCGGTAGTGCGGACGGCAGTCGCACGTAGCGGAAGACCTGCCGCCGCGAGGCACCCATGCTGCGCAGCAGCGCGCCCGCCTCGCGGTCGGCGGCCGCGAAGCCCTCGATCAGTCCGATCGCCATCGGGAAGAACGTGACCAGCGCGATGACCAGGACCTTGGGCAACAGCCCGAAGCCGAACCAGATGATCATCAGTGGCGCGATCGCGATTATCGGCAGTGTCTGAGACGCCACGAACAGAGGCACGAACGCGCGGCGCAGTGCGGGGGAGAAGTCGACGAGAATCGCCAGCGCCCACGCCAGCACCAGCGACACCCCGAAACCGATCAGTGTCACCTGCAGCGTCGCGGCGGCGTGTGTGCCGATCTCCGCGCGGTGTGCCCAGCCCTGTTCGACGACGCGCACCGGCGACGGAAGCAGTTGCGGACGGATGCCGCTGACCTCGACGTAGATCTGCCAGATCGCGACGAGGACCGCCACCGCGGCGAGGGCGGGGGCCACGCGACGGATCCCCGCCGCCCGGCGTCGATCGCCGGCGGCGGGGACCCTCCTGGTGCGCAACGGAACCTGTTCCCTGTCGCTGCCCGAGACGCCGCTAGGGCGTACCGAGGTACTCATTGGTGAAGTAGGTCGACCAGTCGGGCTCGGCGGCGAGCGGCGAGCCGTCCGGACCGGTGAGCAGGCCGCTGCGGTACAGGAAGCCGGAGTTGCCCGCCCACTGCTCGAGTGTCTGCCCGCCGACCCTGCCGTCGGCGTCCTTCATGTACCGGTCGGCGAGCATCCGCTGGCTCTCGAGCACCAGCTTCTCGTCGTTGAACGCGCCGGGATTGGCGTCGATGAGGTCCTGCGCGGCGGCGTCGGGATCGTCGGCTGCCTCCTGGTAGCCGCGTTGCAGTGCCTGAACGAACTTCGTCGCCCGCTCCGGGTTCGCGTCGATCCAGTCCTCGTTGGCGTCGACGACGATGGCGTATGCCTCGGGGAAGCCGTGGTCCGTGTAGTGGAAGTACTTCATCGGGGTGCCGTGGTGATCGGCTTCGATGCCCTCCCACGCCAGGTAAGAGACGGTGAAGTCGGCATCACCCGAGTACACGGCCTCGTACGCGGACGTTCCGAGGGTGACGGAGTTGTAGTCGCCGGTTCCGCCGTCGTTGCGGATCACCTGCTGCAGGGTTTCCTTCTCCCCGGGGTCGCCGAACCCCGCGTACGTCTTTCCGTCGAGGTCCTTCGGGCTCGCGATGTCGGCGCGGTCGGCGCGGACACCGATTCCGGTCGCCCACCGTTGCAGCGGTGCGAGCACCGAGATCGTGTGCGCGCCGGACGCACGGGAGAACGTCGACGAGTTGTGCGTGCTGATACCGAATTCGGCGTTGCCTGCGTCGACGACGGTGTCGACCGCGGTGTTGTTGTACGGCAGGACCTCGACGTCGAGGCCGGCGTCGGCGAACCAGCCGCGCTGCAACGCCACGAACAGTCCGGTGTGGTTGGTGTTCGGGGTCCAGTCGAGCGCGAAGCGGATGGTGTCCTCGGAGCCGGAATCCGAGCTGCACGCGGTGACCGCGGTGAGGGCGAGCGCGGCGGCGGCGATGCCGGTGAGTGCACGGCGGATGCGGGCGCTCACGGGGCGGGCCAGGGCTGTGGGTGCAGGGCTGTGTCCCAGAACATGAGTTCGTACCGGGTGGCGACGGTGAACGAGATGAGCATGTCGGCCCGCTCGCGCTCACTCGCGCCCTCGGCCGCGGCGTCCACCAGGCTGCGGGCCCGGGCGGCGGACTCCTGGAACTCGGGGGCGTCGTAGGTGGTCACCCACTTGGCATACGGGTGGTCCGGGTCGGCTGCGAGGACCTTCGCCGCGTTCGCGGCGAGGGTCCGGCCGACCTCGGCGTAGATCCAGAAACACGGCAACGCGGCCGCGGCGGCGACCGGGTACGGCTCGGTGGCCGCGGCAGCGACGAGGTACGAGACGTACCCGAGGCACGCGGCGGAGTGCTCCGGTGCGTCGAGGCGGGGAGGCAGCACGTCGAGCAGTTCGTCGTGCAGTGCCGATTCGACGGCGGCGGCGTTCGCCGCGGAGCTCGCCCAGAACGCCGCCGCCTGCGGTTCGGGGGCGCGGGCCGCGAGGAGTGCGAGTGCCTTGGCGTAGCCGGTCAGGTACAGCGAGTCCTGCTCGATGTACGTGCGGAAGACCTCGAGCGGCAGGGTGCCGTCGCCGAGACGGTGCAGGAACTCGAGGTCGTCGATTGCGACCCGCAGTGCCTTCGTCTCGGCCCAGAGGTGGTCGGTGAATCCACCGGAGATCGGTGTGAGCGCATGCGTCGTAGACATGACATCCCTTCGTCAGCATTACCTGGACAGGTTCTCGGGTCTCATCTCAGCCCCGCGTTCGCGGAGCACCCCGTGTCAGAACATCGACGACCGTAGCAGAGCGACCTGCGCCGACAGGTGCGGAGGTTCGGGGTCGCGGCCGCACGGCGGGCGCGTACCGGCTGCTTCGTCCCGCTCAGTGGGGTGTTCGGCGGGCAATCCGGCGGACCGGGGAACCTTTCGCCGATCGACTGCGTCTGATTGGTTGAGTCGCTCGAAGTGCCCGGTCGGGGGAGGCAGGGTGCGCGGCGGCTCGGAGTCCGGTTGGGGCAGGCATGCAGGGGGTGTCTGCCCCTCCCGGACGACGGAACCCCGGCCCGCGCTGGTGCGCGAACCGGGGTTCCGGAGGACGTGGCCCGTCAGGCGTGGTACGGCTCCGCGCTGATCAGGGTGACCTTC
The DNA here is from genome assembly GCA_000341795.1 of Rhodococcus triatomae BKS 15-14. Taxonomy (GTDB): domain Bacteria; phylum Actinomycetota; class Actinomycetes; order Mycobacteriales; family Mycobacteriaceae; genus Rhodococcus_G; species Rhodococcus_G triatomae_A. The sequence continues at coordinate 7,323 of AODO01000017.1, read as the reverse complement.
ATCGTCTTGCCGTTGGGCAGGACGTACTCGCGGGTCTCGCCGACCTTCGCGTCGATGAGCGCGCCGCCGAGCGGGGAGCTGGGGGAGTAGACCTCGAGCTTGTCGTTGCGGGCGCCCTCTTCGCGGGTGGCGATGAGGAACGTCTCGGTGTCGGTCTCGTCACCGTCGTAGTACACCTTGACAACCGAGCCGGGCAGTGCGACACCGGACTGCGTGGGAGCCTCGCCGACCTTGGCGCTGTTGAGGAGTTCCTGCAGCTGGCGGATGCGCGCTTCCTGCTGGCCCTGCTCCTCGCGAGCGGCGTGGTAGCCGCCGTTCTCCTTGAGGTCGCCTTCCTCGCGACGCTCGTTGATCTCGGCCGCGATGACCGGACGGTTGGCAATGAGCTGGTCGAGTTCGCTCTTGAGCCGGTCGTGTGACTCCTGGGTCAGCCAGGTCACCTGGGTCTCGGTCATGCTCGATCACTCCTCGTAGTCGGAACCTCACGGTCCCCTGGACGGACCACCCATTCCGGTGGTCGGCTGCGGCTGGGTGCGTTGTCCCCCCGGACGGTGATCCCCCGGGTCGACTCACCGTGTGGTGAGCGCGCGCCCGACCGCGTGTGTACGCCGCTTGCGTCCGGGTGCGCGTGCACACACGCGTCCAGATGCAAATGCAGCAATACACGGCTCCAACTCGGAACCGTGTATCCGGCGAGTCTAGCACGAGCTGGGATTTTCCAGCGAAGATCCAGGTCGCCGACGCGGCGTGGCGGGCTGTGCCGTCAGTTGACGGTGAGATACGCCGGGACGTCGGAGCCGCAGCCGTAGATGTCGGCGACGGCCGGCGGCTGCGTGGTGGTGATCTGGGTGTCGATCTGCACCGTTCCGTGCTCGGACGGCTGTACGACGACCTCCCGGCGTCCGGTTTCGGAGCCGTCCCGTGACCGGGAGCGCACGATGCACAGGGCCGCTTCGGTCGGGTCCTCGCGGGTGACGGTGAAGCTGAGCGCGATGGTCGAGTCGTCGACGATCGAGTACTGGACCATCTCCGACTTGATGTCCTTGACGGCGAACCTGTTGTAGGCGAGCCAGGCGATGGCGAGGCCGAGGAGGACGACTCCGATCGTGAGGACGATCGCCGTGATCCGGGACCCGCGGACACTGCCCTGGGGCATCGGGTAGCGGTCGGAGGGGGTCGTCTCGGTCATGCGCTCGACTCTCGTGCAGCGGTCCGGGCGAGCTCGTGGTGCCCGGCTGGGTGCCCTCCGCGTGGTGATCCGAGCAGGGTCACGGTGACGGTGGAGGTGTCGGGTGGAACTATAGGGGAAGGACACGGACGCCTCCCGCGCGGTCGGCGCGGCAGGTGGACGGTAGCCACACGTAGGTTCCAGGCGAAGCTGAGGTGAAGGAAGACTGTGAGCGGATTGCGTCTCATGGCCGTGCACGCCCATCCCGACGACGAGTCCAGCAAGGGCGCGGCGACGATGGCCCGCTACTCAGCCGAGGGTCACGAGGTGCTCGTGGTCACCCTCACCGGCGGCGAGCGCGGCGACATCCTCAACCCGGCGATGGACGTCCCCGGCATCCGCGACCGGATCAGCGACGTCCGCAAGGAGGAGATGGCCGAAGCGGCCCGCATCCTCGGCGTCGAGCAGACCTGGCTGGGCTTCGTCGACTCGGGGCTGCCGGAGGGAGCCCCGAAGCCGCCGTTGCCGGAGGGCTGCTTCGCGCTGGTTCCGCTGGAGGAGTCCACGGAGGCGCTCGTCCGCGTCATCCGCGAGTTCCGTCCGCACGTGATGACCACCTACGACGAGAACGGCGGCTACCCGCACCCCGACCACATCCGGTGCCACGAGGTGTCGGTGGCGGCGTACGAGGCTGCCGCTGACCCCGATCGGTTCCCCGAGGCGGGTGAGCCGTGGGAAGTGCTCAAGCTGTACTACTCGCACGGGTTCATCCGGAAGCGCCTGCAGTTGTTCCAGGAGGAGTACGACCGCCGCGGTGAGGAGTTCCCGATGGCGGAGTGGCTCAAGAAGTGGAAGACGGAGCAGGGCGACCTGATGGCTCGTGTCACCACCCAGATCACCTGCGGCGACTACTTCGCGCAGCGGGACGACGCGCTGCGCGCCCATGCGACGCAGATCGACCCGAACGGGTCGTTCTTCGCGGTCCCCCGAGACATTCAGCAGAAGATCTGGCCGACCGAGGAGTTCGAGTTGGCCAAGACCCGCGTCACCACCGCGATTCCGGAGAACGACCTGTTCGCCGGCATCGACCACGTCGGTGTGGCCGCGGGACGGCAGGAGGAGGAGCAGTGAATCTGGCAGGCGCGACAGTCGCGTTGCTGGCGCAGACCCAGGGCACCCCGACGGGACCCGAGTTCGGCAAGGCCTCTCCGGTCGGGTTGCTGATCATCGTCGTGTTGCTCGTCGGGACGGTGCTGTTGATCCGGTCGATGAACAAGCAGTTGCGGAAGCTGCCCGACACGTTCGAGCCCGAGCATCCCGAAGCCGACCAGGCGGCGGACGAGGGAACCGACCGCGGCGGAGCGGTGCCGCCGACCGGCTCCGGCGCGACGACTGCGGCGAAGCCGTCCACCCCGCCGACCCAGACGTCGGGCTAGGCGTGACCACGCGGCACCGGAACGCCCTCGGCGAGGCGACCAGCCCGTACCTGCGGCAGCACGCGGACAATCCCGTGCACTGGCAGCAGTGGGGGACCGACGCGCTGGAGTGGGCGCGAGAGCGCGACGTGCCGGTGCTGCTGTCCATCGGATACGCGGCCTGCCACTGGTGCCACGTCATGGCACACGAGTCGTTCGAGGACGAGGCGACGGCCGCGGTGATGAACGAGCACTTCGTGTGCATCAAGGTCGACCGTGAGGAACGTCCCGACCTGGACGCGATCTACATGAACGCGACGGTCGCGATGACGGGGCAGGGCGGCTGGCCGATGACCTGCTTCCTCACCGCGGACGGGGAACCGTTCTACTGCGGCACCTACTTCCCGCCGTCGCCTCGCGGCGGCATGCCCTCCTTCACGCAGCTGCTCGAAGCGATCGACGACACCTGGCGGACCCGCCGCGACGACGTGCTGCAGGCGTCCGCGTCGATCACGACGGAACTGCGCCGCGCTGGTGGCGCACTGCCCGCGGGTGCGGCCCCGCTCGACGGCCCGCTCCTCGACGCGGCGGTCGCCGCGGTGCGCGCCGACGAGGACGTCGAGCGCGGCGGATTCGGTGGGGCGCCGAAGTTCCCGCCGTCGGCATTGCTGGAGGGCATGCTCCGCAGCCACGAGCGGACCGGTTCGGCGATGGTCCTCGACTCGGTGACCCGGACCGCGGAGGCGATGGCGCGAGGCGGACTCTTCGACCAGTTGGGCGGCGGTTTTGCGCGCTATTCCGTCGATGCCGACTGGGTGGTGCCGCACTTCGAGAAGATGCTCTACGACAACGCTCAGCTCCTGCGCGTGTACGCGCACCTGGCGCGGCGCACCGGCTCGGATCTCGCGTTCCGCGTCACGGAGGCCACCGCCGAGTTCATGCTGCGTGACCTGCGCACCGACACAGGATGTTTCGCATCGGCCCTCGACGCCGACACCGAAGGCATCGAAGGGCTCACCTACGCGTGGACTCCCGAGCAGCTGATCGAGGTCCTCGGTTTCGAGGACGGCGTCTGGGCGGCCGGGCTGCTGGCGGTGAGCTCGGCCGGCACCTTCGAAGCCGGGACGTCGGTGCTGCAGTTCCCGTCGGACCCCGACGACTGGACGCGCTGGGAATCGGTGCGCCGCAGTCTGTTCGACGCGCGGTCGAACCGGCCCCAGCCCGCTCGTGACGACAAGGTGGTCACCGCCTGGAACGGACTCGCGATCACTGCGCTCGCCGAGGCCGGCGCCGGTCTGGGTCGTCCGGAGTGGATCGGCGCCGCCGAGCGCTGCGCGCGGTCGCTGCTGGACGAGCACCTCGTCGACGGACGACTCCGGCGCGCATCCCTCGGGTCGGTCGTCGGTGACGCGTCAGCGGTTCTCGACGACCACGCCGCACTCGCGACCGGACTGCTCACCCTCCAGCAGGTGACCGGCGACGCCGAGTGGCTCGCCCGTGCACAGCAGATCCTCGACCTGGCGCTCGACCATTTCGCGGACGAGAACGAGCCCGGATCCTGGTTCGACACCGCGGACGACGCCGAGACGCTGATCGCCAGGCCCCGGGACCCCGTCGACGGTGCCACGCCGTCCGGTACGTCGTCGATGGCCGAGGCTCTGTTGCTGGCGTCGGTACTGTCGTCGGCCGACACCGCGGGTCGCTACGGCGCCGCGGCGTCCGCGACCATCGACCGGGGAACCCTTCTGCTGCAGCGTGTTCCGCGATCTGCCGGGCACTGGCTCGCGGTTGCTGAGGCCGCCGTGCGGGGTCCGATCCAGGTGGCGGTCGCGACCGACGGTGCCTCGGAGCTGCTCGACGCTGCGCGCAGACACGCGCCGGGTGGGGTGGTTGTCGTCGGCGGGCCGCCCGATTCGATTCCGCTGCTGGCCGATCGGCCGCTGGTCGGTGGCCGGTCCGCGGCATACGTGTGCCGCGGTGTCGTGTGCGATCGGCCGGTTACCGACATCGACGCGTTGGTCGAGGCGCTCGCCAGGTAGGGGTGTCCACGGATTCGTATCCACTCCAGCCTGTGTGGCGTCGTCGCCCTGCCGTACGTGACCCGGATGACGACGTCGAGTATGTGGTTGCGCACGGGTGGAACCGATCGAGCCTCGTCTGCGTCTGAGTAGGTGAGCGGACTGTTGTCGGGGGTTTGGGGGTGTTCGGTGCGGGGTTCCGTCTTGGGCATTGCGTGTCTGTGCGCGGTGGTGGTGGGGTGCGTGAGCGGGCAGGCGCAGGGGGGCGACGCGCCGCAAGTGGTCGGGTCGGAGCTCTCCGTCGACGAATTCGTCGGCGATCTTCCGCTCGTCGCGCCTCCGGGGCTCGGCGCATGACCGGCCGGTTCGCTGCCGAGTGGTATTTCTCGGCACTGGAATTCGACGTGCTGTGGCGTGTGTTCGGCCGCGACCGGCTCCCGTACCCGATGGCGTACCGCAGTGCGTCGGAATCGGCGTCGGTGGAGCAGGGCGCGCGCCGGAGCGCCGAACAGGCACTTCGATCGGGCCTGGACGAGCCGTTGCAGGGGGCCGTGTCGGCTCTGCTGGAACCGGAACTACGGATCGAGGTGTGTGCCTTCACCGGCGCCGACCTCACGTCGGTGACCCGGTTGCACGCCGGTGTCCGGGGAGGCAGTGCCGTCGTCGTCACCCAGGCGCCCGGCGCGGACGTGGACAGCGGCGGTGACGTGCGGGTCGTCGTGATGCCGCGTACCCGGGTGGCCGGCGCGGTGATCGCGGCGTTGCCACCCGCGGTCCGCGGCACGGGCCGTCGGATCGTCGCAGAACCGGCACGGGGCACCGACACGGTGATGCGTCCGGTGACCGGCCGAGGCACACCGGACGACGTTCGGGGGTTCTTCGCGCAGCGCCGGCTGGGGATCGGCGAGGTCGGGGTCCACCCCGGGCCCGCGGTCGACTGGCGTCCGACCGACGACGGTGGGGTGTTCCGGTGGATCGACGTCGCGGACGGTCGTTACCTGGTCAATCGCGGCGACGCCGTGATCGAGGTGCTGCCGGCGTCGGCGGCCGAGCTGGGCACGCAGCTCGCGACGCTCGTCGACCGGGTCGGCCGGCTGGATCAGGCGAGCAACACCAGCCACACCGCCAGGTAGTGGCAGAGAGCCGCGACGACCGTGCCGGCGTGGAAGAACTCGTGATGCCCGAACGTCTCGGGCCACGGGTCGGGCCACCGGGCGGCGTAGAGGACGGCTCCGGCGCTGTAGAGCACGCCGCCCGTCGCCAGAAGAACCAGGGGCAGCCAGCCGACCTGGTCGACCAGATCCCCCGCCACGGGCACGATCGCCCAGCCCAGAAGCAGGTACAGCGGTACGCCTACCCAGCGGGGTGCGGTGGGCCACATCATCTTCAGCGCGACGCCCGCGAGCGCACCCGACCAGACCACCGCCAACAGCGTTCGCCCGGTGTCCACAGGGAGTGCGAGCGTCGCGAACGGCGTGTAGCTGCCGGCGATGAACACGAAGATCATCGAGTGATCGGCCCGCTTCATCCATATCCGTGAGCGTGCCGTCGGCCAGTGGATGCGATGGTAGGCGGCGCTCACCCCGAACACGCCACACACGGTCGCGGCGTAGACGGCGGTCGCGGCGCCCGCTCGCTCGGACACCGTGAACGCCGAGACGACCAGCGCTGCACCCGCGACGACGGCCACGGTGAACGCCCAGAGGTGGATCCACCCGCGCAGGCGTGGTTTGACCGGGATGAGCGGTTCGTCCAGGACGGTCATTCTGGTTCTCCCGAGGTTCGGATCCGCCAACCTACGGAACCGTAGGTTTCGGTTCTCCGGTCACTGTACCTCGCACGACGCCGAGCCGAGCGGCCGTCGCGGGACGGGGGCGGGCCCGGAGCGCCGGTGCCTGACGCGCAGGTGGTGAGCGGGCGTAATGTGACCTCCCGTGGTGATGTCCAGGTGAAGCCCTCCGACCTGCTGTACAGCCTCTACGAGCGGCGCCTCACCGGGCAGCTCGACGGCATGCAGCGTCCTCGGCACGTCGCGGTCATGTGTGACGGAAACCGCAGATGGGCGCGCGAGAACGGGTTCACCGACGTCGCTCACGGGCACCGGATGGGCGCACTCAAGATCGCCGAGCTGCTGACCTGGTGTGACGAGGCCGGTATCGAGATGGCGACGATCTACCTGCTCTCCACCGAGAACCTGCGCCGCGACCCCGAGGAACTCGACACCCTCATCGAGATCATCACCGACGTCGTCGAGGAGATCTCCGGACCCGACCAGAACTGGTCGGTGAAGATCGTCGGTACCCTCGACCTCCTGCCGGAGGACTCCGCTCGCCGGCTGCGGGAGGCGGCAGACCGCACGGCGGGGCGCACGGGTACGCACGTGAACGTCGCGGTCGGGTACGGGGGCAGACAGGAGATCGCCGACGCGGTCCGCTCGCTGGTCGCGCAGAAGCAGGACGAGGGCCTCGAGGGAGCCGAGCTGGTCGACGCGATCAGCGTGGAGGCGATCGACGGGCACCTGTACACGTCCGGCCAGCCCGACCCGGATCTGGTGATCCGAACGTCCGGGGAGCAGCGACTGTCCGGCTTCCTGCTCTGGCAGAGCGCCTACTCGGAGATCTGGTTCACGGAGGCGTACTGGCCGGAGTTCCGCCGCGTCGACTTCCTCCGCGCACTCCGCGACTACGCCGCCCGGCACCGCCGCTTCGGGACGTAGCCGCCT